>CAWFME010000004.1:0-1142330 GCA_963816955.1 uncultured Solirubrobacteraceae bacterium | reverse complement strand
GTCGCCGTCGAAGCCGCCGTCGACCCAGTCGGTGGCCGAGATCCGCACGGACATCGGCCGCTCCTGCGGCCACACCGCACGGCACGCAGCGAACACCTCGAGCGGCCACCTCGCACGCCCTTCCAGAGCGCCGCCGTACCCGTCCTGCCGGAGGTTGGTCAGCGGCGACAGGAACGACGAGAGCAGGTAGCCGTGGGCCATGTGCAGCTCGAGCAGGTCGAACCCGGCGTCAGCCGCCGCGCGGGCCGAGGCGACGAACTGGTCGCGCACCGCGTCCATGTCCGCGCGGGTCATCTCGCGCGGCTCCTGGCTCGTCCCGGGCAGGTAGGGCAGCGGCGACGGGGCGATCAGCGGCCAGTTGCCGTCGGGCAGCGGCTGATCCTCGCCCTCCCACATCAGCTGCGTCGAGCCCTTGCGACCGGAGTGGCCGATCTGCGCGCCGACGCGGGCCCGGCCATGCGCGTGCACGAAGTCGACGATCCGCGCCCAGGCGTCCGTGTGCTCGTCCGCATAGAGGCCGCCGCAGCCGGGAGTGATCCGGCCCTCGCGCGACACGCAGATCATCTCCGTCATGACCAGCCCGGCGCCGCCGATCCCGCGCGCGCCCAGGTGCACGAGGTGGAAGTCGCCCGGCGTGCCGTCGCGCGAGGAGTACATGTCCATCGGCGAGACGACCACGCGGTTGGCCAGCTCCAGCTCGCGCATGCGGAACGGCGTGAACATCGGCGGCCGGCCGGCGCAGCCGAAGGCGGCGTCGACCTCCTCGACGAACCCGGGGTCGCGCAGCTGCAGCTCGCCGTAGGTGATGCGGCGGCTGCGCGTGAGCAGGTTGAAGGCGAACAGCACGGGCGGCTGCCGCACGTAGCGCGCGATCCCCTCGAACCACTCGAGGCTGCCCTGGGCGGCGCGCTGCGTGCTCTCGACGATCGGGCGCCGCTCGGCCTCGTAGGCCGCCAGCGCGGCGCCGAGGTCGCCGGGCTGCTCGCGCAGCGCCCAGGCGAGGCCGATCGCGTCCTCGAGCGCGAGCTTGGTGCCCGAGCCGATCGAGAAGTGCGCGGTGTGCGCGGCGTCGCCGAGCAGCACGACGTTCTCGTGGTGCCAGGCCGCGTTGCGGACGGTCACGAAGTTGATCCAGCGCGAGTGGTTGCCGATCAGCCGGTGGCCGCCGAGCGCGCCGGCGAACAGCTCCTCGCAGAACGCGATGCCGGCGGCGTCGCTCTCCCCCGGCGCGAGCGCCTCGCCGCGGTCGAGGCCCGCGCGCCGCCACGTCTCCTCCGAGGTCTCCACGATGAACGTGCTCAGCGTGTTTCCGTAGGGATAGCCGTGGACCTGGAAGACGCCGTGCTCGGTCTCGGCGATGAAGAACTTGAAGGCGTCGAAGACGAGGTCGGTGCCGAGCCACATGTACTTGGAGCGGCGCGGGTCCAGCGACGGGCGGAACGCGGACTCGTGCATGCGGCGCACCGTGCTGTTGACGCCGTCGGCGCCGACGATGAGGTCGGCGTCCGCGAGCTCGGCGTCAGCGCTGAAGTGCAGCCGCACGCCGAGCGCGTCGGCCCGCCGCTGCAGGGCGCCGAGCAGCTCCCGCCGGCTGAGCGCCGAGAAGCCGTGGCCGCCTGAGGTCACGACCTCGCCCTTGTAGTGGACGTCGATCTCCGCCCAGCGGGCGAACAGCGGGGCGAGCTCGGCGAACGTCTCGGGGTCGGCGGCCTCGATCCCCTCCAGCGTCTCGTCGGAGAAGACGACGCCGAAGCCGAACGTGTCGTCAGCAGCGTTCCGTTCGTAGACCCGCACGTCGTGGGCGGGGTCCAGCCGCTTGGCGAGGATCGCGAAGTAGAGCCCGGCCGGGCCTCCACCCACGATCGCGATTCTCACGGTCTGCTCCCTCCTCTCCCGGCAGGCTGGCGCGATCATATGAGGACGCGGACGGTGAGCGCAGATGACCGTTTGGGGCACGAGGCCCGCGGCAAGCCTCTTCCCATGATCAGACGACTTCTCCAGCAGTTCGGCGGCGGCACCACCGCGCGCCGGGGACGCCGGCCGGCCCGCGGTGCGGGGCGCCGCGGAGGCCGGTCCACCGGCGGCACCGGAGCGCGCATCGGCTCGGCCGTCGAGCGCTACATCCGCACGCGACGCTGACGCGTCACTGCAGGCCGATCGCCATCAGCGCGACGGCCCCGACGAACACGAACGAGGCCGTGGCGGCGACCGGGGTCCGCGCGACCGCCGCGCCGTCGAGCGGCTCGATCGGGGTGAGCATCGAGGCGGCCATGACGAGCGCCGCCGCACCGAGCGAGCGGGTCACCGGCACCTCGAGCCAGATGCCGAGGATCAGCAGCGCGAGCGCGAGCGTGCCGGCGAGCACCGGCCCCACGAGGTGCACGGACGCGGACGGAGGCGGGGTCGGGGCGGCGCCTGCCTCCGGGGCGGGCGACGCGTCCTTCTCCGCGTCCGTGCGGGCCACCGGCAGCGGCGCCCACGGCGCGCCGAGCGCCCCGGCCACCAGCCCGAACGCGACGCCCGGCGTCCAGGTGCGCTGCTCGAGCGCGACGCCCGCCCGGCGGGCCGCGAGCGTGCGCGCCCGCGTGACGGCCGCGATCAGCACGAGGCAGCCGAGCCCGAGCAGGATCACGCCCCCGAGGCCCGCGGTGCCGGCGCGCACCAGCGGCCAGACGAACACGGCGACCGTGGCCGCCACGGCGAGCGTCGCCCGCGGGTAGCGCACGCGCGGCGGCACGCGCTCGATCCAGGTGCGCAGCACGGCGAACAGGCGCTCGCCGACGCCGGATGCGCTGCGGCCCGACAGGGAGCGGGTGAGCCGCAGCCCGAGCAGCAGCGCCAGGGCGAACCCGGCGGCCGCGACCGGCGCCCGGTCCTGGGTCTCGCTGAACGACCACTCCGGCGGGAGCGGCTTGGAGAGGTCGAGGTCGGTGACGTAGACCTCGTCGTCGGCCACCAGCTCGTGCTCGCGGTCGCGCAGCGCGCCGTCGGCGCGGATCGCCCGCCCCAGGGCGCCCTGCGCGCCGATCGCATGCCAGAGTCCGCGCTCCTCGAGCGCCACGCCGAGGTTGAACCAGCCGAGCGCGTAGTCCTCGCGCGCGCCGACCGCCCGCCGCAGCGCGCGCGCCGCGCCCGCCTCGTCGCCGGTCTCGGCCAGCGCCACGCCAAGGTTGTTCCACGCCGGGTAGTCCGTGGCCTCGGAATCGACCGCGGCGCGGTACGCGCGCGCCGCCTCCGCCGCACGCCCGAGCTTCTGCAGCGCCAAGCCCTCCGTGTCGCGGAACAGCGGGTTCGCGGGATCGGTGTCCACGGCGCGACGCGCAGCGGCCAGCGCCGTCCGCGGCCGGCCGGACATCGCGTCCGCGAGCGCCCAGTTGTTGAACAGCACCTCGAGCCGGGCCAGCGGGTCCACGTCGGCCGGGAGGAACGGCATGAACCGGGAGCGGTCCGCGGCGTTGGCGTAGAGCTCCGAGGCCTCGTCGTAGCGCTCGGCGAGCAGCGCGGCTTCACCGGCCTGGGCGAGCGCGTGGTAGGCGTAGAACTCGTTCTCGACCTCTGCGGCGTACTGCGAGTCCCGGCGCGCGAGCGCGGCGGCGCGGACGGCCGTCTGCTGCGCCTGGTCGAGCTCGGCGAGCGCCTCGTCGCGACGCCCCAGGCGAGCCAGCGCCGTGCCGCGCTTGAGCTGCCCGCGCGCCTCGCCGGCCGTCCAGACCCCCTGCGCGCCGCGGACGGCCAACGCCGAGCGGCCGAACCAGCGGGCCGCGTCGTCGTGGCGACCCTCCAGGAACGCGATCTCGCCCGCACGGTCCATCGCCTCGGCGTTGTTCGTGGTCTCGCGCAGCCAGGCGGCCACGGCACGGCCGGCCCGCTCGTAGTCCCCGGCGAAGCGCCAGAGGTTCTGCTGCGCGTCGCGCAGCGCGTCGGTCGGCTGCCTGCCGTTGAGCGCGAACTCGGCGTCGTCGCGGCCCAGGCGCGCCAGCGCGGCGGCGCGGTCACCGGCCTCCGCCAGCGCGACGGCCTCGAGCATCGCCACGGCGTGCTCGAACACGCACACCGTCTCGAAGCCGTCCGGGTTGACATCCTCGAACTGCGCGGGCATCGACTCGAGCGCCTCGCGAGGACGGCCCGCGAGGACGAGGTCGCGCCGCCGCGCCCAGTCCGGGCACCAGCGGTCATGGCCGGTCACCCCCTCGACCGCGCGATACAGCGGTAGGAAGCTCAGGTCGGCGCCCGGGCCGCCGGCGCCGCCGGGCGGCGGCCCGACGTCGATCCGCACGGCGCGCATCGTGCTCGCACCCGTGGACAGCGGGCCCTCCGCCTCCTCGGCGGCGAGCCGGGCCTCGTCGTCGTCGTGGGAGATCTTCATCAGCAGCGAGATCGGATCGGGGTGGCGGGCCGTGCGCAGCGCCGCCGCGGCGTCCGCGGCGACGGCGAACTGCCGGTCGCGCTCGAGGTACTCGACCAGCCGCGCCTGCGCCGGGCCGATCCCGTCGAGCGCCGCGGCGGCGCGCGCCTGGACGGCGGCCGCGCGGTCGTAGAGGTGCAGCGCGGCGAGCGCGCGGGCCTCGCCGAGCGCCGGCTCCGGCCCGTCGTCGACGCGGCGCGCGGCGCGGTAGAGGGCGAGCGCCCGCCGGAAGCGCTGCCGCGCCCCGAACGGCGCCATGAGGTCGAGCTGGTAGCCGATCCGCAGCTCCGTGTCGGCCTCGGCGGTCCAGCCCGCGGCGAGGCCGGGGTGCGAGCGCTGCAGCGCCCGCGCGGTGGCGATCGGCCGGCGCAGGCGCTCCGCGCGCTCGAGCTCCTGGCCCGGGCGGTCGCCGTTGTCGTAGGCGAACGCCCGCTGCGACTGGAACTGGGCGAGCAGCCAGCGCGGCGTCGGGTCGTCGCCGCAGGCCTTCGCGGCGCGCTCGTACTCGCGCGCGACCTGGTCGTCGAACGGGTTCCGGGACGTCGAGAGCAGGAAGGCCAGGTCGAGCTGCGGCTCGCAGGCGCCGCCGGCGCGGGCGCGGTCGAGCACCGCGAAGGCGACGGGGCCGGCGTTCGGGAACTCGGCCTGGAACGCGCCGGCCGCCAGGATCAGCAGGGCGCCGAGGTCGCCGCCCTCCTCCCCCATCTCCGGCGGGAGCAGCCGCTCGATCCGCGGGTAGCGATACGGGTACGGCACGCGCGTCGGCTCGATCACGTTCTCGCCGCCCGCGAGGTCCGGCGTCCGGGTCGAGCGCACGAGCGCCAGCAGCCTCGCCGCCCGCCCGCCGTCGAGGACGCCCTCCATCGCGCCGCGGAGCGCCGCCCGCATCGCGGCCGGGCTCTCGAGCGCGGCGTCGACGTCCGGCGCCCGCGCGAACGCGGGCACGGGACGCAGGTCGCGCGACTCAGCCGCGCCCGCCGGCACGGCGACGCGCTGCTCGCTCGCCGGCACGGGCAGCCCGCGGGCGACGAGCGCCGCGAGCACCGGGAAGCCGAGCAGGACGGCGACGCACAGCACGAGCACGGGATCGAGGCCGATGTGGCCGGTTCGCGACCAGATCCTGCGCCGGGTGGGCTCCATGCCTAGCTGGTCAAGAACCTACCTCTCGAGGGTTGACAGTTTCCAGTGGCTTGAAGAGACTCGGGCCACTGTGGCCGTAGCCCGACTCGGCTCGTATGACCCGCCGGGTCACCTCCCGGACTTCGACGGCATCGAGGGACAGCGCGCGCAGTGGAGCCGGGCGGTCTCGAACTGGTTCGACTCCGCCGCCGCGCGGCAGGAGGCGCAGCTGCGCGGGCAGCCGTGCCAGTACTTCAACCAGCTCACGGACCCGCCGAAGGGGCCCGTGCTCGAGCAGGAGATCGTCTGGAACGGCTTCCCCGGGACCCTCCGCCGGCGCTGGGGGCGGGAGCGGGCGCTGCTCGTGGCCGACCACGTGCTGCCGCTCAGCCTGCGCATGGACTCCCCGGCCACCTACTTCGAGGGCGGCGTCTGGGACAGCCTCTCCTACCGGCCCCAGGACGAGTACTGCGAGTGGCGCGTGACCCGCGACGAGCGCGGCCGGATCACGCGCGTGACGTTCACGTCGGAGCCGCCCGAGTACTGGCAGGCGCTGCACGGCGACGCGCTCGACACCGACGGCGACGGCCTGCCGGACCTTCAGTTCACCGGCGACCGCGACCTGCTGGTCGAGCTCTACCGCACCCTCGTGGACGACCGGGTGCGCTACGAGGACCTCGTCTGCCCCGCGGACCTCCACTCCGGCGGCGGGCTGCTGTACCGGAAGGGCGAGTACAACCCGTACAACCGCTGGAACACGACCGACGGGATCATGCATCTCACGCACCCCAGCAACACGCTGCAGGCGGAGATCTTCCTCGGCGGCGACGCGACGGTGCTGCGCAAGCGCGGCGGCCGGCGCACGGCGGACTCCGACACGCTGATCGCGTGCGCGGGCTACGGCGGCGCCAACCGCTGCAGCGACCCGACGATCGGCGGCAGCGTCAACCACCTCGCCGCCCTCGGCTTCGGCATCACGCTCGCCAACCCCGTCGGGCTCTACATGGACCACCTCGACATGACCGGCTGGACCGTCGGCGAGGAGCCGATCGATCAGGCCTGGTTCCGCCTCGAGCGCGGGCGGCCGGGGCTGATCGAGCGCGCCGTCTTCGCGCCGCCGGAGGGCGAGGCGCGCACCGTGAGCGACGTGCGGATCGGCGGCGTCCCGATCCGCCACGGCGGCCAGCTCGCGGAGTGCATGACGGTCAAGCTGATCGGGCTGGCCGACCTCGGCCGGGCGCTCGGCAACAAGGCCTCCGGCTTCCCCTACCGGGCCTGCGCGGAGCACGACAACCCGTGGATGGTCCGCACGCTGGACCCGGGCGAGCCGGTCCCGCTCGGCCACGACCCCGTGTTCAGCTACGCCGAGGCGATCTCCGCCGGCCGGGCGGTCGCGCCCGAGCCGCCCCCTCCCCCGCTCCCGAGCGGCCCGGCGCTGAGGACGCGGCGATGAGCCCCCAGGCGTTGCCGCCGGAGGAGCCGCTGCTGGACGTCGACGAGATCCAGGGCAACGCGGTGCCGGGGTTCAACAAGGCGAACATGACGATGGTGGCGCTCGCCATCGGCGAGGCGGAGGCCGCCCGTGAGTGGGTCGGCGGCCTCGCCGAGCAGGTGACGAGCCTGGCGACGGTGATGGCCTCGCGCGTGCGCGTGCGAGAGGCGCGCACGCTGCGGCCGGCCGGCGCGCGCATCGGCGCCGTGCCGGACGAGGTCGACGACGTGTGGGTCAACGTGGCCTTCAGCCGCGCCGGGCTCGCGAAGCTGGTCGCGCGATCCGGGCCGCTCACCGCCTCACTCGCCGACTTCACCGACGAGGCGTTCACGCTCGGGATGGCCGCGCGCTCGGCGCTGCTCGGCGACCCCACGGACCGGGGGGCGGAGGGGCACCCATCCCGCTGGGTCGTGCGCGACCCCGACGTGCTGCTGATCGTCGCGGGCGACGACCCGGCCAGGGTGGAGCGCCGCGTGGGCGAGCTGGTGGCCGGCGCCGGAACCCACGGGCTCGAGGCGCTCCGTACCGACGCCGGCTTCAAGTTCGAGGCCACGGGCAAGGAGCACTTCGGCTTCCAGGACGGGATCTCCCAGCCCGGCGTGCGCGGGCGCATCGCGGACGGCGAGTTCCTCGGGCACCGCACGATCAAGCCCCACCAGAAGCCCGACACCTGGCTCTACGACCTGCCCGGACAGCTGCTCGTGTGGCCCGGCGAGTTCGTCTTCGGCTACCCCGGCGCCTCGGCCGACCCGCTCGTGCCCGGCCGGGTCAAGCGGCCCGGCCCGGCCTGGAGCCGCAACGGCTCCTACGCCGTCTACCGCCGGCTGCGCCAGGACGTCGCGGCGTTCTGGGGCTTCATGCGCGAGCAGGCGGAGCGGCTGAGCGCCGAGCCGGGCTTCGCCGGCTGGGACGAGCACCGGCTGGCGGCCAACCTGCTCGGCCGCTGGCGCTCGGGCGCCCCGCTGATGCGCACGCCCGAGGCCGACGACGAGGCGCTCGGCCTCGACCGCGAGGCCAACAACGTGTTCGGCTACGCCACGGAGGCCGGCACGCTGCAGCTCACCGACGGCACGGACACCAACACGCGCTGGCCGAACGCGAAGCCGGACCCCGTCGGGCTGGTCTGCCCGCTCGCGGCGCACATCCGCAAGGTCCACCCGCGCGAGGCGCCCAACGACCTCGGCGCGAGCCGCGCGAGCCTGGACCGCCGGCTGCTGCGGCGCGGGCTCCCGTACGGGCAGCCGCTGGGTGACCCGCACGGCGAGGACCCGCACGACGGCGACCGCGGCCTGCTGTTCCTCTCCTACCAGAGCTCGATCACGGACCAGTTCGAGTTCCTCTGCCGGGCGTGGATGGGCAGCCCGGTCAACCCGCGCAGCCCGAGCGGGTTCGACATGGTCGTCGGCCAGAACGGCCACCCCGGGCAGGGACGGCAGCGCACCTGCACGATCTTCGGCAGCGACCTCGCGCCCGCGACGCTCACGACGGCGAAGGACTTCGTGGTCCCGACGGGCGGCGGCTACTTCTTCAGCCCTTCACGCTCGGCGCTGCGCGACGAGCTCGGCTCGACCTAGCGCCACGCGGCGGCCAGCACCCGGCGCGCGTTGCCGCCGAGCACGGCCTCGACGTCGGCCCGGGAGAGGCCCTTCGCCTCGAGGATCTCGCGGATCACGGGGAGCTTGTACGCGCCGTCGCAGTCGTCGGGCGGGTCCGTGAAGCCGTCGAAATCGGTCCCGATCGCGACGTGCTGCCAGGAGCCGGTCCACGCGCGCACCTGGTCCATCGTGCGCCAGATCGCGTCCAGGCCGGGCCCGGGGTGCGAGCCGTCGAGCCAGTAGGGCATGAAGATCACGCCGACCACCCCACCCGAGGCGGCGATCGCGTCGACGTCGGCCCGGTCGAGGTTGTACGGCTCGGGGTTGAGCGGCTGCAGCCCGTTGTGGGAGGCGATCACCGGCACGCGGCCGTCGACCAGCGCGTAGACCTCCTGGCGCGCGACGGGCGTGCAGTGCGTGACGTCGGGGACCATGCCGCGCGCGACCATCCGGTCGACCACCGCCTGGCCCGTCGGCGTCAGCCCGCGCGTGAGGACCACGCCCGTATCGAATGGGCATGTCGGGAGGTGGCGCTGCTCCTTCGGGATCGCCTCGGCGTGGCCCGCGATGTCGTTGGGGAACAGGTGGGCGAGCGTCAGCGAGGCCACGCCGCGGTCGGCGAGCTCGTCGACGCGCGCGAGCCGCCCCTGCACGTCGGCCGGCGCGAGCCCCGCGCCCAGGACGTGCCCGCCCTCGACGGTGTGCAGGATCGCCGTGCGGCCCGACGCGAGCACGCGGTCGAGCTCGGCGTTGGAGCGCGCGATCTCGAAGCGGTCGGTGCGCGCCACCTGCCGCTCCATCGCGGCCATCATCACCTGCAGGCACTGCCAGGCGTTCAGCTTCAGCAGGTCGCGCCCGCCGCGGGTGAAGTGCGCCGCGATCCGGATCAGCCAGCAGCCGAAGTACTCCCGCTCGGGCACGTGCAGCGAGGACCACAGCACCTTCACGCCGCCCTGCTCGAGCATCGGGAAGTCCGACAGGCTGGCGAGCGGGTTGAACGCCTTGCCGGTCCGGTGGTGCTTGCGCAGGTCGCGGTCCCAGAGGAACGCGTTCATCGCCGGATGCGCGTGGATGTCGGTCAGCCCGGGGAAGGCGGGCATCAGACGGGCCCCAGTCGCGCGGCGAGGTGGTCGTTGAGGAACAGCGGGGCGATCCCCGGCGCGAAGGAGTCGAGCCGGTGGTTGCGCCGCACGAACTCGGGGTCGATGAAGTTGACCTTCCCCCAGTGCGCCTTGAACGGGACCTGGGCGGCGAGCAGGTGGTCCCAGAGCCCGCGCAGGTGGGCGTAGATCTGCTCCTTCTCCCCCGGCTCGGTGCAGACCTCGGTGAGGTACATGAAGTTGAACTTCGCGATGTAGTCGAGGTCAGGCCAGTTCCACGGCGACAGGCGGCCGCCGTCGGTGCGCGTGAGCTCGATCTCCGTCGGGATGTTGGGCCAGCCGTGGACGCCGAAGTACTGCTCGCACTCGCCGAGGACGCGCTGGACGTCCTGCGGGCGGAAGCTCCACTCCGCCATCGCCACGTGCAGCGGGGCGCGGCGGTCGACCGGGAGCATCGTCCGCAGCGGGCCCGTGAAGTGCCGCGTGCCGTAGACGAGAGCGAGCACGTCGTAGATGGCCTCGAGCTTGGCGGTGAGCAGCGGCCCGGTATCCGTCAGCTTGTCGATGACCCCGAAGACGGCGTCGAGCAGCTGCTCCGCGCGGTCCTCGGGATAGTCGCCCTGCGGGTCCGAGCGCTCGCGCGGCACCTCGGTGGCGGCCCACAGCAGCGCCTTGTCGGACTTCGGCACCCAGTTGACGCGCCAGAAGTCGTAGGTGTCCGACGTGGCGTCGAGGTCGGCCAGCACGTCGTCGAGGCGCACGACCTTCTGGACGACGTCGAAGTACAGCTCCTCGACCGTGCGGAAGCGCGCGCGGGTGATCACGCCGAGCAGCCCGAGCGAGCACACGCCGGCCCGCAGCTCGGGGTCGCTGCTCGCGATCTGGCGCTCCACCGCCCGGCCGGACGCGTCGACCGTCACGACCTCGACCCAGTCGAGCAGGTCGTAGAGCGCATGCTCGGAGCTGGCCGGCGCGGTGCCCGTCGAGATCAGCCCGGCCAGCGTCTGGTGGTCGGTGCCGCCGGTCGCGGTGACCGACCGGCCGCGCTCGGACAGCGCGGCCAGGAACTCGTGCAGGGAGTGGTTGGCCGTCGCCGTCACGGCCCCGTCGCCCGCGTCCCACTCGAGCGCCTTCGGGAGCCCGGAGGTGTCGATCACCGTGCCGGCCTCGACGAGGTTCGAGCACGAGTGCAGGCTGCCGAGCACGCGCACGCCGCCCTTGCCCAGCTCGCCGCGGTGGATCCGCTCGAGCTGCTCCTCGAGCTCCTCGACGCTCGCCGGGCGCAGCACCTGCGCCGGGGCGAAGCTGAACAGCTGGCCCCAGTCCTGCAGCGTGGCTTCTACGGGATCGACGTCGAGCTCTCGCATCGCTTGCCGCTGTCGGTTCCCGCCTGCCCGTTGCAGCGGTCGCGCGCCGCCCCTCCGTCGAGGTTGTCGTTGCCGGCTCCGCCCCACAGCAGATCGCGTTCGCGACCGCCGAGCAGATGGTCACCGTCAAGACCTCCGTCGAGCTCGTCGCGCCCGCGGCCGCCCGACACGAAGTCGCCGCCGGCCCCGCCGTGCAGGACGTCGGCGCCGCTTCCTCCGGTGAGCTTGTCGTCGGCCGCGCCGCCCGTCAGGCGGTCGCCGCCGGCCCCGCCGCACAGCCGGTCCGAGCCGCCCGCGCCGTCGATGCGGTCGTTGCCGCCGAGGCCCGCCATGACGTCGTCCTCCGGCGTGCCGAGCAGGATGTCGCTCCCCGCCGTGCCGACGATCGTCGCCTCCTCGGCCTGGCAGGTGACGGTCTGCTCGCGCGCGGAGACGGTCGCCGCGGCCAGGGTTGCTGCGGTGAGGAGAACGACGCCGGCTGCGGCTGCTCGCACTGCGCTTTCCTCGGGTCGGGGTGCCCCGAACCTACGCGCGGCCGCCGGAGTGCGCAACTCTTGTCCCGCGGCCCCGCGGGCCTGGCCGCCCGACATCGCGGCCAGGCCCCTCGGAGATCCAGTCCGGCTGTTCCTCGCGCGCGCCCACACGCGAGGGCCGTGAGCGGATACGGTCGGCGCATGCCCGGTTACTCAGCGAAGGCGATCGACGAGCTGCCGACCCTGTGGGACGGGTTCGCGAAGCTCGTGCGCCCCGGCCTCGACATCACCGCGTTCGGGGCGAACATCATGGACCTGCCACCCGACTACTCGACGAAGTCGCACGACGAGGGCGACTCGGGCCAGCAGGAGCTCTATGTCGCGCTGCGCGGTTCGGGCAGCGTCGACATCGGCGACGAGCGGCTGCCGCTCGACGCCGACCACCTCGTCAAGGTCGACCCCGGCACCGAGCGGGTGCTCTCCTCGGGGCCCGAGGGGCTGCGCGTGCTGTGCGTCGGCGGCGTGCCCGGCGGGGTCTACGAGCCTCCCGAATGGAGCTCCGCCGGGTAGTAGCCCCGCGGCCCGAGCTCGTACTGTCGTCCAGCGGCCGGCGGCAGGGCGCCCGCCGCGCCGATACCAATCTCGTGCCGCGCGCGCGACGCTCACGGACGGCTCCCTCCGCACTCTCCCACTGGCCGTATGTCGTCCTGGCGACGCTGGCCGTGGTCGGCGCTCCGCTCGCCTTCGTGACAGCGCTGCAGACGACGGGGGCCATCCGCTCCGCGCTGGGCTCGGTGGCCGCGGCGGCCGGGCTGTCCGTGCTGGCCTCCGCCCTCGGCTCGGCGCTGTGGAAGCGGCGCCGCTGCTCGCGCGACATCGTCTTCGCCGACCTGATGCTCTGGGGCTGGATCCGGCGGCTGCGGGCGGAGCGGAGGCTGTCGAGCGCGCACGAGCTGCTCGGCGAGCACGACGACCTGAGCGCCGTCCGGCGAGCGGAGCTGCTCGAGGGGCTGTCGGCCTCGCTGGAGGCGCGGGACCCGTACACGCACGGGCACTCGCGGCGGGTGACGCGCCACGCGGAGGCGATCGCGCGCGGGATGGGGCTGGCGCAGGAGGACGTCGCGCGCATCCGCACGGCGGCGGCGGTACACGACGTGGGCAAGCTCCTCACGCCGCGCGAGGTGCTCAACAAGCCGGGACGTCTCGACGACGACGAGTTCGCGGCGATCATGCGTCACCCGGCGGACGGCGCGGAGATGGTCGCTGCGCTCGGCGACGCGGCGCTGACGGCAATGGTGCGCCACCACCACGAGCGGCTGGACGGCCGTGGCTACCCCGACGGGCTCGCCGGCGACGCGATCCCGCTCGGGGCGAGAATCATCGCGGTCGCCGACACCTTCGACGCGATCACGTCGACGCGTCCCTACCGGCCGGGCGCGCAGCACAAGAAGGCGCTCGACATCATCGAGGCGGAGGCCGGCACGCAACTCGATCCCGGTGTGGTCGCCGCCTTCTGCCGCTACTACACGGGCGAGCGCTCCGTCGCCTGGTGGAGCATCGCCGCGGGCGAGCCGGCCCGGCTGCTCTCGTGGCTGCTGGGCTGGTTGCAGGGCGCCGGCGCCGCCCCGCTGGCCAAGGGCGTCGTCGCCGCGGGTGCGACCGCGCTCGTCGGCGGCGCGCTGACCGCGCCCGCCCCGGATGCCGCGCCCCGCCCGGTGCGGGTCGCGGCGGTGCCCACGGTGCAGGCCGGGCGGGAGGCCGGCGACGCCCGCGCGGCCGTCGCGAGCGCACGGGACGGCGAGACCTCGGTGCCGGCCGCCCGCCGCGGCGGGTCCCGGCGGGCCGGCGCGAAGCCCGGAGCGGGCCGCCGGGAGCGCCGGAGCGGTGGGCGTGCCCGCGGACGGGCGGACGACGCGCCCCGCAAGGGCGCGACGGGCGGCGACGGCTCCGGCGCTCCGCGGGCCGACGCCCCGTCGGGCGGAGGCGGCGATCGCGACGGCGGATCGCCGGGCGGCGGCGGGTCGGGCGGCGGCGGCGGGTCGGGCGGCGGCGGCGGGTCGGGCGGCGGCGGCGGGTCGGGCGGCGGCGGGTCGGGCGGCGGAGGCGGCGGTACGTCCGGCGGAGGTTCGACGGAGGGCTCCGGTGTGACGGTCGTGGTCCCGCAGGTCCCGGTCGTCTCCGACGTCGTTCCCGCCGGCGAGGTCGAGGTCACGGACCCGACGGGCACCCTGCCTGCGATCGAGGTCAAGGTGCCGCCGGTGACCGTGCCGGAGGTGCAGACGCCGCCGGTCCAGGCCGGCCCGGTCACGATCCCACCGATCAAACTCCCCTGAGGGGCGCCGGCCGGCCGCCTCCGCGGCCGGCGCGATGCGACCCGACGGTCAGTAGTAGTGCCGTCGGCCTCCGACCGCCCGGCCGGTGGAGCCGACGATCCAGAGCACGGCTCCGATCACGATGAGGATGATCCCGATCGTGTAGAGGATGCCGACGCCCAGTAGCAAGCCGAGCAACAGCAGGACGATTCCGGCGATGATCAATGGGGCCTCCGGTGGTCTCGCTTACCTGACGCCCCACTCATCCCCGCTCGGGAGCATGAGCAAGCCTCATGAGGACCGGGGGCGCTTGAACTGCGTGCTCAGGAAGCCGTCCCAGACGCGGTCCGGCATCAGCCGCCGCTGCGTGATCAGCAGATGCGCGGACGGCGTCACGCGCACGCGGATCGGCGGCCGCCGCGCCGTGATCGCCTTCTCGACGGCCTTCGCGACGGCGTCGGGCTCGCCGCCCAGGCGCGCGAGCGGACCCTTCTCGTAGGCGTCGCGCGTGGCCCGGCCGACCTCGGCGTTGAAGGCCGCGTACGGCCCCTCCCCCTCCGGCATCCGCTCCGTGACCGTGCCGGCGAACTCCGTGCGGATCGCGCCCGGCTGGATGACGGTCACGCCGACGCCGAAGCCCTTGACCTCGAAGCGCAGGGCGTCGGAGATCGCCTCGACCGCGTACTTGCTCGCGTGGTAGGCGCCGCCGCCCGGGAACGTGAAGTTGCCGCCCATCGAGCTCATGTTCACGATCCGGCCCCAGCCCGCCCGGCGCATGCCCGGCAGCACGAGCTGGGCCATCCGCACCAGGCCGAACACGTTGGTCTCGAACTGGCGCCGCAGGTCCTCCATCGAGAGCGTCTCGATCGCGCCCGACTGCGAGTAGCCCGCGTTGTTGACGAGCGCGCCGACGGCGCCCTGCTCGGCCTCCACCCGCTCCACGGCGGCCGTCATCGAGGCCTCGTCGGTCACGTCGAGCGCGAGCGTGCGGCAGCCGGCGGCCGCCAGGTCCTCGATCGACTCGAGGCGGCGCGCGGTCGCGTAGACCGTGTGGCCGGAGCGGGCCAGGCGCTGGGCGCAGGCGCGTCCGATCCCGGTCGAGCAGCCCGTGATCAGGACGGTGCGCGGAGTCATGGCCCGGACGCTACCGGGTGGTGGCGGAGAGCCGGTCGACCTCCTGCGGGGTGAGCTCGAGCGTCGCGGCCGGCAGGATCTCCTCGAGCTGGGAGGCGGTGCGGGCGCTGGCGATCGGCGCCTTGACGCGCGGGTGCGCGCGCAGCCAGGCCAGCGCCACGGCGGCGACGGGCACCTCATGGGCCCCGGCGACCTCGTCGAGCGCCTCCAGCACCTCCTCGCCGCCGCGCTCGAGGTAGGCGCGCGCGGCCTCGGCCCGCTCGGACTCGACCTTCGTGCCGCCCGGCCGGTACTTGCCGGTGAGGAAGCCCCTGGCCAGCCCGTAGTACGGCAGCACCGCCAGGTCCCAGGCGTCGGCGACGGGAAGCAGCGCGCGCTCGAACTCGCGCTCGACGAGGTTGTAGAGCGGCTGCAGCGCCGTGAACTCGGCCAGGCCTTGGTCGCGCTGGAGCTCGAGCGCGGCGTTCAGGCGCTCGGGCGAGTAGTTCGAGGCCCCGATCGCACGCACCTGGCCCGACTCGACGAGCGCGTCGAAGGCCCGCAGCGTCTGCCCGAGCGGGGCGTCCTCGTCGTCGAAGTGCGCGTAGTAGAGGTCGATGCGGTCGGTCTGCAGGCGCTCCAGCGAGGCGCGCGCCTCGCGCTCGACCGTCTCCGGGCGCAGGTTGCGCTTGTCGCCCTTGCCGCCGCCGACCTTCGTCGCCACCACGAGCTCGTCGCGGTTGCCGCG
Source organism: uncultured Solirubrobacteraceae bacterium (assembly GCA_963816955.1). Lineage (GTDB taxonomy): Bacteria > Actinomycetota > Thermoleophilia > Solirubrobacterales > Solirubrobacteraceae > DATFQI01. The sequence continues at coordinate 1,126,606 of CAWFME010000004.1, read as the reverse complement.
GTCGGCCATCCAGCGTCCGATGATCGTCTCGGAGCGGCCGTGCTCGACGAGGTAGGAGTTCGCGGTGTCGATGAAGTTCCCGCCGGCCTCGACGTAGGCGTCGAGCACCTCGAAGGATTCCTGCTCGTCGGCGGTCCAGCCGAACACGTTGCCGCCGAGGCAGATCGGGAACACGTTGAGGCCGGTACGTCCGAGTGTGGGCATGCGACCCACGTACCCGCCGCATGGCAGGATGCCGCCCCATGAACCGGAACCTGGCTCCATTTCGGCGCGCCGCCGCGGTCACGGTCCTCGCGGCGCTCGCCGCGGCGGGGCCGGCGGCGGCCCAGGCGCCGCCCTCCGTGACCCTGAAGGCGCCGAGCCTGCGCGCGCACGGCAAGCCGCTGCGGCTCACCGGCACGGTCACGCCTCAGGCGGCCCAGCCCGTGTCGGTCACCGTCCAGCCTGCGGGCGGCGCGCCGCGGGAGCTGGCCGCCGGCACGACCCGCGCCGACGGCACGTTCGTACTGGAGACCCGCGCCACCGTGCCCGGGCAGCTCGTGGCCCACGCCGGGCCGGCCGCCTCGGATCCCGTCCAGCTGACGCTGCGGCCGCGCCTGACCGCGCGCTGGACCGGCACGCGGCTCCCAGCCGGGCGGATCGCGCTGACCGGCCGGCTCGTCCCGGCCGCGGCCGGGACGGTCAACCTGCCCGCGCGCGGCGAGGGCCGCTTCCGCCTGCGCACGCGCGCGAGAACGGCGGGGCGCCGCTGCGTGCGCGTCCGGGTGCGGCCGAATCCCGGCTACGCGGCCGTCACGCGCCGCCGCTGCGTCATGATCGCGGCCCCGGCGCTGGCCGCGGGCTCGCGCGGGCCGGCCGTGCGCTTCCTCGAGCGCCGGCTCGCCCGCCTGCACTACCTGCTCGCGAACCGCAATGCCTCCTTCGGAGCCGACACGCGCGACGCCGTCTACGCGTTCCAGAAGGTCGAGGGCCTCGCCCGCACGGGCGCCGTCGGCCGGACGGTGTGGAACGCGCTCGCCCGCGGCCACACCCCGCGGCCCTCGCGCAAGGGCAGCCACATCGAGGTCCACAAGCGCCGCCAGGTGCTGTTCGAGGTCCGCCGCGGGCGCGTCGCGCACGTCGTGAACACCTCGACGGGCCTGACCGGCAACACGCCCGTCGGCCGCTGGCGGATCTACCGCAAGGACCCGGGCTACAACTCGCTCGGGATGCTCGACACGCTGTACTTCATCGGCGGCTACGCGGTCCACGGCTACCACTCCGTGCCGCCCTACCAGGCCAGCCACGGCTGCGCCCGGATCCCGCTCTGGGCCGCCCATGGCGTCTACTCCCGCTGGCACACGGGCGACATCGTCCACGTCTTCTGATGCGAAGCGTGCTGATCGTCGGGGCCGGCTTCGGCGGGATCGCCGCGGCGATCGAGCTGCGCCGCCACGGGATCCGCGACGTCCGCATCCTCGAGAAGGCCGACGGCTACGGCGGCACCTGGCTCTACAACACGTATCCCGGCGCGGCCTGCGACGTCCCGAGCCACTTCTACTCGTTCTCGTTCGCCCAGCGGCGCGACTGGGTGCGGCTGTGCCCGACCCAGGCCGACATCCTGCGCTACCTGCACGCCGTCGTGGAGGAGCACGGGCTCGAGGAGATCATCGAGACCGGCACGCACGTCGCGGCCTGCCGCTGGGACGACGCGGAGCGCCGCTGGACCGTCGAGACCAGCCGCGGCGAGCGCAGCGCCGACACGCTGATCGTCGCCACCGGCCAGCTGCACCAGCCCGCCGTCCCGCGGCTGCAGGGCGAGTTCGCCGGCCACAGCTTCCACTCCGCCGAGTGGGACCACGGCTACGACCTGCGCGGCAAGCGCGTGGCCGTGATCGGGACGGGGGCCAGTGCGGTCCAGTTCGTGCCCGAGGTGGCCGGGCAGGCCGCGCACACGACGGTCTTCCAGCGCACGGGCAACTGGTTCCTGCCGCGCCGCAACCGCACGTACTCCCGCCCCTACCGGTGGCTGATCGAGCACGCGCCGGGCGTCCAGCGCGCCAGGCGGGCCGCCTGGTTCTGGATCCTGGAGCTGCTCACGCTCACGATCCGCAACCCGCGGACCTTCGGCCGGCTCAACCGGGCCTACTCGTGGCTGTTCATGCACTACCAGCTCAGGGACCACGCCGAGCTGCGCAAGCGCATCTGGCCCGACTACACGTTCGGGTGCAAGCGCATCCTGTTCTCGTCCGAGTTCCTGCCGACGATCACGCGCGCGGACGTCGAGGTCACGACGGCGCCGATCGAGCGGCTCGCTCCCGAGGGCGTCGTCACACGTGACGGGCGCACCCACGCGGTCGACTGCATCATCTACGGCACCGGCTTCCGCACCACCGACTTCATGTTCCCGATGGAGGTCACGGGCGCCGGCGGCCGGTCGCTGCGGGAGGCGTGGGCGGGCGGCGCGCACGCCCATCTCGGGATCACGATGCCCGGCTTCCCGGCGCTGTACGTGATGTACGGCCCGAACACGAACACCTCGGGCGGCTCGATCATCGCCTACCTGGAGGCGCAGGCGGGCTACATCCGCCAGGCGATCGAGCTCCAGCGCGAGCGCGGCGCGGCGCTGTCCGTGCGCCCGGAGGTCGAGGCGGCCTCCGACCGCGAGGTGCAGTCGCGCTTCGCCGGCACGGCCTGGACGCAGTGCGACTCGTGGTACCGCGACGAGAGCGGCCGGATCGTCACCAACTGGCCGGGCTACATGCGCGAGTACTTCGCATTGATGGAGCGGCTGGAGCCGGCCGACTTCGAGCTCGTCAGCTGACGACGGCCACGGGGCTGCGCACGAAGGCGAGCAGGTACTGCAGCCCGGACACGATCGTCAGGCCGACCACGACCAGCAGCGCCGCGGTCACCCACGCGGCCTCGGGGTCGGGCACGAGCATCAGGCCGACGATGGCGGTCATCTGGACGCAGGTCTTGGCCTTGCCGAGCTGGCTGACGTGCAGCACGACGCCCTGGCGCCCCGCGTGCCAGCGCAGCAGCGCCACCGACGCCTCGCGGAGCCCGATCACGAGCGCGATCCACAGCGCCAGGCGATCGACCATGACCAGCGAGGCGAGCGCGGTGCCCACCAGCAGCTTGTCGGCGAGCGGGTCCGCGATCCGCCCGAACGTCGTGACGAGGTCGCGCGAGCGGGCGATGTGCCCGTCGGCGGCGTCGGTCAGCGCGGCGGCGCCGAAGACGGCCGCGGCGGCCGGCATCGGGCCCGTCTCCTCCCCCAGCAGCAGCACGAGCAGCAGCGGCACGAACGCGATCCGGCTCAGCGTCAGGACGTTCGGGAGGTTGAGCGGCACGAAGGACCCGTACCCGCGGGCGCGCGCGAGCATCCGTCAGGCGCTCTCGAGCCGCAGGGGAGGCGTCGCGCGGCGGCGCTCGATCCGCCACCCGGTCAGCACGGCGCCGAGGTAGACGGAGACCAGGCCGATCGCGAAGCCGGCGATGTCGTCGACGACGTAATGCCAGCCGAAGTAGATCGTCGCCATGAAGGTGAGGCCCAGGTAGACCCACATCCCGATCCGCAGCGCCCGCGGCGCGCGCAGCAGGTGGGCCACCAGCGCCCCGGCGAAGACGATCGAGACGTGCAGCGAGGCGAACGCCGCGATGCTCTGCAGCTCACCGCTGCCGACGGGGTCGGCGAGGAAGGCCCGGCGGTCCTCCATCAGCGCGTTCTGGAGCATCGAGGTGCCCGTCTCGGGCAGCTGCGCGAACAGGTGCGGCTCCACGAACACCGGGCCCATCGAGGGCAGAACGAAGTAGCTCATCACGCCGAGCACCCAGTTGAGGCTCAGCACGCTGACCCACCACAGCCCGCCCGCGCGGTCGGTCGACCACACGAGCGCGGCGCCGACGGAGATCGGCACGAACGTGAGGAACAGCACGTAGACCGTCGAGAGCACCTGGGCGGAGACGCCCATACCGAGCAGCTGGTGCATCAGCGTCGAGGGATCGGTGCCGAACAGCCCGCGCTCGAAGTTCGCCAGGTCGGCGTCCAGCAGCTCCGGCCGCGCCAGCGGCAGGTAGCTCTTGATGTTGCGGTAGCAGAGGTAGGTCACGTAGAACGCGACGATCGAGCCGAGCACGAACGCCATCCGGCGCCACGGCCAGCGCTCGCGGGCGATCGCGACGGTCGTTCCCCAGGTGGGCGCGGCGTCCCGGCGGGCGGCCAGGATCCCGCGCGGGATCACGTCCAGCGCCCAGAAGCCGGCGACGAGCATGAGCACGAAGCTGAAGCGCCAGCCGATGATCCCGTCGGGGTCGCGGACGCCCAGGCCGTAGGCCGAGCCCCAGGCGATCGTGACGATCAGCGTCACGACCGCGATCGCCGGGGTCACGTAGTAGGCGCGCCGCGGGGGCGCGACGGGCGCTTGCGCCCGCGCGGGCGCTTGCGCCTGCACTTGCTCCAGGTCTGTACGGCTGGCCACCAGCATCGGGCCGGAATATAGGCCCGGAGCGGCTCAAAACCGTCATTACGATCCGTTAGATCAGTTGAGGTCCGCGCGCTTCATCGCGGCGTCGGCGGCCTCCACGACCTCCGAGACGCGGCGGCAGAGCTGGATGCCCGGCCGCGGCCGCAGCCGCGGCGAGACGCCGCGGCCGCCGACGACGAAGCCCGCCGCGGGCCAGCCGCGCTCGGCCTCGTGGATCGCGAGCATCACGCGGTCGCTGGCGTCCGCCATCGTCGCCGTCAGGCAGATCACGTCGGGCTCGTGGCGGCGGGCGGCCTCCGCCAGCGCCCCGAACGGCACGTCGGGGCCGAGCATGAGCGCCGTGTAGCCCGCGTCGCGCAGCAGGTTGTCGATCATCTGCAGGGCGACGGTGTGCAGCTCCCCGGCGGGTGCGGCGAGCAGCGCCTTGCGCCCGGCGCGCTCGCGCACGGTGCGGGTCGCCTCGCGCTGGAGAGCCAGCACGCGCAGGGAGATCGAGGTGGCGAGGTGCTCGTCGGCGACCGTGATCTCGCCGCGGGCCCACAGGCGGCCGATCAGCCACATCGCCGGCGCGATGATCTCGTCGTCGATCTGAGCGGTGCTCAGGCGCGCGTCGATCGCGTCGCGGACGGCGAGCTCCGCGGCCACCTCGTCGCCGGCCAGCAGCGCCCGCGCGTAGTCGCGCCCGAGGTCGACGAGCAGCCGCTCCATCTCGCTGTCGCGTTCACCGCAGCCCATGCGGTCTCCTGATCGGCGACCCTACGCCGCCGCGCGGCGCCGGTCGAGAGAGGGTTACCCGCGGGGCGAGGCGGTCAGCGCCGGGGATCGAGCCGCTTGCGCTCGGGCGACATCCCGAGCCGCCGCAGCAGGAAGCCGGCGGCGGGGAGCACTATCAGGACGCCGATGACCGCGCTGAGCAGCCCGCCGAGGTCGAACATGTCGTCGTCGCCGATGCCGAGCAGGCCCGTGAAGATCGCGTAGCCCACGGCGGCGCCGGCGAGCCCGAGCAGCAGCGAGACGAGCCACGACGCGGGCCCGCTCATGTGGCGGAAGACGTCGCCGGGCATGAGGACCCGGCCGATCACGCCGGCCACGAAGCCGAGGATGAGGGCTCCGATCACGCGCGGGACGATAGCGAGCGGCTCAGCGCGACGGGACCCACCCGGCCGGGAACGCCCCGGCCGGGATGTCCCCTGCGTAGTCCGGGAACCACGTGCGGGCGACGCGCTCGGCCGCACGGCCCTCGATCAGCGGCCGCAGGTCGCCGACCGCGAGCAGGACGCGCAGCGTGGCGCCGACCTGGAGGTCCGCCGCGTTGGGCGCCTCGCCGCCGATCGTCCCCTCCTGGGCGAGCGCGTCGATGCGGTCGAGCTTGGCCGGCAGCCCCGCGAGGTCGTCCGCGAGCCGCTGGGCGGTGATCCCGTGGTACTTCCAGCTCGCCCGCGCGATGCGGATCGCGAAGTCCGTGCCGGCCGGGTCCAGCGGGCCCGCACCGCCGAACGTGCCGACCGCCTCCGGCCGGAAGTGCAGCGCGCCCCAGGGCAGCCGGCGACCGAGGTCCTGGAGCTCCTCGTCGCCCCAGCGCTCGGCGTCGCGGACGGCATCGGCGTTCTCGGCGGGGAAGAGCGACGGCTCGGGCGCCAGCGCCTCGAGCCGCTCCAGGATCGGGCGCGAGCCATGGACCGGCTCGCCGTCGATCAGCACGCCGGGCACGGTCGTGTGACCATCGCCATACATCTCGGCCATCTTCTCGATGTGCTCGCCGGGCACGAGGTCGATCCGCTCGTAGGCGAGCCCCTTGAGCTTGAGCGCCGCCTCGGCGGTCATGCACGGGTGCGAGGGCGGCAGGGCGTGGAGCACGATCTCGGGCACGGCCGCGACCCTAGCGCCCCACCGCGCCGTCCCACGCCGCTACGAGCTCGAGCAGCGCGCGGTCGCCGCGCGGGCGGCCGATCAGCTGCAGCCCCATCGGGAGCCCGGCGTCGTTGAACCCCGCGGGCACGCTCGCGGCGGGCAGGCCCGCGACGCTGGCGTAGATCACGCACTCCATCCAGCGGTGGTAGGTCGGCATCGCGCGGCCGGCGATCTCGCGCGGCCATGGCGTCCCGGCGTCGAACGGGAAGACCTGGGCGCTGGGCAGGGCGAGCGCGTCGTACTCGCGCAGCAGCGCCCGCAGGGCGGCGGTGACGGCGGTGCGGGTGCGCTGGGCGGCGTGGAGCACCGGCCCGGTGACCGCGCGGGCGCCCTCGGCCTCCCAGCGCAGCTCGGGCTTGAGCCGCTCCTGCGGGAGCTCGAGCAGCCAGGTGGCGTCGTAGTGGCGCAGCGTGAGGGCGGCCTCCCACGCCTCGGCCGGGTCGAAGCCGGGCGCGACGGGCACGACCTCGGCGCCGAGCGCTTTCAGGGCCGTCTCGCAGAGCTCGAGGATCCCGGGCTCGAACGGCAGGTGGCCGCCGAGGTCGCCGAGCCAGCCGATCCGGAGCCCGGCGGGGTCGGCCGGCTCCGGCGGGGCGGCGAGCGCCCACGGGTCCTCGTCGATCGAGAACGGCAGCTCGGGGTGCGGGCCGGCGAGCGTGGCCAGCAGGGCGGCGAGGTCGCGCGGGCTGCGGGCCATCGGCCCGGCGGTGCCGATCGGGGCCTCGAACGCGCTCTCGGGCGGCGGCGAGCCGACCCGGCCCAGCGAGGGCCGGAAGCCGTAGACGTTGCAGAACGCGGCCGGGTTGCGCAGCGAGCCCATGTAGTCGCTGCCGTCGGCGACGGGCACCAGGCCCGCCGCCAGCGCCGCGGCCGCCCCGCCGCTGGAGCCGCCGGCGGTCTTCGCCGGGTCGTACGGGTTGCGGGTCGGCCCGAAGACGTCGTTGTAGGTCTGCGAGCCGTAGCCGAGCTCGGGCACGTTGGTCTTGCCGATCACGATCGCCCCGGCCGCCCGGATGCGGCGGACGAGCTCGGAGTCGGCGGCCGGCACCTGGTCGGCGAACAGCGGCGAGCCGTAGGTCGTGCGCAGCCCCGCGGTGTCCTCGAGGTCCTTGATCGCGTGCGGGAGCCCGTGCATCCAGCCGCGCCGCTCCCCGCGGGCGAGCTCGGCGTCGCACTCGGCCGCCTCGGCCAGCAGCGCCTCGCCGTCGCGCAGGGAGACGATCGCGTTCAACGCCGGGTCGACGGACTCGATGCGCTCGAGCGTGGCCCGCATCAGCTCCACGCAGGCCAGCTCCCGCCGGGCGATCCGCTGCGAGAGCGCGGTGGCGTCCTCCATCCGCGCGGACGCTAGCGGCTCAAGTCCGGCGGGCGGGGGGACGAAGGAGTGGGTGAGCCATGCCCTCCCCCGACCTGCAGCTGGACGCCGCCCGCCGGTCCTATTGGGAGGACGCTGGGCGCTCGCTCGAGGTCGCGATCGACGTGCACGAGCAGGCCCGGGCCGCCGGCGACGCGCCGCTGCGCGCGCGGGCGCTGGCGCTGCAGGGCGCGTGCTCGCTGCACCGCGGCGACCTCCACGGCGCGCTGGCGCTGGCCGCCGAGGGCGACCTGCTGGCCGGCGAGGACCTCTTCGCCCGCGCCGAGCTCGCGGCGCTCAGGAGCCACCTGAACTTCTTCTCGGGCTCGTACGCCGCGGCGCTGGCCGAGGCCGAGCTCGCCGTCGAGCTGGCCGACGACTCGGGCGAGGAGCTGCTGCGCGTGTTCGCGCGCCGGATGGCCTGCGTGGTGTTCGGCAACATGGCGGTCGCGAGCTGGCCCGAGCGCCTGCAGGCGCTGCTGGAGATGACGATCGTGGCCGAGGAGCCGTGGGAGGAGGCGATGTCGCGCAACGACCTCGCCCACCTGCGGATGGAGCAGGGCGACGTCGCCGAGGCCGAGGCGGAGCTGGCACGCGCCGAGGCGGTCGCCTCGCGGCTCGCGCGCAACGCCTTCGCGCTGGCGGTGATCAACTGCACCCGCGCCGAGGTCCGCCTGCGCGCGGAACGCCCGCAGGAAGCCCTGGGCGACGCGGAGCGCTCGGTCGCGCTGCTGGTCGCGATGGGCGAGCCGAACCCGTACCTGCTCGGCATGGCCGTGCTCGTGAAGGTCCAGGTGCTGACGGCGCTCGGCCGGGTCGACGAGGTGCTCGCCGCGGGCGAGGACGCGCTCGAGCGGCTCGGCGAGCGCGTGCCCCAGGCGCGCAGCATGATCCTCGGCACGATCGCGACCTCCCTGCGCGAGGCGGGCCGGGCCGAGCAGGCCTACGACGTGCTGCAGCGCTGCGTCGAGGTGGAGCGCACCGCGATGCGCGAGCTGTCGGAGCTGCAGCTCGGGCTCGAGCGCGCGCGGATCGAGATGGAGCTGCTGCGCGACCAGGCCGAGCGCGATCCGCTCACGGGCCTGCACAACCGCCGCTACCTGGAGCAGGCGCGCGACATCGGCGGGCCCGTGGCGCTCGCCGTGCTCGACATCGACCACTTCAAGACGGTCAACGACCGCTTCGGACACGCCGTCGGCGACCGCGTCCTGGTGCGCGTGGCCGAGCTGCTGCGCGAGCAGGTCCGCTCCGACGACGTCGTGGCGCGGACCGGCGGCGAGGAGTTCCTGCTGCTGATGCCGCGTACGAGCGACGCCGAGGCGCTCGCGTGCTGCGAGCGCGTCCGCGCGGCCTTCCGCGCCGAGCCGTGGGGCGCCCTGGCCGGCGCCCGCCTGCGGCTGACGGCCAGCCTCGGCGTCGTCACCGCACCGGACGCGACCGACCTCGGCGCGCTCGCCCGGGACGCCGACGCGCGGCTCTACGCCGCCAAGCGCGCGGGGCGCGACCGCGCCGTCGCCGCCTGACGCGCCGCGGGGTGGGCGGGATTCCCATCGCGCGGGCGCGCGCCGTAGGCTCCCGCGCCATGAACCCACAGGCCGCGGGAGAGCTCGTTCATTTCTGGCTGCAGGCCCACGACGACCCGGAGAGCGTCGCGCCCCAGCGCGGCCCGGTCTCGCGGGCCGTCCGCGAGCTGGCGCCGGACAACCGCCTCGTCGGCATCGGCCAGACGCCCTCCGGCCCCGCGATGGTCGTCCTGCTCGACAGCGGCCTGCTCGTCTTCCAGGCCCGCCCGCTGGCGGCGCTGAACGACGCCGGGATGCCGGTGCGCTGCCGCCTGCTGCACCTCGTGCCGGGCTCGCTCGAGCTCGAGGTGACCGAGCGCTTCGAGGACCGCCAGGACCACACGGGCACGGTCAAGCCGACCCGCGTGCACCTCTGGCAGCTCCACACGAACGGCCTCGACCTGCGCATCGACGGCACCGAGGTCGTCCACGCGGGCGTCGAGACGGGCCCCGACCTCAACGAGCAGCTCGGCCGGGCGATCGCCGCGAAGCTCGGCTGGGATCTCCCCTAGGGCGCCGGCCGCGTGCTTGCAGGCGCCGGCGGCGTCGAGCCTTCGGCGCCTGCCAAACGCCGCCGGAGTCCCTTAACGCGGACGGCCCGCCTATCCGAGGCGGGCCGAGCGTTGTGTTAGCGGGCGTTCAGCCCGCCGCCGCAGTACGGACACGAGGCGGTGTGTGACACCTGTCCCCCGTCCCAGAGCCGCAGGCACTTCTGACAGATGAAGCGGATCATTCGTCGCTCCACCTCCTTTCACTTGCGCGGAGGCCCGGCGTGGGAGCCGTGTCAGCGATGACCTCCGACGACACAGGGTATCGGTCGCCCGGCCGGAAAGCTGAGGTCAGGTCGCGGACGGGTGCGCCGAGACCGCGTAGCCGCCGGCGATCGCGGCGACCGTGGCGCGCGGAGTGAGGACGGTCACGCGCTCTGCCGCGCGCGCCGGCTCCGGCGGCCCGTAGCCGCCCGGCGCCCACGGCAGCAGCGCGCCCCGCCAGAGCAGGAACGCCCCGCCCCGCTGCACGACGACGCCGTCCGGAAGGTCTCCGAGAGCGGCCTCGTACGTGCGCTTCGCGCGCCCGTCGAGGCGGTCGGCGTGCAGCACGAGGTCCATCGCGCCGGCGCCCGTGTCGGGCTCGGGCCAGGCGGCCTGCCAGCGGCGGTAGTCCTCGCGGCGGCACTCGGCGCACGGGCGGTGGCCCGCGGCGAGCGCCGTCGCCTCGTCGAGGAAGAACAGCTCGGTCCAGCGGCGCGGCTGCCGGATCGCGCGGCGGCGGCCCTTGAACTCGAGCCGGCAGGCGATCCAGCGGCGGAGCTGCCAGTCGCGGCGGTGCGACCCGTCGTCGCCGAGCAGGACGCCGCGGTTGCCCATCAGCGTGCCGCGCTCGGGGAGCGCGACGATCTCGCCGAACGGGGTCACGCGGTTGCGGTGCGGCATCGTCCGCGAGGATGTCAGCCGCCATGCGCCTGCGCGAGCTCACCGACGTCTCCGCCGCCGTCGCCGCCACCCGCTCGCGCAAGGCCAAGACCGAGGCGATCTCCGCGCTGCTCGCGGGCGCCGCGCCCGAGGAGGTGGCGGCCGCGGTCGCGTTCCTCTCGGGCCGGCTGACCCAGCGCCAGATCGGCGTCGGCTGGGCGCAGCTGCGTGACCTGCCACCGCCGGCGCAGGAGCCCTCGCTGACCGTCGCGGAGGTCGACGACGCGTTCGAGGCGGTCGGGGCGATGAGCGGCCCGGGCTCGCAGGCCGCCCGCCGCGAGGCGCTCGCCGCCCTGCTGGCGCGCGCCGACGCGGACGAGCAGCGCTTCCTGGTCCGGCTGCTGATGGGCGACCTCGGCCAGGGCGCGCTCGCGGGCGTGATGACCGCCGCCGTCGCCCACGCCGCCCAGGTGCCCGAGCCCGCGGTGCGCCGCGCGCTGACGCTCAACGGCGACCTCGCCGCCACGGCCGGCATCGCCCTGCGCGACGGCGAGGAGGGCCTGGCCGCCGTGCACCTCCAGGTCGGCACGCCGCTCTCCCCCATGCTCGCCTCCACCGCGCCCGACGTCGGCGCCGCGCTGGAGAAGACGGGCCGGGCCGCGGTCGAGCACAAGCTCGACGGCGCGCGCGTACAGATCCACCGCGACGGCGACGCGGTCGCCGTGTTCACGCGCTCGCTCGACGACGTCACCGCGCACGTGCCCGAGGCGGTCGAGGCCGCGCTCGCGCTGCCCGCGAGGCGCTTCGTGCTCGACGGCGAGGTGATCGCGCTGCGCGAGGACGGCCGCCCGCACCCGTTCCAGGTCACGGGCTCGCGCTTCGGCTCACGCCGGAACCTCGAGGAGCTGCGCCGCGAGATCCCGCTCAGCGTGTTCTTCTTCGACCTGCTGCACCTCGACGGCGAGGACCTGCTGGACGCGCCGCTGGCCGAGCGCGCCGCGGCGCTCGACCGCATCGCGCCCGAGCTGCGCATCCCGCATTCGGTCGCCGACGACGCCGCCGCGGCGCAGGCGACGTTCGACGCGGCGCTCGCCGCCGGCCACGAGGGCGTGATGGTCAAGGACCTCGACGCGCCCTACGCCGCCGGCCGCCGCGGCGCCGCGTGGCTGAAGGTCAAGCCCGTGCACACGCTCGACCTCGTCGTGCTCGCGGCGGAGTGGGGCCACGGACGCCGCCGCGGCTTCCTCTCCAACCTGCACCTCGGCGCCCGCGACGGCGACGGCTGGGCGATGCTCGGCAAGACCTTCAAGGGCCTCACGGACGAGCTGCTCGCGTGGCAGACCGAGCGCTTCCTCGCGCTCGAGACCCGCCGCGACGGCCACGCGGTGCACGTGCGCCCGGAGCAGGTCGTCGAGATCGCCTTCGACGGGGTCCAGACCTCGCGCCGCTACCCGGCCGGGATGGCCCTGCGCTTCGCGCGCGTCAAGCGCTACCGCGACGACAAGCCGGCCGCGGAGGCCGACACGGTCGAGACGGTCCGCGCGATCGCGGCCGCCCGCGGCGGGTGAAGCCGCGGGGCGCGGCCGCCCACGGCCCGGCGCGCGGTCAGTCCGGCAGGACCTTGCCCGGGTTGAGGATCCCGCGCGGGTCGAGCGCCCGCTTGAGCGCGCGCATCGTCTCGACCGCCTCCGGGCCCGCCTCGGCCAGCAGCGCCTCGCGCTTGCCGAGCCCGACGCCGTGCTCGCCCGTGCAGGTCCCGCCGGCCTGTTGCGCGCGCGTGACCATCCGCTCCACGAAGGTCGCGAGCGCGGCCTGCTCGGCCTCCGAGTCGGTGTCGACGGGGCAGATCCAGTGGTAGTTGCCGTCGGCGACGTGGCCGACCATCGCGGCCGGGAACGGGAGCTCGGCGGCGTCGGCGGCGCTGGCCGTGATGCTCTCGGCCAGGCGGGAGACGGGCACGCAGACGTCGGTGGTCTGCGCGCGCGTGCCCGGCCGAGTAGCGGTGACGGCGAAGTAGGCGTTGTGGCGGGCGCGCCATAACGCGTTGCGCTCGTCGGTGGTCTTCGTCCAGCCGAAGTCCCCGCCGCCGTGGGAGCCCGCGATCTCGCGCAGGGACTCGACCTGCTCGGCGACGGACGCCGGCCCGCCGTGGAACTCGAGGAACAGCGTGTAGGCCTCGGGCTCGCTCAGGCCGTCGTGGGCGTTGACGGCGCGGATCGCGGCGGGGTCGAGCAGCTCGCAGCGCGCCATCGGGACTCCGAGCTGCACCGCCTCGGTGACGGTCGCGACCGCGCCGGCGAGGTCGTCGAACACGCAGCGGGCGGCCGCGATCTCCTCAGGGATGCCGTGGATGCGCAGCGTGAGCTCGCAGATCACCGCGAGCGTGCCCTCCGAGCCGAGCAGCAGCCGCGTGAGGTCATAGCCGGCGGAGGACTTGCGGGCGCGCGAGCCCGTGTCGATCACGGTGCCGTCGGCGAGCGCCGCGCGCAGCCCGAGGACGTTCTCGCGCATCGTGCCGTAGCGGGTCGTGCGGGTGCCGGAGGCGGCCGTCGCCGCCATCCCGCCGAGCGTCGCGTCGGCGCCGGGGTCGACCGCGAAGAACAGGCCGTCGCGGCCGAGGAGCTGCTCGAGCGCGAGCCGGTGCACGCCCGCCTGCACGCAGCAGTCGAGGTCCTCGGCGTTCACCTCGAGCACGCGGTCCATGCCGGTGAGGTCGAGCGCGATCCCGCCGTGGACGGGCAGCACGTGGCCCTCGAGCGAGCTGCCCGCGCCCCAGGGGATCACGGGCACGCCGTGCTCGCAGCAGGTCCGCAGGATCGCCGAGACCTCCTCGGTGGTCTCCGCGAACGCGACGGCGTCGGGCTCGCGCGGGGCGAAGCGCGACTCGTCGCGGCTGTGCAGGCCGAGGATCGAGGGCGACGTCGAGAAGCGCTCGCCGAGCAGCTCCCGGAGCTCGCTCGCGGCCGCCTCGTTCACCGGGCCGCGGCCTCCAGATCGGCCTCGACGTCCGGCCCGGTCATCGGGCCGAGGTGGCCGACGCCGACCACCTTCGGGCGCAGCGCGGCGAGCCGGCGGACGCTCTCGCGCGCCCGCTCGGTGTCCTGGTTGTAGGCCTCGTGCGGCACGTGGGCGGCGGTCGGGCGGCCCGCCATGTTGGTGAGGTACACGGTGTCGCTCACGAGCGCGACGCCGTCGGACTCCCGCCACAGGCCGATCTGCCCGGGCGCGTGGCCGGCGAGCTCGACCACCTCGAAGCCCGCGATCCGCTCGCCCGCGGTCACGGTGCCCGAGATCGTCACCGGCCCGCCGTCCCAGATGAAGCGGTGCGTGAAGCGGTGCAGCAGCCGGACCGCGGCGGGGAGCTTCTCCATCTGCCAATAGTCGCGGCCGCCGGAGCCCTGCGCCTGCTCGACCGCGTCCGGGTGGCAGACGACCGGCGCGACCTTGCTCAGCTCGGGCGCCGAGCCACGATGGTCGGTGTCGCCGTGGCCGAGCACGACCTGGCGGATCCCGCCGAGGCGCGCCCCGGCCGCGGCGATCGCCCTCGCCATGCCCTTCTCGCCCGCGTCGAAGACCACGACCTGGCCGTCGTCCTCGATCAGGTACACGTTCATGACGCCGGTCAGGCCGCCGCGCAGCAGCCACACGCGAGGCGCGATCGGCTCCAGCCGCGGGACCTTCATCGCGCACAGCTTCGCAGCCGGGAGCGTCCGGTAGCGTCGCGCCCATGGAGGCGATCGTGCTGTGCGGGCTCCAGGGCGCCGGCAAGACCACGCTCTACCGCGACCGCTGGCTCGAGACGCACGTGCGGATCTCGATGGACCTCCTGCGCACCCGCGCGCGCGAGGCCGCGCTGCTGGAGCTGTGCCTGTCCACGCGGCAGCCGTTCGTCGTCGACAACACCAACCCGACGGTCGCCGAGCGGGCGCGCTACGTGGAGCCCGCGCGCGCGGCGGGGTTCCGGGTCGTCGGCTACCTGGTCGACGCCGACGCCGCCGAGGCGCTGGCCGGCAACGCCCAGCGCGCGCGGCGCGTGCCGGCGCGCGGCGTGCTCGGCACGGCGCGGCGGTTCGTCCGGCCCGCTCCCGAGGAGGGCTTCGACGAGCTCTGGCACGCGATCGCCGCCGACGGGGCGTTCCGCGTCGACGCCGTTGGTGACCACGCCGCCGCTCTTCTAGCGGGCGGCGACGCGCTCCAGCGCCGAGTCCACCGCCGCGACCACGTCGTCGGAGAGCCGAACGCCGGCGGCGGCGGCGTTCTCGTGCACCTGCTCGGGCCGCGAGGCGCCGACGATCGCGCTCGTCACGTACGGCGAGCGCAGCACCCACGCGAGCGCGAGCTGGGACATCGTGAGGCCGGCCTCGTCGGCGATCGGCCGCAGGCGCTGCACCGCGTCGAGCGCCTTCGGCCGCAGCAGGCGGCCCATGAAGCGCCCCATCGAGCCGGCGGCGCGGGCGTCGGCGGGCGGCGGCTCGCCGCGGCGGTACTTGCCGGTCAGGACGCCCTGGGCGAGCGGCGACCACACGACCTGGCCGATCCCGTGCTCGGCGCACAGCGGGAAGACGTCGCGCTCGGGCGCCCGGTAGAGCGCGGAGTACTGCGGCTGGCTGCTCGCGAAGCGCGCGACGCCGGGGATCTCCAGCGCCCGCGAGATCGCCTCGACCGGCCACTCGCTGAAGCCGACGAAGCGCGCCTTGCCCGCCTCGACGACCTCCGTCAGCGCGCCCATCGTCTCCTCCAGCGGGACGGCGGGGTCGTGGCGGTGGCACTGGTAGAGGTCGACGTGGTCGGTCCGCAGCCGCGCGAGCGAGGCGTCGATCTGCTTGTGGATCTGCGCGCGCGAGAGCCCGCGGTCGTCCGGGCCCATCGGGAAGAACACCTTGGTCGCGAGCACGTAGGCGTCGCGCGGATAGGCCGAGAGGATCTCGCCCCACGCCCGCTCGGCGGCGCCGCGGCCGTAGACGTTCGCGGTGTCGAAGAACGTGATCCCCGCGTCGAAGGCGGCGCGCGTGCACGCCTCCGTGCGATCGCGGCCGACGCCGCCGCCGTAGGTGAGCCACGACCCGAGCCCGATCGCCGATATCTCGGGGCCTGCGTGGCCGAGCCGTCGCAGCTCCATGGTTGGCAAGCTACCTCCCGTGGCCGGCTACTGGCTCAAGGCGATCGGCCATGCCCGCGGGCCGCTCTCGGAGGACTGGATCGAGACGCGCGCGGGACTGCTGCGCAGCACCGGCTTCCCGCGCCGCCCGCGGATCGAGCCGGGCGACAAGCTCGTCCTCTACGCGTCCGTGTGGCGCCGCGTGTTCGCGCTCGCCGAGGTGACCGGGGAGCCGCGCGAGCGCGACCACCCGCGCTGGCCCTGGACCGTCGAGATCGAGACGCTCCTGCTCGTGCCGGTGCTCGACGCCGCCCCGCCGGTCGAGGCGATCGGCGTCGCGGCGCGCTCGATGAGCCAGCAGTCGCACATCCGCATCGGCGAGGAGCACTACCGCCGCGCGCTCGAGGCGATTGCCTCCGTAGCGGCCTAGGGCTCAGTCCAGGTGCTGCTCGGCGAGCTCGATGCCGCCCTGCAGGTCGCCGGCGGAGACGACGAGGCCGAGGTCGATGCCGACGGTCACGAGCGTCTGGGCGATCTCGGCCGAGAGGCCCGAGATGATCGTCTCGGCGCCCATCATGCGGGCGCTGGTGACCGAGCCGATCAGCTGGTTGGCGGCCACGGAGTCGATCTCCGGGACGCCGGTGACGTCGAGCACGATGGCGCGCGCCCGCCGCTCGTGGACGGCGCGCAGCAGCAGCGCGCGCATCTGATCGAGGCGGTCGCGGTCCAGCGCGCCGACGATCGGCAGGATCAGCAGCCCCGGGCGCAGCTGCAGCACCGGCGTGGAGAGCTGGCGGATCGCCTGCTGCTGGCTGGCGATCACGCCCTCGTTGGCCGAGACGAACGCCTGGGCGAAGGCCCCGATCGCGTCGTCGAGCCAGCGGTCCATCGCCTGCACGTCCTCGAGGCGGTGCTGGGGGTCGCCGTCGGTGAACAGCCGCTCGAGCATGTCGTGGCGGAACAGGTTCACCAGCTCGACCCACGAGGCGAGCGGGATCTCCGCGGTGGCGTAGCCCGCCGCCTGCATGCGCGTGTCGTCCCAGTAGGCCTCCCAGTGCCAGTCGACCATCGCGTCGCGCAGCCGCGCGCGGTTGGCGGCGTCCAGCGCGTCGTCCTGGGGAAGGTCGCGGATCAGCGGGCCGAAGTGCGGGTGGCCGGCGAGGCGCTCGCGGATCTGGACCTGGATCTCGTCGTAGGACCCGTCGTACAGCGCCCAGATGCGGCTCATCGCGCCCCGCATCTCCTGGCCGGGCGGGTATGGCGCGAGGCCCGGGTTCACGCGGCCACGAGGCCCTTGACGAGATCGGCGGCGCGCTCGCCGACCATCACGCACGGCGCGTTGGTGTTGCCGCCCGGGATCAGCGGCATGATCGAGGCGTCGGCCACGCGCAGGCCCTCGACGCCGCGGACCCGCAGGTCCGCGTCCACCACGGCGTCGTCGTCCGTGCCCATCCGGCAGGTCCCGACCGGGTGGTAGAGGAGCTCGACGCGGCGGCGCAGGTCGTCCTCGAGGTCGCCACCGACGCCGTCCCCACCCAGCCCCGGGAACAGCTCGCGCTTGACCACGGAGCGCAGCGGCTCCTGGGCGGCCAGCTCGCGCGCGATCCGCATGCCCTCGAGCATCGCCGCGACGTCCTCGGGCTCGGCGAGCGAGTTGGTGACGATGCGCGGCTTGTCGGACGGGTCGGCGGAGCGCAGCGTCAGCCGCCCGCGGCTCTTGGGCGTGATCAGCACCGGCCCGAGCGTGATCGCGTGCCCCTCGAACTCCTCCGCCCCGTGGTCGACGAAGTACGCGGGCGCGAAGTGGTACTGGAGATCGGGGGCGGGCAGGCCCGGCCGGCTGCGCACGAACGCGAACGCCTCGGCCACCGACGAGGTCAGCGGGCCGCTGCGGCGCAGCAGCCACTCCGCGAGGTAGCGCGGGTGCTCGGCGTCCCGCAGCGAGTCGTCCTCGACCTCGCAGACGACGGTGTTGAACGGGTGGTCCTGCAGGTTCTCGCCGACCCCGGGCGCGTCGACCTCGACCCCGACGCCGAGCGCGCGCAGCTGCTCGGCGGGGCCGATACCCGACAGCATCAGCAGCTGCGGCGAGCCGAACGCGCCCGCGGCGAGGATCACCTCGCGGCGGGCCGTGAGCACGTGCTCGCGCCCGAACCGGCCCTGGCAGACGACGCCGGTCGCCCGCCCGCCCTTGATCTGCACGCGGTTGACGGTCGCGCCCGTGACGACCTGGAGGTTGTGGCGGTCGCGCACCGGACGCAGGTAGGCATCGTTGGTGCTCCAGCGCTTGCCGTTGCGCTGCGTGACCTGGCAGAGCGCGGCGCCGTCCTGCTCCGGGCCGTTGTAGTCGTCGATGTAGCGGATGCCGTAGGACTCCGCCGCGGCCAGGAAGCGCCGGGTCAGCGGGCGCGGGGAGCGCTCGTCCTCGACCCGCAGCGGGCCGCCGGTGGCGTGGTGCTCGGAGGCGCCGCGCGCGTTGTCCTCGGCCTTGAGGAAGTAGGGGCGCACGTCGTCCCAGCGCCAGCCCGGCACGTCCCAGAGGTCGTAGTCGATCGGGCGCCCGCGGACGTAGAGCATCGCGTTCATGCCGCTCGAGCCGCCCAGCCCCTTGCCGCGCGGCAGGTACAGCGAGCGCCCGTCGCAGTGCGGCTCGGGCTCCGTCGCGAAGTCCCAGTCCAGGCGGGTGTGGAACTGCTTGGCGAACGCGGCGGGGATCGCGATGTTGGGGTGCAGGCCGCGGCCGCCCGCCTCCAGCAGCAGCACGCTCGCCCCGCTGTCCTCGGAGAGCCGGCTGGCGAGCACGCAGCCGGCCGATCCGGCGCCGACGATCACGTAGTCCGCCTCTGCCATTGGGCGGACCCTACCCGGTCGCGTGCGAGAGTACGGCGCGTGAGCGCGCCGCCTGACGACCTCCGCGCGGCCGTCGCTGCGCAGGGCTGGTTCCACACGATCGACCTCGGCGACGGCATCATCACCGACGGCCGTGACGAGTCCTCGCGCAAGCTCGGCTGGGTCCGGCTGCCGGAGGACCTGCGCGGGCGCACGGTGCTCGACGTCGGCGCGTGGGACGGCTTCTTCTCGTTCGAGTGCGAGCGCCGCGGCGCCGAGCGCGTGCTGGCCCTGGACGGGCCCGCGTGGCGGGAGCCCGCCTGGGGCCCGGGCGGGTTCGGGACGCGCTCGGGGTTCGAGCTGGCGCGGCGGGCGCTCGGGTCGTCGGTCGAGGACCGCGAGCTCGAGCTCGACGAGATCTCGGTCGAGACGGTCGGCCGCTTCGACGTAGTGCTGTTCCTCGGCGTGCTCTACCACCTCAAGCACCCGTGGGTGGCGCTCGAGCGGGTCGCGAGCGTGTGCGACGGGCTGCTGATCCTGGAGACCCACGCAGACCTGCTGGACCTGCGCCGGCCCGCGATGGCTCTGTACCCCCGCGGCGAGCTGGACGGCGACGCGTCGAACTGGTGGGGCCCGAACCTGGCGGCGCTGACGGCGATGCTGCGCGAGGAGGGGTTCGCTCGCGTGGAGGTGGTGCACCGCGAGCCGCTGGCCTACCGGGTGGCGCGGGCCGGCTACCGGCGGGTGCGCGGGCCGCGGTTCCGGGCGCAGCAGGGGCGCGTGGTCGTGCACGCGCACCGCGAGTAGCCGCGCCGCGCCGCGCCGCGGCCCGGCCCGCGCCGCGGTGCGACCCCCAGGGCGTGCGGCTCAGGCGGGCTTCGCGGACCCCACCGTCACGCGCGCGCCCTCGAGCACGAGCGCCGGGTGGCGGCCGGAGCGCAGCCAGCCGGGCAAGGTCGGCCCGCGGGTCTCGAGCTCCACGGTGGCCGCCCGCGCCCGCCCTCGGCAGCGGCTCTCGAAGACGACCTCGTCGCCCGCCGGCGTGACCTGCCGGTTGCGCACCGCGCCCGCGAACGGCAGCCGGCGCGCCCGCGGACGCACCGTGGCGTACACCGACCAGCCGCTTCCCTCCGCGTCGAGCTCGAAGGCCTTGCGCGGGCCCTCGGGCCACTCGAAGCGCGCGAGCGTCTTCGGGAGCGCCCAGTTCTCGCGGCCACCGTGCACGGAGGGCAGCGAGTCGACGGCGATGAACGGCACGGCCGCCTCCGGGCCGCGCGGGCCGAGCAGCAGCGCGGGCGAGGCGAGCACCTCGTGGTAGGGGCCGACCGGGGTCTCGCGGTAGCGGACCAGGGCGCCGACGGTGACGGGCAGCGCCTTGCGGCCGCGGAGCGGGCCGGGCAGACGCTGCGCCGCGTCGGGGGCCGCGCGGTGGAACCACACGACCGCGTCGAGCACCGTCGCCCATGGCGCCGGGGCGGACGTGGCTGGCAGGCGTGCGGCGTCGGCGTCGTGGAGGGCCGACTCCGTGACCCCTTCGACGTCCTGGAGGGTGGGCATGTTTCTCACCCTAGTGGGCGCCGGCCGCTCTTTGGCAGGCGCCGAGGGTGTTGCGGGCCGCCCGGAGCGTGGGTCACGGCATTGGCTTGTAGGGGGCGGGAGTTTGGGATTGGCTGGTCGAGTGGCATCTCCGTTCCCCCTGCGGGAACGCAAGTGCCACTCGGCGGTCGAGTGGCACTGAGTCGCTAGATGCGGATCGCGGTCAGCCGGATGGTCTGGGGTGGCGCGCCGACGGGGCGTGCCGTGATTGTCACGCGGTATGCGCCGCCGTGGGCGGCCTGTGCGCTCAGGCGGATCGTGCGCCCGGCGCGGCGGTCTCGGGCTCGGAAGCGGCGGACGAGCCGCTTCCCTCGCCTGATCGTGACGTCGACGCGCGCGGTCGTGTTGAGCCGGAAGCGGATGCGGAGGGACCTGTCTCCCCGGCCGCCGAACACAGGTCTCGCGAGCGTGGCGTCGCGGATCGTCCCGCAACCCGCGAGCGTGCGGAAGGTGCCTCGGCGGACGAAGCGCCCGCCGGCGCGGCGGGCGAGCGTGACGTGCTTGACCGCGCCCCCGGCGCCCCGGAAGCGCGCTGTGTACACGGCGCCCGCGGGCACGCGTCGGCCGCGTACTGTCGCTCGGCCGTTCCACGTGAACGCCCGGCCGGGGCGCGGGAACCGCGCGACGCGCACCTGGCGGGTGATCCTGCCGTGCAGCGTCTGGCGGAACACCTCGACGGTCGTCCGCGAGCGCACCGTGAAGCGCACGCCCCTCCCCCGCGGCCGTGCCGCCGCGCCGCGCACCCTCGCGGCCGCCACGCAGGACGGCGCGCCGCCGGCGGCGCCGTCGGCGGGCCCGGAGTCCGGCGAGGTCACGATCGAGAGGTAGTCGTAGTCCTTGCCGGCGCCGTCGTCGGCGAGCAGGCCGGGGCAGCCGGCGCGCAGGTCCTCGCAGACGAAGCGCTCGCCGCCGCGGCCGATGTCCAGCCGCGAGCGGTGGTAGCGGGACATCATGTTCGCGTCGCCGTCGGGATCGACCGCGGCCGACGGCGCGTCGTGGCGCCAGCGGTCCGTGCGCAGCCGCCGGGAGGCGGTCGCGTCGCCCTTGACGTAGGCGTCGAACCAGGCCGTCGTGTACCAGGTGGTCAGGTCCGCGCCGCGCAAGGATGCCGGGAAGGCCGGGTCCGGGATCCAGGAGAACTCGTAGTGGGTGCCGCCGCGGATCGCGATCGAGCCCGTGTCGACGTTCGCGGCGCTGTACTCCTTCGAGACGGCGGCCTTCGCCTCGTAGTCGGGCTGGGAGGTGTTCGGGGTCGGCGGGATGAAGTAGTCCGCCGTCAGGTTCAGGGCGGGCTTGGTGATTCCGGCGGGCGCGCGCTCGGCGGCGTCGGCGCAGCCGCCGATCCCGCTCCCGCGCACGCCGCCGGGCTCCGGGCGCCCGAGCGCGTCCCACGCGACGACGGCCTTCACGCGCGGGTCGCGCTGGCCGACGTAGGAGACGCCGGCGGCGCCGTAGGAGTGCCCGGCGATCCCGATCCGCGAGGCGTCGATCAGCTGCCACAGCGGGTTGTATGCCGCGTTGAGGCCGGCCGCGGCCCGGCGCGCCTGCTTGTCCGCGTGCGAGGTGCCGGAGTTGCAGCTCGGCCGCGGCCGGTACGGCCCGGAGGGCGTGGAGAGGAAGAAGTCGAGCGCGTCCTGGGCGCCGTCGAAGAACGGGCGGCCGTCGCTCTGGGCCGGGAAGCCCTCGTCCTGGTCGGGCGCCTCGCCGCGCGAGTCGGAGCGGCCCTGGTTCTGCGGGTCGAAGGTGAGCACGACGTAGCCCGCCTTCGCCAGCGTCTGCGCGGCGAACCAGTACAGCGTCTCCGACGCCTGCACGGAGCCGTTGACGATCACGATCCCCGGCCGCTTCGCCGGGCCCGCGCGCGTGAACCACACCCGGCCGGACAGCGTCGCGCCGTTGCGCGCACCGAACACGACGGGCTGGACCTGCCCGTAGTCCCTCGGCACCCAGTCGTAGAGCCGCGCGTCGCCCGCGCAGCCCTCGCCGTAGCTCCAGCACAGCGTCTGCCCCACGAACGAGCGCTCGGGGTCGGCGGCCGCGATCCGCCCCGCCTCGACGGTGTTGGCGGTGCTGACCTGCGCGAGCAGCGCCTTGTACCCCGGCGTGGAGTGGATCGCCGCGCGCTCGTTGGTCTTGGAGAAGTTGCTTGCCTCGTAGGCCGGGTCGAACTGCGCCGACGCCGGCGCCGGCGCCGCCAGCGCGAGCAGCGCGCCCGCCGCGGCCGCGCGGATCACCGCTTCGCCGCCCCCTTGCGCGGGACGCACGTGCGCGCGCGCCGGTCGAGCCTGATCGTCCGCTTGCGCGACGTCTTGGCGGTCACCCGGATCCGGTAGCGACCCTTCGGCCGCCCCCGCAGCGAGACGCGCACGCCGCGGCGCGCGACCCGCCGCACCTTCACCCGCTTGCCGTTGACGGTCGCCCGCACGCGCTTGATCCGCTCGCGCTTGCGCAGCGGCAGCCGGTAGGTGATCGCGCGCCGGCTCGTGCAGCGGACCTTGCCGAAGCGCTGGATCGTCAGGTTGCGATCCGCGAGGATGTCGCGCTCGCAGAAGCCCGGATCGACCCACGCCTTCCGAGAGAACAGGCGTGTCTGGTCGCCGAAGTACGGCGAGGACGGGTTCGTGGACTGCGAGTACGTGAGGATCGTGCGCAGGTCCGGGCACTTCGAGCCGTCCAGGTGCGCGGCGATCACGAAGCTCGAGCCGTGCGGGACGTCGGGGTAGCCCTCGCCCGGCACCCACGGGACGTTGATGGCGTTGAAGTCGCCCTCGGGGTCGCCCGGGCCGCCGTGGATCGGGATCCTCTCGCCGCCGCGCTGCTCGAACTGGACCTGGCGCAGCGTCACGTCGAGCCCCTTGCCGAGGCCCTCGACGTCCGAGACGGCGCCGCGCAGCGAAGCTTCCACGCGCGGGTCCTCCGTGTTGAGGTCGCGCGGCGTGTTGACGGGGTCGCCGGGGTCGAACGGCGTGCGCCAGATCCCTGCGGGCGGTGCGCCGCCTCCGAGCAGGCGCGAGACGAAGCGCCGGAACAGGACCGCGCCCTTGGAGTCGAGGTTCTCGTGCAGGTCCCAGGCCGCCAGCACGTCGCAGGCCGCCCTCAGGTCCGGCTTGCAGGCGGCCACGAGGTCGTCGCGCATCAGCTCGCCCGCCAGCGAGCGGTTGGAGAACACCGCGTCCTGGAGGATCCGGCGGGTGAAGGGCCCCTTCGCGAGCTGGTCGGCGACGATCCGCAGGCCGGTGCGGGTCCGCAGCGAGCGCTCGGTGCGCTCGTCGCCGATGATCCGGTCGTAGCCCTCCAGCGGCCGCTCCGGGTTCGAGAGCCAGTAGGAGTCGTTGGAGTTCGTCACGTAGTCGTCGCGGAACAGCGACGGCATCCGCGCCGGCCCGAGGATCCCCGGCGCCGCCGCGTCCGGGTCGCTGCCCCAGTGGCAGGTCGAGCGCGAGCCGTCGAGCACCGGCAGCCCGAGCGCGTTGAACGTCGCCTGGCCGAGCGCGGTCGTGTTGCAGCGCGCGACCTCCTCGTCGGTGACGTGCGGCACCGTCCCGATGTCGGCGTAGTAGGCCGAGCCGCTGGAGTCGGCGGCGATCGTGTTGACCCACGGGATGCCCTGGTAGCGGCGCTCGATCGCGTCCACCTGCGCGGTGCTCTGCGCGCGGTTGACCTCGAGGAAGTGGTTGAGCAGGCGGAAGTTGGAGGCGTTCGCGTCCCCCAGCGCGTACGCCGAGGTGGGCGTCCACGGGAACAGCGGCAGGCCGAGCAGCGACGTGAAGACGGGCCCGAACTCGGTCGAGTAGAGCGTCCGCTTGCGCGGCTCGAGCGTGCCGTCGGGCTTGGCCGCCTGGACCGTGACCTCCTGCGCGCGCATCTGCTTCGGCTGCCCGTCGACGAGGTACGTGGTCGGGGAGCCCGGCACGAGCTTGAGCTCGAACGGCGTGAAGCGGAACGCGGTCGAGACCGTGTGGCTCCAGGCGAGGTTGCGCGTGCGGCCGATGAGGATGATCGGCACGCCGAACAGCGACGCGCCCGCGACGTCGGTCTCGCCGGGGATCGTGAGCTGCGCCTGGTAGAAGCGCTCGGGCCCGTCCCAGGGGAAGTGCGGGTTGCCGAGCAGCAGGCCCTTGCGGTCGCTCGTCGCCTCCTTGCCGAGCGCGACGGCGTTGGAGCCGAGGTCGCCGAGCGGCAGCCGGTCCTCGAGCGTGCCGAGGTCGCCGGGCGTGGGCAGCGGCGGGAGGATGGGGCCGCCACCGCCGCCCGCGGCAGGCGTCGGCGGCTGCGCCTGCGCGATGCCGTCGACCGCGACGCCCGAGGAGGCCAGCAGCGCCAGCTGGTAGAAGCGCCGGAAGGCGTCCATCTCGCTGATCGGGCGTACCCACGCCTTGCCGCGGCAGCGCGGGTCGGAGATGCCGCCCGCGCCGACCTCGGCGAGATAGGCGTTGTAGCCGGCCGCGTAGCCGCGCGCGCCCTCGCGGATCTCGGGCAGCGGGCCCGACGGCGGCGGCTGCTCGAGCAGCCCCTCGACGACGCGGTCGTCCTTGATCCGCTGGAAGAAGAAGTCCGAGTCGAGGTTGTTGAACTCTCCCCCGTTGCCACGGCTCTCGTAGCTCCCGTCCGGCCCGAAGTAGCGCGAGCGCTCGCCGTTGACCGTCACGTACGTCTCGGCCATCTCGCACAGGTTGTCCTGGGCGAACGCGTACCCGTAGCCGTAGGCCGCGCCGTAGAAGGTCTTGGCCTTGATGTGCGGGATCCCGTGCGAGGTGCGGCGGATCTCGACGTTGGGCGGGGCGGCCGCGGCCGTCGAAGCCGAGGCGAGCAGTGCGAAGATGGCGAGGACGGCGCGCATGGACCGTGAGTCCTAACGCGCGGGGGCGCGCGATGCGCCGGTTAGCGGCCGTTTGATCCTGCTCTCCAGCGGAAAGGCGTAAGGACATGCTCGAGCTCGTGAGAAATCAGCCCGACTGGCTCGCGGCCCTCGGCGTGGCCCTCACCCGCCCGCCCGGCGTCCCCGAGCGCCGCCGCGACGAAGACCACTGGAACCCGGAGGCGGACGCCCCGCGCCCGCGCCGGATCGCCGACGACCTCGCGTGGCTGCGCCAAGCCTTCGACGAGCCGGAGACCAACGGCCTCAAGCCGCTGCCGGAGTCCGCGGCCGTCGCCGCCTGGGACCCGAACCCCGAGTGCACCTCGCGCCTGCAGCGCCTGCGCGAACGCAACGTGCTGGACGCCGCCGGCTTCCTCCTCCACGAGGCCGAGGACCCGGCGTTCGTGTAGGCACGGCGGCGATCAGCGCTCGGGGCCGACGAGCGCCGCGGGGTCGCGGCGCGTCGAGCGGATCGCCAGCAGCACGGGCACGAGCCCGACGGCGACGATCAGCAGCGCCGGCAGCGCGGCGACCTCGAAGCGCGAGTCGCGCGTGGCCTCCCACACCGCCACCGCCAGCGTGTCCCCGCCGAGCGGCCGCAACAGCGCGGTCGCGGGCAGCTCCTTCATCACCTCGACGAACACCAGCAGCGCGGCCGTGACGATGCCGGGCCACAGCAGCGGCAGGTGCACGTCGGCCAGCACGCGGTTGGCGTCGGCGCCGAGCGAGCGCGCCGCATCGTCGAGCGCCGGGTCGACGCGGCGCATGCGCGTGTCGACCGAGAACAGCGCCAGCGCCTGGAAGCGCACGACGTAGGCGACCACCAGCCCGAGGATCGTGCCCGTGAAGAGCAGCCCGAGGTCGATGCCCAGCAGGTCGCGGCCGCCGTCGGCGAGCCTGCGGTCCAGCCAGGCCAGCGGCGTGTAGACCGCCACGGCGACGACCGTGCCCGGCACGGCGTAGCCGAGCGCGCCCAGCCGGGAGGCGATCGCCCCCAGCCGCGACGGCCGCGTGCGGCGGCCGTAGACGATCACCGTCGCGGTCGCGGCGGCCACGAGCGCGGCGATGCCGGCCAGGGCGAGGCTCGTGAGCGCGTCCTGCAGCAGGTCGGTGCCTGAGGCGCCCTCCCCCACCGACTCGACCGCCCACGCCACGAGCTGGACGAGCGGACCCACGAGCACGAGCGCCAGCAGCAGGCACGGCAGCACGGCGGCCAGCCAGGCGCGCGGGCCGTGCAGCCGCCGCGGGACGACCGCCTCCCCACGTGCGAGCGCGCCGTGGTAGCGGGCCCGGCCGCGCATCAGCCGCTCGAGCGCGATCAGCGCCAGCGTCAGCCCGAGCAGGATCGTGGCGAGCTGCAGCGCCGCCGCCTGGTCGAAGGCGCCGTACCACACGCGGTAGATCGCGTCGGTCATCGCGCGGTAGTTGAGGAGGTT
The DNA here is from genome assembly GCA_963816955.1 of uncultured Solirubrobacteraceae bacterium. Taxonomy (GTDB): domain Bacteria; phylum Actinomycetota; class Thermoleophilia; order Solirubrobacterales; family Solirubrobacteraceae; genus DATFQI01. The sequence continues at coordinate 1,100,081 of CAWFME010000004.1, read as the reverse complement.
GACGGCGCCGAAGTCGGCCAGCGCCTCCATCACCGCCAGCGCGGCGCCGGCGGCCAGCGCGGGGCGGGCGAGCGGCAGCGCCACGCGCGCGATCGCGCGCGCGTGACCGAGCCCGAGCGTCCGCGCCGCCTCCATCGTGTCGCGCGACTGCTCCAGGAACGCGCCGCGGCCGAGCACGTAGACGTACGGGTAGAGCACGAGCGTCAGGACGAGGATCGTGCCGAGCGTGGAGCGGACCTGCGGGAGCTGGAAGCCGTCGCCGAGCACGCTCCGCAGCGCGCTCTGGAGCGGGCTCGCCTCGTCGTACTGGCCGAGTAGCACGAACACGAGCACGTAGGCCGGCATCGCCAGCGGCAGCACGAGCGCCCAGTCGAGCCAGCGCCGCCCCGGGAAGTCGTAGAAGGACACGAGCGCCGCCAGCGACCCGCCGAGCAGCAGCGTCCCCGCCCCGACCCCGAGCGCCAGCACCAGGCTCGCGCGCAGCGCCTCGCCGAGCAGCGAGTCGGCCACGGCGCCGAACGCGTCGGGCTCGAAGACGAACGCCAGCGGCAGCGCGGCCAGCGGCCCGGCGACCACCAGCGCGACGAGCGCGGAAGCGACCGCCCAGCCGGGCGGGCGCCGCCTGGCGCGCCTGGGGCGCGCCGGGGCTGTGGCTACCTCCACCCGACCTTCTGCATCAGGGCGATCGCGCCCGGCAGCAGCTTGCCGGCGCGCTCGACGTCGATCGGGTCGCGCTTGACGCCGGCCCAGTCGCGGATGTGCTCGGGCGGCGCGACGTCGGGGTTGGCCGCGAGCTCGGAGTTCTCGACGACCTCCTCCTGCGCCGGCGGGCTGGTCAGGTACTCCATCAGCGAGACGGCGTCCGCCTCGTGCTCGGTGCCCTTCACGAGCGCGACGCCGGAGAGGTTGGTGTGCGCGCCGGCGCCGTCCTGGTCGGGCCAGGCGGGCGCGACCGGGAAGTCGGGCTTGTCCTCGAGCATGCGGCCGAGGTAGTAGTGGTTGGTCAGGCCGACGTCGCAGCGGCCGGCGGCGATCGCCTCCAGCACGTCCACGTCGGAGCCGAAGATCTGCGGCTCGTTGGCCATCCAGGAGCGCAGCAGCTTCTCCGTGTCGGCCGCGCCGCGCTTGGCGAGCCGGTCGGCGACGAAGGACTGGTTGTACTCGTTGTTGGAGGTCCGCAGGCACAGCTTGCCGCGGAACTGCGGCTTCCCGAGGTCCTCGTAGGAGCCGACCGCCTGCTCGCCGACGCGCTCGGCGGAGCGCATCGGCGTGCGGATGCGGAGGCTCATCCCCCACCACTCCTCGTCCGGGTCGCGGTACTCGGACGGCACCTGCGACTCGAGCCTCGGGGTGGAGACCGGCTGGAGCATCCCGGCCTCCTTCGCGCGCCACAGGTTCGCGAGGTCGGTCGTCACGAGCAGGTCGGCCGGGGTGTCGGCGCCCTCGCTGCGCAGGCGCTCGAACAGCTCGGGCGCGCTGCCGGCGCGCAGCTCGAGCGACTTGCCCGTCTCGCCCTCCCAGGCCGTGAAGGCGGCCTCGTCGCCGTACTGCGAGCGGCCGTTGTAGACGACGACGTCGGCGGAGCGGCCGAACGCCACCACGGCGGCGCCCACGAGGACGGCGAGCAGGAGAGCGATCACGGCGAGCAGACGCCCACGGCGCCGGATGAGGGCTCCGAGCATGGCGAGTTAGGCTAGCCTAAGACGCGCTTTCCCGACCCTGCGAGTCAGAATTGCCCGCCGTGAGCGACTCCTGCGCCATCGAAGCCGACGACCTGAGCCGCTCGTTCGGCGCGCTGAACGCGGTCGACGGGGCCAGCCTGCGGGTCGGGCGCGGCGAGCTCGTCGCCCTGCTCGGGCCGAGCGGGTCCGGCAAGACCACGCTGCTGCGCATGATCGCGGGCTTCGAGCGCCCCGACGCGGGGTGCGTGCGGATCGGCGGGCGGCTCGTCGCCGGCAACGGGACCTGGGTCGAGCCGGAGCAGCGCCGGATCGGGATGGTCTTCCAGCAGGGCGCCCTGTTCCCGCACCTCGACGTGGCGGGCAACGTCGGCTTCGGCGCCGGCCGGCGCGAGCGCGTCGGCGAGACGCTCGCGCTCGTCGGGCTCTCCGACCGCGCGAAGGCCTACCCGCACGAGCTATCCGGCGGCGAGCGCCAGCGGGTCGCGCTGGCGCGCGCGCTGGCGGCCGACCCCGAGGTGATCCTGCTCGACGAGCCGTTCGCCGCCCTCGACGCCGGCCTGCGTGAGGCGCTCCGCGAGGAGGTCGCCCAGATCCTGCGCGCCGCAGGCGCCAGTGCGCTGCTCGTCACCCACGACCAGGCCGAGGCGCTCTCGCTCGCCGACGCGGTCGCCGTGCTGCGCGACGGGCGCGTGATCCAGACGGGCTCGCCCGAGGAGGTCTACGACCGCCCGAGCTCGCGCTGGGTGGCGGAGTTCCTCGGCGAGGCCGACGTCCTGCCCGGCACCGCGGAGGGCGGGATGGTCGAGTGCGAGCTGGGCCGCTTCTCGGCCGGGAGCGAGCTCTCGGGCGAGGTGCAGGTCGTGATCCGCCCGGAGTCGGTCGCGATCGGCCACGGCTCCGGCGGCTCGCGCGACGCGGCCGAGGCGGTGGTGCTCGACCGCTCCTTCTACGGCCACGACCAGCTCGTGCACCTCGAGCTGCGCTCCGGCCTGCGGCTGCGCAGCCGGCGGCTGGGCTTCCCCGCCTGGCACCCGGGCGACCGCGTGCGCGTGTGGCTCGACGGGCCGGTCAACGCGCTCGCCGCGGATCAGGAGCCGGAGCCGGCGGCGGGTTCCACCGCGCGATAGAGCGCGCCGTTGCCCGAGGCGAAGAGCAGCTCGCCGTCGTTCGTCGTCCCGATGTGGGTGAGGCCCGGCACCTTGGCCTGCTCGCGGCGGGCGTCGGTGGCACGGCCCTCGGGCGTGCCCTTCAGGGTGTAGAGCGCGCCCGAGCAGAAGTCGCCGTAGACGTAGCGGCGGCCGAGCTTCGTCAGCGCGGAGCCGGCGTAGACCACGCCGCCCGTGACCGAGCAGCCCTCGGGGTGCGCGTACTGGGCGACGGGCCAGACGAGCTCTCCCGCCTCGTCGAGGTCGTGGCCCTTGATGCGGTGGGAGCCCTCGAAGGCGCTCCAGCCCAGGTTCTTCGGCGGCTCGTCGGGCTCGAGCTGCACGCGGTCGATCTCCTCGTAGTCGTCCTGGCCGACGTCGCCGATCCACAGCTCGCCGAGCGCGGCGTCGAACGAGAAGCGCCACGGGTTGCGCAGGCCGGTCAGGACGGTCTCCCAGCCCGGCTCGGGCTTGCGGACGTCGGCGGCGAGGATCTTGCCGAGCTTGTTCCCGGGGTCCTGGGCGGTGCGGCGCGGGTCGAAGGCGCCGCCGCCGTCGCCGAGCCCGAGGTACAGGCGGCCGTCGGGCCCGAACAGCAGCTGGCCGCCGTTGTGGTTCTCCTCGGGCTGGTCGACGAACAGCAGCTCGCGCAGCGGCTCGGGGTCGATGCGGCCGTCGCGGCGGGCCTCGAACTCGGCCACGCGCGTGTCGCCCTTGGGGTCGGACCAGTGCAGGTACACGCGGCGGTCCGTCGCGAAGTCGGGGTGGAACGCGATGCCCAGCAGGCCCTGCTCGGCGCCGAGCTTCACGCGGTCGCCGAGGTCGAGCGCGAGCGTCCTCCGGTGTCCGTCGAGGCGGTACACGCGGCCGGACTGCTCCGTCACCCAGAGGGCGTCGTCGCCGAGGGCCTGGCCGACCCAGGTCGGCCGGTTGAAGCCCTTCGCGAAGGCGCGGACGTCGAAGTGGTGCGCGGTGCCGGACTCGGTCGCGACCTCCGGGATCCTGATGTCGTCGAGGTCGTCGCCGCGGCCGAAGGCGGCGTAGGCGCCGCCGAGGGCGAGCGCCAGGACGGCGAGGATGATGAGCGCGAGCCGCATCGACGCGGCAACATATTAGGGAACCCTAATTCGCGGCGCAGGAGCGGAGCACCTGCCACTCCCCCACCCGCGCGGCAGCCTCGAACGGCGGCCCTGCCTCGGGCGCCGGGTCGGACGCGGAGGTGAGCCGCGCGCGGAACACGACGCCGGGAGCCTGCGGGCGGTCGTCGGGCTCGACCGTGCGCTTGGTCACGTCGAGCGCATAGGCCATCAGCGGCCCCCGGTACGGCCCCACGTACGGCCGCCCGCAGGCGAGCACGGCCTGGCGGCCGCCCGCGGCCCGCACCGCGGCGTCGAGGTCGCGCGCGAGCGCCCATTGGTGCGCCTGGGCGGAGCGCACGTCGCGCAGCTCCGTGAGCGCCACCACCGCCACGACGAGCACCGCCGCCGCGGCCACGATCCGCAGCCCCACGGGAGCGTGGGCCCCATCCGCGTGCCTGAGCCACGCGGATGGGGCCCACGCCTGGGCGGCCCCGGCCGCGCCGGCCGCTCCGGCGACGGCCAGCAGGGCCACGCCGGGCAGCGCGTAGCGAGGCTCGCCGGAGAAGCCGGCCTGAGCCATCAGCGCGACGAGCACCACCCAGGCGCCCCCGGCCAGGGCCGGCGCGCGGGTGAGCGGCTCTCGCAGCGCGAGCACGACGCCGAGCCAGAGCGGCACGAGCAGCAGCTTCGCCGCCGCCCACAGCGACGCCAGCGCGGGGACGTCCGCGAGCGCCGGCTGGCCGGGGTTCGGGACCCGCGCGCGGGCGCCCGAGCGCAGCACGTCGCCCGAGCCGAGCCACTCGGGCACGAACCACGCCGCGGGCACGAGCACCGCGAGCGCGCCGAGCAGCGCGCGGGTGCGGGGCTCGCTGCGCCACGCCACCACGCCGGCGAGCGCGAGGAACGGCCACGCCTCCACCCGCAGCAGCGCACAGGCCGCCCCGAGCGCCAGCGCCGCGCGCAGCCGCCCGGCCCGCCAGCACGCGATCGCGCCGAGCGCCGCCGCGATCACGAGCGGCGCCTCGCCCCCGCGCGCCGTCTCGAGCGCGAAGCCGCCCGCGAGCGCCACACCGGCCACCGCGAGGGCGCCACCCGCGACCGGCGCCCACCGCCGTGGGGCCGCTTCGCGGCCGGCAGCGAGCTCACGCCCGAGGCCGTACGCGAGCACGAGAGCGGCGCCGGCGGCGGCGCGCACCATCACGACCCACACGACGGGCGCGGCGCTCCCGAGCGGCGCGAGCAGCGCGCAGACCGCGACCGGGAGCGGCTTGAAGGCGGGCCCGTCGACGGTCGACAAGCTCCCGCCGGCGACCTCTCGCCCCCACAGCAGCCATGACCACGGGTCGTAGCCCGGTGCCGCGCGCACGAGCAGCGGCGACGCGGCGGCCGCCGCCAGGATGCCCAGGATCGCTCGCCACACGGCGCGTCGAGGCTACACGCCTCACCTCCCGCGAACCCGGGTACCAAGATGTACCTGAACCCTTGAACCTGGAGGACACGTTGTCGACCCAAGTCAGCGAGCAGCAGGCACGGCAGGTCGCGGAGGCGGCGCGCGAGCAGGACTGGAAGCTCCCGAGCTTCGGCAAGGAGCTGTTCCTGGGCAACTTCCGGCTCGACCTGATCCACCCGCAGCCCAAGCTGGACGCGCAGGCCGTCGAGAAGGGCGAGGCGTTCCTCGGCAAGCTGCGCGCGTTCCTCACCGAGCACGTCGACCCGCTCGAGATCGAGCGCGACTCCAAGATCCCCGAGGCCGCGATCGACGGCCTCAAGAAGCTCGGCGCGCTCGGCATGAAGGTGCCCGAGCAGTACGGCGGCCTCGGGCTCTCGCAGGTCTACTACAACAAGGCGCTCGCGCTGGCCGGCACCTGGCACTCCTCGCTGGCCACGCTGCTCTCGGCGCACCAGTCGATCGGCGTCGCCGAGCCGCTGATGCTGTTCGGCTCCGAGGAGCAGAAGCAGAAGTGGCTGCCGAAGGTGGCCAAGGACCACATCTCCGCCTTCCTGCTCACCGAGCCCGACGTCGGCTCCGACCCGGCGCGGCTCGGCTCGACGGCCACGCCGACCGACGGCGGCTACCTGCTCAACGGCCGCAAGCTGTGGGCGACCAACGGCGCGATCGCCGACATCGTCGTCGTGATGGCCCAGGTCCCCAAGGGCGTCGACGGCCACCGCGGCGGCATCAGCGCGTTCGTCCTGGACTACTCGACCGACGGCGTCACCGTCGAGAGCCGCAACGCCTTCATGGGCCTGCGCGGCATCGAGAACTCCGTGACGGTGCTCGAGGACGTCTTCGTGCCGGAGGAGAACCTGATCGGCAAGGAGGGCATGGGCCTCAAGATCGCCCTCTCCACGCTCAACACCGGCCGCCTCGCGCTGCCGGCGATCTGCGTCGGCAACGCCAAGTGGGCGACGAAGGTCGCACGCGAGTGGTCGACGGAGCGCGTCCAGTGGGGCCAGCCCGTCGGCAAGCACGACGCCGTCGCGCAGAAGATCGCGTACATCGCGGCGACCGCGTTCGGCCTCGAGGCGATGCTCGACGTCTCCTCCCGCCTGGCCGACGACAAGAAGAACGACATCCGCATCGAGGCCGCGATCGCGAAGCTCTACGCGTCGGAGAACGGCTGGCTCGTGCTCGACGAGCTGATGCAGATCCGCGGCGGCCGCGGCTACGAGACCGCCCAGTCGCTCAAGGACCGCGGCGAGAAGCCGGTGCCCGTCGAGGCGGCGCTGCGCGACATGCGCATCAACCGCATCTTCGAGGGCTCCACGGAGATCATGCACCTGCTGATCGCCCGCGAGGCGGTCGACCAGCACCTGCAGGTCGCCGGAGAGATCCTCGAGGGCGACGGCGACCTCTCGACGAAGGCCAAGGCCGCCGTCGGGGCGGGCAAGTTCTACGCCAAGTGGCTCCCGGGCCTGACCGTCGGCGAGGGCCTCAAGCCCGGGTCCTACGACGAGTTCGGCTCGCTGGCCACGCACCTGCGCTTCGTCGAGCGCCACTCGCGCAAGCTCGCGCGCACGACGTTCTACGCGATGGGCCGCTGGCAGGCCAAGCTCGAGAAGAAGCAGGCGTTCCTCGGGCGGATCGTGGACATCGGCGCCGAGCTGTACGCGATCGCGTCGGCGGCGACCTACGCGAACACGATCAAGGGCGAGCGGCCGGACCTCGCCGAGCAGGCCTACGAGCTCGCCGACCTGTTCTGCAAGCAGGCCCGCGGGCGCGTCGACCGCCTGTTCGACGAGCTGTGGTCCAACAACGACGACGCCAACTACGCGGGCGCCCAGGCGGTCCTCGAGGGCCGCTATGAGTGGGTCGAGGAGGGCGTCGCCGACCCGTCCGGCGACGGGCCGATGATCGCCTCCCAGCCCGACTCGGTCGACGAGCGCGCGCTGAGCACCTGAAGGGTTGCCGGTCGTGGGGCGGCGCTGTAGCGTCGCTCCATGAACCGGTACGTCATGCTCGCCGCCCTCGCCGCGGTTGGCGCGCTCGCACTCCCCGGCGCCGCGACGGCGGCGCCCAGCCTCAAGACCAAGCCCTCGTTCGCGGGCAGCCGGCTGGTCGTCACGGTGACATCGGGCAAGAAGTTCACCGCCCGGACCCGGCCGCGCGCGGTCAAGGTCGCCGCGGGCGCGGCGACGTACAAGCTCAAGCAGGGCGCCAAGTCCGCGCGCAAGAGCACGTGGCGCTCGGGCGCGCTGAGCGCGGCCCAGCTCGCCGGGCTCTACGCGACCAAGGTGAAGATCTCCGTCAGGACGGCGTCCGGGACGGTCAAGCAGACGCGCTCGACCCCTGCCGCGCCCGCGGCGCCCGCGCCCGGCGGCTCGACGCCTGCCCCCGGCGGCGGCGGCGCGCCCGCCCCGCCCGCCGCGCCCGGCGTGACGCTCACGCGCGACGACGCGGCCGCCCGGGCGGCGCTCGGCTCCGGCGACCTGCTGCTCGAGCGGATGACGGCGGGGAGCGTGACGCAGACCTACTACCGGATCTTCCTCTACGCCAACGGCGTGTTCCGCTACCAGCAGGCCGACTGGAACAGCGTCTCGGGCGAGATCTGCGACTCCGCCGCCCGGCGCGAGGGCACGTGGTCGTTCGCGGAGGGCTACACGTTCCCCGAGCGCGGCGGCGGCGTGGCGGTCGTGATCAACACGGTCGTCAACGGCCAGTCGTCGCGCGAATTGCTGATCGCCGGCCCCGCCGATCCGAACGCGGTGTACGTGGGCACGCAGGGGATCCGCTTCGAGATCAACCCCAACATGAGGGATCAGTGCTGAGGCGCCCGCGGGTAGCCTGCCGAGGGTGCCCGCGCTGCGCCGCAGACCGCTCCCGAAGCCCGAGGAGATCCCCTGGGCCGAGCTGCGCCGCCGCTCGTCGATCGTCTTCCTCTGGCTGCAGGCCGGGTGGAGCGCGCTCACGCCGGACGAGCGCGAGCAGGTCCGCAAGCTGCTGGTGAAGTCGCGCGGCCGGCCGAACCGGCTCAGCAAGGCGGAGGCGCGCCAGCTCGGCCGCCTCGCCGGCCGGGCGGCCAGCGCGGCGGCCACCGCCCGCCGCCTCACGCGCTGAACGGTACGAAGGGGTACCAAGCGGGTACGGTCCCTGCATGGGACTCCAGAACAAGGTCGTGCTGATCACCGGCGCCGCCCGCGGCATCGGCGCCGAGACCGCCCGCCGGGCGGTCGCCAAGGGCGCCCGCGTCTCGCTCGTGGGCCTGGAGCCGGACCGCCTGCGGGCGCTCGCCGACGAGCTGGGCGAGCGCGCCGTGTGGTTCGAGGCCGACGTCACCAGCCAGGAGCAGCTCGACGGCGCCGTCGCGGGCACCGTGGCCGCGTTCGGCGGGATCGACGTGGTGCTCGCCAACGCCGGGGTCGGCAACAGCGGCACGGTCGCGATCAGCCCGCCCGAGGTGCTGCTGCGCACGATCGAGATCAACGTCAACGGCGTCGTGCGCACCGTCTGCGCCGCGCTCCCGTACGTCACCGAGCGCCGCGGCTACGTGATGATCATCTCCTCCACGGCCGCCTTCACGATGGCGCCCGGGCTGGCCGCATACGCCGCCTCCAAGGCCGCGGTCGAGCAGTTCGCCAACTGCCTGCGGCTCGAGGTCGCCCACAAGGGCGTCAAGGTCGGCTCCGTGCACCCCGGCTGGATCGACACCGACCTGGTGCGCGATCAGCGCAAGGACCTCAAGAGCTTCGACGAGGCCTTCGACAAGTTCCCCTGGCCGATGAACGCCACGACCTCGGTCGAGGAATGCGCGGACGCGATCGTCCATGGCATGGAGCGCCGCCGCCGGCGCGTCTACGTGCCCAAGGCGATCGCCCTGATCCAGGCGCTGCGCACGCTCACCACCGGCTCCGTCGGCTACTGGGCGATGAGGCGCGAGGTGGCGAGGATGGTGCCGCAGATGGAGGCCGAGGTGCAGGCGCTCGGCCGCTACTACGGGACGACGAGCGTGGCGATGCCCGTCGCCGCCCCGGTCGAGGAGCAGGACAAGCAGACCGCTTGATGGCCACGACGACGACCAGGCCGGCCGCCGCGGGGCACCGCGCGCGGCTGACGGAGGGACTCGCGACGGCGATCGCCGAGAAGGGCTACGGGGCGGTCACGATCGCGGACGTCGTACGCGTAGCGCGCGTGTCCAAGCGCACGTTCTACGAGCACTTCGCCGACAAGGAGGCGTGCTTCCTCGCGCTCTACGCCGAGACGACGGAGGAGCTGCTCGAGCTGATCTCCAACGCGGTCGCCACCGCGCGCGGCCCGTGGCAGGAGCGGATCGGGGCGGCCGCGCGCGCCTACTTCGAGCGCGTCGCCGGCGAGCCCGAGCTGATGCGCGCGGCGGTGCTGGAGATCCACGCGGCCGGGCCGCGCGCGCGGGTGCTGCGCCGGGAGGTCCAGCGCCGCTACGCCGAGCAGCTGCGGGCGTTCTCGCTCGCCGCCGAGGCCGAGGAGGACGGCATCCGCGCCCTCACCCCCGCGCTCGCGACGGCCGTGGTCGGCGGGCTGGACGAGCTGATGCTGGAGGCCGTCGAGGCCGGCCACGCCGAGCGGATGGGCGAGCTCGCCGACGCGGCGACCGAGCTGATCCGCGCGGTGCTCGCCCGCTGATGCGTACGCTCCCGCTGTGGGCGGGATGCGGATCACCGAGGGCCGGCTGATCGAGCGCGAGTGCCCGCACTGCGGCGGGACGGAGCGCCGCGCCTTCGGCGAGAGCGTGTCCCACCGCGGCGAGCTCGCCTCCTACGCGCTCGGCTGGACCTCGGGCCACGACGATCTGGCCGGGCGGATCACGATCGGGATCGGCGCGGGCAACGAGGGCGGCGGCTCCTTCCACGCAGAGGTCCGCATGTCCGAGGACGGCCACGCGTTCAGCCTGGTGGACGAGCCGTTCGAGGACGTGCCGGAGGGTGGCCCGGACCTCACGCGCGAGGAGGCGCTCGCCCACGACACGCTCGACTACGTCTGGTGGGTGGCCGACGAGGCGATGCTGCAGGACCGCCGGGCCCAGTGGATGCTGCACTGGCTCCACCACACCATGGCGATCGCCACCGCCCCGGTCGCGGACGGCCGCGAGCCCGTGAGGATCGTCGCGCGCGACGACGACGAGCGTGCGGACTGGCAGCTGCTGTGCGGGACCGTCCCCTCCGACGACCCGAAGCCCTATCACCTCTTCCATGCGCTCGATCGAGACCAGTCGCTGCTCGAGGTGCTCGATCTGCAGCGCGGACAGCGCGCGGAGCGGCGCAAGCTGCTCGGCGGCTGGAAGCGCGGGCCCTACTGAGCGATCGCCGCCAGGGCGGCGGCCGCGAGCGAGCGGCTCTCCTCCCAGCGGGCGTCGCCGCGCAGGGCCTCCTCGCTCCAGAGCCCTTCTTCCTCGCTCATCTCCTCGTGGTGGCGATCGAACGCGGACAGGCGGCGGAAGGCCTCGCCATCGAGCACGCCGGCGGCAAGCAGGCCGGGCGCCAGGTGCGCAATGTCCTCGTGGATGCGGCGCAGCTGGCCTGCGGCGTCGCCGGGCAGCGCGGCGACCTGCTCCTCGGCGGGCCGGGCGGCCAGCGCGAGCGACTCGCGCAGCGTGCGCAGCTGCGCGTGCGGGTCGGGCAGCGTCACCGCGTCAGCGCCCGGTCGAACAGCGCCGCCACCTCGCGCATCGCCAGCGCCGCGTGCCGCGCGGCCGCCTCGGAGACGCCCCAGCGCCGCGCCAGGTCCTCCGGCGGCACGGGCGGCGCGTCCGGCGCGCCGCCGAGCAGACAGCCGATCGCCTCGAGGTTGAAGCCCTCGGCCTGCATCGCGCGGATGAGCTTGAGCCGCTCGAGGTGCTCCGTCCCGTAGTAGCCCGTGCGCGCGACGAGCGACGGCGGCGCGATCAGCCCGCGCGCCTGGTGGTTGCGGACGTTGCGGACGGTCATGCCCGCTGCCTCGGCGAGCTCGCCGATCGTCAGCCGCACGTCCGCGCCCTGGCTCATGCGCGCCCGGTCAGCGCCCCGCTCAGGTGCGGCTTGCCGCTGCTCGCGTCGCGGACCTCAAAGCCCCCGGCCTCGCGCATGCCGAATGCCACCTGCGCGGGCAGGAACAGCGGCAGCTTGAAGCGCACGTCGACGGTGAACGCATCGGGCAGCGTCGGCTCGAGCTCGGCCAGGCAGCGCGCCTTTAGCCACATGCCGTGGGCGATCGGCCGCGGCATGCCGAACAGCTTCGCGCTCCAGCCGTGGAGGTGGATCGGGTTGCGGTCGCCCGAGACCGCGCCGTAGCGGCGGCCGATGTCGCCGGGCACGCGCCAGTGGTCGCGCGCGGGCGCCGCCGGCTCGCGCTCGCCGCCCGAGCGGCCGGCGTTGCCGCCGCGGTCGCCGCGCGCGGTCGCCGCGGTCGCCGTCCGGCTTGCCGTGCCGGCGCAGGTAGACGTTGCGCGAGCTCCACACGAGCTCCTCCCCCGCGCGCGCCTCGGCGGCCATCGCGAATTGCGTGCCGCGGTCGTGCGGCTCGAGGTCCTGCGCGCGCACGCGCACGGTCAGCGCCTCATCGGCGCCGATCGGCCGGTGCTGGACGATCTCGTTGCCGATGTGCACGAGGCCGAGCAGCGGGAACGGGAACGCGCGCTCGGCCATGATCCGGACCGCCAGCGGGAACGCGACGATGTGCGGGTAGGTCGGCGGCAGCACGTCCGCTTGCCCGAACCCGCAGACATCGTTGTACGCGGCGAGGCGCCGGGGATCCGTCTCGACGTCGCGGACCTCGAGCTGCGTATCGGGCAGCTCGCGGCCCGCGCCGAGGGGCGGGCGGGGACCCAATACCTTCCGCAGCAGCGGCACGCCGACCGCCCGCGGGTACAGCGCGGTCAGGCTCGGCGGCGAGGACAGCTCGCGGACTTCCGTCATGCGCCGATCAGGCTCTGGCCGCAGACCCGCACGACGTTGCCGTTGACGCCGCCCGAGGCCGGGCTCGCCAGCCACGCGATCGTCTCGGCCACGTCGACGGGCAGGCCGCCCTGGGCGACGGAGTTCATCCGCCGGCCCGCCTCGCGCGTGCCGAGCGGCATCGCGGCGGTCATCTGGGTCTCGATGAAGCCGGGCGCGACCGCGTTGATCGTCTGCCCCTGCTCGGCCAGCACGGGCGCGAGCGACTCGACGATCCCGATCACGCCCGCCTTGGACGCGCCGTAGTTGGTCTGACCGCGGTTGCCGGCGATGCCGCCGATCGAGGAGACGGTCACGATCCGGCCGCCCTTGCGCAGCACCCCGCCCTCGAGCAGCGCGTCGTTGAGGCGCTCCTGCGCGGTCAGGTTGATCGCCAGCACGAGGTCCCACTCCTCCTCGCTCATGCGCGCGACCGTGCGGTCGCGCGTGACGCCGGCGTTGTGGACGACCGCGTCCGCGCCGCCGTGGCGCTCCTTCAGGTGCTCGGCGAGCCGCGCGGGCGCGTCCTCGTCGGTGATGTCGAGCAGCAGCGAGGAGCCGCCGACCTCGTTGACGACGTCGGCGAGGTCGTCGCCCTGGGCGGGCACGTCGACGCCCACGATCGTGGCGCCGTCGCGCGCCAGCGTGCGGGCGATCGCGGCGCCGATGCCGCGCGAGGCGCCCGTGACGACCGCGACGCGGCCGGCCAGCGGCTGCTCCCAGTCCCGCGGGTCGGTCTTCCCGCCCGCGCCGATCCGGATCACCTGGCCGGAGACGTAGGCCGAGCGGGCGCTGAGCAGGAAGCGCAGCGTCGACTCCGCGTTGGCCTCCGCGCCCGGCGCGACGTACACGAGCTGGCCCGTGGCGCCCTGGCGCAGCTCCTTGGCCGCGGAGCGGACGAAGCCCTCGAGCGCGCGCTGGGCGACCGCCTGCGCGCGGCTCTCCGACAGCTCCGGCGGCGTGCCGAGCACGACGAGCCGGCCGCTCGGGCCGAGCGAGCGGATCGAGGAGTGGAAGAACCCGTAGATCGCCTTCAGGCCGGTGGAGTCCTCGATGCCGGTGGCGTCGAAGACGAGCGCGCCCGACCGAACGTCCTCGTCGGGCAGGACCTGGCGGATCTCGGCGCCGAGCCCCGCGAGCGTTGCGGCGACGGTGTCGCCCATGCGGCCGTCACCGCCGATCACGGCGGGTCCGGCGAGGGCGGGTTGGCCGGGCTCGTAGCGGCGGAGCGGCCGCGACTCGGGCAGGCCGAGCCGCTTGGCGATGAAGCGCCCCGGGGGCAGGGCGGTGAGCTGCTGGTATCGGTCCGATGGCATGATTACCTCGATCGAGGGTACATGAGATGATGTACCCATGACCTCCCCACGCCATGCAGCCGTCGTCGGCGGCAACCGGATCCCCTTCGCCCGCGCCAACGGGCCCTACGCGACCGAGTCCAACCAGGCGATGCTGACCGCCGCGATCGACGGCCTGGTCGCGCGCTTCTCGCTCCAGGGCGAGCAGATCGACGAGGTCGTCGCCGGCGCCGTGCTCAAGCACGCGCGCGACTTCAACCTCACGCGCGAGTCCGTGCTCGGCTCCCAGCTCGCGTCGACCTCCCCCGCCTACGACATCCAGCAGGCGTGCGACACCGGCCTCGAGGCCGCGGTGCTCGTGGCCAACAAGATCGCGCTCGGCCAGATCGACGTCGGCATCGCGGGCGGCACCGACACCGCCTCCGACGCACCGGTGGGCGTCAACGAGGAGCTGCGCAAGGTGATGATGGAGGCCCGGCGCGCGCGCAGCGCGGGCCAGCGCGTGAAGCTCGTCGGCAGGCTGCGGCCGCGCCACGTCGTGCCCGACATCCCCCGCAACGCCGAGCCGCGCACCGGCCTGAGCATGGGCGAGCACGCCGCGATCACGGCCAAGGAGTGGAGCGTCAGCCGTGAGGACCAGGACGAGCTCGCCGCCGCGAGCCACCAGCGCCTCGCCGCCGCCTACGACCGCGGCTTCTTCGACGACCTCGTCACGCCCTACGCGGGCCTGGAGCGCGACCAGAACCTGCGCCCGGACTCCAGCGTCGAGAAGCTGGCCAAGCTCAAGCCCGTCTTCGGCGAGGGCGAGGACGCGACGATGACCGCCGGCAACTCCACCCCGCTGTCCGACGGCGCGGCGGTCGTGCTGCTGGCCAGCGACGAGTGGGCGCAGCAGCACAGCCTGCCCGTGCTCGCGCACATCACGCACGTGCAGACGGCGGCCGTCGACTACGTCAACGGCGCCGACGGCCTGCTGATGGCGCCCGTCCACGCCGTTCCGAAGCTGCTCGAGAAGGCCGGCCTGACGCTGCAGGACTTCGACTTCTACGAGATCCACGAGGCGTTCGCGTCGCAGGTGCTGGCGACGCTCGCCGCCTGGGAGAAGAACGGACTGGGCACGATCGACCGCGCCAAGCTCAACGTCAACGGCTCCTCGCTCGCGGCCGGGCACCCGTTCGCGGCGACGGGAGGCCGGATCGTCGCCACGCTGGCGAAGCTGCTCGACGAGAAGGGCTCGGGCCGCGGGCTGATCTCGATCTGCGCGGCGGGCGGCCAGGGCGTGGTGGCGGTGATGGAGAAGTGAGCTTCGACTTCTCGCTCACGCCCGCCCAGCTCGACCTGATCGAGCGCACCCACCGCTTCGCCGAGGAGGTGGTGCGCCCGGTCGCGCGCCCGCTACGACCGCGAGCAGGAGTTCCCGTGGGAGGTGATCGAGGCCGCGGCGCGGGAGGGCTTCTACAACCCGCTCTTCTACCGCGACCTGATCGGCGATCCGACCGGGCTCTCGCTGCCGCTGTTCATGGAGGAGCTGTTCTGGGGCTGCGCCGGGATCGGGCTGGCGGTCGTGATGCCGGGCCTGGCGCTGTCGCGCGATGGCGCAGGCGGCCACGCCGGAGCAGCTGCTGCGCTGGGCGCCCGAGTGCTTCGGCGACCCGGGCGACCTCAAGCTCGCGGCGCTGGCGATCTCCGAGCCCGAGGGCGGCAGCGACGTGCGCAACCTGCGCACGAAGGCGCGCCGGGACGGCGACGAGTGGGTCATCGACGGCCACAAGATGTGGATCGGCAACGGCGGGATCGCGAACGTGCACGTCGTCAACGCGACCGTCGACCCGGAGCTCGGCCACCGCGGCCAGGCGCTGTTCGTCGTGCCGGGCGGCACGCCCGGGCTGGAGCTCGTGCGCAAGCTCGACAAGCTCGGCTGCCGCGCCTCGCACACCGCGGAGCTGCGCTTCGACGGCGTGCGCGTGCCGGCCGACCACCTGCTCGGCGGCGACGACAAGCTCGAGGCGTCGCTGGAGCGGGCGCGCGAGGCGCAGGCCGAGGCGGCGGGCCGCGGCGACAAGAAGGACGGCGGCTCGGCGACGCTCGGCGCGTTCGAGCAGACGCGGCCGATGGTCGCCGCGCAGGCGCTCGGGATCGCCCGAGCGGCGCTCGAGTACGCGACGGGCTACGCGACCGAGCGCGAGGCCTTCGGCGGCCCGATCATCGACAAGCAGGGCATCTCGTTCGCGCTCGCGGACCTGGCCGCCGACCTCGACTCCGCGCGGCTGCTGACCTGGCGCGCGGCGTGGATGGCCGCCAACCGGGTGCCGTTCCAGCACGCGGAGGGCTCGATGAGCAAGCTCAAGGCCTCCGAGGTCGCCGTGCGCGCGACCGAGCAGGCGATCCAGACCTGCGGCGGCTGGGGCTACATCTCCGACCTGCCGGTCGAGAAGTGGTACCGCGACGCGAAGCTCTACACGATCTTCGAGGGCACGAGCGAGATCCAGCGGATGGTGATCGGGCGCGCGCTCGGCGAGTCCGCCGGCGAGCTGCCGCTGCACCACTCCTTCCCGGCCGACGGCCCGCCGCTGTCGCGCCAGTTCGGCCGCGGCACGCCGCGCCGCTCCAAGGCCGGGATGGCGGCCCTGAAGCAGACGCAGAGGATGCCGGAGCCGGTGCTGCGGGCGGCGATGAAGGTGCTCGGGCCGCCCGAGCGCGCGCCGCGGCGCTAGGGAGGCGCCCGCACTTCCGCCCGGAGGTGCCCGAACCTTGAAGTCGCGTTCCCCGGATCGCCGCGGGCGCCCCGTCCGGGGACCATCGCGCGACCATGACTCTCGACTCCTCCCCCCTCCTGCGGCGGCTCCCCGTGGTCGTGGGCGCGCTCCTCGTGGGCCTGCTCGCGACCTCGCCGGCGCAGGCCGCACCCGAGCGCGCCGACCGGGCGAGCGCCGAGCGCGCGCTGCGCCAGGCGACCACGCTCGCCGGCGGCGCCGGCGTCCGCGACGGCCGCGAGCTGACCCCGGCGCTCGCCTCCCTCTACGGTCGCGCCTCCGCGCTCGCGGCCGGCGACCGCGAGGCCGCCGAGCAGCTGCTCGCCCGCCCCACCGACGACACGCCGGGCCAGCCCGGCGGTCCCTACTCCGTTCCCGCCACCGAGGCCTGGTCGGACCACTTCTGCTTCCACTGGGTCGAGTCGGGCCAGGACGCCCCGCCCGGCGCGGACGAGGACCCGACCACGATCCCGGACCACATCTACGACGTCGCGGCGGTCTTCGAGGGCGTCTACAAGCGCGAGAACGGCGAGGAGCTCGCCGGCGGCCTCGGCTGGCGCGAGCCGATCTCCGACGATGCGCTCGGCGCCTGCGGCGACGAGCTCGGGCTCACCGACATCTACCTCAAGGACCTCGGGAAGCTCGGCCTCTACGGCTACGCGGCGCCGGACGCGGGCCAGGACACGCAGAACCCGTACGCGTTCATGGTCATGGACGACGACTACGCCGAATACGGCTACGACGACCCGATGGAGCCCCTGAAGGTCACGGCGGCGCACGAGTACAACCACGTGCTCCAGTTCGCCTACGACGTGCTCCAGGACAAGTGGATGTTCGAGTCCACCGCCACCTGGATGGAGGAGAAGGTCTACCCCGCGATCGACGACTACTTCCAGTACATCGACTCGTGGTCGCAGCTGACGGGGATGCCGATCACCCGCTTCAACCGCCAGCAGGGCGACAAGGTCTACGGCTCGGCCGTCTTCAACCGCTGGCTCGACGACTCCTACGACGAGAGCGTCGTCCGCCGCGCCTGGGAGCTCTCCTTCAACCAGGACTCCTTCGCTCCCGGCGCCTACGACAAGGCGATCCGCGAGTACCACGGGCCGGGCTTCTCCTACGAGCTCGCCAACTTCGCGGCCTCGACCGCCGAGTGGAAGGCGCCCGGCGCAGGCGTGCACGACGGCGCCGCGTTCCCCGACGTCAAGCGCGCCGGGGTCCAGCTGCCCACGGACGGCTCCGTCGTCACCGGCAAGCTCGACCACACGGCGTACGTGCTCTTCGACGTCGCCAAGACGAACGCCCCGAAGCTGCAGCTCACGGGCGCGCTGCCGGCGGGCACGGCGGGCGCGGTCATGCTCGTCGGCCGCGACGGCGACGAGGTCTGGAAGACCACCGACGGCGTGATCCCGCAGGGCGGCAAGGTCACCGTCACGCTCGACGACCCGGGCCGCTACGAGCGGATCACGGCGGTCGTCGTCAACGGCAGCTACGACAAGGCCGGCTGGAACGGCACGGACTGGAACTGGACCCGCGACCAGCAGCCGGTGAGCGTCGCCGCCACCGCGGTCACGGGCGGGGGCGGCGGCGTGCCGACCCAGCCCTACCGGCCGGGTGGCGGCGGCTCGACGACGAGCGGCGGGGGCAGGGCTCCGTCCGGCGGCGGCGCGCCGGCCGGCGGTGGCGCCCCCACCACGCTGCTCCAGCTCGAGCTCGGCGCCGCGCCGCGACTCGCGAAGGCCAAGGTGCTGACCCTCACCGCCGGCTCGGGCACGGCCGGCACCTTCACGGCCACCGCGACCGTCGACGCGGCCACGGCCAAGCGCCTCGGCCTCGGCCGCAAGCCGGCCAAGGTCGGCGCGGGCCGCCTCGCCGTGACCGCCGGCGGCTCCGGCACGCTGAAGGTCGGGCTCACGGCCAAGGCCAGAGCCCGCCTGAAGCGCGCCAAGAAGCCCGTCACGATCGCCGTCCGGATCACGTTCAAGGGCGCCGACGGCCGCACCACCTCCCGCACGGCCAAGCTCAGGCTCAAGCCGTGATGACCACCGCGGCGGGCGGGGTGCTTGCCGCCCGCCGCAACCCCCGCCCCGCAAGGGGGTTGGAAACGCGTGCCGCCCTGCGACCATGTGACGGGGATGCGCCGTGCCTTGCCGTTGCTGATCGTCTTCCTGCTCGCCGCCGCGCCGGCGCAGGCACAGGACCCCGATCGCGCCGACGCAGAGGAGGCGCTCGCGCACGTCGAGCAGCTGCTGGACGGTCGCGGCGTCGAGGACAAGCGCGGGCTGACGACGGCGATCGCCGAGCTCGTGCGGAACAAGGCCGACCTGAGCGCGACGGACCGGCGGCGCGCGAACCGCATCCTCGCCCGCCCCGGAGACGGCACGGGCCCGGGCGCATGGACGGCCGCGCCGGCCAGCGAGCGCGTCACCTGCACCGCCCATTTCTGCCTGCACTGGGTGACCACCACGACCGACACCCCGCCGGCCGCCGACACCAACGTGGACGGAGTGCCCGACTACGTCGAGTTCATGGCCGGCGCGTTCGAGCAGTCCTACGCCACCGAGGTCGGGACCCTCGGCTGGGTCGCGCCGCTTCCCGACGCCGGCCGCGGCGGGTCGAACCTCGTTGACGTCTACATCTCGGACATCGGCGACGAGGCCTACGGCTTCGCCGTGCCGGAGGGCGACGAGCGGAGCGTGCCGTCCTACCTCGTGCTCGACAACGACTACGACGTCACGCAGTTCCCGCGCTACGCCGACGAGTACGAGGTCCCGGTCCAGGCCACGGCGGCGCACGAGTTCAATCACACGCTGCAGTTCGTCTACGACAGCTTCCAGGACAACTGGATGCTCGAGTCGACGGCGACGTGGGCCGAGGAGAAGGTGTTCGACGATGCGAACGACTATCGCTTCTACCTGAGCTCCTGGGCAGTCGAGCCCGACGAGCCGCTGACCTCTGACGGCGACGGTCTGGATCCGATCTCCGACGAGCGGAAGATGTACGGGTCCGCGATCTGGAACCACTGGCTCGAGGACCGCTACGCAGCACAGGTCGTACGCCGCGCGTGGGCGGTCTCGCAGGCGAACTCCGTGCAGGGCGGAGGCTTCGCGCCCGGTGCCTATGACCGTGCGATCAAGGACTCCTGCGGGCCCGGCTTCGCCTTCGAGTTCGAAGACTTCACGGCGGCCGTAGCCGAGTGGGACGTGCCCGCCAGCGGCATCCGCGAGGGCGAGACGTTCCCGGCCGACGTCGAGCGCGCGGGTACGCTGGCGCCCGGCGCGCCCGCGACGGGCTCGCTCGACCACACGGCGTTCCGGCTCTACGACATCGAACCCACGTCGGACGCCACCCTGTACCTCACCGGCGGCCTGCCGGCCGACACCGCGGGCAGCATCGCGCTCGTCGGCCGCAGGTCCGACGACACGATCACGAAGGCGCTCGGGATCCTCGACGCCGACGGCCGCGTCACGGTCTCGCTGGAGAACCCGACGCAGTACGAGGCCATCACCGCGGTGGTCACGAACGCCGACACGTCGCACGACGGGTTCGGCACGAATGACTGGCTGTGGTCCAAGGACGCTCAGCTGTACACGCTCACCGCGTCTGTCATCGAGCCGACCACGCCGGCCGAGGGGCCCGCGGGGCCGCTCCCCTCGTTCACGCCGTGCACGCCGAGCGAGCCCGACACCGGGCCGTCGCAGTCGCCCACGCCGGCGCCGTCGCCGTCGCCGTCGCCCACCCCCACCCCGTCGGTCACCCCGACCCCGACCCCGGCGCCGGCCACGTCGTTGCGGCTCAGCCGGAGCACGACGCGGATCGGGTCCGTGCTCAGGACCGGGCGGCTCGCCGTGTTCGCGCGCAGCAACAAGAGCGGGCGGCTGGCGGCGGCCTCGAGCGTCGACAGAAAGACCGCCCGGCGGCTGAGGCTCGGGCGGCGGACGACCTCGACCGGCACGGGGCGGCGGACGCTGGCGGCGCCGGGGCGCTTCAGGGTCAACGTGCGGCTCACACGCAAGGCCCGCGCCGCGCTCAAGCGCCACCGGAGGCGCACCGTGCGCATCAAGGTCGTCGTCAGGTTCGCTCCCGCAGACGGCACCCGGACCGTGCGGCGGACGCTCTCGGTCCTGCTCAGGCCCTAGCCGGCCACCGCGCCTCTTCGAGTGGATGGTCGAGTGGCACCTCCGTTCCCGCAGCGGGAACGCAGATGCCACTCGGCGCGTGGGAGCCCGGCGGGGCCGACTCGGAGCGGGCGGTAGCCTGCCTGCCGTGCGCCCCGTCGTCGCCGTCGTCCACAACCTCCAGCGGCCGTTCCTCGGGCACGCCGGGCCGGCGCTGCGCGCTGCGGGGGCGGAGCTCGACGAGCGCTTCGTCCGCGACGGCGACCCGCTGCCGGCGCTGGACGAGGTCGACGGGATCGTCGTGCTCGGCGGCGAGCAGACCGCGCCCGACCCCGCGCTGCGCGAGCAGGCGGCGCTGCTGCGCGAGGCGACCGCGCGCGGCGTGCCGGTGCTCGGCGTCTGCCTCGGCGCGCAGCTGCTCGCCCATGCCCACGGCGGCGAGGTGCGCAAGCTCGCGCGGCGCCACCTCGACTGGCTCCCGCTCGTGCCGCTGCGGGCGTCCGAGGGCGACCCCGTGCTCGGTGCGCTCCCGCCGGGCGCGGCCGGCGTGCACTGGAACGAGGACGGCTTCGCGCTCCCGGACGGCGCAGTCGAGCTGCTGCGGTCGCCGAGAGGCACCGGCGAGGGCTTCCGGATCGGGGAGCGCTCGTGGGGCGTGCAGTTCCACCCCGAGCTCGACGAGGCCTCGATCGACGACTGGTACGTCGACTGGCACGTCGCGCTCGAGCAGGCCGGCGTGACCGAGGACGCCGCCCGCGCCGCCGATCGCGAGCACCTCCCGGGCCAGCGGGCGCTCTCGGACGCGATCTTCGGCGGCTTCGCGCGCGTCGTGGGCGCCGTACGGGGCATCGGCGCCGGCGCCCGCGGGTAGTGTCAGACGCCATGGCCGAGCAGACCTGCCGCGTCGGAGACGTCGACATCGCCTACGAGACGTTCGGGGCCCCCTCGGACCCTGCGCTGCTGCTGGTGATGGGGCTCGCGACGCAGATGATCGCCTGGCACGAGGACTTCTGCGCCGAGCTCGCGGGCCGTGGGTTCCACGTGATCCGCTTCGACAACCGCGACGTCGGCCGCTCGACCGCGATGCGCGACCTCCCGGTGCCGACGCTGCGCCAGCTCGCCCTGCGCTCGAAGAAGGCTGCGGGCTACACGATCTCGGACATGGCCGCCGACGCCGTCGGGCTGCTCGACGAGCTCGGGATCGAGCGCGCGCACATCGTCGGCGCCTCGATGGGCGGCATGATCGCCCAGACGATCGCGATCGAGCACCCGCAGCGCGTGCTCTCGCTGTGCTCGATCATGTCCAACACGGGCGCCCGCTGGTCGGGCCAGCCCAAGCTGGCGACCTATCGCGTCCTGCTCGGGAAGCCGCCCCAGGAGCGCGACAGGTTCATCGACCACGTCCTGAAGACGTACCGCGTGATCGGCTCGCCGGACCTCGACCGCGACGAGGACGACCTGCGGGACATCGCCGCCCGCAGCTACGACCGCGGCCGCAACCCGGCCGGGTCGGGCCGCCAGCTCGCCGCGATCATCGCCTCGGGCGACCGCACGGAGCGCCTGCAGGGCGTCTCCGCGCCGACGGTGATCATCCACGGCACCAAGGACCGCCTCGTCAGCCCCTCGGGCGGCCGCGCGACCGCGAAGGCGATCCCCGGCGCCCGGCTCGTGAAGATCGAGGGCATGGGCCACGACCTCCCGCGCGCCGCTTGGGCGCAGATCATCGGCGCGATCGCCGACAACGCCGCCCGCGCGGGCGAGCCGGCCGCCGTCTGACGCGGGCCCGCGCGGCTACCCGCACTGCCGGGTGCGGCTGCCCGAACTCGCACTCACAGGCGGGCCGTAGCAAGGGCGGCGTCCGGCGGTGGAAGCATGCACCGCGTTCCCCCCAACAGAGACGACCTCACGGATGAGGACCCAGCGTCTCAGCACCGGCTCCGGTCCGTCATCCCCCTCTTTCGGCGACCGGCCGCCGGCGTGACCCTGACGGGGCCGCCGCGCATTCCCTGAGCGCGGCGGCGCCCCGTCCGTTCGTACACTCCCCGGCTCGATGCCGGACCTCCGCAAGCTCGCCGTCGCCGCCTCGTGCGCGCTTCCGCTCGCCCTCGTCGCCTGCGGCGGCGGCTCTGAGGCGGGCGGGTCCTCGTCCGACGACCCTGGCGAGCAGGCCTACCGCCAGTACGCGTGCGCCGGCTGCCACTCGCTCGACGGCCGCGACGGGACGGGCCCGACGTTCAAGGGCCTCGCGGGCTCGACGGTGACGCTCGCGGATGGCAAGGAGGTCACGGCCGACGCGGCCTATCTGGAGAAGGCGATCACCGACCCGGACGCCGACGTGACCGAGGGCTACAACGCCGGCATCATGAGGGCGAGCATCGACGGCTTCGGCCTCGCGGACAAGCCCGCCGAGGTCGCGAAGCTCGTCGAGTTCATCCAGAGCGTGGAGTAGCCCGCGGCGCCTAGTGCACCGACCCGGCGGGGTCGAGCACGTGCCCGTTGGCCGGCTCGGCGGGCGAGACCTGGCCGGGGTCGTTGAGCTCCGCGCCCTCCGGCGCGGGCACCGGCCCGTCGAGCAGCGGGTCCTCCGTGGCGCGCATCCACTCGTCCAGGCGAGCGCGCAGCTCGTCCGCGATCTCGGCGGCGTGCGGCGCGTCGATCAGGTTGTGCGCCTCGACGGGGTCGAAGCGCAGGTCGTGCAGCGACTCGCGGGGCAGCTCGAGCTCGCCCCACCCCTCGGCGAGCAGCAGGTCCTTGGTCGGGCTGTCGTCCACGTTGGGCAGCACGGGCCGCAGCCGGTCGCCGAAACGGCGGATGTACTTCCAGCGCTCCGTGCGCACGGCGCGCACCGGCTCGTAGGCCGCGTGGAACGTCAGCTCCGCGAAGACCGCGTCGTTGACGTCCTCGACCGCGCGCCGCATCACCGGCAGCAGCGAGCGGCCCTGCAGCCGCGCCGGCGCCTCGATCCCGGCCAGCTCGCAGATCGTCGGGAAGATGTCCACGTGCGAGACGAGCGCGTTGGAGACGCGGCCGCCGTGCGCGCCGCCGGGCCCGCGCATGATCATCAGCACGCCGATCCCGCGGTCGAACAGCGTGCCCTTGGCGCCCGGGAAGGCGAGCCCGTGGTCCGTCGTGAGGATCACGAGCGTGTCGTCGGCGAGGTCGTGCTCGTCGAGCGCGTTGAGCACGGAGCCCACGCCCTGGTCCAGCGAGCGGGCGCTGGCCTTGTAGGAGGCCATGTCGCGGCGCGTCTCCGGCGTGTCGGGCAGGTTGTCGGGCGGCAGCGAGTACAGCGCGTCGCGCACCGAGGTCGGCTCGAAGTACTCGCGGTGGGTCTCGAAGAAGCCGACGGAGAGGAAGAACGGCTCGGGCGGCGCCTGCGCGATCAGCTCGACGGCGGCCGGCGCCACGTTGTCCACGTGGTTGGTGTCGCTCTCGATCACGTGGTCGTAGCCGAGCACCGCTGGGTCCTTGGACAGGTGCTGCTCGCCGATCAGCCCCGACCAGTAGCCCGCCTCGCGCAGCGTGTGGACGATGTGGTGCGAGTAGTCGTGGAGCTCGAACCCGCGGTGGGCCAGGCCCATCATCCCGTTCGTATGCGGATACTGACCCGTGAGCAGCGCGGAGCGGGACCCCGAGCACGTCGGAGCGGCGCAGAACGCCTTGCGGAACAGCAGCCCCTGGTCGGCCAGGCGCTGGATGTTCGGGGTCGGCACCTGGTGCCCGTAGGGCTGGACGAACCGCCCCGTGTCGTGCGAGTGCAGGTACAGGATGTTGGGCTTCTTCACCATGCAGGGTGATCGGATACCTCGTCTGCGCCACGGAACGGAGCGGCAGCACGCTCCTGTGCGAGCTGCTCGCGGGCACCGGCGTCGCCGGCAGGCCCGAGGAGTACTTCGAGTTTCTCAGCGCGACCGGACGCGTGCGGCAGCCACGCGAGTACTTCCCGGCCGACGCCGACCCGGAGATCCTCGCGCTGCTGGCGCCGCTCGAGCCGCCGCGGCTGGAAGTGCCGTGGGAGCGGCGGCTCGCCGGCGCACGCGAGCGCGGCACGACCCCCAACGGCGTCTTCGGCGCCAAGATGATGTGGGCCTACCTGCCGGACTCCTGGCCCACGGCGAGCCCAGAGGAGCAGCTCGGCACGCTGCGCTGGGTCCACGTCGAGCGCCGCGACACCCGCGACTCCCACGTCGAGCCCGTCTTCCACGCCGGCGCGATCGCGCACCTCAAGCGCCGCTTGGAGGAGCACGCCGCCGCCTGGCGCGAGTGGTTCGCCGAGCGAGGGCATCGACGTGCCCGAGCCGCCGCTGCGCCGCCAGTCCGACCACCGCTCGCAGGAATGGGTCGACCGCTTCCGCGAGGAGGCGTTCGCCTAGAGCTCAGAGCAGCGCGAGCAGCAGCACGATCACGACCAGCACGAACAGCGCGGCGCCCGCCGCGGCCGGCTGCCACTGGTTGCTCCAGAAGCCCGGCTTGGCGCGGTCGCGCGTGTGGCGGCCCTCGGGCGGCTCGCCGACCCAGTCGTCGTCATCGTCGGCCATCTGGCGGCGAAGCTAGCACGGGTCGGCGCGGCACGGTTAGGCTCGCGCGCATGGTGGAGGAGCGCGGCATCGAGCACGCCGCGGGGTCGCAGGCATGGCTGCGCCGGACGCTCGAGGAGATCGTGTCGCAGGTGCGGCGGCTGCTGGACGTCACCGGCGTGTCGTTCCTGGTCGTCGATCCCGCCCACGCGCACATCCGCCCCGCCGCGTCGTGGTTCGCCTCCGACGCCGTGCGCGACGCGTTCCGGCCGGTGCTCGACCGGCCCTACGACCCCGAGCGCGGAGGTGTGACCGAGGCGGCCGTGGAGACCGGCAGCCCGGTGCGGATCGAGCGGCTGGAGGACTGGCCGGGCGCGCAGGGCCTGCACGACCGGCTGTACGAGTCGCTCGACGAGGACACGGCCCGGCGGGTGTGGGAGTGGTACAGCAGCTCCTCGTTCCTGTCCTGCCCGATCGGGTCGCGCGGGCGGATCCTCGGCGTGCTCGCGATCGCCCGCTCGCTCCCCCAGCCCGCGTTCAGCGCCGAGGACATGCGGGTCACGAAGGTGCTCGCCGACCTCGCCGCGTTCGCGCTCGAGCGCGCCCAGCTGCTCGACGACGAGGAGGCGCTGGGCCGGGCCACGCGGGCCGTGAGCGCGACGCTCGACCCGGACGAGGTGACCGCGGCCGTGCTGGCGCAGGTGCGAGAGCTGACCGGAGCGGCCGACGCGGGCTTCATGCCCGCCGATGCCGCCGGGCGGGTGCGCGGCGGCGCCGAGCCCGCGCTGATCGGCGACTTCGTCCGGGTGCCCGTCGCGCTCGGCGCGCGGCTGTTCGGGGTGCTGACGGTCACCGCGCCGGAGGCCGGCTTCGCCCCCGGCGGCGTGGGCCGGGTGGTCGCGCTGGCGCCCGTCGCCGCCGCCGCGCTCGCCAATGCCCACGCGTACGACCGCGAGCGCCGGGTGGCGCGCGCGATGACCGCCGGCTTCGTGCCCCAGCGCCCGCCCGCGCTGGACGAGCACGAGGTCGGGCTCGTCTACGAGCCGGCCGGGCACGAGGCGTCAGGCGGCGACGTGTTCGGCATCTGGACGCTCCCGGACGGCGAGCTCGGGCTGCTCGTGGGCGACGTCAGCGGCAGCGGGCTCGAGGTGGCGGCGACGGCCGCGATGGTGCGCTTCTTCGTCGAGGCCCGCACGTTCGACTGCGACCGCCCGGCGGAGGTGCTGCGCCAGACCAACACGATCCTCTGCTCGCGGCTGCCCGAGGGCCTGTTCGTGCCGACGTTCCTGGCGATCGCCGACGGCCGCCGGCTGCGCTGGTGCAACGCGGGGCACCCCCCGCCGCAGCTCCTGCGCGCGGCCGGCGCCGCCGCCGGGCTCGGCACCACCGGCCTGCCGCTGGGGATCGACCCGGACGCGTCCTACGAGGAGCGCGAGTGCGCGCTCGCCCCCGGCGACGTCCTGCTCGCCGCCACCGACGGGCTGTGGGAGGCACGCCGCGAGGGCGTGCAGTTCGGCGACGCCCGGCTCCCCGGCCTGCTGGCCGAGCACGGCCGCGCGCTCGCCCCGCAGGCGCTCGCGGAGCGGCTGCGCGACGAGGCCCACGAGTGGGCGCCCGGGCTCGGCGACGACCTCGTCGTGCTCGCGGTGCGCGTCCGGTGAGCGCGGCCGGGCCGCCCGATGGGTGAGCCGGCCCTTCGGGAGGAGGCGCCCGACGGGCCCGCCTCGCGCGCGCTGTGGGAGGAGTACCAGGCGCTGCTCGGCGAGCGGCTGGACGCGCCCGTCGCCGACCCGGAGCACATCTTCGCCTCGCCCGAGTCCTTCAGCGGCCCCGGCTCCGCGTGGCTGGTGGCCTACGACGGCGCCGAGCCCGTCGCCTGCGGCGGCCTGCGCGCACTCGACGCCGAGACGGGCGAGATCAAGCGCATGTTCGTCACGGCGCGCGCCCGCGGGCGCGGGCACGCGCGCACGCTGCTGGCCGAGCTCGAGCGCCGGGCCGCCGCCGCGGGCCACCGACGCGTGCGGCTGATCACCACCGAGGTGCTCTCCGAGGCCCGCGGGCTCTACGAGGCCGCCGGCTACGCCATCGTCGCCACCCCGCGCGAGGGCGGCCGCCAGGACTATTTGATGGAGAAACCACTTGTAGGCTGAGGTGGGTGCCCCGCGGCCTGGTCTGGACCCTCTACGCGATCCTCGTCGTCATCTGGTCCAGCACCTGGGTCGCGATCAAGATCGGGCTGGAGGACGTGCCGCCGCTGCTCGGGGCGGGCATCCGCTTCGCGCTCGCGGGCGCCGGGCTGCTCGTGATCGCCCGGCTGATGGGCCGCCCGCTGCGCACCCACGCGCGGCTCGCGGGGGTCCTGGCGCTGCTGCCGTTCGCGACCGCGTACGGGCTGATCTACTGGGGGAGCAGTACGTCCCCTCGGGCCTGGCGGCCGTGCTGTTCGGGATCATGCCGCTCTACAGCGCGATGCTCGCGGCGCTGTTCCTCGCGGGCGAGCCGCTGCGGCCGCGGCTGCTGGCGGGGATCGTGGTCGCGCTGGCCGGGCTCTCGCTCGCGTTCGGAGAGACGCTCGAGCTCGGCCACAGCCGCTATGCGCTCGCCGCCGCGATCGCGTGCGCGGCCGCGCCGTTCGCCAGCGCGATCGGCAACGTCGCGATCAAGCGCGACGGCGGCGCGCTCGACGCGGTCGTGCTCAACGGCTGGGCGATGCTCGCCGGCGGCGCGCTGCTGCTCGCGGTCTCCGCGCTCGCCGAGGCGTGGGAGGTCGCCTGGACCGCCCGCGCGATCGGCTCGATCGCCTACCTGGCCGTGATCGGCTCGGCCGTGCCGTTCGTGACGCTGACGATCCTGCTGCGCGAGCTGCCCGCGGTGACGATGTCCTACGTCACGCTGCTGCTGCCGTTCGGCGCGCTCGCGTTCGGGGCCGCCCTCTATGACGAGCCCGTCACCCTGCCGGCGGTGGCCGGGGCCGCGCTCGTCGCGGCCGGCCTCGCCGTGGCGCAGTGGCGCGTGCGGCGGGCCGTGCCCGTCGTCTGAGCCTCCCTGTGGCAGGCGCCGTGGGCGTGGCCTGCGGCGCAGTCGCCGTAACGGCCTGGCTTGTAGGGGCAGGGGAGCGGTTCCGGCTTCGTCGGGTGACATCCGGTAGGCGCGGTCGAGATGCCACTCGGGCGATTCGAGTGGCATCTGCGTTCCCTCTGCGGGAACGGAGATGCCACTCGGCCTGACGTCGGCCGCTGCGCCACTTCCCTCCTCCGTACCTGCCCGCCGTTCGTCACGCGCCCCGAGAACGCCGGGCTCGCGCTAGCGCGGGTCGCGCACCACGAGCTCGACGTTTCGGTCGCCCTCTCCCCCTCGTGCGTCGGGCCGGCCGTCCTCGCCGTTCTGCGAGTCCGGGTCGTTGTAGGAGAGCTCGCGCGAGATCGAGGCGAGCTGCTTCGGCGAGCTGCCCACGCCCGCGCCCGGCTCGGGCGGCGCGTCGTGGTCGAGCAGCGTGCCCCACAGCGAGACGCTGCCGTCGCCGTTCTCGACCACGTCGACCAGCCGCGACTGCTGCGGCCAGTCGATGTGGGAGGCGGTGACGACCTGCCAGAAGCCGCCGCCGGCGCGGCCGCTCGCCTCGTCGCCCTCGACGCCCGAGCGCGGCACCGCGCGGATGCGGTTGCGGTGCTCGTGGCCGGTGATGTAGCCGACCACGCTCGGGTGGCGCAGGAACAGGCACTTGACGGTCTCCGCCGGGCCCGGCGCCTCCGGGCACGGGCTCTGCGGCGAGACCTCGCCGAGGTGGACGTCCGGGTAGGGCGGCGGCGGGTTGTCGCCGGGCGGGAACGGGCTCGCCGCCTGGCTCATCGTCTCCAGCGTGTGGTGGCCGAAGACGAGCGTCAGCTCGCGCGCCGCCTCGGCCGCCGCGAGTTGCTGGTCGAGCCACCGGAACTGCGTCTCGTCGAGGTTGCCGCCGTCGCCGCCGGCATCGGAGACCGTGTCGAGCACGACGAAGCGCAGGCCGGGCCGCGGCTGGAACGCGTAGTAGCCCTGGCCGCTGGCGAGGTTCTCCGGCGTGAAGCCGTGGCCGACCGGGACGCCCGAGGTGACGAAGTGCTGCTGGATGTACTCGCGCTTGAACAGCAGGTGGCGGCGCGGGTCCTGCGGGACGCTGCGCGTCAGCCCCGCCGCGACGGCGCGCTGGATCGCGGGCAGCAGCGCGGCCGGGTTGCGCCGGACGGCCTCGAGGTCGGGCGGCGTCAGCCCGGTGATCTTCACGCAGCCCGTGGCGATGGCGTCCAGCGCCGCGTTGCGGTTCTGGTTGCCCTGCACGAGCGCGTCGTGGTTGCCGAAGATGCCGTACCACGGGAGGTCGCCGAAGCCCTTGGGCAGGAACGGCTCGTTCATGCGCTCGAACAGGCCCGGGAAGTCGCGCACGATGCTCGAGCGCTGGGCCTCGGCCTCGTTCTGCGCCTGGCGCGGCGAGTAGCCCGGCCCGTCCTCGCCGTCGCTGGAGTCCGGCTCGTAGTACTCGCGGCCGCCGCGGACGCCGTCGTAGCGGGTGCCGTCGGGCACGCTGCCGCACGTGCCCTCGACGCCGGAGTCCGGGTCGACGAGCTTCGAGGTCGGCCGCAGGCCGGCCGGCAGGCAGGAATCGGGGTCGGCGTTGGCGGCGCCGTCGTGGACGTCGATCATCCAGCGCGTCTCGTTGCACTGCGTGTTGTCCGTGTTGTCGCCCGTGGTCATCACCGCGTCGATGCGGCGGCTCGTGACCGGGCTGACCGCGTTGGCCATCTCGCGCACCATCGCGTCGGCGACCTGCGGGCCGATGCCCTCCTGGGGGCGGTAGGCCGAGGTGAACGGCGGGCCCGACCTTGTCGAGGAACTCCACGCGCGCGGGCGACTCCTCGTCGACGATGTGGGTGTCCGTGAGCTGGCCGAAGGTCCACAGCGCCTCGCCGGGTGCGGCCGTGCGGGTGCCGAGCTCGCTGCGCTGCTCGTAGGCGTCGCCCGGCGCCGGCTCGAGCCGGTTGTCGCCGTCGCGGTCGAGGATCGTCCGGTTGACGGTCGAGGAGGCGCCCGCGGCCACGGCGACGCCGGCCGCCGCGAGCACGAGCAGGAGCGCGGTGACGAGTGCCCGCGTGGAGATCCGAGTGCGCATGGCCGGGACGTTAGGCAGCCATGCGCAGCGGCGCGCCGGTTCCCGGCGCTTCAGGCGAACGCGGCCTCGGGTGCGGTGACGATCTCGAACGCCTCGTCGACCGCGGTCAGCTGGAACACCCGCTGGACGGCCGCCGGGCCGCGCACGAGCACGAGCCGTCGTCCGGCCTTCATCGCGCGCCTGCGCGCGGCGACGAGCCGGGCGAGCCCGCAGGAGTCGAGGAAGGTCAGCTCGCGCAGGTCGAGGCAGATGCACTTGGGCTCGAGCGCCTCCACGCGCTTGAGCTCCTCGTCGAACGAGTACGCGTGCTCCAGATCGAGCTCACCGCGGAGGACGATCTTCACGGCGTCGTCCTTCAGCTGAGCGATCGTGAGCGCCAGCCCTCTCATACGGCCCCCTTCCCCCGATTCTGGTTCCCTTGCTGACAATACCCCGTTGCCGCGGCAATAACCTCTTCGCCATCGAGGGGTCACGGCAGACGAGCAGGCGGCAGGCGGCCGAGCGGCGGCGCGCCATCGCGCGGCGGCGCCTGACGGCGCTGGTCACCGCGGCCGCGCTCGCGTTCCTGATCGGGATCGCGGTCGGAAGCGGCGACGGCAGCGGCGAGGACGCCGCGGATCGCGCTCCCGCCGCCACGCCGCCGCCCGAGGAGGTGGCGAAGAAGGCCACCGACGAGCTGCCGCTCTCCCGCCAGGTCGGGCGGCTGGTGGTGCTGCGCTTCGCGGGCACGAGCGCGCCCGGCTACGTACGTCGCGTGCTCTCCGAAGGCCGCGCCGCCGGCGCGATCCTGTTCCGCGACAACCTCACCGGCCCCGGCCAGGCGAAGCGGCTCGCCGGGCGGCTTCGCCAGGGGGCGGAGGGGGTGGGTGGGAATCCTCTCATCATGATCGACCAGGAGGGCGGCGACATCCGCATCTTCCCCTGGGCGCCGCCCGCCACCTCTCAGCCGCGGCAGTTCGCGGCGGGCACCGTCGGCTCGGACGCCGAGGCCGCGGCGAAGGCGCTGCGCGCGAGCGGCGTCAACGTCACGCTCGCCCCCGTCGCCGACGTCGCCAGCGTGCAGGGCGCGGCGCTCGCGGGGCGCGCGTTCTCGACCGACTTCTCCTCCGCCGCCGAGGCCATGGCCGAGTCCGTCAAGGGCTGGCGCAGGGGGCGCGTGGCGCCGACCGCCAAGCACTTCCCCGGGCTCGGCGGCGCGACCGTCAACACCGACTTCGGCTCCTCCACGGTCGCGCGCAGCGCGGAGCAGATCCGCAACGAGGACCTCGTGCCCTTCAAGGCCGCGATCGGCGCCGGCGTCCCGCTCGTGATGGCCGGTCACGCGCTCTACCCCGCGCTCGACGGCGAGCGGATCGCCTCCCAGTCAGAGCCGATCATCCAAGGCCTGCTGCGCGACGAGCTCGGCTTCGAGGGCGTCGTGATCACCGACTCGACCGAGGCGAAGGCGGTCCAGGAGATCACGAACGTGCAAGAGGCGGCCGTGCGCAACGTCCGCGCCGGCGTCGACATCGTGCTCACCACCGGCCGCGGCTCCTACATCCAGGTCTACCGCGCGCTGCTGGAGGAGGCCAGGCGCGACCCGGCCTTCCGCGAGCGGGTGCGGGAATCCGCGGCGCGAGTCGTGGCGCTTCAGCGGTCGCTCCGCTGAGCGCCTACCTCGTGCTCGACCGGCCCTCGTAGCCCGGGCACGAGCCGACCGGGATGCGCGGGTACTTGTCGTAGCGCGGGTCGTCCTTCGAGCGCAGGCACATCGAGAACTCCGACCCCCTGCCGGTGCGGATGAGCTTCTGGTGGCGGCAGGAGTCGCACAGGCCGGCCGGCGGCCGGCCGCTCACATCCGGCGATGGCCGAGGCGTGCGAGCTCCTCGTGGTGCTCGGTCACGCGCTGCTTGACCGCATCGCCGTCGGGGCGCGCGTGGACGATGCCCCACATGGCGTCGGCGACCTGCTCGGCGCTCTCCGGCGTCGCCCGCCCGCGCATCTCGTCCACGAGCGCCAGCTCGAGCCGCTCGATCTTCTCCTCCGCGCTGCCGTCGCCGAGTGAACGCGGGAAAGGCACCCCGGGGAGGTGGTCCTCCCAGGCGCCCTTGACCATGGCGAAGCGATTGCGCAGCGCGATCGGATCGGACATCCGGGGCGCGAGTGTTGCAGATGAGGACGGTCCGTATCCTGGTTGCACGTGCACACGTTCTCGCGGCTGCTCGGCTTCCTGAGGCCCTACACCCGGGGTGCCGTGGTCTCGCTCGTGCTCGCCGGGCTGGCGATGGCGGCGACGGTCGCGATCCCGTGGCTGACCGGTCGCGCGGTCGACGAGATCGACAGCGGCGACCGCGACGGGCTCGCCACGCTCGTCGCGCTGATCGCCGGGATGGCGCTGATCCGCGTCGTGCTGTCGGTGGCGCGGCGGCTCGTGGCGGGCCGCGTCTCGCTCGCCGTCGAGGTCGACCTGCGCAACCTCGTCTACGCGCACCTGCAGTCGCTCGAGCTGGGCTTCTTCGCCGGCGCGCAGACGGGCCAGCTGATGTCGCGCGCGACCGTCGACCTGCAGAGCGTGCGCTTCTTCCTCGGCTACGGGCTGGTGTTCATCGCCCAGAGCGCGCTGACGATCATCCTGGCCGCGATCGCGATGCTGGCGCTGCAGCCCGGGCTGGGCGCCCTCGCGCTCGCGCCGGTGCCGTTCGTCGTGCTCGTGGCGGCGCGCTACGGGCGCCGCTCGCGGCCCTCGCTGCAGGAGGTCCAGCAGCGGATCGCGGAGCTGACGGCCGACGTCGAGGAGAACGTCTCGGGCGTGCGGGTCGTGAAGGCCTTCGCGGCCGAGCCGCGCCGGCTCGACCGCTTCCGCGTGTCGGTCACGCGCGTGTTCGACCAATCGATGGACGCCACGCGGCTGCGGGCGTTCTACAACCCGTTCATCGGCTTCCTGCCGAACCTCGGCCTGGCCGTGATCCTGCTCGTCGGCGGGCGCCAGGTCGTCGACGGCTCGCTGTCGCTGGGCGACTTCACCGCCTTCTACGCGTACCTGCTGATGCTGATCGCGCCGATGCGCCAGCTCGGGATCGCGCTCGGGCTGGCCCAGCGGGCGACGGCCTCGGGCGCGCGCCTGTTCGAGCTGCTCGACCGCGAGCCGCGCCTGGTGGCGCCTCTTGATGCGCGGCCGCTGCCCGAGGGGCGCGGGCGCGTGGAGCTGCGCGACGTGACGTTCGCCTACGAGAACGCGTCCGCACCGTCGCTGCGCGACGTCTCGCTCGTGGTCGAGGCCGGCTCGACCGTCGCGCTGGTCGGCGCCACCGGCTCGGGCAAGTCGACGCTCGTGCGGCTGATCGGGCGCCTGTACGACCCCACGTCGGGCACCGTGCTGGTCGACGGCGCGGACGTCCGGACGCTGGACCTGCGGGCGCTGCGGCGGGCGATCGCGGTCGTCGACGACGACCCGTTCCTGTTCTCGGCCACCGTGCACGACAACATCGCCTACGGGCGGCCGTCGGCCTCGCGCGAGGAGGTCGAGCGGGCCGCGGAGCGCGCGCAGGCGGCCGGCTTCATCGCGGAGCTGCCCGACGGCTACGACACGCGCGTGGGCGAGCGCGGGCTGACGCTCTCGGGCGGCCAGCGCCAGCGGCTGGCGATCGCGCGGGCGCTGCTCGCCGACCCGCGGATCCTGATCCTCGACGACGCCACCTCCTCCGTGGACGCGACGACCGAGCAGGCGATCAAGGAGGCGCTGCGCGAGGTGATGGCGGGGCGCACGACGTTCGTGATCGCCCACCGGCTCTCGACGATCGCGCTGGCCGACGAGATCGTCGTGCTCGCGGACGGGCGCGTGGCGGCGCACGGGACGCACGAGCAGCTGCGCACGGAGTCGGGCTTGTACGGCGAGATCTGCGCCAAGGGCCTGCCCGACCAGGTGTTCCTCAACCGCGACCCGGTGGAACGTGTCGCAGGTCTCTGAGCAGCCCCACCGGCACCTGGCCGAGCTGCGCCGCCGGCTGCGGCAGACCGGCGGCCGCGGGCGCAAGCTGCGCGGCCTGCTCGAGCTGCTGCGGCCGTATCGCAGCCGCACGCTGCTGATGCTCGGCTCGCTGCTGATCGCCACCGCGGCGGCGCTGGCGCCGCCGCCGCTGGCCAAGCTGGCGATCGACTCGGGGATCACGCCCGGCGACCTGGGCGCGCTGACGTGGATCGTGATCGCGTTCCTGCTGTCCGCGCTGATCTACTGGGGCGCGACCTACGCGCAGACCTACCTGACGGGGTGGGTCGGCCAGCGCGCGCTGCAGGACCTGCGGATCCAGCTGTTCGCGCACCTCCAGACGCTGTCGGTCGGGTTCTACTCGCGCAAGCAGGCGGGGGTGCTGATCTCGCGGCTGACCAACGACGTGCAGGCACTCGACCAGCTCGTCTCCGACGGCGTCGTGACGCTGTTCGGCTCGACGCTGACGCTGGTCGGCACGGCCGCGATCCTGATCGTGCTCGACCTCGAGCTGGCGCTGCTGACGTTCCTCGTCTTCCCCGTGCTCGCGGTCGGCTCGCTCGCGTTCCGGATCGTGAGCGCCGACGCCTACCGGATCACGCGCGAGAAGGTCGCCGCGATCACCGCGTACCTGCAGGAGTCGCTGTCGGGGATCCGCGTCGTGCGCTCGTTCGCCCAGGAGGAGCGTCACCTCGCGCGCTTCGCGGAGCTCAACGACGAGAACCGCGAGGCGAACATGAAGACCGTCAACCTCAACGCGGCCTACTTCCCGTCGGTCGAGCTGCTGAGCGGGCTCGCGACCGCCGGGATCCTGCTCTACGGCGGCTACCAGGCGATCGAGGGCGAGGTCACGGTCGGCGTGCTCGTGGCCTTCATCGCCGCGCTGAACAACTTCTTCGACCCGATCCAGTCGCTGTCGCAGTTCTACACGACCTACCAGGCGGGGATGGCGGCGCTGGACAAGATCTTCGAGCTGCTCGACGAGGAGCCCGAGCTGCGCGACGCGCCGGACGCGGTGGAGCTCGGGCGCATCCGCGGCGAGATCGAGTTCGACGACGTGAGCTTCACCTACGGCTCCGGCGAGGCCCTGTGCCACATCAACCTGCACGTCCCGCCGGGGCAGACCGTGGCGCTGGTCGGCGCCACGGGCGCGGGCAAGTCGACGATGGCCAAGCTGATGGCGCGCTTCTACGACCCGACGTCCGGGCGCGTGCTCGTCGACGGGCACGACCTGCGCGAGGTCACCGCCTCGTCGCTGCGCTCCCAGATGGGCGTCGTGCCGCAGGAGGCGTTCCTGTTCTCCGGCACGATCGGCGAGAACATCGGCTTCGGCCGCGCCGACGCCACGCCGGCCGAGGTCGAGGCCGCGGCCCGCGCCGTCGGCGCCCACGACTTCATCGCCGCGCTCGAGCAGGGCTACGACACCCCGACGGGCGAGCGCGGCGCGCAGCTCTCCGCCGGCCAGCGCCAGCTCGTCGCCTTCGCCCGCGCGCTGATCGCCGACCCGCGGATCCTCGTGCTCGACGAGGCCACCTCGAACGTCGACATCCACACCGAGGGCCGCATCGAGGCCGGCCTGCGGCGCCTGCTCGCGGGCCGCACGGCGGTCGTCATCGCCCACCGGCTGTCCACGATCCAGCGAGCGGGCCGGATCGTCGTGCTCGACCACGGCCGCATCGTCGAGCAGGGCACCCACGAGGAGCTGCTGGCGGCCGAGGGCGCCTACTGGCGCCTGCACCGCGACTGGGCGGAGCAGGCCGCCGCCTGAACCGAAGGCTGCGGGGCAGGGACTCGAACCCCGATAACCGGCTCCAGAGGCCGGTGTCTTGCCATTAGACGACCCCGCAGCGAGCTTTCCAGCTTAGCGAGGGCATCCCGGTTCTGTTGCCTTGCCAAGATGTCCACAGAATCGGGGATCTGGGCGCGTAGGCCTTCCATCCGTCCGGCGTCGCGCTACTCTCCGGGGTGGTCGAGGCGCCGGGTTCACATTCCGGGGAGTCCGACCGTGCTCTGCAAGCCGGGACGGCAATGGGCGTTGCCGGTCCTGGAGTCGGATCGCCAGGTGGAGGTCGTGTGCGCATGCCAGAGGCGGGCGGCGGCTCGGTACAGCTTCTCGAAGCGGACCCGGATCTCGCGCGGGGACTTGACCCGCGCCGGATTCGTGAGGTCTCGCAGCGGCTCTTCGTGCGCGCGATCGACGTGCCGCGCGGCACGTGGACTCCCGGGCGCTCGCTCAATCAGGGCAGCCAGCCGATCGGCCTGCTCGTGCTCGACGGCCTGCTCGTCCGCGAGGCGACGGTCGGCGACCACCCGTGCGCCGAGCTGCTCGGCCCGGGCGACCTCCTGCGCGCGTGGGACGACCGCGAGGCGGAGATCCTGCTGCCGCGCACGGTCGAGTGGACCGCGCTGACGCACTCGCGGCTGGCGATCATCGATCAGGCGCTCGCCGTGCGGGCCGCGCAGTGGCCCGAGATCTTCGCCGCGCTCGTGGAGCGCGCCGCGCGCCGTGCCGAGCGGCTCGTGGTCATGCAGGCGATCGCGCACCTCACGCGCGTGGACGACCGGCTGCTGGCGCTGCTCTGGTGCCTCGCCGAGCGCTGGGGCCGCGTGGTCCCCGGCGGCGTGCTCGTCAGCCTGCGCCTCCCCCACCGCACGCTCGCCGGCATGGTCGGCGCCCGCCGCCCGTCGGTCACGACGGCGCTGGGCCAGCTGATCGCCCGCGAGGAGATCGAGCGCCGCCCGGACGGCGGCTGGCTGCTCCGCGGCGACCCGCCTGAGCCGCGCTCGGCGGCCGCCGACCGTGCCGCGCCTGCGTCGGAGGCCCAGCCGGGCACCCTGCGCTTCGCCGCGCGCCAGTAGCGCGTTTACATCCGCGGGTACGCGACCGGATCACCGGGGCGGATCGGGCCATGGCGCTGTTTCGCGACGGAGCTGGGATTACGTTCCTCGCAATGGCGGCTGCCGTCGCGATCTGTCTTCGGCCGACTGCTCGGCCGAAGCTTCCAGCCGAGCGCGGTTCAGAGCAGGGAGAGGTCCGCGGCGAGGTCGGCGAGTACGAAGCGCGCTCGCCGAGCTCGCCGCCCGCGGCGAGCAGCCGCCGGGCCTGCATGAGGTCCTCGGGGCGGCCCACGGAGAGCGCGGCGACGAGCCGCGAGCCCTCCACGTAGAAGACGGCGAACTCCCCCGAGTCGAAGGACCCGCGGACGACCTCCTGGTCCCAGGAGGACGCCGGGCCGACGTACTCCAGCGTCGCCCAGTCCGCCAGATCGCTCCAGAAGTACGGGACCTCGGTGAAGTCCGCGGGGCGGCCGGCCACGGCGGCCGCGGCCGCCTTGCCCTGGGCGCGGGCGACCTCCCAGTGCTCGATCCGCATCCGGCGGCCGTGCAGGACGGAGTCGTACTCGCAGGCGTCGCCGGCGCACCAGACGCCCGGCGCCGAGGTCGCCAGCGTCGAGGAGCAGGCCACGCCGCCGCTCTCGCCCAGCTCCAGGCCCGCGGAACGGGCGAGCATGACGTCCGGCATCGCGCCCGTGCCCATGACGACGAGGTCGGCGTCGACGAGCCGGCCCGACTCCGTCTCGACCGAGGACACGCGCCCCTCGCCCACGAACGCGGCCAGGGGGTCGCCCGTCACGAGCTCGACGCCGCGCTCGCGCAGCAGCGCGCCCACGAACTCGCCCACCTGCGGGCCGAAGCCGAGCGACAGCGGCGCGTCCTCGGCCATGACCATCGTGCAGC
The DNA here is from genome assembly GCA_963816955.1 of uncultured Solirubrobacteraceae bacterium. Taxonomy (GTDB): domain Bacteria; phylum Actinomycetota; class Thermoleophilia; order Solirubrobacterales; family Solirubrobacteraceae; genus DATFQI01. Next base: position 1,062,262 of record CAWFME010000004.1, on the reverse strand, counting down.
GCTTCCCCAGCGCCGTCAGCGACGCGGCGACCTCGCAGGCGATGTAGGAGCCGCCCACCAAGACCACGCGGGAAGCCTCCGCGGCGTCGGCGCGGATCGCGTCCGAGTTCCCCAGCGCGCGCAGGTAGTGGATCCCCTCGAGCTCGGCGCCCGGCAGCCGCAGCCGGCGCACGTTGGCGCCCGTCGCCAGGACGGCGGCGCCGTACTCGACCTCCTCCTTCGTGGAGAGCTTCGCGACCCGCGCCGCCGTGTCGAGCTTCATCACGCTCGTGCGCGTGAGCAGCTCGATCCCCTTCGGGCCGTACCAGTCGGCCGGGTGCAGGTAGGCGTCCTCCCGCGCGCTCTCGCCGCGCAGGTAGCCCTTGGACGCCGGCGGGCGCTCGTAGGGCGGGTCCTGCTCGCGCCCGACCAGCAGCACCGAGCCGGAGAAGGAGCGGTCCCGCGCCAGCGCCTCGGCGCAGGCCGATCCGGCCCCGCCCGCGCCGACGATCAGGACGTCGACGGAGCGGTCAGCCACGCCCGTTCTCGCCCACGAACTGGGCGGTGATGCGCTCCTCCAGGCCCGGGTCGAGCACGACGAGCACCTCGTCGCCGGCCTCGACGACCGTGTCGGCCTTGGGGACGAAGCCGCTGCCGTCGCGGAGCACGGAGATCACCAGCGAGCCCTCGGGCAGCTCCATGTCCTGCACCTTCTGGCCGGCGGCCGGCGCGTCCTCGGAGACCACGAGCTCGATGATCTCGAGGCGCTCCTCGGGCAGGTCGAGCAGGTGGACGAGGCCGTAGCGCGGGACCTCGTGCTCGATCAGGCGCAGGATCAGGTCGGTCGCGGACACCGCGGGCTGGATGCCGAGCAGCTTGAAGTGCTCCAGGTTCCGCGGGTTGTTGACGCGGGCGATGATCCGCTCGCAGAGGTACTTCTCCTTGGCGACCTGGCAGATCAGCAGGTTGTCCTCGTCGTCGCCGGTGACCGCGACCACGAGGTCGGCGCGCTGGATGCCGGCGCGCTCGAGCACCCACAGCTCGGTCGCGTCGCCGTACTGGACCGCGTGCTCGAGCTCCTGCTCGACCGTGAGGTAGCGGCGCCGGTCCTGCTCGAGGACGGTCACCTCGTGACCCTTCTCGAGCAGCTCCCGCGCGAGGTTCCAGCCGACCTTGCCCGCGCCGGCGACGATGACGTAGAGCCCTGCCATCAGGCGTCGGTCAGCGCCGCCCGCTCGAGCTGCTCGATCGCGATCTGGGTCGGGCAGACGGTCTGCAGGCCCTGCTCCTGGTACCAGGCGGCGCGCCGCGGGTCGAGGATGCGTGCGATGACCCGCGGGACCTCGAAGCGGCGCTGGGCGATCTGCGAGACGACCAGGTTGGTGTTGTCGCCGTTGGTGGAGGCGATGAACACTTCCGCCTGCTCGATGCCGGCTTCCACCAGCGCGTCCATCTCGAGCGCGGTGCCGATCGTGAAGCGCCCGCCGGCCTCCTCCCAGCCCTGGCCGAGCTCGACGTCCAGGCGCTCGTGGGAGAGCGGGTCCTCGTCGAGCACGGAGACGGTGTGGCCCGCCCGCAGCGCGGAGGTGGCGACCGAGGAGCCGACACGGCCCGCACCGACGACGAGGACGAACATCGGCGCGGACTCTAGCGAGGCGAGGCCACTGGCTCGTCCCCGGGGCGGGCGGGGTCGCCGCCAGGCGGCGGGGCCGCGAGGTCCTCCGGCGGCTCCACCGGCGCCTGCGGCGGCGCGGCCGTGAGGATGACCCGGCAGGGCGCCTTGTTCACGACGTAGCGGGTCGTCTCCCCCACGAACGTGTCGCGCAACCCGGCCTTGCCGCCGAGCAGCGTCCCGCCGCGGATCTGCGCCTTCTCCTCCGCGGCGAGCACGATCGCCTCGACGCCGCGGCGGCGCGCCTCGTGCACGATCGCCTCGCCGGCGCGGCGCGCGCGCACGACTGCGGTGGCGACCTCGACGCCCTCGTACTCCTCCCCCACCGCCTTGGCCCGCGCCAGCGCGCGGCGGGCGCGCTTGAGCTCCTCGTCGGGCACGCGGGCGTCGAGCGGCATCGACAGCGGGACCTCGAACACCCACAGCGCCTCGATCACCGCGCCGCCCTCGCCGAGGTCCTCGTTCTCCTCCACCGCCAGCCGGCCCGCGGTCTGGACGATGTCGTCGTCCAGCGGCAGCCCGCGGATCGGGACGAGGATCGAGCCGTACTCCGCCTCCTGGCGCGGGCGCGTGAGCGTCTTCTCGGGCACCGTGACGCGGCGGAAGACGGGCTTGTCCTCCGAGATCCGGTAGTAGACGTACAGGGCCACGCCGAAGACCATCCAGCCGACGCCCATCCAGCGCGAGTCGCCGTGGTAGAAGAGCAGCGCCACGAGCGCGGCCAGCGACAGCAGGGTCCCGAGCAGCGCCGGCAGCGGCAGCTCGCCCCGCCCGAGCCGCACGTTGAGCGGCATCTTGTACGGGCGGTCGCGGTCGGGCTCGCGCCAGCGCAGCCGGATCACGCCCGCGCTCACGATCGAGAACGCGATCGTCGCCCCGAACGCGCAGATGCCGACGAGGAAGTCGAGATCGGCGGGCAACAGCAGGGCGATCGCCAGGACCGTGCCGATCGCGATCACGACGACCGGCGTCGAGCGGCCCGGGTGCAGGTAGCCGATCAGCGACGGGATCTGGCGGTTGACGGCCAGCGCGTAGCCCAGGCGCGAGAGCCCGAGCATCGCCGCGTTGCACGCCGCCACGAGGATCAGCAGGCCGGAGATCGCCAGCGCGTAGCGCAGCGGCTCGCGGATCCACGCCTGCTCGAAGGCGTCGGCGACGCCCACCATCGGCGCCTCGACCCACTGCGTGCCGGGCGTCGTCGGCAGCGCCACCGAGGCGATCAGCGCGATCCCCACGTAGGGCACGCACGCAGCGATCAGGCGCACGCCGATCAGCCGGCGCAGGCCGCGGCGGCCGATCGCCACCTGCCCGGCCAGGCCCGAGGAGGCGTCGATGCCGCTGAAGGCGACCAGCACGAGCGGGAACGCGAACACGAGGTCCTCGAGCGACGGCGTGCCCGCGATCGCCCCGGGGTCGGTGAGCAGCTCGGGCTCGAAGATCAGATAGAGCCCGAACGCGACGACGAGCAGCTGCAGCAGCAGGTCGGCGAGCACGATCAGCGCCGCGCGCTCGAACCGCCGCGGCGTGCTCCCGCGCGCGTTGACGATCGCCACCCCGATGATCACCGCCGTGCCGAGCAGGAACTCGGGCGCGCCGGAGTCGAACGGCTCGAAGAACACCGCCGCGTAGTCCGTGGTCGCGAACGCGGTCAGCGCGATCAGGATCAGGTAGTCGAGCAGGATCGCCCAGCCCGCGATGAAGCTCCACAGCTCGTTGAACGCGTAGCGGGCGATCACGGTCGCGCCGCCGCGCTCCTGGTGCAGCGAGGCGCCCTCGACGTAGCTGGGCACGAGCGCGGCGAAGAACACCGCGCCGGCCAGGAACACGGCCCACGTGAGGCCGAGCGCCTTCGTGGCGACCACGCCGACCGCGAAGTAGATCGACGCTCCGATGAAGCCCTGCACGATCCCGAACAGCGCGGGCGAGCCGAGGCCCCGCTTGAGCTGCGGCAGCGTGTCCACCCGCCCGGCGGCGTTGAGCCCGCGGCGGATCATCGGCTCGGCCGGCCGGCGCGGCATCAGCCTTCCTCCTCGTCGTCGCGGTGGCGCTGGAGGGCGTTCGTCGCCCACAGCCGGCCGGCGCCCGCGGCGACGAAGGCGACGCCCAGGAGGATCCCGAGCGCCGCGGGCCCGCCGCCGGCGCCGATCGTGCGCACGATGATCGCGATCCCGATGAAGATCATCAGGCCGGACGTCAGCAGGGTCAGCGCTCTCACACGCGCTCCCGCTGCAGTGCGGCCTGGTGCTGCGCGGCACCTTCGGACGCCGGGGTCGACTCGATCACGACGCGGCACGGTCGCTCGGCCAGCACCGTCTCGAGCGTCTTGCCGAACAGCGACGCGCCCTGGATCCGGCGCGGGAGCGGGAGCACGATCGCGGCGGCGCGCATGTCGATCGCCTCCTCGACGATCCGGCGCCCGGCCTGGCCGGGGCGGATCCGCTCCACGTGCCCCGAGACGCGCCGGCCGCCCTGGATCCGCGCCTGCTCGATCACGGACTCCGCCGCCGCCTCGGCGCCCTCCATCGGCGCGTCGATCGGCAGCGCGTGCGGGACCGTCACGAACGACACGATGTGGATGCCCCGGCGCTTGCGCGCCGCGAGCTTGGTCGCCGTGGCCATCACGTGCTCGTCATAGCGCTCGGAGACCGGCACGAGCACCGAGTCGTACTCCGCCTCGTGGTCGACCACCGGCTCCGCGATCGCGACCTTGTAGGTGGAGACGAGATCGAGCCCCTGGCGGCGCCGGTAGCCGACGTAGACGAGCATGCCCAGCGCGAGCCAGCCCGTGCCGGCGGCGGCCACGTCGAGGTTGAGCACGCTGATCACGGCGAACGACAGCATCGTGCCGGCGACGCCGAGCAGCGCGAGCGGCGGCACGTCGCGGCCCCGGATGCGCAGCCGGCCGGGGCTGCGATACGGCCGCGGGACGTCCGGCTCCTTGACCCGCAGCCGGATCAGGGCCAGGTGGGCCATCGAGAACGACAGCATCGCGCCGAACGCGTAGATCAGGCCGAGGAAGTCGGCCTGGCCGGGCAGCAGCGCCACGCACGCGAGCGCGGAGAACACGAGGATGCCGATATAGGGCGTGCGGAAGTGCGGGTGCAGCCGCCGCAGCGAGTCGGGCATCTGCCGGTGCATCCCCATCGAGTAGACGAGCCGGGAGACGCCGAGCACGCCCGCGTTGGTGGCGGCCACGAGGATCGTCACGGCGAGGATGGCGACGTAGAACTCCGAGAAGCCCTGCAGCGCGCCGAGGTCCATGTTCTTGACGATGCCGATGATCGGGTCCGACGCGTAGCCGCCCTCCTCCTTGGCGACGCCCAGCAGCGTCGTGCACGTCCCGCCCTCGTCGCAGCGGACGGGCAGTGCCGAGAGGGCGATCCACGGCAGCGTGAAGTAGATCGCGAACACCGCGATCATCACGCGCTTGATCGAGGCCGGGATGGTCTTGGCCTCCTCCTTCGCCTCCCCGGCCATGTTGGAGATCGTCTCGATGCCGGTGTAGGCCACCGTGCCGAGCGGGATCGCGATCAGGAAGTCGCGCCAGGTCGGCGCCTCGCCGAGGTAGGACATGTTCTGGGCCAGCACGTCCGGGCTGAAGACGAGGAAGACGCCCGCGACGACGATCGCGAGCTGGCTGAGGAAGTCGACGACGGCGAGCACCACGTTGACCGTCACGGCGTCCTTGACCCCGCGGACGTTGACCAGCGCCAGCAGCGCGATCAGACCGATGCCGAAGACGATGTCGCCCGGCGAGGTCGAGAAGTAGTCCCACGAGACGCCGCCCGCGTAGTGGGCGGCGAAGAACGCCGAGATGGCGATCGTGATCACGTAGTTGAGCATCTGCGCCCAGGCCGTGAAGAACGACCAGAACTCGTTGAACGCCTGGCGGGCGAACAGCGAGGAGCCGCCCGCCTCCGGGTACATCGCGGTCGCCTCCGCGTAGGTCGTCGCGGTGGCGTAGAAGAGCGCCCCGGTGATGATGAAGACGAGCGGGGTCAGCCCGAGTGCGAGCGCGGCGACGAGCCCGAGCGCGTAGTAGATCGAGGAGCCGACGTTCCCGTAGGCGGTCGAGAAGAGCGCGTTGACCCCGAGCACGCGCTCGAGGCCCTCCAGCCGGCGTCTTGCCATCGATCGGCGATTCTAGGCTCGTTGCCGCGCGAATCAGCGCGCGGCCGGGAAAGCGACCGGGAGGCCCCAGTTGCCGGCCTCGTCGGCGTAGGCGATCGTGAACACGTCGCCCTTCTTGCCGGGCACGGCGGCCGCGCCGCCGCTCGCGCCGGTCGCCACGACGGCGCCGGCGGCGTTGCGGATCTCGTAGCGGGCGGGCGTGCCGCACAGCCAGTCGTCGCCGGGCGGCGTCCACGCGAGCTGCACCTTGGCGGCCTTGAAGCCGGCGGTCCGGGCGCCCGCGGTGCCGGGCGGGCGCGTGTCGGTGCCGTGGGCGCCGGTCGAGCGCTCGTCGTGGCGCGAGGTCCACCACTCGCCGTTGCCGCCGCACGCCGGGCGGTCGGTCTTCCAGAGGAACGCGCGGCCCTCGCGCGTGACGGCGGCGATGTCGAGCTTGCCGTCGCCGTCGGCGTCGCCCGTGGCGGGCACGGCGTAGAGCCAGCCGCCGGTGAACTTGGGGAAGCCGGGCGGCTCGGCGCCGGAGGCGCTGACCGCCCGGAGCAGGTAGAGGCCGGTGCCGACGACGGCCTCGCGCTCGGCGCCGCCGCCGACGTCGGCCACGGCGGGGCTCGAGAGCAGCTGGTAGTCCTCGACCGCCTGCGGGAACGCGGCCAGCGCGCCACCCGTGGTGGAGTCCCAGGCCTGCAGGACGTGGTTGTAGGGCAGGTTCTGGCCGACCGCGATGCCGAGGTTGACGAGCCCGTTGAGCGTCAGCCCGCCCTTGAGGATCTCGACGCCCGGCGCTCCGTCCAGGTCGGCGGCGATCGGGTGCTCGAACAGGTTCAGCACGCGGCTCTTGTCGACGTGCTCGCCCGTGGCGGGCGCCGGGTCGAGCGTCGTCTTGACGTGCCCGTCGGCCTCGCGGACCTGGACCTCGCCCGAGGCCACGTTGCCGATCACCTCGAGCTGCGGGTCGCCGTCGACGTTGGCCATCGCGTGCTCGACGCCCGGGCCGACCAGCGGCAGGGCGTCCGGCACGGCGCCGTTGGGCTTGACGGGCCAGCCCGGCAGCACGTGACCGGAGGCGTCGAGCGCGTAGGTGCGCCCGGAGCCGCCGGCGGCGTTGGCGAGCACGTTCGTGACGCCGCTGCGCAGGATCGAGACGAGGTCGCCCTCGGGCGCGGCCGCGGCGTCGTCGAACTCCTGGGTCGGCGTGACCAGCTCGGGCCGCCCGTCGCCCGTGATGTCGCCGACGGCGGGCGCGGTGATGATCTCGGCGCCGGGCAGGCTCGGGTCGCGCAGCTTCACGGGCCAGCCGGGGACGGCGGCGCCCGCGCCGTCGAAGGCGTAGACGTGCTGGTCCATGGCGCTCGCGACGATCTCCAGCGCGGGGCCGCCCGTGAGGTCGGCGAGCACCGGGGCGGCGAAGAAGCCGCGCTTGACGTGGTTCTCGCGCGTGCGGTCCTGCGGGCGGGAGAAGTCGGGGTTCAGGCGCACCGGGAAGCCGCTGACGGGCGTCCCGTCGAGCTCCCAGGCGTAGACGTGCTCGCCCGCCGTGTCGACGATCTCGGCACGACGGTCGCCGTCGACGTCGCCGATCGCGGGGGTGCGCAGCGGCTCCAGCGGGGCGTCGAGGCGCGAGTAGACGGGCGCGCCGGCGTGGACGTCGGGCAGCGGCCGGGTGCGGACGGGGAAGCCGGGCAGCGTGCTCCCGTCGGCCCGCACGACGCGCAGGGTGCCGGAGGACTCGGCCTGCACGACGTCGAGCTTGTTGTCGCCGTCGACGTCCCAGAGCCGCTGGGAGGCCTCGCCGCCGCCGGCGAGCGAGCGCGGCCAGCCGGGCGCCAGCGTGCCGTCGCGGTAGGCGAAGAGCACCTTGCGGTCCTCGCCGCGGGTGCCGGCGGCGTCGGTGGCGCGCACGCGGACGGTGAAGGCGGGCTCGTTGGGGTCCTTGTCGCCCGGGCCCTTCTGGGGCGCGGTCGGGTCGTTCGTGGCGCCGCCGCCGGGCCTGGCGTCGAGCGCGGCGCGCACGGCCCGCAGGTCGATCGTCGCCAGGCGGCCGTTCGTCGCGCCCGCTCCGGCCGCCACGGGGCGGAACTCGCTCTCGGCCGGCTCGATCCCGGGCGCCCACTCGACCGTGTAGGTCACGCCGCCCCCGCGGGCGGACACGCGGCCGCCGATGTCGACCGTGCCCTGGCGCTCGAGCGCGAGCGGCTCGAACCAATCGGGGCTCGTGATCAGCGCCTGCGGCGGGATCCGGCCCTGGCCGATCCGCTCCAGCGCGAGCCCGAGGTCGGGCTTGCCGTAGCCGAAGTGCTGGTCCCAGCCCTTCTGGGCCGGGTCGGGCGTGCCCGTGCCGACGGTGTTCTCCGGCACGACGTCCTCGGCCGTGGTCGTGATCAGCTGCTTGATCTCGTTCGGGGCGAGGTCGTAGCCGCGCTCCAGGCCGTAGGAGGCGACGAGGCCCGCCGGCGCCCGCGGCCTGGCCCGTGGCCGCCGAGCCGGTCACGGCCGGCATCACGATGTGGCCGTGGCCGCCGTACTGGGTCGTGCCGCTGTTGCGGAACCAGGTCGCGATCGGCGCGCTGGTCGGGATGCCCAGGTCGCCCAGGAACGCGCCGACCTCCGCGTCGCTCTGGCCCAGCCCCTGCACGTCGGCGACGGTGCCGGCGACCATCATCGCCTCGTCGTAGGTGGTCGGGAAGTTGTGGTCGGCGGTGTTGAGGTCCGAGCTGACCACGGCCATGAAGACCCCGCGGGCGTATGCGTCGCGCATCACGGCGCGGGCGAAGCTCGTGTTGGTCAGGCCGCCGAGCGCCGCCTCGACGATGCGGATGCCGTTGTCGGCCGCGTAGGAGACGCCGAGCGCGAACTGGTTCGTGTCGGTCACGAACGTGTCCCAGACGCGGATCGGGACGATCTGGCAGCGCGGGCAGACGCCCGTGCCGCCCGCGCCCTCGTTCGTCTCCTGCCCGGCCTCCTGGGCCCTGCCCGTGCCGTGGTTGGAGGCCGAGCTGTAGCTCGAGGCGTCGTAGGGGTCGTTGTCGTCGTCGAAGAAGTCCCAGCCCGCGATGTCGTCGGCGTAGCCGTTGGCGTCGGCGTCCGTGCCGTCCGAGAAGACGGCGATCAGGTCGGAGGCGTCGAGGATGTCGTCAGCCTCGTCGTTGCCGGCGGCGGGCGACACGCGCGGGTCGCTCGCGTAGTCGTCGACGGTGAAGGCGCCGTCCCCGTCGCAGTCGTACTCCGCGCAGCCGTCGGGCTTCGGCAGCTCGGCGCGGTTGAGCGCGACCTTGCGGCGCAGGCTCGGCTCGCGCCAGCGGATGCCGGTGTCCAGGATCGCGATCCTGCACGTCGGGCCGGCCGGTCGAGCGCTTCCAGGCGCGGTCGGCGCTGACGCCGGGGATCTGGCCGAGCGGGTTGCGGCCCGCCTTGGTGTTCTGCTCCTGCTGGCGCGCGGTGTCGAGCGGGTTCTTGTAGAGCGCGGTGTTCTCGCTCGCGTTCGGCGCGAATCCGAAGCGCTCGTACTCCTCGGCGAACACGTTCGAGCAGTCGGCGCCCTGCTCGTCGTCGGACTCGCAGTGGTCGAAGTCGGGGTCGTTCGGCGTGTTCAGCCGCACCGACTCGTCGGGGTCCGAGCCGGGGAACGCCGCTTGCGCCACCGCCGGCGTGGCGAGCGCGATTGCGGCGACGAGCGCCGCTGCTCCCCTGTGAACGCGCACGTTCGCACGGTACCCCGAGGGCTCGGTTCCCACGCCGGTTCGAACTGCGGCTGGGTAGGGAGGCGAAGGGTCGGCCGGAGCGGCCACTCCACACGCGAGCGGTGGATTAGTGTGCCTGAGAGGGATCGATCCACCGCTCGCGTCGGGAGCAGGCGTCGCGGGCGGCTCCCTCACCTCCCCTACCCAGCCGCAGTTCCGAGCCCGGGAGGCGGCGGGTACTTCTGGCCGATCCCGCAGTCGAAGACGACCACGCTCTCCGATGCACCGACGTCGCCGCGCTCGCGCAACGCTCGCACGGCGGCGAAGGCGGCGCCGCTCTCCGGCGCCACGTAGGCGCCCGTCAGCCGGCCGACGAGGCCCTGGGCCTCGGTCAGCGCCTCCTCGCTCACCGCGATCGCGGTCCCGCCGGACTCCCGCAGCGCGGCCAGGATCAGCTTGTCGCCGACCGCCTGTGGCACGCGCAGGCCGCCGGCGCGGGTGCTCGCGCCCTCCCAGCGCTCGGCGGTCTCCGCGCCGGTCTCGAACGCGCGCACGATCGGCGCGCAGCCCGTGGCCTGCACGGCGACCATGCGCGGGCGCTCCGGGCCGATGAAGCCGAGCGCCTCGAGCTCGGCGAACGCCTTCCACATGCCGACCAGGCCGGTGCCGCCGCCGGTCGGGTAGACGATCACCTCCGGCAGCCGCCAGCCGAGGTCCTCGGCCAGCTCGAGCCCCATCGTCTTCTTGCCCTCGACGCGGTAGGGCTCCTTGAGCGTGGAGACGTCGAAGGCGCCGGTCTCCGCCGCGATCCCGCGCGCGACCGCTCCGCACTCGTCGATCAGGCCGTCGTGCAGGATCACCCGCGCGCCCATCACGGCCGCCTCCTCGCGGTTGACCGCGGGGACGTCGCGCGGCATCACGACCGTGACCGGGAGCCCGGCGTAGGCGCCGTAGGCGGCCAGCGCTCCGCCGGCGTTGCCGGCGCTCGGGGCGACGAGCGCGGTGGCGCCGAGCTCGGCCGCGCGCGAGACGGCCGCCGCCATCCCGCGGGCCTTGAACGAGCCGGTCGGGTTCAGGCCCTCGGCCTTGACCTTCAGGCCGGTCGTGCCGAGCTCGCGGCTCAGGCGCGGCACGTCGAGCAGCGGCGTGGCGCCCTCCCCGAGGTGGATCCGGCGGGCGGGCTCGCGCACCGGCAGCAGCTCGGCCCAGCGCCACAGCCCGCCGGCGCGGCGGGCGGCGAGCGCCTCCTTGGTGAGCGTCGCGGCCGCGCGCTCGAGGTCGTAGCGGGCCAGCAGCGGCCGCCCGTCGGCCGGGTCCAGGCCGATCAGCCGGTCGGCCTCGTAGGTCTCGCCGGAGGCCGAGCCCTCCAGGTGGGTCAGCGCGGATGGGACGTCGGGAAGCATCGGCGGCCTAGCGTAGGGTCCGCGGTGTGGTCGTCGTCGAGCTCACCCTCCCCGCGCAGCCCGATCACGTGTGGCGCCACCTGCGCGAGCCCGCGCTGATCTCGCGCTGGTTCGGGTGGGACTACGAGGGCCTCGGCCACGAGATCGACGTGATCTTCCTGCAGGAGGCGTCCGTCGACGACCGCCGCCACGTGCTCGAGTGGGGCGACGGCACCGGGGAGGCCGACACGATCGAGCTCGAGGACCTCGGGGTCGAGACCGTGCTGCGGATCACGCGCGGCGCGCCGGCCGAGGGCTACGACGACCTCGCCGAGGGCTGGCTCACGTTCGCCCATCAGCTCCGCTTCGCGATCGAGCGCGGCGGCCGCGCCGAGCGCCGGACGCTGCACCTCGCCGCGGACGACGCGGTCCCGGGCGCCGCGGCGTTGGCGGCCGAGCTGCCCGGCGCGCCCTGGTACCGGACGGAGCTCCAGGCCGGCATCGTGACCAAGGACGGCCTGCTCGCGGTCTGGGAGAAGCCGTCCGCCGGCTCGGCGGCGATGACGCTGACGAGCTTCGGCGCGGCGATCGACGCGGCGCACTGGCGCGCCTGGTGGGCGGAGCACGTGGAGCGCTGATGCGGGCGCTGCTCGCGGCGCTGGCGGTCTCGGCGGCCTACCCGGGCGCGTGGGCCGCGGTCGCGCCGCGGTCGTTCTTCGACGGGTTCCCCGGCGCCGGGCGCCACTGGACGGCGGAGCTGCCGGCCTACAGCGAGCATCTGGTGACGGACGTCGGCGCGTTCTACGTCGGGTTCGCGCTGCTGCTCGCGTGGGCCGCGCTCCGTCCCTCGCGCGAGCTGGTGGTGCCGGTGTGCAGCGCGTTCGCGCTGTTCTCCGCGCTGCACCTGGCGTGGCACTGCGCGCACCTCGGGTCGCTGGCCACGTTCGACGCCGTGGCGCAGACCGCCTCGCTGGCCGCGGTACTGGTCGCTTCGGCGGGCGCGGCGCTGGTCGGCGCCCGGCGCCGGCCGGTCTAGCCCGCGCCGTCGGCGAGCGCGAGCAGCTTCGTGACCGTGTTCCAGTTGCGGGCGGTGCCGTCGCCGCGCAGGCCCTTGCCGAGCTCGCGGGCGAGCTTGGACTTGTGGATGCCGCCGGGGTGCCACGCGTAGGCCTCGCGGCCGATCACCTCGATCCGCTCGTCGCCGAAGTCCTGCTCGAGCAGCGCCGCGACCCGCTCGGCGTCCGGCTCGGCGGCGAAGAACGTGACCTGGAAGAGCTTCGGGATCGACGGCCCGTCGGGGATCGGGTTGCGCTCGATCACGCCGGCGAGCTCGTCGCGGGTGCGCACGACGGTCGCGGCGTCGACGCCGAACTCGTCCTTGACCAGCTTGGTGATCTCGCGCTCGAGCGTCGCCGGCTTCTTCGACGAGCTGAGCACGATGTTGCCGCTCTGCACGAGCGTCGCGACGTCCTCGTGGCCCGCCTCGCCGAGCGCCCGCCGCAGGTCGGGCATCGAGACCCGGTTGCGGGAGGCGAGGTTGATCCCGCGCAGGAGCGCGATCTGCCGTGGCATGACCGCGCACGGTACCGTCCCGCGATGCTCGATCCCGGCGTCCTCGCCTTCGCCCGCGGCGCGCTCCCGCCCCCGCCGGCGCGCGTGCTCGAGATCGGCGCGGGCACGGGCGAGCTCGCCGCGGCGCTGCGCGAGCACGGCTACGCGGTCAGGGCGATCGACCCGAAGGCCGAGGACGGCGACGGCGTCGAGCAGACCGCGCTGATCGACGCCACGGGGAGCTACGACGCCGCGATCGCCGTCGTCTCGCTGCACCACGTCGAGCCGCTCGCGGACTCGTGCGCGCGGCTGGCGGCGCTGGTCGAGCCCGGCGGCGTGCTCGCGATCGACGAGCTGGACATCCGCCGCTACGACGAGCGCGTCACGACCTGGTGGCTGCACCAGCGCCGCGCCGCCGGATACGACGACGAACACACGCCGGAGAGCATCCTCGCCGGCATGCGCGGCCACATCCACGCGCTCGACGACGTGCTCGCCGCCCTGGCGCCGCACTTCGAGCTCGGCGAGCCCGTCCGCGGCCCGTACCTGCACCGCTGGCACCTCCCGCCCGGCCTGCGTGAGAACGAGGAGCGCCTGATCGGCGAGGGGCGGCTGCCCGCCACCGGCGCCCGGCTCGTCGGCGTACGGCGCTAGAACGGCGACGGGCGGCCCGCAGGCCGCCCGCCGTTGCAGCAGATCCGCAGCGCGGCTAGGCGACGAGCGGGATGATCAGGAGCGCCACGATGTTGGCGACCTTGATCATCGGGTTGATGGCGGGGCCCGCGGTGTCCTTGAACGGGTCGCCGACGGTGTCGCCGGTCACCGACGCGGCGTGGGCCTCGGAGCCCTTGCCGCCGTGGGCGCCGTCCTCGATCAGCTTCTTCGCGTTGTCCCACGCGCCGCCGCCGGCGGTCATGAGGATGGCGAAGAACAGGCCGACGACGATCACGCCGATCAGCAGGCCGCCGAGCGCCTTGTAGGAGAGGACGCCGACGATCACCGTGAAGACGATCGGGATCAGCGACGGGATGATCATCTCGCGCTGGGCCGACTTGGTCACGATGTCCACGCACTGGCCGTACTCCGGCTTGTCCGTGCCCTCCATGATCCCCGGGTTCTCGCGGAACTGCCGCCGGACCTCCTCGACGACGGCGCCGCCGGCGCGGCCGACGGCCTCCATCGAGAGCGCCGCGAACAGGCAGACCATCAGGCCGCCGATCAGCAGGCCGATCAGGACCTCCGGATCGTCGATCGCGAACAGCACGGGCTTGCCGAGCTCCTCCTGGAGCTCGATCTTGAACGCCGCGAACAGCACCAGGGCGGCGAGCGCGGCGGAGCCGATCGCGTAGCCCTTCGTGACCGCCTTCGTCGTGTTGCCGACCGCGTCGAGCGGGTCGGTGACGTTGCGGACGTCCTCGGGCATGTCGGCCATCTCGGCGATGCCGCCGGCGTTGTCGGTGATCGGGCCGAACGCGTCGAGCGCGACGATCAGGCCGGTCAGCGACAGCTGCGCCATCACGGCCACGGCGACGCCGTAGATGCCGGCGAGCTCGTTGGCCGCGAAGATCGCGAGCACGATCACCAGGGCGGGCAGCGCGGTGGCCTGCAGGCCCTGCGCCAGGCCCTGGATGATGTTCGTCGCGTGGCCGGTCTCCGACGCGGCCGCGGTCTTCTTGACCGGCGAGAAGCGCGTCGACGTGTAGTAGTCGGTGATCACGAACAGCAGGCCGGTGACGCACGAGGCCGATCAGCGAGCAGAGGTAGAGGTCGCCGACGCTCGGGGCGGCGCCGCCGCTCTGCCGCGTCAGGCCGTCCATCATCCAGTTCGTGACCGGGTAGAAGGCGATCGCGGCGATGATGCCCGCGAGCACGACGCCCTGGTAGAGCGCGCGCTCGACGTTGCCGCTGGCCGACTTGACGGCGAAGGTGCCGATGATCGACGCGATGATCGAGACGCCGCCGAGCACCAGCGGGTACAGCACGACCTGCGTCGCCTGCGCGGCGTCGAAGGTCAGGACGCCGAGCAGCATCACGGCGACCGCGGTCACCGCGTAGGTCTCGAACAGGTCGGCCGCCATGCCGGCGCAGTCGCCGACGTTGTCGCCCACGTTGTCGGCGATCACGGCCGGGTTGCGCGGGTCGTCCTCGGGGATGCCGGCCTCGATCTTGCCCACGATGTCGGCGCCGACGTCGGCGCCCTTCGTGAAGATGCCGCCGCCCAGACGGGCGAAGACGGAGATCAGCGAGCCGCCGAAGCCGAGGCCCACGAGCGCGTCGACCGCGTCCTTGGGCTCGACGTCGAAGAGGAACGTGAGGGCGCCGTAGTAGCCGGCGACGCCGAGCAGCGCCAGGCCGGCGACGAGCATGCCGGTGACGGCGCCGCCGCGGAACGCGACGTCCAGCGCCGGGCCGATGCCGCCGCGGGCGGCCTCGGCGACGCGCGCGTTGGAGCGCACGGAGACGTTCATGCCGATGAAGCCCGCAGCACCGGAGGCGACGCCGCCGATGAGGAAGCCGATCGCCACCTCGATGTCCTGCAGGAAGATCAGCGCGATGAAGAGCACCACGCCGACGGCGGCGATCACCGTGTACTGGCGGCGGAGGTACGCGGACGCGCCCTCCTGGATCGCGGACGACAGGCTCTGCATCGTGGCGTTGCCCGGAGACAGGGCCAGCAGCGCCCGGCTGGTGACCGCGCCGTAGACCACGGCGAGCGCGGCACACACCAGGGCGATGACGACCCCGTGGTCGATCAGGAGATCTTGCAAGGTAACCCCTCTGGAATTTCAGTTGACGAGCGGGCGCAGGCCCGCCGCGAAGCCTCGAAACGCGCTGAGCGGCAGCCATCAGGCCGCCGCTCGGACGCGGAGAGTCTACAAGGTGGTCCGGCGGGCTACTGGCCCGGGACCCAGAGGCGCCCGGACGACTGCGCGCGGCCGGGGCCGCCCTCGGGCCCCTTCGGCTCCTGCGGCGGCGTCCCGCCGCCGCCGCCGCCCTCGTCCCCGGGCTCGCCCCCGCCCTGCCCGCGCAGCTGCGAGTAGGCCATCTGGAGCTGCGAGAGCGTGTCCCGCACGGGCCCGAGCTGGTCGGCGTGGCGCTGCTCGACGAGCGGCAGGATCGCCCGCGCGCCGTCGATCGCCTGGCGCATCTGCTCGAGGTCGGGCGGTGGGCCTTCGCCGGGCGGGGACGCCAGCCCGGCCTTGCGAGCGGCGAGGTTGAGCAGGGTCACGAGCGTCTGCAGCAGCACGTCGTCGACCGTGATGCGCTCCATCTCGGCCTCGATCTGGCGCAGCTGCTCCTCGGTGAGCTGGGGTTCGTCGGGTGGCTGGCTCATGGGACGCGCTCCTCCTCCTGGTGGTAGGTCGCGTGGGTTTCCCGAACAGCCGCGGCGTACACCTCCGCCGGGCTCGCGCCGGCAGCGATCATCCGGCGCTGGCGCTGGGCGCCGTTGAGGTCGGGGAGCGCGATCTCCGCTCCGGTCCAGGCCTTCAGCCGGTCGAGCGCCTCCGCCGCCGGGTACGGCTCGATCCGCGCGGCGTGCAGGTCCAGCAGCTCGCCGTCGAGCCCGTGGCGGATCGCCCGCCACATGTTCTCCTCGATCAGCCGGCCGGGCAGCTCGGGCGGGGTCTCGCCCGCGTCGACCTCCTCGGCGGCGCGGCGCACGCAGGCCACGATCAGCGCGGCGAGCTGGTCGGCCTCCTGCGCCGTCGTCTGGGCGTCGCAGATGCGGACCTCGACGGTCCCGAAGTCGTGGTGCGGGCGCACGGACCACCACAGCTGGGTGAACTCGACGATCGAGCCCGTCCGCACCAGCAGCTCCACGTAGTCCGCCCACGCCTGCCAGGAGCCGAAGGCGTCCGGCACGCCGCAGCGCGGGAACGACTTCGTGAACGTCTGGCTGCGGGCGCTGTGCAGGCCGGAGTCGATCTTGTCGACGTAGGGCGAGTTGGCCGAGATCGCGAGCAGCATCGGCAGGACCGGGCGCAGGCGGTCGCACACCAGCACGGCGCGGTCGGCGCCGCGGACGCCGACGTGGACGTGCACGGAGAACGTGTTGTTGCGCCAGGCGACGTACTTCAGGCCGTCCTCGACGCGGTGGTAGTGCTCCGTGTCGATGATGTGCTGCTCGCGGTAGTCGCTCAGCGGATGCGTCCCCGTCGAGCCCAGCGCGACGCCGTTGGCGGCGGCGAGCGTGAACAGCCGCCGGCGGCGGTCGGCCTGGCGGCCGCGGGCGTCCTCGGCGTCCTCGCCGCGCCCCGAGCGGATCTCGATCTCGCTCGAGATCAGCTCGCCGGCGATCGACTCGGTCAGCACCGGGTCGGCCTGCGCGGCGTCGCGCAGCAGCTCGAAGCGCGGCGCGAGGTCGAGCGTGCCGGGGTCCAGGAGGGCGAACTCCTCCTCGATCCCGACGGTGAAGTCCGTCGAGCTCTCGAAGGTCTCGCGCGCGGTGGCGAGGTCGATCACAGGAGCGCTAGGTCAGGTAGAAGTAGAGCGCGTAGAGCAGGTCGACGGCGGGGCTGGACGTGTGCACCGTCACCTCCGGCGGCACGTGCAGCAGCGCCTCGGAGTAGTTGAAGATGATCTTGACGCCCGCGTCGACGAGCTGGTCGGCCAGCTCCTGGGCCGCGACGGTCGGCACGGCCAGCACGCCGACGACGATGTCCTCCTCCTCGACGATCTGGCGCAGCTCGTCCGGATGGCGGACCGTGGCGGGCCCCACCGACTCGCCGATCTTGCCCTCGTCGGGGTCGAAGATCGCCACGACGCGGAAGCCGTGGTCGGCGAAGATGTCCGAGGAGGCGATCGCCTTGCCGAGGTGCCCGGCGCCGAACAGCGCGATGTTGTGCTGGCCGCTGGTGCGCAGGATCTTGCGGATCTGCGAGACCAGCGAGTCCACGTTGTAGCCCACGCCGCGCTTGCCGAACTTGCCGAAGCCCGACAGGTCGCGGCGGATCTGGGTGGAGTTGACGTGCGTGTACTCCGACAGCTCCTGGGAGGAGATCGTCTCCTTGCCCATCTTGCGGGCCTGCGTGAGGACCTGCAGGTAGCGCGACAGCCGCGCCGCCACCCCGAGCGACAAGCGGTCGGTGCTGAGCCCCACCCCGCCCTCGCCCGGCGTGGCGCCACCGCTCGAGGTCGCGACGTCGCCGATGCCCATCGCCCTCACGATAGAGCGAGGCGGCGTCGCAGCGCGGCCTCGTCCACCTCGTAGTCGAACAGCTCCTCGCCGTCGACGCTCACCACGGGGATGCGCTCGAGGTAGCGCCTGAGCAGCTCGTCGTCGCGCTCGATGTCGACCTCGAGCAGCTCGAAGGGCGCGTCGGCGCGCACGCGCTCGAGCGCCTCGCGGGCCTCGTCGCAGAGGTGGCAGCCGGGCCGGCCGTACAGCGTGACGGCGCTCACGCCGCGGTCGGGTAGGCGTCGAGCCCGAGGTAGCCGGGGAACGGGACGGGCTCCACCCAGCGGGCCGCGGAGGCGATCATCGCCGCGTTGTCGGTGCACAGCGACGGCGGCGGGATCTTCACCGGCACGCCGAGGCCGGCGGCGCGCTCGCGCAGCCGCGCGTTGGCCGCGACGCCGCCGCCGATCGCCAGCCGGGGAGCGTCCGGCTCGGCTTCGATCGCCCGCTTGACCCGCAGGATCAGCGTCTCCACGATCGCGTGCTCGTAGGAGGCGGCGAGGTCGGCGCGGCGGCGCCCGGCCTCCTCCTCCCCCAGCTCGCGCACCTTGTAGAGCAGCGCGGTCTTGAGGCCCGCGAAGGAGAAGTCCAGCCCCGCGACGCGCTGGGCCGTCGGGAACGCGAACGCCCCGGGGTCGCCGTCGAGCGCGAGCTTGGAGAGCGCGGGGCCGCCGGGATAGCCGAGGCCGAGCAGCCGGGCGCCCTTGTCGAACGCCTCGCCCGCGGCGTCGTCGAGCGTCGTGCCGAGCCGCTCGTGCGCGCCGTGCTCGGTCACGCGCGCCAGCAGCGTGTGGCCGCCCGAGGCGAGCAGGCACAGGAACGGCGGCTCGATCGGGTCGGGCTGGAGGAAGTTCGCGGCGACGTGGCCTTGGAGGTGGTCGACCGGCGCGAGCGGGAGGCGGCGGGCGGCGGCCAGGCCCTTGGCGGTGGCGACGCCCACGAGCAGCGCCCCCACGAGCCCCGGGCCCTGGGTGACCGCGATCAGCTCCGCATCGTCGAGCGTGGCGCCGGCTCGCTCCAGGGCCTCGTCGACGACGAGGTTGACGAGCTCGAGGTGGTGGCGGCTGGCGATCTCCGGCACCACGCCGCCGTAGCGGTCGTGGATGCCCTGGGAGGAGACGACGTTGGAGCGGATCTCGCCGTCGCGGGTGATGACGGCGGCGCAGGTGTCGTCGCAGGAGGTCTCGAGCGCGAGGATCACAGCGGCTGCGGGTTCGGGACGTCGTCGAGCGAGCCGCGCCGCGTCGCCGGGGTGCGCCACATCACGACCGCGTCCTCTCCGTTGTCGGCGTAGTAGCGGCGGCGGACGCCCGCGCCCTTGAAGCCGAGGCCCTCGTAGAGCGCGTAGGCGCCGGTGTTGGAGCGGCGCACCTCGAGCGTGAACTGGGATTCCCCGCCCGCCCGGTCCCCGCCCGCCCCGTCGACCCGCTCGAACAGCGCGTGCAGCAACGCGGTGGCGATCCCGCGGCGGCGCCGGTCGGGGTCCACGGAGACGTTCATGATGTGCCAGACGAGGTCGTAGCGCGAGCACACGAGGTAGCCGGCCAGCTCCCCCTCGACCTCGGCGGCCAGGCAGACGCCGCTGGGCTTGGACAGCTCGAGCACGAACATCGCCAGCGACCACGGCGTCGTGAACGCGCGGCGCTCGATCGCGACGACCTGCGGGAGGTCGGCGTAGGTGAGGCGGCGGACCTCGATGGCGGCGGTGGGCGGGGCGGTCAAGAGGGGCGGGGCTTGGCGTCTGGCTCGCGGCGGTAGTCGGGAACGAGCCGGTCCCGGTCCGTCGCCTCCCCGGCGGCGCCGAGCCGGCAGACCTGCAGCGCGCTGACCCTGTGGGCGGGGGAGCGATCCGACGGAACCAGCGCCCCGGCCCGCTCGAAAAGCTCCCTGAAGCGTACCGACCCGTCACCGGCGGCCAGCGGGCCTGCAAGCCGCCCTGCGCCGAGGCTCGCGGCGAGCTCGGCGGGATCGATGGCGACCGGGTCGAGCAGCCGCTCGGCGCCCTGCCAGGCGGCGGCGAACACCTCGCCGCGGCGCGCGTCTATGACGGCGAGCACGGGGCGGCCGCCGGCCTCGGCTTCGGCGCCGCGCGCGAGCGCCTCCAGGCTGGACACCGCCGCCAGCGGCAGCCCGCGGCCCTGCGCCAGCGCGCGGGCGGTCGCGATCCCGTGGCGCAGGCCGGTGAACCCGCCCGGGCCGACGCCGACGGCGATCCGCTCGACGTCGTCCCAGCTCGCGCCCGCGCCCGCCAGCGCCGCCTCGACCAGCTCGAGCAGCCGGCTCGCGTGCTGCGGCCGCTCGCCGGCCGACGGATCGTCGCGCGCCTCGAAGGCCGGGCCGTCCGGCGCCCAGACCGCAGCGGCGGTCGCTGCCGTGGCGGTGTCGACGCCGAGGATCACGCGATCTCCCGCTCGTCGCCGCCCGCGTGCTCGAGCTGCACGTGGCGCTTCACGCGCTCCTCGGGCCATGCGCCCGGCGCGCACTCCGGCCACTCGACGAAGGCGATCGAGTCGGGCGCGAAGAAGGGGTCGAGCAGGCCGGGGTCCTCGCCGGCCATCCCGGCCAGGCGGTAGAGGTCGAGGTGCGCCAGCGGACCGTCGGCCCCCTCGTAGGCGACGCCGACGACGAACGTCGGGCTCGTCACGGGACCCGTGACGCCGAGCGCGCGCAGCGCGCCGCGCACGAACGTCGTCTTGCCGGCGCCCAGCTCGCCGGAGACCAGCACGACGTCCCCGGGCCGCAGCTCGGCCGCGAGCTCGGCGCCCGCGCGCTCCGTGGCCTCAGCGCTGGTGGTCCGCACGGCGGCGCACTGCGAGACCGGCGGCGAGCAGCATGCCGCCCGCGAGCGCGATCCAGCCGGCGTCCACGCCGGTGCGCGGGAGCTGCTCGCCGGCGGGCGCGGGAGCGGGAGCCGGCTGGGCCGGCGCCTGGGACGTGCTCGGGGTGGCCGTCGGGGCGGGGGCGCTCGGGGCGGCCGGCGCCGGCGTGGCCGTCGGCGCCGGGTCCGCCTGCTCCTCGCCGAACGGGTCCTGGTACTGCTCGTCCCCGGCGCCCTGCGCGAGGGCCGCCGAGGGCGCCGCGAGGGCGCACAGGAGCGCCGCGATGCAGAGCAAGAAGCGGGTCATCGAGCGCGCCAGTGTATCCCCCGCTACCGTGCCCGCCGGAATGCCGGAGGGTCTGCACATCCTCGTCCTGACGGACCGCGACTGGACGCACCCGCAGGGCGGCGGCACCGGGACGAACCTGCACGGCCAGGTCGCGCGCTGGCTGGAATGGGGCCACCGCGTGACCGTCGTGGCGGGCGCCTACCCCGGCGCCGTGCGGAGCGAGGAGCCGGCCCCGGACCTCGCCGTGCACCGCATGGGCACGCGGCTGACCGTCTTCCCGCGCGCGGCCTGGGCGTCCCTGCGGCGCGGGCTCGCGCGCGAGGCCGACGTCGTGCTCGAGGTCGTCAACGGGATCACGTTCCTGACGCCGCTGTGGCTGCGCCGGCCGCGCGTCGCGCTCGTGCACCACGTCCACCGCGACCACTACGTCGCCGAGATGGGCCGCCCCGGCGCGCTCGCCGCCCTGCTCGCGGAGACGCTGCCGCTGCGGATGCTCTACCGCGACACGACGTTCCTGACGATCTCCGAGTCCGGCCGCCACGACCTGCTGGATCTCGGGCTGCCCGCCGACCGCATCCACGTCGCCTACCTCGGCGTCGAGCCGCCGCCCTTCCCGGCCGCGGAGCGCTCGGAGACCCCGCGGCTGCTCTACCTCGGCCGGCTCAAGCAGTACAAGCGGATCGAGCTGCTGCTCGACGCGCTCGAGGCGATCCCCGAGGCCGTGCTCGACATCGCGGGCGAGGGCGACCACCGCGAGGCGCTGGAGGCCGAGATCGCCGCGCGCGGGCTCAGCGACCGCGTCGTGCTGCACGGGCACGTGAGCGAGGAGCTCAAGGCGGAGCTGCTCTCGCGCTCGTGGGTCAACCTGACGGCCTCCTCGGCGGAGGGCTGGTGCCTGACCGTGATGGAGGCGGCGATGTACCGCACGCCGAGCGCCGCGCTGGCGGTCGGCGGCCTGCCGGAGTCGATCGAGGACGGCCGCACCGGCCTGCTCGCCCAGGACGGCGAGGAGCTGACCGCGCACGTGCGCGCGCTCGTCGAGGACCGCGAGCTGCGCGAGCGGCTCGGCGAGACCGCCTACGACCGCGCGACCGGCTTCACCTGGGAGCGCACCGCGCGCGAGAACCTGGCCGTGCTCGAGCACGAGGCCGTCTCCGAGCGCGCCGGGCTGCGCGCGTCGCTGAGCGGCTCGGAGACCCTCAAGGCCGCCGGGCTGGCCGCAGCGACGCTGGCCTCCAACGCGATCGCGCTGCTGTTCACCGTCCTGTTCGCGCGGATCCTCGGCGCCGACGGCTACGGCTCGCTGGCCGCGCTCGTCTCGACCTTCCTGATCCTCGCGGTGCCCGGCTCCGCGCTGCAGGTCGTGGTGGCGCGGGAGGTCGCCACGGGCACGCTCGGGTCGGGCGACCGGCTCGCGGCGACGATCGCGGCCTGGAGGCGGGCGATGCTGCTCGCCCTGGTCGCCGTGACGGCGGGCTCGGTGCTGCTGCGCGTGCAGATCGCCGACCTGCTCGCCGTCGAGCAGGAATGGGCCGCGGCGGCGACGCTCTCGACGGGTTGCCTGTGGCTGCTGCTGTCGATCGAGCGCGGCGCGCTGCAGGGCGTGCACGCCTATCGCGAGGTCGGCTGGTCGATCGTGCTCGAGGCCGGCGGGCGGCTGGTCTCCGGCATCCTGCTCGTCGCGGCCGGGCTCGGCGTCACCGGCGCGTATCTCGGCACGCCGGTCTCGATGCTCGTGACCGCGGTCGTGCTCGTGGCGATCGCGCGCCGGAAGATCGGGGCCGCCCCCGTCGCGCAGGCCGTCACGCGCCTGCGCGAGCTGGTGTCCGGCGCCTGGCCGGCCGTGATCGGCCTGTTCCTCGTCGCCGTCCTGCAGAACGTCGACGTGATCCTCGTCAAGCGCACGATCGGCGGCGACGCCGCGGGCGCGTACGCGGCCGCCGCGGTCGCCGCCAAGGCCGTCGTCTGGGTGGCGATCGGCGTCGGCCTCTACCTGCTGCCGGAGGCGACCCGCAAGGCGGGCGCCGGCGAGGACCCGCGGCCCGTGCTGGTGCGCGCGCTCGGGGTCGTCGCGGTCGTGGCGGTGCCGATGCTGATCGTGTACGCGGTCGCGCCCAAGCTCGTGCTGCGGCTCGCGTTCGGCGAGGAGACGGTGCAGGCTTCGGGCGCGCTGCTCGTGCTCGGCGTCGCGATGACGCTGCTGGCCGCCGGCTACCTGTGCGTGCAGTACATGCTCGCGTTGCGCGAGATGCGCTTCCTGATCGCGCTCGGCGCGGCCGCCGTAGCGGAGATCGCCGTGCTGTCGGGCACCGGGCTCTCGAGCATCGTCGGCTTCGCGACCGTCGTGCTGGTGCTGCAGGCCGTCGCCGCGCTCGCGGTGCTCGCGCTCGGCCTCGCCCGCCGACCCGCCGCCCGCGCGGCCGCTCCGGCGTGAGCGAGGCCACTGCGCGCGAGGCCCCCGCGGGCACGGAGCCCGAGGGCTGGCTCACCCCCGCGCAGGCCGAGCGCCTGAGCGCGTGCGCGGCCGCCGCGGGGCCGGGCACGATCGTCGAGATCGGCTCCTTCCGCGGGCGCTCCACGATCGTGCTCGCGCGCGCAGCGGCCGAGGGCGCGAGCATCGTCGCGATCGACCCGCACGCGGGCTCGGACCGCGGCCCGCAGGAGATCGGCGCCGACCACGTCCGCGGCGACGCCGACCACGACGCCTTCACCGCCAACCTCGCGGCCGCCGGCGTGGCCGGGCGGGTGCGGCACGTGCGCAAGATGAGCGCCGGCGCGCTCGGCGACGTCGAGGGGCCGCTGGCCCTGCTGTACGTCGACGGCGCCCACCGCTTCGGCCCTGCCCGCGACGACATCGCGCGCTGGGGCGCCCGCGTCGCGCCGGGCGGCACGATGCTCGTGCACGACGCGTTCTCCTCCGTGGGCGTCACGGGCGCGCTGCTGGCCGAGTGCGTCGCCCGCGGCGGCTGGCGCTACGCGGGCCGCACGGGCTCGCTGGCGGAGTACGTCCGCGCCCCGCTGCGCGGCCGCGAGCGGGTGCGCGACGCCGCCCGCCAGCTCGCCGAGCTGCCCTGGTTCGCCCGCAACGTGCTCTTCAAGGTGCTCGTGCTGGCGGGCCTGCGCCCCGTGGCGCACCGGCTCGGCCTGCCGGCCGGCATGCACTGGCCCTACTAGCGCGTGGCGTAGCGGGCGACGCCGTGGCTGCCGTAGATCGAGCCGGCGACGGTCGCGCGCCCTGACGTGAGCGCGATCGCCTCCGCGGCGTCCTCGCCCGTGCCGAAGTCGGTCCGGGCAACGCCGAGCAGGCGCCCGCCGGGCGTGTAGCGGGCGAGCGCCCAGTCCGAGGGCCCCGTCCCCGCCTCGGCGTAGGCACGGCCGGCGACGAGGATCCCGGCGCGGGTCGCCCGCACCGCCCTCGCGTAGCCGCCGAACGGGCCGGGCGCGCTGCGCACGCGGCGCACCACGCCGCCGCCGCGCGAGACCAGCGCGAGCGCCATCTGCGGCTGCCGGCCCTCGATCACCGCGCTGCCGGCGACCGCGAATCGTCCGCCCGGCGCCGCCGCCAGCCCGTAGGCGCCGGCGATCCGGCGGCCGCCGAAGGTCACGAGCCGGCGCCCGCGGCGGCCGAAGGAGCGGTCCAGCCGGCCGTCGCCGCGCAGCCGCGCCAGTCCGAACGAGCTGCCGCCCGACGCGCGCCGCCCGTCGCCCGCGACGACGACCTTGCCGCCGCGCAGCACGACCGCCTCGGCGCTGTCGTTGCCGTAGCCGTGGTCGACGATCGCCACGCCGTCGCGCGAGAAGGCCGGGTCCGGGCGCCCGTCACCGAGCAGCCGGATCACGCACACCGTCGCGCTGTCCTGCGCGTCGCCGCCGCGCAGGCGCACGCCCGCCATGACGATCCGCCCGGCGCCGTCGATCGCGACGTCGTTGGCCCATGCGGCCTTGAGGTAGAACGGCACGCGCACGACCCCGCCCGCGCCGAAGGAGCCGTCGGGCGAGCCGTCCGGGTTGAAGCGCATCGCGGCGAAGCAGCGGGCGGTCTCGCAGTCGGTCTCCCCTGCCACGACGATCTTGCCGTCGCGCTGCAGGGCCACGGCGCGCGGGTCCTCGAAGCTCCCGAGGTCGATCGCGACGAGGCCGCCCGAGCCGAACGAGCCGTCGAGCGAGCCGTCCGGCAGGTAGCGCAGGGCGCCGAAGTAGCGGTTCGAGCGGCCGTCGATGACCGGCCCGGTCACGACGATCCTGCCGTCGGGCTGGATCGCCACGTCCTCCGCGCCCTCCGGCAGGTAGTTGTTGGACGCGTCGCGGACCTCGAGCGTGCGCACCCAGCCGGCGCCGCCGCCGAAGGAGGGATCGAGGTCGCCCGGCGCCGCGCTCGCGGCCGCGGGCGCGGCCAGGGCGAGCGCGGTCACCGCGGCGAGGACCCTCATGACGCGAAGTCCGGCGTGTTCCCCCGGGCGTTGCCGGCGCGGTCCTTGGGCTCCTCCCAGTCCTCCTGGCGCCCGAGCGCCGTCAGGTCGAGGAAGGCGTAGGAGCCGCCGGTCCACTCCGCCCCGCGGGCGTAGGACGAGTAGGTGTGGAAGACCCGGTCGCCGTCGCGCAGGAAGCAGCTCGTGCCGGGCATGTCGAACGGCTGCTCGGACTCCTCCCAGGCCGGCCGGCGCCTCGCGGTAGTTGAACTCCATCGGCTTCACGGAGCTGTCGAGCGTGACGTCGAAGTCGTAGTTGAAGTCGCTGCCGTGCGACGAGTACCACGGGAACGTCCAGCCCTTCTTGGCCTTGTAGCGCTCGATCTTCTCCAGCGGGGCACGCGAGACGTAGGCGAGCGTGGTGTCGCGGACCGCGAGGTGCTCGCGCAGGCCGTCGGCGACCTCGTCGGCGCCGGCCGAGCAGCTCGGGCAGCCGTCCTCCCACTCCGGGTGGAACATGAAGTGGCCGACGATCAGCTGCAGCCGCCCCTCGAACAGGTCCGACAGCCCGACCTCGCCCCGCGGGCCCTCGAAGCGGTAGTCCTTGGTGATCTCGACCATCGGCAGCCGGCGGCGCTGCGCGCTCAGCTCGTCGCGCGCGCGGGTCATCGCCTTCTCCTGCTCCAGCAGGGCGACGCGCGCCTCGCGCCACTCCTCGGGGGTGACCATCTCGGGAAGTGTCATGGGCCTACCGACCGCAGCGGGACCGGGAACTCATCGCTCGTCACGCGCGCCGCGGCACCGGCGAGGTCTGCATGATCGACGTCGTCGTCTGGCCGTAGAACGCGAACGCGTCGATCACCTCCTCGAGGTGCTCGACGTCGCGGACGTGGAGCTTGACGAAGAAGCAGTCCTCGCCCGTGATGCGGTGGCACTCGACCACCTCGGGCGTGTCGCGGGCGAGCTGGGCCACCTTCGACAGCTCGCGCGGCGCCGGGCGGATGCGCAGGATCGCCGACAGCGTCAGCCCGAGCGCGCGCGGGTCGACCGCGGCGTGGAAGCCCGTGATCGCGCCCGACTGGAGCAGGCGCGCGACGCGCTCGGCGACCGCGGGCGCCGACAGCCCGACGCGGCGGCCGAGCTCGGCGTTCGACACGCGGGCGTCCTCCTCGAGCTCGGCGAGGAGACGAAGGTCGATGTCGTCGATCTGCCGTCGATTCGAAGGCATTGGTCGTGAACCTCCTGCGATCGTCCATGGGATCGTGACACAGCGGCCGCGATCCTGCAGAACGTGCAGCGCGTTCCCCCGCACGCCTACTTCGTCGGCAGCGCCGTCTTCCACTACCTCGGCCCCGCGTTCGCCGTGCTGCTCTTCGTGCGCGTCGACGCGCTCGGCGTCGCGTGGCTGCGGATCGCCTCCGCCGCGCTCGTGTTCGCGCTCTGGCGGCGGCCGTGGCGGGCCCTGCGCGGGCTCGACCGCAACACGCTGCTCGCGTGGGGCGCCGTGCTGGCGCTGATGAACTGCTGCTTCTACCTCGCGATCGACCGGCTGCCGCTGGCGACGGTCGCGGCGATCGAGTTCCTGCCGGTGATCGGGCTGGCCGCGCTCGGCGCGCGCACGCCGCGCAACGCCGCGGCGCTGGTCGTCGCGGTGCCGGGCGTCTACCTGCTGACGGGCATCCGGCTCGAGGGCGAGCCGCTCGGCGTCGCGCTCGCGTTCGCCAACGCGGGGCTGTTCGCGCTCTACATC
Source organism: uncultured Solirubrobacteraceae bacterium (assembly GCA_963816955.1). Lineage (GTDB taxonomy): Bacteria > Actinomycetota > Thermoleophilia > Solirubrobacterales > Solirubrobacteraceae > DATFQI01. The sequence goes on along the minus strand of CAWFME010000004.1, from coordinate 1,035,425 downwards.
GTGCTCGCCCACCGGGCGGCGCAGGGCGCGGGCGTCGATGCGCTGGGCGCCGCGATGATCGTCGCGGCGGTGGCGGTCACGCCGCTGGCGGGCGCGGAGGCGCTGCCGGCGTTCGCGGATCCGCGTCGCGCTGGCGGCGGGCATCGGCGTCGGGATCTCCTCGTCGGTGATCCCGTACGTGTTCGACCAGCTCGCGATGGCACGGCTGCCGCGCGCCACCTATGCGCTGCTGGTGTCGCTGCTGCCCGCCACCGCGGCGGTGATCGGGGTCGTGGTGCTGGGGCAGGTGCCGTCGGTCGCCGAGGCGGCCGGGGTCATGCTGGTGATCGCCGGCGTCGCGCTGCACCGAGCACCCGAGCCAGCGCCAGCACCAGCAGGATGACCGCGGCCACCGCGACCCAGTGGACGGCGATCCGCACCTGGGCGTACTCGGGGTTGTAGCCGCCGCGGTCCTCGACGCCGATCGCCAGCGTGAGCACCGGTACCGCCACGAGCAGCAGCGCTCCAGCCGCCGTGACGAGCGCGCGGACGCCGACCCCGCGCCAGAGGATCAGGAACGTCCCAAGGGCGATCAGCGGCGCGCCGCGGGCGGCGAACACGAAGCCGAGCACCGCGCCGGCGACGAGCGCGAGCACGGCCGCGCGCTTGGCGGGCAGCGGCCGCGCTCCCGGCTCGGGGAGCTCGCCGGCGGCGGGCTCGGGCCCCGCGTCGGGCGGGCGCCGTACGAGGACGAGCCCGAGCATGGCCAGCAGGACCGGCAGCGAGACGAGGTAGCCCGCCCGGACGAGCGAGTCGGGCGCGAAGGCCATCTCGGCGTCGCGGCAGCCCGCCGGGACCCGCCAGGCCATCGCGTAGCCGTCGGCCGGCACGGGGGCGCCGAGGTCGTTCCCGTCGCAGCTCGCCCGCCAGGCGTCGCTGTAGGACTGGCCGAGCACGAGCCACGCCGGCTCGCGCAGCTCGAGCTCCACGCCGGTACGGGCGTCGCGCTTGGGCGTGCCAGGGTCGACCACGCGGCCGGGCACGGCGGCGGTCCGCGCGGGCGGGCTGGGGGCGGGCGAGCGCAGCCGCACCAGGTAGGGCGCGAAGCTGGCGGCGGGCATGCGGAGGCGGGCGGGGCCGGCGCCGAGGCTCGCCGGTCCGCCGCACGGCCGGAAGCGCAGGGGGCGGCCCGCATCGAGGTCCGCGACGGTCGCGTCGGCGCGCATCCGCACCCGCGCGGCGCCGAGCGTGCCCTCGAGGTCGCCGCAGGCCCCGCGCACCCGGCCGCTCCGGGGCACCGAGGCGATCGGGACGCCGGCGCCCGTGATCTCGCGGATGCCGACCGCGCGCCGCTGCCGCTCGGCCCCGGTCGCGCCCGCCGGGAAGGCCGCGCGCAGGATCTCCAGCCGGAACGCGCGCCCCCGCATCGGCTCCGGGAGCACCACGCGGCCGTCGCCGGAGACGGGGAGCTCGGCCGTGGTCTCGCCGTCCACGCGGGCGCGCACGAGCGTCGCCCGCCGGACGGTCTCCTCGGCCGGCTCGAGCCGCAGCTCGTGCACGGTCTCGCGCCGGGGCGTCCTCCACTCGATCCACGCGGTGCGCCCGTCCAGCCACGAGCCGATCCACGGCCGCGGAGCGCTGTCGAACGCGCTCGACGCCCGGAACCCCGGCCGCCCCTGGAACCGCCCGGAGGACTCGAAGGTGGCCCCACCCGCGGCGCCCCCACGCGGGGCGGCGCCCGCCAGCGCGTCGATCGCGCTGTCGCGGGCCCGCGGGTCGACGGTGCCCCAGCCCTCGGCGTGCCATTCGCGCGCGGCGGGCGGCGAGATCGCGCGCGAGAGCCCGCGCTCGCCGTCCTGACGGTCGCGGACGAGCACCGCGCCCGATGTGCCGCGCCTCGGATCGCGGCGGAACGGGTCGTCGCCAGTGGTGCGCTCGAACAGGTAGGTCAGGCCGGTCGCGTCGAGGTCGCGGCCGGCGAGCGCGCGCTCGGCCAGCACGGGCGGCCGCAGCGCCTCGCGCACCTGCACGCCCGGGATGCGCAGCTCGCGGATGCCGCCCGGCCCGTCGGGGACGCCGCCGGGCGTCTGCACGCGGGCGATCCGCACGCGCAGCGAGCGCACGTCGCGCAGGCCGGGCTCGAGCCGGTTCCAGCCCGGTTGCACGGTGAAGGTCCGGCCCGCGACCTCGACCGCCGTCACCTTCGCGCGGCGGTCGGAGTACGGCAGCAGCTCGATCGACTCCACGTCGCGCGGCGCGTCGAAGCCGATCTCGAGCCAGTGCCGGGCCTCCTCGAGCGCGCGGTCGGCCTGCCAGTGAGTGGCCGGGTCGCCGTCGAAGGCGGCGAACGGCCGCCGCTCCGGGAACTGCGAGTAGGCGGGCGAGAACGGCATGCGCAGGTAGCGGGCGCCGTCATAGGTGGCGACGGTCTGGCCGTCGGCGCCGCGCGCCGGGAACAGGTCGAGCACGGCCGCGTCGGGCGAGAACGGGTCGTCGGCGGCCAGCGTCGCGCCGTGGTTCTGCGCCATGCGCGCGGCCGCGAGCACCCGCCGCCGGTTGGAGTCGGAGATCACGACCTCTCCCGCGCGGCGCAGCTCGTCCGCGCTCGCGTCGCCCGCATAGGCGATCCGCCCGGACGGGAGCGCGCCGAACGCGGCGAGGCCGGCGAGCGCGTCCGCGCTGCCGTCGATGACGGTCGCGCCGGCGTCGGCCTCCAGGCGCACCATCGGCCGCGCGCCTGGCCGATCCCAGGCCCGCACCCGCGGCAGCGGCCGCGCGGCGCCGAGGGTCCCAGCGGCGCGCGGTTCGCGGCGGACCGGCCCCCAGGCTTCGTCCGGCGCCCCGAGCTGGTCGAGCACGTCGGCGGCGTCGGCCGCGGTCGCCGCACCGCTGCCGGCGCGCGAGTCGTCGGCGCCGGCGACGGTCGTGCGCGCCGACAGCAGGTCCAGCAGCGGCCCGAGCTGGCCGGGCAGCGCGCGGCGCTGCTGCACGAGCCCGTCGACCGTCCACAGCAGGTCGACGGCCCGCAGGTCGGCGTAAGGCACGGCGTAGCGGACGGCGACCGGCCGGTCGGCGAGCGCCGGCAGGATCGCGTCGACGGTCCCGCCCCAGTCGTAGTCGGCGTAGAGCTGGCCCGGGAGCACGACCGCACGGCCCTCGTCGCCCACCGCGGCGTCCACGTGGTCCGCGGCTGATGTCCAGGCGGGCGGGATCCGCTCCCAGGTGAGCTGCGAGTCCAGCGCCTGCCCGCGCACCAGCGGCCAGCACGCGACGGCGGCCAGCCCCGCCAGCCCGGCGAGCCCGAGCGCCGGCAGCGCCCGGCCGCGGGCGCGCAGCCACGGCGCCACGCGCGCGGCCGCGAGCCCGCCGAGCCCGGCGAGCCCGAGCGCCACCAGCGGCCCCGCCTTGTAGGTCGTGCGCAGGAACTGCAGCGGCGCGAAGTGGTTGTAGGTGAAGTTCATCGCCCGTCGCAGCGGCGTCCCCTCGGGGAAGCCCGCCACCATCGCCACCAGGCCGGTGAGCGCCAGCAGCAACAGGAACGCCGCCGGGCGCGAGCGCCGCACGAGCGCGAACGAGCTGAGCACGATCGCGGGCACGAGCAGGCCCGCGAGCACTACCGGCCACGCGAACAGGAACACGGCGCCGTCGCCGAACAGCGGCCGCAGCCGCCCGCCGTAGCCCACCCCCAGGTACGAGATCCAGTAGCCCATCAGCCGCAGCGACTCGGGCAGGCTCGTGGTCGACCAGATCGTCCCGGGCTGCTCCGTGAAGCGCAGGAAGTCGACGCCGTGGCGGGCCTGCACGAGCGTCGGGACCACCCACCAGACGGCGCCCAGCCCGGTCAGCAGCAGCGTCCGCCAGCCGAACGCGACCAGCGCCCTCGCGCCGACCGCGCGGGTGGCGAGCGCGAACAGCGCCAGCAGCAGCGGCCCGACCAGAACCCACGCCGTCACCGCGGCGTTGACGCCGCCGCCGGCGCAGGCGACGACCAGCGCGAACGCCGCCGGCCACCACCACGAGCGCGGCGCGCGCAGGCCGCGGTGCACGCACAGCAGCAGCCACGGCAGCGCGGCGTAGCCGAGCAGCGTCACCGACGTGCGCGCCGTGAACACCGCCACGTACGGGTTGAGCAGGAACAGCAGGCCGGCGACCAGGTGCGCCGCGCCGCGCGGGCGGCCGGCGAGCGCGTCCATCAGCCGCACGATCCCCCACGCCGCCAGCGCGAGCACGAGCCCGAGCCACAGCCGCTGCGTGAGCCACGGGCTGAGGCCGATGAGGCGCCCGAGCGCGAAGAACGGCCCCATCGGCCACAGGTAGCCGCCGTACTGGCCACCCTGCACGTGGCCGAGGTCCTCGGTCGGCGACCACGCGGCCGCGACGTCGCCCAGGAACCCCACAGGGTCGACGTGGAGGCCGATCTTCGTGTCCGAGGAGGCCCGTCCTGGGCGCTGGATCAGCGCGAGCGCGAACGCCAGCGCGGCGAGGCCTGGCAGGACGAGCCGATCCAGCGCGGGGCGGGACACGGCGGCGCACCTTAGACGCGGCCGTCTAGCCTGCGCCGCCGATGCGCGCCAAGGTTCTCGCCGTCCCGCTGCTGCTCGGCCCCGGGATCGTCGCCCTGTTCTCGGGCGGCTACTCGGACACGGCGCGCACCGCGGCCGGCGTCGCCGCCTGGCTGCTGCTGGCGGCGACGGCGATCGCGCTGCCGCGGCCGCTGCCGCGCGGAAAGCCGGCGATCGCGGCGCTGGCGGCGCTCGCCGCCCTGACGGCCTGGACCGCCGCTGAGCCTCGCGTGGGCGCCGCTCGGCGAGGCCGCGGGCGAGGACGTCCAGCGGCTGCTGCTCTACCTCGCCGTACTGGCCGCCGCGGTCCGCATCCTGCGCGAGCCGCCCGCCGCGCGGATCGCCGAGCCGCTGCTGCTGGCCGGGATCGCGGGCGCGGCGCTGTACGGGCTCTCGGAGCGGCTCGTGCCGAGCCTGGTCGACCTCACCGACGTGCTCAGCGCGGGCGATCGCCTGGCGCAGCCGCTCACCTACTGGAACGGGACCGGAGCGTTCGCCGCGCTCGGGCTGATCCTGGCGGCCGGGATCGCGGGCGCCCCGGAGCGGCCCGCGGCCGTGCGCGCCGGCGCCGCGGCCGCCGCCGCCGGTGCTCGGGCTGGCGCTGTACGAGACCTTCTCGCGCGGCGGGATCGGCGCCGCCGCGGCCGGGCTCGCGGTGCTGCTGGCGCTCGCGCCGACCCGCGCGCACGTGCGCGCCGTGCTGCTCGTCGCGGGCGCGGCGGCGATCCCGTCCGCCGCGACGCTCGCGCTGCCCGCGGTCGCCCAGGAGAAGAGCGGCTCGGGCCAGGGGGCGGCGATGCTCGCGCTGCTCGTGGTCGTGGCGGCCGCCGCCGCGCTGCTCGCGCGCCGCCCCGCCGCCGGGGAGGCCGTGCTGCCGCGGCTGCGGCTGCTCGCCGGCGGCGCGCTCGTCCTCGCCCTGGCGGCGAGCGCGTTCGCGGTCACGCAGATCGAGCGCCAGGGCGGGCGCGACGACCCCGAGGCCACGCCGGGCCGGCTCGCGTCCGTGCAGAGCAACCGCTACGCCTACTGGAAGGTCGCGCTGCGCACGTTCGGCGACCATCCGGTCGCCGGGGTCGGCAGCGGCGGCTTCCAGGCGGAGTGGCTGCGCGAGCGCCCGTTCCGCGAGCCCGTGCGCGACGCGCACTCGCTCTACCTGGAGACGCCGGCGGAGCTCGGGCTCGTCGGGATCGCGCTCGTGCTCGCGCTGCTCGCCTCCGTGGCCGTGGCGGCGCGCCGCGCCGCGGCCGCCCACGCGGGGCCGGTGGCCGCCCTGGCCGCGTTCGCGCTGCACGCGGGCGTCGACTGGGACTGGGAGCTGCCCGCGCTGACGCTGGTGGCGCTCGCGCTCGCCGGGCTCGTGCTAGACGCAGGCGGGAGCCCGAGCGCGGCTCGGGATGCCCGAGGCCCATGAGCACGTGGTTGGCGCTGCGCCGCGGGACGGCGTCGCCCGCCGGTAGCCCGCCCGCGAGGTCCTCGCGCACGAAGAACGCGTTGACCCCGGCCAGCTCGGTGTGCACGAGCCGGTAGCCCTTCTCGGCCGCGAGCTCCTCGAGCGCCCCGAGCGAGGCGCCGTAGTCGCTCGTCCCGTCCCAGCGGAAGCCGGGCGTGTAGGGCATCACGCGCCGCTCGCGCGGGTCGACGGCGCCGTTGTACTCGACGATGACGATCCGCGGCCGGAAGCTCGTGAGCGCCCGCCAGATCCAGTAGTCGTTGCCGTCGACGTCGATCGAGAGGATGTCCGGCTCCGCCGGCACGCCCGCCTGCGCGAACAGCGTCTCGGCGCTGTCGGGCTCGACCGCGGCGTGCAGCGTCCGCACGCGCGGGTTGGCGGCGAAGCGGCGCTCGAGCGCCGCGAAGCTCGCGTCGTCGGCCTCGAGGTAGACCCCGCTCCAGCCCATCACCTGGGCGAGGAAGACGGTGTTGCCCTCCGTCCCGTCCTGGATGCCGAACTCGACGAATCCCCCGCCGCCGACGCCGATCGCGTCGAGGATCGCCGCGATCACGCCGTCCTCGCCGTTCTGCGAGAACACCCGCAGCTCGGAGGCCGTGAGGTCGGGCGCGACGCCGTAGCGGCCCGCGAGCTCGCCGAGCGCCGGGTAGACGGCGCGCGTGCGGTCGGCGTGCTTGAGCGAGCGCTGCACCAGCGCGCCGAGGGCGCGCGGGTCGGCGGCGCTGCGGACGCGGTCGACGAAGCTCATCGCCGCGCACCCTTCCACATCGCGGCCGCGAGCAGCCCGAGCGCCGCGAGCAGGCTGACGATCCAGCCGAGGCGCCAGCTCCACGGCTCGTAGGTCATGACGATCCGATGCTCGCCCGGTCCGACCGCGATCCCGCGCAGCAGGTAGTCGACGCGCTCGATCGGGACGTCACGGCCGTCGAGGGTCGCGTTCCAGCCGGGGAAGTGCACGTCGGAGAGCACGGCGAGCCCGCGATCCGGCGAGCTCGCCGTCAGCTCGACGCGGTCGGGCTCGTAGCGGGTGATCTCCACCCGACCGCCGGGCTCCCCCGGCGTCTCCGGCAGCCCCTCGACGGCCTCCCCCACGATCGCCTCGCGCCGCGGAGCGAACCCCGGCTCGGCGATCGCGGCGAGCTGCGCGGCCTCTGAGGGGACCACGCGTTGCCCGCCGACCCACCAGGCGCGCGGCACCGCATGCGGGTTGGCGTAGATGCGCGCGTCCGGGCCCTCGTAGCGGGCGCGCAGGTTCTCGAGCGGCTGCTCGCCGGGCGGCTGGATGATGTCGGCGACCCCGAGCAGGCCGAGCGCCCGCAGCGCCGGGTCGGTCGTCGCGGCGAGCAGCGTCGGCGGGGCGAAGCCGTCCTCGTCGTCGGTGATCAGCGTCCGCCACAGCCGGTTGTAACGGCGCTCGATCGGGAAGTCGTAGCCGCGCGCGTCGTAGAGCCCGTAACGCATCGCGATGTTGGGCGCGATCGCCTGCGGGCCGACCGGCGGCGCGAGCCCGACGAAGCGCGCCGGCCGCGCGTCGAGCAGCTCCTGGAGCGCCGGCGTGACCGGCTGCTCGGCGTGCTCGGTCGGGATCGCCGGGTTCTGCCCGACGCCGACGCGGAACAGGTCGAACACGACGACGGCGAGCGCCAGCGCGGTGAAGGCGGCGCCGGCCACGCGTCCCGAGGCGCGCAGCCACAGCAGCGCCAGCGCGAGCCCGGCGACTCCGATCCACAGCCACGCCGCGCCGAGCGGGACGACGTCCTTGGCGGTCTCCTTCGCCGGCTCGGCGAAGCCCCAGGCCGTGGCGAGGCCGTCGGCGATCGCCGCGCCGCTCACGCTCACGCGGAACAGCGCCACCAGCACGGGCACGACCAGCAGCGCCGCCGCGCCGCCGAGCAGCAGCCGCGGCCTCCTCACCCCTTCGAGCAGGTCCCCGAGCCCCCAGCCCGCGAGCAGCGCGAGCGCGAGCAGCCCGACGATGATCAGCCGCTGGTTGTAGGCGTGGTTGAAGCCGGGGAGCGCCGTGACGGCATCGAACAGGCCCGGCGTGCCGACGGTGATCAGGATCGCGACGACGCCGCCCGTGGCGATCGCGAGCCGCTCGCGCGTGAGGCGGCCGGAGACCACCGCCCACAGCGCGAGCATCAGCGGCAGCGCGCCCGCGTAGTAGGCGCGCGAGAACGCGAACGCCTGCGTCGGGGCCTGCGACGGGCGGCCCCAGTACTCCGGCAGCACGTAGTTGATCAGCGCGGTGACGGGGAAGTGCCCGCCGGTCTTGCCCTCGCGGTTCTCGAAGTCGCCCGAGCGCGCCAGCAGCTCGAGGAACGGCAGCAGCGCGATCGCCGCGAGCAGCGAGCCCGCGACGAGGCTCGCCGCGAGCCGCCCGATCGCGCGCAGCCGCCCACCGCGCTCGATCCGCGACAGCGCCAGCAGCGCGAAGAAGCTGCCCGCCGCGAGCACGTGGAAGCTCGACTCGGGGTGGCCGCCGAAGTACTGCAGCGCCACCACCGCCGCGAGCGCGGCGATCGGCCGCGGCCCCGGCCGGTGCACGACCAGCCAGACGCAGAGCAGCAGCCACGGCAGCCAGGCCCACACGCTCGACAGCGGCCACGACAGCCAGACGACGAAGAACAGCCCGAACCCGTAGACGAGCCCGGCCATCAGCGCCCCGGCGTAGCGGATCGCCAGCGCGCGGGCGAGCAGGAACGTCCCGAACGCCGCCGCGAACACCTTCAGCGCCGCCGCCAGCCCCAGCGACCACCAGAAGGGCAGCAGCAGCGACGGCCAGTTGAACGGCGAGAAGAGCGCCGACTGCATGTTCGCCACGAACGGCCGGCCGCCCATCTGGTGCGGGTTCCACAGCGGCACGTCCGGCAGATGGCGGTCGGCGTACTGCAGGAACGGCTGGAACTGGAGGACCGCGTCGACCTCCTCGTAGTTGGAGCCGAGCTCCTGCACGCCCGCCGGGCGCTCCTGCGTCCACGGCGCGCCGGACCACAGGTGGTCGGAGGCCGACAGCGTGTGGCCGGGGAGCAGGGCCGGCGCGACGAGCGCCAGCGAAAGGAGGGCGTACGCGATCGCCGCGCTCAGGACGGGGCGCCGCCGGATGGCGTGGAGCGGGCGGCGCGCGGACACGACCCGCGAGAGCATACGATCCGGCCGGGTATGAGCCTGCCCACGGTCTCGCTCGTGATCCCGGTCCTCGACGAAGAGGACACGCTCCCGGAGCTCCACCGCCGCGTGGAGGCCGCGCTGGAGGGGATCCCGCACGAGCTGGTGTTCGTCGATGACGGCTCGAGCGACCGCTCGGTCGCGATCGTCGAGGAGCTCGCCGCCCGCCAGGAGGGCGTCGTGCTCGTGCAGCTCTCGCGCAACTTCGGGATGGAGATCGCGATGTCGGCCGGGCTCGACCACGCCCGCGGCGATCACGTCGTGCTGATGCACGCGGACCTGCAGGACCCGCCCGAGCTGATCCCGGAGATGCTCGAGAAGGCGCGCGCGGGCGCCGACGTCGTGTACGCGCGGCGGATCGGGCGCGACGAGAGCTGGCTCAAGCGCGCGCTGGCGACCGGCTTCTACACGCTGATGGAGCGGCTCGCCCGCACGCCCTACCAGGGCCAGGCGGGCGACTTCCGGCTGATGTCGCGGCGCGTCGTGGAGACGCTGCGCCAGATGCCCGAGCGCCGCCGCTTCCTGCGCGGGATGGTGGCCTGGGTCGGCTTCGAGCAGGTGCCGATCGAGTACCGGCGTGCCGGCCGCGCCTCAGGGCGAGGCGCCTCCTACCACGCGCTGCTGCGGCTGGCGGTCGAGGCGCTGGCTTCCTTCTCGGACGTGCCGCTGGCGATCGCCGGCTACCTCGGGATCGTCACGGCCATGCTCGCGAGCGCGGCGGCCGCCGTGATCGTCGTGCTGGCGGTGGCGGGCGTCGTGACCGCGAGCCTCGGCGTGTGGATCCTCGTGTCGGTGCTGTTCCTCGGCGGGGTGCAGCTGATCAGCGTCGGCATCCTCGGCCGCTACGTGGCGCGGATGCACGAGCAGACGCTCCAGCGCCCGCTGTACCTCGTCAACCGCGTGATCGCCTCGCCGCTGGACGCGGCGCCGCCGCCAGGTCAGGGCGCGGGGACGGGCGGGACCAGCTCTCGCAGCCGCTGACGGGCCTCCTGCTCGATCGGGACGCCGGCCGCTCCGGCGGCGCGGGCGACGGCCAGCCACGCCTCGGCGTTCTCCGGCTCCTGCCGCGCGGCCACGCTGGCGATCTCCAGCGCACCGGCGGCGTCGCCGCCGCGCAGGCGCACGCTGGAGAGCAGTATCTGGCGGCGCACCCCCGGGGTCAGGCGGCCGGCGTCGCGCTCCAACTGATCGGCGCGGCGCAGGTCGGCCGCGGAGAGCTCGGGCGGCCGGAACTGGAGGTCGTTGAGGCGATCCTCCGCACGGGCGGCGGTCAGCGAGACGGCGAAGCCCACGGCGACGGCGAGCGCGACGACGGCTGTGACGATCCGTTCCGGCACGGCGGGCGAGGCTAGCGCGGCACGAGCACGTCGTAAGCGCCGTGGCGCTCGTCGAGCCGGTAGGCGGAGGCGAGGTACTCGTCGAGCTCGCGCGAGCCGCTCGGGCGGCCGCGGCGGTTCGGCTCGGGGCGCGCGGAGGCCGGGTCGGTCCAGCGCACGACCGCCTTCGGCTGGGTCCGGCGCAGCGCGGCGACGATCCGGGCCTGCTCGCGCGGGAGCGCCTGGACGCTGACGTCGCGTTCGAGCACGTTCGGCCGGTGCGTGAGGAAGTGGATCAGCGGGTCGCTGATCGTCACGAGGTCGCTGCGCCGCGGCGCGACGTAGATCGGCTCGCCGGGCGGGACGAGCCGCTGCACGCGCGCGACCATGCGCGGCAGCGCCTCCGCCTCGGCCGGCGGGACGCGGATGCCGGGGACGCCCGCGAGGCGCACGGGCTCGAGGTCGGGCGGCAACAGCAGCGCCGAGAGCCGGTTCGCGGCCCCGGCCAGCACGATGAAGGCCAGCCCGGCGACGAGCGCCGCGCGCAACACCCGCGGGGCGCCCGCGAGGGCGAGCGGGACCGCGGCGCACAGGCACACGATCAGCGGCTGGGCGTGCAGCTCGTCCGGGCGCGAGAGCAGGTACAGCGCGCAGCCCGCGGCGAGCACCGTCAGCCCGGCGAGTGCGGGCGAGCGCCGGCGCCGGGCGAGCGAGACCAGCACGAGCGCGCCGAGCACGAGCCCCACCAGCGGCAGGTAGAAGCCGAGCACGTCCTTGAGGTCCTCCGCGAGCGCCGACGGCGGCCACGCCCGCAGCGGCCCGTCGTAGCCCAACGGGAACGGCAGCCTCCACAACTCGCCGTCGCCCGCGGCGATCCCCACCAGCTCGTCCCAGAGAGTCCCGAGGCCCGCCGCGGCCGCGAACGGCGCGTACAGCGCCGCGCCGGCGAGCGCCGCGGCCGCGGCCGCGATCAGCGCGGGCCGCAACCGCGAGCGGGCCGGCGTGCCGCGCGTGGTGGCCCGCGCGGCGAGCAGCGCGACCACGGCGGCCAGGGCGGCCACGGCGCCGATGTCGGGCCGCCAGAACGCGGCCAGCGCGGCCAGCGCGCCCGCGAGCCCCGGGCGACCCCGCGCGGAGGCCAGCACGGCGCACAGCGCCAACGTGAGCGCGACCGGGAACGGGTTGGCGCTGGTGGGCTGGGCGACGGTCACGGCGGCCGCCAGCCACGCCGCGAGCGCCCAGCGGTCGCCGGCAGCCGGCCGCACGAGCGCCCAGACCGCGAGCGCGGCGGTGGCGTCGGCCGCCACTCGCAGCACCCGCCACCACGCCACGGACGGCTCGAACAGCCACGAGAGGCCGGCGACGGCGACGGGCTGGCCCGGGCCGTAGGGCCAGCCGAAGTCCGCGTAGGGCCACTGGCCATCGAGGATCCGCGAGGCGCCCTGCATCAGCAGCCCCTCGTCGAACGGCTCCAGGTAGCGCCGCATCGTGAAGCCCGAGATCAGCGCCGCCGCGAGCCAGAGCACCACGGCGGTGCCGCGGCGAGAGCGACGCGCCGCCGGCGCAGCCGGCTCGGTGGCGGCAGTGGCCGTCATGGGCTGGCCGCCGCGGGCGCGGGCCGGGCGGGATCGTCTCCTCGCTCGCCGCCGGGTTGCAGGTAGGCCCACAGCTCGCCGAGCAGGCCCGCCTCGAGCCGGCGGGTCGCGAGCACGAGCCCGGCGAGCCACAGCGCCAGCTCCGCCAGCGCCTGGACGAGCGGGCGCTCGCCGCCCCACAGCGCGAGCCGCAGCGCGAGCACCGGGATCGTCGCCGCCGCGACCGGGAGGGCCGCCCGCAGCGCGATCGCGCCGAGCCGGGCTCCCGGGAGCAGCCGCAGCACGTACCGCCGGCGCACGGCCAGCACGCACGCGGTGCAGGCGAGCCGGCCGATCACGAAGCCCCAGCTCCCCCACGCCAGCGTCGCCGGCACCACCAGCAGCGCGAACGAGCCCGCGAACACCGCCGACTCGACCGCTTGGGGCCGCGACTCGCCGCGGGCGCGGTAGAAGGCGAACCAGTTGTAGCCGAGCTGCTGGAGCGCCGTGGCGGCCGCGAGACCGCCCAGCAGCACCACCGCGGGCTCCCAGTCCTCGCCGAGCACGAACCCCACCAGGTCGGCGCCGAACAGCGCGAGCCCGGCGCCGAACGGGAACGCCCACATCAGCGTCAGCCGGTTGGACTTCGCGAACAGCTCCTCGAGCACGTCGACCCGTTCGCGCACCCGCACGATCGCCGGGTAGATCGTCGTCGCGACGATCTGGTCGGCGCGGTCCGCGTAGCGGGTCAGCGTCGCCGCGAGCGTGATCCAGCCGGCCGCGGCGAGGCCGTCGTCGGAGAGCCCGAACACCGCCACCTGGCCCTGCGCGACCGCCATCGCCGCCACGGCGGTGGCGAACACGGGCCAGGAGAAACGCAGGTAGCGGCGAGCGGCGGCGCGCTCGAAGCGCGGCCGCAGCCGGTATGGGGAGACCGCCGCGGCGGCGATCACGGCGGCCACGTGGGCGCAGAACGGGCCGATCACGAGCGCCCACACGCCGACGTCCGCGAGCAGCAGCGGCACCGTCACGAGCACGGTGCCGAGCGGCACGATCGCCTGCAGCAGCCGCAGCCGCAGGAAGTCCATCCGGCGGAAGAACACCCACTGGGGCGCCTGCAGCGAGAACGCCACAGGCAGGTAGGCCACGCCGAGGGTGAGCGCGAGCAGGCGGTCGTCGTCGTAGACCGCCGCCAGCAACGGCGCCAGCAGCGCGATCGCCAGCGACGCGGCCAGCCCGACCGCGAGCTCGACCCCGAACGCGCGCTGGAACTCGGCCTCCTCGTCCTCGGCCGCCTGCTGGACGAACGCCTCGTCGATCCCGACCCGGCGCAGCGCCACGATCGTCATCGCGGTCGTGGTCACGACGCCGTAGAGGCCGATCGCGCTCGGGCCGAGCAGCGCGGTCGCGAGCAGCCCCTGGAGCAGCACGAGCCCCTCCGCACCCGACAGGAAGGCGGCGTTGAGGGCGCCTCCGCGCGCCGTCACGGCGCGCAGGGAGCCACCCGCGCTGCTCGACCGTGGCATGAGCGGCGATGCTACCCGCGCCATGGACGACCCCCCGGTCCTGTTCTTGTCCTACTCCGGCGTGCTCGGGGGAGCGGAACGCGTGCTGCTCGACTGCGCCGCCCGGCTCGGGCGGCCGGCGCTGGTCGCCTGCCCGGAGGGGCCGCTGGCCGCGGCGGCGCGCGGCGCGGGGCTGCAGGTCGAGCCGATCCGCAACCGCTCGCTGCGCCTGCGCACGGCCCGCGTGGCCGCGGCCGGTCGGCTCGCGGGGCTCGCCGTCGACGCCGCGCGGATCGCCCGCCGCCGCCGCCCAGCCGCGCTGGTGGCCTGGAGCGCCCGCGCCGTGCTCGCCGCCGCCGCGGCGCCGCTCGCCGGGACGCCCTGGCTCGCCGTCCACCACGACCTGCTGCCCGGCGCCGCCGTGGGAGCCGCCGTGCGCGCCGCGAGCCGCCGCGCCGACGGCGTCGTGGCCACCTCGCACGCGGTCGCGCGCGACGTCCGGGCCGCCGCCACCGTGCTGCATCCGGGCGTGGATCTCGGAGCGTGGCGGGTGCTGCCGCCGGCCGAGGGGCCGCCCCGGGCGCTCGTGCTCGGCGCCCTGGTGCCGTGGAAGCGTCCTGACCTGGCGCTCGAGATCGCCGCCCTCGTCCCCGAGCTGCAGCTCGAGTTGGCGGGCGCGCCGCTGCCGGGCGACGGCCAGGCCTTCGAGGCCGCCCTGCGCGAGCGCGCCGCACAGGGCGACCTGGCCGGGCGGGTGACGTTCTCGGGGGCGGTCGCGGACCCGCGCGAGGCGCTCGCCCGCGCGCACCTGCTGCTGCACTGCGCCGACGCCGAGCCGTTCGGGATGGCGCTGCTGGAGGCGCTCGCGTGCGGGCGGCCGGTCGCGGCGCCCGCGGCGGCCGGGCCGCTGGAGATCGTCGCCGACGGCGCCGGGCGGCTGTACGCGCCCGGCGACGCCGCGGCCGGCGCGGAGCTCGTCCGAGCGCTGCTCGCCGGCCCGCCGCCGCCCGAGTCAGCCCGCGCGCGCGCCGAGCGGTTCCCCGTCGAGGCGTCCGCCGCGCGGATGGCCGCCGCGGTGGAGGCGATCGCACGATGAGCCCGCCGTTCTCGATCGTCACCGTCCTGCACGACTCGGGCCCCGAGCTGACGGCGCTGCTGCCGACGCTGGAGCGCCACGCGCCTGACGCCCAGTTGATCGTCGTGGACACGGGCTCGCGCGACGACGGTCCGGCCCGCGCACGGGCACACCGAGCCGAGCTCGTCGACCTGCCCGACAACCCGGGCTTCGGCGCCGCCAACAACGCCGGCGTCGCCCGGGCCCGCCACGACGTCACCATCCTGCTCAACCCGGACACCGAGCTTGTCGACCACTCCCTGCATGAGCTCGCAGCGCTGGCGCGAATCCCACCCCGTGCCCTGCACGCCCCCCGGCTGCTCGAACCCGACGGCCGCGTCCAGCGCTCCGCGCACCCGCTTCCCGGCACCGTCGGGGCGCTGCTGCCCGCGCTCGTGCATCCGCCGCTGCTGCCGCGGGCGCTGCGCGAGCGCGCCGAGCCCTACCGCGCCGAGCGCCCGCGCAGCGTCGGCTGGGCGATCGCCGCGTGCCTGGCCGCGCGCACGGACCTGCTGCGCGAGCTCGGCCCGTTCGATCCGGCGGTCCACCTGCTCGCGGAGGACATGGAGCTCGGCCTGCGCGCCCGCGCCCTCGGCATCCCGACGGTCCTGCACCCGCAGCTGCGCGTGCGCCACACCGGCGGGCACAGCGTCCTCCGCGACGGCGAGCCGTTCGCGCTGCTCGCCGGCCGCCGCCGCGAGACGGTCGAAGGCACCCTCGGTCCACGGGCCCGCGCGCTCGACGACGCCGCCCAGCTGCTCACCTTCGCCACCCGGATCGCCGCGCGCGCCGCGCTCCGCCGCGACAGCGCGCGCGAGCGTGCCCAGTTGGCGGCGCTGCGCAGGGAAATCGGGAGCTAGCCGTAAAGGCGCGAGGCTCGATGCGGCCTAGGCTCAAGAGCATGAGCACAACCGGGGTCCTGGTGAGCGGGCGCCACCGCAGGCGCCGCTTCACCGCGGCGTCCCTGGGACGGTTCGCCCGCGTCGCGCGGGAGGCCCAGAGCTACCGGAACGTCCTCTACCTGCTGCTCGCGCTCCCGCTCGGCGTCGCCTACGTCGCGATCCTCGTCGCGGGGCTCTCGGTCGGCGCCGGGCTCGCGGTGATCGTGGTCGGGATCGTCCTGCTGGTGGCCACGCTGTTCGCCCTGCGGGCGATGGCGGCCGTCGAGCGCACGCTCGCCCGCCGGCTGCTGCGGATCTCGATCCACCCGCCGCTCGAGGGCGGCATCCACTCCAACTGGCGCCAGCGCGTCCAGCTCTGGCTGCGCGACCCCGTGACCTGGAAGTCGCTCGTGTTCCTGCTCGGGAAGCTGCCGATGGGCGTCGTCGCCTACTCGGCGATCTCGCTGCTCGGGTTCAGCTCGGTCGTGCTGTTCTTCGCCCCGGTGCTGGTCGCGATCACGCCGGTGATCTTCTTCGGGTGGGAGATCGACAACCCGGTCGCGGCGATCGCCGCCGTGCCCGTGGGGGCGCTGCTGTTCCTCGGCTGCCTGCACGTCTTCAACGGCCTCGCGTGGCTCTACGGCGTGTGCGCGCGGGTCATGCTCGGCCCGAGCTCGGTCGAGCTGCGCGAGCGCGTCGAGGGCCTCAAGGACGCCAGCGCGCGCATCCTGGCCGCCGCCGACGACGAGCGGCGCCGGATCGAGCGCGACCTCCACGACGGCGCCCAGCAGCGTCTCGTGGCGCTCAACGTGCTGCTCGGCGTGGTCGAGACCAAGCTCGAGAAGGACCCGGCCGGCGCCGCCCCGCTGGTGGCGCGCGCCCGCGAGGAGGCGACCGAGGCGGTCAAGGAGCTGCGCGAGCTGGCGCGCGGCATCCACCCCGCCCTGCTGGCCGACCGCGGGCTGATCGCGGCCCTCGAGGCGCTCGCCGCGCGCGCGCCCTTCAAGGTCGAGATCTCCGGCGTGCCCGAGCACCGGCTCCCGCCCGCCGTCGAGGCGACCGCGTACTTCATCACCGCCGAGGCGCTCACCAACGTCGCCAAGTACGCCGGCGACGAGGCGAGGGCGTGGGTGGAGCTGGCCGAGGACCGCGGCCGCCTGCGCGTGACGGTGCGCGACGACGGGGCCGGCGGCGCCGACCCGCGGCGCGGCACCGGCCTGCGCGGCCTCAATGACCGCGTGGCGGCGCTCGACGGCCGCTTCGAGGTGACCTCTCCCCCCGGCGGCGGCACCACCGTCGTCGCCGACCTGCCGCTGGAGCGCCCGTGAGGCGCCCGCTCGCGCTCCTCGCCGCGCTGGCCGCAGCGGCGGCGCTGGCCGGCTGCGACAGCGGCCCGCCCGTCTCGCAGACCCGTGACCTCGGCGGCTTCACGCGGCTTGAGGTCTCGGGCGACCTGTCGCTCGACATCCGCCTCTTCAACCGCCCGGACCCGGGCGTTCGCATCACGTCGGGCTCGAAGTCGATCGACCGCATCAAGACCGAGGTCGTGGGCGACGTGCTGCGCGTCTCCACCAAGTCGCGCGGCCTGACGATCGGCCCGGACCCGCTCGGCGACGTGCAGATCAGCCTCGGCGTGCCGGCGCTGCTGGCCCTGCGCGTGGACGGCCAGGCGGACGTCACGCTCAGCGGCCTGTCCGCGAAGTCCTTCGAGCTGCGCGTGAACGGCTCCGGCGACGTGCGGGCGCGCGGCCGCGTCGACGACCTCGAGATGGAGGTCGACGGCTCGGCCGAGACCGACCTCAGCGACCTCTCCACGCAGGACGCCAGCGTGCGCATCGACGGCTCGGGCGACTCCCAGCTGCGCGTGTCACGTTCGCTGGAGCTGATCGTCGAGGGCAGCGGGAACGTGACCTACCGCGGCCGCCCGTCCGTGAGCTCGCGCCTCGAAGGCTCGGGCAACGTCAGGCAACTGGATGAGTAGCGAGCGCCTTCGTCCGCCGGCGCCTTGACGGCGACGGACGCCGTCCGTGGCGTCCGAGAAGAAAACGACCCGGCCGGAGCCGGGTCGTTCCCTACCAGTAGGTCCAGCTCTACGCGGCCTCGCGCAGCGCCATCAGCTCGGGGCGCTGGGAGAGGCGCTTCAGGGCGCGCTCCTCGATCTGGCGGGCCCGCTCGGTGGAGACACCGAGCTTGCGGCCGGCCTGCGAGAGCGTCTGCGGCTCCTGGTCGCCGGCACCGAAGCGCATCTCGATCACGTCGCGCTCCGGAGCGGGCAGCTCCTGGATGGCCGTCAGCAGCGTCTCCGACCGGATGGCCTCGTGGACCTCCTCGTCGACCGCCGGCGTCTCGAGCGCCAGCAGGTCGCCGAACGAGGTGTCGCCATCGTCGCCGACCGGCTTGTCGAGGCTCACGACGGCGCGATCCGCCTTGCGGATCTCGATCACGTCGGCGAGCGGCAGGTCCGCAGCGTCGGCGATCTCCTCGTCGCTCGGCTCGTGGCCGAGCTTGGTCGTCAGCTCACGCTCGATGCGCCCGACCTTCCGGGAGCGCTGGGCCACGTGAACGGGGAGCCGGATCGTCCGGCTCGTGTTCTCGAGGCCGCGCTGGATGGCCTGACGGATCCAGAGCGTGGCGTAGGTGGAGAAGCGGAAGCCCTTGCGCCAGTCGAACTTCTCGACCGCGCGGATGAGACCCAGCATGCCCTCCTGGATGAGATCTCCGAGCGCGAGGCCCTGGCCCTGGTAGCGGCGCGCATTGGCCACCACGAGGCGCAGGTTGGAGTTGATCATCCGATCCTTGGCGTCCAGGTCACCCTTCTCGATGCGCTTGGCGAGCTCGATCTCCTCGCTGGGCTTGAGCAGCGGGTAGCGGCCCGCCTCGCGCAGGAGAAGCTGAAGGGAGTCCATCGTGGGATCGGCGACCGCCTCGGCGTCGGTCTTCCGGGGGCGCGGGGTATCGGTGATGGTGGGCGTCTTAAGTCCTTTCGGCATATCAATAACCAACTGTTTCAGTAGGAATTATACGAAGATCCAGTTGCCGTTGCAACCACCTCTGCTCCGTCGTGAGGCGGTACGTCGGGCGAAGCCTTCGGTCGCGTCTGAGGGGAGGTTCGGGCGCAACCCTGAGTCCGTCACCTGGCTGCAGCTACGCTTTGGGGAGCCACTGCAGATCAGGCACACACGGCCGCCCAAGGGCGTCCGCGCACTAACACAACCCCTAGGATGCCAGAGGGTTACGGACTTTGTTGCCCGCTGCACCGAGGTTTTAGACTGAACTGAGGAATCCTGCCCGGATTCCGGCGATTTCTCAGCCGGTGGCGGCGCGCTTCTGGGTGCGTCTCGGAAGCAGTCCGGTCACCACGGCGGGCGGCCGCGGGGCGCGCTCCGCCTCGACCGCGCGGTCGACGATCCGGCGCAACTGGTCGCGGAAGCGGTCCGTCCCGAACTGCCGCGCCGTCTCCACGCATGCGGCCGGATCGATGCCCAGCGGGTCGAAGCCCGCCACCACGCCGGCCAAGGACTCTGGCTCGTTGCGCTCGTAGTAGGCGCCCGTGACGCCCTCGCGCACGCTCTCGCGCACCCCGCCGGCCCCGAGCGCGATCACCGGCCGGCCCGAGGCGAGCGACTCGACGGCCGCGATGCCGAACTCCTCGGCCGCCGTGACGACGAGCGCGCGCGAGGTCGCGAGCAGCTCCGCGACCCTCTGGTCGCTGATCCGGCCCGTGAAACGAACGTTCGGCGCGGCCAGCCGGCGCAGCCGCCGCAGCTCCGGGCCGTCTCCGACGACCACGAGCGGGCGTCCGAGCGCGTTGAAGGCGCGCACCGCCACGTCGATCCGCTTGTGGGCCATCAGCTCGGCCAGCACGAGGTAGTGGTCGCCGACCCGCTCGATCGGCACCGGCGCGAAGCGGTCGAGCTCCACGGGCGGGTGCAGGACCGTCGCCTCGCGGCCCAGGTAGCGGCGCACGCGCGAGGCGGTCAGGTGCGAGTTGGCGACGTACGCGTCGACGCGCTGGGCCGCGATGTAGTCCCACTGGCGCCAGCGGTTGAGCAGCAGCCGCAGCGGCGGGCGCAGCAGCGGCCCGCGGGCGCGCAGGGTCGCCTCGCGCTCGGACCAGGCGTAGCGGAACGGGTTGTGGCAGTAGCAGACGTGCACCGCGCCGGGGTCGACCAGCACGCCGTGCGCCCAGGCGCTCGAGGAGGAGACGACGACGTCATAGCCGCTCAGGTCGAGCGACTCGATCGCGTGCGGGTACAGCGGCAGCAGCGGGCGGAACGTGCGCGAGGTCGGCCGCAGCCGCTGCAGGAACGACGTCCGCGGGTGGCGCGCCTCGAAGCGGCCTTCCGTGCCCTTCGGGTCGTAGACGGCCGTGAAGACGTCCGCCTCGGGCCAGGCGTCGCAGATCGCCGCGAAGACCCGCTCCGCTCCCCGGAGGTCGAGCAGGAAGTCGTGGACGAGTGCGACACGGGTGCTCACCGGTGCGCGAGTGTAGATGCGCCGCCCCGCGAACGGCAGCCTCGGGAGCGCAACCTGAGTGGGGTTGGTCTGTTGAGAGACTCGTCGGATGCGCCTGGCTGCCCTCCCCCTACTCTCGATCCTGATCGCGCTCGCCCTGCCCGCCACCGCGGCGGCGGAGCGCAGCGTGCCGCGCGGCTGGCTGGGCGTCGTCGCCGACGGCCCGCTGACCTCCGGGGGCGCGATGGACGCCGAGTGGGACCTGATGGCCTCGAGCGGCGCCGAGGGCGTGCGGACGGCGTTCTACTGGCCGAGCGCCCAGCGCGACGGCTCCGCGCCGCCCGACCTCGCGCACCT
Organism: uncultured Solirubrobacteraceae bacterium; assembly: GCA_963816955.1. Lineage (GTDB taxonomy): Bacteria > Actinomycetota > Thermoleophilia > Solirubrobacterales > Solirubrobacteraceae > DATFQI01. The sequence goes on along the minus strand of CAWFME010000004.1, from coordinate 1,015,064 downwards.
CGACGGCGTCGTGCTGCAGGCGGCCCGGCGCGGGATGCCGGTGCTCCCGATCGTGACCGGCACGCCTGGCTGGGCGGCCAGCCGCGCCGGCGACGAGACCTCTCCCCCGCGCGATCCGAAGCTCTACGGGGACTTCCTGCGCACGCTCGTGGCGCGCTACGGGCCGCAGGGCTCGCTGTGGGCGGAGCATCCGGAGGTCGCCGCACGGCCGATCCAGGACTGGCAGATCTGGAACGAGCCGAACCTGACCCGTTACTGGACGCCGCCGCGCGGCCAGGGCTTCGCCCGGAGCTACGTCAAGCTGCTGCGCGCCGCCGACCGCGCGCTGGACGCCGCCGACCCCGGCTCGCGAACGATCCTCGCCGGGCTGCCGAACGAGAGCTGGATCGCGCTGCGGCGCGTCTACAAGGCCGGCGGCCGCAAGTTCTTCGACGCCGTCGCCCTGCATCCGTACACGGGCAAGCCGCGCAACGTGGTCCGGCTCGCCGAGTACGCCCGCAAGGAGATGCGCCGCTTCGGCGACCGCAACAAGAAGATCTGGATCACCGAGCTGTCCTGGCCCGCCGCGAAGGGCAAGACGAAGAACACGACGGGCTTCGAGACGACCGACCGCGGCCAGGCCGCGCGCCTGGAGGACGGCGTGCGCCTGCTCGCCCGCAACCGCCGGCGCCTGGGGATCGAACGGGTCTTCTGGTACACGTGGCTCTCCCGCGAGGGCTCGCCGAACTCGTTCGACTACTCGGGCCTGCGGCGCGTCCGCAGCGGACGCACCGTCTCCGTGCCCGCGCTCACGGCGTTCCGCAAGACCGCCCGGCGCCTGCAGGGCTGCGCGAAGGCGCCCGCGGACGCCACCCGCTGCCGCTAGGCCGGCTCGTCGGCCGTGATCGCGTAGCGCTCGTGGTCGCGCCACTGCCCGCCGATCAGCAGGTAGCGCGGCGAGAAGCCCTCCAGCCGGAAGCCGGCCGAGCGCGCCAGCGCGACCGACGCGGCGTTGGCGGGCTGGATGTTGGCCTCCAGCCGGTGCAGCGCGAGCGGCCCGAACGCGTGCGCGACGGTCTGGGCCATCGCCTCGCGCATGTAGCCCTGCCCTGCGTGCCGCTCGTGCGCGTAGTAGCCGAGGTAGGCGGACTGGAAGGCCCCGCGCACGATCTGGGAGATGATCAGCACGCCAGCGATGGCGCCGCCGTCGCGCAGGCAGGCCAACAGGCAGACGGTGTCGTCGCGGCGCGAGCGCGCGAACAGCTCGTCGAACTGCTCCGGGCGCTCGGGCGGGTAGGTCCAGGGCCGGTGGAGGGAGCGGCTCTCGGCGGCCAGGCGCAGGAACTCCTCCCGGTCGGCGCGCTCGAGCAGGCGCAGCCCCACCCGATGGTCGTCCGGTGGCGCCGAGGGCGTGCCGTCGGCGGTGCGCAAGGCCAGGCGCGGGCCGCCGGGCCGCCGCAGCAGGGCCGGCCGCCTCATCTTCGCTCGCCCGTCATCGATCGAATCAAACCGCACTTGATACGCAAGCGTGGCACCCCGAACGGCTCCAGCGCAAACGCTCTGGGATAGTCACGCCCCCTGACGCCGCCGATCGCCATCGACGCCCGCGCCGCCGCGCGCCCCGAGCTGGGCGGGGTGGAGCGGTGGGCGCGCGAGCTCTCCGCGCGGCTGCCCGCGCTGCGACCCGGTGCCTACGCCGTCCTGCGCCCGCCGCCGCGGCTGGTGCACCGGGCCGGCCACGCGTGGGAGCAGCTCGTCCTGCCGGCCCGCGCCGCGCGGCTGCGCGCCCCGCTGCTGCTGTGCCCGGCCAATCTCGCCCCGGCGGTCTCGCGGCGCACGGTGCTCGTGCTCCACGACGCGGCCGCCCTGCGCCATCCCGGCTGGTACTCCGGCGTCTACGCGGCCTGGCAGCGGCGGCTGCTGCCAGTGCTGGCGGCGCGCGCGCGGCGGATCGTGACCGTGTCGGCGTTCTCGCGCGCGGAGCTCGTGGACCTGCTCGGGGTCGATCCGGCGCGAGTGTCGGTCGTCCCGGGCGGCGTCGACGGCCGCTTCTCGCCGCAGGCGGACCCCGCCGGGGCCCGCCGCGCGCTCGGGCTGGAGCGGCCGTACGTGCTCTGCGTCGCCTCCCACACCGCGCGCAAGAACCTCGCCGCGCTCGTGCCCGCGGCGCGGGCGCTGGCGGCCGAGGGCGTCGAGCTGGCGGTCGCGGGCGGGCACCGGCCGCAGTTCGCGGCCGAGCAGGGGCTCGACGCGCTGCGGCTGCTCGGGCACGTCGACGACGCCCTGCTGCCGGGGCTCTACGCGGGCGCGGAGGCGTTCGCGCTGCCGTCGCTCTACGAGGGCTTCGGGCTGCCGGTGCTCGAGGCGATGGCCGCCGGCACGCCGGTGCTCACCACCAGCGCGGGTGCGCTGCCCGAGACCTGCGGCGGCGCGGCGCGGCTCGTCGACGATCCGTCGGAGTTCGCGACCGAGCTGCCCGCGCTGGTCGCCGACGCGGCGGAGCGGGAGCGGCTGCGGGCGGCCGGCCTGGAGCGCGCCGCGGGGTTCTCCTGGGAGCGGACGGCCCGCGAGATCAACGCGCTCCTCGAACGCGAGCTAAAGGGACAGGCCCGTTAGAAGGAACGCGAGCTAAAGGGACAGGCCCGTCAGAAAAGGCCGAGCTGCCCGTCGTCCGGCTCGGCCGCGGGCTCAGGCTCGGGCTCGCGGGCGGGCTCCGCCGCGACGGCGGCGACGGTCGCGAGCTCCGGCTCGGGCACGGCGGGCTGCGCCTGCGACGGCTCGGGCTGCGGCGGCTCCGGGAGGGCCAGCAGGTCGGGCAGGCGCGCGAAGTCCTCGCGCAGCGTCTCGAGCATGCGCGGCGTGTAGAGCGCCGCCGCCGGGTGGAAGATCGGATACAGCCGCAGCGTGCGCGGGCCGATCGTGCGGATCTCGTCGCGGCCGTGCAGGCGCGTGATGCCCGTCGGGTCGCCGCGCAGCAGCTTCGTCGAGAAGTTCCCGAGCGTGCAGACGACCTTCGGCCGGATCAGCTCGAGCTTCCGGAACAGGTAGTCCTGGCAGTTGTCGATCTCCTGCGGCAGCGGGTCGCGGTTGCCAGGCGGCCGGCACATCAACGTGTTCGCCACGAACACGTCGCCGCGCGTCAGGCCGATCTCCTCGAGCAGCTGGTCGAGCAGGCGCCCCGCCTGGCCCACGAACGGCAGGCCGCGCTCGTCCTCGCGGGCGCCGGGCGCCTCGCCGACGAACATCAGGTCGGCGTCGGCGTTGCCCGCGCCGAAGACCACGGTCTGTCGCGTGGAGGCGAGCTGGGGGCACTTCTGGCAGGTGCTGGCCTGCTCCCAGACGGCCTTGAGCCCCTCACGACGCTGCGCAGCATCGCTCACGGTCCCGACTTTAGACCGGCGCCCGGCCGGAGCGGGGATGGTTCCCGCAGCTTGCGGGGTATCCTGTGTGGCGGAGGCGCGCACCGGTCGTCGGGCGCGACCCCCAGACCACAACCCTCCCTCTTCTCAAGCCGGTATCTCGTGCGAGAACTGGACTCGATCGCCGTCGTGGGCGCGGGTCGCCTGGGCACCGCCCTGGCCGCTGCGCTGCGCGCGGCCGGCCTCTCCGTGAGCGGCCCGCTCCGCCGCGAGCGAGCGGTTGAGGCCGCCACCTCCCTGGTGCTGCTCTGCGTCCCGGACGGCGAGATCGCCGCCGCGGCCGCGACGGTGGGCGGGCGGGACGGTCTCCTCGTCGGCCACTGCTCGGGCGCCACCACGCTCGACCCGCTCGCCGGCCACGAGGCGTTCTCCCTGCACCCGCTGATGACCGTGCCCGCCGGATCGCCGCCGGAGGCCTTCCGCGGCGCCGCGGCCGCCGTCGACGGGTCCACGCCGCGCGCGCTGGCGGCGGCCCGGGAGCTCGCCGAGCACCTGGGGATGCGCCCGATGCACGTGGCGCCCGAGGACCGCGCCGCCTACCACGCGGCGGCCTCGATCGCCTCGAACTTCCTCGTCACGCTCGAGGCCGCCGCGGAGCGGCTCGCCGGCACGGCGGGCGTCGACCGCGCGGCGCTCGCCCCGCTCGTGCGCGCGGCGGTCGACACCTGGGCCGAGCTCGGCGCGGAGCGGGCGCTCACGGGGCCGATCGCCCGCGGCGACGAGGGCACGGTCGCGCGCCAGCGCGAGGCCGTGCTCGAGCGCACGCCGGAGCTCGCGCCGCTGTTCGACGCGCTCGTGGAGGCCACCCGGTCGCTGGCCCGCTCGAGGGTGGTCGTGTGATCACGATCACGACCAAGGCGCAGATGCGCGACCACACTGCCGGCGCGCGTGCGGCCGGGCGCCGGATCGGGCTCGTCCCGACGATGGGCGCCTTCCACGCCGGCCACCACGCGCTCATGGAGGCGGCCCGCGAGACGTGCGACGAGGTGGTGGTGTCCCTGTTCGTCAACCCGGCGCAGTTCAACGAGGCGAGCGACCTCGCCGCCTACCCGCGCACCGAGGAGCGCGACGCCGCCGAAGCGGAGGCGCTCGGCGTCGACGTGCTGTTCGCCCCCTCCGTGGAGGAGGTCTACCCGCCCGGGTTCGCGACCTCCGTGCGCGTCGAGGGGCTCTCCGACGTGCTCGAGGGCGCCGAGCGCGGCCCCGGCCACTTCGCCGGCGTCTGCACGGTCGTCGCGAAGCTCTTCAACGTGGTCGCGCCCGACGTCGCGTTCTTCGGCCAGAAGGACGCGCAGCAGGTCGCCGTGCTGCGGCGGATGGTCGCCGACCTGGACCTGCCGGTCGCGCTGGAGATCGTCCCCACCGTGCGCGAGCCCGACGGGCTCGCGATGTCCAGCCGCAACGTGCGCCTGGACGCCGGCGAGCGCGAGCGCGCGGTCGCCCTGAGCCGCGGCCTCGGCGCGGCCGGCGATGCGCTCGGCGCGGGCGAGCGCGACGCCGCCCGCCTGCGCGACGCCGCCCTGGCCGCGATGGCCCCGCTACGGCGTCGAGCCCGAGTACCTCGCGCTCGTCGACCCCGACTCCTTCCAGCCCGTCCCCACCGTCAACGGCCGCGTGCTCGTCGCGGTGGCCGCGCGGGTAGGCGACACCCGACTGATCGACAACTCCCTCTTCCAGACACCAGGCGGCGACCTCGCAGCGGCGTCGACCTCGACGAAGGAGCCCTGAAGCCATGTCCTCCCCGCCCCGCCTCCGCGACCACTCCTCGCCCTCCCGCGCCCCGATCACGCTCATGAAGCTCGGGGAGAAGCGGGCGCTGGGCGAGCCGATCGTGATGGTCACCGCCTACGACCACCCGAGCGCCGTCGCCGTCGAGGCGGCCGAGGTGGACATGGTGCTGGTCGGCGACTCCGCCGCCAACAACGTGCTCGGCTACCCCGACACCGTGCCGATCACGGTCGAGGAGCTGCTGATGCTCTCCGCCGCCGTGCGCCGCGGGCTGAAGACCCCGCTGCTGGTCGGCGACCTGCCGTTCGGCTCCTACGAGGCCTCCGACGCCCAGGCGATCGCCACCGCGCACCGCTTCGTCAAGGAGGCGGGCTGCGACGCGGTCAAGCTCGAGGGCGGCGGCGCGATGGCCGAGCGGGCGCGCGCGATCGTCCGCGCCGGCGTGCCGGTGATGGGCCACGTCGGCCTGACCCCGCAGACCGCGACGGCGCTCGGCGGCTACCGCGCCCAGGGCCGTACGGCCGAGCGCGCCCAGGCCGTGCTCGAGGACGCGCTGGCCCTGCAGGAGGCGGGCTGCTTCGCGATCGTCTTCGAGGCCATCCCGAGCGACGTCACCGACGTGATCATGGAGTTCATGGAGGTGCCGATCATCGGCATCGGGGCGGGCCCGAGCACGGACGGCCAGGTGCTCGTCCTGCACGACCTGCTGGCGATCCACCAGGGCTTCAAGCCGAAGTTCGTCAAGGAGTACGCGGCGATCGGCGAGGCGATGGTCGACGGCGTGCGCGCGTACGCCGAGGAGGTCCGCAACCGCGCCTTCCCCGGCCCGCAGCACAGCTACGGGATCGCGCCGGAGGAGCTCGAACGGCTCCGGAGCGTGGTTCGCGCCCGGCAGCGCAGCATGGCCTGACGCGCTAACAAGTCGGTTACATACACTGGCGGCCATGGCTCGCCTGTCCCAGCTGTTCGCGCCGCGTGAGCGCGAGTTCTTCGACCTGTTCGAGGAGGCCGGCGCCAACATCGTCCGCGCCGCCGAGCTGCTCGAGCGCATGCTCGACCAGTGGCCCGATCACGGCGAGATCGCGCGCGACGTGGTCGTCTGCGAGCAGGAGGGCGACCGCATCACGCACGACATCATCCAGCGGCTGAACTCCACGTTCGTCACGCCGATCGACCGCGAGGACATCTACGCGCTCGCCTCGGGCATGGACGACATCGTCGACTTCATCGAGGAGGTCGCCGACTTCCTGGCGCTGTATCGGATCGAGGCGCCGATGGAGCAGTCCCAGCAGCTCGCCCGGATCCTCCACGAGGCGTCGCGGCAGATCGCCCAGGCGGTCCCGCGCCTGCGCACCTTCGACGACATCCGCCACTTCACGGTGGAGATCAACCGGCTCGAGAACGAGGGCGACCGCGTGGTCCGCCAGGCGCTCGCGTCGCTGTTCGAGCGCGGCATCGACCCGATGCTCGTGATCCGCTGGAAGGACATCTTCGAGCGCCTCGAGGACGCGATCGACGCCTGCGAGACGACGGCGAACATCCTCGAGGGCATCGTCATCAAGAACGCCTGAACGGGCACGTAGAGACGAATGGACAACGATCTCGTCCTGTGGATCGTCGTCGCGACCGCGCTCGCGTTCGACTTCACCAATGGGTTCCACGACACCGCCAACGCCGTGGCGACGTCGATCTCGACGCGCGCGATGGCGCCGCGCGTGGCCGTCGGGCTGGCGGCGGTCCTGAACTTCGTCGGCGCGTTCCTGTCGCTCGAGGTCGCCGCCACGATCGCCAAGGGCATCGTCGAGGCGAACCTGGTCACGCTCCCGATCGTCTTCGCCGGGCTGATCGGCGCGATCTTCTGGAACCTCCTGACGTGGTACTTCGGCCTGCCCTCGTCGTCCTCCCACGCCCTGATCGGCGGCGTCGTCGGCGCCGCGTTCGCCGCCGAGGGCTCCAAGGCCGTGCTCGGCGACGGCCTGATCGAGAAGGTCGCGATCCCCGCGCTGATGGCGCCGGTGCTCGCCTTCGTCGTCGCCGGCCTCGGGATCCTGATCACCTACCGGATCGTCGGGCGGCTGCGGCCGAGCACGGTCTCACGCGGATACCGGCTGGGACAGATCCTCACGGGCAGCCTGTTCTCGCTCTCCCACGGCACCAACGACGCGCAGAAGACGATGGGCATCCTCTTCCTCGCGCTCGTCGCGAACGGCAACTTGAGCCCCGACGACGACATCCCGTCCTGGGTGGTCGTCTCCGCGGCGAGCGCGATCGCGGCGGGCACCTACGTCGGCGGCTGGCGGATCATCAAGACGATGGGCAGCCGGATCATCAAGATGGACCCGGCCCAGGGCTTCTCCGCGCAGGGATCCGGCGCGGCCGTGATCCTCGCCGCCTCGCACGCCGGCTTCCCGCTCTCCACCACGCACGTGATCTCGGGCGCGATCATGGGCGCGGGCGCCGCCAAGCGCGTGTCCGCGGTCCGCTGGGGCGTCGCGGGCAACATCGTGCTCGCGTGGGTGCTGACGCTGCCCGCCGCGGCGGCGGTCGGCGCGCTCACGTACCTGTTCGTGCACCTGTTCGGCGACGGCGCCGCGGGGCCGGTCGTGGTCAGCACCGCGCTGCTGATCGCCCTCGGCATCGCGATGGCGCGGCGCGTCGGCCAGGGCCAGACCCTCACGGCGGAGGGCTAGGCCGGTGGTGCTCGCCGCGATCGACGCCGGGCTGCTGTTCGACGTCATCTGGGTGTCCCTGCTCTCCGGCGTCGCCGTGACGATCCTGTTCGCGCTCGTCGTGCTGTTCGGCTCGCGCTCCGCCGAGGCCCGCCGCGGCGGCGCGAGCGGCATCTCGATGACCTACGCCGTGCTCGCCCTGTTCGCGTTCGCCGTCTTCGCGGTGGTCGTCGGGTACGGCGTGCACATCATGTTGTCCAAGGGCTAGCCAGGGCGTGTCCGCCCTCGCATCGTTCGCCCTCGTGTTCGGCGTGGTGGCGGTGCTCGCCCTCACGCTGACGCCGTTGCTCCGGCGGGCGCGGCGGGTGGCCGCGCAGGCTGAAGCCGAGGCGGGCCCCGACGCTCGGCGCAGCGAGCACGTCCGGGGGCTCGGGCTGCGGTCGCGCGGGGCGTCGCAGGTGCGCGGCAACGGGCGCCTGACGCTCACGGACGAGGAGCTGCGCTTCCGCATGTTCGTGCCTGACCGCGAGACGCGGATCCCGCTCGCGGCCGTCACGTCCGTCGGGAGCGAGCGCACCTGGCTGGGCAAGTGGGTCGGGCGCCGGCTGCTGCGGGTGAGCTGGCACACGCCGGAAGGCGCCGAGGACGCGATGGCCTGGGAGGTCCGCGACCTCGGCGGTTGGATCTCCGCGCTCGGCGGCGAGCGCTAAGGCACGGTGGCGCCGAGCGCGATCGTGCGGTCGAGCTCGACCGCCTCGAGCAGCCGGCGGTCGTGCGTGACCAGCAGCAGCGTGCCCTCGTAGGCGCCGAGCGCGGTCTCGAGCTGCTCGATCGCGGGCAGGTCGAGGTGGTTGGTGGGCTCGTCGAGGATCAACCAGTTCGCGCCCGAGGCCATCAGCTGGGCGAGGCTGGCGCGGGTGCGCTCACCCGGTGAGAGGCTGCGCGCGGCGCGGGCGACGGCGTCGCTCTCCAGGCCGAACTTCGCGAGCAGCGCGCGCGCGTCCTGCTGGGTCATGGCGCTCTGTTCGACGAACGCGTCGAGCAGCGACGCCTCGCCGTCGAACCCCGCGCGCGCCTGGTCGAGCGTCCCGATCCGCACGCCCGGCCCCACCCAGCGGGTGCCGGAGGCCAGCGGCAGAGTGCCGAGCAGCGCCTCGACGAGCGTGGTCTTGCCGCTGCCGTTGGGGCCGACGAGCGCCGCGCGCTCGCCCCAGGCGAGCTCGAGGTCGAGCGGGCCGAGCTCGAAGGTGCCGCCTGTGCCAGACGACGGCGAAGCCGTCAAGGTGGTGCGGCGCATCACCGCGCCCTCGAGCCGCGCCGTGACGTCGCCAGACCGCTCGCCACCGCCGAAGCGCAGCTGCAGCTCCCAGCGGCGCCAGGGCTTGTCGACCTCGTCAAGGCGCGCGAGCGCCTTCTCGGTCGCGCGCACCTTCGAGGCCTGCTTCTCCGAGCGCTGCGTGCGGGCGCGGCGGACGTTCTTGTCCGGCTCGTCGCTCGTCTTGGCGTTGCGGACGCCGGTCTCCGACCACTGGCGCTGCCGGCGCGCGCGGTCCGTCAGGCGGTCGCGCTCGGTGGCGAAGGTCTCGTAGCGCTCCTCGGCATGGCGCTCCGCGGTCGCGCGCTCCTCCTGGTAGCCGGCCCAGCCGCCGCCGTACTCGGCCGCGGTGTGGGCGACCTCGTCGATCTCCAGCACGCGCGTGACCGTGCGCTCGAGGAACGCGCGGTCGTGCGAGACGATCACGGCGCCGCCGGGCCGCTCTGCGACGAAGCGCTCGAGCCGCTCCAGCCCGTCGAAGTCGAGGTCGTTGGTGGGCTCGTCGAGCAGCAGCACGTCGAAGCGCGAGAGCAGGATCGCCGCCAGCGCGCCGCGCGCGGCCTCGCCGCCGGAGAGCGCCACGGTCTCGAGCCCGAGCAGCGCCGGGTCCAGCCCGAGGTCCCGCAGCACGGTCTCCGAGCGCTGCTGCAGGTCGGCGCCGCCGAGCGCGAGCCAGCCCTCGAGCGCGTGCGCGTAGGCCCCGGCGGCGCCGGGCGCGTCGGCGGCCATGGCGTCCGTCGCCTCGTGGACGCGGGCGTCGGCCTCTGCGACGCCGGTGCGGCGCGCGAGGTAGTCCTGCAGGCGCTCGCCGGGCGCGCGGTCTGGCTCCTGCGGCAGGTAGCCCGCCGCGCCCGCCGAGAGCCGGACCGCGCCGCGGTCCGGCCGGTCGATGCCCGCCAGCAGCCGCAGCAGCGTCGACTTGCCGGCGCCGTTGGGGCCGACCACGCCGAGCACGTCGCCGGGCGCGACCGTCACCGACACGCCGGCGAGGATCGTCGCGGCGCCGTGCGCCCTGTGGAGATCGCGCGCGATCAGCGTCCCGGCCATGGCTGTGAGGCTACGAGGCGGCGCGGGTGGAGCGGGCGATCCCCCGGCTCCCTACCCAGCCGCAGTCGACGTTCGCGGGCACTGCCGCGCGGCTCAACGGTCGGGATAGGTGATCTGGCGGAGGACCTTGGCGGGTGCGCCGGCGGCGATCGAGTAGGGCGGCAGGTCCGTGGTCACGACGGAGTTGGCGCCGATCACGCAGCGCTCGCCGATCGTGACGCCGCTGGTGATCACGACGTTGGCGCCGCACCACACGTTGTCGCCCAGGCGCGTCGGGCCCTTGGAGGTGAAGCCCTGCCACGGGACGGGCTTGCCGGGGTCGTCGAAGCGGTGGTTGCCGTCGGTGATGAAGCAGCCGTTGGCGAACATGCAGTGCTCGCCGATCTCCACGAGCTCGACCGCCGCGACCTGCACGCCGAGGTTGAGGAACGTGCCGCCGCCGATCCGGATCCGCGCCGGGCGCGGGCGCCGTGAGCCAGACGCCCGGCTCGAGCAGCACGTGCTCGCCGAGCTCGAGCCGGCCCTCCTGGAGCATCTCGAGCACGTTCCCGTGCACGGGCCAGCGGCAGAAGGAGCGGCGGCGGGCGAACTCGAAGTGGACCCGGGCGCGGTTCCACGGCAGGCTCGCGCGCTCGTACCAGCGCCATTTCTGGGCCCACAGCTTCAGGTCCTCGCGGTCCATCGACGGCGCAGTATGTCTTGCAGGGAGTCGTAACCACGCGCGGGTTCGTTCCCCGCGCGGCCCCCTCGGCTATGAGTGGCCCACGTTCGTCGCCACCACGGAGGTCAAGACGTGCGCCAAACGCGCCTCAGAACCGCTCTTGCAACATCGCTTGCCGTGACGATCGCGGCAGCGATCGGCTCAGCTCCAGCCGGAGCCGCCGTGCCCCACGTCGTGCAGCCCGGCGAGACCCTCTGGTCGATCGCCGCTGCCAACAACCTGACGACCCGCACCGTCGCCGCGTTCAACGGCCTGTCCGAGGACAGCCAGGTCGTGCTCGGCCAGACGATCCAGGTCCCGACCACCGTCGAGGGCTACGCCGCGCTCGTGAACGCGGGCCTCGCTCCCGCCGATCCCACGCAGGCCGCCGGCGCCACGGCGGCGCCCGCCGCAGCAGCGCCCGCCCCCGACGGCGCGGGCGCCGAGACGGCCGGCGGCACGGTGCAGGCGACCGTGTCCAGCGGCCCGGCCCCGCAGGGCCACTACAAGGTCCGCCCGGGCGACACGCTCGGCGCGCTCGCGGCCTCCTCGGGCGTCGCGGTCGACGCGATGGCCGCCATGAACGGCCTCGACCCGCAGGCCCCGCTGCAGATCGGGACCGTGCTCAAGCTCCCGAGCGGCGCGCCCGCGCCGCCGCAGGCCGCGACCCCCGAGCCCGCGCAGACCGTCGTGCCGCAGGCCGACCCGGTCCCGACGGCCACCGTCGTCGGCGCCTCCGACGTCCAGTCGGTCGCCGCGCTGCACGGGGTCTCCCCCTCGCTCGCCGCCGCGATCGCGTGGCAGGAGAGCGGCTTCAACAACGCGGTGGTCTCCTCGGCGAACGCGCGCGGCGTGATGCAGGTCATGCCCGGCACCTGGAGCTACGTGCAGGAGAACCTCGCCGACCGGCCGCTGGACCCCAACTCCGCCACGGACAACGTCCACGCGGGCGTGCTCTACCTCAAGCGCCTGCTCAACGACACCGGCGGCGACGAGTCGGCCGCGATCGCCGGCTACTACCAGGGCCTGGCCTCCGTGCAGTCCCGCGGCATGTTCGACGACACCCAGCAGTACGTCGCGAACGTGCAGGCGCTGCGCGCGCGCTTCGGCGGCTGAGCTCCGCGTGTCCGCCCGCTCCGGAGCACCGGGGCGGGCGGCCCGGCGCGGGCTCAGGCAGCGGCGGCGACCTTGCGGCGCGCCCGGCCGCCCGCGGCGCGGCGGCGGCCGCCGCCCTTGGCCGGCCTGGCGGTCACGAGCTCGCGCAGGAACGCGCCGGTGTGCGACGCCTCGACCGCGGCGACCTCCTCGGGCGTCCCGGCGGCCATCAGCCGGCCGCCCTCCTCGCCGCCCTCCGGACCCATGTCCATGATCTGGTCCGCGGTCTTGATCACGTCCAGGTTGTGCTCGATCACCACGACCGAGTTGCCCGCCTCGACCAGCCGCTGCAGCACCTCGAGCAGCCGCTGGATGTCCGCGAAGTGCAGACCGGTCGTCGGCTCGTCCAGGATGTACAGCGTCCGCCCCGTCGCGACCTTGGCCAGCTCCGCGGCGAGCTTGACGCGCTGTGCCTCGCCGCCCGAGAGCGTCGTGGCCGGCTGGCCCGAGCCGCATGTAGTCCAGCCCGACGTCGTGCAGCGTCTGCAGGCGGCGGTGGATCTTCGGGATGTGCGCGAAGAACTCGACCGCCTCCTCGATCGGCATCTCGAGGACGTCGGCGATCGTCTTGCCCTTGAAGCGGATGTCCAGCGTCTCCTTGTTGTACCGCTTGCCGTGGCACTGCTCGCACGGCACGTAGACGTCGGGCAGGAAGTGCATCTCGATCTTGATCTGGCCGTCGCCGCGGCAGACCTCGCAGCGCCCGCCCTTGACGTTGAACGAGAACCGGCCGGGCTTGTAGCCGCGCGCCCGCGCCTCCTGCGTCTTGGAGAAGAGGTCGCGGATCTGGTCGAACAGCCCGATGTAGGTCGCCGGGTTCGACCGCGGCGTGCGCCCGATCGGCGACTGGTCGACCGAGATGATCTTGTCCAGGTGCTCGAGCCCGCGAATCCGCTTGTGGGTGCCGGGCCGCATCCGCGCGCGGTTGAGCTTGTTGGCGACGGCCTTGTAGAGGATCTCGTTGACCAGCGTCGACTTGCCCGAGCCCGACACGCCGGTGACCGCCGTGAAGACGCCGAGCGGGATGTCCACGTCCACGCCCTTGAGGTTGTGCTGGGAGGCGCCCTCGATCCGCACATGGCCGCTCGGCCGTGCGGCGCTCGGCCGGGATCTCGATCCGCCGCGTGCCGCTCAGGAACTGGCCCGTCAGCGACTCGGGGACCGCCTCGACCTCCGCCGCCGTGCCGGCCGCCACGACGTAGCCGCCGTGCTCGCCGGCGCCCGGCCCCATGTCGACCAGGTGGTCGGCCGCGCGCATCGTGCCCTCGTCGTGCTCGACCACCAGCACGGTGTTGCCGAGGTCGCGCAGCCGCTCCAGCGTCGCGATCAGCCGCTCGTTGTCGCGCTGGTGCAGGCCGATCGACGGCTCGTCGAGGATGTAGAGCACGCCGACGAGCGACGAGCCGATCTGCGTCGCGAGCCGGATCCGCTGCGCCTCGCCGCCCGACAGCGTCGCCGCCGCGCGGTCCATCGAGAGGTAGCCGACGCCGACGTTGTCCAGGAAGCGCAGCCGCTCGTCGATCTCGCGCAGGATCAGCCGCGCGATCGCGCGGTCCTGAGTGGAGAGCTCCAGCGCCTCCAGCCACTCCAGCGAGCGCCGCGCGCTCATGCCGGTGAACTCGTGGATCGCCATCTCGCCGACCTTGACCGCCCGCGACTCGGGCCGCAGCCGCGAGCCCTTGCACTCCGGGCACGGCCGGACCGACATGTACTCCTCGATCTTCTCGCGCGACCAGTCGGAGTCCGTCTCCTTGTAGCGGCGCTCGAGGTTGGGGACGATCCCCTCGAAGGAGGTCATGTACGACCGCTTGCGCCCCATCCGGTTGCGGTAGGAGACATAGATCCGGTCCCCGTTGGTGCCGTACAGGAACAGGTCCTGCGTGTCCTCCGGCAGGTCGTACCACGGCGCGTCCAGGTCGATCTCGTAGCGCTCGGCGATCGCCTGCGTGATCTGGTCGTAGTAGTTCGAGGCGCCCGAGGCCCACGGCAGGATCGCGCCCTCGTTGAGCGACAGCGACGGGTCCGGCACCACCAGCTCCGGATCGATCTCCATCTGCGAGCCAAGCCCGGTGCAGCGCGGGCATGCGCCGTGCGGCGAGTTGAACGAGAACGAGCGCGGCTCCAGCTCGGGCATCGAGATCCCGCAGTGCAGGCAGGCGAACCGCTCCGAGTACGTCGTGACCACCGGCTCCGAGTCGTCCCGCGGCACGGTCTCGATGTCGATGATCCCCTCCGCCAGCGCGACCGCCGTCTCCACCGAGTCGGCCAGCCGCTTGCGCAGGTCGGGCTTCATCGACAGCCGGTCCACCACGACCGAGATGTCGTGCTTGTACTTCTTGTCGAGGACGATCTCCTCCTCGAGCAGCCGCAGCTCGCCGTCGATCTTCACGCGCGTGAAGCCCTCGGCGCGCAGCTCCTCGAGCTGCTTGCCGTACTCGCCCTTGCGCCCGCGCACGATCGGCGCGAGGACCATGAAGCGGGTGCCCTCCTCCATGGCCATGATCTGGTCGATGATCTGCTCGGCCGACTGCGCCTCGATCGGCCGCCCGCAGTTGAAGCAGTGCGGCTTGCCGACCCGCGCCCACAGCAGGCGCAGGTAGTCGTAGATCTCCGTGACCGTGCCGACCGTCGACCGCGGGTTGCGCGAGGTCGTCTTCTGGTCGATCGAGATCGCCGGCGACAGGCCCTCGATCGAGTCCACGTCCGGCTTGTCCATCTGCCCCAGGAACTGGCGCGCGTAGGCGCTCAGCGACTCGACGTAGCGGCGCTGGCCCTCCGCGTAGATCGTGTCGAACGCCAGCGAGGACTTGCCCGAGCCCGACAGGCCGGTGATGACGACCAGCGCGTCGCGCGGCAGCTCGACCGTGACGTCCTTGAGGTTGTGCTCGCGGGCGCCCGCGACGACGATGGATTCCTGACGGGACATAAGTCCCCGCTGATTCTACGGCGGGGCCCGACGGAAAGACGCGAACACGTGTTCGCTTCCCGCTCCGAGCGAGATTCAGGCGGGGGCGAGCAGCCCCGCGTCCTCGAGCTTGGCGCGCAGATAGCGCCACGAACGGCTCCACGCGCAGCGACTCGCCGGTCACGCGGGCGAGCAGCTCGCGCGGGTAGAGCTTGCGGCCGTGGTGGTGGATGTTGACGCGCAGCCACTCCCGCAGCGGCGCGAAGTCGCCCGCCTCGATCCGCTCCCACACGTCCGGCACGTCGGCCTCGACGCGCTCCCACAGCTGGGAGGCCATCAGGTTGCCGATCGAGTAGGTCGGGAAGTAGCCGATCAGCCCGGCGCCCCAGTGGGTGTCCTGGAGCACGCCCTCGGCGTCGTTGGTGACCTCGAGCCCGAACAGCCGCTCGACCGACTCGTTCCAGGCCGCGGGCAGCGTCGTCCACGCCCAGCGTCCCCTCCATCAGCGCCAGCTCGAGCTCGAAGCGCAGGATGATGTGGAGGTTGTAGGTCGTCTCGTCGGCCTCGATCCGGATCAGCGACGGCTGGACCGTGTTGACGGCGCGGTAGAGGCCGCCGACGTCGAGGTCGGTGAAGGAGCCGGGGAACTGGCGGCGCAGCTCGGGCAGCAGATACGCGCAGAACGGGCGCGAGCGCCCGACGACGTTCTCCCACAGCCGGCTCTGGGACTCGTGCACGCCGAGCGACACCGGCTCGGCCAGCGAGGTCCGGTACAGCGCGCGGGTCGACGGAGGCCTCGTAGAGCCCGTGCCCGAACTCGTGCAGGACGGAGTACAGCGCGACGGCGTAGTCGTGCTCGTCGTACTTCGTGGTCAGGCGCACGTCGGTCGGGGCCAGGCTCTGGGCGAACGGGTGCAGCGAGGGGTCCAGCCGCCAGTGGTCGGGGTCGTAGCCGACCGCGTCGAGCAGCTCGAGCACCGCGGCGCGCTGGGTCGTCGACGCCGAACGGCGCCGTGGAAGACGCCGTCGTTGCGCGGCTGCTCGGGGTCGCCGGCGGCGGCGACGAGCGGGACGAGCGCCTCGCGCAGCTCGGCGAACATCGGCCGCAGCTCGGCGGTGGTCAGGCCGGGCTCGAAGTCGTCGAGCAGCACGTCGTAGGGGTGCTCGAAGCCCTCGAAGCAGTTCGACGTACGCGTGGCGCAGCTCGACGTGGCGCTCGAGCGCGGCGCGGAGGCGGCAGAAGTCCGCCGCGGCGAGCGCCTCCATCCACGCCTGCAGGCCCTCCGCCTTGGCGCGCGTGAGCTGGGCGGCGAGGTCGGCGGGCACGCGGACGGACTTCTCGAAGTCGCGCCGCGCCCAGTGCACGAGCCGCGCCCCCTCGGAGTCGGGGTCCTCTCCAGCGGCCCACGGCTCGAGCGCGTCGAGCAGGCGGCCGAGCCCGGGGTCGGTCTCGCGCGCGTGCAGCGTGCGCTGCAGGGTGTCGGCCATGTCGGCGCGGGCGGCCGCGCCGCCGGGCGGCATCATCGTGTTCTGGTCCCAGAACATCAGCGCGCCGAGCGCCTGCAGGTCGGTGGTCTCGGCCAGCCGCTCGCGCAGCTGCCGCAGCTCGTCCGGCGGCGTCACCGGCCCACCTTCGCGTAGACGTCGTCGAGCAGGGTGTCCGGGTCCGGGAGCGAGAAGTTCTCGGCCAGGTAGGCGGCGGTCTCCTCGCGCGAGGAGCCGCCGAGCGCCATGTTGAGCGCGATGATGCGGGCGCCGGCCTCGTCCGCGCCGTTGGCGGCCTTCGCGGGCGCCGGGTCCGGCTCGGGCTCCGGCTCCGGCTCCGGCTCGGGCTCGGGCTCGGGCTCGGGCTCGGGCTCGGGCTCGAAGTCGTCGGGCTCCGGGACCGGCTCGGCCGAGGGCATCGGATCGACGTCGCCGACCTGGGCCTGCAGCGCGGCAAGGCCCTGCGTGAGCCGCTCGCCGCCGGCGCGCAGGCCGTCGAGCAGCGCCGACAGCTCGGCCTGGAGCGCTTCGAGCTTGGCGAGCATGCCCTCCGCGGCCTCCTCCACGCGGGCGACGTGCGCCGTGGCCTGGCGGCCGGCGTCCTCGCGCATCTCCGTCGCGCCGCGCTCGGCGGCCTCGAGGATCAGCCGGACCTGCTCCGACGTCCCCGCAGCCAGCGACGCTGCGGGCTTGCGCACGGCCGCGGCGCCGGCCTGCAGCCGCTCGATCTCGTCCGCGACCTCGCGCAGATGCGCGTCCACGGCCCCCTGCTCGTATCCGCGGCGCCCGACGGGGAAGTCGCGCCGCTCGATCTCCTCACGCTCCACGGCGGTCAGGATACGTCACTGGTCGTCTGTGACCTCCTGGATCGCGGCGTGACCGACGAAGTGGGTCAGCGCCGTGGGCCCGATCGACCGTGTAGCCCACGACCAGCCTTCCCACGAGCTGCGGGCCGTCGCCCCAGAACGCGATCCGGAAGCGCACGAGCATCGGCAGCTCCGTGTCCAGCGCGGTCTTGCCGTAGTCCGTCACCGCCTCCGGGTCGACCTCCCAGCCGAGCTGCAGCTCGCCGAGCGGGCGCGGCATGACCTGCAGGCCGTCGGGGATCGTGCGCACGTCGACCCGCAGGATCCCGGGCAGGATCAGCAGCAGCGCGCGGGCGCCCTCCTCGACGAGCTTGTGCCCCGAGATGGCGAGCCCGCCCGGCAGCGCGCTCGCGATCTGCCCGTGGGCGGCGCCCGCGGCCGTCACGGCGACGACGTCGAGGTGGCCGCTCACGCCCGCACCAGCACCGCCGCCACCCAGCTGCGCAGCGTCGCCGGGGCCGCCAGCTCCAGGCCGGCGCGGCCGTAGGCCTCGACCACCCGGTCCAGGTGGTCCTCGACGATCCCCGAGACCAGCACCGTTCGCGTCTCGGGCGCGAGCCGCTCCGCGAGCCGCTCGTGCAACTTCACCGGGACGTTCGCGGCCAGCGTGGGCACGGGCGGCGGCGGGATCTCCAGCAGATCGGCCTGCATCGCGTCGACGTCCACGCCGTTGCGACGCGCGTTCGCGTCGGTCGCGAAGAGCGCGGCCGGCTCGTGGTCGAGCGCGATCAGCGGGGCCCAGCCGAGCTTGCCGGCGACGATGGCGAGCACGCCGGTGCCGCAGCCCAGGTCGGCGAAGGCGCCGCCCGGCTCGAGCCCGAGCAGCAGCTCCAGGCACATCACCGTGGTCGGGTGCGTGCCGGCGCCGAAGGCGCCGTGGCTCTGGGCGATGACGACGTCGAGCAGCCCGGGCGCCGGCTCGGGCGTGCCCTCGGGGCGGACCACGATCCGGCCCGCGATCGGCGGCCGCCGGGCCTCGGCCGCGAGCCTGCGCTCCCGAGGGTCGTCGGGGGCGTCGAGCTCCTCGACGCCCAGCAGCGCGTCGCCCGCCGCCTCCTCCAGCTCGGCTCGGCCCGGCGCGTCGCCGTAGACGTCGAGCCCGACGCGGTCGTCGACCGGGGGGTGCGGGTGCACGCCCTGAGGGACGATCGGAAGCAGCCGGTCGAGCACCGTCTCGAGGTCGCCGGCGCGGATGGTGAGGGCGACGTGCCGCATCGCGCGGACCGTATCTGGTGTCGGGACTAGGGAAGCCGCAGCGCGCCATCGGCGTCGCGGGCGACGAGGCCGTCGCGCAGCAGCCCGGCCTCGGCCCGCGCGCGGCGCTCGGGCGCGAGCGCCGGCGGCGGCTCGCCGGCCACCAGCGCGGCGACGATCCGCCCGCGCGCCCAGCGGTCGGAGTCCTCGAAGCGCTCGCGCCTCCCCGGCCTGCGCGCGGGCGCCGCCGGCTCGCTGCCGCGCGCGGCGCAGCCCGCCCGCACCGGGCAGCCGCCGCACGCCGGCCGCCGCGGGCGGCAGACCGTCGCGCCGAGCTCCATCATCGCCTGGTTGAACGGCGCCGCGCGGCCGGCCGGCAGCAGCTCGGCCGCCCGCGCCGCGAGCGCCCGCGGCCCGCGCGCGGCCCCGTCGTGGCGGGAGATCACGCGGCGCACGTTGGTGTCGACCGCCGCCGCCTGCACGTCCCACGCGAACGACGCCACTGCCGCCGCCGTGTAGGGCCCGACGCCCGGCAGCTCGGTCAGGTCCGCCGGCCAGCCGTGCTCGGCGACCACGGCGGCCGCCCGCTGCAGCGCGAGCGCGCGCCGGTTGTAGCCGAGCCCGCTCCAGGCGGCGAGCACGTCGCCGGCGGGCGCCGCGGCCAGCGCCGCCGGATCCGGGAAGCGCTCGAGGAAGGCGTGGTAATACGGCACCACCCGCGCCGCCTGCGTCTGCTGGAGCATCACCTCGGAGACCAGCAATGCGTACGGATCCCGGGTGGAGCGCCATGGCAGCGGCCGCCGGACGCAGCGCGTACCAGCCCAGCAGCGCCTCGGCGTCGAAGTGGTCGTGGCCGGAGCTACAGCCGGAATGCGTCGTGGTTTCGGCCGCGGCCACTACGTTCACGCGGGGCGCTTGATCTCGGCCTTGGCCACGAAGTGCACCGCGCCGGCGTCGCGATCGGTGAACGACAGCACGTGGACCCAGGCGAGGATCGGGTCGCCGGGGATGTCGACCAGGCCGCGCAGCTCGAGCGGCGCGTCGCGGCTGGCCTGGTCGCGGTAGGAGTCCCACGAGGCCTCCTCGGCCTCCCAGCGCAGGGCGTGGTCGCCGAGCGGGCGCGGCGCGAGCCCGAGCGTCTCCTGCTGCGGCGTGAGGTCGAACCGGAACAGCCCCGGCGCGATCAGGATCGTCGCCCGGCAGTTGAACTCCACCAGGCGCGAGGCGGAGATCAGCAGGCCGCCGCCCTCGAGCCGGGTGGCGAGCTGACCGATCGCCGCGCCGGCGCGCGCCGCGGCGTCGGGGTCCAGCAGCTCAGCCATCCGTGCGCTCCAGCAGCATGGCCACCCAGGTGTCGGCGGCCATCCCCTTGACGGCGTGCAGGCCGACGTCGGCATAGACCGCGCGGACCTCGTCCATCTCGCCATCGACGAAGCCCGAGACGATCACGTGCTGCACCTGCGGCGTGACGGCGGCGGCGAGCCGCCGTTGCACCGGCGGAGGCGCGTTGGCGAGCAGCAGCTCGCGGATCGGCAGCTCGGCCGTGGCGACGTCGGCGTGCGCGAAGTCCGCCGTCACGCCGTTGCGCTCCGCGTTCGCGCGCGCCTCCTCGATCGCCGGGCCCTCGCGGTCGAGCCCGGAGACCGGCGACCAGCCGAGCTTCGCGGCCGCGATCGCCAGCGTGCCGACGCCGCAGCCCAAGTCGGCCGCGCCGCCGGCGGGCTCGAGGTCGAGCAGCAGGGCGAGGCACATCTGCGTGGTCGGGTGCGAGCCCGACCCGAACCCGCTCCCACCGCGGTCGATCACGACCTCCATCACGGCCTCGGGGGCCGGCGGGTCGTCGGGCGAGCGCACCACCAGCCGATCGGAGATCAGCACCGCGCCGCCGCCGAAGCGGCGACGCCGCTCGCGCCAGTCGGCGGGGACGTCCTCGTAGGCGAGCTCCTCCAGCGGCACGGGCGAGGCCTCGCGCAGCACGTCCGCGCCGGGCAGCGCCGCGCCGAACGACGACAGCTCGGAGACGCCCTCCCCCACCGGCCGCTCCACGATCCCGCCCGGCAGCAGCGGCAGCACGCCGTCGAGCACGTCCTCCCGAGTGTCCTCGGGAATGCGGAAGGACACGCGCTGCACGCGGCGCAGGCTACAGCTAGCCGGACGAGGCGGTGGAGTCCAGCTCGCGCCGCAGCTCGCGGATCTCGTCGCGCAGCTTGGCGGCGTACTCGAACCGCAGCTCCTCGGCCGCGGCGAGCATCTCCTCCTCGAGCTCGACGATCGTCGACTCGATCTCGGCCGGCGCCATGTCGATCTTCTTCTCGCGCCGGCGGCGGCCCTTGGTCGGCACCTTGGAGTCCGACATCAGGAACTCCGAGATGTCCGAGATGCCCTTGACGATCGTCTCCGGCGTGATGCCGTGCTCCTCGTTGTACGCGCGCTGGATCTCGCGACGGCGGTCGGTCTCCGCGATCGCCGTGCGCATCGCCTCGGTCTCCTTGTCGGCGTACATGACGACCTTGCCCTCGATGTTGCGCGCCGCGCGGCCGATCGTCTGGATCAGCGACGTCGCCCCGCGGAGGAAGCCCTCCTTGTCGGCGTCCAGGATGCCGATCAGCGAGACCTCGGGCAGGTCCAGGCCCTCGCGCAGGAGGTTGACGCCGACGAGCACGTCGTACTCGCCCAGGCGCAGCTCGCGGATGATCTGGATCCGCTCCAGCGTGTCGATCTCCGAGTGCAGGTAGCGGACCTTGAAGCCCATCTCGAGCAGGTAGTCCGTCAGGTCCTCGCTCATCTTCTTCGTGAGCGTCGTGACCAGGGTGCGCTCGTTGCGCTCCACCCGCTGGCGGATCTCGCCCATCAGGTCGTCGATCTGGTTGCGGGTCTCGCGGACCTCGACCTCCGGGTCCACGATGCCCGTCGGGCGCACGATCTGCTCGACCACGTCGACGGAGTGCTCGCGCTCGTAGGTGCCCGGGGTGGCGGACACGAACACGAGCTGCGGCGTGATCGAGAGGAACTCCTCGAACGTCTGCGGGCGGTTGTCCATCGCGCTCGGCAGGCGGAAGCCGAAGTCGACCAGCGTCGACTTGCGCGAGCGGTCGCCCTCGTACATGCCGCCGATCTGCGGCACGGTCTGGTGGGACTCGTCGATGAAGCAGACGAAGTCCTTGGGGAAGTAGTCGATCAGGCAGTACGGGCGCGCGCCGGGCGGGCGGCCGTCGAGGATCCGCGAGTAGTTCTCGATCCCCGAGCAGAACCCGACCTCGCGCAGCATCTCCATGTCGTACTGCGTGCGCTGGCGCAGGCGGTGGGACTCGAGCAGCTTGCCCTCGGCCTCCAGCTCGGCGGTCCGGTGGTTGAGCTCGCGGCCGATCTCGGCGACCGCGCGCTCCATCGTCCCCTCCTTGACGTTGTAGTGAGTGGCGGGCCAGATCGCGACGTGCTCCAGGTCGTCCACGATCAGCTCGCCCGTCAGGGGGTCGAAGTGCTGCAGGCGCTCCACCTCGTCGCCGAACATCAGCGCGCGGAACGCCGTCTCGGCGTAGGCGGGGAAGACCTCCAGCGTGTCCCCGCGCACGCGGAAGGTGCCGCGGCCGAGCGCCGTGTCGTTGCGGTTGTACTGGAGGTAGACGAGCTTGCGCAGCAGCTCGTCGCGGTCCACGTCGCCGCCCTTGAGCAGGATCTGGCAGTTGTCGTTGTAGGTCTCGGGCGAGCCGAGGCCGAAGATCGCGCTCACCGAGGCCACGATCACGACGTCGCGGCGCGCGAACAGCGCCGCGGTGGCGGCGTGGCGCAGCCGGTCGATCTCCTGGTTGATCGCCGAGTCCTTCTCGATGTAGAGGTCCTTGCTCGGGACGTAGGCCTCGGGCTGGTAGTAGTCGTAGTACGAGACGAAGTACTCGACGGCGTTGGCCGGGAAGTACGTCCGGAACTCGTTGCAGAGCTGCGCCGCGAGCGTCTTGTTGTGGGCGAGGATCAGCGCCGGCCGCTGCAGCTTCTCGATCGTCGCCGCCATCGTCATCGTCTTGCCGGTGCCGGTGGCACCGAGCAGCGTGACCCCGCGCGAGCCCGCCTCGACCGCCGCCGCGATCCGCTCGATGGCCGCCGGCTGGTCCGCGGTGGGCGAGTACACGGAATCGAGCTTGAACGGCGGCATGGACCCAATGACGATAGAGGTCCACCCGGATGGGTATGTGCGCCTGCGACGTACCACTCTCTCCAGGGGGCAGGCGGATGGCGGCAGCGCGGCAGGGCGGGCTCTTCGCGACCAAGCCGATCGATCGATTGGTCGACGAGACGCACGAGAAGGAGACCGAGCTGCGCCGCGCGGTCGGTGCGCTCGACCTGACCGCGCTGGGGCTCGGGGCCATCATCGGCACCGGCATCTTCGTGATCATCGGCGAGGCGATCACGACGTCGGGGCCGTCGATCATCCTCGCGTTCCTGCTCGCCGGCGTGACCTGCGCGTTCTCCGCGCTCGCCTTCGCCGAGCTGGCCTCCTCGATCCCGGTCTCGGGCAGCGCCTACACGTACTCCTACGCGACCCTCGGCGAGCTCGCGGCGTGGATCATCGGCTGGGACCTGATCCTCGAGTACGGCGTGTCGATCGCCGCCGTCGCGGTCGGCTGGGGGCAGTACTTCAACGAGCTGCTCGACTCGCTGTTCGGCCTCTCGCTGCCGGAGTCGATCGCCAACCCGCCCGGCGAGGGCGGCACGGTCAACGTCCCCGCGGCGTTCCTCGTGCTCGCGGTGGCCGCCGTCCTGATGGTCGGCGTGCGCGAGACCGCGCGCACGAACACGATCATGGTCGCGATCAAGCTGATCGTGCTCGCGCTGTTCATCGCGCTCGGCATCACGGCGTTCACGAGCGACAACTTCTCGCCGTTCTTCGTCGAGGGCGAGGGCTTCTCGGGCACGGTGACGGCGGCGTCGCTGATCTTCTTCGCCTACATCGGCTTCGATGCCGTCTCGACCTCGGGCGAGGAGGTCAAGGAGCCGGGGCGCGACCTGCCGCGGGCGATCATCGGGTCGCTGGCGATCGCGACGACGCTCTACATCATCGTCGCCGTCGTCGCGACGGGAGCGCTGCCGTTCGACCAGCTCAAGGGCGCCGAGGCGCCGCTGGCCACCGTGCTCGACGAGGGCGCCGGCATCTCGTGGGGCGCCGACGTGATCTCCTTCGGCGCGCTCGTGGCGATCACGAGCGTGGTGCTCACGCTGCTCTACGGCCAGTCGCGGATCCTGTTCGCGATGAGCCGCGACGGTCTGCTGCCGCGCCGCGTCTCGCGCGTCAACGAGCGCACCCGCACCCCCGTGTTCATCATCGGCGTGCTCGGGCTCGCGTTCGCGGCGCTCGCGGCCGTCGTGCCGCTGACCGAAATCGTCGAGCTGGTCAACATCGGCACGCTGTTCGCGTTCGTCGTCGTGAACATCGGCGTCATCATCCTGCGCCGCACGCGGCCCGACCTGGAGCGCGGCTACCGGGTGCCGTTCGTGCCCGTGTTCCCGCTGATCGGCACCGCGCTGTGCATCTACCTGATGGTCGACCTGCCGGGCGTCACGTGGACCCGCTTCCTGATCTGGATGGGCGTCGGCATCGTGATCTACGTCATGTACGGCATGCGCCACTCCCGCCTGCGGCAGGGTGAGGTGCGCAACCCGGACGCGGAGCTGGAGGAGTAGCGGTTGCCGAACGTCAACGTCGACTGCGGCTGGGTAGGGAGCAGGTGGCGCCGGCCGCTCGGCGGCCCCTCGCCTCCCTACCCAGCGCAGTTCAGAGCCCTGCAGGGCCTGTCGATCCTCGCAGCACCAACCGAGGCGCCGCGGGCTCGAACGCCGGCGCCCCCACGCCCGCGATGGCGGCCAGCAGGGACGCGGCGGCGGCCTCGCCGAATTGCGCGTAGTCGATCCGCACGCTGGTCAGCGGCGGCGATGACAGCGCCGCCAGTGGCGAGTCGTCGAAGCCCGTGATCGACAGCTCGCCGGGCACGGCCAGGCCTCGCTCGCGCGCGCCCGCGAGCGCGGCCGCGGCGAGCACGTCGCTCGTGCAGACGACCGCCGTGGGCGCGCCGCCGAGCACCGCCTCGACGTCGCCGAAGGCGACCGGGCCGCACGCGAGGCCGGCGCGCGCGAGCTCTCCGCGCCAGGCCTCCAGGCGCGCCTGCTCGTACTCGAAGCGGCCGCGGCCGCCGAGGAAGCCGATCCGCTCGTGCCCGAGCGAGATGACGTGCGCGGTGGCCTCGGCCAGCCCGTCCGCGTGGCGGGTCTCCAGCGACGGGAACGGGCACGCGCCCGGCGCCCGGCCCGCGACGACCACCGGCAGCCCGGCCTGCGCGAGCACCGCGAAGCGGGGGTCATCGAGCTCGACGTCGCACAGCAGGAAGCCGTCGACGCGGCCCTGGGCGGCGAGCCGCTCGTAGGCCGCGGCGTCGACGGGGCCCTCGTCGTCGAGCACCCGCAGCAGCAGCGCTTGGTCCGTGGCGGCCAGCCCGCGCTCGACGCCGGCCAGGAAGCGCAGGAAGAACGGGTCGACCTCGAGCGTCTCGACCGGCCGCGCCAGCAGCAGCCCGATCGCCCCCGCCCGCCCGCGGCCGAGTGCACGCGCCGGTGCGCTCGGGCTCCAGCCGAGCTCCGCCGCCGCGTCGAGGATCCGCGCGCGCGTGGCCTCCCCCACCCCGCGGCGCCCGTTCATGGCGAACGAGACCGCGGCGGAGGAGACGCCCGCCCGGCGGGCCACGTCGTCGATCGTCGGGCGGCGGCGCGCCGGTTTAGCCGGGTCGCTCATTTGGACACCACTGGTCGTGTACTCTGCCACGACGGGGACTTAAGCGCTTAAGCCACTCAGGGGAGGAAAGCGTGAGATTGAGGAGAGCCGTGCTGGCCGGGGTCGCCCTGGCCGCCACCACCGCGACCGCCGCGCAGGCGGCGCCGGAGCTGTCCACATCGGACCGGCTCGGCGACCGCCGCTACGTCGCGGCCTCCGAGCGGGCCCAGATCGAGGGCTTCGAGGACGGCCGCTTCTACGCCAACGGCTGGCACATCACCGGCGAGATGGGCGGCATCTGGACGCCGCCGCTGAAGCTGCTCGACGGCGTCTGGTTCGGGATCGACGACCAGTGGGTCGGGCCGGCCACGCGCTTCACCAGCGGCTACGGCTACACCCGGTTCACCCTGCCCGACACGGCGGGGATCAAGGTCGAGCGCACCGACGTCGCGCCCGACGGGCGCCGCGCCGGCCTGTTCCGCCTCAAGCTGACCAACCCTGGCGCCGCGCGCACCGTCACCTTCAAGGTCGACGCGCACTCCGAGCTGCTCCCGAGCTATCCGTGGGGCTTCACCGGCGCGGAGCCCAACGCGAGCGAGCAGCTCCCCGACAGCGGCAGCTTCGACGGGAACGCGCTCGTGTTCCGCGACCAGGGCACGCTGCCCCACCCGAACGCGACCCCGCACGACTACGCCGCGCTGGTCGCGGCGGACATGAAGCCGGCGAGCGGCGAGGCGGCCGCCTCCAACGGCGGCTTCCGCGGCCCGCAGCCCGGCACGGTCTGCACGCCGCCCAAGGAGGGCGAGCCGGCCGACGTCCGGATGCCGCGCGACTGCGACGACGGCCCGTTCGGCAAGGGCACGGGCGGGCAGCTGCGCTACTCGATCGACCTCCCCGCGAACGGCTCCGAGACCGTCTGGGTGGCGGTCGCCGGCTCCGACAAGGGCCTCGCGCCCGCACGCGCCGAGCTCGCCGAGGCGCTGAAGGACCCGGACGCCGCGCTCGCGGCCAAGGTCGCCGCCCGCGAGAAGCTGGCGCGCCGGACGAAGCTGTCGCTGCCGGGCGACCCGGATCTCGCGCGCGGGATCGACTGGGGCAAGCAGAACGTCGCCGACCTCACGCAGGTGGCGGAGGACCTCGAGATCCGCTACGTCGACCAGGGCAAGCAGTACCCGCCGCCGCAGGGCCGCATCGCGCGCGCCCGCTGGGTCGGCGCCGGGTTCCCCGACTACCCGTGGATCTTCGCCACGGACGCGGAGTACACCTCGTTCGCGAGCGTCACCCTCGGCCAGTTCGCGGCGATCAAGGACCACATGCGCGCGCTGAAGGAGATCTCCGACATCGTCAACGACCGCTCGGGCAAGGTGACCCACGAGATCACCGCCGACGGCGCGAACTGGTTCGGCCAGAACAAGGACCCGGGCAACACCGACGAGACCGTCAAGTTCCCGAGCACGGTCGCGCTGATCTGGCGCTGGACGGGCGACGACGGCTTCCGCGACGAGATGTACGACTTCACCAAGCGCAACCTGCGCTACGTGGATGCGACGCTCGACAAGGACCGCGACGGCTGGCCCGAGGGCCTCGGCAACGTCGAGCGCTCCGGCATGGGCGAGGAGAAGCTCGACAACACGGTCTACTGGATCCGCGGCCTCTACGACCTCGCCGACCTGCGCGGCCTCCAAGGGCGACAAGGCGACGCAGAAGTGGGCGCGCAAGAAGGCCGACGCCCTCGTGCGCAAGCTTCGAGCGCGCGTGGTGGATGCCCGAGGTGCCCCAGCACGCCGACTCGCTGAAGGAGCCGGGCAACCAGAAGCAGCAGCAGAAGCACTGGATCGGCGTGACGCCGATGGACGCCGAGCTCGTCGTCCGCGGCCGGGTCGTGCCGGGCCTCACCACGTACGACCACGGCACGCAGGCGCTCGCGCTGCGCGAGACGCCGTGCTTCAGCGGCAGCCGGCCCTACAACGAGGGGCTCTTCCACACGGGCTGCGGCGGCGGACCCGAGGGCAAGGGCGAGCGGACGATCTTCTCGCTCACCACCTCGATCCAGTCGATCGGCGAGGGCAACTACGGCCGGCTCGCCCAGCAGCGCCGCTACACGAACGCCAACGTGGAGACCATGTTCTCCGAGCCGGCCACGGGCGGGGAGCCCGACGAGCAGCCGGGCGCGATGCCCGAGATCATGCCCTCGCCGGACTTCGACAACGCGGGCGACCGCGACAAGAACATCGACCGCTGCTGGACCTGCCGGGCGATGTTCATGCAGGCCTGGGGCCACTACGGAACGGCGTGGGCGGTGGTCCACCAGCAGCTCGGCATCCGCCCGGACCTCGGTCGCGGCAACCTCGCCGTGATCCCGCAGGTGCCGACGGCCTCGCCGATCGCGGGCTCCAACGTCCGGCTCGGCTCGGGCGCGCTGGCGCTCGCGCAGGCCTCCCGGGACGGCAAGCGCTACCGCACGAAGGTCGACACGGGCAGCGCCCCGATCGAGCGGCTGTACATCGGCCACACGCTCCCGCGGGGGTCGAAGGTGCGATCCGTCGAGCTCGACGGCAAGCGGGCCCGCTACAAGCGCCGGCGTACGAACCGGGGCGAGGAGATCCGCGTGCGGACGACCCCCGGGCGCCACAAGCTCGTGGTGACCGCGCGCTAGGTGGAACTGGCGGGTCGCCGGGCGCGCGGGAGCGCCCGGCGGCCGCGTCAGCGGATCTCGACCGCCTCGGGCCCGTCCTCATCGTCGGGCCACTGGGGCAGCACGCCGTAGTCGAAGACGGTCATGCGGGTACGCCGTCCCAGCGGTTTCGGAGCGCCCAAGCGGCGCCGACGGTCCAGGCCTGGACGCGGTTCGCGAGCGGCACGGGGTCGACGTCACCGGCGATCGAGACAGCGTAGAGCTCCGGCGCCCGGCCGAGTTGCTCCAGCGCGGCGAGCACGCCCGTGCGCACGCGCTCGGCCTCGGCCTCGCGGCCCGCCGCGCGCAGGCCGCCCCAGCCGATCCAGGAGTCGAACGGCCAGACCGAGCCGCGGTGGTACCACGCCGGCCCGAACACGGGCGACTCGCTCGACAGCGTGCGCAGGCCGGAGTCCGTCAGGACGTCCGGCTCGCACAGCCTCGCCGCGGCGGCCTCGCGCGCGGACCCCTCGAGCGCGTCCGCCCACAGCAGCCAGCCGAGCTGCGACCCGGCGCCCGGCACGATCGTGCCGTCGGGCTCGACCGCCATCGCGTCCGGCCCGAGCGCGCCGAGCCGCTCGCGCAGCTCCGCCGCGAGCCGCTCCCAGCGCTCCTCCCCCGAGAGGCGCCGCAGCGCCCGGAGCGCCGCGTGCGCGGCCGCCTGGCTGTCGACGTCGGCCAGCGGCGACCCGGGCGCGGCGCCGTCGGGGCGCAGGATGCCGCCGTTGTCCTCGGCCGAGACGGGGTCGATCGCGTCGCGCCAGCCCTGCTGGGACAGCGCGCCCCAGGTCCCCGCCGCGCAGCGCACGTAGCCGCCGCCGCGCTCGAGCGCGCCCTCGAGCCACTCGCCCGCGGCGCGCCAGGCGACCGCGAGCTCGTCCGCGAGCGCGCGGTCGCCCGTCGCGGCCAGCAGCACGAGGAACCACGACGTGGCGTCGGAGGTGCCGTAGTAGGCGAACGGCCCGTCGGGCGGCCAGCCGGAGGCGACGAACGACTCGGGCGGCGCGTCGCGGAACTCGTGGCCGATCTTGCCCGGCTCCTCGAGCGTGCCGGGGTGCTCCGAGCGTCCCTGCAGGCGCGCCAGCCCGCGCAGCGTGGCGCGGGCCACGTCGGGGCGCTCGGGCAGCACCTGCAGCGAGGTGATCAGCGAATCGCGGCCGAACAGCGCGTGGAAGCGGCCCGGGTCACCCGCCTCGACCGGAGGCGAGGAGGCGTATGGCCATCCTTCCCCGGAGAGCAGCTCGTCGAGGCCGGCAACGCTCACGAGCGCAGCTCGACGACGACGCCCTCGCCCGGCGCGAGCTCCAGCGCGCCGTCGACCTCCGCGCCGTCGCGCGAGCGATCCGTCCCGACGAGCACGCGCCCCGCGAGACCCTCGACGGCAACCGCCGCCGCGCCCAGGTTCACGGCCACGGCCGTGCCGGCGCCGCGCCGCCACGCCCACGCCCCCTCGGGCGCCGGAAGCGTCTCGTACGCGCCCTCCGCGGAGGTCCGGGCGCGACCGCCGCAGCGCGATCAGGTCGCGGACCAGGCGCAGGACCGAGCCCGGGTCCGCACGCTGCGCCTCGACGTTGTGGGCCGCCAGGTCGCCGAACGGCAGCCACGGGCGCGCGCCGTCTTCCGTGAACCCGCCGCCCGGCACGTCGGCCCACTGCATCGGCGTGCGGCAGACGTCGCGGTTCTCGTCGGGATCGCCGAGCCGGGCGGCGACCGGGTCGAGCGCGTCCGCGGGGTCCAGCGGCGTGTCCGGCAGCCCGATCTCGTCGCCGTAGTAGAGAAACGGCGTCCCGCGCAGCCCCAGCAGCATCATCAGCGCCGCCCGCGTGCGGACGGGATCGTCGCCGGCCCAGCGGGTCGCGAGCCGCTTGCCGTCGTGGTTGGAGCCCGTCCAGACCGGCCACGCGCCCTCCGGGAGCATCCGCTCGACGCCCTCAACGATCGGGCGCATCTGCGCCGGGTCGAGGTCGCAGTGGAAGAACAGGAAGTTGAAGGCCATGTGCAGTTCGTCCTCGCCGAGCCCGTAGAACGGGATCAGCTGCTCGAGGTCGAGCACGTAGGTCTCCCCCACCAGCACCGGCTCGTCGCCGTCGCGCCCGGCCGCCAGCGCCCGCCAGCGGCGCAGCACGTCGTGCAGCTCCGGGCGGTTCATCGAGTAGACCTGCTTGAGGCCGCGCTTGACGATGTGGGGGTGGTCGTCCGGGCCCGGCTCGGGATCGTCGCGCAGCTCGGCGTCCTTGACGATCGCGTGGCAGACGTCGATCCGGAAGCCCGCCACGCCGCGGTCGAACCAGAACCGCAGCACCTCGTCGATCGTCTCGCGCAGCTCCTCGTTCCACCAGTTGAGGTCGGGCTGGGTGGGCAGGAACTGGTTGAGGTAGTACTGGCCCGTCGGCTCGTGCAGCGTCCACGCGGAGCCGCCGAAGTTGGAGATCCAGTTGTTCGGCGGCCCGCCGCCCGCGGCCGGGTCCGCCCAGACGTAGAAGTCCCGGTAGCGGGCGTCGCGGCCCGTCAGCGCGTCCTGGAACCAGGCGTGCCGGTCGCTCGTGTGGTTGGGGACGAGGTCCAGCAGCACCCGAATGCCGCGGCGGCCGGCCTCGGCGATCAGCTCGTCGAGATCCTCGAGCGTGCCGAGGTCGGGGTGCACCGCGGTGTAATCGCTGACGTCGTAGCCCCAGTCCTCGTTGGGCGAGGGGAAGGTCGGGTTGAGCCAGATGCCGTCCACCCCCAGCCACTCGAGGTGGTCCAGCCGCGCGGTGATCCCGCGCAGGTCGCCGATCCCGTCCCCGTTCGCGTCGGCGAACGAGCGCGGGTAGATCTGGTAGAGGACCCCTTCGCGCCACCACGTCATGGCGCGCCAGGATACGCACCCTTGCGTGTGCCTCCCGTTGACACTCGCGCTCGCTCCGTGATTGGATTGGAAGCGGTTCCACGAGGGGGAGCTGGAGGGGTTTGACAACCATCGCGAGGGTCGCGCAGGAGGCAGGTGTGGGCGTGGGCACGGTCTCGCGCGTCATCAACGGATTCCGCATCGGTCAGCGAGGCCACGCGCCGTCGCGTGCTCGACGTCGTCGCCGAGCTCGGCTACGAGCCCAACGCCACCGCCCGCGCCCTCTCGACCGGCCGCACCCGCTCCGTCGGCGTCATCGCCCCGTTCTTCACGCGCCCCTCGGTGATCGAGCGCCTGCGCGGCGTCGCGCCGATGCTCGCCGCCTCGGGCTACCAGCTCGTGCTCTTCGACGTGGAGCGGCCCGAGCAGCGCGCCGGCGTCTTCCGCACGGTGATCGGGCGCGTCGACGGCCTGCTGACGATCTCGCTCACCCCGTCCGCGGCGGACCTGCGCCGGCTGGAGGCGGCCGGCATCCCGGTCGTGCTCGTCGACCAGGCGCACGAGAGCGTCGCCAGCGTCACCGTCGACGACGTCGAGGGCGGCCGGCTGGCCACGAGCCACCTGCTCGAGCTCGGCCACCGCCGGATCGCGTTCGCGGGCGACACCGTCGACGGCGTCCACGGCGCCTCGGCCAGCTCGCGCCGCTGCGTCGGCTACCAGCGCGCGCTGGGCGAAGCCGGCGTGCCCGTGCGCCCCGAGCTGGTCAAGCTGCGCCCGCACGGGCGCGCGGCGACCGAGATCGCGCGGGACCTGCTGGACCTCGCCGCGCCCCCGACGGCGGTGTTCGCCGCCTCGGACCTGCAGGCGCTGGCGATGATCGAGGCCCTCGAGGCGCTCGGCCGGCGCGTGCCGGAAGATCTTTCGGTGGTCGGGTTCGACGACGTCGAGCTGGCCCGCTATGCGGGCTTGACCACCGTTGCACAGCCGCTGGAGGACAGCGGCACCAGGGGAGCGAAGCTGCTGCTCTCGGCACTGGAAGGGGAGGAAGTGCTCCAGGCGAGACAGCGCTTGTCCCTCGAGCTGGTGGTGCGGGGTACGACTGCACCGCCGCGCGAGGCTGAACCGGACCGTGGGGAAGACGGCCCCAAGACCGCCACGGATGGCATGATCTCGAAGTCTTCACCGACGTAGGACCGAGGAGGATGGAGTGACGAAGCGTCTCATTCTGATGTTGTGCGCCGCACTGCTTTGTGGCGTGTTCGTCGCCGCGTGCGGCGACGACAGCGGCGGCGGCGGTGGCGGCGGCGGCGGCGGTGGCAGCGAGGAGACCGGCGCCACCGAGGGTGCGAAGGTCATCGACCCGAGCCTCGCCGAGAACGCCAAGGGCGAGGTGACCTACTGCCAGGGCAAGGACACCTCCGGCAACGCGCATTTCATGATCGACGAGTTCAACAAGAAGAACGGGCCGGACCTGAAGGCCAAGCTCGTCGAGTTCCCGGCTTCCGCCGACGAGCAGCGCAACCAGTTCATCCAGCGCCAGCAGGCGAAGTCGGGTGACTGCGACGTGTTCTCGGCCGACGTGATCTGGACGGCGGAGTTCGCCTCCCAGAAGTGGCTCTACGACATGACCCCCTACATGGAGGACAAGAAGGCCGACTACATCGAGGCGCCGGTCGAGACCGTCACCTACGACGGCAAGATCTGGGGCGTCCCGGAGTCCAGCGACGCCGGCCTCCTCTACTACAACACCGACAAGGTCAAGGAGATCCCGGCCACCTGGCAGGAGGTCTACGAGACGGCCAAGAAGGGTGGCGGCATCGTCTACCAGGGCGCAGCCTACGAGGGCCTGACCTGCGACTTCCTCGAGCTGTTCTTCGGCGCGGGCGGCGAGGTGCTCTCCGAGGACGGCACCAAGTCGACGTTCGCCGAGGGCGACGCCGGCGTGAAGGCGCTGCAGTTCATGGTCGACGGCCTCAACGACGGCGCGGCCCCGAAGGCCGTGACGACCTACATGGAGCCGGAGTCCCTGACCGCCTTCCAGACGGGCAAGTACGCGTACATGCGCAACTGGCCGTACGCCTACGCGCTCAACAAGAAGGCGAAGAGGGTCAAGGACAACTTCGACGTCGGCCCGCAGCCGACGTTCGAGGGCGGCGAGAAGGCCGGCATCCTCGGCGGTCACAACTCCGTGATCTCCGTCTACTCCAAGAACCCGGGCGGCGCCCTGAAGCTCATCGAGCACATCGGCTCGCCCGAGATCCAGAAGGCGTACGCGGCGCAGTTCTCGCTGTCGCCGGTGCGTGCCGACGTCTATGACGACCCGGAGGTCCAGGAGGCGATCCCGTTCGCGGACGCCCTGCGCGACGGCATCACGCAGGCCCGTGCCCGGCCGGTCTCGCCGGTCTACCCGCAGATCTCCCAGGCGATCTACAAGAACGTCAACTCGGCGCTCTCGGGTCAGACCTCGCCGGAGGACGCGATCAAGCAGGCCAACTCCGACATCGAGAAGGCGTTGTCGACCTTCTAGGCCATGGCTGAAGCCACCGTTCAGACGGGAGCGCCGCAGAAGCGGCGCTCCCGGGGCCTCTCCGAGAAGGGGCTGGCGTTCTGGATGGTCTCGCCGTCGATGGCGCTGATCGCGCTCGTCGCGGCGTACCCGATCCTCTACGCCATCTGGCTCTCCCTGCACGAGTACAGCGTGCGGCAAGCCGGGCTGTCCCGCTGGGCCGGCCCCTTCGGGCTCCGCAACTACTCCACCGCGCTCCAGGACAGCGAGTTCTGGGACGCGATGGTGACGACGCTGGTGTTCACGGTGTCGAGTGTCGCCCTCGAGCTGTTGATCGGCCTCGCCATGGCGCTCGCCATGCACGCGGCCTTCAAGGGCCAGGGCCTGCTGCGCACGGTCGTGCTGATCCCGTGGGCGCTGCTGACGGTCGTCACGGGCATCATGTGGCGGACGATCTTCGAGTCGCCGCAGGGCTTCGTGAACTCCATCCTGGGCGGCGACACCGTCTGGCTGGGATCGGAGCCACAGGCGCTGATCGTGATCATCATCGCCGACGTGTGGAAGACGGCGCCGTTCATGGCGCTGCTGATCCTCGCCGGCCTGCAGGTGATCCCCAGCGACATCTACGAGGCGGCCAAGGTCGACGGGGCGACCGCATGGCAGCGGTTCAGAAAGATCACGCTGCCACTGCTCACCCCCGCGATCCTCGTCGCGCTGATCTTCCGCACGCTGGACGCGCTGCGGATCTTCGACCTCCCGTACGTGCTCACGAAGGGCCAGAACGGGACGACGACCCTGTCGCTGATAGCACAGGAGACGTTCGCCGCGAATCGCATCTACGGGCTCGGGGCGGCGTACTCGATCCTCACCTTCATCACGGTGATGATCGTCTCGTTCACCTACATCGCAACGGTCGGCGGCAACATCCGCGGACTGGCGGAGGACTAGGCCATGGCGACCGAATCCGCAGTCGCGGACCGGGCCGACGCCCGTCCCAAGACCAAGAAGCGCGATGCCCCCAAGCCGTCGGGCGGAACCCCGTGGTGGATGTGGATCGCCGTCGCGGCGATCGTGCTCTTCTGCGTGTTCCCGTTCTACTGGCTGGTGTCGCTGTCGCTCAAGACGGGCGACGACCTGGGCAGCAACTCGCTGATCCCGCCGAACCCGACGCTCAGGAACTACGAGTCGATCTTCCAGAACGACGACTTCCTCCGGGCGTTGCTCAACAGCACGATCATCTCGCTGACGACCACGGCGCTCGCGCTCGTGGTCGGCTCCTTCTGCGCCTACGCGCTCGCGCGCCTGCGCTTCAAGGGCAAGTTCTGGATCCTCGCGCTGGTCCTGTCCATCACGACGTTCCCGGCGATCGCGATCGCCGCCCCGCTGTTCCGGCTGTGGTCGAACATGCCGTTCGGGCTTCCCGAGCTGTTCAACACGCTGCCCGGCCTGATCATCCCGAACCTCACGTTCGCGTTGCCTCTGGCCATCTACATCCTGGTCTCCTTCTTCAAGGAGATCCCCAAGGACCTCGAGGAGGCGGCGCTGGTCGACGGCGCCACCCACTTCATGGCGTTCAGGAAGGTCGTGGTGCCGCTCGCGGCGCCGGGTCTCGCCACGGCGGGCATCCTGACCTTCATCGCGACGTGGAACGAGTTCCTGCTGGCGATCAC
This sequence comes from uncultured Solirubrobacteraceae bacterium, assembly GCA_963816955.1. GTDB lineage: Bacteria > Actinomycetota > Thermoleophilia > Solirubrobacterales > Solirubrobacteraceae > DATFQI01. The sequence goes on along the minus strand of CAWFME010000004.1, from coordinate 980,168 downwards.
GCTGACCTCGTCGGCGAGTGCGCGGCCGGTGCCGGCGGCGATCGCCTTCTTCACCGGATCGACGCAGTTCGAGATCCCCTACGGGACGATCACGGCCGCTTCGGTCGTGATCTCGGTGCCGCTGATCCTGCTCGTCCTGCTGTTCCAGAAGCGGATCGTGGCGGGCCTCACCGCGGGCGCCGTCAAGGGCTAGCCCTCATGGGCGTGCCGGCCGTCCTCCGGGGCGGCCGGCCGCTCGCTACTGCTTGTAGTCGTGCATGCCGCCCGTGCCGCCGGCGCGCGCCAGCCATGCCGTGGCGGCGTCGAAGCAGAGGCCGAAGGCGGCCATGATCAGCACGTAGCCGACCAGCGGCGGCGGGCCGAAGGAGGCGGCGAGCAGGCAGAGGACCGCCGCGCCGATCGGCAGCCAGTAGCGCCTCGTCTCGGACACGGCACGCACGGGCGTGATCCTACGCGCCGCGGCGGGCCTTGTCGATGGCGCCCTGCAGCGACTCGAGCCAGATCTCGCTCGTCGAGGTCGCGCCGGAGACCGTGTCGACGTCGGCGCTGCCGGCCTCCAGGGCCGACTCGCGCAGGATCGGCTCGGCGCGGGCGTTGAGCGCCTCCGTGTGCGGGCCGTCGCCGCTGAGCAGCACGGTCTCGATGCCGGTCAGGCGGCGGCCGGTGAAGAACGCGCGCACCTGGATCGCCGAGAACGGCGTCGTCATCGCCGGCCCGAGGTGGCTGCGCGCGCCCTCGCCGCTGCGGCGCGGGGGCGGCGTGGAGACCGCGAGCGCCCGCGGCGTCTTGACCGGCCCGAGCGCGGAGTTCGGGTTGAACGTGCGCGGGGGCTCGGTCTCGAAGCGCGCGAGCAGGACGACGGCGACCCCCGTGACGACGATGACGGCCAGCGCCTTCATCGGATGATCGAGCCCGCGGCCGGCGCGGCTGTCGTGGGTTCGGTCATCTAGTACGCGAACCTCTCCGTGACGATGTGCCGGCGCGAGACGCCTGAGCGCCCGAGCGTCGCGCGCGTCGCCTCGACCATCGCCGGCGGGCCGCAGACGTAGACGTCGCGGCTGGCGATGTCGGGCATCAGGGCGCGCAGCCGCTCGGGCGAGAGCAGCTCGCCGGAGTCGTGGTCGCCGAGCACGTAGTGGACCTCCACCCCGCGCCGCCCGGCCAGCTCGTCGAGCTCGGCGCGCAGGATCACGTCGTCGTCGCGCAGCGCGCGGTAGACGACGGTGATGTCCTCCGGCCCGCCCGGCATGTCCTCCAGCAGCGCGCGGATCGGCGTGATCCCGACTCCGCCGGCGATCAGCGCCACGCGCGGGCGCCGACGGGCGGCCGCCGTGAAGCTCCCGAACGGCCCCTCGGCGATCACGCGCGTGCCCGGCGGGATCGCCCGCAGCGCCGCCGTGTAGTCGCCGATCCCCTTGACCGTGATCCGCAGGCGGCGGCCGTCGGGCGCGGCCGACAGCGAGAACGGGTGCGCCTCCCACCAGCGGTCGCGCGTCAGGAAGCGCCAGAGGAAGAACTGACCGGCCTGCGCGCGCAGCCGGTGCAGCCGCTCGCCCCCGATCTCGAGCGACACGACGCCGGGCGCCTCCTCGATCACCTTCTCGACCCGCAGGCGGTGCACGAGCAGGCTGCGGGCGAGCGGCAGCGCGAGCCGGAACGTGACGAGCGCGCCGAGCGTGACGACGTAGAGCGCGGTCCAGTACGCCCGCGCGGCAGGGCGCGCGAGGAAGTCGGTGCCCGTGGCGAGCTGGTGGCTGAACGCGAGCGCGACGCCGAGGTAGGCGTAGAGGTGCACGAAGTGCCAGGTCTCGTAGCGCAGGCGCCGCCGGACCGCGACCGCGGAGGTGACGGCCACCGCGACGAGCAGCGCGAGCCCGGCGATCGCGGTGATCACGCCGGGATAGCCCGTGATCAGCAGCTCGACCTCGGCGGGCAGCGAGATCCCGTCGCCGGTCGTGTAGCCCGCGGTGATCAGGGCGGCGTGCCCCACCAGGAGCGTGATCGCCACGCGTCCGTTGAGGCGGTGCGCCACGGCGAGCCGCTCGAAGCCGTAGATGCGCTCCAGCAGCGGGATCCGCGCGAGCAGCAGCAGCTCGACGAGCACGAGGTAGGCGCCGAGCAGCCCGGCGACGCGCCCCGCGGACGTGAGGCCGCTCGAGAGGTCGTGGACGTCGGCGGGGCCGCCCGCCGCGAGCCACAGGCTCACGACCACGCCGGCGTTGGCCAGCGCGAGCAGCGCCAGCCCCCAGCCCGCGATCGTCCTAACGCGCACGCCCCCAGTGTGCCGCCCCCTCCGGAAGGGGGTCAACCGGGGTGACGCCGCGGGGCCGCCCGGCTACCGTCCGGCCATGGACGCGACCGCCACGGAGCTCGCCCGACTCGTCCGCGACCGCGCGCTCTCCGCGGTCGAGATCGTCGACGCCCACCTGCGGCGGATCGAGGCGGTGAACCCCGCGATCAACGCGGTCGTTGCCCTCGACGCCGAGCGCGCGCTGACCGCCGCGCGCGAGCTCGACGCGGGCCGCGGGCCGGCGGGCCCACTCCGGGGCGTGCCGTTCACGGTCAAGGACAACCTCGAGGCCGCGGGCCTGCCGATGGCGATCGGCGACCCCGCGCGGGCCGGCGTGGTCCCGGAGCGCGACGCGACCGTCGTGCGGCGCCTGCGCGAGGCCGGCGCGATCCTGCTCGGCAAGACCAACTGCCCGCCCTACGGCGGCGGGATCGAGACCGACAACCCGGTCTACGGGCGCACCGGCAACCCGTACGACCCGGCGCGCACGCCGGGCGGCTCCAGCGGCGGCGAGGGGGCGATCGTCGGCGCGGCCGGCTCGCCGCTCGGCCTCGGCACGGACTCCGGCGCGAGCGTGCGGCTGCCCGCGCACTTCTGCGGCGTGGCCGCGATCAAGCCCACGTCCGGGCGCGTGCCGGTCACCGGCGTGATCGACGACGAGGGGCCGATCGGCGCGCTCGGCGACCCGCGCACGCAGGTCGGCGCGCTGGCGCGCAGCGTGGCCGACGTGGCGCTGGCTCTGAGCGTGATCGCCGGGCCCGACCAGCGCGACGGCGGCGTGGCGCCGATGCCGCTCGGGGAGCCGGGCGCGGTCGCCGGCCTGCGCGTCGCGGTCTACGGGGAGCACGACTACGCGAGCGCCGACGCGGCGACCGCCCGGGTGCTCGAGGCGGCGGCGGGCGCGCTGCGCGACGCGGGCGCCGCCGTCGAGGAGGCCGCGCCGCCCGGCGGCGGGCACGACCTCACGATCGACGTCTGGCGCTCGTACGGCGAGGGGCTCGACTACCGGCTGCTGCGCCGCTGGGACGCCTACCGCACCGAGATGCTCGCGTGGGGCGAGCGCTACGACCTGCTCCTCTCCCCCGTCTTCGGCGGCCCGGCGCCGCCGCACGGCGCGCTCGCGAACCACGACGGCGTCGACCCGACGGGCTTCACGACGCCGCACAGCCTGACGGGCTGGCCGGCCGCGGTGGTGCGCTGCGGGAGCTCGCCCGAGGGGCTCCCGATCGGGATGCAGCTCGTCGCCGCGCCGTGGCGCGACGACGTCGCGCTGGCGGGCGCCGCGGCGCTCGAGCGGGCGCTCGGCGGCTGGCTGCCGCCGTATGCGATGCTCGCGGCGTGAAGCGCCTCGGCATCGCCCTCGTCGCCGTCGCGGCGGCCGGCGCGGTCGTCGCGCTCGCAGCCGGTGACTCGACGGTCGCCTCCGCCGTGGCGATCGTGCTGATCGGCTCGGCCGCCGTCGGCGCCGTCTCGCTCGCCTTCCTGGCGGTCGGGCGCGCGGAGGATCGCGACCGCGCCGAGGCCGCCGCCCGCGCGGCCGAGACGGAGACGACCAACGGCACGCCCGAGGACCCGCATCCGCGCACGCTCGGGCTCGGCCCGGACCGGCGCCGCCCGCGGCCGCCCCGGAGGCCGCTCTGAGCCGCGATATCGCTGCGCTGGTTGCGAGCCTCACGCTCGACGAGAAGGCCGCCTTGACGGCGGGCCGCGACAACTGGGCGACCGCGCCGGTGGAGCGCGCCGGCATCCCCGCCGTGCGCGTCACGGACGGGCCCAACGGCGCGCGCGGCTCCTCCGTGCTGGGCGCGGGCGAGGCGACCGCCGTCTGCATCCCGTGCGGGTCGGCGCTCGGCGCGACCTGGAACCCCGAGCTGATCGAGCGCCTCGGCGCGCTGCTCGCCGAGGAGTCGCTGACCAAGGGCTGCCGGGTGCTGCTCGCCCCCACGCTCAACCTGCACCGCTCGCCGCTCGCGGGCCGCAACTTCGAGTGCTTCTCGGAGGATCCGCTGCTGGCCGGCCGGGCGGCCGCGGCGTACGTGCGCGGGGTGCAGTCGCGCGGCGTGGCGACCACGCCCAAGCACCTGGCGGGCAACGAGGCCGAGCTCGACCGCTACACGATGTCCTCGGTGATCGACGAGCGCGCGCTGCGCGAGCTCTATCTCGTGCCGTTCGAGCTCGCGGTCCGCGAGGGCGGCGCGCTCGGGATCATGACCGCCTACAACCGGCTCAACGGCGGCTACTGCACCGAGGACGAGGCGTTGCTCGCCGGCATCCTGCGCGGCGAGTGGGGCTTCGAGGGCTTCGTCGTCTCCGACTGGTTCGGGCTCGCCTCCACCACGGCCTCGCCGCGGGCCGGGCTCGATCTCGAGATGCCCGGGCCGGGCCGCGTCTACGGGCCCGCGCTGGCCGAGGCGGTGCGCGCCGGCGAGGTCGACGAGGCGCTCCTGGACGCCCAGGTCCAGCGGCTGCTGACGGCGCTCGACCGCGTCGGGGCGCTCGACGACGACCCCGCGGCGCAGGAGCGCTCCGAGGACCGCCCGGAGCACCGGGCGCTCGCGCGCGAGGCCGCCGCCGACGGCATCGTGCTGCTGCGCAACGAGGGCGTGCTGCCGCTCGACGGCGCGCCCGGCTCCGTGGCCGTGATCGGGCCCAACGCCGACCGCGCGCAGGTGATGGGCGGCGGCTCGGCCAAGCTGCGGGCGCACTACTCCGTCACGCCGCTGGAGGCGCTGCGCGCGCGCTTCCCGGGCGCCGAGGTCCGCCACGAGCGCGGCTGCGACATCGACCGCACGGCGCCCGAGCTGCGGGCCGCCTGGCGGATCGAGATCGAGGGCGCTGACGACGTCGAGCGCGACTCGGGGCTGCTGCTCTTCGACACGGTCCCCGGCGCCGCGGCGGAGCTGCGCTACACGGCGCGGGCCCGGTTCGAGCCCGCCGAGACCGGCGAGCACACCTTCGCGCTGCGGCAGGCCGGCCGCGCGCGGGTGCTGGTCGGCGGCGAGCTCGTGCTCGACGGCTTCGAGGACCCGCCGCCGCGCGGGGAGACGATGATCGGGCTGGTCAGCGAGGAGATCTCGGCGACGGTGCCGCTCACGGCCGGCGAGCCGGTCGAGGTCGTGGTCGAGGGCACGGGCGAGGCCGCGTACGGGACGCTCGTCGGCGCGGTGGTCGGCCTGCGCCCGCCCGACCCCGGCGACCTGATCGAGCGCGCGGCGGCCGCCGCGCGGGGGGCCGACGCGGCCGTGCTCGTCGTCGGCACGACCGACGAGTGGGAGTCGGAGGGCTCCGACCGCACCACGATGGACCTCCCCGGCGACCAGGACGCGCTCGTGGAGGCGGTGCTCGACGCCAACCCGGACACCATCGTCGTCGTCAACGCCGCCTCGCCCGTGACCATGCGCTGGGCCGACCGCGCGCGGGCGCTCGTCGTGTGCTGGTTCGGCGGCCAGGAGATGGCGAACGCGCTCGCCGACGTACTGCTCGGCGACGCCGACCCGGGCGGGCGCCTCCCCACCACCCAGCCCGTGCGGCTCGAGCACAACCCGTCGTACGGCAACTTCCCCGGCGAGAACGGAGAGGTCCGCTACGGCGAGGGCGTCCTGATGGGCTACCGCTGGTACGACGCGCGGGCGCTGCCCGTGCGCTTCCCGTTCGGATACGGGCTCTCGTACGCGACCTTCGAGCTGTCCGCCCCGCGCGCCTCCGCGGAGACGTTCTCGCCGGGCTCCACCCTGAACGTCGAGGTCGACGTCACGAACACGAGCGAGCGCGCGGGCTCCGAGGTCGTCCAGCTCTACGTCGAGCCGCCGCCGGGCGAGCTCGTCCGGCCGCCGCGCGAGCTGCGCGCGTTCGCCAAGGTCCGGCTCGCGGCCGGCGAGACGACGACGGTGGTTCTGGCGCTGACCGACCGCGCCTTCGCCTGCTGGGACCCCGGCGACCCGAGCTGGGAGGCGCTCCTCCCCCGCGCCGAGGTCTCGCCCCTGATCCGCTCCGACGAGCAACGCCGAACCACCGGAGGCTGGAGGATCGACGCGGGCGACTACGCCCTCCGGATCGGCCGTTCCTCGGCCGATCTCCCTCATTCCGTCCCGGTCACCGTCGGCTAGTTCCGGCCGAGCGTTGGGCCCGGTCGGCGCCGGCAAGGCGGTGCTCGCGGACTTCCACCTGAGCAAGCGGATCGACCCGCTGAGCGCCGAGCTGACGCTGGCCGTGACCAGCGGGACCCACTTCGCCGAGATCACCGTCTCCGCACCGATCGGCGGCCCCGGGGCGCCGTTCGCCGTCGAGTACGAGCTCCGGCAGGTCATCGTCTCCTCCCTCCAGCAGAGCGGGCGAGTCGGCGAGTCGACCGAATCGGTGTCGCTGGCCTACGGCGCGTTCAACCAGACCATCGGCAACGTCCCGGCGTTCGGCCTCCCCAGCGGCGGCGAATGACGTAGGAGGCGTGCGGGCCCGCACCCGCGGGCCCGCTCCGCTGACGGCTCAGGGACCGGCGTCGCAGGCGGCGGGTCCTGTCACGAAATGGAACCCGCCGTGGACTTTTTCGTTCCCTGCCCCGGCACTCCACACGCCGCAGCAGCGCCCGAAAAAGCTCCCCGGCCCGAAGCGCCCTTTCGCGCCACCCGCCGAAGGTCGTCGACGACACCTGCGCCACCGCTGCCGGAATCACGCGAAAGCGAGAGCGCGAGACCGTGGGCCCTTTCGTGGTGCGATACGCACGCCGAAGGGGCCCACGCTCAGTGTTGACTTCACGCGCTGGGAGTAGTCCAGCGTTGCCTATCCGGAGTTGCGCTTTGCGCGAGAGGGGAGAGCCGTTCCAATGCCGGTCGCGCTATCGCGTCTGCCTCGAAGCTGGAGCAGCGGGATGCGGGGGACCCTAGGCTTTCGCCAGTGGGTGGTTTTCTCTTGCTGCCAGAAGACGAGCGGTTGCTTGTGGAGCACTTGACCGACGCCCGGGGCTTGCACCTGCTGCGATCGGATGACCTACGCGATGGCCCACCGCTGTTTCGTGGTCGGCTCGACCCACCGCCATTACCGCCGCCGTCTGAACCCCTTCGGGAGCCGGAAGAGCCGAGCGCCTTCCTCTTCTGGTGGCCCGAAGGTGGCGAACTGCGCCGGCTCGGCGACGCCCCCACCGCCCAGGACCTCGTCGGACAGGTCGCGCTGAAACTCACCCAGAACGCAACGGATGATTGGCGCGATGTGCTCGACCCCGAGCGATCACCCATCCTTCGATGGTCGAGGTGTCACTGGCACACCAACGGCGCATTGTGTCCGGGCCTGCTCCAGGCACAAGCCAGGGTTTCTGCTCAACAGCCTTCCGAGTTGCTCCGGCTTCACCACCGCATCAAGACCTGGATGAAGAAGCACGCAGTGAGGGTCAACCCCTTCGAGCATGCGCCGGACGACCTCCCGACCGATGAACCATCCAACCTGAACACGTTTTGGGTCTGGGCGTTCCCTGCCGCCGAAGCATGGGTCCGCGACGGCGGCACCGTCTGGCCGTGGAACGCCTGAGGCTGACCTTCCGCTTTCGCCTGCCACCAACACTGCGAGCGCCAGCGGGCCGAGTGCCGCTTCGCGCGAGCAACACCGGAAGCACGAGCACGGGCTCGCGGCATGCCCTTATGGACGTCGAGCGGGCCGGCCAGATCGAGAGCCCGAGAGCGGCGCACGCTCCTCGGAGCCGCGTCCCTCCGCACGACCACTGAGAGAGCAGACTGGCGCAGGCGCCCGTCGGTTGCGTTGCCGCACCGGAAGGAGGTGATGGCGGGGCTCGTGCCAGCGTCGCTTAGGCGCTGGCGGGACCTTACGCCGGCCGATCCCTGCCGAGCAGATCGGCAAGGGTGCGGCCGCTGACGACGGACTCGGGTCGCTCGGTCGTGATGTCTGAGCCGGGGCGGGCATCGTCGTCGCGGCGCTTGATGAAGAGCCACTGGGGCTTGGCGCCGTCTCGGGTGCGCTGGAGCGCGAAGCCTCCGCGGAGCTTCTCGCCGTGGAGGACGAAGACCGCGTGACCGCGGTCCAGCGCCTCGGGCCAGGCGACGCGGCCGCCCTGCTCGTAGGTGCCGCGGTCCCAGACGATCACGCCGCCGTCGCCGAGCGTGCCCTCGAAGTCGTTGTGGCCGAGGCCGTGGTCCTCGACCTGGACCGCGAGCCGCTTGGCGGCGGGGTCGAGCGAAGGGCCCTTGGGTACGGCCCACGACCGCATGACGCCATCGACCTCCAGGCGCACGTCGTAGTGGTGAGCGGTCGCCTGGTGCTCCTGGACGACGAACACCCCCGCGCTCACGCCACGGATCGCGAACTGCTCATGGCCCTCCACCCGCACGCGCTCGACGTCGACGCCCTCCCCGAGGGACGCCACCAGCTCCCGCACCGCATCCTCCGAGCCCTCGGCGTGCAGCTCACCGGTCGGCCGCACCCACCCGAGCACCCCGAGCTCGCGCGCCTTTGCGGCCACGTCCTCGGCGTCCGCACCGCCCTCGACCACACCTCGCTGAGCAACCTGCGACGCCACGGCCAGAGCGTGCCACACGCGAAGCAGCGATCGTTGAGCCGGGCCCGCCAGCCACAACGACGGCAGACCACAACGGATCCTCGGGCACGAAGGGCGAAGATCGCGACCCCACACAGAGCAGATGGCCAAGGCCAATGCCGTCAGCTGCCCCTACCCAGGCAGCCCAACGAGGGTGGCGTACGTCACGGGCAGCTGCCCAAGGGTCCGATGGCGGCTCGCGGCACGTCCTCCCGGCGCGCTCGAGCGCAAGCTTGCGCGCGCTGCGACGGGAGGACGTGCCGTCGAGCCAGCCTCAGCCACGCCTGAACTGGGTAAGTCGGTCCCCGTGACTCCCCGCTCGCTCTGGAACGGCGCGATCACCTTCGGTCTCGTCAACGTGCCGGTGAAGGTCTACACGGCCACCGACAACAAGACCGTCCACTTCCGCGAGGTCCACGCGAAGGACGGGAGCAAGATCGAGCACCGGCGGATCTGCCCCAAGGAGGGCAAGGCGGTCGACAGCAAGGAGACGGTCCGCGGCTACCAGGTGAGCGCGCGCAAGTGGGTCGAGCTGACCGACGAGGAGGTCGCGGCGGCGGCGGGCTCGCAGGCCCGGCTGATCGACGTCGACCACTTCGTGCCCGCGAGCGCGATCGACCCGGTCTACTTCGAGAAGGCCTACTACCTCGGCGCCCAGGACAAGGGCCGCGACGCCTACGCGCTGCTGCACGCGGCGCTGCGGAAGGCGGACCGCGCCGGCGTCGGCCGCTGGGTCTTCCACAACCGCGAGCGGACGGTGATCGTGCGCGCGCTCGACGACGTGCTGGCGCTGCACACGATGCGCTTCGCCGCCGAGGTCGCCGACCCGTCGGACTTCGAGCTCGAGCGCGTGCGGCGCAAGCCCTCCGACCAGGAGGTCCAGATGGCCGGCAAGCTCGTCGACGGCCTGCACACGGACTTCGACCCGTCCGCCTACGAGGACGGCTACCGGCAGGACGTGCTGAAGGTGATCGGGGCCAAGGCGGCCGGCAAGAACATCCAGCTGCCCGAGCCGGAGGAGAAGGAAGCCGCCGACGACCTGCTCGCCCAGCTCGAGGCGAGCCTGAGCGCCTGATGCCGCGCTCCCTCTGGACCGGGTCGCTGAGCTTCGGGCTCGTCAACGTCCCCGTCGCCATGTTCAGCGGCGTGCAGGACCAGGACCTGCACTTCCGCCAGCTGCACGCCAAGGACCACACGCCGATCGAGATGCACCGCTACTGCGCCGAGGAGGACGAGGAGGTCCCCTACGACGAGATCGCCAACGGCTACGAGACCGACGATGGCGAGCTCGTGATCCTCACCGACGCCGAGCTGGCCGCCGCCGCGCCGCACAAGTCGCGCACGATCGACATCGAGGCGTTCGTGGACCTCGAGGACGTCGACCCGATGTACTTCGACCACCCCTACGTGCTGATGCCCTCGGGCGAGGCGGAGGGCATCCAGCGCGCCTACCGGCTGCTCGTCGAGGTGATGGGCCGCAGCGACCGCGCGGCGCTCGGCCGCGTCGTGATGCGCACGAAGGAGTACCTGGCGCTGATCCGTGCCCGCGAGGAGCGGCTCGTGCTCACGACGCTGCTGTGGCACGACGAGGTCCGGGAGACCAAGGGCATCCCCTCGCCGACCAAGAAGGACAAGCCGGCCAAGAAGGAGGTCGACGCGGCGGTCGAGCTGATCGAGTCCTTCGCCTGCGACTGGGACCCGTCGCGCTACGAGGACGCGTTCCAGAAGCGCCTGCGCGCGATCGTCAAGAAGAAGGCCAAGGGCCAGACGATCGACATCCCGGACGAGGACGAGGACGAGAGCCCGCCCGTGGCCGACCTCATGGAGGCGCTCGAGCGCTCGCTCGAGGAGGCCAAGGCGCGCTAGCGGCGGATCAGTAGCGGCCGGAGATCAGGTCCCAGGCGCGGCGGAGCTTCTGGGTGAGCGGGCCCATGGCATCCTCCTCGCCGCCGTGCTGCATGACGGCGGGGTTGGCGCTCGGCTCGGGCAGCGCCGCGACGTCCGCGGCGGCGACCTTCAGGACCACGGCGCGCTCGTGGAACCCCTCCACGTCGGGCGCGTCGACGAAGCGGTGCCCGCCGGGGCCGGCGGACGTGTCGACGACGATCCCGTCGAAGATGTCGCTCTGCTCGTCGGCGAGCACGTGCTCGAGCTTGCCGACGACGTCCCCGTCGGAGCTGATGACGTCGACGCCCTCCTCGGCCTCGAGGTACGACGTGGGCTGTCCGTGGTCCGCCACGTTCCCGAAGGTATCAGCGCTCAGGGCGTGGGGCTCGGGGTCGCCGTCTCCGTGGGGGTCGGCGTCGGGGTCTCGGTCGCCGTCGGCGTCGGGGTCTCCGCGGGCGTCGCCGTCGGTGTCGGGGTCGGGGTCGCGGCCTCGGTGGTGGGCTCGGGCGTGGCCTCGGAGCCCTGCGGTTCCGGGGTCGCCGACGAAGGCGGCGTCGGGGTCGCCTTCGGGTAGGTGATCCCGCTCTCCTCGAGCGCGCGATTGATGGCGTCGGAGACCGCGTTGACCTGGGACAGGACCTCGGCCGGAGAGTCGGATGTGTCGATCGCGTCGAGCTTCTGCAGCTCGTCCGTGAGCCTGCGGATCAGCTCGGGCGACGGATCGGCGGTGACGGAGATCACGATCTGCTTCGCGATCGCGGTCGTGATGCACTCCGGGCAGTTGAGGTTGAGCGCCTCGGCGACGTTGATCGGCATGATCCGGTCGCTCTGGCCGACGATCAGCACGAGCTGGAACGAGACCGCCAGGGTCGTGCAGGCGTCGCAGCTCGCCAGCGCGTAGGCACTGTTCTCGTTGTCGGCCGGCGCGCCGTCCTTGACGGTCACGAGCGAGTAGGCGACGTCGTAGACGATCCCGCCGTCCGTCGTGTTGGTGGCGAGCGCCTGCGAGTCGCCCTCTCCCGGCTTGTCGGGCAGCTTGAACGGGAGCTGGGTCGCCGGGGCGGTCGTGCTGGGCCCGTCCGAAGGCGCGGAACCGGTCGCGGGCGGCGCGCTCGGACCGGCGCCGGGGTCGTCGAGCGCCGGCGCCTTGCGCGCATCGGGCGCCTCGGGGCTGACGAGGATCGTGGGCGACTGGTCGTCCTCGCCCTCCTTGACCACGAGCAGCGCGGGGTGCTCCTCGGTCGGCCCGCCGCGCGGGATCAGCGCGACCGCCAGGTGGCGGCCGGGCGACAGCGGGGCCGGCGCCGCGTAGCCGGTCGGGCGCGCCATCGTGGCCGGCGCGCTGACGGTCCGGACGGCGCTCACGAGCGTGCCCTGGTCGGTCGGGCGCACGGGCCGGTACTGGCCCGACGGCCACCACGCCCACGTGAGCAGCGCGACGAGGCCCGCCGCGCCGGCGATCACGAGCGCCTGGCGCGGCCGCTGACCGCCGCTCCAGCCCCACGCCTTCTTGCCCATCGAGGTGACCAGCCGCTGCACGATCAGCGTGACGCCCGCCACCGGGAGTGCGAGCGCGAACAGGCGCGCGATCGAGGTGAGCACACCCAGGAAGTCCTCGTCGGGCAGCGCAGAGACGAGGTTCGAGCCGCTCTCCCACGCCGAGGCGGCGAGCTTGGGGAACAGCAGGATCGCGCTGAAGGCCATGGCCAGCAGGATCGGGACGATGATCAGCACCCACGCGGTCACGAAGACCCGCGCCCAGCCCTTCAGGGCCGAGGGCTCGTTGCGCTTCCACGGCAAGAGGCGCCTGAGCGTCGGACCCATGTGCATGTAGAGGTCCGGCACGCCGGTCGCGTCGGAGAGGATGTGGTAGCCGTCGGCGCGGATCACCGGCGAGAGGTTCTTGACGATCTCCAGCATCTGGATCGCGATCAGCAGGAGGAGCGCCTCGATCCCGGTCGCCAGCCACACGCCGAGCGTGACCACCGCGACGAAGGCGTTGAAGTAGATGCCGCCCATGTCGGTGCGCAGGCGGGAGCGCCGCGGCAGCCGGTAGGCGTCGGTGACGTCGGTGTAGAAGGCGGGCCAGACGAGGTAGATGCCGGCGCCCATGCCGCCGGGCTTGCCGCCGCCGTAGCGGCAGGCCGCCGCGTGGCCGATCTCGTGGAAGGCCGCCGAGGCGACCGTCAGGCCGAGGACCAGCAGCAGCAGCTCGGGGTTCTCGAACGCCTCGGAGGTCGCCGCCGCGACGCCCTTGTGGATCAGGACGAACCAGCAGACGGCGAGGAACGCGACCAGCGCCGGGATCAGCACCCAGGGCCGGAACAGCAGCTCGAACGGCCGCGTGATCGCCTTGGTGATCTTCGGGTCCGTGAAGAGGACCTTCCAGCGCAGCGACAGCAGCGGGTTCGAGCGGGCGGGCGCCTTGTCCTCGTAGCCGGCGAGCAGCCCCTGCTGGGCGAGCTTCTCCCCGATCTTGAGGACGTGCTCGGGCCCGAGCTTGCGCCCGAGCCGCTCGGACATCGCGTCCGCCAGCGCTGCGGGGTCGCGCTGCCCGTCCACCTCCTCGAGCAGCCCGTACATGAGCGGCGGCAGCTGGACCATCTGGCCGTCGGCGCGGCGCGCCAGGCGGGCGCCGTCCTTGTAGCCCGAGCCGCTGACCTCACCGAGCAGCTCGAGGCCCTCCGCACGCGCCAGGGCGCGCGGCGGGTCAGTCGCGGGTGTCGTTGCGGCACGCGCAGCGGGCCGGTCGACGGTCGCGCTCATGCGATGTCTCCCGGCCGGCGCGTGGCGTCCTACTGCTCGATGTCGGCGTTCTGCTCGGCCGTCGCCTCGGCAGAGACGTCGTCCAGGTTCTGGTGGATGTCGACCTGCTGGTCGGCCAGCGACTGCGCGACGGCGCCGTCCGAGCCGATGTTGGCGGCCACGGAGGCGTTGATCGGCGCGGCGACGTTGGCGTTGGCGGCCACTGCGCCGGCGACCGGCGCCGTGAGGTCCGCGTCCGCGTTGATGTCGACGTTCGCGTCGAGCAGGCTGCCGCCGTTGAGCAGCGAGTCGACGCCGCCCGTGACGCCGTCGACGCTCCCGCCGACGCCGCCCACGGCACCGCCGACGCCGTCGGTCACACCGCCGACCGCACCGCCCGCGCCGTCCGTGACGCCGCCGACCGCGCCACCGGCGCCATCGGTCACGCCGCCGACCGCGCCACCGACGCCGTCGGTCACGCCGTCCGTCGCGCCGCCCGTGGCACCGTCGACCACGCCGCCGACACCGTCGGTCACGCCGCCGACCGCGCCGGTCGCGCCGTCCACGACGCCCGGCACCGCGCCGGTCGCGCCGTCCACGACGCCCGGCACCGCGCCGGTCGCGCCGTCGACCGCGCCCGTGGCGCCGTCGGTGACGCCGCCGATCGCGCCCGTGGTGCCGCCGGCCACCGGAGCGGCGGCGCCGCCCTCAGCCGGAGCGCCGGTCGCCGGAGCGGTGTTGCCACCGTCGACCACATCGTTGCTCTGGTCGATCGTGGCGTTCTGCGGCGCGTCGGCCACGGCCTCGCCGCTGATGCTCTGGTCGATCGTGCCGTGCTGCTGGGAGATCGCCACGGCCTCGGCGTCGGCGCTGAGCAGGTTCGCGCTGGCCGCGGCCTCGATCGGGGCGGCAACGTTGAGGTTCGCCGCGACCGCGAGGTCGACCGGCGCCGCGAGGTCGAGCCCGAGGTCGACGTTCGCGTCCACGTTGAGCAGGGACATCACTTCCTTGTTGGGAAGCGCCGTCGCACCCTCGGCCTCGATCTCGTCCATCGAGACCTGCTCGAGATCCTCGTTCTCGCCTACGCGATCAAGTTCGTCGCCCATGGTCAACTCCCATCTACATGGCTAAGCATTACCTGCGGGTATTCCCATCACCCCAGGCATCAAACGACACCGCGTCAGTGCCTGGACGAATTACGATCGGGGCCTCATGGCCTCCGCCGCCGAATCCCCTTCGTTCTCCCCGCGACTGTTCGCGTTCATGCGCGAGCTCAAGGACCACAACGAGCGCGAGTGGTTCAACGCGAACAAGTCCCGCTACGAGCAGGACGTCAAGGAGCCGGCGCTCGCGTTCGTCGAGGACGTCGGCTACCGGCTGCCGCAGGTCGCGCCCCATCTGACGGCCGACAAACGGTCGCTGTTCCGCATCTACCGCGACACGCGGTTCGCCAAGGACAAGACGCCCTACAAGACCCACGTCGGCATCTATCTGCGCCACGCCCGCGCTGCCGAGGCCGACACGGCGGGGCTCTACCTGCACCTGGAGCCCGGCCACGTCTTCCTCGGCGCGGGGATCTGGCACCCGGCGTCGCCGGCGCTCAAGCGCATCCGCGACGCGCTCGTCGCCCGCGGCGACGAGTGGCGCGCGGCAGTGGAGGCGGTCGGCCCCGAGTGGAAGCTCGCCGACGGCGAGGCGCTCAAGCGCCCACCCGCCGGCTACAGCAAGGACCACGCGCTGATCGAGGACATCAAGCGCAAGAGCTTCGCGATCACGTCGCCGCTGACGCAGCGCGACGCCACCGCTCGCGGCTTCCTCGACGAGTGGGAGGCGCGGGCTGGAAAGGCCCGGCCCTTCATGGCTTTCCTCTGCTCTGCTCTGGGCGTCGAGTACTGACGGCTGCGCTGCGGGCGTCGGCGTGGCTGGCTCGTCGTCACGGGGTAAGACGCCTTCGTAGCGAGGCGAAAACCTGGGGTCAGCGCCCGTGCGCTAGCTCCACAATCGACCGCCTAGAGCGGCGCAGGAGTTTCGCCAATGCCTCCTCGTCACATCGGGCGCCCATCGGCAGAGCCGCATGGCGTGGTCTTGGCTCGTCGTCGACCCAGATGTCGAGCGGGACGCAGCGAGGCTCGGCGGTCAGCACGAACCCGGACCAGAAGGTGACCGGCTCGCCGTCGGCCGTGCTTCCCGAGGGCTCGTCGCGTCCGCACGCGATGAAGGTCACCACCCGGTGGCCGTCTTCAGGCCGCAGCTCCACTCCTTCCGGGAGTGGGCCGTAGCCGAGGCCGGCGACCCGGCGCGCGTGTCTTGGAAGCGCGACGGTCACCCGGTGCCCGGCTCGTACGAGCGCCGGGAACTTGTTTCCACCGACATCGCGGACCGTCTCCGTAGGTGTGAACGCGGCGCCCACCAGCACCAACGGCCCGACCACGACGTTGGCCCGATCCTTGAAGGCGCCCGGAAAGTCCGCCAGCGACCGACTCGAACAGTCCTCGATGTCGCCGCGCGGCGCGGATGCGGATGCCGGCGCGGCTTCTCGGGTGTCGTCTCCGCCCGACAAGCTGCAGCCGCCGAGGGTCAGCGCCACCGCGGCCGCGCTGCTCCCCAACGCCGCGCGCACTCGACCGGTCATCCATCGACTCTACGCCCGGCGCAGGGTCATGGTTCCTAGCTCCGGTTGTGGTTGACGGCCTCGATGTTGTGGCCGTCGGGATCGAGGACGAACGCCCCGTAGTAGCCGGGGTGGTAGGCGGCGCGCTCACCGGGCGCGCCGTTGTCCGTGTAGCCCGCGTCGATCGCGGCCCGGTGGAAGGCGTCGACCGCCTCGTTCGTGTCGACGCCGAACGCGAGGTGGACGTGCTCGGTCAGCGGCTCGCCGGCGACGTACGAGATCGACGCGCCGGCGGTGACGATCTGGACGTGGTCGGGCTCGTCGGCGCCGATCTCGTGACCTGTTGCCACGTAGAAGCGCTTGATCGCCCCGACGTCACGCGTGCGGAGCCACAGGTGGTCGACCGCTCCGGTCTTGCGCTCCTGGCCCGTGTACACCGCCTCGACGCTGTTGCCATCCGGGTCGCGCAGGAACCCGCCGTAGTAGTCCTCGCGGTACTGCGGCCGCGGTCCGGGCGCGCCGTCGTCGGTGTATCCCGCCTCGACTCCGGCGCGGTGGAAGGCGTCCACGAGCTCGTGCGACGGCGCGTAGAACGCGATGTGGAGGTTCTTCGCGACGGGCTGCCCGTCGGCGACGATCGAGAAATCGCCCCAGTCGATGTGCGTGGAGTCGATCTCGCGCTCCTTGCCGAGCACGCTGAGGACGGTGTCGTAGAAGCGCTGGGAGACGTCGCGGTCCGCGACGCGGATATCGACGTGGTCGATCACGACCCCATTGTGCGGCAACCCGACCGGCCTTCGCGTACCGCACGCGAAGCAGCGATCGTCGAGCCGGGCCCGCCAGCAGCCCCGGCGGCAGACCACCGACGAGCCGGCCGCAAGAAGCGCTGGTCAGCCGCCGTAGCGAGCGGCAAGGCCCTGCAGGACCTCGGCGTAGCGTTCCTGGAGTGCGTTGGCCATGCGCGCGGTGCTACCCGGTGGGCTGCGCGCGACACCGGCCGGCGTCAGGCCTCCGACGGGCTCCAGCGGTGGGCCTTCAGGGCCTCGACCGTCTCGGCGGGCAGGCCCGCGCCATCGCCGATGGCCGCGTTGCGCTCGACGTTGGCCACGGACCGCATGCCGGGGATGACGGTCGAGACCTCGGGCCGCGAGAGCACGTAGCGCAGCGCCACCTCCGGCAGCTCCTCGCGTGAGATCCCGAGGTCGTCGACGATCGCCGAGACGCGCGCGTCGACAGCATCGAGCGAGCGCTCGCCGCTGAAGTACTCGTTGCGGAAGTCGCCGTCGGGGAACGTCGAGCCGGCCGTCAGCCGGCCGGTCAGCGACCCCTCGTCGAACGGCACGCGCGCGATCACGCCGACGTCGTTGCGCTCGCAGGCCGCGAGCAGCTCGTCCTCCGGGGCCTGCTCGAAGGCGTTGTAGATGACCTGCACGGTGTCCACGGCGCCCGTGTCGATCAGCCGGATCGCGTTGGCGGGCTGGAGGTCGTTGATCGAAACGCCGAAGAAGCGGATCTTGCCCTCGTCGCGCAGCGCCTGGATGCCCTCGAGCCACGAGCCGCGCCCGACCCACTCGTCGTTCCAGACGTGGAACTGCTGGACGTCCAGCACGTCCAGCCCCAGGTTGGAGAGCGTGCGCTCGGTCCACTTGCGGATGTGGTCGGCCGGGAAGGCCTCGTCGGGGTCGCCGGTGCGCGCCGGCCACTCGGAGTTCTTCGGCGGGATCTTGCTGGCCACGACGATCCGCTCGTCACGCTCGCGCACGACCTCGCCGACGAGCTTCTCGGAGTGCCCGTTGCCGTAGACGGCGGCCGTGTCGATGAAGTTCACGCCGAGGTCGATCGCACGCCGCAGCGCCTTCAGCGACTCCTGGTCCTCGGCCCCGAGCCACATCGAGCCGCCGATGCCCCAGGCGCCGTAGCCGATCTCCGACACGCTCAGGCCCGTTCGGCCCAGCCTCCGCTCGTGCATGTCTACAGCCCCAGTTCTCGTCGGTATTCCTGGCGGTAGCGGCCGCGCACCTCCAGCACCGAGGACACGTAGCTGCGCGTCTCCGGGAACGGGATGTGCGAGGCCACGTCGAAGTCCTCCCCGCGGGCGGATGCGCCGCGGTACCACTCGTCGACCTTGCCCTCCCCCGCGTTGTAGGCGGCGAGCGCGAGCAGCTCGTTGCCGTGGTAGTGCTGCAGCAGGTAGCGCAGGTACCACGAGCCGTAGGCGATGTTGATCTGCGGCGTCGCCAGATCGCCCTCCTGGAACGCCGTGCCGCCCGACTTGCGCGCGATGTAGTCCGCCGTCGAGGGCAGGATCTGCATCAGGCCCTCGGCCCCGGCGTGCGAGGTCTGGTCGCGGAAGCGCGACTCGACGTAGATCACGCCCGCGATCAGCGACGCGTCCAGGCCCTTGTCCTTCGCCTGCTGGCGGATGATGTCCTCGTGGCGCAGCGGGAGCGAGATCTCCTGCACCGCCTTGTCGGCGAACGGCCGCACGATCAGGGCCAGCAGCACGCAGGCGGCGACGACCGCGAGGACGAGCCACAGCAGCCGCCGGCGGATGATCCTGCGGCGGCGCTGGCGCTGGGCCTTCGAGGGCCGGCGGTTCCTCGCCCGCGTCCGTGCCTGGGCCTGCGCGCTCATGGACTCAGCTTGCCAAGCACGTCAGACAAACGCGACTCGAGGTCAGCGATCGTGCCGGAATTTGGCACCACGAAGGTTGCCCTGGCGGCCTTCTCGTCCTGGGTGAGCTGCCGGGCGGTCCGCTCATCGACCGATTCGTGCCCGCGGGCGGCGGCACGCTCGCGCCGGACGTCCTCGTCGGCCACGATCGCGATCGTGGCGTCGAAGCCGTGGTCCATGCCGGACTCGAACAGCAGCGGCACCTCGATGACCAGAGCCGGCGGAGCGGGTTCCCGCGCGGACTCGCTCTCGCGGAACCCGGCGATCCTGCTGCCGACGCGCGGCCACAGCAGGCCCTCGAGGTAGTGGCGCTCCTCGTCCGAGGCGAACGCGTGGCGCGCGACGGCCGCGCGGTCGACGGTCCCGCCCGGCGCGACCTCCTCGCCCCAGCGGGCCACGACCGCGTCGCGGACCTCGGGGTCGGCGTAGAGCTCGTGGACGACGGCGTCAGTGGACAGCGTCGCGGCGCCCAGACGCCCGAGCGCCGCCAGCGCCTCCGACTTCCCGGCGCCGATGCCGCCCGTCAGGCCGACGAACGGCGGCCCCTTCAGGTGGTCTCTTCCTCGTCCTGCTCGGCGGCGGGCTCCTCCGCGGCGGGCTCCTCCGCGGCGGGCTCCTCGTCGGCCGGCTCCTCGGCGACGGGCTCGTCGGGCGCGGCGGCCTCCTCGACCTCCGGCTCGGCGACCTCGGCTTCGGCCTCGGGCGCAGCGACCTCGTCCTCGGCCTCGGCCTCCGCCTCGGCGGGCACGGCCTCGGGCTGGTCGGCGAAGACGTCCTCGGACAGGCCGAGCTCCGGCATGTCGTCCATGTCGCCCGCGTCGCCGGCCGGCGCGGCGCCGGCCTCGCGGCGCGGCAGGATCTGGTCCTCGACCCGCTTGATCGACAGCGAGAGGCGGCGCCGCTCGGAGTCGATCTCGAGGATCTTCACGCGCACGTCGTCGCCGGGCTGCACGATCTCGCGCGGGTTCTCGACGTGCTGCTGGGCGAGCTCGGAGATGTGCACGAGGCCCTCGACGCCCTCCAGGATCTCCACGAAGGCGCCGAACGCGACGACCTTGGTGACGGTGCCCTCGAGCTCGTCGCCGACGTTGTAGGTGTCGACCACGCGCTGCCACGGGTCCTCCTGGGTCTGCTTGAGCCCCAGGGAGATGCGCTGGCGGTCACGGTCTATGTCGAGCACCTTGACCTGGACGGTGTCGCCGATGTTCAGGATCTCGCTCGGGTGGTTGACGTGCGACCACGAGAGCTCGGAGATGTGGATCAGGCCGTCGATGCCGTCGAGGTCGACGAACGCGCCGAAGTCGACGATGTTGGAGATCTGGCCCTCGATGATCAGGCCGGGCTGCAGGCGCTCCAGGATCGCCTGGCGCTGCTCCTTGCGCTCCTCCTCGAGCACCGCGCGGCGGCTGAGGACGACGTTGTTGCGCGAGCGATTGAGCTCTATGACCTTGCACTGGATGTTCTGGCCGAGGTACTCGTCCAGGTTCGGCACGCGGCGGATGTCGACCAGCGAGGCGGGCAGGAAGCCGCGCACCCCGAGATCGATGATCAGGCCGCCCTTGACGACCTCGATCACCGCGCCGATGACGGGCTCGCCCGACTCGGCGGCGGCCTCGATGCGGCGCCATGCGCGCTCGAAGCGGGCGCGCTTCTTGGACAGGATCAGCCGGCCGTCCTGGTCCTCCTTGGTGAGGACGAGGGCGTCGACCTCCTCGCCGAGCTCGACCTCCTCGGACGGGTCCACCGACTTGCGGATCGAGAGCTCGTTGTTGGGGATGACCCCCTCGCTCTTGTAGCCGATGTCGATGAGGACCTCGTCCTTATCGATCCGCACCACCTTCCCCGTGACGACGTCACCCTCGTCGAAGGGAACGATCGTCGCGTCGTAGTTGGGGAGGATCTGGCCGTCGATCTCGAGGAGCATCCCGTTGGATCCCTCGACGATTCGGGCGTCGGTGGTGGTCTCTGGCGGTGTCATCGTGGCTTCCATTAGCGGCGAGATACTGTAGCGCCCTCTCGTTATGCCCGTTCGTGCCACCAAGCGCGGCGCGGAGCGGACTCCGTTCCCCTCCGGCGCCGAATACGACGTGGTGATCTGCGGAGCGTCCTTCGCGGGGCTGGCCGTCGCCCGCGAGCTGCGCGCCTCGCGCGCGCGGGTCTTGGTGCTCGATCGCTACGAGATCGGCGAGAAGCAGACCTCCGCCTGCTGCGCCCCTACCGACTGGATCGTGAACCTCGGCCTCGAGGGCTCGATCAAGCAGACGTTCGACACGATGGTCATGCACACGGTGGGCGCGCACGTGCGCTGGAGGCTGCCCTACACGTTCTCGACGTTCGACTACCGGCGCTGCTGCGAGCTGATGTGGGCGCAGTGCGGCGACGCGGAGTTCGAGACCGCGAAGATCGATGGCATTACAAGGAGTTTCGCCGATCGCGACCAAACGGCCGTCGCGACCATCCATACCGATCGCGGCGACGTGCGCGGGAAGCTGATCGTCGACGCCCTGGGCTGGCGCCGCGTGCTGGGCGCGGGCACGATCCAGCCGCCGGAGGCGACGCTCTCGCGCGGGCTGGAGGTCCACCCGCACGGCCAGGCCCCCGACCTGCAGTTCTGGGTCGATCCGCGCTACGTGGTGTCGGGCTACGGCTGGTCGTTCCCCGCCGCCGGCGAGCTGCGGATCGGCATCGGCTCCTACGACCCGCGCTTCCACGTCAAGGAGCCGACGGTGCGCCTCGCGACCGACGAGGGGGCCGACACCGCGCGCTACCAGGGCAACTGGATCCCGCACCGCTACCGCGAGCCGGTCGAGGACGGCGTGTTCTTCTGCGGCGACTCCGCCGGCCATTGCATCGCGATGAGCGCGGAGGGGATCCGCACGGCCTGGTACTTCGGCATCGCCGTCGGCCGCGAGCTGGCGCAGGTGCTCGCGGGCGCGCGCACGCGCGAGCAGGCGCTCGCCAACTACGCCGCCTTCGCCGAGGCCCACCGCTGGAAGTTCGAGTGGATGTGGCTCAACCAGCGCTGCGTGCGCCATCTCCACGGAAGGCCCCTGGACTGGCTGGCACGATTCACCTCACGCCCGCGCCTGATCCGCTGGCTGTTCCTCAAGTACCTGAACCTCGCGCCGCCGGCGTACGCGCTGCCGGCGCCCCAGCAGGCCCAGGCCGAGCTCTCGCTCGCGGCCTAGCGCTAAGCCGCGCGCAGGTTCTCGGGGTCGATCGCCGCGCGGATCTGCGGCCGCAGCAGCCGCGCCACGAGCCGCGCCGCCGCCGCCGTCGCCATGCCGCCGGCGAGCGCCGCACCCAGCCCGGCGAGCACGACGACCCACAACGTCCCGTAGGTGTCCCCGATGCCCGTCAGCAGCGCGAGCAGAGGCCCGCCCGCGAGCGCTCCGGCGACCAGCGCGGGAACCGCGATCGCCGTCAGCTGGCGGGTCAGCGCCCGGCCCAGCAGACGCTCGTCGACGCCGCTGGCGGCGAGCGTGGCCAGCGGCCGGCGCGCGTCGAGCAGCCCGTCGACCGCGCCGACGAGCAGCGTCACGAGCGCGACGAGCGCCGCCACCGCCACCGCGATCGCGGTGAGCCCGTAGCCCGCGAGGTAGAAGTCCGCGTCGCCGGAGAAGCCGTCGCCGCTGCCCTGGCCGACCAGCAGCAGCACGTCGATGCCGAGCGCGATGCCGCAGGTGAGCAGGACGCCCGCCACGCGACCCGCCGAGCGCGGGTCGGCCCGCAGCCGGCGGCTCGCGAGCAGCGCCTCCACGCCGGGCCGGCGCGCGAGCGCGCCGGCCACGGCGAGCACGAGCCGGGGGCCGCCCGCGAACGCGGCCACCAGCAGGCCGGCGATCGCGGCCACGATGCCGCCGGCGCCCGAGGCGACCCCGGCGACGACCGCCGCGAGGCCGAGCGCCAGCGCCGCGGCGCTCGCGGCGCCAGGTGCGACCGGCTCCTGCCGGCGGCGGACGCCGAGCGGCTCGGCGACCGCGCGGCCCTCGACCACCGCCCCGGCACAGGCTCCGGCCGCCGCGGCGAGGGGGATCAGCGCCGCCCAGACCAGCAGGTCTTGCGCGTCCGGCCCGTCGAGCAGCCGCGCCCCGGCGGGCGGCAGGACCCCGGCGAGCAGGTAGACGACGAGCCCGGCCGGCCCGGCCAGCAGCCCGCCCGCGCCCGCCGCCAGGCCGCACTCGGCCGCCGCCACCGCACGCACCTGGCGCGGCGTGGCGCCGGCCAGGCGCAGGGAGGCGACGCGGCGGTCGCGCGCCACGGAGCCGAGCCGCAGCGCCTGCGCGGTCAGCGCGAGCACCGGCACGGCGAGCAGCAGGGCGCCAGCCGCGGTGCCGGGGCGCAGGCCCGGCTCGGTGACGAAGCGGGCGAGGCCCGCATCGGCCGCGTAGAACGCATCCCCGATGCTCATGCCGAGGATCTGCGCCGCGGCGAGCACGAACGCCCCGGCGAAGGCGACGGAGCCGGCGACGAGCCAGAAGCGCGCGCGGTCGGCGGCGACCCCCGAGCGCGCGAGGCGCACCGCGGTGCCGGCGCTCATCGCAGCACCGCCACGGCCTCGACGCGGCCGTCGCGCAGCCGCACCTCGCGGTCGGCGTGCGCGGCGACGACGTTGTCGTGGGTGACGAGCACGACCGCCGCGCCGCGCTCGCGCGCGGCGCCCAGCAGTAGCTCGAGCAGCCGCTCGCCGCCCGCCGTGTCGAGGCTGCCGGTCGGCTCGTCGGCGAGCACGAGCGCCGGCCCGGTCACCAGCGCGCGGGCGACCGCGACGCGCTGGGCCTCGCCGCCCGACAGCTCGGCCGTCGGCGTGCCGGGCTCGAGCGCGAGCCCGGCGCGCTCCAGCCACTCGCCCGCGGCGACCAGCGCCGCCGCTCGCTCGTGGCCGTCGAGCAGCAGCGGCAGCGCGACGTTCTCGATCACCGACAGGTCGGGCACGAGCTGCCCGAACTGGAGCACGATGCCGGCCTCGCGCCGGCGCAGCGCGGTGCGCGCGGCCTCGTCCAGCCCCGCCAGGTCGTGGCCGGCGAGGCGGACGCCGCCGGCCTGCGGGCGGATGATCCCGGCGGCCGCGTGCAGCAGCGTCGACTTGCCACAGCCGCTCGGGCCGGTGACCGCGACGACCTCGCCGGGCTCCACCGCCAGCGACACGCCGCGCAGGGCGACGGTGCGCCGGTAGGCGTGCTCGACGCCCACCAGCTCGAGGACGGGACGGTCGGTCATCGGGCGGCCTCCTGGGTCGTCGGTCCGGCGGGATCGAGCCTCCAGTCCCGCGCGGAGAGCCGCTCGACCGCGGTGTCGAGCCAGCGCAGATCGGCGTCGAGGTGGGCGACGAGGTGCTCGCGCGCCAGCCGCGCCACCGGGTCGCGCTCGGCGTTGCCGGCGGTCAGCTCGCGCATGCGGCGCAGGTGGGCGGCGCGCTGGCGCGCCAGGAACTCCCCGGGGTCGACCCCGGTGCGCAGCGCAGCCACCGTCTTGCGGACGATCTCGTCCGTGCCGGTGGCCGCCGTCCCGGCCGGCTCGGCCAGCCACGCCTCGAGGCGCTCCTCGCCCTGCTCGCTGATCGCGTAAACGGTTCGCTCGGGCCCGCTCTCCACGCGCGTCTCGACCACCTCGACGTGCCCGGCCCGCTCGAGCCGGCCGAGCGTGGCGTACACCTGGCCGTAAGCGAGCGGGCGCGCGTCGGGGAACCAGATGTCGTGCTCGCGCTTGAGGTCGTACCCGTGCGCAGGGCCGCCACGGAGGAGCGCCAGGAGCGTCTCGTTGCCGGCCACGCCTTCAGTATACACACAGTGTATACGCTATGCGAATAGTGCCGCCGCCTAGCCGATGATGCAGAGCACGAACGCGGCGACGATCGCCAGCACGGCCAGCAGCACGCCGGCCGTGACGGGCGCCGGGGCCATGCCCTCGGGCGAGTCGTCGTCGGGCGCGGCCGCGGCGATCGCCGCGATACCGAGCGCGAACGGCAGCGTGCTCCAGAAGGCCAGGCACATGACCACCGCGCCGATGCCGAAGCCGAGCACGGCGATCTTGCGCGCGTCGTTCGGCAGCCGCGGCACGGCGACGAGCAGCAGGACGGCGCTCAGCGCGATCCCGAACAGCGAGAAGCCGATGAAGCCGCCCGTGGAGCGTTCGTCCTCGGCGTCGGCGAGCAGCACGCCGTTGGCGAACAGCATCGCGATCACGATCACGACGGAGATCGCGATCAGCAGCGTGGTGCGGGGTTGTGTCGTCAGGGAGCGCACGAGGCGGGTGTTCGCGCCGCCGGCGACGACTCCTGCAGGGTCGACGCCGCCCGAGCTGTTCGTGCGCCCGCTCGGCTTCGCGCGCTGCCCGGGCTACGCGCCGCCGTCGTAGGCTGCTCCGCCGTGCTGATCCTGCTGCCGCCCTCCGAGGGCAAGACCGCCCCTGCCGCCGGCGAGCCCGTGGACCTCGCCGCGCTGGCGTTCGCGGACGAGCTGACGGCCGAGCGCATGCGGGCGCTGGCCGCGCTGGTGCGCACGAGCGCGGGCAAGCAGCGCGGCCGGGCGCTCAAGGCGCTCGGGCTGAGCGCCGGGCAGGCGGGCGAGCTGGAGCGCAACGCCGCGCTGGAGCGCGCCCCCGCCGGGCCGGCGGCCGAGGTCTACACGGGCGTGCTCTACGAGCGGCTGCGCCTGCCGGAGCTGCCCGCCGAGGCGCGCCGGAGCGTGCTGATCGCGAGCGCGCTGTGGGGCGTGGTGGCGCCGGACGACCGGATCCCCGCCTACCGCCTCTCGATCACGGCACGGGTCCCGCGGCTCGGCGGTCTGGCGGCGTACTGGCGCCCCGCGCTCGAGCGGGCGCTGCCCGACGACGGCCTGGTCGTGGACCTGCGCTCGGGCGGCTACGCCGCCGCGTGGAAGCCGCGCGACGCCCCGGTGGTGACCGTCCGCGGCTTCACCCCGGACGGCAAGGTCGTCAGCCACTTCGTCAAGGCGATCCGCGGCGACGTCGCCCGCGCGCTGCTGCAGGCGCCCGAGCCCGCGCGGACGCCCGAGGACGTGGCGGAGACCGCGGCGCGCGCCGGGCTCGAGGTCGAGCTCAGCGGGACGAGTCTCGACGTGGTCGTGCGGCCCTAGGTCCGCCCGAAGCGGTAGCCACAGCGGCGGCACCCGCGGGCGTGGATGTCGTCGGATCGATCGGTCTAGCCGCCCGAGCCGGGGTCCGGCCGCGCCGGGAGCGAGTCGAGCGAGTCGAGGCCGTTGCGGATCGACTGCGCGAGCAGCTCCAGGTGCTCCTGCTCGACGGTCAGCGGGGGCGACATCGCGATCGCGCCGAGCAGCGGCCGCACGAGCACGCCCGCCTCGCGCGCGCCCTGGGCGACCCTCGCCACCGCGCCGGCGTCGTGCTCGAGCACCTCGGGCGCGAGCTGCACGGCCGCGAGCAGCCCGAGGCCGGCGCGCACCTCGGCGACCGCCGGGTGGTCGGCGAGCGGCGCCAGCGCCCGGGCGAGCGCGCCCTCCAGCTCGCGCGAGCGCTCGAACAGGCCGTCGCGCTCGTAGACGTCGAGCACCGCCATCGCCGCGGCGCAGCAGGCGGGGTGCCCGGCGTAGGTGGCGCCGTGGCGCAGCATCGGGCCGCCCGGGGCCTCGAAGAACGGGCCCGCCACGCGGTCGGAGACGACCACGCCGCCGAGCGGCAGGTAGCCGGCCGTCACGCCCTTGGCGAACGTGATCATGTCGGGCCGCACGTCCTCCCAGCGCTCGATCCCGTACCAGGTGCCGAGCCGGCCGAAGCCGCAGATGACGCTGTCGACGACGAGCAGGACGCCGTGCTCGGCGCACAGGTCCGCGACGCCCTCGATGTAGCCCTCTGGCGGCGCGTGGACGCCGCCGGCGCCGATCACCGGCTCGCAGAAGAAGGCGGCGACCTTGTCGGGGCCGACGCGGTCGATCTCGGCCTCCAGCGCGGGCAGGGAGTCGTGGGCGACCGCGGAGACGGCCGGGACGAGCGGGCCCCAGTTGCTCGTGTTCGCCTCGATGCCGCCGATGCTCGTCCCGAAGCCGTGCGTGCCGTGGTAGCCCTGCGTGCGGCTGATCAGGTGCACGCGCTCCGGATGGCCCTGCTGGATCCAGTGGCGGCGGGCGATCTTCGCCGCGGCGTCGATCGAGTCGCCGCCGCCCGAGGTGAGGAACACGCGCGCGCCGTCCATCGGCGCGTGCGAGGCGAGCCGCTCGCTGAGCTCGTTCGCGGGCCGGTTGCCGAAGTCGCCGAACGTGGAGTAGGCCTCGAGGCGGCCCATCTGCTCGGCGACGCGGTCGGCGACCTCGCGGTTGCCGTGGCCGATGTTGGCGTACCAGAGGCTCGCGGTGCCGTCGAGGTAGCGGCGGTCCTCGCTGTCGTAGACCCAGACCCCCTCCCCGCGCTCGATCAGCAGCTCGCGCTGGGAGACGGCCCCCATGTCGGCGAACGGGTGCCAGAAGCGGGACGTCGCGGTGGTGGGTGAGGCAGCCATGCCGGGGACCGTATCGCCGCCCCGGCTGCCCGGAACGTCCAAAGTCCCCGTTCGGACGGTTCCGCTCAGGAAGGGCCGTACGGGCGGCCGCTCAGGCGCCGTTCATCCGGGCGCGCAGCGCGCCGGCGACCTCGTCGACCGCCCGGCGCGAGAGCTGCGTCCGCGCCAGCCAGCGCCAGAACCCGTGGATCGCGCCCTCGTAGCGGCTGCACTCGACCTCCACCCCGGCGGCGCGCAGGGCGTCGCAGTACGCCTCGGCCTCGTCGCGCAGCGGGTCGAAGCCCGCGGTCAGCACGAACGCGGGCGGCGAGCCGGCGAGGTCCTCGGCGCGCAGCGGCGAGGCGTCGGGATGCAGGCCGTCGCCGCCGTTCAGATACAGGTTCCAGAAGCGCTGCATCGACGCGGCGGTCAGCCCGTAGCGCTCCCCGAACTCGCCGTAGGAGGCGGTGTTGCAGCCCGCGTCGGTGACGGGGTAGATCAGGACCTGCATCCGCAGGGGGACCTCGTCGCGCAGCCGCCGCGCGGCGACCGTCGCGAGGTTGCCACCCGCGCTGTCGCCCGCGATCGCCAGCCGCTGCGGGTCGGCCCCGAGCTCCTCGGCATGGGCGGCGGCCCAGCGGATGGCGCACAGAGCGTCGTCGAGCCCGGCCGGGAACGGGTCCTCGGGGGCGAGCCGGTAGCCCACGCTGAGCACGAGCGTCCCGGCCGCGTTGGCGAGCGCGCGCACGACCGTGTCGAAGGACTCGACCGAGCCGAGCATCCAGCCGCCGCCGTGCAGGTAGACGACGAGCGGCAGCGGGCCGTCCGCCTCCGGCCTGTACAGCCGCGCGGGGATCGTGCCCGAGGGCGAGGGGACCTCGAGGTCGCGCACCTCGGCGACGGGCTCGCCCGGGCCGGACATCTGCACCGTCTCGGCCTCGTGGCCCGCGCGTGCCTGGTCGATCGGCACCTCGTTTGCCGGCGGCCCGTCGAGCGCGAGCATCCCCTCGAGGATCTCCGCGATCTCCGGGTCGAGCTGGGCGGGGCTCAGAAGCCCCGCCGCTCGCGATTGCGGATCGCCGCCGGGTCGCGGCCGCTGCGGTGCCGCGAGTCCCAGACGGCGTGGGCCGCCCACAGCAGGGCGAGCCCGAGCACGGCCAGGGTCAGCCACACGACCTCGCCTGGCGAGAACGCGCCGAGCGCGACGAAGAACGCGAACAGCACGACGACGGACAGGACCAGAATCCAGAACGTGTCGCTCATGGTCGAGCGCACACGAGAGCCGCGGGTCTCCATGTGCCGAAAGCTACCACCGCGCAAGAAAGGTGTCTGACGCCCTTCTTGCGCTGATGGTCAGGCGGCGGACGGCGGCGTCTCGTCGTCGTCGCCGGCGAGGATCCGGTACAGCGACCGGCGGGTCTCCTCGAGCACCTTGGCGGCCTGGGCCATCTGGTCGGCCGAGCCGGCCTGGACGACCTGCATGACGGCGCCGCCGACGCTGAAGACCAGCGTGCGGAGCTCGCCGATCGGCTCGCCGCCGCCGACCTCCTCCCACGGCGTGCCGAGCTCGTCGGCGTTCTCGCCGACGTAGGCGCGGCCGGCCTCGGTGAGGTCGAACTCCTTGCGGCCTCCGCTCTCCTGGGCCTGGACGAGACCCTCGTCCTCGAGCTGGGAGAGCGCCGGGTAGACCGAGCCGGGGCTCGGGCGCCAGGCGCCGTTGGAGCGGGCCTCGATCTCCTGCATCAGCCCGTAGCCGTTGCGCGGCTCCTCGGCGAGCAGGACCAGCAGCGCGGCGCGGACGTCGCCGCGGCGCGCCCGCGGGCCCCTGGGGCCGAAGCCCCCGAAGCCCGGACCGAAGGGCGGCCCGAACCCGTGACCCCCGTGTGGGCGCCGGTGCGGCCGGCCGCGGCCGCGCTGGCCCGCCATCGCGAACCAGTTCGGCATGGCATGCGCGTGCATGGCGACTCCTTTCGTTATCGACTATCAACGATAGGTAACGATATATCGGCGACCGTCTTTTGTCAACCGAACCGGTGCACGACGAGGCCCTTTGCGATCACGGCGCCCTCGGGGTCGGCGACGGTGACCTCGCAGAAGCACAGGCTGCGGCCGCGGCGGACGGCCACGGCGGTGGCGACGAGGTCGACGGCGCGCGCCGCCGAGACGTAATCGACGTTCATCGAGACGGTGCCTCCGGCCAGCGCGTCGGGCACGGTGTCGTCGGACCACGCGGCCGCCATCGAGGCGGTGTCGAGCAGCGAGGCGATCGCGCCGCCGTGGACCACGTCGCCCATCGTCGCGAGCTCGGGCCGGAACGGCATCCGCAACACGGCGCGGTCGAGCTCGATCTCGCTCAGCTCGATGCCGAGCAGGCCGACGAGCGGCGAGTCGGGGACGAAGGCCTGGATGATCTCCCTGCGCGTCTGGGTCATGCCCCGGGACGCTAGTCCCGGACGACGAACCAGGTGCCCAGTGCGAGCAGGGCGATGCCGAGGACCTTCGAGGCGGTGACCGGCGAGCGCGCGACGCCGAGCCAGCCGAAGTGGTCGATCACGACGGCGAGCGCGAGCTGGCCGGCGATCGTCGCCGCGGTCAGGCCGCCGGCGCCGAGAGCGCGCACCGTCCAGACGATGCTGCCGACGTACAGCGCCCCGATCAGCCCTCCCCCGATCGCGACGTGCAGCGGCGCCTCGCCGAGCCGCGCGATCCCGGAGAGCCCACCTGCGAGCAAGGAGAGCGCGAGCAGCGCCACGAAGGAGATCCCGAGCGCCACCACGGACGCCTGCACACCCCCGACGGTCCGCGCCAGCGCGGAGTTCAGCGGCGCCTGCGTGGCGAGCACGCCGCCGATCACCACCGCCACCACGAGCGCCACCGTCCGGTCCATCCGCGCACCCTAGATGAGCGCGCGACGTGCTAGATGAGATCGGCGTACCTTCCCAATGAGAGTGCGTGAGGGAGGCGCCTCGAGCAGAGGGGGAGTATGCGCAGCAAATGCATTGCCGCCGCGATCGCGGTCGCGGCGTGCCTCGCCGTACCCGCAGCGGTACAGGCCCATCCGTTCACCACGTCCAGCGGCGTGTTCTCTGGTGAGATGCCGCAGATCGGGCTCGACAGCGGATTCCTGGCCGCCGGGCCGTCGGGCTACCAGGGCCAGTCGGCGGTCGGTGACTACGACACGAAGCGGCTGCAGTTCCTGAGCCTGTCCAGGCGCGACGCACCGACCCTGGGGCAGGCCAACTCCGACATCGCCTTCCAGGGCACCCGGGCCTACCAGGGCAACTTCCAGGGCTTCCGGATCATCGACATCTCGAGCCCGGGGAACCTACGGCAGATCCTCGCCTACGAGGACTGCCAGGGCAGCCAGGGCGACGTCGTCGTCTACGGCAACATCCTCACCCGCTCCTGGGACGTGCGTGCCGGGCAGAACCAGACGTGCGACGGAGAACCAGTCGAGCCCGGCTGGGAGGGACTGCACGTCTTCGACATCTCGAACCCGGCGAACCCGGACCTCGTCGCCTCGGTGCGCACCCGCTGCGGGTCGCACACCGCGACCGGCGTGCCGGATCCGGCCAACAACCGGCTGTGGGTCTACAACACGCCGTCGTACTCGCCGGGCAACTGCACCGTCGACCCGCCGGCCGCCGGCATCCAGGTCGTCGAGATCCCGCTGAACGCGCCGCAGAACGCACAGGCGCGCCAGTTCGAGGAGACGACCCCCGCGAACAACATCCGCTGCCACGACACCGGGGTCATCCTCGGCGACGTGCTGCGGGCGGCGTGCGCGGGCGGCGACGGCATCGCGGTCTGGACGATGGATCC
This sequence comes from uncultured Solirubrobacteraceae bacterium, assembly GCA_963816955.1. Classification (GTDB taxonomy): domain Bacteria; phylum Actinomycetota; class Thermoleophilia; order Solirubrobacterales; family Solirubrobacteraceae; genus DATFQI01. The sequence continues at coordinate 949,150 of CAWFME010000004.1, read as the reverse complement.
GGCCGAGGGCGGCTCGCTGGGCAACCCGCAGCTCGAGTACACCCGCGACATGCGCCTGACCGGCGTGCCGGACTTCAAGGTCGGCCACTCCGCGGCGTGGAGCAACGACGGCGAGACGCTGATCATCGGCCACGAGCCCGACGGCGGCGTGCGCGCGCGCTGCCAGAAGACGGGGACCGTCTTCCAGGATCCGACGGCCAACTACCAGGTGCAGACGGACGACATGAAGTCGCTGTTCTTCCTGGACTCGGACACGGGCGCGACGCGCGGCAAGTGGACGCTGACGCGCGATCAGACCAGGTTCGAGAACTGCACGCTGCACAACTACAACGTCGTCCCGACCGACAAGGGCAACTGGCTCGTGAAGGGCAGCTACCAGTCCGGGATCTCGGTTCTGGACTTCTCCGACCTGTCCAGGGTCCGCGAGATCGGCTACGCCGACCCCGCGCCGCTGTCCGAGACCACCTCGGCCTCGGGCGCGCCGGCGGTGCTCGGCGGCGACTGGTCGACCCACTGGTACAACGGGTTCGTCTACCAGTCGGACATCGCGCGCGGCGTGGCGTCGTGGCGGTTCAACGGCGCCGAGTCGTTCAAGGCGGAGAAGCTCAACCGCTTGAACCCGCAGACGCAGACCTACACGACGGACTGAGCGACCACCCCCGGGGGCGGCTCCGGCCGCCCCCGGCGCTCACTTCGCGTCGAGCCAGTTCGGGCCGACGCCCGCGTCGACGGTGAGCGGCGGGTCGAGGTCGGCCGCGCCGACCATCTCGCGCGTGACGATCTCCGTCGCCCGCTCCATCTCCTCCGGCGGGCCCTCGAAGAGCAGCTCGTCGTGGATCTGCAGGATCGTGCGCGTCTTCAGCCCCTCGGCGGCGAGCGCCTCGTGCGCGCGCACCATCGCGACCTTGATGATGTCGGCGGCGGTGCCCTGGATGACGGAGTTGACCGCGAGCCGCTCGCCGAGCTTGCGCGTCTGCCAGTTGCGGGCGCGGATCTCCGGGATCTGGCGGCGGCGGCCGAACAGCGTCGAGACGTAGCCGTGCTGCTCGGCCTGCTCGACCGCGTCCTTCATGAACTGCGCGACGGCCGGGAAGCGCGCCAGGTAGCGGTCGATGAACTCCTGCGCCTCGCCCTGGTCGATCTGCAGGCGGTCGGCGAGCCCGTAGGCCGACAGGCCGTAGACGATCCCGTAGTTGACCATCTTGGCCTTCGAGCGCATGCCGACGTCGAGCTGCTCCGGCGGCAGCTCGAAGACCGCGCTGGCGGTCTCCGTGTGGACGTCCTCGCCGCGCTTGAAGATCTCGCGCAGGACGTCCTCGCCCGCGATGTGGGCCAGCACGCGCAGCTCGACCTGCGAGTAGTCGACGCTGAGCAGCACGTTGCCGGGGTCGGCGACGAAGCAGGCGCGGATCTCGCGGCCGGTCTCCGTGCGGATCGGGATGTTCTGCAGGTTCGGGTTGATCGACGCGAGCCGGCCGGTCGCGGCGTTGACCTGCAGGAACGTCGTGTGGATGCGCCCGTCGGCGGCGATGTAGGCGGGCAGCGCGTCGAGGTAGGTCTGCACGAGCTTGGTCAGCTCGCGGAAGCGCTCGATCCTGGGGATGATCTCGTGCTCGGAGCGGATCGCCTGCAGCACCCGGGCGTCGGTCGAGAAGCCGGTCTTGCCACGGCGCTTGCGCGAGAGGCCGAGCTTGACGAACAGCACCTCGGCGAGCTGCTGCGGGGAGCCGATCATGAACTCCTCGCCCGCCAGCTCCCAGATCTCCCGCTCGAGCCGGGCGGCATCGGCGCGGATGCGCGTGGCGGACTCCTCCAGGCGGCGCGTGTCGAGCTTGACGCCGACCTTCTCGGTCTCGCGCAGCACGCGGATCAGCGGCAGCTCGATCTCGCGCAGCAGGCCGTCGAGGCCGCGTTCGGCGATCTGCTGGCGCTGGCGGGAGGCGAGCTCGGCGATCAGCCCGGCGCGCCGGGCCTGGGGGTCGGCCGACTCCACCGCGATCCCGCGCTCCTCGGCAAGCTCGTCGAGCGGGAAGCCGCGCCGTGCGGGGTCGAGCAGGAAGGCCGCGATCTCCGTGTCGAACGCGAGGTTGGCCGGGACCTCCCCGAGCGCCTTGGCCTCGTGGGCGAGCACGGGCCGCTCGCCGGCGGCGGCGACGAGCTCGGCCGGGTCCTCGACGGTGCCGACGATCGCCGGTCCGCCCCCGGGGGCGAGCGCGGCGAAACGCCAGCCCGTCTCGGCCGGCAGCAGCTCGCCCTCGGGGATGTCCGGCGGCGAGGCGACGAGGACGAGCTCCTCGCCGCGCAGCCTCGCGACGTCGGCCGGCGAGCCCTCCTTGACCTCGATCGTGCGCGCCTCCGCGGCCTCGGGCCGCGGTATCTCCTCCATCTCCAGCTCGACCAGCGCCTCCTCGAGGCGCCGCAGCGGGTCGCGCAGCTCCCAGTCGCGGAAGACCGGGCGCACGCCCGAGCGGTCGACCTCGCGCGCCATCTCGACCTCCAGGTCGATGTCGACCGGCACGTCGCGGACCATCGTCGCGAGCTGCTTGGACAGCCGCGCCGCGTCGGCGTGCTCCGTCAGGTTCTGCTTGCGCTTGGCGCCCGTGATCTGGTCGACGCTGGCCAGCACCGTCTCGAGGTCGCCGAAGCGCTGCAGCAGGTCCGAGGCCGTCTTGTCGCCGATTCCCGGGACGCCGGGGATGTTGTCCGAGGTGTCGCCCTTGAGCCCGATGAAGTCCGGGACCAGCTCGGGCGGGATCCCGTAGCGGTCGATCACGCCCTGGCGGTCGTAGACCTTCGTGTCGGTCACGCCGCGGCTGGTGGACATGATCCGCACGCCGTCGCCCACGAGCTGGTAGGCGTCGCGGTCCCCTGTGACCACCATCACGGGAATCCCGCGCTGCTTGGCCTGCTCGGTGAGCGCGGCGATGACGTCGTCGGCCTCGAAGCCCTCGACGGAGATGTTGCGGTAGCCGAAGGCCTCCACGAGCGGGCGCAGGTGCGGCCACTGGAGCTTCAGCAGGTCCGGCCGGGAGGAGCGCTGGGCCTTGTAGTCGGGCGAGATCTCCTTGCGCCCGGACATGCCTGCGTCCCACACCACGACCGTCGGCACGGGGCCGTAGTCGGTGAGGATCTTCACGAGCATCGAGGCGAAGCCGAAGATCGCGTTGGTCGGGCGCCCGTCGGAGGTCGCGATCGACTCGGGCAGCGCGAAGAAGGCGCGGTAGGCCAGCGAATTGCCGTCGATCAGGAACAGCTCGCGGGGGTCGTCTCCGTTGGTCGCCATCTGACCCCAGAGGCTAGTCGCCCGCGCCGCGTCCGGCGGCGCCGCGCCGCTATGCTGCCGGTTCGAGCGGCCGCACCGGCGAACACGCCCTGCGCCGCCAGACGTGCGCGCAAACGCCGGCCCCCGGATGGCTCGCCACGCGCCCCACCACCGCAGGAGCACCGGAGACATGACCGAGACGCCCGCCGACGAGGACCGCGCCCCCGAGCACACCCCCGATCCGGTGCCCGAGCCGCCCGTGGCCGAGGCCACCGAGCCCGAGGCCCCGAAGGCCGAGGAGCCCGAGGCCGAGGCCGAGGCGCCCGCCGGCGAAGAGCCGAGCCCGGAGCACCCCGCCGCCGACGCCGCGGAGGCGCCCGCCTCCGGCGAGGCCGCGGACAGCCCCGACGCGGCGACCGCCGCTCCCAGCGAGTCGGCGACCACGGCGCCCTCCACCAAGGAGGAGGCGTCGGCAGAGGCCGCCGCGGCGCAGGACGACGCGCAGCCCGAGGGCGCCGCCGTCGGGCCGCCGAAGATGGAGCCCCACGAGGCCGCCGCCGCGTCCGCTCCGTCCGAGCCCAGCGCCGGCGAGCCCGCCCCCGCCGAGTCCGAGCCGAAGGCCGCGGAGACCGTCCCCGATCCGGTCGAGCAGGCCGAGGCCGCGGCCCCGGCCGACCCGCCCGCCGGCGACACCGCGCCCGAGCCCCCCGCCTCCGATGGCGCCGCCGCCGGCGAGCGCGCCGCTCCGGCCGCCGCCAACGGCCAAGGCGCTCCCGCCGCCGAGGGCGCGGCTGCGGCCACCGCCGGCGGCAACGGCGAGCCCTCCGGCGAGGCCAAGCCGCAGCAGTCCCAGCGCCCCGAGCGCCAGCAGCGGCCGCGGCGTCGCCGGCCGACCGCCGCCGAGCGCCACCGGCGGACGTTCTTCGCGAAGCTGAGCGAGCTGCGCCGCACGGAGCAGGCGGCCGTCGAAGCCGAGGAGGCCGGCGAGCCCGTGCCCGAGGCCGAGGCGCCCGCGGAGGCGCCCGCCGAAGCTCCGGCCGAGGCTCCGGCCGCTGAGGCTCCGGCCGCTGAGGCTCGGCCGAGGCTCCGGCCGCTGAGGCTCCGGCTGCCGAGGGCGAGGCCGCCGCGCCGCAGGCCGAGCAGCCGCAGCAGGGGGCGGGCGGGCACGGTGTCCGACAGCAGCCGCCCGCGACCTCCCCCAGCCGCTCCGCCCGTGCCCAGGCGCGGCTCGTGGCGGCGATCGAGCGCGTCGGCGGCCACGAGGCCGTGCTCGAGGCGCTCAAGCCCAAGCAGCGCGAGGACGGCGAGACCATGAAGTGGTCGTCCGTGTGCTGCGAGCAGGCGCAGGGCACCAAGCCCGGCGACCCGACCTTCACCGCCTGGGTGCGCCTCGCGGCCACCCCGGTGCGCGACGTCAAGGCGATCGTCAACCCGCGCGGCGCCGACGACCGGGGCCGGCGCGGCCGCGGGCGCGGCCGCCAGGGCGGCGGAGGCGGCGGCTACCGCGGCGGAGGCGGCGGGCGCGACGGCGGAAGCTACCGGGGCGACGACCGCGGAGGCCGCGGCGCCGGGCGCGGCGACCTCGAGCAGCACGGGCGCGACGGCGCGTTCCGCTCCTCGGTGCGGATCGTCAACGTCGAGGACTCCCGCCGCGAGCGCGAGGAAGAGAAGCGCGAGCAGCGCGAGGCCAAGCGCAAGGCCGAGGCCGAGCGCCTGGCACGTCTCGGCTACTAACCCTGTGGCCTCCACATCCGCGCAGTTCTCGCTCGTCCTGCGGGTGCGCATCGCGCACCGCCCGGGGATGCTCGGGCGGGTCGCCACCGCGATCGGCGAGGCCGGCGGCACGATCGGGTCCGTCGACCTGATCTCGCTCGACGACGACACCCTGCTGCGCGACATCATCGTCGACGCCGCCGACGAGGAGCACGGTCGCGCGATCGCCGACGCGGTCGACGCCGTCGACGGCGCCCAGGTCGTCGACCGCACCGACCGCACGTTCCTGATGCACCTCGGCGGCAAGATCGAGCAGCGCAACAAGCAGGCGCTGCGCACCCGCGACGACCTCTCGATGGCATACACGCCCGGCGTGGCGCGCGTCTGCAGCGCGATCGCGCAAGACCGCGACAAGGCCTTCCAGTACACGATCAAGCGCAACACCGTCGCCGTGGTCTCCGACGGCAGCGCCGTGCTCGGGCTCGGCGACATCGGGCCGGAGGCCGCGATGCCCGTGATGGAGGGCAAGGCGATGCTCTTCAAGGAGTTCGGCGGCGTCGACGCGTTCCCCCTGTGCCTGGACACGAAGGACCCCGAGGCGATCATCGCCACCGTCAAGGCGATCGCCCCGACGTTCGGCGGCATCAACCTCGAGGACATCTCGGCCCCGCGCTGCTTCGAGATCGAGGAGCGGCTGAAGGCCGAGCTCGACATCCCGGTCTTCCACGACGACCAGCACGGCACCGCCGTGGTCGTGCTCGCCGCGCTGCTGAACGCCACGAAGCTGATCGGCAAGCGGCTCGAGGACCTGCACGTGCTCGTCGTCGGCCTCGGCGCCGCCGGCGTGGCCACCGCCAGGATCCTGCTCGCGGCCGGCGTCACGCACGTGATCGGCTGCGACTCCCGCGGCGCGCTGCACACGGACCGGCCGGACTACCAGGACGGCTCGATGCCGCCCGTGAAGCGCTGGTTCGCCGAGTCCACGAACCCCGAGAGGCGCGCGGGCGGGCCTGCCGACGTGATCGACGGCGCCGACCTGTTCATCGGGCTCTCGGGCGCGCGCGTGATGCCGCCGGAGGCGCTCGCGCGCATGAGCCGCGACGCGATGGTGTTCGCGATGGCCAACCCGAACCCGGAGGTCACGCCCGAGGAGGCCGCGCCGTACGCGCGCATCATCGCCACGGGCCGCTCGGACTACCCGAACCAGATCAACAACGTGCTCTGCTTCCCCGGCATCTTCCGCGGCGCGCTCGACGTCCGCGCGCGCGAGATCACCGAGGAGATGAAGATGGCGGCCGCGCGCGGGATCGCGGCGATCGTGCCCGAGGCCGACCTGCGCGAGGAGTACATCATCCCCTCGGTGTTCAACCGCGACGTGGCCGCCTCGGTCGCCGCCGCGGTCGCCGCCGAGGCCAAGCGCCAGGGCGCCGCGGAGGCCGACGGCGGGGCGATCGGCTACGCGGCCGAGGACGCCGACAAGCTGCGCGCCGGCCGGTGAACCGGCGCTCGCGGGAGGCCGTAAGCAGGGCATGACACGGGTGACGGTGACTGGGGCCACGGGCCTGATCGGGACGAGGCTCGTGCGCGCGCTGCGCGAGCGCGGCGACGAGGTGACGGTGCTCAGCCGCAGCCCCGAGCGCGCCCGCGAGGCCTTCGGCGGCGACGTCGAGGCGCACCGCTGGGACCCCACCGCCGGGCCGGCGCCGGCCGAGGCGCTGGCCGGCCGCGACGCCGTCGTGCACCTCGCGGGCGAGAACGTCGCCCAGCGCTGGAGCGAGCAGGCCAAGCGCCGCATCCTCGACTCTCGCGAGCGGGGCAGCCGCCACCTCGTCGAGGGGATGCGCGCGGCCGATCCCCGCCCCGGCGTGCTCGTCAGCTCCTCCGCCGTCGGCTACTACGGCGGGCACGGCGAGGAGCCGCTGCCCGAGGACACCCCGCCGGGAGACGACTTCCTCGCGCGCGTGTGCGTCGCCTGGGAGCGCGAGGCCCGGGCCGCCGAGGAGCTCGGCGTGCGCGTCGTGCTCGTGCGCACGGGCGTCGTGCTCGACAAGGGCGGCGGCGCGCTGGGCAAGATGCTGCCGTTCTTCAAGGCCGGCGTGGGCGGGCCGGTGGCCGGCGGCGACCAGATGATGCCGTGGGTGCACGCGGACGACGTCGTCGGGATCTACCTGCGCGCGCTCGACGACCCCGCCTGGACGGGGCCCGTCAACGCGACCGCCCCGGAGCCCGTGTCCAACAAGGAATTCTCGAAGGCGCTCGGCCGCGCGCTGCACCGTCCCGCGCTCGCCCCCGTCCCGGCCTTCGCCATCCAGCTGCTCTACGGCGACATGTCCGAGATCGTCACCAAGGGCCAGAACGCCGTCCCGCGGCGCACGCTCGAGCTCGGCTACCGGCACGAGCACCCCGGCCTCGACGAGGCCCTTCGCTCCGCACTCCGGTCGGACTGAACTGACCGCGCGGTACGGGCCGCTGGACACGCCGGGGGCCCTGGGTCCATAGTCAGAGGGAATGCACGACCCGCTCCCCCACGACCTCGCCCGCCTGGGCGACCATCTGGCGGCCGCGACAGCGCGCGCCCGCGCGCGCGAGCACCGCAAGGTGCTGCTGGCGCGGGTCGGGGTCACGGGCGCGATGGCCGCGCTCGCGCTGGGGGTGTTCGCCCCGGGCGCGCTGCACCCCTCCGACAGCGGGCGCACGCTGACCGTCGCCGCGGCGCGGGTGATCTACCAGCCCACGTCGTGCGACCAGCCGCGCGGCGCGACGTTCGCCGCGGCGCGGCCGTGCGCCGCGCCGGGCACGACGGACGCGACGCCGGGCGGGCTCGCCCGGCGCCTCGCCTATCACTAGCTCACGCTGAAGCGGCCCGGCTGCCGGTCGAGGAGTCGTCCGGGCCGTCGTCGTCGGCGGCCGCGGCGGCGCGCGGGGCGACGTCCTCGGCCTTGCGCCGCCCGAACGGGCCGACCGTCTTCCACTTCGAATGCGACTTGGCCGGAACCACCAGCCAGATGATCACGCCGATGACGTGCAGGATGAGGCCGGAGGCCAGCCCAGTCCGCTCGCTGTAGCCCTTGCGGTTCGCCAGGTACGCGGCGACGATCGCCGCCGCCAGCCACGCATACATCAGGAAGAGTGCCCAAGCTCCGATCATGTGCCGAGGTACGCCTTCTGGACTTCGGGGTTGGTCCGCAGCGAGGCGGAGTCGTCCGACATGGCCACCTTCCCGGTCTCGAGCACGTAGGCGCGCTGGGAGACCTCCAGCGCGAAGTTCGCGTTCTGCTCCACCAGCAGGATCGTCGTCCCCTGCTGGTTGATCTCCGCGATCGTCTCGTAGATGCGCTCGGTGAGGATCGGCGAGATCCCCATCGAGGGCTCGTCCAGCAGCAGGATCTGCGGGCTGCCCATCAGCGCGCGCCCGATCGCGAGCATCTGCTGCTCGCCGCCGGACATCGTGCCCGCCTTCTGTCCTTGGCGCTCGTCGAGCCGCGGGAACAGCTCGAACACGCGCGCCAGGTCCTTCTCGATCCCCCCGTGGTCGCGGCGCAGGAACGCCCCGAGCTCGAGGTTCTCGCGGACCGTCATGCGCTGGAAGCACTTGCGGCCCTCCGGCGACTGGCAGACGCCGAGCCGGACGATCTCCTGCGGCGGCAGGTGCTCGATCGGGTCGCCCGCCAGGCGGATCGCGCCGGTGCGCGGCGGGGTCAGGCCCGAGATCGAGCGCAGCGTGGTCGACTTCCCGGCTCCGTTGGAGCCGATCAGCGTCACGCACTCGCCCTCGTTGACCTCCAGGCTGACGCCCTTGAGCGCCTGGATGTTGCCGTAGTAGGTCTTGATGTCGTCGACTTCGAGGAAGGCCATCAGTGGTTCTCTCCGTGGGTCACGGCGTTCTCGAACGGCCACCGGCGGCGGCTGGCAAGGACGCAGATCCGAAGGAATCCTCCCGGGATTTCGAGGGTCGAGGACGCCGTCAGGCGGCGATCGGTGGTCGTCGCGAGGACGTCGTGGGCTGCGGAGGGGACCACTAGTGCTGCTCCTGCGACGCCTTCTTGCCCAGGTAGGCCTCGATGACGCGCGGGTTGGCGCGCACCTCGGCCGGCTTGCCCTCGGCGATCTTCTCGCCGTGGTCGAGCACCGTGATGTGCTCGGAGACCTTCATGATCACCTTCATGTCGTGCTCGATCAGCACGACGGTGACCCCGCGCTCGTCGCGCAGCTTGTGCATGAAGTCCGTCAGCTCGCCGGACTCCTGGGGGTTCATGCCCGCGGTCGGCTCGTCGAGCAGGAGGATCTTCGGATCGGAGGCGAGGGCGCGGGCGATCTCGACCCGCCGCTGCTCGCCGTAGGAGAGGTTGATCGCCAGCCAGTCGTGGTGGCGCGGCCGCACGCCCACGTAGGAGAGCTCCTCGTGGGCCTTCTCCTTGACCGCCGCCTCCTCCTTGCGGACGGGGAAGCGGAAGATCGAGCCGAACAGCCCGGCCTTCATCCGCGAGTTCTGGCCGACCATCACGTTCTCGACCGCGCTCATGGTCCCGAACAGCCGGATGTTCTGGAACGTCCGGGCCATCCCGAGCTTCATGATCACGTCCGGGCGGTTGCCCGTGATGTTGCGCTCCTCGAGCTCGATCTTGCCGGTGGTCGGCTTGTAGTAGCCCGTCAGCATGTTGAAGAACGTCGTCTTCCCCGCGCCGTTGGGCCCGATGATCGAGACGATCGAGCGCTCGGGCACGCTGAAGGTGACGTCGCTGACGGCGGTCAGGCCGCCGAACTGCTTCGTCACGTGCTGCGCGTCGAGCACGAGCCTGCCGTTGGCGGCGAGCGGCTCGCCGCCGCCGTCGGCGGTGGTGGTCGTTTCCGTCTTTGTCGGTTCTTCGCTCACGGTGCCTGCGCGACGAGCGCGTCCTCCGATTCGTCATGGAGCTCCTGCTTTCGGCGGCGCTCCGGGATCAGGCCCTCCGGCCGGATGATCATCATCATCACCAGCAGGAAGCCGTAGATGGCGAAGGTGACCTGCGTGACGTCGAAGTCGAGGCCGACCTTGCTCGGCACCGTGTTGATGACGTCGGGGATGAAGTAGAAGTTGATGTAGGTCAGCAGGATCGCGCCGACGACCACGCCCCAGATGGAGCCGAGGCCGCCGAGGATGACCATGCCGAGGATCAGGATCGAGAAGTAGAACTGGAACTGGTCCGCGTTCACCGTGTTGTTGAACGACCCGAGGAACGCGCCGGACATGCCGCCGAACGCGGCGCCGGTGCCGTAGGCCAGCAGCTTCGTCTTCACCGCCGGCACGCCCATGGCGACGGCGGCCACCTCGTCCTCGCGCAACGCGATCCACGCGCGGCCGAGCCGCGAGTTGCGCAGCGCGAAGCTCACCGCGAGCGCGATCAGCACGAGCGCGAGCGCCATGAAGTACCACGGTCTGAGCTCGAGCGACGTGAACGGCTCCAGGAACGGCAGGTCGATCTTGTCGACCGGCGTGATGCCCTGGCGGCCGGCGGTCAGCGGCTGGCCGCCGATCTTCAGCGCGTCGCCGTTGATCGCGATGCGGCCGATGATCTCGCCGAAGGCGAGCGTCACGATCGCGATGTAGTCGCCGCGCAGGCGCAGCGTCGGCAGGCCGATCAGCATGCCGGCGATCGTGGTCGCGATCACCGCGCAGACCAGGATCAGGATGAAGTTCATGTGGATCCCCGGCAGCTCGGACGCTCGCCCGGCCGTGAGGATGTGGATGCCCTTCTCCCCGTTGATCTCGGCGAAGAACAGCGAGCCGAACCAGCCCATCACGTAGGCGCCGATCGCGAAGAACGCGACGAAGCCGAGGTCCAGCAGGCCGGCGAAGCCGACGATGATGTTGAGCCCCAGCGCCATCACCGTGTAGGCGAGCGCCAGGGTGGCCGTCCCGAGCACGCTGCCGCCCGAGTCGAAGAAGAACGGGAACGCGAGCGCGACGATCACGAACAGCGGGAACAGCGCCTTCTCCCACCACGGCGGCAGGGCGAAGCCCCCCGTGCCGACCGTCGGATCGCCTGCGGGTGTCTCTGCGGCTGCGCTCATCCTGCGTCCCTCGTTTGCTCGCCCAGCAGGCCGGACGGCTTGAAGACCATGATCAGGATCAGGTAGGCGAACACCACGGCGGGGGTCCAGGCCGAGCCGAGCGGGAAGAACCCGAACAGCTCGTCGCGGTTGTCGGAGAGCTGCTGGATGAAGCCGATGATGAAGCCGCCCAGCACCGCGCCCTTGATGTTGCCGATGCCGCCCATGACCGCCGCGGTGAAGGCGATCAGGCCGGCGGTGAAGCCCTGGAAGTACCAGATGGTCGTCTGGTAGAGGGCGTAGATGAGGCCGGCCGCGCCGGCCAGCATGCCGCCCAGCAGGAAGGTGAAGGAGATCGTGGTGTCGACGTTGATGCCCATCAGGCGGGCGGCCTCGGGGTCCTGTGCCGTGGCGCGCATCGCCTTGCCGAGGCGGCTGCGACCGATGAACGCCGTCATCAGCAGCAGCAGCGGGATCGTCACGAAGATCGAGAGCAGGTCGCCGTTGGTGATGTTCACCCCGGCGATCGTGAGCACCTGGTGCTGCGAGCGGATCAGGTCCGCGATGCCCTCCTGCGAGCCGCCGCGCCACAGCAGGCCGACGTTCTGCAGGATGAACGAGAAGCCGACGGCGGTGATCAGAGGCGCCAGCTTGGGCGCGTTGCGCAACGGCCGGTAGCCGACGCGCTCGATCATCGTGTTGAGGATGCCGGAGGCGAACATGGCCAGCACCAGGCACACGAGCAGGGCGAGCGCCAGCAGCAGGTAGCTCGTGTCCTCGGTCAGGCCGAAGGTCGCGAACAGGCTCGCGGCGACGAACGACCCGATCATGAAGACCTCGCCGTGGGCGAAGTTGATCAGCTCGACGATGCCGTAGACGAGCGTGTAGCCGATGGCTACCAGGGCCCAGATGGCGCCGTTGGAGATACCGTCGACGAGGTTGTTGCCGATCCGCGAGAGGTCACCGTCGTTGACCAGGTCGTAGATCGCGAAGTAGGCCGGGAGGGCGACGAGGACGGCGATCAGGCCGTAGGTCCCGATGAACGCCCTGAGCCGGTCGCCCCGTACCGCAGGGCTGGCGGGAACGGTTGCCGCTTCCATGGTCGTGAAGCTTCTCAGAACGCCGAGGACCGGGAGCGGAAACTTTCTTCCGCTCCCGGCCGACCCAGCATCAGGAAGCTGCCTAGTTGGCGGCGGCCTTGATGGTCTTGTCGAACGTCAGCTCTCCACCCTCGATCGAGTAGATGCCGTAGTCCGTGAGGGACGTGTCACCGTTCTCGTCGAGCGAGTAGGTGCCGAGCACGCTCGAGCGATCCTTCGTCTCGAAGATCGCCTTGAGCACGTCCTCCTTCTTGCCGGTGCCGGAGCGCTCGATCGCGTCCAGCGCCAGGCGCATGGCCTCGTAGCCGTAGATGGCGTAGGGGTCCGGGGACTTGTCGCCGTACTTCTTCTCGAAGTCGGCGAAGAACTGCTGGCCCTCCTCCGGGTACTCGTCCGGCGAGAGGGTCGCGACCGAGACCTTCACCCGCGACGCGACGTTGGCGGGGATGCCGCCCTCCTTCGGGTCCGAGAAGCCGGACTCGGCGACGCCGTCAGGCCCGTAGAGCTTCGCGTCCGGCAGGGCCGCCGCGAAGTCCTTGTAGATCTGGACCGCGTTGTTGGCGGTGATGCCCGAGTAGACCATGCAGTCCGCGCCGGCGCCCTTGGCCTTGGAGGCCAGCGAGCGGTAGTTCGCCGCGTTCTTGTCGATCGCCTCGTTGGAGATCACCTCGAGGCCCTGCTCCTTCGCGGAGTTCTCGATGTTCCGCGAGAGGCCGGCCCCGTAGACCTCCTTGTCGTTGAGGACCTGCACCTTGGTGCAGCCATCCTCCTTCATGAGCGTCGCCAGCGCGGCGCCCTGGATGGTGTCCTTCGGGACGATGCGGGCGTACGTGCGCTCGCCCGTCGGGTAGTACTTGTCCGGCTCGCCCGGCTCGGCGCCCGGCTCGTCGGTGGTGAGGCCCACGGCGGTGTTCGCCGGGGAGATCTGCGGCACGCCCGCCTCGTTGAGGATCGGGATCGAGACCGCGGAGCCGCCCGAGTTGAACTCGCCGAGATAGACGGCGGTGGTGTCGTCCTGCGCCGCCTTGCGGGCGTTGGCGGAGACCGCCTCAGGCGTCCACGAGCCGGCCTGGGCCGTCGAGTCGTCGAGCGACTGGTAGTTGACGGTGATGTCGCCGGCCTTGCCGCCGACCTGCTCCAGCGCCAGCTTGATGCCGTTCACCATGGCCGTCGTCTGCGGGCGGGACGCGCCCTGCAGCGGCAGGGACGAATAGACCGTGACCGAGCTGGCGGCCTCGTCGCCGCCGCCGCCGCCACCACCACCGCTGTCGTCGTCACCGCAAGCGGCTACGCCGAACGCGAGCGCGGCGACAAGGCAGCCCGACGCTGCCAACGAACGTGAATTCAAGGAACCCCTCCTCAGGAGTCGTATGTGGGCGGCGATTCTACGCACGCCGGGGGCGTGTGGGAATTAAGTTGCCATGAAGCGCGGCGGAAGCACGCTCAGGAGGGCCGGTCTGGGTTCCGGTTGCCCGGGAGCGTCGGCCAGATGATATGGGCCGCCGCGGCCACGATCAGCATCACGATCGTGATCAGGAAGGCGTCGAAGGACTTCGCGCCGATCGACCACAGGACGATCCAGACGACGAGGCCGGCGGTGAGGGTGAGGAGCACGCCCATGTCGGCGGGAGCGTAGCGAAACGAACGTCAACTGCGAGGCGAGGGAGCCACCCGCACCGCCTGCTCCGAGCGCGAGCGGTGGATCAGTCGGTCTGAGCCCGAGTTGTCCACCGCTCGAAGCAAGCCGGGGCGCTCCGGGCCCTTCACTTCCCTACCCAGCGCAGTTGACGTTCGCTAGCGCGACAGACCGCGCGCGAGGTCCGCGACCACCCCGGCCACCGCGGCCGCCGGGTCGCCGCCCGCGTCGTGCGCCTCGGCGGCGGCGCGCACCAGCCGCGAGCCCACGATCACGCCGTCCGCGCCCGCGTCCGCGGCGGCCCCGGCCTGCTCGGGCGTCGAGATGCCGAAGCCGAGCGCGACGGGGGCGCTCGTCGCGGCCTTGGCGCGGGCGATCAGCTCCGCGGCGGGGTGGGTGGGGTTCCCTCTCTCCCCCGTGGTCCCCGTGACCGACACCGTGTAGAGGAACCCCCGCGCCTGGGCCCCGATGGCGGCGAGGCGGTCGGTGGGCGTGGTCGGCGCGGCGAGCGGCACGAGCGCGACGCCGGCGGCGTCGCAGGCGGCGAGCACCGCCGGCGCCTCCTCGAGCGGGAGGTCGGGGACGATCAGGCCGCTGATGCGTCGCACCGCGAGCTCGTCGGCGAACCGCTCGATTCCGCGGGCGAGCATCGGGTTCGCGTAGCACATGAGCACCACCGGCAGGCGGTGCGCGAGCCGCGCCCCCACCTCGAGCACGTGGTGCAGCGTGGCGCCGGCGGCGAGCGCCCGCGTGGCCGCCGCGTGGATGACCGGGCCGTCGGCGAGCGGGTCCGAGAACGGCACGCCCAGCTCGACGAGGTCGGCGCCGTGGTCGGCGTAGGCCTCGCCGATCCGGACCGAGGCCCCGACGTCGGGGAAGCCGCCCATCAGGTACGGCATCAGCGCCGCGCGGCCCGCCGCGCCCGCGAACGCGGCTGCTATCCGCTCGATCCCCGTGTCGGTGGCGGCAGCGCTCACGTCGTACCGCCCCCGGCGGTGCCGGCGCCGCTCACGTGGTGCGCCCGATCGCGTCGAGCGCCTCCGCGAGGTCCTTGTCGCCGCGGCCGGAGAGGCAGATCAGGTCGATGTGCCCCGCGTCGCCCTCGACCTCCTCCGCCCCGGGGCCGAGCGCCCACGCGACCGCGTGCGAGGACTCGAGCGCCGGCACGATCCCCTCGAGCTTCGCGACGCGCTGGAACGCGGCCAGCGCCTCCGCGTCGGTGACGGCGACGTAGCGCGCGCGGCCCGTGTCGCGCAGGTGCGCGTGCTCGGGCCCGGTGCCCGGATAGTCCAGGCCGGCGGAGATCGAGTGCGCCTCGAGGATCTGGCCGTCCTCGTCCTGCATGATCGCCGAGTAGGCGCCGTGCAGCACGCCGCCGCGGCCGCCCAGCGTGAGCGGCGCCCCGTGGCGGCCGGTCTCGATCCCGTCGCCGGCGGCCTCGACGCCGACGAGCGCGACCTCGGCGTCGCCCGTGAACGGGACGAAGATGCCGATCGCGTTCGAGCCGCCGCCGACGCAGGCGATCACGCGCGAGGGCAGCCGCCCGATCGCCTCGAGCGCCTGGGCGCGGGCCTCGTCGCCGATCACGCGCTGCAGGTCGCGCACCAGCGCCGGGAACGGCGCGGGGCCGACCGCGGAGCCGATCACGTAGTGGGTGTCGGCGACGTTGGCGACCCAGTCGCGGATCGCGGCCGAGACCGCCTCCTTGAGCGTGCGCGCGCCGGCGTCGACCGGCTCCACGCGGGCGCCCATCAGCCCCATCCGCTCCACGTTGGGCTTCTGACGGCGCATGTCCTCCGTGCCCATGTAGACGACGCACTCGACCCCGAGCAGCGCGCACGCGGTCGCCGTCGCGACGCCGTGCTGGCCCGCGCCGGTCTCGGCGATGATCCGGGTCTTGCCCATCCGCACCGCCAGCAGGCACTGGCCGAGCGCGTTGTTGATCTTGTGCGCGCCCGTGTGCAGCAGGTCCTCGCGCTTGAGGTAGACCGGGTGGCCGACCTCGGCGGAGAGGCGCTGCGCGTGGTAGAGCGGCGTGGGGCGCCCGGCGAAGTCGCGCAGCAGCCGGCCCAGCTCCTCCAGGAACGCGGGGTCCTCGCGCGCGGCGACCCAGGCGGCCTCGAGCTCGGTCAGCGCCGGCATCAGGGTCTCGGGCACGTACTGCCCCCCGTAGGGCCCGAAGCGGTGCTCGACCGGAGCGGCGCTCATCAGACGCCCGCCCGCGCGGGGGCGGCGACGGAGATGAAGGCCTCGAGCTTGGCGTGGTCCTTGATTCCGGGCGAGGCCTCGACTCCGGAGGCGACGTCGACGGCGAACGGCTTCACGACGGCGATCGCCTCGGCAACGTTGTCCGGGGTCAGCCCGCCCGCGAGGATCATCGGGATCTTCGAGCGCCGCTGGGCGGCCAGGCTCCAGTCCCACGAGCGGCCCGAGCCGCCGCGCTCGCCCTCGACCTTGGTGTCGAGCATGTGGAAGTCGGTGTGGAAGCGCTCCAGCGCCTGCAGGTCTGCGCCGCTGGCCACGTTCGCGGCCTTGATGACCTTCGCCCCCGTGCGGCGCGCGGCCTCCGTGGCGAAGGCGGGGCCCTCGTCGCCGTGCAGCTGGACGTGGGTGAGCCCGATCGCGTCGACCGCGCGGGCGATCTCGTCCAGCGTGGGGTTGACGAACACGCCGACGAGCTCGACCTGGCGCCGCACCCGGCGCGCGATCCCGGCGGCGACCGCCTCCTCGACCACGCGGGAGGACCCGGGCCAGAGGTTGAAGCCGAGCGCCCAGGCGCCCAGCGACGCCGCCAGCTCGGCGTCCTCGACCCTCGTGATGCCGCAGATCTTGACCCGTGTCACACGGGTCAGGCTAGCTCTTCAGCCGAGGGGGACCGAGGCGGGGCGCTCGGAAAGCTGGACCTGCACCGTGAGGCGCGACCCGTCGCGCGAGAGCACGACCGCGATGCCGTCCCCGGGGCGGTGGCGGGAGACGACGTCCTCGATGTCGGCCATCGAGCGGACCTCGGTCCCGTCGACCGAGAGGATCACGTCGCCGCCGGCGACGCTCCCGTCGCCGAGGATGCCGGCGCGCGCCGCGGGGCCGCCCGGCTCGACGTCGCGAACGCGCACGCCGGCGCGGCCCGCGCCGAGCGAGACGAGCGAGTCCGGCCCGTCGCCCGCCTCGATGCCGAGGTAGGCGTGGCTGACGTTGCGGTGGGCCTGCAGCTCCGGGATCAGCGCCTTGGCGGTGTCGATCGGCACGGCGAAGCCGACCCCCATGTCGCCCTCCGGCCCGTCGGCCTCGATCTGCGAGTTGACGCCGATCACGCGCCCGCCCGCGTCGAGCAGCGGCCCGCCCGCGTTGCCCGGGTTGAGCACGCCGTCGGTCTGGATCACGTTGTCGACGGAGAAGCCGCTGGGCGCGGTGATGCGGCGCTGCGTGGCCGACACGACGCCGGTGGTGAGCGTGCGGTCGCGCCCGGACGGGTTGCCGATCGACATCGTCGGATCGCCGACGTGCACGCCGCGCGAGCTGCCGAGCTGCAGCGGCCGCAGGTCCAGGCCGTCGGGCTCGACCCCGAGCAGCGCCAGGTCGGTCTCCTCGTCCTTGCCCAGCACGCGCGCCGGCACGGTCTTGTCCTCCGCGAACGTCACGGAGATGTCGGTGGCGCCCGCGACGACGTGGGCGTTGGTGAGCAGCCGGCCCTCCTCGTCGATCACGAAGCCCGCCGCGCTGGCCACGCCGTCGCTGCGCTCCGTGAGGTCGAGCGAGGACGGATCGGCCTGCAGGGAGCGCGCGCGGACATGCACCACCCCCGGGGCGTCGCGATCGTAGATCTGGCGCGCCGTCAGCGACCCAGAGCCGCGCGAGGTCGGGCTGGCGCTCGCCCCGAGCGAGGACGGCTGGAACACGGTCCGGGTCGCGCCACCGCCGGCCGCCCCCGTGCCCAGCAGCACGCCGGCCGTCACACCGCCGCCGATCAGGCCGGCGGCGAGCATCGGTAGGAAACCTTGCTTCACCACTGTCCAGCGTCGTCACCCACCGTGAACGGCAAGTAAACCCGAGGGAACCTCGGGCGGGACGTCAGCGGTCGTGCTCCGTCCCGGCCGTGAGCTCGACGCAGGCGGCCTCGACGTCCGGGGCGCGCATCAGCGTCTCGCCGATCAGGACCGCGTCGACGCCGACGCGCTCGAGCTCCTCGAGCTGGTCGCGCGACGAGTAGCCCGACTCCGCGACGACGGTCTTGCCGGCCGGCACGTCGGCGAGCAGCTCGTAGGTGCGCTCGATGTCGACGGAGAAGTCGGTCAGGTCGCGGTTGTTGAGGCCCAGCACGTCGGCCTCGACGTCGAGCGCGACGTCCAGCTCGCGCTCGTCGTGGACCTCGACGAGCGCGTCGAGGTCCAGGTCGCGCGCCTCGCGCAGCAGGTCGTAGAGGTCGTCGGGATCCAGCGCGGCGACGATCAGCAGGATCGCGTCGGCGCCGACGGCCGCGGACTCGTAGAGCTGGTAGGGGTCGACGATGAAGTCCTTGCGCAGGATCGGCAGGTCGGTCGCGGCGAGCGCCTCGCGCAGGTCGTCGAGCGAGCCCCCGAAGTGGAACGGCTCGGTCAGGATCGACAGCGCCGCCGCACAACCGCGCTCGTAGGCCTGGACGATCTCCGTCACCGTCGCGCCGTCGCGGATCACGCCGGCCGACGGCGAGCGGCGCTTGTGCTCGGCGATCAGCGACACGCCCGGCCGCGTCAGGGCCTCCTGGAACGGCCGCGCCTTCGGGCGCGAGTCGAGCGCGCGCTCGAGCTGCGCGAGCGGCACGCGCTCGCGGCGGCGCGCGACCTCGTCGCGCGTGTCGTCGACGATGCGGTCGAGGACGTTCATCAGATGGTCGGGGAGCCGGTCATCCGGGCGACAGTTTGGCGGTCATGGCGGTCAGGGCGTCGAGCGCCGCCGCGGCGGCCCCCGAGTCGACGGCCTCGGCGGCCGCCTCCACCCCTTCCCGCAGGGTATCCGCCCGCCCGCCGGCGTAGACCGCCGCGCCCGCGTTGAGCAGCGCGAGGTCGCGTTCCGGACCTTGCTCGCCCGCCAGGATCCGCCGCGTGGTGGCGGCGTTGGCCTCCGGCAGCCCCGGCCCGAAGGCCTCCGGGTCGCTGCGCGCCAGCCCGACCTCCTCGGGCGTGACCTCGTAGGTGCGCAGCCCGTCGCCGCCGACCTCGACCACCCGGGTCGGGGCCGAGGTGCTCAGCTCGTCGAGCCCGTCCGCGCTGGAGACCACGAGCGCGCGCTCGGCCCCGAGCCTCGCCAGGGCGCCCGCGATCGTCTGCAGGAACGCGGGGTCCGAGACGCCGATCACCTGTCGCGTGGCCCCGGCCGGGTTGGTCAGCGGGCCGAGGAAGTTGAAGATCGTCCGCACCGCCAGCTCCTTGCGGACTCCGATCACGTAGCGCGTCGCGCTGTGGTGGGCGGGCGCGAACATGAAGCCGAAGCCGACCTCGCGGATGCATTGCGCCACCGCCTCCGGCCCGAGGTCGATCCGCACGCCGAGCGCCTCCAGCAGGTCGGCCGAGCCCGACAGGCCGGTGGCGGAGCGGTTGCCGTGCTTGGCGACCGCACAGCCCGCCCCGGCGGCGATCAGCGCGGCGGTCGTGGAGACGTTGAACGTCGGCCGCCCGCCGCCCGTGCCGGCCGTGTCGACGAGGTCCGCGCGGCCGGCGTCGACGGGCTTGGCGAAGCGGCGCATCGTGCGGGCGAGGCCCTCGATCTCCTCCTCCGTCTCCCCCTTCGTGCGCAGCGCGACCAGCACGCCGGCGGTCTCCACCTCGGACGCGTTGCCCTCCATGATCTCCGCCAGCACGGCTCCGATGTCCTCCACGGACAGGTCCTGGCGCGACATCAGGCGGTCGATCGCCCGCGTGATCACGGGGTTAGGCATGGAGGAAGTTCTCCAGCAGCCGCTTCCCGTCCGGCGTGAGGACGGACTCGGGGTGGAACTGCACGCCCTGCGCGGGCAGCTCGCGGTGGCGCATCGCCATCAGCACGCCGCCGCCGTGGGCGGTCGCCTCCAGGCAGTCCGGCAGGTCGGGGTCGACCACGAGCGAGTGGTAGCGGCCGACGACCAGCGGCGCCGGCAGGCCCTCGAACAGGCCCGTGCCGTCGTGCTCGATCTCGGTCGCCTTGCCGTGCACGGGCACGTGGCGGACGACCGTGCCGCCGAACGCCTGCGCGAGCGACTGGTGGCCGAGGCAGACGCCGAGCGTCGGCACCCCCGCCTCGGGCAGCCGCCGCATCACCTCGACGCTGATGCCGGCCTCGTTGGGCGTGCACGGGCCGGGCGAGACGACCGCGCGGTCCCAGCCGCCCTCGACCAGCTCGTCGACCTCCGCCGCGTCGTTGCGCACCACGTGCGGCTCCGCCCCCAGCTCGCCCAGGTACTGGACGAGGTTGTAGGTGAAGGAGTCGTAGTTGTCGACGACGAGGACCCGCGGACGCGAGATCGGCGGGTCGACCGGCGCCGCACCGGTCGTGTCTGCAGGCGCACGGCGATTCCTTCGCGTGCTGGTGGCCCGTGTGGGATCGCCGGGTGCCGGCAGGCGCGGGCGGGGCCCGCCGGAACCCGTCGAGGTCGCGTCCGTGGGTCCCTGGACCTTCACGCCCAGTCCGCCTGCCGCGCCGCCAGCTCGATCGCGCGCACCACGCCGCGGGCCTTCGCGCGCGACTCCTCGTACTCGTAGTCCGGGCGCGCGTCGGCGACCGTGCCGCCGCCCGCCTGCACGTGCGCGACGCCGTCCTTGACCACGACCGTGCGGATGCAGATGCAGGTGTCCAGCTGGCCGTGGTAGGAGAGCCAGCCGACCGCGCCGCCGTAGGCGCCGCGCTTGACGGGCTCGAGCTCGTCGATGATCTCCATCGCGCGCACCTTCGGGGCGCCCGACAGCGTGCCCGCGGGCAGCACGGAGCGCAGCGCCTGCACGGCGCTGACGTCCTCGCGCAGGCGGCCGGCGACGCTCGAGACGATGTGGATGACGTGCGAGTAGGTCTCGACGCTCATGAACGTCTCGACCTCGACGGAGCCGTACTCGCACACCCGGCCGAGGTCGTTGCGGCCGAGGTCGACGAGCATCACGTGCTCGGCGCGCTCCTTCTCGTCGGCCAGCAGGTCGGCCGCGATCTCGCGGTCGGCGTCCGCGTCGCCGCCACGCGGGCGGGTGCCGGCGATCGGGCGCGTCGAGACGGCCCGGCCCGTGACGGTCACGAGCGGCTCGGGCGAGGCCCCGACGACCTGGAAGTCCTCGAAGTCCAGGAAGTACATGTACGGCGACGGGTTGACCGCACGCAGGCCGCGGTAGATCGAGAACGACTCGACCGGCGAGGGCGCCGACCAGCGCTGGGAGGGCACGACCTGGAAGGCGTCGCCCGCGTGCACGTACTCGACGATCCGGGCCACCATCGCCTCGAACGCCTCGCGCGGCATGTTGGACTCGAACTGCGGCTCCTCGCGGGCCGATGTCCCGGATTGGGTCCCGCCCACCCGCCCCCCGCCAACCCGCGGGAGCGGGCCCGCCAGCCGCTCGCGCACCTCGCGGATCGACTCCACGGCGCGCGCGTGCGCCGCCTCCACCCCGCCGTCCTCGTCCGGGTAGGCGTTGGCGAGGATCGTGACCGTGTGGCGCAGGTGGTCGAAGGCGAGGATCACGTCGGAGAGCATCAGCGCCATGTCCGGCAGGCCGATCACGTCCGGGTTGGGCTCCGCCAGGCGCTCGACCGCGCGCACGCAGTCGTAGCCGAAGAAGCCGACCGCGCCGCCCGCGAAGGGCGGCAGCCCGTTCATGCGCGCCTGGCGATGGCGCGAGACCTCGCGCTCGGCCAGCTCGTAGGGGTCGCCGCCGTCGGCGAGGCTCCAGCGCACGACGTGGCGCGGCTTGTAGCCGATGAACGACCAGCGGCCGACGCGCTGGCCCTGCTCGGCGGACTCGAGCAGGAACGCCGGGCCGGCGCCGCGCAGCTTCAGGAAGGCGGAGACCGGCGTCTCGCAGTCCTCGATGAACGTGTGGCAGACCGGGATCAGGTTGTGCTCGGAGGCGAGCGCCCGCGCCTCCTCGACGCCCGGCGTCACCTGCAGCGTATTCGTCAGATCCGGGTTAGGCAGCAATGACATCGGTTCGGATCCGACTCACTCGAAGCGGCGACGGGCAAGCAGGACCCTCTCGGCGTCGGCCAGCTCCAGCCCGCGCGTGCGCAGGAGCACGGTCAGGTGGTAGAGCACGTCGGCGGCCTCCTCGGCGACGCGCTCCTCGGACTCCTCGCGGGCGGCGCGCACGACCTCCTCGGCCTCCTCCTGGACCTTCTCGCCCGCGAAGGCGGGGTCGGCGAGCAGCTTCGCCGTGTAGGAGCCGGAGCCGTCGGCGGCGGCGGCGCGCTCGGCGATCGTGCGCTCGAGCGCGGGCAGCGCCTCGTGCTCGGTCAGCGTCTTCAGGCCCTCGAAGAAGCAGCTCCGCGCGCCCGTGTGGCAGGCCGGGCCGGCGGGGTCCACGAGCGCGAGGACGGCGTCGGCGTCGCAGTCGTAGCGCAGCGCGCACACGGCCATCGTGTTCCCCGAGGTCGCTCCCTTGTGCCACAGCTCGTCGCGCGAGCGGCTCCACAGGTGCAGCTCCCCCGTCTCCTCGGTCTTCGCGAGCGACTCCGCGTTCATGTAGGCCAGCGTCAGCACCTCGCCGGTGCGCGCGTCCTGGATCACGCAGGGGACGAGCCCGCGCTCGTCGTAGGCGATGGCCTCCATGGGACGCGGGATTCTAGGCTCGGGCCGGGCGGGGGCGCGATCTCCAGGTAGCGGTCGAAGATCAGCGTGCAGGCCCGGCGGCGGCCCGCGAGGCCGATCAGCGCCGTGAGCAGCCGCGGCGGCAGGCGCGGCACCCAGCGCTGGAGCGCGCCCAGGACGCGGAACGGGTGCGGCATGGGCGGCCGAGAACGCCCCGTAGTCGGCCAGTGCCCGCTCGCGGGTCTTGCGCCCGGCGAGCACGGCGCGCAGCTGTTGCCCGCACGCGGCCCCGAAGTGGAACGCCGGGCGGATCCCCTCGCCCGACAGCGGCAGGCAGTGCCCGGCGGAGTCGCCGGCGAAGAACACGCCGTCCTCGGCCGCCGGCCGCAGCGCGTGCGGGAACCAGTTGCCCTGGTAGCGGACGGCGTCGACCTCGAGCCGGCGCGCCATCTCCTTCGTGGGCTCCTTGACGTGGTGGCGCGGCTCGTAAGAGCCGACGCCGACGCGCTGCTCGCCCTCCGCGGGGACCGACCAGGCGTAGCCGTAGCGGACCACGGAGCGGTCGATCCAACAGTCGAGATCGGTGCCGGACCCGTGCGGGTGGACTTCGAGGCCGCGGCTGATCAGCGCCTCGGGCGGCTGGACGTTCTCCCCGGGACCGAGCACGCGCCGCCAGCCGAGCGCGTCGACGATCAGCGGCGCGGTGATGTCCCCACGATCCGTGTGGACGGTGTCGCCGCTACGGCCCTCCACCTTGGCGATCTCGAACCGCGCCGCGCCGCTCTGGGCCCACAGCTCGCGGCACAGCTCGCGGTAGTCGAACGAGCTCCAGCTCCACGGCAGCCGGTAGCGGGCCGAGCCGTGCGGCGTGTGGAAGGCCATGCAGGGCAGCTCCTGACGGATCGCGCGGCGGACGCCCATCGCGTGCAGCCACGGGGTCGGCGCCGCGCACGCCGAGGTGGCGCGCTCGCCGATCTCGTAGCGGTCCACCACCAGCACGTCGGCACCGGCGCCGGCGAGCTCTCGCGCCACGGCCAGCCCGGCGAAGCTCGCACCGCAGATCAGCACGTCGGCGCGCGCGACCCCGAGCGGGGTGCGCTCCTCGCCGCGCAGCGTGGCGCGGCGCGTCACGGGCGCAGCGCCCCGAAGACGAGCAGCGGCAGCCGCCAGTGGCGGACGCCCATCCGGCGCCCGAGCACGTCGTAGCCCGCGGCCTCGACGCGGTCGAGCACCGACGCGTAGACCGCGATCGCGAGCCGGATCCCCGGGCGCACGGCGGCCGGCGCCGCGGCGACGGCCGGGGCCGCGGCGGCGAACAGCCGGCGGGCGCGCGCGACCTCGTGCTCGACCAGCGCCCGCAGCTCGGGCGAGGCGCTCGGCCGCGCGAAGTCCGCCTCCTCGACGCCGAAGCGCTCGCGGTCCGCCAAAGGCAGGTAGATGCGGTCCAGGCGGTAGTCCTCGGCGACGTCGCGGACGAAGTTGGCGTGCTGGAACGCGAGCCCGAGCCGCCCGTAGTCGGCGTGGTGACGCTCCGCGACGCCCAGCAGCGGGGCCATGATCCGCCCGACCGAGCCGGCCGAGCCCTCCATGTAGGCCACGAGCTCCTCCCAGCTGCCGATCCGCACGGGCGCGCAGTCGACGCGCATCGAGCGCATGTAGGGCTCGAGCTCCGCCAGCGGCAGGTCGTGGCGCTGCGCGGCGTCGACGAGCGCGCCCACCACGGGGTTCGCCGAACCGCCGTCGTGCAGCCCGCGCTCGAGCTCCTCCTCCCACGCGTCAAGCGCCGCTCGGCGCGCCTCCGGGGTCGGCGGGCGGCGCGGGCCGTCGACGAGCTGGTCGGCGGTGCGCACGTAGCCGTAGAGCGCGTGCGTGGCCGGCCGCACGTCCGCGGGCAGGCGTCGCGTGGCCCAGTAGTAGGTGGGGTCGTGGCGCCGCTGCATGCGGCGGCAGGTGTCGTAGGCGGCGGTGAGGGCCGGATCCATCGCGCTCATTGTCATGCTGTCCAGGCCTCGATGGAAGCACTTCTCAAAGATCGCCGCCTCGTCTACGTCACCGGAAAGGGCGGCGTCGGCAAGACGACGGTCGCCGCCGCGATCGGCCTGGCGGCCGCCGAGGCGGGTCGCCGCACGATCGTCTGCGAGGTCTCCGAGCAGGATCGCGTCTCGCGCGCCTTCCGGCGCGAGGGCGTCACCGCCGAGACCGAGATCGAGCTCGCCGAGAACCTCTGGGCGATCACGATCGACCCCACCAAGGCGCTCCAGGAGTGGCTCGCCAAGCAGCTCGGCGGCGGCGCGCCGCTGCGGCTGATGACCCGCTCGCACGCGTTCCAGTACTTCGTCGCCGCCGCGCCGGGCGCCAAGGAGCTGATCACGATCGCGAAGGTGTGGGAGCTGGCGCAGCTCTCGCGCTGGGACTCGCGCAACCGCACCTACGACCTCGTGGTCGTCGACGCGCCCGCCTCCGGCCACGGCCTGGCGATGCTGACCACGCCGCACACGTTCGCCGAGATCGCGCGCGTCGGCCCGATCCGGCGGCAGGCGGGCAAGGTCGAGGACCTGCTCAGCGACGCCGACAGGACGGGCTACGTGGCGGTCGCGCTGCCGGAGGAGATGCCGGTCGTCGAGACGCTCGAGCTCGGCCGCAAGCTCCGGGACGTGGTCGGCCTGGGCCTGGAGGCGATCATCGTCAACGGCGTCTGGCCCGACCGCTTCAGCGCCGCCGACGCGAAGAAGCTCCGCGCGGCCTCGCGCAACGGCCACGACCCGGCGGCCGACGCGGCCGTGCGCGCCGCGCTGGCCGAGCACGAGCGCGCGGCGCTCCAGCGCGGGCACGTCAAGCGGCTCACGGGCGAGAGCGACGCGAAGGTCGTCACGCTCCCGTACCTGTTCGCGCCGGAGCTGGGCCTGCCGGAGTACCAGCTGCTCGCGGACTCGCTGGCCGAGTCGCTCTAGGCCGTCGCGGCGGCTTGCATCGCCGTCAGGCCGTGCTCGCGGGTGATCACGGGCGCGTAGCCGAGCTGCTCGCGGGCCTTCGAGTCGTCGATCGTGGCCTCGAGGGCGCTCGCCCAGACGCCGAAGCGCGCCACCGGCGGCTCGCCGGGCAGCGGCAGGAAGCGCCACGCGAGCTCGGACCCGTGCGCGATCGCGCGGCCCGCCCACAGCGGCAGCTCGCCCTCGGGCGCCTGGACGCCCTGGGTGGCCAGCAGCGCGCTCACGAACTCCCGGAACACGACCGGCGAGCCGTCCGTGACGAAGTAGGCGTTGCCCGCCGATCCGCGCTCGGCGGCCAGCACGAGCCCCTCGACCGTGTTCTCCACGTGCGTGGTCGACGTCAGCTGGCGGCCGCCGCCGATCCAGCGCAGGCGGCCGGAGCGGGCGAGGCGGACGAGGATCGGCAGCAGCGTCGTGTCCCCCGCGCCCCAGACGAAGCGCGGCCGCACCACGACGGTCTCCAGCCCGGAGCCGTTGGCCTCGATCACCGCGGCCTCGGCCTGGGCCTTGGTGGCGGCGTAGGGCGCCGGCGAACCGAGCGCGAGCGGCGCGTGCTCGTCGACGGCGACGAGCGGCTGGCCGTGCATCAGCGCCGCCTCCGTGCCGACGTGGACGAGCCGCCTGACGCCCGTCGCGCGGCACGCCGCGATGACGGCCTTGGTGCCGTCCACGTTGACGCGCCGGAACTCCTTCCAGGGCCCGAAGTCGCCGAGCCGGGCGGCCGCGTGGAAGGCCACGTCGGCGCCGCGGGCGCCGCGCTCGAGCGCGCCCGCGTCGAGCAGGTCGCCGCGGAAGGCCTCCGCCCCGGCCTCGCGCACCTTCGCCTCGGCCTCCGGCGAGCGGGCGAGCCCGCGGACGGTCCAGCCCTCGGCGGCCAGGCGGCGGATAAGGGCGGATCCGACGAAGCCGGACCCTCCGGTCACGAACGCGGCGGGCACGGCGGGCCACGATACTGCGGAGCGATGAGCGCGATCGACGAGCCGGCCCAGCGCCTTGCGCCGCAGGCGCGCTGGGCCTGGCGGCTCTCGTGGGCCGGCACCTGCCTGGTCGCGCTGATGCTCCTCTGGACGACCGGCGACAACCTGCCCGGGCCGTGGCAGAGCGTCGGGATGGCGGTGTTCGGCGTCGCGCTCGCCGCCGGCACGATCGTGGTGCCCGAGCTGCGCTGGCGGCGCTGGCGCTGGGAGGTCCGCGAGCACGAGATCGACCTCCAGCGCGGCATCCTCGTCGTGCGCCGCACGCTGATCCCGATGGCGCGCGTGCAGCACGTGGAGACCGAGCGCGGGCTGATCGGCCAGGCGCTCGGGCTCTCCACGGTCGAGATCCACACGGCGGCGGGCAGCCACGAGATCCCGCTGCTGCGCGACGACGACGCGGGCAGGATCCGGGCGCGGATCGCGGAGCTCGCGCGCACGGACGTGGACGACGTCGCCGAGCCCGCGCGCACGGACGACGACGAGATCGCCGAGCTCACGCGCACGGACGATGGGTAGCCGGCTCCACCCGGCCGCGATCGCGGTCTACACGGTCGAGGCGCTGCGGCAGGGCGCGTTCCCGCTGCTCGTGATCCTCGCCGTCTCGGTCTTCGGCGGGGACTTCGACGCCCAGTCCGCGCTGCGCGCCGCGGGCTACGCGCTGATCGGCACGGTCCTGGCCGCGCTGGCGGGCTGGTTCCGCTGGGCGACGACGACGTACTCGTTCGACGGCGGCGAGACCGTGCGGCTGCGCACGGGGGCGCTGTCGGTCAAGGAGGTCGAGATCCCGTTCGCGCGCGTGCAGGCCGTCGACGTCGAGCAGGGCCCGATCCAGCGCCTGTTCGGCGTCTACAAGGTGGATGTCCAGACGGGCGGCGGCGGCCAGGGCGGCGAGGTCGTGCTCGGCGCCGTCGACGACCGCGAGCTCGCCTACCTCAACGAGCTGCTGCGCCGCCGCGTGCCCGCGGCGGTGGCGCCCGAGGGGGCCGCGCCGGCGCCCGAGCGGCGCCTCTCCGGCCGCCGGCTCGCGGTCGCGGCGGCGACGTCGGGCCAGCTCGGCGTGCTCGTGCCGGTCGCGGCGGGTGTGGCCCAGATGTCGCAGCAGCTCTTCGAGGACCCGATCGAGGGCGAGCGCACGATCGTCGGCGCGCTGCCCGACGGGGCGCTCGGCTGGGTGCTGCTGGTGGCGGGCGTCGTCGTGCTCGCGTGGGTGCTGGCCGCGCTCGGCACGATCGTGGGCTTCGGCGGCTTCACCGTGCGCCGCGACGGCGAGGACCTGCGGATCCGCCGCGGGCTGCTCCAGCGCCGCCAGGCGACGCTGCGCGTGACGCGGGTGCGGGCCGTCCGGGTGGTCGAGAGCGTGCCGCGGCAGGCGCTCGGGCTGGCGGCGCTGCGCGTCGAGGTGATCGGCCACGCCAAGGAGCAGGCCGCCGCCCAGACGCTGTTCCCGCTGCTGCGGCGCGAGGAGGTCGAGCCGTTCCTGCGCGAGCTGCTGCCGGAGCTGGCCGACGGGCTCGACGGGCTCGCGGCGCCGCCGCCGCGCGCGCTGCGCCGCTACGTGCTGCCGCCGCTGGCGTTCACCGCGCTGGTGGCCGGCGGCGCCGCGCTCCTGCTCGGCAGCGCGTGGCCGCTGCTGGCGGCGCCGGCCGGCGCGGCCTACGGCGCGCTCGCCTTTCGCGCCGCGGGCTGGCGGCTCGAGGCGGGCCGGCTCGCGATCCGCTCGCGCCGGCTCGCGCGCTCCACCGTCCTCGCCCGCGCCGCCGGCCGCGAGTCGCACGAGCTCGACCAGACCGTGCTGCAGCGCCGCGCCCGGCTGGCCGACGTGGCCGTCGCCTTCGGCAAGGGCACCATGGCGCGGATCCGCCACCTCGACGCGGACGACGCCAGGGGTCTCTGGGCCGCGATCGGGCCAAGATAGGGAGCACCGCAAGATGTGGGCGGCCGGCGACTACCCGTCCTCGATCGAGCGGTCGCTCCGATCGCGGACGATCTTCGCTACGTGATGCCCAGCCGGTCAAGCAGCGCGTCGTCGCCGCGCCACGAGCGGCGGACGCGCACAGACAGGTCCAGGTGCACGCGCATGGCGAGCTCACGCTCGAGCTCGCGCCGCGCGGCGGTGCCGATCGACTTGATCATCGCGCCGCGGGCGCCGATCAGGATCCCCTTCTGGGACTCGGTCTCCGTCCACAGGAACGCGCGCACGGCGATCAGCCCGTCGCGCTCCTCGAGCTCGTCGATCTGGACCTCGACGGCGTGCGGGACCTCCTGCCGGGTGCGGCGCAGCACCTGCTCGCGCACGAGCTCGGCGAGCATCACGCGCTCGGGCTGGTCGGAGACCTCCTCGGGCGGGAAGTAGAACGGGCCGACCGGCAGCAGGCCGGCGAGGTGCTCGATCAGCTCCGCCACCCCGCGGCCGGTGCGGGCGGAGATCGGGAACACCTCGGCGTCGAGCCCGAGGTCGTCGGCGGCCTGCAGCGCGGCGACCGTCGGATCGCGCCGGATCGCGTCGACCTTGTTGACGGCGATCACCACGGGCACGTTCGCGCCGGCCAGCGCTTCCGCGATGAAGCGGTCGCCCGGCCCGCCGACGCCCTGCTCGCCGTTGAGCACCAGCAGCGCGGCGTCGGACTCCGCCAGCTCGGTCTCGACACGGCGCTGCATCCGCTGGGTCAGCGCGTCGCGCGGGCGCTGCACGCCGGGGAGGTCCGTCAGCACGAGCTGGAACTGCTCCGGCACGGTGACGACGCCGCGGATCGCCCGCCGGGTGGTCTGCGGCTTGTCGGAGACGATCGCGACCTTGCGGCCGACCATCGCGTTGACGAGCGTCGACTTGCCGACGTTCGGGCGCCCCGCGAGCGCCACGAAGCCCGAGCGGGTGCCGGTCTCGGTCATGCCAGCCACGATCTGATCTCCGCTTGCAGCGCCAGCATCTCGCCCTCGTCGCTCTCGTGGTCCATGCCCGTCAGGTGCAGCACGCCGTGCACGACCGCCTCGATCAGGTCCTCGGTGTGCTCGGGGCAGATCACGACGTCGCCGAGCTCGCGCGGGCCGATCGAGCCGTCCTCGTCGACGGGGAAGGAGAGCACGTCGGTCGGGCCTTCCTTGCCGCGGTGGGCGAGGTTGAGCTCGGCGATCCGCTCCGCGTCGACGAACTCGACGGCGACGTGCGCCTCGTCGACCCCGGCGGAGGCGGCCGCCAGCGCGCACGCCTGGACGACCTGCGCCTCGGGGAGCGCGGCGCCGATCACCTCGACCTCGAGCACCGGCCTACGCCGGTCGCCGGCGGTGGTCCGCCGGGCGCAGCTCGGGCGCCTGGCGCTCCGAGTGCTCCGCGTAGGCGGCGACGATCTTCTGGACGAGCTTGTGGCGGACGACGTCCTCCCCGCCGAAGCGGGTGAAGGCCAGGCCCTCGACGCCGTCGAGGATCTCGCCGACCACGAGCAGGCCGGAGCGCTGGTCCTTCGGGAGGTCGACCTGCGTGATGTCGCCCGTGACGACCATCTTCGAGCCGAACCCGAGCCTGGTCAGGAACATCTTCATCTGCTCCGGCGTGGTGTTCTGGGCCTCGTCGAGGATCACGAACGAGTCGTTCAGGGTCCGGCCCCGCATGAACGCCAGCGGCGCGACCTCGATCACGCCCTTCTCCAGGTGCGCGGAGACCTTCTCGGGATCGAGCATGTCGTTGAGCGCGTCGAACAGCGGGCGCAGGTACGGGTCCACCTTCGCCATCAGGTCGCCGGGCAGGAAGCCGAGCCGCTCGCCCGCCTCGACCGCGGGGCGCGTGAGGATGATCCGGTTGACCTCGCGGCGCGAGAGCGCCGCGACCGCCATCGCGATCGCGAGGAACGTCTTGCCGGTGCCCGCCGGGCCGATCCCGAACGTGATCGTCTCGCTGCGGATCGCGTCCACGTAGCGCTTCTGGTTGACCGATCGCGGGCTCACCCGGAGGTTGCGGTGGCGCCACACGACGTCCTCGAGGACGGTGGCCGGCGACTCCCGCTGGTCCAGCACGCGCGCGACCGACTCGATCGTCGCGGGGCCGATGTCGTGCCCCCGCTCGACCATCGACGAGAGCTCGCGTATGACCGTGGCGGCCTCGTGGACCGCCTCGGCGTCGCCGTCCAGGGTCACCACGTTGCCGCGCAGGAAGACCTGCGCGTCGAGGTGCTCCTCGAGCGTCTTGAGGATCGAGTCGTGGGATCCGGCGAGCTCCGCCGCGACCTCGTTCGAGACTTCCAGCTGCCTACGTGCCAAGTGCTTCCTTCACCTTCGTCGAGACCCGCTTGCCGTCGGCGCGCCCGCCGGCTGCGGCCATCACCTGCTTGATCACCCGGCCCATGTCCCGCGGGGAGGAGGCGCCGGTCTCCGCCACCGCGGAGGTCACGAGCGCATCCAGCTCGTCGTCGGACAGCTCGGCGGGCAGATACGCCTCGATCGCCTTGGCCTCATAGGCCTCGGCCGCCGCGAGCTCGTCGCGGCCCGCCTCGCGGTAGGCCTGCTCGGACTCGCGCCGGCGCTTGCGCTCGCGCCGCAGCACCGCCTGCTCGTCACCGGGGCCCTCCTTCGCGTCCTTCTGGAGCTCGGAGAGCACGAGGCGCAGGGCCGTGACGCGGTCCTTGTCCCCCGCCTTCATGGCGGCGGTCACATCGGCCCGGATCCGTTCGGCGACCTGCACCTGACTTCCAGTGTACGCCGCGCCGCGGTCACTACCGTGGGACCGATGCGAGCAGCGATCCTCCGCGAGTACGACACGACGCCCGAGCTGGGCGAGTTCGATGACCCCACGCCGGCCGGCGGCGCCGTCGTCGCCGAGGTGCTGGCCGCCGGGCTGAACCCCGTCGACATCCGCAAGGCCGCGGGCGTGTTCCCGCTGGCGCCGAAGCCGCCGCTGCCGAGCGTGGCCGGCTGGGAGGGCGTCGCGCGGCTCGAGGACGGCTCGCGCGTCTACTTCGTCGACCCACCGCCGCCGCACGGCGCGCTCGCCGAGCGCACGCTGCTGGACGTCTCCGCGACCCACCCGATCCCCGAGGGCGTCGACGACGGCGTCGCGGTCGCGCTCGGGATCGCCGGGCTCGCCGGCTGGCTCGCGCTGACGTGGAGCGCGAATCTGCGTCCAGGTGAGAGCGTGCTGGTCCTCGGCGCCACCGGGACGGTCGGCCAGGTGGCCGTGCAGGGCGCTCGCCTGCTCGGCGCGTCCCGGGTCGTCGCCGCGGGGCGCAATCCGCGCGGGCTGGAGCGCGCGGTGGAGCTGGGCGCCGACGCGACCGTACGGCTCGGCGAGGAGGGTGACCTCGCTGAGCGCTTCCGCGAGGCGGCCGGCGATGCCGGGGGGTTCGACGTGATCATCGATCCCTTGTGGGGCGAGCCGGGCGTCGCCGCGATGGAGGCCTCCAAGCGCTTCACGCGCCACGTCGCGCTCGGCCAGTCGGCCGGGATGCACGCGCCGGTCTCCGTGGCCACCGTGCGCAACAAGCCGCTCACGATCGTCGGCCACACGAACTACGCGATCCCCTTCGAGGATCAGCAGGCGGCCTACGTGGAGATGTGCCGGCACGCCGCGGCCGGCCGGCTGACCGCCGACGTGGATCGGGTGGGGCTGGACGACGTCGCGGGCGCGTGGGAGCGGCTGCGGGCCGGCAGTCCCGGGGCGAAGCTCGTGGTGGTGCCGTAGGGCGGCGGGTTCGGGCCGTCCTGCATCGAGCGGTGGATTGCTGTGCCTGAGAGGGATCAATCCACCGCTCGCTCCCAGACCCGCAGCGCCGCGTCGCGCGGGACGCGGTCGCGCAGGGCGTCGAGCGCTTCCACGGTCTCGCGCTCGTAGAGCCCGACCGGCGCGCCCCGGTGGAAGCTGTGCGGGCCCGGCGCGGGGCCGTCCTCGGTCGGCGCGGTCGCGAGCGCCCGCAGGAACGCGGCGAGGTCGACCGCGAACGCGACGGGGTCGCGCAGCGCCGCCTCGGAGACCGGCTCGCCGTCGAGCCAGCGGTACACGGACCACTCGTGCGGGAAGCCCTCGCCGGGGCCCCGTGCGCCCTCGGCGCTCGGCAGCCGCACGGACAGCTCGTCGCCGAGCCGGAAGGTCCGGTTGTCGTGGCCGCCGGGGACGACCGGCTCGACGGGCAGGTCCGCCCACTGCGGGAACTGGGCCGCGACGAGCCGGCGGACGAGGTCCGCGTCCACGTCAGGAGCGGCGCGCCGCGAGGCCGCCGCCGGCCAGGCCCACGAGCAGGCCGGCGAGGCCGACGCCGGCGATCGCGCCTGCGGACGGCCCGCCGTCCTTCTCCTCCGCCTTCGGCTCGGGCGTGGGCGTGGCCTTCGCGGGCGTCGGCTCGGGCGAGGCGTCGGGCTGCGGGTCGCCGATCACCTCGAACTCGAACTCGACGGGGAACTCCACCTTCGCCGGCCGGCGCAGCGTCGACGAGACGTACAGCGAGGGGTACCAGACCCCCGGGCCGAAGTAGCTGCCGATCCCGTCCCGGGTGGCGGACGGCGCGAGCGCGGGCGGGAACACCACGTTGTACTCGTCCTCGACGCCGCCGACGGTGGAGTTGCCCGTGATGTCCTCGTCGGTCTGGGTGATCACCTCGCGCAGCGGGGTCTGGAGCCCGATCGAGAAGCCCGCCGCGATGTCCGAGTCGACCTCGCCCGGCGTGACGTCGAGCTTGGCGCGCACGCGCAGGCGCTGGCCGGGCTCGAGCCTCACGCCGTAGAAGAGCCGCTCGCCCGGCAGGATCGTGTCCCGGTAGCGGCCGGAGTCGAGCAGCGGCGCGTCGGCGAACGAGCCGCCGCCGACGACCGGCTCGCCCTGCGACTGCGCGCCCGCCGCCCCCGGAGCCGCGAGCACGAGCGCCAAGCCGACGGCGAGCGCGCGCCTCACGACGACCGCCGCCTGCGCAGCGCGAGGAACCCGCCGACCGCGCCGATCGCGAGGCCCGCCAGCCCCGGGATCACGAGCGCGAGTCCGGAACCGCCGTCCTCGTCCTCGCGCGGCTCCGCGCTCGGCGCCGGCGTGGCCGACGGCGTGGGCGTCGCCGTCGCGCCGGGCTCCTTCGCCTGGCCCGCCGCCTCGTTGGGGTCGAGCACCTGGATGCCGAGCTCGACCGGGATCGCGACCGGCTCCAGATCGCCGGTCTCGAGCCGCAGCCGCACGAGCCAGCGGCCCGGCTGCACCTCGCTCTCGACCCCGGGCGCAGCCGTCTGCGGACCACGCATGCCGAGGTCGATGATGTTCCCGTACTGGCCGAGGTACTGGTAGTCGAGCACGTTGTTCTGCTCCCGGAGCTCCTCGCCCTGCGGCGTGATCAGCTTCCCGTAGAAGCCGGCCGCGCCGTCCAGGTT
The DNA here is from genome assembly GCA_963816955.1 of uncultured Solirubrobacteraceae bacterium. Lineage (GTDB taxonomy): Bacteria > Actinomycetota > Thermoleophilia > Solirubrobacterales > Solirubrobacteraceae > DATFQI01. Next base: position 915,376 of record CAWFME010000004.1, on the reverse strand, counting down.
GCGCTCGGGCACGGCCACCGCGGAGGCGAACAGCTTCTGGCCCGGGCCGACCTCGACCGCGTAGGTCTTGGTCTCCCCCGGGCGGATCTCGTCGAGGAACTGGCCCTCGCCGATCGCCGGCGCCGACTCCGCGTCGGGCGTGCCCTGCACGGGCGTGCCGGCGGGGTCGTAGGCGCGGAAGGCGCGCGCGAAGGCGGCCAGCAGCTCGCGCTTCAACGCCTCCGGGTCCTGCGCGTCCACGTAGGTCCCGCCGCCGGCGTCGGCGATGCACTCGAGCTGGCGCCGCACGCGGTCGTTGACCTGCAGGCCGACCACGGAGATCGAGAGCTTCAGGCCGCGCTTCGCGATCCGGCGGGCCGCCTCGCACGGCGGCGGCGGCGCGCAGTTGTCGCCGCCGTCGGAGACGAGGATCACGGTGCGGTCGCCGGAGGGCCCCAGATCGGAGGGCGCCTTCAGCAGCGAGCGGCCGATCGGCGTGCGGCCCTTGCCCTCGAGCCCCTCGACCTGCGAGCGGAACGCGTCGCGGTCCAGCGGGCCGACCGGGGTCACGAGGTTCGTGTCACGGCAGCCCTCGGCGCGCGAGACGCCGCTGAGCTCGTTGCCGTAGACCCGCAGGCCGACCTTCGCGCCCTCCGGGACCGCGTCGATCAGCTCGCCGAGAGCGGCCTTGGCGGCATCCAGCCGCGTGCCGCCGTCGCCGGCGTCCGCGTTCATGGAGTCCGAGCCGTCGAGGATCACCAGCACGGAGCGGTCGTCCTGGGCCGCGGCGGGGGCGGCGAGCAGGAGGAAGGCGAGCAGGCCCAGGACACAGCAAAGCGTCCCGGGGCGGGGCCCCGGGACGCTGGACTGCGAACGCTGTGACGATGTGGTGCGGATCGGCTAGTCGCCGCCCTTCCCGAGGATCGAGTTCACGGCGTCCCGGACGGCGTTGCTGATCGTGGTGTCGAGGTTGAGCGCGAAGAGCGCGACGAAGATCAGCGCGATGACGGCGAGGATGCCGCCGTACTCGACGGCCGCCTGGCCGGACTCCTCGCGCATGCGGCGGATGAAGTTCTGGACGGCGACGGTGGTGCGGATGCTGAAGTCCTGCATGGTGTGACCCCCTGAGCAGATCGTGTGGCCGGTCGGTTGACTGATCTGCAGGCTACGGTCGCTCCCGGGGGCCCACCAGAGGCCCAGGTCTCAACTTGAGAGTGGGACCCCCTGGGACCCTCAACGCCCGCCAACCCCCAGCCAGAGCGCGATCGCCTCCGCCCGCGAGTGCACCCCGATCTTCTCGTAGATGCGGCTCAGATGGTTCTTGACCGTCTTGTTGGTGATCACCAGCTCCTCGGCGATGTCCCGGTTGGACAGGCCGCGGGCGAGCAGGTTCAGGACCTCGCGCTCGCGCGCCGTCAGCGAGCCCAGGCCCTCCTCGCGCTCGTCGTTGGCGGGCCCGGGGGCGCGCCGCAGGGCGTCGAAGACGGCGGGCGTGACCGCGGGCGAGAGCACCATCTCCCCGCGGGCGATCGCCTTGATGCGCTGCTCGAGCTCGTCGGGGTCGAAGCGGCCGTGCACGAGGTAGCCCGAGGCGCCGTTGGAGATCGCCCCCGTCACGAGCGGCTCGTCCTCGGAGTAGGAGAGCATCAGCACCTTGGCGTGCTCGGACAGCGGCTTGGCGGCGGCGACGCCGTCCATGACGGGCATCCGGACGTCCAGGCAGACCACGTCGGGGCGGGTCTCGCGGGCGACGGCGATCGCCTCGCGCCCGTCGGCGGCCTCGCCGACGACGTCGATCCCCTCGGCCTCGCCGAGCAGGCTCGCGATACCGCGCCGGACGATCGCGTTGTCGTCGACGAGCAGGACCCTGATCACTGCCATGTGAACCCCGGCACGGCGCGCGGCACGCTATCGGACCCCTCGGCGCCGGCATCGGCCCCCGCCCGGCCCGGAGCGTCGCGGCGCGCCTCGGGGGCGGGCACCCAGACCGACAGCACGCACCCCTCCCCCGGCGCCGACTCGAGCATCAGGTCGCCGCCGGCCAGCTGCGCGCGCTCGCGCATCCCGGTGACGCCGAAGTGGCGCCCGCGGGAGAGCGCGTGGAGGTCGTCGGGGACCTCGAAGCCGTCGCCGTCGTCGGCGATCGTGAGCACCGCGCGGCCGCCGAGCATCCGCAGGCGCACGGAGACCGCGGAGGCGTGGGCGTGGCGCTCGGCGTTGCGCAGGGCCTCGAGCAGGATCCACTCGAGCTCGCGCGCGGCGACCGCATCGAGCTCGCCGACGTCCTCGATCGCGACGTCGAGCTTCACCTGCTGCGACGCGGCCCAGCGCTCCGCCGCGGCCTTCAGCGCGATCGGCAGCGGCAGCGGCGCGTCCTCCTCGTCGGCGCGCAGGCCCGTGATGATCTCGCGCGCCTCGCGCGTGGCCTGGCGCGCGTCCTCGGCGAGCCGCAGCGCCTCCTCCGCGGCGCCCTTCGGGTCGCGCTCGATCTGGCGCGAGAGCGCGAGCGCCGCGAACCCGATCCCCGAGACGGTCTTGGCCAGCGAGTCGTGCATGTCGCGTGCGAGCCGCGAACGCTCGGCCTCCGCGGCCATGTGGCGCTCCTGGGCGGCGAGCTGGGCCTCTGCGGCGGCCTGGCGGTCCAGCAGGCTGCGCGCCCCCGCGCCCGCCGCCGCGACCAGCAGGTACAGCGCGGGCTGGCCGAGGTCGGTCTGGAAGGAGGACGTGACCTCCTCGACGCCCGAGCGCACGGAGATCACCCAGTAGTAGACGGCCACGAGCATCGGCGAGAACAGCGCCGCGCCCGCCCAGCCGTACAGCAGGCCGCCGAGCAGCGCGGTGGCCAGCGTGTAGTAGAAGAACGGGCTCTCGGTGCCCGTCAGCACGAGGATCACGGTCGACAGCACGAGCTCGGCCGCGAAGTAGCCCGGGTGGCGCACGAGCACCGGCCCGACGCGGTGCCAGAAGCGCAGCGGAACGAGCGAGGTCAGGCCCGCCGCGACGATCGCCAGCGCGGTCAGGCGCAGCTGGTCGTCGTTCTCGCTGCCGATCAGCGAGACGAGCGTGACCAGCAGCAGGCCGGCGCGGATCGCGACGATCAGCTTGCAGGCGGACTCCAGCCAGCCGCCGGAGCCGCTCTGGCCGCGCTCGCGGATCCCGCGCTCGGGGCGCTCAGGGCTCACCGGAACAGGCCGGACTCCTGCAACCCGGAGCCGAGCACGATCGAGACGGCGATCAGGATCATCGTGCCCGGCAGGATCAGCGTGGTGACGACGAGGCTCACGCGCGGCGTCGCGCGGGCGGCGCGCCGGCGGGCGGCCTGGTGGGCGGCGCGGCGCATGTCGGCCGCGATGTCGTTGAGCGCCTCCGACAGCGGCACGCCCAGCTCCTCGGCCTGCAGCTGCGCGGCGACGAAGCTCTGCAGCTGCTCGGAGCCGTTGCGGTCGCGCAGCGCCTCGAACGCCGCGCGCCGGCTCGCCCCCAGCTCCATCTGCCGCAGCGCGATCAGCATCTCCTCCCCCACGGGACCCTCGAGCGCGTCGGCGACGCGCGCCAGCGCGAGCCGGTAGCCGAGGCCGGCGCGGACGGTCACCGCGAGGATGTCCAGGAAGTCGGGCAGCTCGCGCTCGATCCGCTCCTGGCGCACCCGGCCGGCGCGCGCGACCCAGATATCGGGGAAGAACCAGCCGATCCCGGCGGCGAGGACCACGGCCGCGAGCGAGCCGCCGCCCGCCAGCAGCAGCGCGAACGGGCCGCCGAGCAGCACGAGCCCGGCCGCCTTGTAGCCGTAGAAGCGCTGGACGGTGAGGCCGGCCGGGCGGCCGGCGAGGTCCAGCCGCCGGTCCACGGACTCCCGCCGTGAGCCGCGGATCGCCGGCACCACGCGCGGCCCGAGGAACGCCGCCACGCGCTCGAAGACGCGCCGCGTGAGCGGGCCGCGGCGCCCGCCGTCGGAGCCGCCGCCGAGCCCGAGCCGGTCGACCGGGCCGCGGTCGCGCAGCATCGGGATCCCGGCCAGCCCGATGCCGACCGCGCACGCCGCGAGCAGGCCCGCGAGCGCCGGGTTCACGTCTCCACCTTCGTGATCCGCCGGATGAGCACGAACGCCACGACGTACAGAGTGACCGAGAAGCCGAGCGCGAGCAGCCCGAGCAGCGTCGTGGTCAGCTCGCGCATGACGCCGGGCGAGATCGCGTTGATCATCAGGATCGTGCCGGCGCCCATGCCCGCCACCAGATACGAGGTGAAGACGGCGCCGGAGAGCATCGTGCGGATCTCGCGCAGCAGGTCCTTGCGGGCCTCGAGCGTCTGCCCCAGCTCCGACAGCGCGCGCACGGTGTCGCCGCCGGCCCGCTGCTGGATGATCAGCGTCGTCATCAGGACCGCCACCTCGCGCGACGGCAGCCGCTCGCGCAGGCGCTCCAGCGCGGCCTCCAGCGGCACGCCCAGCCGCGTCTCCTGCACCACGACCTCCATCTCGGTCGAGGCCGGCGGCGGCAGCTCGCGCGCGGCGAGCTCCATCGCGCCGGCCAGCGAGAGCCCGGCCGAGGTCCCGTTGGAGAGCACGCGCGCGACCTCCGGGAGCTGGGCGATGAACTCCTCGCGGCGCTGCGCGCGCTTGCGCTCCACGAGCGCCCGCGCGACGCCGATCACCGCGACGATCGCGATCAGCAGCGAGACGCCGCGCGGCATGAACGTCGACAGCGCGACGGTCAGGAACACCGCGCCGGAGAAGCACAGCAGCAACAAGTCGGCCGGCGACAGCGGCGAGCCCGCGCCCTGCAGCCAGTTTCCGAGCTTGCGGCCGGCGGGCCGCCGCCGCAGCCAGGCGTCGATGGACTGCCGCATCCGCTTGACGGCCGCCTCGTCGTTGCCGCCGCGCCCGCGCTCGGCCAGCGCGGCCCGCCGCGAGGAGCCCGTGACGAACAGCAGCACGCCGAGCATCGCGAGCACGAGCACGAAGAGGAGCAGCAGGAGCGCGGCGCCGTCCTTCTCCATCAGAGGGCGGCCATCTACGAGGCCCTCCGCTCGGGGGTGCGGTCGGCGTCGGCCGCGGGGCCGAAGACGGCGGGCACGGCCTCGCCCTGCAGGCGCAGGTGCTCGGCGATGCCGGGCGGCAGCGGGAAGTGCGTGAAGCGGCCCGTGACCTTGCGGTCCGGCCCGATCGGGTCGGTCTCGAAGCGCATCACGCTGCCGAGCCGGAACTCCTCGCGGCGCTCGGAGGCCACGGCGGCGATCTCGGAGATCCGCCGGCCGCCGTCGGCGAAGCGGTCGATCTGCACGATCACGTGGATCGCGGAGTTGATCTGGTCGCGCAGCGCCTCGAAGGGGATGTGCAGGTCGCTCATCGTCGCCAGCGTCTCCAGGCGGTGGATCGCGTCGTCGCAGGAGTTCGCGTGGACGGTCACCAGCGAGCCCTCGTGGCCCGTGTTGAGCGCCTGCAGCATGTCCAGCGTCTCGCCGCCGCGGACCTCGCCGACGATGATGCGGTCCGGGCGCATGCGCAGCGAGTTGCGCACGAGGTCGCGGATCGTGATCTCTCCGCGGCCCTCGACGTTGGACGGGCGCGCCTCGAGCGTGACGACGTGCGGCTGCTGGAGCCGCAGCTCCGCGTTGTCCTCGACGGTGATGATGCGCTCCGTGGCCGGGACGGCGGCTGACAGCGCGTTGAGCATCGTCGTCTTGCCAGCGCCCGTGCCGCCGGAGATGACGACGTTGAGCTTGGCGCGGACCAGCGCGCGCAGCAGCGCGATCGAGTCGGGGTCGATCGAGCCCATGCCGGCGAGCTGGTCGAGCGTGAACAGGCGCGGGAAGCGGCGGATCGTCAGCGTCGGGCCCCGCAGCGCCAGCGGCGGGATGATCACGTTCACGCGCTCGCCCGTGGGCAGGCGGGCGTCGACCATCGGGCTGGACTCGTCCACGCGCCGGTTGACCTGGGAGACGATGCGGTCGATCGTCTGATAGAGCTGCGACTCGTCGGTGAAGGTGATGTCCGATCGCTCGATGCGGCCGTCGCGCTCGACGTAGATCTCGTCGGTGCCGTTGACCATGATCTCGGTCACGGTCGGGTCGGCGAGCAGCGGCTCGAGCACGCCGAGGCCGATCGCCTCGTCGATCACCTGCCGGATCAGCCGCGTGCGCTCGCTCGTGGACAGCACGGGCCCCTCGCGGCTGACCATCCGCCCGACGACGCGCTCCAGCCGCGCGCGCCGCTGCGGCGCGGACAGCTCGGCGAACTCGGAGAGGTCGACCTCCTCCAGCAGCCGGCGCCGGTAGAAGGTGACGCCGTCCGCGTTCGACGTGCCGCCGCCGCGGGACTCGCTGGCGATCCGGTCCTTGAGCCCCATCAGCCAGGAAGCTCCGCGGTCTTGGTGGCGACGAAGCCCCGGTGGTGGACGCCGGGGACGACGATCGGGATCAGCACCTTCACCTCGGCCTTCTCCGTCGAGACCATCTTGACCTTCGAGCCCTCGCGCAGGCCGGGCGAGAGCGCCTTGCGGCCGGCCTCGACGGCGTTGCCGCCGCGGCCCTCGGTGCGGCTCGCGGTGCGCGCGGCGTTGGAGGCCTGGTTGAAGGCCCACGTCACGAGCATCAGCTGCCAGATGAACAGCGCGGCCAGCAGCAGCCAGACCAGGACGCCGGCGAACTCGACGCTCGCCTGCCCGCGCTGCTCGCGGTGGGCACGCCGGAGCCGGCTCACAGCGGCTCGTCCTCGATCACGGTGCCCGCCTGCGAGGTGATCTTCAGGTTGGTCTTCAGCGACGGCATCAGCACGGGGACCTTGAGCGCCACGCGCACAATGTCGTCCTCGGGGCGGTCGACCTTCGCCCCCTTGCGCCAGGCCTTCGGCACGTCGTCCATCGCCACGTCGGCGTACGGGCGGTCCGTGCGCGTGTCGGTCGTGTCGATCGCCAGCTCGCGGGCGCCCTCGCGCGCGGCGTGGCCGGCGAGCATGAACGTGTAGCCCACGAGCCCGATCTGCCACAGCAGCAGCACGACGACCAGCAGCAGCGGCAGGATGCCGGCGAACTCCACCGTGGTCTGGCCGCGCTCGCCGGAGAGGCGGGCGAGCAGGCCGCGCGGCTCGGCGTCGCCCTCGGCGGGGTCGTCGGGGGCCGGCAGCGCCTCGAGCTCGGTCGCGAGCGCATCGAAGCTCTGGCGCAGCTTCTGGTCCTCCAGCCGCCCCGGCGAGCCCGTGTTGACCGAGGCCTCCAGCGCGGCGAAGTCGGCGGGGATCGTGGTCTCGGCGAGCCGGCCGCCGACGACCTTGCGGGCGAGGTCGGGCTGGACCTCGCGCTTGCGCGAGGCCTGGTTGAGCAGCACGAGCGTGTCCTGGTCGTCCTCGCGCACCTGCAGCCGCCGCCACAGGTCGCGCAGCCGGCGCACCCCGCGCAGCGCGACGACGTCGGGAGTGGACACGACGACGACCTTGGAGGCCATCTCGGCCCCGATCGCGCTCGCCTCCGAGACCGTGGCGCCGAGGTCGACCACCGTCAGCGCGTGGCGGGCGCGGACCGCGCCGAGCACGTTGCGCGCCACGGTCGAGTCGACCTCCTCGGCGCGCTCGCCGTCGTCGGGCGCCAGCAGCAGCCGCACGCCCTCGCGGTGGGTGAACAGCGTCTCCTGCAGGTGGCGGACGGAGATCTCGTCGGCGACCTCGACCAGGTCGACGACGCTGCGCCGGTAGGGCGTGTCCATATAGGCGCGGACGTCGCCCTTCTGGAGGTCGAAGTCGACCAGGCAGACCGGCCGGCCGGGCGCGCTGCGCGCGGCGGCCAGCGCGAGGTGGATCGCGACCGTCGTGGTGCCGACGCCGCCCTTGGCGCCGGCCACCGCGATCAGGTTGCCCGCCAGCGCGCCGACGGCGGTCTCCTCACCCGAGACGCGCTCGCGCAGCGCCCGCGACCACTGGGCGGCGGCGCGCGCGCTGGACTCGAGCTGCTCGAGCGAGAGCGGCAGCGCGACGACGTCGCGGATGCCGGTCTGCATCGCGGCGCGCATCAGCTCCGGGGCGGGGTCGGCGGCGAGCAGGAGCATCCCGACCTCGGGGAACGTGGCCGCGATCTCGCGCGCGATCTCCATCACCGGGACCGTCCCGAGCGCGTCGTGGAGCGCGACGACGTCGACGTCGAGCCGGCGCAGCGCCCGCGCGAGCTCCTCGGGCTCCGAGACGCGCTCGACGACCTCCAGCTCGTCGCTCTCGGACGCGAGCGCCGCGGCGGCGCCCGCGAGGTCGGGGTCGCCGATCGCGATCAGCAGCCGCTGGCTCACTGCTTCGGGCTCGGACGGCGGTACACGCGCTCCTTCTTCTTGAGCTCGGACTCCTCGCCGGGCCGCAGCAGCGCGAGGCGGACCTCGGCGGCGAACGACTCCGCGTAGGTGACGGTCAGGGCCTCCCTCGGGTCCAGCGCGAACGTGACCGGGACGACCGTGTCGGGGTCGGCGGCCTGGTCCTGCACGGCGTTGCCGCCCTTGAGCTCGGGCTGGCCGACGTCGATGATCCGCGCGCCCGGCACGACCACGTTGGACTCGGGCAGCACACCCTCCTGGTCGTTGCCGGCGAAGGTGGCGACGATGTCCACGATCGAGCCCGGGTCGATCTTGCCCGCCACCCCCGTCTCGGCGTCGACGAGGATCGCGATCTCGCGCTCCCCCGTGGCCAGCTCGGGCGGCGAGCCGATCATGCCCTCCTGCAGGACGCTGCCGGCCGGGAGGTCGGCGAGCGCGACCTGGCCGATCAGCCGCGCGCGGTCGCTCAGGGCCCGCTTCGGCGCCCAGCGCCGGGGCAGCTCCGTCGTGGAGACCATGTCGTCCGTGATCGACTTGTCCTTCTCGGCCGGCTTGGCGAGGGTGAGGACCTCCACCTTGGGATCCACCTCGGCCCGGACATCGGCCACGTACCCCGCCACGAGCACGAACACGCCGAGCAGACCCAATGCGGAGAGGGTGAGCAGGAGGATTCCGCGTCGCTGCCTTGGGTTCATGCGGGCCAAGATACGACGCGAGGGCGGGCCCAAGGGAGTCCCAAACGGAAGTTGAGCCCCGGTCCCGGGCCACAGATGGGACCCCCGGCCCATGCGGGCGGGACCGCCCGCACCTACGGTGGGTCGCCGATGCGGGAATCCGAACGCGGACAGATCCTGCCGGGCCTGCTGGTCGTCATGCTGGCCTTGCTCGCGGTCGGCGTCCTGATGTTCCAGGTCGGCAAGGCCGCAGTGCTCCGGGGGGACGCGCAGACGGCCGCCGACGCGGCAGCGCTCGCCGGCGCGGAGGAGATCAAGCGCCAGCTGATGGCGCAGTGGGCGACCGCCGGGACGACCGACATCTCGCTCATCAGCCGGCCGCTCGTGATCGCCCGGATGGCCCAGTACGCGAAGAAGAACGGCGCGACGCTGATCCCGTCGTCGGTCGTCATCCAGGGCGTCGACGTCAAGGCCGCCGTCACGACCGACCAGGAGCTCGGCGACGGCGCGAAGGAGATCGGCAAGGAGGACGAAGAGGGCCAGGCGCGCGCCCGGGCGCGGATCGAGCTGACGCCCGTGCTCGGCGTCGGCGGGTCGATCGGGCCGGTACCGGGCGGCGGGGGCGGGAGCACCGGTCCGGTCCCGAAGATCTCCGGCAAGGAGTGGAAGGAGATCGAGGAGAAGATCGGCAAGGGCTCCCCGACCTGCGACGACATGGTCGCGCTGGGCCGCTTCCTCCAGGAGCAGGGCTTCGTCGTCGGCGAGAACGCCGCGTTCGGCCCGGTCGGCCGCCACGACCCGCAGGGCTACCACTTCAGGTGCGGCAACCGCGGCGCGATCGACGTCAACTTCGGACCGCCCGGCGACCTCGTCAAGCCCGAGACCGACGCCGTGGACCCGATCATCGCGCCGCTGCGCGAGCTCGGCTTCCGCACGATCTGGCGCGCGGCGGGCCACTACAACCACCTGCACGTCGACGTGGCCAACTCGGGCCCGATCGGCGCGGGCTCCGGCGGCGCCGACGGCGGCTTCACCGGTCCGCTCGAGGACGTCCTGATGCAGGTGCGGCTGATCGACTGGGACGCCCCGACCGCCCCGTTCTACGGGTTCGGCGGCGTCGCCGGCGGCTACTTCGCCGGGCCGCCCGACCCGAGGGCGGCGCGCGCGATCTGCTCGGTGGCGCGCGGGCTCGGCGCCTCGGACAAGGTGCTGCTGGCCGCCTACGAGGCCGCGATCGTGGAGTCCGGCGTGCACAGCCTGCCGTACGGCGACCGCGACTCGATCGGGCTCTTCCAGCAGCGCGACTCGTGGGGCTCCTACGCGCAGCGAATGGACCCCGAGTGGGCCTCGCGGCAGTTCCTCGTCAAGGCGATCCGCCAGAACCGGCCGTGGATGACGGCCGGGCAGCTCGCGCAGGACGTGCAGGTGTCTGCCTTCCCGGAGCGCTACGACCAGCGGCGCTTGCAGGCCCTCGCGTTGATCTCGACCTACTGCCCGCGATGAGGGCCGCGCTCGCCACGCTGGCGCTGGCGCTGGCCGCAGCGGGCTGCGGCGCCTCCGACGAGCGGCCGCGGCGCGCCACGGCGCCGCTGCCGAAGGGCGACTGGGGCCCGGAGCGGCCGGGCAGCGGCGAGCGGGCGCGGCCCGAGCCGCCGCCGCGCAAGGCGCCGCCGGCCGGCGTCGCGAGCGCGCTCGCGGCCGGGACGGTCGGCGTGGTCGGCGTCGAGGGCGCCGTCGGCGTGCGGCCCGGGACGATCGACGTCGCCGCCGACTCGACGCTCGAAGACCTGCGCTGGGACCGCTGGGACGCCACGGGCGCCGAGGGCGCCGGGACGCTCACGGTGCGCGACTGCGACCCGAACTGCGCGTCCGGCGGCAAGGACGACTACCCGGCCCGCGTCCGGCTGTCCGCGCCGCGGCTGTGCGACGGCGAGGCCTACTTCGACCGGGCCCGCGTGGAGCTCGACGCGGGCGACACCCCTCAACCGGCCAGCTACGTGCGGGCGCCGTGCTGATCGCCCGGCGATATGACCCCGCCCGCCCCGGCGGCCGCGCGACGGCGCGGCGGGCGGCCGCGGTGCCCGCACATCGGGCACGGCGAGCGGGCGATCAGCTCGCGGCACCAGCGGCAGCTCCACGGGTCCGCGGCCTGCGCGAGCTCGGCGGCCAGCCGCTGCACGTCGACCGGGTACGCGACGCTCTCGACCAGCTTGCCGGTGCCCCACCACGACGGGCCGTTGGGCGTCGGCTCGACCGTCCGCACCTCGAGGTTCCCCAGCGCCGCGTTGACGGCGTGGACCCAGTCGACGTTGCCGCCCTGATCGCTCACCGCGAGCCGCGACGGCCGCTCGATCCGCGGCAGCGGCACGCCGGGCCCGTCGCGGCCGAGCTTGTGCACGGACGGCTCGGGATAGGACGAGACGCCGAACGCGCTGCCGGGGCTCAGCGAGGCCACGTGCTGGCCGATCGACGGCGCGGGCACGCTGAGGCCGCTGACGCTGCCCAGCCACGTGAAGACGTGCAGCTCGGCCTCGAGCTCCGGCAGCACGGAGACGAGCACGCCGAGCGACGGCAGATGGGGCGCGACCGCCGACGCGAGCGAGGCGAGCACCGCGGCTGCGAGCGGCGGCAGCGGGGTCTCGTGGATCGTCAGGCGCTCGTCGTCGAGCGCGGACTCGACCATCTGCAGCCGCAGCAGCCCGTCGCCCTTGAGCCACTGGGGCACGATCGCGAGCACATGGCCGCCCGCCTCCGCGCCGGAGCGGACGGCCTCGACGAGCGTCTCGACCTGCTCCTGGGTGGGCGGCTCGAGGAACGCGTCGATCCGGCCCTCGCTGTCCACGAGCCGCTCCGGCTTGAGGCCGAGCACCAGGATCGTGGGCTGTTGAATGTCGCGGCGCGAACCCGTAGAGGCGTGGTCCTGGTCTCCCGCGGGCACAACTGGCACCATAGAGACGGAGGCAAGGGCAGGCGCACGCCGGCGCCCACGCCGCAGTAGGGGAGCGATATGGAGATCGTCGTCGTCACAGGGGTCCTGGCAGTCGCAGCGTTGACGCTGCTGACGCTGCGTGCCCGCAGGTCGCGCGGGAGCGTCCGCAGGCCGGGCGGCACGCGCCAGTGGAGCGGGAGCGCCGGGCGTTCGCGTGCGGCGCGGGCCGAGCGGCCCACGGCGGTCGCGGCCGCCGCCTCGAGCGGCGCCGTGGCCTACGCCTCGATGCCGGCCGGCGGGGTGGCGGTCCAGGATCCGCCGCAGACCCGCGAGGCCGACCTCGACGACTGGGACGACGACCTCGGCTGGGAGGACGGCCTCGAAGCCCGCGACGAGCCCGCTCCGCCCGCGCCGGTGACCTTCCGCCCGCCGCCCGCCGATCCGGCGCCGGCCGCGCCCGTCGCCGAGCCCCCGCGGGATCCGGCGCCCGCAGCGCCTTACTCGCTCCAGGCCGCCCCCGCTCCCGTCGAGGAGCCGGCGTGGGACGACGACCTCGCCGGTGAGCCCGCGCCGGCCGGCGGCTCCGGCCGGCCGTTCCCGTCCGCGCGCGGCGCGGCCGCCTTCGGCGCCTCGCAGGCCACCCCGCCGGCGCGCAAGCCGCGCCGCGGCGCCGCCCTGCGCAGCCCGGCCGTGATGGTCACCGTCTACGCCGTCGCCGGGATCGCGCTCGTGGTGCTCGCCGTCTCGCTGCTCGCCGGCGGGCTGTCGCCCTCGCCGAGCAAGGAGGCGAAGCGCACCGCCCAGGCGACCAAGCCGGCGCCGGCGCCCTCGCCGGCCTCGACGGAGCCCACGGCCGCCGAGCGCGCCGCCGCGGCCGCCGCAGAGCGGCGCGCGTTCGAGCGCGGCCAGCGCGCCGCCCGGGCCGAGCAGGCCCGAGCCGTCCGGCTCGCCCGCGAGCGCCGCGCCAAGCGACTCGCCGAGCGCCGGCTCGAGCGCCGCCGCATCGAGCGCCGCCGCGCTCGCCGCCAAGCCGCGCAGAACGCCACAGCCTCGCCCGCCCGCCCGGCCCCGCCCATCGACGTGCCCCCCACCCCGGGCCCCTCCACCGGCGGCTCGAGCGGCGGGTCGTCAGGCGGCTCGTCCGGCGGAGGCTCCTCCGGCGGCGGAGGCAGTGGCTGCGAGTTCTGCATCGGCTAGCGGTTCGCGGCTCGACGCCCTGCCCGGCCGGGACCTCGCCGGCGGGCTGCGGGTCGCCGAGGCTCGCACCCGGGCCGCCCGCCTGAAGGGCCTCGCCAAGCTCGACGCGATGCCGGCGACGACGGCGCTCCACATCCCGAAGTGCCGCTCCGTGCACACGTTCACGATGCGCTTCCCGCTCGACCTGATCTGGCTCGACCGGGCCGGAGCCGTCGTCCGCGTCGACGAGGCCGTCCCGCCGCGGAGGCTCCGGACGTGCCTGCGCGCGCGGTCGGTCGTGGAGTGCAACGCGGGCGCCGCGCGAGCCTTCGTGGACGCCGGGCTCGGAACTGCGCCGCGCCCGGCCGGGCGCGGAACTGCGGCCGGGTAGGAGATGAGGGAGCCGCCCGCACCGCCTGCTCCGCACCCGAGCGGTGGATTGATCCCTCTCAGGCACATCAATCCACCGCTCGAGTGAGACCGGGAGCGCCGGGGCGACCAGCCGCCGTTGACGGTCGCCGGCGTCACCCCAAGGCGATGGCGGCGGCGCCCACCACCACGACACACGCACCCGCCACCCTCGCGGCGGGCACCCGGGCGCGGCCGACCACCGCGGCGCCGACCACCGCCATGACCACGCTCGTCTCGCGCAGCGCCGCGACCGGCGCGGCCTCGGCGCGCTCGAGCGCCGCCAGCGCGAGCACGTAGGCCCCGAACATCCCGACCCCGGCGAGCACGGCTCTCAAAGTCAGCGCCCTGCGCATCGCGGCCGGGCCGACGACCGTTGCGTACGGCACGGCGGCCACCGCCAGCACGAGCATGAGGTATGCGATCGGGGCGGCGTGCTCAAGCCCGTGGTCGTCGACGAGCGTGTAGCCCGCGATGCAGGCGCCGACGGCCAGCGCGAGCGCGAGGTCGGCGCCGCGGCCGCGCGCGAGCCCGTGCACGAGCACGACGCCCGCGGCGACCGCGAGCACCCCGGCCGCCTGCAGACCGCTCACCGCCGCGCCGAGCGCCGCCACCGACACGACGAGCACGATCACGGGCGCCGAGCCGCGCGCGACGGGATAGACGAAGGTGAGATCGGCGCGGGCGTAGGCCGTGGCCAGCAGCCCGAAGTACACGAGCTCGAGCGCGCCCGACGCGAGCACGTACGGGACCGCCTCGGCGTCGACGTCCCACGTCAGCGCGGCGAGCGGCGCGAACAGCGACGCGCCGGCGACGAGCATCACCGCCGTCGTCGCGTACGTGTCCTCGGCGTCCGCCAGCAGCGCGTTCCAGAGCGCGTGCACGGCCGCCGAGCCGAGCACCAGCGCGAGCGCCGCGAGGGTCAACGCACGTTGGCGTCGGCGTCCTCGGGACGCCCGCTGCCGTCCGGCGCGGTCCCGCCGGCGCTCTGCTCGCTGAGGCCGGGCGAGACGAGCGGCGGCGGATGCCCGAGCTGGCCCAGCTCGGACGAGTCGCGCCCGAACAGCAGGCCGACGGTCCAGTCGGCCACCAGGCGGGCGCGGCGGCGCCGGCCCGGCATCATCATCAGGTGGTAGCTGCGGGCCAGGAACCACGCCGGGAAGCCGCGCCAGCGGATCCCGACGGTCTCGGCGACCGCCTGGTAGCGGCCCATGTCGACGAACACGCCGAGCGTCTTGTAGGTGAACGGCTTCTTCTTGCCCGCGCCGAGCGCCGACGCGACGTTCGCGCCCACGGTCCGGCCCTGGCGGATCGCGTGCTGGCAGGTCGGCGGGGACGGCAGGCCGGGCCGCGCCGGGTCGGGCACCGCGGCCGCGTCGCCGATCGCCCAGACGTTGTCGAAGCCCTCGACCTGGCAGTAGCGGTCGACCTTGATCCGCCCGCCCTCGTCCAGCGGCAGCCCGAGCTCCGCCACGATCGGGTGCGGCTTGACGCCCGCGGTCCAGGCGACCGTGCGGGTCGGGATCACCTCGCCCGTGGACAGCTCCGTCGACTCGGCCGACACGCGCTCGATCGTCGTCCCGAGCCGGATCTCGATCCCGCGCCGGCGCAGCTCGGCGCCCGCGAAGGCGGCCAGGCTCTCGGAGATCTCGGGCATCAGCCGGTCGCGCGCCTCGACGAGCATGAAGCGCACGCCGTGCAGGCGGCAGCGCGGGTAGAGCTCGAGCACGTCCGTGGCGAAGTCCTGCAGCTCGGCGAGGCCCTCGACGCCCGCGTAGCCCGCGCCGACGAAGACGAAGGTCAGCAGCGAGTGGCGGGCCTCGTCGTCGTCGATCGACTCCGCGTGCTCGAGCGTCTGCACGAGCCGGTTGCGCAGCGCGATCGCCTCCGACAGCGTCTTGAAGCCGACCGCGTGCTCTGCCAGGCCCGGGATCGGCAGCGTGCGCGAGGTCGAGCCGATCGTGACCACGAGCTGGTCGTAGGTGAGCGTCTCGACCTCTCCCTCGGGCGAGCGGATCGTGACCTGCCGGCGGGTCGGATCCGCGCCCGTCACCCGCGCGAGCTTGAGGTGCGTGTCGCGCAGCTGCTCGCGTAGCGGGACCACGACGTGGCGGGGCTCGAGCGTGCCGCCGGCCGCGCCCGGCAGCAGCGGCGTGTAGAGCATGAAGTTGACGTCGTTGATCAGCGTCACCCGCGCGGAGCCCTGCGGGAGCACCTTCTCGAGCTTGCGCGCGGTGTAGAGCCCGCCGAAGCCGCCGCCGAGGATCACGACTCTCCACGCCATGTCCCGAGCCTACTCCGAGAGCAGCTCGGAGAACCGCCCGGGTGCCACGTTCCCGCCCGAGATCGTCACCCCCACCCGCAGGCCGCGCGCTTCGACCCGGCCCGCCAGCAATGCCGCCAGCGCGCAGGCGCCGCTCGGCTCGGCCACGGTCTTGAGCCGCTCGAACAGGAACCGCATCGCGGCGACGATCTCGGTGTCGGAGGCGACGGTGACGTCGCTCACGAGCGCGCGCACGACCTCGAACGTCAGCTCGCCCGGGATCGGGAGCTGCTGGCCGTCGGCGATCGTGCGCGGGACGGGGATCCGGACGCGCTCGCCCGCGGCCAGCGATCGGCGCGTATCGTCGCCGGCCTCTGGCTCCACGCCGACCACGCGCGTATTCGGCGCGAGCGCGGCCGCGGCCGTGGCGCAGCCCGCGATCAGCCCGCCGCCGCCGACGCACACGAGCAGCAGGTCGAGCGGGCCGGCCTGCTCGAGCAGCTCGAGCGCCACCGTGCCCTGCCCGGCCATCACGCGCGCGTCGTCGTAGGGGTGGACCGGGACGGAGCCGCGCTCGGCCACGAGGTCGGCGAGGAGCTGCTCGCGGTCCGCTGCGTAGCGGTCGAACGGGATCACCTCGGCGCCGTAGCCCTGCGTGGCCGCGAGCTTGTTCGGCGGGGCGTCCTCGGGCATCAGGATCGTGGCGTTCACGCCGTGCAGCGAGGCGGCGAGCGCCAGCGCCTGCGCGTGGTTGCCGGAGGAGACCGTCGCCACGCCGGCCGCGCGCTCGTCCTCGGACAGCGACGCGACGGCGTTGCACGCGCCGCGGAACTTGAACGCCCCGACGCGCTGCAGGTTCTCCGCCTTCAGGAACACCTGCGCGCCCGTCGCGGCGTCGAGCGCGCGCGAGGTCAGGACCGGCGTGCGGTGCGCCAGCCCCTCGATCCGCCGCGCGGCGGCCCGCACGTCCTCGATCCCGATCACCGGCTCTCCAGCAGCAGCGCGCTCCATTCCGTGCCCTCCCTCCGGTCCGTCTCCGTCATGCCGCGCGCCGCGAACGCGGCGGCGACCTCGTCGGCCTCGGCCCGCAGCAGGCCCGAGACCACCAGCCGCTCGGGAAGCGGCCCCAATCCGGAAGCCACCTCGAGCAGCAGCGGCCGCACGAGGTTCGCGGTCACCGTCGGCGCCCACGGGCCCGGGTTCCGCCGCAGGTCGCAGCGCGAGACCTCGACCGCGACGCCGTTGTCGCGGGCCCCGTCGCGCGTGGCGGCCACGGAGGCCGCCTCGACGTCGCAGGCGGTGACGGGAGCGAAGCCGAGCTTGGCGGCCGCGATCGCCAGCACGCCCGAGCCACAGCCCCAGTCCGCCAGCGGGCCGCTCGGCTCCAGCGCCATCAGCAGCGTCAGCGACAGCCGCGTGGTCTCGTGCGCGCCGGTGCCGAACGCCTGCGCGGGCTCGATCGCGACGTCGATCGTCCCGGGCTGGGGCTCCTCCCACGGCGGGCGCACGCGCAGCGTCCGCCCGCCCGACTCGACCACCACCGCGGGATGCCAGGTGCGCCAGCGCACGTCCCAGTCGTCGGCCAGCTCCGTGGTGGAGACGTCCACGAGCGCGCCGCCGACGGCCGCGCGCAGGTCCGGGAGCGGCGGCAGCTCGCCCGGCGCGCCGTAGATCGCGTACTCGACGGTGGACTCGTCGACGTCGCGCTCCTCCAGGCCCGCCGGGGCGAGCTCGGCCAGCTCGGCGAGCACCAGCTCGGCCTGGTCGCGCGCGACGCGGATCGCGAGGCGGATCATCACGAGCACGCACCGCGACCCACTCGCCCTCGACGGCGCGGTCGATCTCCCGCAGCGGCGCGTACAGCGGCGCCACGTCGTCCGCATAGCGCGCCAGGATCCCCGCCGCCACGAGCCGCTCCGGCATGCGCTCCAGGCGCGCGGAGAGCTCGCGGTGCAGCACCGGGGTGAGGTTGGCCAGCGCGGTCGGCGCCCACGGCAGCTCGTCCCGCAGCAGGTCGAACGGGCTCAGGACCTCGATCGCGACGTCGTTGAGCCGGGCGTTGGCCGCGATCACGTCTGCCGCGCGGGGGTCGAGCTCGAGCGCGGTGACCGGGCTCCAGCCCAGCCGCGCCGCCGCGACGGACAGCACGCCGCTGCCCGCGCCCCAGTCGCACAGCGCGCCGCCGGGCTCGAGCTTCTGGAGCAGTTCGAGGCTCAGCCGCGTCGACTCGTGCGTGCCCGCCCCGAAGGTCGTGTCGGGATCGATGACGATGTCCTCGGGCGAGCCCTCCTGCCACGGCGGGCGGATCGTGAGCGCGCCGACGCGGACGGCGCGCAGGTGGGAGAGGTAGCGCCGCTCCCAGTCCTCCGGCACCGGCTCGGTGATCGTGCCCATGACCGCGTCGCCGCCGAGGCTGCGGATCGCCTCCGGCGGCGGCAGCTCGCCCTCGGGCAGGTAGATCGCGTACTCCACCGAGCCGCCGAGGTCGCGCTCCTCGGCCCCGGCCCCCAGCAGCGGCAGCAGGTTCGCCAGCGCGGTCTCGGCCTGCTCCGCCCGCACGCGGATGCCGAGCCGGACGAGCTTCACCCCGCGAGGGCGCGCTTGATCTTGGCGAACATGCCCTCGTCGGACCGCAGGTTGTCCTCGGTCATCGTGCCCGCGAGCCGCTCCAGCAGGTCACGCTGCTCGGAGGTCAGCCGCCGCGGGATGCAGACGTTGACGACGACCCGCAGGTCGCCGGTGCGCCCGCGGCCGAGCGGCGGCATGCCGCGGCCGCGCAGCATGATCGTCTCCCCCGGCTGGGTGCCCGCGGGGACCTCGACGGGCACGTCGCCGTCGAGCGTCGGCACCTGGATCGTCGTCCCCAGCGACGCCTGCGGCGCCGCCACGTCGACGACGGTGATCAGGTCCTCGGCGTCGCGCAGGAAGCGCTCGTCCTCGCGGACGCGCACGACGACGTAGAGGTCGCCGCTCGGCCCCCCGCGCTCGCCCGCGTGGCCGCGGCCGGCGATCCGGATCCGCTGGCCGTCGGAGATGCCCGGCGGGACGTCGACCTCGACCTTCTGCCGGCTCACCTCCATCCCGCGCCCGCCGCAGGTCCCGCACGGGGACTCGGCGACGCGGCCGTCGCCGCCGCAGTTGTCGCAGATCGCGGTGCGCACGAGCTGGCCGAAGCGGGTGCGGGCCACCTTCTGCGTCTGGCCGGAGCCGTGGCAGGTCGGGCACGCGACGATCGGCGTGCCGGGCTCGGCGCCGTTGCCGTTGCAGGTCTCGCAGCGCACGGTGGCGTCGTAGGAGACCTCCACCCGCTTGCCGTGCGCCGCCTCCGCGAGGTCGATCGCGGCGGCGACCGCGACGTCGCCGCCCTGCATCGCGCCCGCGCGGCCCTGGCGGCCCTGGCCGAACGCGGCGTCGAAGCCGCCGGCCCCGAAGAACGCGCTGAACAGGTCGCTGATCGACCCGAAGTCCTCGAAGTGCGGCGAGTAGCCGCCGGACTTCAGCCCGTCGTGGCCGTAGGCGTCGTAGGTGCGGCGCTTGTCGCCGTCCGAGAGCACCTCGTAGGCCTCCGCGGCCTCCTTGAACTTGCCCTCGGCCTCCGGGTCGTGGGCGTTGACGTCCGGGTGCAGCTCGCGGGCGAGCCGCCGGAAGGCCTTCTTGATCTGGGCCTCGTCGGCGTCGCGGCCGACGCCGAGGATCTCGTAGTAGTCGCGCGGCACCCGAACTAGCCTTCCTCGTAGACGTCCTCGATGAACCGCGACAGCTGGTGCGCGGCGTCGCGCACGGTCGTGATCGCGAGCCGGTAGTCCATCCGGGTCGGGCCGACGACCGAGACCGTCCCGAGGTTGCGCTGCGGCAGGCCGTAGTTGGCGGCCACGAGCGACAGCGACTGCAGCGCGGGCATCGCGTTCTCCGCGCCGATGCGGACGTAGATGTCGCGCTCGGAGAGCGCGTCGGTGAGCAGCCCGAGCAGCGACACGCGGCGCTCGAGCAGCTCCAGCAGCGCGTTGAGCTGGGAGACGTCCTGGAAGCGGTAGTCGCTCAGCAGCCGCGCGGCGCCGTCGAAGTACAGCGTCGTGTCCGCGGTGTGGGCGAGCTCCGTGAAGGCGGGCGTGAGCTGCTCCATGAACGCGCGCTCGGTCGGCGGCAGCGACGGGTCCGACAGCTTGGAGCGCAGCGTGCGCGCGCCGAGGCCCGTCCCGGTCAGCCGCTCGTTGAGGTAGGAGGCGGCCCAGTCGGCGAGCCCGGGGTCGACCGGCCGCTCGAAGCCGAACACGCGCTTGGAGACGCCGCCCGTCGAGGTGATGATCACGACCATCAGGACCTGCGGCTGGAGCACCAGCACCTCGATGTGGCGGATCGTGGCCGTCTCGATCGGCGGCGCGGACACGATCGCCAGCAGGTCGGTGACCTGCGAGAGGGTCTCGGTGGTCACGCGCATCGCCTCGTCGACCTCGCGGCGCACGAGCTCCAGGCGCAGCTCCGAGGGCGCGACGGCGGTGGTGGTGGGCAGCACGCGGTCGACGTAGTAGCGGTGGCCGGCGTCCGTCGGCGCGCGGCCGGCGGAGGTGTGCGGGTGCGCGAGCAGCCCCAGCTCCTCCAGCACGGCCAGCTCGTTGCGGACGGTCGAGGGCCCGCAGGTGATGTCGGGGTCCGCCGCCAGGGCCTTGGAGCCCACGGGCTGGCCGGTCGCCGAGAACCCCTCGACGACCTTGCGCAGCAGCAGCTCCTGGCGGGGCGTCAGCACCCCATCGATTCTAGGCGTCGTCGCCGAGCTCCAGGACGGCCAGGAAGGCCTCCTGCGGCACCTCGACGCGGCCGACCTGCTTCATCCGCCGCTTGCCCTCCTTCTGGCGCTCGAGCAGCTTGCGCTTGCGGGAGATGTCGCCGCCGTAGCACTTGGCCGTGACGTCCTTGCGGAAGGCCTTGACCGTCTCGCGGGCGATGATCTTCGCGCCCACGGCGGCCTGGATCGGCACGTCGTACTGCTGGCGCGGGATCTTCTTGCGCAGGCGCTCGGTCAGCACCTTGCCCTGGTCGTAGGCCTTGTCGCGGTGCACGACCATGCTCAGCGCGTCGACCGCGTCGCCGCCGAGCAGCACGTCGAGCTTGACGAGGTTGCTGGGGCGCAGGCCGATCGGCTCGTAGTCGAGGCTCGCGTAGCCGCGCGTGCGGGTCTTGAGCTGGTCGAAGAAGTCGAGCACGATCTCCGCCAGCGGCAGGTCGTAGGTGAGGTTCACGCGCTCCGAGGAGAGGTAGTGCATGCCCTGGTGGGCGCCCCGCCGGTCCTGGCAGAGCTCCATGATCTGGCCGATGTACTCCTTCGGCGTGAGGATCGAGGCGCGGATGTAGGGCTCCCGGATCTCCGCGATGCGGGCGGGATCGGGCATGTCGGTCGGGTTGTGGACCGGGATCACGTCGCCGTCGGTCAGCGTGACCTCGAACTCGACCGAGGGCATCGTCGCCATCAGCTCGAGGTCGTACTCGCGCTCCAGGCGCTCGCGCACGATGTCCATGTGCAGCAGGCCGAGGAAGCCGCAGCGGAAGCCGAAGCCCAGCGCGTCCGAGGTCTCGGGCTCCCATGAGAGCGCGGCGTCGTTGAGCTCGAGCTTCTCGAGCGCGTCGCGCAGCTCCGGGTAGTCGTCGTTGTTCATCGGGAACAGGCCGCAGAACACCATCGGCTTGACGTCGCGGTAGCCGGGCAGCGGCTCGGCGGCGGCGTCGCGCTTGGTGGTGATGGTGTCGCCGACGGCGAGCTTGGTCACGTCCTTGAGCCCGGTGATCAGGTAGCCGACCTCGCCGGCGCTCAACTTCGCGGCGGGCAGCTGGGCGGGCGTGAAGAAGCCGATGTCGTCGATCTCGGCCTCGGTCTGGTTGGCCATCGCGCGGATCGTCTCGCCCTTGGTGAAGGTGCCGTCGACGACGCGGATGTAGGCGATCACGCCGCGGTACTGGTCGTACTCGGAGTCGAAGATCAGCGCGCGCGGCGACGCGGCCGGATCGCCGTGCGGCGGCGGGACGCGGCGGACGATCTCCTCCAGCAGCTCGTCGACGCCCTCGCCCGTCTTGGCGGAGATGCGCTTGACCTCGTTGGGGTCCTCGCCGATCAGGTCGGCGATCTCCTCCCCCACGCGCTCGGGCTCGGCGCCCGGGAGGTCGACCTTGTTCATGGCCGGGATCAGCTCCAGCCCGGAGTCCACGGCCAGGTAGGTGTTGGCGACGGTCTGGGCCTCGACGCCCTGGGAGGCGTCCACGAGCAGCAGCGCGCCCTCGCACGCCGCCAGCGAGCGGCTCACCTCGTAGGTGAAGTCCACGTGGCCGGGGGTGTCGATCAGGTGCAGCTGGTAGGTCTCGCCGTCCTGGGCCTCGTAGAAGACCCGCACGGCCTGGGCCTTGATCGTGATCCCGCGCTCGCGCTCGAGGTCCATGCTGTCCAGCAGCTGGGCCTTCATGGCGCGCGGGTCGACCGTGTGGGTGGTCTCGAGGATGCGGTCGGCCAGCGTCGACTTCCCATGGTCGATGTGGGCGATGATCGAGAAGTTCCGGATATGGGCCTGGTCCGCCACGACCAGTAGAGACTACGAGGCGCGCGGGCGCAGCCGGCTGCGGATCAGCTCGAGGATCTGGGTGGCCTCGGGTATGCGGAGGGCGAGCACGGCGGCGATGTAGACCGCGGTCCCGGCCGTGAGCCCCCCGACGACGGAGATCGCCTGCGCGAGGCGGCTGTCGCCGAGCAGGTCGTCGAGCAGCCACCACGTGCCGTAGGCGGTGATCCCGAGCAGTGCGGCGGCGAGGATCATCAGCGCCGCGGCGCGGATCGTCCTCGCGGCGTCGATCCCGTTCAGCTTGGGGCGCAGGAAGTACGCCTGCCCGACGGTCATGACGGCGCTGCCCGCGACCGTGCCGATCACGATGCCGGCGATCCCGAGCGGCCCGTAGAGCGCTGCCGAGACCGCGGCGTTGATGGCCAGCGTCGCCCCGCCCAGCACCGTGGGGGTCCACGGCTCCTGGAGCGAGAAGTAGGTGCGGGTGAGCATCAGGTTGGCGCCCGCGAAGGGCAGGCTGAAGGCGAACCACGTGAGCGCCTCCGCGGTCTGGTCGGTCGACTCGGCGTCGAACGTGCCGCCCTCGTAGACGAGCCGCGTGATCGGCTCCGCGAGCGCGAGCGTGGCGGCGGCGCTGGGGATCAGCAGCAGCGCGATCTGGCGGACGCCGTTGGCGCTCGTGCGTCTCAGCCCGTCGAGGTCCTTGCGCGCGGCCAGCCGCGAGATGGCCGGGAACAGCACGGTCGCGACGGCGACGGAGAACATCCCCTGCGGGAGCATGTAGAGGCGGAAGGCCTTGTCGATCGCCGACGGCGCCTCCTCCGAGACGCGGAAGCCGAGCGTCGTGTTGATCAGCAGGTTGAAGTTGATGAGGCCCAGGCCGATCGCGACCGGCAGCATCAGCTTCAGGATCTGCGTGACCCGGGGGTCGCGCCAGTTCAGCGAGACCTTGAGGTCGAAGCCGATCCGGCGCAGCGGCGGGATCGCCATCGCGAACTGCACGATCGTCCCCGCCAGGACGCCGATCGCGTACGCGTAGAGCTCGTCCGGGCCGTCGAACAGCGGCCGCAGGGCCACCATCCCGACGATGATCACGACGTTCCAGACCAGCGGCGAGAGCGCGGGGATCGTGAAGTGGTCGTAGGCGTTGAGGATCCCGACCAGCAGGCCGTTGAGGCCGAGCAGCACGAGGATCGGGAACAGCACCCTGCTCAGGCCCACGGCCAGGTCCTCGAGCGTCTGCGTGTAGCCGCCCGTGAACAGCGGGATGATCACGCCCGCCAGCGCGATGAAGACGACGGTGAGGATCCCGAGCACGGACAGGATCAGCCCGAACATCGCGCCCGCGAGGTTGAACGCCTCCCGCTTCTTGTCCTTCTCCAGCAGCTCGGTGAAGACGGGCACGAAGGCCGCGGAGAGGGCCGCGTCGGCGAACAGGCTGCGGACGAGGTTGGGGACCTGGAAGGCGAGCGTGAACGCCGAGGCGGCGCCCGTGGTGCCGAAATAGCGGGCCGCGACGATCTCGCGCACGAGGCCCGCGACGCGGGAGAAGCCCGTGGCGATCGAGAAGATCGCGGTGTTGAGGGCGATCCGGCGGCCGCCGCCGTCACCGGACGAGGGGGGCTCCGCCCCGCCTGCGGGGCGCTGGTCCTCCGGCGGGTCGGATGCGCGGTCCACGGACAAGCGGCGCGCTATAGTACGCGCCCGCCGCGGCCATTCCGCGGCCTCTTTGCGTCATGGCCAACATCTCCTCACAGATCAAGCGCAACGCACGGTCGCTCCGCGAGCGCCAGGAGAACCGGCAGTACACGTCCTCGATCAAGACGTACTTCCGCCGCCTGGCCGCCGCCGTCGAGGCCGGCGACGACGCGCAGGCCGACGCTGACCACCTCCACCTGGTCAAGCTGATCGACAAGGCCGTCAAGCGCGGCGCGCTGCACCGCAACACCGGCGCGCGCAAGAAGTCCCGCGCGGCTCGCCTGCGCCGCGGCGCCTAGCCCGGCTCTCTCGCGCAGCGAGACCCATCCGGCTCCCGCCTGCCGGGAGTGGCCTTCGTCTCGTCGCCTGGCCGCGGTCAGCTCGAGGCCGCGATGACCGTCCGCACCGCGGCGGTCGACTCGTCGAGCCCGCCGCCGCCGTGGCCGCGGCTCTCCGCCTCGAGGTCGGCCATCAACACCAGCGCCTGGCGGTAGGCCTCGACGTCGCGGCGGCCCGCGTCGGTGATCAGCCGGTCGGCGGCGAAGCCGGGCATCCGCAGGCCCTTCTTGATCTGCGCCGGCGCCTGGCCGGCGGCGAGCGCCTCGGCGATCGCGAGCGCGTCGCGCAGCCGGCGGACCATGTTGTAGAGCAGGCCCGGGAGCCGCTCGCCCTGGCCGCGCAGCTCCATCAGCAGCCGCGTGGCGGCCTTGCGGTCGCCGGCGACGACGGCGTCGGCGAGCGTCCAGACCTTGCGCTCGACGGAGCTCGCGCAGGACTCCTGCACCTCCTCGACGCCGATCGACGGCTCCGGCGCCGTGCTCGAGCGCGAGCTTCTCGAGCTCCCGCAGCAGCCGCTGCTGGCGGTCCCCGACCTGCGCGAGCAGCGCCCGTGCCGCCTGGTTGTCCAGCTCGAGCCCGAGCTCCGATGCGCGCTGGGTGATCCAGCGCGGCAGCTCGCGCGGCTTGACCTGGCTCTCCTCGGCGATCTGACCGCCGGCGGCCGTGACCGCCTTGACCAGCCCGGCCGGGACCTTGTTGCGTCCCTCCTCGCGCGCGAAGAACGCGACGGTCAGCGACTCCGGGTCCACGCCGGCCAGCGCGGCGGCGACCTGCTCGCCCTCCGCGTCCTTCCAGCGCTCCACGCCGTCGGCGATCACGAACCGCCGGCCGATCGCGAACGTCATCGCCGACAGCGCGCCGATCACGGCCTCGGACGTGCAGCCGTCGGCCTCGAAGACCTCCACCCCGGCCGTGCCGCTCTCGGCCTCGGCCACCGCGCGCAGCCGGGTGCGGCGCTCCGCGATGCGGCCGTGGTCGTCGCCGTGGATCAGGTAGGCGGCCTTGAACGAGGGCACGGCGGCCGAGTCTAGAACCGCCCGCGGACCCCACGGCGGCGCGGCGCGTCACGCGCCCGTCTGCACGGTCATGCGGCCGTCCGCGACGCGCAGCACGACCGTGCCGTCGCGGTCGGTGCGGTAGACCCGCGGCACGGCGCGCAAGGCGTCGAGCGTGCTCCGGGCCGGGTGGCCGTAGTCGTTGCCCGCGCCGACCTCCATGGTCGCGACCTGGGGCCGCAGGCGGCGCAGGACCGCGGGCAGGCCGGGGTCGGCGCTGCCGTGATGGGAGATCTTCATGGCCTCGACCGGGCGCAGCGGGAGCGGCAGGATGGCGCCGCTCTCGGCGTCCGCGGACAGCCACAGGTCGAAGCTCCCGGCGCTGACGACGGCCGCCACGCCGCGCGGGTTGGGGTCCTCCGGAGGCGGCGCGCCGGGTGGCCGCGGGGCGGGCGCGAGCACGCGGACCGTGAGCCGGCCCACGCCGAGCACCTGCCCGGGGCGGGCGGGCACGTGCCGGATGCCGCGGGCGTCGGCCTCCGCGAGCAGGCGGCGGAAGTCGGGGTCTGCGGTGCCGTCGCCGTTCTCGAGCAGCAGCCGCGTCGGGATCCGGGCCAGCACGGCGTGCAGGCCGCCCTGGTGGTCGCGCGACTGGTGCGTCGCGACCACGAGGTCCAGCCGCCGCACGCCCGCGGCGCGCAGTGCGCGGTGCACCGCCGCCTCGGGCGGCCCGCCGTCGAACAGCACGCTCGTGCCGGTGCCGTCCTGGATCAGCGTCGCGTCGCCCTGGCCGACGTCCAGGAACGACACGACGACCTCGCCCGGCCCGGCGCGGAACGGCGGATGGGCGTGACGCCACCACAGCACCGCGACGGCGGCCACGCAACCCACCGCCGCGACGACGGGCACCGGCCGCAGCCGGGCGTGCGCGGGCCCGAGCCCGAGCCCGAGCCCGAGCCCGGCGTGCGGTGGCAGGCGCCGCGCGGCCGCGCGGGTGGCCGCCGCGAGCGCGGCCGGGACCATGAAGGCGACCGCGACTGCGGCGGGCGAGCCCAGCCGCACCGGGAGCGCCGCGTGCGGCAAGCCGGCGGCGGCACGGGCCACCCCGGTCAGGTATGCGAGCAGCGGGCCGTCGAGCGCGTTGAGCGGCGCCGCCAGCGCCGGTGAGGCCTGCGCGGCGGCCGCCGAGAGCATCCCGAGCCACATGATCGGCGCCACGGCGGGCGCGGCGGCGAGGTTGGCGGGCAGCGAGACGAGCGAGAACGACTCGAAGTGGAGCGCCATCAGCGGCGCCGTGCCGGCCGTGGCCGCGATCGTGATCGCGGCCACGTCGGCGACCGGGCCGGGCAGCCGTCGGGCGAGCAGCTCGCGCAACGCGGGCGCCATCGCCAGCAGGGCGACCACGGCCGCGAACGAGAGCTGCCAGCCGGGCTCGAGCGCCGCGAGCGGGTTCAGCGCCAGCGTCCCCGCGGCCGCGAGCCCCACGGCGTACCAGCGCGACGCGGGCCGCCCGGCGAGCGCGGCCACCAGGCCCGCGGCGCCCATCACGCCCGCGCGCTGGATCGACGGCCCCCCGCCGGCCAGCGGCACGTACGCCGCGACGAGCGCCAGAGCGAGCACCAGCCGCGCCCGCAGCGGCACGCCGGCGGCGCCCGCGACGGCGAGCGCGAGGATCGCCAGCAGCATCACGTTCTGGCCCGACACCGCGAGCAGGTGCGCGAGCCCGGAGACCTGGAACTCGTCGCGGACCGCGTCCGAGAGCCGCTCGTCCTGGCCCAGGACCATCCCGCGCAGCAACGCGGCGTCCTCCTCGTGGAGGCCGCGCTCGAGCCCGCGCTCCGCCCGGCGGCGCACCGAGTCCAGCGCGCCCGCGAGCCCGCCGCGGCGATCACCGGTCCGCCGCACGTCGCGGGCGTCGATCGCCGCGCCCGCACCGCGAGGGCGCTGGTAGGCGTCGAAGAAGCCGAGCGGCGCGACGCTCCCCTCCACCGCGAGGATGTCCCCGACCGCGGGCTCGCCGCCCTCCGCAGAGCCACCGCCCGCGGGCGCGAGGCCCGGGACACCATCTGTGGGCGACGCGGCCGCCCGCACCTCGCCGCGGACCCGGAGGACCGCGCCCTCGCCGCGCAGCGGGCCGGTCGCCAGCCGCACGCGCGCGACGCCCGGCCCGCCGCCGCGCCGGCGCAGGGGCTCGAGCAGCACGACCCGCTCGGAGACCGAGGCTCCCGCGATCGCCGCCAGCCTGCCCGAGTCGACGACCCGCAGCCGCTCCTTCCCGATCGCGCCGCCGGCGAGGGCGGCGACCGCGCAGGCGAGCGCGACGCCGGCGCCCGGCACCGCCGCGGGTGTGAGCATGAAGCCCGCCGACGTGGCGGCGAGGGCCGCTCGGCCGGCGGCGAGCGCAGCGAGCGCGAGCCCCGCCGCCAGCGCGAGCCCCGCCCACAGGGGCGCCCGGGCGAGCAGGAGCCCGCCGACGAGCGCGAACAGCGCCGCGTGGCGGGGGTGACCGACCGCCACGGCCGCGGCTGCCGCGACCGCCGCCCGCACCGCGGCCGCCCGGCGGGTCACACGCGGACCTTCTCGCGCAGGGCGGCGAGGCGGGTCTCACCGATGCCCGGGACCTGGTCGAGCTCCTCGACGGAGCCGAAGCCGCCGTGCTCCTCGCGGTAGGAGACGATCTGCTGGGCCGTCGCGGGGCCGATGCCGTCCAGCTCGTCCAGCTGCTCGACGGTCGCCGTGTTCAGGTCCAGTGGGACGCCTGGCGCCGTGCCGCCCGCCGCCGCGGCGGTCGCCGCTCCCCCGCCCGGCGGGCGCACGGGGACGAGCACCTGGCGGCCGTCCTGGAGCTCCGCGGCCAGGTTGACCGCGCCCAGGTCGGCCCGGCGCCGGGCGCCGCCCGCGCGCTCCAGCGCGTCCGCCACCCGCGCCCCGGCCCGCAGCCGGTAGACGCCCGGCCGCCGCACGGCGCCCGCCACGTGCACCACGAGCGCGCCCCCTGCGTCACCGGCGCGGACCTCCAGCGAGGCCGCGCGCGGCGCCGCCGCCACCCCGTCGCCACGCCCCGCATAGACGACGGCGAACACCGCCAAGCCGAGCAGCGCGAGGCCGCAGAGCAACAGCTGGCGCGGGGTGAGCTCGGGCATGCCGCCAAGCTAGGCGGCATCGCTGCGCGTGTCTGTCGCGGCCTGCGACGAAAGTGCGATGCACGTGTGCCGAATCAGGTCGCGGTCCGCAGGCGCGGCGCGACGCGACGCTCAGCGCACGACGAAGTTCACGAGCTTCGCCGGCACCACGATCACCTTCACGACCTCGTTGCCGTTGAGGTGCGCCTGGATCCGCGGCTGGTCGCGTGCCAGCGTCTCGAGCGCCTCGCGCGTCGCGTCGGCCGGCACCTGGATCCGGTCGCGCAGCTTGCCGTTGACCTGCAGGACGACCTCGACGGTCTCGCGCTCCAGCAGGGCCAGGTCCGCGGACGGCCACGGCTGCTCCCAGACGCGATCGCCCGTGAGCATGTCGTAGACGTCCGAGCCCGTGTGCGGGGCGAACGGGAAGATCAGCGAGGCGGCCGTCGCGGTCGCGA
The DNA here is from genome assembly GCA_963816955.1 of uncultured Solirubrobacteraceae bacterium. Lineage (GTDB taxonomy): Bacteria > Actinomycetota > Thermoleophilia > Solirubrobacterales > Solirubrobacteraceae > DATFQI01. Next base: position 886,504 of record CAWFME010000004.1, on the reverse strand, counting down.
AGTGCAGCGTCGACGGGTGCACCGACTCGCGGTGGCGGTAGGCCTCGTTGACGAGCTCCATCACGGCCGCGATCGCCGTGTTGAACGCGAAGCGGCCGGCCATGTCCTCGGTGACCTTGTCGATCGCCCAGTGCGCCTTGCGCATCAGCTCCAGGTCGTCGCCCTCGGGGTCGTCGAGCGGGCCGAGCGGCTCGTGCTGGCCCGAGGCCGCCGCGACGTCCGCGCCCAGCCGCCAGAGGCGGCCGAGGAAGCGGTGGACGCCCTCGACCCCCTTGTCGGTCCAGTCCGCGTCGTGGTCCGGCGGGCCGATGAAGAGGATGTAGCAGCGGGCCGTGTCCGCGCCATAGCGCTCGACGTACGGCACGGGGCTGATCATGTTGCCCTTGGACTTGGACATCTTCGCCCCGTCGCGGGTGATCATCCCCTGCGTGAAGAGCGCCTCGAAGGGCTCCTGAGCCTCCAGCAGCCCCATGTCCGCGAGCGCCTTCACGAAGAAGCGCGCGTACATCAGGTGCAGGATCGCGTGCTCGACGCCGCCGATGTACTGGTCGATCGGCGTCCAGCGGTTCGCGACCTCCGGGTCCCACGGCGCGGTGTCGTTGTCGGCGTCCGTGTAGCGCAGGAAGTACCAGGAGGAGTCGACGAACGTGTCCATCGTGTCCGTCTCGCGGCGGGCGGGCGCGCCGCAGCGCGGGCAGCTCGTGTTGACCCAGTCCTCGGCCGCCGCCAGCGGCGAGCGGCCCTTGGGCGCGTAGTCCTCGACCTCCGGCAGCAGGACCGGCAGCTGATCCTCCGGGACCGGGACCATCCCGCAGGAGTCGCAGTAGACGATCGGGATCGGGCAGCCCCAGTAGCGCTGCCGCGAGAGCAGCCAGTCGCGCAGCCGGTAGTTGATCGAGCGGTGGCCCTTGCCCTGCTCGTCGAGCCAGTCGACGATCTTCTCCAGCGCGTCGCGGTTGTGCATCCCGTCGAAGTCGGGATGGGAGTTGACGATCGGCCCGTCGTCGGAGCACGGCAGCTCCTCGCCGCAGTCGATGACCTTGCGGATCGGCAGGTCGAACGTCGTCGCGAAGTCGTGGTCGCGCTCGTCGTGGCCCGGGACGGCCATGATCGCGCCCGTGCCGTACTCCATCAGGACGTAGTCGGCAACCCACATCGGGATCCGCTCGCCGTTGACGGGGTTGACGACGCTGCGGCCGAGCGGCACGCCGGTCTTCGTGCGGTCGGCGTCGCTGCGCTCGTCGGTGGACTCCGTCAGCGCCTTGTTGACGTAGTCGCGCACGGACCGCTCGTGCTCGGTGCCGGCGGCAAGCTTGAGCACGTCGGGGTGCTCGGGCGCCATCACGAAGAACGTCGCGCCGAACAGCGTGTCCGGGCGGGTCGTGAAGACGGGGTACTCCGCGCCGGTCCCGGGGACGGCGAACGTGACCTCGGCGCCCTCGGAGCGGCCGATCCAGTTGCGCTGCATCGTCTTGACGTGCGAGGGCCAGCGGATGTCGTCGAGGTCGTCCAGCAGGCGGTCGGCGTAGTCCGTGATGCGGAAGAACCACTGCTCGAGCTGGCGGGCCTCGACGAGGTTGCCGCAGCGCTCGCAGCGGCCGTCGATGACCTGCTCGTTGGCCAGGACGGTCGCGTCGACGGGACACCAGTTGACCGCGGCCTCCTTGCGGTAGGCCAGCCCGCGCTCGTACAGCGCCAGGAACAGCCACTGGGTCCAGCGGTAGTAGCGCGGCTCGTGGGTGCCGAACTCGCGCGACCAGTCGATCGACAGCCCCCAGCGGCGCAGCTGCGTCTGGAACTGCGAGATCGACTTCGCCGTCGAGTCGCGCGGGTGCTCTCCCGTCTTGATCGCGTGGTTCTCGGCCGGCAGCCCGAACGCGTCGTAGCCCATCGGGTGCAGCACCTTGCGCCCCGTGCGGCGGTGGAAGTGCGCCACCGCATCGCCGACCGAGTAGTTCTTCAGGTGCCCCATGTGCGGCTCGCCGGAGGGGTACGGGAGCATCTCCAGCACGTAGGACTTCTTCTCGCCCTCGACCTCCTCGTTGGAGACCTCCCACGTGCGCTCGCGCTCCCAGATCTCCTGCCACTTGGGCTCGATCGATCGCGGGTCGTAGCGGTGCTCGCTCATGGGAGCGCGGAGGTTAGCGCGGGGCCGGTGTGCAGCCGGATCCGTCCGCAACACGAACTAGTGTTCGTATTCGAATGTCGGACACGACCCTCAAGGGAGCGATAGCGGAGTCGGCCATCACGGCGGCGGCGGCCGAGCTGGGCGTGGTCGTACTGCGGCCGATGATCGAGGGCCGGCGCTACGACCTCGTGTTCGACATCGACCACCGGCTCTATCGGGTCCAGTGCAAATGGGCGCCGAGGCAGGGCGCGATCATCAACGTCCACCTCGCCACGTGTCGGCACACCCCGCGCGGCTATGTCTACTCGACGTACAGCGCCGCGGAGATCGACGCCGTGGCGGTCTACTGCCAGGAGCTCAAGCTCTGCTACTGGCTGCCGATCGACCTCGTGCAGGGCAAGCGCGCGATGTATCTTCGCTTGCAGCCCGCAGCCAACGGGCAGCAATCCGCGATAAACTCTGCAGAGCGATATCTGCTTCCCGGGGCTATAGCTCAGCTGGGAGAGCGTCTGGCTGGCAGCCAGAAGGTCGCCGGTTCGAGCCCGGCTAGCTCCACTTCGAGGCCGTCCTGATGGGCGGCCTCGCTGCGTTCAGCCCGGATCCGGGCTCTAGGCGGGCTCGTCGGCGACGGCGCGCTTCGGGGCCTCGCCCCAGAGCTGCTCGAGGCGGTAGAAGTCGCGCGCCTCCGGCGTGAAGACGTGCACGACGACGTCGAGGTAGTCCAGGAGGATCCAGCGCGCCTCGCCGAGGCCCTCCACGCGGCGCGGGAGAAGGCCGTGCTCCTTCTTGAGGCCCTGGTGGATGCGGTCGTGGATCGCCTTGGTCTGCCGGTCCGTGTTGCCTGAGCAGATGACGAAGTAGTCCGTGTAGCCGAGCACGCCTCGCAGGTCGAGCTCGACGACGTCGACCGCCTTGACGTCGGAGGCGTAGCCCTCGATGACCGAGGCGAGCTCGGCGCCCTCGAGGACGGGCTTCTGCTGCGGCTGCTCGCTCACCGGTAGAGCCCCTCGCGCTCGATGTAGGCCGCGACCGGGTCCGGGACGAGGTAGCGCACGGGCTGCCCGGCCGCGACGCGGCGGCGGACGAGCGTGGAGGAGACGTCGATGCGTGGCATGTCGAAGAACTGGAGACGGTCTGCGGCGCCCGGCAGCTCACGGTCGAGGCGCTCGAGGATCTGCTCGCGGCCGACGCCGTCGCGGGCGGCGACGCCGAGCGTGCAGAGCTCGAGGATGGCTCGCGGCTCGCGCCACTCGGGCAGCGAGGCGGCCATGTCGCCTCCGACGATGAAGGTCAGCTGGTCCTCCGGACGGGCTTCATAGAGCCTGTTGAGGGTATCGACCGTGTACGAGCGCCCCGGGACGTCGACCTCCACGCGCGAGACCTCGAAGCGCTCGTCGCCGGCCACGGCCGCCTCGCACAGCGCCACGCGGTGCGCGACGCCCGGGTCGCCGGCGGCCTCCTTGTGCGGAGGCGAGTGCACCGGCACGAGCAGCACGCGGTCCAGGCCGAGCTGCGCCCACGCCTCCTGCGCGCAGACCAGGTGGCCGATGTGCGGCGGATTGAAGGTCCCGCCGAGCAGCCCGACACGCGCCACTAGCCGGTCGCCGACCGCGCGCTCACGGCCGGACCTGCCCGTCGCCCTCGACCAGGTACTTGAACGTGCACAGCTCGCGCGCGCCGATCGGCCCGCGGGCATGCAGCTTCTGGGTCGAGTTGCCGATCTCCGCGCCCATCCCGAACTCGCCGCCGTCCGTGAAGCGCGTGGACGCGTTGACGTACACGCAGGCGGCGTCGACGCCGAGCTGGAACGCCCGCGCGCTCGCGGTGTCGCGCGTGAGGATGGCCTCCGAGTGCCCCGAGCCGTAGGCGTTGACGTGCGCGATCGCCTCCTCGGCCGAGCCGACCACCTTGACGGCGAGCACGAGCGCGAGGAACTCCTCCGCCCAGTCGGACTCCCCCGCCTCGACCACCGCGCCGTCGATCGCCCGCACGGACGCGTCGCCCCGCAGCTCGACGCCGGCGGTGCGCAGCGAGTCGAGCACGAGCGGCAGGAACTCGGCCGCGACCGCCTCGTGCACGAGCAGCGTCTCCGCCGCGTTGCACACGCCGGGCCGCTGCGTCTTGGCGTTGAGCACGATCGCGTGCGCCCGCTCGAGGTCCGCGCTCGCATCAACGAAGACGTGGCAGTTGCCGGAGGCGGCGTAGATGACCGGCACCTTCGCCACGGCGCTCAGGGCCTTCTTGAGCCCTTCGCCGCCACGCGGGATGATCAGGTCGACGACGCCCTCCTGGCCGGCCAGCTCGGCCAGCTCCTCGCGGCCGCCGCCCGCCACCAGCGACAGCGACCCGGCCGGCAGCCCCGCCGCCTCGACCGCCTCCACGGCCACGCGCGCGAGCACCTCGTTGGAGTGCGCCGCGCTCGAAGAGCCGCGCAGCACCACGGCGTTGCCGGACTTCAACGCCAGCGCCGCCGCGTCGATCGTGACGTTCGGCCGCGCCTCGTAGACCACGGCGACGACGCCGAGCGGCACGCGCACCTTGCGCACGTCGAGCCCGTTGGGCAGCCGGAAGCCGTCGATCACCTCGCCGACGGGGTCGGGCAGCGCGACGATCTCGCGCACGCCGGCCGCCATCGCGACGACGCGGCGCTCGTCGAGCGCCAGCCGGTCCATCAGGGCCGGCGACAGCCCGCTCTCGCGGCCGGCCTCCAGGTCGCGCGCGTTGGCCTCGAGGATCTCGCCCACGCGCGCCTCCAGCGCAGCGGCCATCGCGAGCAGCGCGGCGTCCTTGACGGCGGAGCTGGTCGCCGCCAGCCCGCGCGCCGCCGTCTTGGCGGCCAGGCAGATGTCCGAGACCGAAGTGGGCGAGGAGATGGCGGCCATGGGGGAATTCTAGGCTGGCGGCGGGTTCGAACCTAGGCCAGCACGAAGTAGTCGCGGTGCACGGCTTCCTCCACCGCTTGCGGCAGCACCCCGCGCACCGCCGCCGACTTCATCCCCATCACCTGGCGCAGCTCGGCGGCGGAGTAGTTGCAGATCCCCTTGCCGATCGGGCCGCCGTTGCCGTCGCGGGCGACCACCTCGACCGCCTCGCCCGCGTCGAAGACGCCGTCGACGCCCACGATCCCCACCGGCAGCAGCGAGGTGCCGCCCTCGCGCAGCGCCCGCGCGGCGCCCGCGTCGACGGTCACGGTCCCGCGCGTGGGCTTGGCGTACTTCAGCCACAGCTTGAAGCTCGAGTGCCGCACGGGCTGGCGCAGGAACCGGGTGCCGGTGCCCTCCCCCGCCCACGCGTCGGCGAGCACGCCCGGCACCAGCCCGGAGCCGATCACGGTCGGGATCCCGGCCGCAGCCGCCATCTCGGCCGCCACGACCTTCGAGCGCATCCCGCCCGAGCCCAGCGGCGAGACCGAGTGGCCGATGTCGAGCGCGGCCAGCGTCTCCGGGTCGCCGACCTCGCGCACGAGCTGCGCCTCGGGCTCCACGCGCGGATCGGCCGTGTAGAGCCCCTCCTGGTCGGTGAGCAGCAGCAGCAGCTGCGCGCCGGCCAGCACCGCGACCTGGGCGGCCAGGAAGTCGTTGTCGCCGAAGGAGATCTCGTCGGTGGTCGTCGTGTCGTTCTCGTTGATGACCGGCACGATCCGCCACTCGAGCAGCTTGCGCAGCGTCCGGCGCGCGTTGACGTAGTGCGTGCGGACGCTCATGTCGAAGAACGTCAGGAGCATCTGCGCCGACTGGATCCCGCGCTCGCGCAGGAGCTCGTCGTAGGTGCGGTACAGCCGGCCCTGACCGACCGCGCTCGCGGCCTGCAGCTCCTCGATCGCGGTCGGGCGCACGGGCAGCGAGAGCATCTGCACCCCGCGGGCGATCGCCCCCGACGTGACCACCACGACGTCCACGCCCGAGCGGTGCAGCGCCGCGACCTCCTCCGTGATCCGCGCGACCACGGACAGCCGCAGCTCGCCGTTGTCCTCGGCGACGATCGACGATCCCAGCTTGACCACGGCGACGGGCATGCGACGCACAGCCTAGGTCACCGCAAGGTCCGGCCCTCCGCTGCGTTCGGACTCCCATGCGCCTTCACCGACCCCTGATCGTCGCGCTCGCCGCGACGGCCCTCCTCCCCGCGACCGCGTCGGCACAGGTCAACTGGCCGGGCGGCACACCCGCCGACGACCCCGAGCTCGCCTGCATCGAGCCGGTCCCCGCCAGCACCTCGGTCAACGGCGTCACCGACGACGGCCAGACCGTCCAGCTCAGCACGCGCGTCCTGCTCGACGGCGTCTCGCAGGCGCAGGGCCAGGCGGCGTTCGCCCGCGCCGCGGACTCCTACGCGCCGCTCGGGGTCACGCTGACCGCCTCCTACGAGACCGTCTCCTTCAGCGGCGACGACGCCCCGAACCTGATCGAGCAGGCCAAGGCGCGCTTCGGCGGCTCACGCCCGGCCGGCAGCGACCTCGTGTACGTCCTGACCTCCAAGGACATCCAGGCCAACGGCAACACCGGCGTGGCGGGCCTGGCGGACTGCATCGGCGGTGTGCGCTTCGCCGACCACGCGTTCGCCGTCGGCGAGGTCTTCGAGGACAACGTGCCGATCGGCCCGCTGACGTTCTACACGGACGCGACCGCCAAGATCGTGGCGCACGAGCTCGGCCACCTCATGGGCGGCCACCACCATTACGCCAACTGCGCCGAGGCCGTCAAGAGCGAGAAGGAGGTCATGGAGGGCTCGCCGTGCACGCTGATGTCCAACTTCGTCGACTTCCAGTCGATCCACTTCTCGACCCTCAACGGGGCGGTGGTGCGCGGCCACTCGGTGACCTTCGCGTCACCGTGATCCGAGGCTAGAACGGAGCGCCGGGGTCGAGCTCGAACACGACCCCGGCGATCTCCACGTCGTCGCCGGACTCGAACCCCTCCTTCTCGAGCGCGGCGATCACCCCCATCCGGCGCAGGCGGTGCTCGACGTGGGCGAGCGCCTCCTCGTTCTCGAGGTCGTGGCGGGCGATCAGGCGCTCGACGGCGTCGCCGGAGACGCGGAACTCGCCCTCGCCCACCCGCTCGACCTCGAACGTCGAGCGCGCGGCGGGGCGGAAGACCTGGAACTCGGCCACCTCGCTCTCGCCGACGACGTCGCCCACCGGCTCCTCCACCGGCACGCGCCGCAGCAGCTCGCGCGCGAGCTCGTCGAGCCCCTGGCGCGTCGCGCTGGAGGTCACGAGCACCGGCGCGTCGACGTGCGAGCGCCACTCGTCGGCGGCCGCCTCCGCCGCCTCCGGGGTCACCAGGTCGGCCTTGGAGAGCGCGAGGATGCGCGGCAGCTCGGCCAGCCGCGGGTCGTGGTCGGCAAGCTCGGCCTCGATCACGCGGTGGTTCTCGACCGGGTCCGAGCCGTCGAGCGGCGCGAGGTCGAGCACGTGCACGAGCAGCCGCGTGCGCTCCACGTGGGCGAGGAAGTCGTGGCCGAGCCCGGCGCCCTCGGAGGCGCCCTCGATCAGCCCGGGGATGTCGGCGATCACGAGCTGGCGGTCGTCGGCGTCGAGCGTCCCGAGCACGGGCTCGAGCGTCGTGAACGGGTAGGCGGCGACCTTCGGCGCGGCGCGCGTCATGGTCGCCAGCAGCGAGGACTTGCCGGCGTTGGGGAGCCCGACGAGGCCGACGTCGGCGAGCAGCTTGAGGTGCAGCTCGACCGGGCCCTCTTCCCCCGGCAGGCCGCGCTCGGCCAGCCGCGGCGCCTGGCGCGTCGGGCTCACGAACTGGCGGTTGCCGCGCCCGCCCGGGCCGCCGGCCGCGATCGTGACCTCCTGGCCGGGCCGCACGAGGTCGTAGCGGGTGCCGTCCCACTTGGTGACCTGGGTGCCCGGCGGGACGCGCACGATCATCGGCTCGCCGTCGGCGCCGTGGCGCTGGGCGCCCTGGCCGTGGCCGCCGCGGTCGGCGCGGTAGTGCGGGCGGCGCTTGAAGGACTGCAGGTCGCGCAGCGAGTCGTCGCAGCGCAGAACCACATCGCCGCCGCGGCCGCCGTCGCCGCCGTCCGGCCCGCCCTTGGGCACGTGCGCCTCGCGCCGGAACGACAGGCAGCCGTTCCCGCCGCCGCCGGCGCGCACCTCGATCCTGGCCCTGTCAGCGAGCATCCTGGGTAACGGTAGAGGCATGGCTTCAGACAACCCCGTGTTCCTGATCACCGGCGCCTCCACCGGCATCGGCGCCGAGACCGCCCGCGCCGCCGCGGAGGCCGGCTACCGCCTCGTGCTCGCGGCCCGCTCCGAGGACAAGCTGCAGGCGCTCGCCGACGAGCTGCCAGAGGCGATCGCCGTCCGCTGCGACGTCACCGAGTGGGACGACCAGGAGGCGCTCGTCAAGCGCGCGCTGGACGAGTACGGCCGCCTCGACGTGGCCTTCGCCAACGCCGGCTTCGGCGGCCCGAGGGGCTTCGGGAAGGGCGACGTCGACGAGTGGAAGGCGATGGTCCTGACCAACGTCTACGGCGCCGCGCTGACGATCCGCGCCACCCGCGACGCGCTGATCGAGGCCAAGGGCCACCTGCTGATCACGGGCTCCGTCGCGGGCCGCAGGGCGCTCCCCGGCTCGCTCTACAGCGCGACGAAGTGGGCGATCACCGGGATGGGCGAGGGCGCCCGCCAGGACTTCAACGACACCGGCGTGCGCGTGACGGTCATCGAGCCCGGCATGGTCGACACGCCGTTCTTCGACTCACCGCCGGAGATCGAGGCCCTGCACGCCGAGGACGTCGCGCGCGCGGTGATGTTCGCGGTGCAGCAGCCGTCGCGCGTCGACATCAACGAGATCCTGATCCGGCCGACGGCGCAGCCTGGCTGAGGGGCGAGGCGGGAGCGCCGGCGGGCGGGGCTGGGCCCGATCGTGGTGCATCAGGCACGCGAATAGGGCCCACCCCCGAACGGGACGGTCCCCTGACGCCCTGCCCAGCGCAGTTACGCGCCCGGCACGCGGCTACTCGGCGGGAGCGGGGTCGACGGAGATGGTGCGGCCCCGCCGGCCCTCGCGGAACTGCACGATCCCCGGGGACGTCGCGAAGATCGTGTCGTCCTTGCCGATGCCCGTGCCCAGGCCCGGCTTGAACTTGGTCCCGCGCTGGCGCACGATGATCTCGCCGCCCTTGACGGTCTGGCCGGCGAAGACCTTCACGCCGAGCATCTTCGGGTTGGAGTCGCGGCCGTTGCGGCTGGAGCCGAGCCCCTTCTTGTGTGCCATGTCAGCTCTTCCCCTCGGAGGCGTCGTCCTTCTTCGCCCGCGAGCGCGCGCCGCCCGAGATCTTCGTGACCTCGATGCGCGTCAGCTCCTGGCGGTGGCCGGTGCGGCGCTTGTAGCCGCGCTTGGGCTTGAACTTGAAGATGCGCAGCTTCGGGCCGCGCTCGTGGCCGACGACCTTCGCCTCGACCTTGACCTTGCCGAGGTCGGAGGCGCCGAACACGGTCTTGTCGCCGTCGGCGAACAGGAGCGGCTCCAGCTCGAGCTTCGAGCCCTCGTCGCCCTTGAGGCGCTCCACGAGCAGGGTCGTGCCCTCCTCGACGCGGTACTGCTTACCGCCGGTCTTGATGACTGCGTAGGCCATAGGTCAGATCACTCGTCGCTCGAAGCTTCCGTCGCCTCGGCTCCCGCCTTGGCGCGCGAACGGCGCCGTCCGCCTCTGCGGCCGCGGCGCCGAGGCTTCGATTCTATCGCGTCGCCGTTGGAGGAGCCCTCGTCGGCCTCCTCCGGCGCGCTCTCGGGCTCCTCGGCCGCCTTCGCCGCGTCCCCGTTGTCGCTGCCGCGGGTGCGGGAGCGGCTGCGCCCCCCGCGCCGGCGGCGCGGCTTGGGCGCGTCGTCCCCGGCGTCCTCGGCCGCGGCGGGGCCCGTGCCCGCGCCCGCGTCGCGCTGGTCGGTGAGCGCCTCGACGGCCTCGGCCTCGGCCGTCTCGTCCAGCGCGGAGACGGGCTCGGGCTTGGTCGCGGCCGCACGCTCCTTGCGCTTGGCCGCGCCCTTCTTGGCCGCCGCGCTGCGCTTGGCGCGCTGCTCGGCCTTCTCGCGCTCCTTGGAGCGCTCGGAGGCGGCCGCCTCGGCGGCGTCGGCGTCCGCGCCGGTCAGGGCGGCCGTCGCCGTGGTCCGGCGGGCCTCCTCGATCCGCACGAGCTTCTTCTCGCCGACGAACGCAACGCCGTTGATCACGGTGATCACGTAGCCGTCGACCTTGGCGACGGCGTCGTCGGGGTTGTACATGTGCGGCTCGACGATGTCGACGTGGACCTCCTCGCCGCCGCGGAACGGCACGGCCTCCTCGGCGACCTCGTCGCGGGTGCCCTCCATCACGACCGAGAAGTGGTCGAGCGGGAGCCCCTCGGAGCCCGTGAAGTGGAAGAAGCGGCCCGTGTCCCCCTCGAGCGTCTGCAGCTCGCGCGCGCCTTCGGCCGTGAACCAGGCCGTGACCCGCGAGTTGAGCCGCACGAGGTAGGCCTCGGGGCCGTCCGCGCCGGCCTGTCGGACCATCTCGCGCAGGTGCCGCGCGACGTGGATGGCCATCGTCTCCTCGGACTTCACGACGCCCTCGCCGCCGCAGACCGGGCAGGTCTTGGTCATGATCTCGCGCACGCCGTCGGTGACGTTCTGGCGCGTCATCTCGACGAGCCCGAGCGGCGAGATCTCGACCACGAAGGTCTTCGTGCGGTCCTCGTCGAGCGACTTGCGCAGCGTCTTGAGCACCGTGTCGCGGTTGCGGGCCCGCGCCATGTCGATGAAGTCGATGACGATGATGCCGCCGATGTCGCGCAGCCGCAGCTGGTTGACGACCTCCTCGGCGGCCTCGAGGTTGGTCTTGGTGATCGTGTCCTCGAGCCGCGCCGCCTTGCCCTTGCCGGTGAACGAGCCCGTGTTGACGTCGATGACCGTCAGCGCCTCGGCGTAGTCGATCATCAGGTAGCCGCCGCTGGGCAGGTCCACCCGCCGCGACAGCATGCCCTCGATGATCGGCTCGACGCCGTAGGCCTCGAACAGCGGCTGCTCGGCGTCGTCCCAGAGCTCGACGCGGTCGACCAGCTCGGGCGCGGTGCGCGCGAAGAAGGAGACGAGCCGGTGGTGCTGCTTGGAGTCGTCGACCACCGCGCGCTCGAAGTGCTCGGAGAAGATGTCGCGCACGACGCGGATCGAGAGGTCGGCCTCCTGGAAGACCAGCGCGGGCGCGGTGGCCTCCGCGACGCGCTTCTCGAGCACCTCGTTGAGCTTGAAGAGGTACTGCAGCTCGCGCTCGAAGTCCGCGCGCTGCGCGCCGTGGGCCGCGGTGCGGATGATCGCGCCGCCGCCGCCGAGGTCGAGCTGCTTGGCCTCCTTGCGCAGGCGGTCGCGCTCCTTGTCCTCCAGGCGGCGCGAGACGCCGACGCCCTCGCCCGTCGGGGCGTAGACCATGTAGCGGCCGGCGATCGTGAGCTCCATCGACAACCGCGCGCCCTTTGTCTTGAGCGGGTCCTTGACGACCTGCACGACGATCTCCTGCCCTGGCTTGAGCAGGTCGGTGATGCGCGGGCCGGAGCCGCGCCCGCGCTTGACCTGCTCGACGCCCGGGATGACGATCTCGTCGACGTGCAGGAAGCCGTTCTTGTCGAGGCCGATGTCGACGAAGGCCGCCTCCAGGCCCGGCAGGACGTTGTCGACGACGCCCTTGTAGATGTTGCCGACGATGGAGCGGCCGCCACGGCGCTCGAAGTACACCTCGGCGACGCGGTACCCCTCGGGGATCGCGCCCTTCTTGCCGCGCTTACGGGAGCGCGATGACTTGGTCGGAGCGGCGGGATCGCCCGCCGCCTCCAGCATGGCGACGCGGGTCTCCCCACGGTCGACCGTGACCAGCACTTGCTTTCTCAAGTTGATCCCTCATTGGAAGACGGAGGCCCTTCCCTTGGCTGCGGCCGTTTCGCGCGCCTGCGCGTGGACGGAGTGCAGCAGGCCGAGGGCCAGGAACGTTGAGAGCATCGACGAGCCGCCGAAGCTCAATAGCGGGGCCGTCACACCGGTGATCGGCATGATCCCCACGTTCATCCCGATGTTCACGAAGAGCTGGAACAGCAGCATCACGGTGATGCCCCCTGCGAGCAATGCGCCGTACAGGTTCTTCGCGACGGTCAGGATGTGCAATCCACGCCATATCAATAGCGCGTAGAGCGAGAGCACCAGCGCGGCGCCGGCGAAACCGTAGGTCTCGCCCACGACCGCGAAGATGAAGTCGGTGTGATGCTCCGGGAGGAAGTTCAGGGACGTCTGGGTGGCGTTCTCGATGCCGCGGCCGGTCTTCTCGCCCGAGCCGATGGCGATCTTGGACTGCTGCTGCTGATAGCCCTCGGCGCCGGGGTTCTCCGACGGGTGCAGGAACGAGGTGAGGCGGTCCACCTGGTAGGGCTTGAGCACCTCGACGCCGGCCGTCGGGAGCACCACGACGGCGAGCGTGATCGCCACGGCGAACAGCGTGCCGAGCGCCGCGAAGTGCCGCCACGGCGCCCCCGCCACGTAGAGGATGGCCAGCGTGGCCGCGACGTAGACCATCGCGGAGCCGAGGTCGGGCTCGGCCATGACGAGCATGGTCGGGACGAGCCCCAGCAGCATGATCCGGGCCGTGGTGTGGCGCCCCATCGAGCGCATCCTGTCGACCACGAAGGCCGACAGCGTGAGCACGAGCAGGACCTTGCCCAGCTCGGAGGGCTGGAAGTTGAAGCCCGGCAGCGGGATCCACGCCTTCGCGCCGCGCGTCGCCTGCGCGATCCCCAGCACGAGGAGCAGGAGGCCGATCATCAGCCCGTAGATCGGGTAGCGCAGCTCGCGCAGCCGCGAGTAGTCGATCCGCGAGACGCCGTACATCAGCACGAGCCCGATGGCGGCGTAGATCGCCTGGCGGTGGACGTAGTAGTGCGGCTGGCCCGGGATGTCGTTCTGCGTCGCGCCGTTGAGCGAGATCAGCGACGCGACGACGAGGCCGAGCGTGGCGAGCAGCAGCAGCGGGTCCAGGCGCAGGCGCCATTCCCGCGGCACGAGCGGGGGCGGCGGCTCGGAGGCCGGTTTGATCGTCGTCTTGGAAGCGCTCATCGCGTCTGGCTGGAGCCCGCACGGAATGTGCGGTCCTTCAGATGGAACCACTCGGACAGGATGAGGCGCGCCGCGGGTGCCGCAGTCTCCGCGCCGAAGCCGCCGCGCTCGACGGTCGTGACGACCACGATCGGGCGCGTCGGGTGCGGGACGTAGACCGCGTACCAGGACTGGTCAGGGTTGGGCGCGCGCTCGGCGGTGCCGGTCTTGCCGTACACGGGGTACGGGAAGCCCCTGAAGACGTCGGCCGAGGTGCCGCCGTCGTCGGAGGCCGCCCCGCGCAGGCCGTCCATGATCGCCTGCTGGTTGGCCTTCGAGAACTCCACCTTGCGCCGCGCGGGCTTGCGGATCTGCTGCACCAGCCGGCCGGCGCCGTCCTCGACGGCCTGGCCGATGTGCGGGCGCACCACGCGCCCGCCGTTGGCGAGGGTGCTGTAGGCCGTGGCGAGCTGCAGCGGCGTCGCCTGCAGGTCGCCCTGGCCGACGGCCAGGTTGACGTTGTCGCCCTGGGACCAGGCGCGCTCGATGCCGCCGCAGGCGTACAGCGCCTCCTGCGTGGCGACGGGCACCTTCGCCTTCTTCGTGCACTTCAGGTACTCGTCGTAGCCCTTGTTGCGCCACTCGGCGTCGGGCACCAGGCCGGCGAACTCGCCGGGGATGTCGATCCCGGTCTTGCGGCCGATGCCCAGCCGCCGCGCCCAGTCCTGGATGATCGGGCCCTTGCCGTTGGCCTGGGCGCCCAGCTCGTAGAAGAAGACGTCGGAGGAGACGGTCAGGGCCCGGCGCAGCTGCAGCGGGCCGAACACGGCGTCCTTGGCGTTCTTGAACTCGCGGTCGCCGAGCTTGAACACGCCGGAGTCGACGATCGTCGAGCTGGGGGTGATCAACCCCTCTTGGAGCGCCGCCATCGCGGTGACGATCTTGAAGGTCGAGGCGGTCGGGTAGGTCGCGGCGATCGCCCGGTTGAACAGCGGAGCGCCCTTGGCCTCGGAGTTGAGCTCGTCGTACTTGCGCTGCGAGAGCGGCTTGGCGAACACGTTCGCGTCGAAGCTCGGGTAGGAGCCGAGCGCCAGCACCTCGCCGTTGCGCGGGTCCATCGCCACGTAGGCGCCGGCCTTGGCGCCGTTGCCGGCGGCGGCCGCGATCGCGCGGCCCAGCGCGGCGTTGGCGGTGCGCTGGAGGTCGAGATCGAGCGAGAGCTTGAGCTGGTTGCCCTGCTTGGGCTCCACGCGCGTGGTCTCGCGCCGCTCGTCGCGGTTGCCGAGCGCGTTGATGACGACCTTCGTGAAGCCGTCCTTGCCGCGCAGGTAGGGGTCGTACTGGTACTCGATGCCGCTGGCGCCGATCCGCGTGCCGGCCGCGACGCCGCGGTAGCGGCGCTCCTCGAGCTCCTTGGGCGAGATCTCGCGCAGGGTGCCGAACAGCTGCGCCGCCAGCTCGTCGTGCGGGTAGTTGCGCAGGTAGAGCTTCTCGACGGCGATGCCCGGGAACTGCTCCTTGCGCTCGCGCAGGTAGTTGAACGCCGCCTTCTGGACGTCGGTCTTGACCGTCACGTTGGAATACGGCGTCTCGGCCACGCCCTCGACGACCCGTTCGTGGATCGTGCGGGTGCTGACGCCGATCACGCGCCCGAGCCGGCGGTAGAGCGCGCGCACGTCGGCCGCGTCCGCGGGCAGCGCCGGGACGTCGACCGGCCGGGCCCTGCGGGCGGCGCGGGCCAGCCGGCGGCGCTCGCGGTGCTCCGCACGGGTCGCCTTGCCGCGCCCGTCCTCTCTGAGCTCGCGCTCCAGGCCGCGCAGGCGCGAGGCGGCCTGCAGCCGCTCGCCCTCGACCTTGCCGCGGGCCTCGCGGTAGTCGTCGGCGATCTTCAGCACCGACTCCGGCAGCTGGCTCGGCACGACCTGCACCACCGGAGCGACGCGGGTGCGCACGAGCACGCGGCCGTTGCGGTCGACGATGTTGCCGCGCGGGGCCTCGATGCGCACCTTGCGCACCCGGTTCTCGCGCGCCTGGCTGACGTAGTCCTCGCCGGTGAGCACCTGCAGGAACCACAGGCGGAAGAACACGATCGCGAACAGCACGAAGGCGAAGCCGCCCAGCAGCGCCACGCGCAGCGCGAGCTGCGGCGTGATCGCGGGGCGCCGCTCTTCGAGGGACGGAGGCACTACGCGCGAGAGAGCGGGCTCAGGCCGCCGGTCGTGTACGCCCGGCGCCGGCGGCGGCGCGGGTCGTCGGGCAGGAACGGCAGCAGCACGCGGCGGCAGAGCGCGTAGACGGGCAGCGCGAGCAGCGTGTTGAGCACGATCGTCATCAGGATCGAGCGCACCACCTGGCCGGAGATCGGCGCCTCGACGCCGAGCAGGAACTGCAGCAGCGCGATGCTCAGCGCGGCGACCGCCGTGGCGGCCGCGCCGACGGCGACGGGCGCCAGCCCGTGCGCGGGATCGCGCAGCTCGCGCACGCGGCCCGCGCCGTAGCCGACCGCGGTCAGCACGAGCGAGGTCACGCCGAGCGTCTGCATCAGCGCGATGTCGGCGAACAGCCCGAAGCAGAAGCCGAAGACGGCGCCGGGAACCGAGCCGGCCAGGAAGCCGATCGAGGCCACGATCAGCGGCGAGAGGTCCAGCGGGACGCCGAAGATGGTCACCTGCGAGGCGGCCGTCAGCTGCAGGATCGACGCGAGCAGGCCGAGCAGGGCGAGGCGGGCGATGGCGGGTCCGTTGATCGTCACGGTGATTAAGGCGCCCGCCCGCCCGCGTCGGCCTGGAGGTTGGCGTCCGGCTTGGTCAGCACCTGCACGATGTCCAGGTGCAGCAGGTCGGCGGCCGGCGAGACGTGGATGCGCCGGTCGAGGTCGCCGTCGCCGTTCTCGATCCGCTTGACCGTCCCGATCAGGATCGAGCGCGGGTAGACCGACGGCAGCCGGTTCGACACGGTGCCCGCGGTGACGATCAGATCGCCCGTGCGGATCTTCTCCGCGTTCTCGAGCGAGATCGAACAGCAGGTCGCCGCCCGCGCCGGGGATCGGCGTGATCGACCCCGGCTCCCCGCGGCGCGGCGCCAGCGCGCTGACGCCGAAGTCCTGGTCGGTGAGCAGCATCACGACCGCGTTGCCGTCCGAGACCGCCTTGACCTTGCCGATCAGCCCCTGGCCGTTGACCACCGGGTCGTCGACCTTGACGCCGTCGCTGGAGCCCTTGTTGATCTTCACGGTCTGGTACCAGGTGCTCGGAGAGCGCTGGTAGACGCGCGAGGTCACGGGGGCGTACTGCTGCAGCCCTCCGGCGGTGTTGATCTCCTGCAGGCCCTTGAGCTGCTCGAGCTCGCGCTTGGAGACCTGGAGCTGCGCCACCTCGCTGCGCAGCTTGTCGCGCTCGCGCTGCAGCCGGTCGCGCTCGTCCTGGGCGTCGAGCGTGTCGCCGAACCACCCGAACAGATCGCGGGCGGGCTTGAGCGCCTTGTTGGCCCCCTCCTGGATCGGAGCCAGGACCTCGAGCGCGCCGCGCTGGGTGGCGTGCAGGCCACCGCCGTCGGACTCGCCGAAGTACGCGGTCAGCAGGAACAGCGACAGCGCGACCAGCAGGGCGAGGACGGCGCGGCGCCGCCTGACGACCTTGTCGTGCATACGGAAAGGAACTCCGAACGGGTGGAAGGTTTCAAGGTCCGCATCAGCGCCGTGGTCGCCTATTGCGGTTGTTTCGGTTCGAGCGGTGGATCGCCTCGAACTCCTCGAGCGAGCGGCCTGAGCCGACCGCGACGCACGTCAGAGGCGACTCCGCGCGGTGCGCGGGCATCTGCGTCTCGTCGCGTAGGCGCTCGTCGAGGCCCTGCAAGCAGCGAGCCGCCGCCGGCCAGCATGATCCCGCGATCCATGATGTCGGACGCCAGCTCGGGCGGCGTCCGGTCCAGCGTCTCCTTGATCGCGTCGATGATCTGCACCAGCGGCTCCTCGAGGGCGGCGCGGACCTCCTCGGAGGTCAGCACCACGGTCTTGGGCAGGCCCGACACGAGGTCTCTACCCCGGATCTCGGCCTGCACCTCCTCCTCCAGAGGGTAGGCGGAGCCGATCTCGAGCTTGACCTCCTCGGCCGTCTGCTGGCCGATCAGAAGCTTGTACTCCTTCTTGACGTAGTTGATGATCGCCTCGTCGAGCTCGTCGCCGCCGACGCGGATCGACTGCGAGACCACGATCCCGCCGAGCGAGATCACGGCCACCTCGGAGGTGCCGCCGCCGATGTCGACGACCATGTTGCCCGTCGGCTCCCCCACCGGCAGGCCGGCGCCGATCGCGGCCGCCATCGGCTCCTCGATCAGGTAGGCCTGGCGGGCGCCCGCGGACAGGCACGCCTCCTCCACCGCGCGCTTCTCGACGCCGGTCACGCCCGAGGGCACGCAGACGACGACGCGCGGGTGCGCCCAGCGGTTCTGGTGCACCTTCTGGATGAAGTGGCGCAGCATCTCCTCCGTGACGTCGAAGTCGGCGATCACGCCGTCCTTCAGCGGCCGGATGGCGGAGATGGTCCCCGGCGTGCGGCCCAGCATGCGCTTGGCCTCGATGCCCACCGCGTGGACCTCGCCGTTGCGGGAATCGATCGCCACCACCGACGGCTCGGAGAGCACGATTCCGCGCCCCCGCACGTACACGAGGGTGTTCGCGGTGCCGAGGTCGACGGCCATGTCGCGGCCGCCGAAACCGGTGAGGTACGAGAAGAAGCCCATGGGAGAGCGCGCGACCGCCCTTAGGGACGGAACCGGGGGCCGCGCCGGACGACGAGTCTATCGAAGCCACCTAGGCCCAAAGCACCTGCAACCGCCCCGTCAGGAGCCGCCGAACTCGGCCTCGACCTCCTCGAGCCATGCCGCTTGGGCGTCCAGGATCCGCTGCGCGAGCCGGCGGTTGACGGCCAGCACGCGCCGACGGTGCGGCAGGCCGAGCTCGCGCTCCTCCGCGCGCTTGAGCCATTCCCGGGCCGCCGCGATCTCCTCGCGCAGGCCGCCGAGGCCCTGCAGCACGGTCGCCGGGTCGGCGAACTCGGCGCCCAACAGGCGCACCGCGCCCTCGTTCTGGACCCGCGGGAACGCCGCCGGCGTGCCCAGCCACTCGCGCAGCGCCTCGCGGCCGGCGTCCGTGAGCCGGTACTCCGTGCGGTCGTGCGTGCGGCCGGGCCCCTTGGTCGCGGTCAGGTAGCCGAGCTTCTCGAGCCGCTTGGGCTCGGCGTAGTACTGGCTCTGGGAGGACGTCCAGTAGGCCCAGGCGCCCTGGCGCATCATCCGCACGAGGTCGTGCGGGCCCGCGCCGCCCTCGCCGACGAGGACGAGGATCACGTACGAGAAGGGGGTGAGGCTGGCCGTACTCACAAAGCTCCGATCCGGATGTATAAGCTCTGCACCAGAGCTTACCCCCGATCCAAGGAGCTCGCCGTGACCCCCATCTGGTTCATCCACGATCTCGCCGAGGTCCTCGCCGAAGGCGAGCACTCGGTGCTCGAGATGCACGCCCCCGCCGGCGACCAGCCGCCGCTGCACGTCCACCGCGACTCCGACGAGGGCTTCTACGTGCTCGAGGGCGAGGTGACGGTGTGGGCCGGCGACGAGTGCCGCGTGCTCGGCCCGGGCCAGTTCGCGCTCGGCCCGAAGGGCGTGCCGCACACCTACCGCGTGACGTCGGCCGAGCCCGCGCGCATGATCGTCACCTCGTCGAGCGGGTCGTTCGCCCGCTTCGTGCAGGCCTACGGCGAGCCGGCGCCGCGGCGCGAGCTGCCGCCGCGCGAGGCGCCGGACGTCGAGCGCCTCGGCCGGCTGGCCGCCGAGCACGGCATCGAGCTGCTCGGCCCGCCCGGCATGCTGCCCGCGGAGCTGGCTACGGCCTAGGCAGGAGGCCCGGCCGGAGGTCGAGCAGCCGCGCCAGCGGCAGGCCGACGACGTTGAGGTAGTCGCCCTCGATCCCCGCGACGAGGGCGGCTCCCCTGCCCTGGATCGCGTAGCCGCCCGCGCGGCCCTCCCACTCGCCGGTCGCGACGTACCAGTCGATCGTGGCCGGGTCGAGGGCGCGGAAGTCGACGGCGGTGACGACGACGGCTTCGGCGGTGATCGCCCCGCGCTCGGCGATCGCGATGCCGCCGACGACCTCGTGGCGGCGCCCCGCGAGCTTTGCGAGCAGCTCGCGGGCGTGCCCGGCGTCGCGCGGCTTGCCGAGCACCTCGCCGTCGAGCGCGACGTCGGTGTCGGCGCCCAGCACGAGCTCGCCGTCGACGGCGAGCGCCTTGCGGCGGGCGTTCTCGAGCGCCAGCTCGCGCGGGTCGCCGCTGGCGAGCTCCTCGACGTCCGCGGGGCGGACGTCGAAGGCGACGCCGAGCTGCTCCAGGATCGCCCGCCGCTGGGGCGACGCCGAAGCGAGGGTGAGCCTGGGTTCACCGATCATCCGTGGACGCACGGGAATCGGTGAACCCGGGCTCTAGGCGTCCGGGAAGAACAGCTTCGCCTCGCGCTCGCCGGACTCCGGCGAGTCGGAGCCGTGGACCATGTTCTGGCCGACCTCGACCGCGAAGTCGCCGCGGATCGAGCCCGTGGTGGCCTCGAGCGGGTTCGTGGCGCCGATGACCTGGCGCGCGGCCTTGATCGCCTGCTCGCCCTCGAGCACCATCGCGACGATCGGCCCGGAGGTGATGAACTCGACGAGCTCGCCGAAGAACGGCTTGCCGTCGTGCTCGGCGTAGTGCTGCTTGGCGAGGTCCTCGGTCACCTGCATGTGGCGCATCGCGGCGATCTTCAGGCCCTTGCGCTCGAAGCGGGCGACGATCTCGCCGGTGAGGCCACGCGCGAAGGCGTCGGGCTTGACGAGGATGAGGGTTCGTTCCAAGGTGGCCGTCTTTCTGGATTTGGTGTTTCGCCCTCCGGTCGTCGACTCCGGTGACGGGCGTGCGAACGGCCTGAGACCGTAGCGACCGGAATCGCCGAGCCTCCGTGCGACGTTACGCGGAAGGGGGAGCTTCGTGAGCGACGGTCGGCTGGTCCGTGGTGGGGGACCTCCGACGGCGGCGCGACGAGGACGGCGTGCTGGCGCCGGTCTCCGCCTCGCAGTAGGGGCACAGCTTCCAGGCGGGGTCGACCGGCTTCCCGCAGGAGTAGCAGGAGTCCTTGAGCTTGCGCATGCAGCTCGGGCAGCGCAGGTAGTCGCCCTTGACCTCGTAGTCGCAGTGCGGGCACAGCTGGTAGTCCAGGTTCGCCAGGCGGGCCTCGGCGGCCGTCATCTCCAGCTCGCGCAGCCGGACGTCGTCCAGGTACTCCGGCGGGCGGACGATCGCGTAGACGATCGTGCCCACGAACGGGAACAGCGACGCCGCCGTGGCGCAGCCCACCAGCATCGGGTCGTCGATGCGGCGCCGGGCGTCCGCGTAGGTCCAGAAGACCAGGGCGGCCCAGATGACGATGAGAACGAGGATGAGCACCGAAACGGCCTGGTTGAGGCCGTCGTTGGTGATCCCGAAGACGCCGAAGGTGAGCATGGGGTAGGGAAGCGTACCCGCGCGGGTTACAGGAACGCCCGACCGAAAGCGTAGCCGAGAGCGAAGAAGACCAGGATCACCAGCGCGACGACGACGGCGACCAGCGCCATCATGGCCAGCACGCTGGGGCCGCGCTCGTCGTTCACAGTGCCGACGCCTTCCGGCCCGCGGCCTCGCCGACGAGGTCGGCCACGAGGTAGATCGAGCCCGTCGCGAGCACCGCGCCGCCCGGGCCCGCGAGCTCCTGCGCGCGGCGCACCGCGGCGTGCGGATCGGGCACGACCTCGGTCGGCGGCCCGCCGAGCTGCCCGGCCAGCGAGGCCAGCGTGGCGGGCGGGAGCGCGCGCGGGTTGCGGGAGGCGGTGAAGACCATCGCGCCACAGTTCCCGATCAGGGCCCGGAGCATGCCCGCGGCGTCCTTGTCGTCCAGGACGCTGATCACGGCGACGAGCGTCGCGCTCGCCCACCACGTCGGGCAGCGCGTCGGCCAGGGCGGCCATCCCCGACGGGTTGTGCGCGCCGTCGAGGATCGTCAGCGGGTCCTGCTCGACGACCTGCAGTCGGCCGGGCACGCTCACCCGGGCGGCGACCTCGGCGACCTCTGCGTCTCGCAGATGACCGTAGTGGGCGGTCGCCGCGGCCGCGGCGACCTCGAAGTTCGTGCGCTGGAAGCCGCGCAGCGGGACGTCCAGCTCGCGCGCACGCACGATTCGCGCGCCGGTCTGCTCCGCGAGGGCGAGCACGTCGCCATCGACGTCGCCCAGCACGAGCGTGGCGTCCGGACGGACCACGGCGAGCTTCTCGCGTGCGATGTCGGGGATCGTCGGCCCGAGCCAGCGCGTGTGCTCGAGGCCGACGTTGGTGAGCACGCAGACCCCGGCGCCGCCTGTGCCCGCCGGCGAAGCCGGCTGTGAGCACGTTGGTCGCGTCCCAGCGCCCGCCCAGGCCGGCCTCGACGACCGCGACCTCGACCTCGCGGCGCGCCAGCTCGTCCAGCGCGGCGGCGGTCAGCAGCTCGAACTGCGTCACGCGCTCGCCGCCGGTCAGCGTGCGGTCGACCCTGGCGGCGGCGGCCGCGGCCCGCTGGATCGCGGCGCCGAAGGCCGCGCCCGGGAGGTCGTCGTCGCCGACGCGTATCCGCTCGGCGAAGCGCACGAGGTGCGGCGACAGGTACGAGCCCGTGCGCACCCCGTGGGCCTCCAGCAGCGCCGCCGTCATGCGGACGGTCGAGCTCTTGCCGTTGGTGCCGACGACGTGGACGGCCGCGAAGCGCTCCTGCGGGCTGCCGAGCGCGGTCAGCAGCCGGAGCATGCGCTCGAGCCCGAAGCGCATGCCGAAGAGCTCCAGCGAGAGGAGGTGCTCCTCGGCGCGCTCCTGCGACCAGGTCAAAGCTCCGCGAGCTCCTCCCGCAGGCGGGCCAGCTTGTCGCGCTCGGCCTGCACGACCGCCTCGGGCGCCCTGGCCACGAAGCGCTCGTTGGCGAGCTTGCCCTCGGCGCGCGCGATCTCGGCCTCGACCTCCTTGCGGCGCGCCTGCGCGCGGCGCTGCTCGGCCTCGAGGTCGACCGCGTCGGAGGCGAAGATCGCAACGGTCGCGCCCGGGAGCCCGACGGTCGCCACCGGCTCGCCGCCGTCGGAGGTCCACTCCAGGCGCGCGAGCCGCGCCACGTGGCCGGCCGTCGCCTCATAGCCCTCGCCGTCGAGCCGCGCGGGGATCGGCCGGCCCGGCTTGGCCCTGACGCTGTCGCGCCAGGCGCGCAGCTCCTGGACGGCCTCGATCGCGCGGGCCAGCTGCGCCTCGGCGGCGGGGTCGCGCAGCGCCTCGTCGGGCTCGGGGTAGCGGCGGGCCATCAGCAGGCCCTCCGCGCCGGGCACGTGGCTCCAGATCTCCTCGGTCACGAACGGGATCAGCGGGTGCGCGAGCGCCAGCGTCTCGCCCAGCACGTGCAGGGCGAACTCCGCCGCATCGCGTGTAACGTCGTCCGGAGACCTGCGCTTGCGCCGGTCGAAGGACGAAACCTGTCCATACAGGCGCGGCTTGAGCAGCTCGAGGTACCAGTCGCACAGCTCGCCGTACACGAAGTCGTAGACGCGCAGCGCGGCGACGTGGAAGTCGAAGTCGTCGATCCCGCGCGCCACGTCGGCCTTCGCCGCCTGCAGCCGCGAGAGGATCCAGGCGTCCTCGACGGTGGAGGCCGCCGGCGCCGCCTCGGGCAGCGCCGTGCCCTCGGGCACGCGCAGCAGCACGAGCCGGCTGGCGTTGTAGAGCTTGTTGGCGAGCTGCCGGCCCTGCGCGACGCGCTCCTCGTTGAAGCGCACGTCCTGGCTCGAGGAGATCGCCAGCAGGCCCCAGCGCACGGCGTCGGCGCCGTAGGCCGGGAACTCGCCGGGTGGGTGCGGTCCCGAACACCGGCGGGCGCGGGCCGCCCTCGATCAGCTGCATCGGGTCGATGCCGGTGCCGAGCGACTTGGACATCCGGCGCCCGTCCGGGGCCTGGATGACCGTGTGCACGTTGACGCGGCTGAACGGGATCTCGCCCGTGAACTCGAGGCCCATCATCACCATCCGGGCCACCCACAGGAACAGGATGTCGCGCGCCGTCGAGAGCACGTCGGTCGGGTAGAAGGCGCGCAGCTGCGCGGTGTCGTCGGGCCAGCCGAGCGTCGCGAACGGCCACAGCTGGCTCGAGAACCAGGTGTCGAGCACGTCGGGATCCCGCTCCCAGCCCTCGCCCTCCGGCGGCTCGAGGCCCGCATAGGTCTCCTCCCCGCGGTAGTAGACGGGGATCTGGTGGCCCCACCAGAGCTGGCGCGAGACGCACCAGGGGCGGATGTTCTCCAGCCACTCGACGTAGCGGCGGCGCTGGCCCTCGGGCTTGATCTGCAGGCGGCCGTCGCGCACCGGCTCGATCGCGCGCGCGGCGAGCTCGTCCATGCGCATGAACCACTGCAGCGAGATCAGCGGCTCGATCCGCTTGCCCGAGCGGTGCGAGAACGGCACGTTGTGCACGTAGGGCTCCGTGCGCGCGATCCGCCCCTCCTCGCGCAGCTTGGCCACCACGGCCTCGCGCGCGTCGAGCGCGGTCATCCCGGCGAACTCCCCGGCCGCCTCGGTCATGCTGCCGTCCTCGCCGATCGCGGAGATCTCCTCGAGGCCGTGCTTGCGGCCGATCTCGAAGTCGTTGGGATCGTGGCCGGGCGTGATCTTCAGCGCGCCGGTGCCGAACTCGGGCTTGACGTAGGAGTCGGCGATGATCGGCAGCCGGCGGCCGACGAGCGGGAGGATCGCCGTCTCCCCCACGAGCCGCGTGTAGCGCTCGTCGTCGGGGTGCACCGCGATCGCCGTGTCGGCGAGCATCGTCTCCGGGCGCACGGTGGCGACGGTCAGCGAGCCGCCGCCGGAGGCCAGCGGGTAGTCGATGTAGTAGAGGGTGTCGCGGACCTCCCGCTCCTCCACCTCGAGGTCCGAGATCGCCGAGCGCGAGCCCGGGTCCCAGTTGACGAGGTAGTTGTCACGGTAGATCAGGCCCTTGTCGTAGAGGGCCACGAACACCTTCAGCACGGCCTCGGCGTAGTGCTCGTCGAGCGTGAAGCGCTCGTCGTCGTAGTCCAGTGAGGCGCCAAGGCGCTTGAGCTGCTCGACGATCGTGCCGCCGTACCGGCGCGTCCACTCCCACGTGCGCTCCACGAACGCCTCGCGGCCGATCTGCTCGCGGCTCGTCCCCTCCGCCTTCAGCGCCTTCTCGACCTGCGTCTGCGTGGCGATGCCGGCGTGGTCGGTGCCGAGGATCCACTTCGTGCGCTTGCCGCGCATGCGGTTGAGGCGGATCAGCGCGTCCTGCATCGTGTTGTTGAGCGCGTGGCCCATGTGCAGGGCGCCGGTCACGTTCGGCGGCGGGATCGCGATCGAGTAGTTCTCCTCCGGCGACCCGCCCGGCTCGGGGTGGAACAGGCCCGACTCCTCCCAGCGCGCGGCCACCCGCGGCTCGGCCTCGGCCGGGTCGTAGCGGGTCTGGGACTCGAGGTCGGTGGCGCTCATACGCGCACGAGTCTAGATGTGGGCATGGCTTGTTACAGTTCGCCATCAAGTGTCACAACGTCACGAGTTCGAACCCGGCGAGGAGGGGATGCTCGAGGCCGCACGCGCGTGCGTGCTGGCCGTCGGCGTGC
The DNA here is from genome assembly GCA_963816955.1 of uncultured Solirubrobacteraceae bacterium. Lineage (GTDB taxonomy): Bacteria > Actinomycetota > Thermoleophilia > Solirubrobacterales > Solirubrobacteraceae > DATFQI01. The sequence continues at coordinate 861,618 of CAWFME010000004.1, read as the reverse complement.
GCCGCACGACGTTCTCCGACGTCGCCCGCCGGGCCGGCGTCAGCCGGATGACGCTGTACCGCCGCTTCCCCGACCTGGAGACGCTGCTGTCGACGCTGATGACGTGGGAGTTCGGCCGCGTCGTCGACGAGGCGCGCGACGCCGGCGCGCCGGGGACCTGCCGGGAGCGCTCGGTGGCGATGGTCGCGGGCGCCTGCCGGAAGCTGCACGAGGATCCGCTGTTCGCCCGGCTGCTCGACGTCGACCCGGAGCTGCTGCTCCCCTACGTGACCGTCCGCCTCGGCGGCATGCAGCGGCTGGCCGTCGCCGGGCTGGCGGCCGAGATCGAGGCCGGGCGCGGCGACGGCTCGGTGCGCGAGGGCGACCCCGAGACCCTGGCGCGCGGGGTCGAGCTGATCGCGCGCGGTTTCGTGCTCGCCCGCGACCCCGGCATCGACGCGTGGGCGGAGCTCGCCCGGGCCATCGACGGGTACCTGAAGCCATGACGGCCTCCCTCAACGCGGCGCGGCGCGCGGCCGAGCTCGAGGAGCTCGCGGCCGGCGAGGTCGTGGACCTCGTGGTCGTGGGCGGCGGGATCACGGGCGCCGGGGTGGCGCTCGACGCCGCCTCGCGGGGGCTCTCGGTGGCGCTGCTGGAGCGGCGCGACCTCGCCCACGGCACGAGCCGCTGGAGCTCCAAGCTCGTCCACGGCGGCCTGCGCTACCTGGAGCGCGGCGACTGGGGCCTGGCCTGGGAGTCCGCGCGCGAGCGCGCGCTCCTGATGGGCACGATCGCGCCGCACCTCGTGCGTGCGCTGCCGTTCGTGATCCCGCTCGACGGCGGGATGCCGGCCGCCAAGGCGCTCAAGACGCAGATCGGGCTGCGGATCGGCGACGGGCTGCGGATCGGCGCCCGCACGTCGCGGCGCGTGCTGCCGCCGGCGCGGCGGATCAGCGCGCTCGAGGCGCGCCGGCTCGCGCCCGCGCTGGCCGAGCCGGGCCTGCGGGGGGCGCTGCTGAACTGGGACGGCCAGCTCGAGGACGACGCGCGGCTCGTCGTGGCGGTCGCGCGCACCGCGGCGGCCCACGGCGCGCGGATCCTCACCTATGCCGGTGTGACGGGCGTGCGCGACGACGGCGTCGACGCGGTCGACGCCGTGACCGGCGCGGGGTTCTCCGTGCGGGCGCGGCGGGTGATCCTCGCCACGGGCGTGTGGGCGGGCGAGCTCGCGCCGGGTGTCGCGCTGCGGCCGAGCCGCGGCTCGCACCTGCTCGTGCCCGCGGGGCGGCTCGGCGACCCGCGCGCGGCCGTCAACGTCCCCGTGCCCGGCGAGCGCGGCCGCTGGGTGTTCGCGCTCCCGCGCGCCGACGGGCTGGTCGCCATCGGCCTCACCGACGTGGACGCCGCCGGGCCGATCCCCGACGTGCCCGCGCCCAGCGCCGGAGAGGAGGCGACGCTGCTCGAGCACGCGAGCGCGGCGCTCGAGGTCTCGCTCGGCCCCGACGACGTCGCGGGCCGCTACGCCGGCCTGCGGCCGCTGCTGGCCGGCGACGGCGAGACCGCCGACCTCTCCCGCTGCCACGCGGTCCTCGAGGACGCCGGGACCGGCGCCCTGACCGTCGTCGGCGGCAAGCTCACGACCTACCGGGCGATGGCCCAGGACGCCGTCGACCGGATCACGGACCGGCCGTGCCGCACGCACCGCCTGCCGCTGGTGGGCGCGCCCGGCTCAGCCGCCGGGAGCGGGGCCGTGGCGGGCGCCCCGCCCTCCGCCGTCGGCGCGGGCCCCGCGCTCGCGCGGCTCGCGCGCCGGTTCGGCGCCGAGGCCGCCGCGGTCGCGGAGCTCGGCTCGACGGAGCCGCTCGCACCCGGCGTGCCCGTGTGCGAGGCCGAGCTGCGCTGGGCCGCCGCCCACGAGCTCGCGCTCACGCCCGAGGACCTCGCCGACCGCCGCACCCGCGCCGGCCTCGTGCCCGAGTGGCGTGAGGCGGTGCTGGCCGCGGCGCATGGCACGATCCCCGCAGCCGGCGAGCCGCGAGGGAACGCACGTTCGTTGTGATGCTCGTCACAGAACGCGCGTTTGCCTCCGGGTACCACCGAAGGCATGCACGGCGCCCCTGATGTCCTTCGCTCCCTCGCCGGTCGCTTCGACGCGACCGCGTTCGACGCCCCCGCGGGCCAGGCCCGGCTGCGGCTGCGCGTGATCGGCGAGAGCGACTGGGACGCCACCGTCGAGCACGGGCTGATGCGGCTCGCGCCCGCCAACGGCGACCGCCCTGACGCGCGCCTCGCCGCCGATCCGGCCACCTGGCGCCGCATCGCGGAGGACGTCCGCGGCGGCATGGAGGCGTTCAGCCGCGGCAAGCTGAAGATCCGCGACGACCTGCACCTCGGCGTCGGCTTCCTCGCCGCCACGAGCGGGATGGAGGGGCCGGAGCGGCTCCAGCTGGGCCGCGTCCGCACCGCGGTCGGCGAGATCGCGACGCTGCGCGCCGGCGCCGGCGACGACGTCCTGCTGCTGCACGGCCTCGGCGCCACGAAGGCCTCCTTCCTCCCCACCGTCGCGGCCCTGGCCGGCGACTTCCGCGTCACCGCGATCGACCTGCCCGGCTTCGGCGACTCCGCGATGCCGGTCGGCGCCTCCTACGACGCGCCCTTCTTCGCCCGTGCCGCGGCCGCCGCGCTCGACGCGCTGGAGATCGACCGTGCGCATGTGGTCGGCAACAGCATGGGCGGGCGGGTCGCGCTCGAGCTGGGCTTCGAGTTCCCGGAGCGCACCGGCCAGCTCGCGCTGCTCGCGCCGTCGCTGGCCTGGCTGCGCGAGCGCCGCTGGGCGCCGCTGCTGCGCGCCATCCCGCCCCAGCTGGGCCTGCTCCAGCCCGCGCCGCGCGTGATCGTCGACCGGATCGCCCGCGCGATGGTGCCGGGCGGCAACGACGGCTGGAGCGCGGTCGGCGTCGACGAGTTCCTGCGCGGCTACCTCACGCCGCGCGGCCGCGCGGCCTTCTACGCCGCGGCGCGGAACATCTACCTCGAGGACCCGAACAAGTTCTGGACCCGCCTGCGCGAGCTGCAGTCCGAGGCGCTGTTCGTCTGGGGCCGCCAGGACAAGATCGTGCCGATCGGCTTCGCCCGCCACGTGCGCGAGGCGCTGCCCGCGGCGGAGCATCTCGAGCTCGACTGCGGACACGTGCCCCAGCTCGAGGCGCCGCGAGCGACCCACCGCGCCGTCCGGGAGTTCCTCGCGAAGGCGCCGCTCGCCACCCCTACCCAGCGCAGTTGACGTTCGCCGGGGCTACCGTCGCCGGACGCGCTTGACGCGCTTCGCGCGCGTGCCGTCCTTGCGCACGATCCGCGCCACCACACGAGTCCGCCCGTGACGCCGGAGCCGCTTGCGCGCGACCGTGACCCGGAACGGGCGCTTGCGGTCCACGCGCACCTTCTTGCCGCGCACCTTGAAGGTGACCCGCCGAACCTGGCGGACGCCCTTGCCGACCACCCGCGCGCGCACCCGGCCGCCCTTGAGCCGCCGCACCCGAAGCCGCAGCGAGCCGTGGCGGCGCTTGCCGCCTCCCGACTGCGCCGGCGCTCCGCCCGCGCCCGGCGGCGGCGACGCGTCGCGCAGCCCGATCAGCCCGCCGAGCACCCCCACGTAGGCCGTGCCGTCCGGCCCCAGCGTGATCGGCGCGTAGTTGTTGTTGTGGCCGAGCCCCTCGCCGCCCAGGCGCTTGAACAGCGTCTTGCCCGTCCGGAAGTCGAGCGCGGTCAGGTACCACGCGTCCTGGCCGTCCTCGCGCGCGTCCTTCGTGTACGTGTAGACGATCCCGTTGGCGGCCGAGAGCTTCGGCACGACCGTCGGCGCGATCTCCTGCGAGCGCCAGACGGAGCGGCAGCCCGTGCCGTCCGCGTCGATGTCGACCCGCTCGAGGCCCGGGCTGGTGGTCTTGCCGTCCTGGGTGGAGGTCCGGCCCGGTGTAGCCGTAGTTGTTCTCCACGACCAGCGAGCGCCCGGCGCCGATCAGCGAGTTGTCCGTCGCGCTCGCGCCCTTCTCGAAGACGGGCTGCACGCAGATCGTCCGCGACGACGTCGTCGCAGGGCGCGCGCCGGTAGACGACGACGTTCATCGGGTCGGCGTTGTCGGTGATCGCGACCCATTCGCGGCCGATCAGCGTCGGCGTCGTGCCCGACCCCGGCCCGACCTGGCCCGGCTTGGAGATCCCGGAGTTCTCGTAGACCTCGCGCCAGGTGACGACGGGGTAGCCGCTCGCGCCCGCGTCGAGCCGGTACAGCGCCGCGTCGGTGACGACGTAGACGCCGCCGGTCTCGTCGACCGCGAAGGAGTTCGTCGATCCGCTCGCGCAGCGGCAGCGCCGTCACCGCGCCCGCTCGCGCGGTCGACGATCCCGACGACGCCGGTCTGGGAGACGAACCAGAAGCGCCCGCTCAGTCGGGCAGCGCGGAGACGATCTTGTCGCCGGGCGGCACGGCGCCGCGTGAGGTCGTAGTCGCGCTCGAGCTCGAAGCCGGAGCCGTCGGCGGTCTCGCGCACCACGAGCAGGTGCCGCGACGTCGTCGGGATCACGGCCCGGTCGCGACTCGTCGAGGTAGAAGTAGCCGCCGCCGGCGAAGTCGTTGAAGATGCTGCCGCCGCCCGGGCACCCGCGGCGGCAGCGGGAACGTCGCCAGCGTCTCCAGCGTCTTCGCGTCCATCAGGAACAGCTTCGGCCCGTCCAGGCCGACGCACACGGTCACGATCCGCCCGCGCGAGTCGAACGTCACCGAGGCGCAGTCCGCGCTGAGGAACGTCTCGACCCTGCGCATGTCGCTTGCCCGAGCGGCCCCGGGCCCCTGGTGGACGTCGGTCTGGTAGGCGTCGACGTGCAGGTTCGAGCGCGAGTTGGGCGCCATGAACGGGTGCCGCGGCGGGTCGGCCGCCTCGACGGGCTGCTGCGTCGCGGGCGCGCCGACGAACGGCGTCAGCGAGCCGGCCTGCGGGCCCTCCGGGATCGGCGCGGGCGCCGCAGCGGGCGCGGCGCCAGGCCAGCAGCACGACCGTCGTCAGCAGACCCCTGGCGAAGCACGTCCCGAATCGTACGCGAACGTTCGCTGGAATGCGTCAGGCGGACTTCGCCGCGGGCGAGTCGCCCTCGTCGGGCGCCTCGGTGACGAGCGTCGGCTTGACGCCGCGCTCGATCGTCTCCTTGGTCACGACGCACTTCTTGACGTCGCGGCGGGAGGGCAGCTCGAACTGGACCTCGAGCAGGACCTCCTCGATGATCGAGCGCAGGCCGCGGGCGCCGGTCTCGCGCTCGAGGGCGCGGTCGGCGACGGCCTTCAGCGCGTCGTCGGAGAAGATCAGCTCGATCCCGTCGAAGCCGAAGAAGCGCTGGAACTGCTTGATGATCGCGTTGCGCGGCTCGGTGAGGATCGTGATCAGGTCCTCGCGCGAGAGCTGGTGCACCGCGCTCGTGACGGGCAGGCGGCCGATGAACTCCGGGATCAGGCCGTACTGCATCAGGTCCTCGGGCAGGCAGACCTCGAACAGCTCGCCCGTGTCCTTCTCGGACTTGGTCGTGATCGCCGCGCCGAAGCCGACGCCCTTGTGGCCGATCCGGCGCTCGATGACCTTGTCGAGGTTCGCGAACGCGCCGCCGCAGATGAACAGCACGTTCGTCGTGTCGATCGAGAGGAACTCCTGGTGCGGGTGCTTGCGCCCGCCCTGCGGCGGCACCGACGCGGTCGTGCCCTCGAGGATCTTCAGCAGCGCCTGCTGGACGCCCTCGCCCGAGACGTCGCGCGTGATCGACGGGTTGTCGGCCTTGCGCGCGATCTTGTCGACCTCGTCGATGTAGATGATCCCCGTCTCGGCCTTCTTGACGTCGTAGTCGGCGGCCTGGATCAGCTTGAGCAGGATGTTCTCGACGTCCTCGCCGACGTAGCCGGCCTCGGTCAGCGCCGTGGCGTCGGCGATCGCGAACGGGACGTTGAGGATGCGCGCGAGCGTCTGCGCGAGCAGCGTCTTGCCGCAGCCCGTCGGGCCGAGCAGCAGGATGTTGGACTTCTGCAGCTCGATGTCCGAGTCGTCGGACTGCATCATCTGCACGCGCTTGTAGTGGTTGTAGACCGCGACGGAGAGCGTGCGCTTGGCCTGCTCCTGCCCCACGACGTACTCGTTGAGGACGCTCCAGATCTCCTTCGGCTTCGGCAGGTTGTCGATGTCGAAGGTCGGAGGGGCGGTGAGCTCCTCGTCGATGATCTCGTTGCAGAGATCGATGCACTCGTCGCAGATGTAGACGCCCGGCCCGGCGATCAGCTTCTTGACCTGCCGCTGGGACTTCCCGCAGAAGGAGCACAGGAGCTGCTCGTTGGAGTCGGTCGGGCGTGCCACGGTACGCCTCCGGCGTCAGTGCTCCGAGATCACCCGGTCGATGATGCCGTATTCCTTGGCCTCCTCTGAGCTCATGAAGTAGTCGCGCTCGGTGTCGTTGCGGACCTTCTCGACGTCCTTGCCCGAGTGCTCGGCGATGATCTCGTCGAGCCGGCGGCGCAGCTCGATCACCTCGCGGGCGTGGATCTCGATGTCGGTCGCCTGGCCCTGGAAGCCCGAGGAGACCTGGTGGATCAGGATCTTCGCGTTCGGCAGCGCCATCCGCTTGCCCTTCGCGCCCGCCGCCGAGCAGCAGCGCGCCCATCGACATCGCGATGCCGACGCAGATCGTCTGCACGTCGGGCTTGATGAACTGCATCGTGTCGTAGATCGCCAGGCCCGCGTAGACGGACCCGCCGGGCGAGTTGATGTAGAGCGAGATGTCCTTGTCGGGATCCTCGCTCTCGAGGTGCAGCAGCTGGGCGACGATCAGGTTCGCGATCTGATCGTCGACCGGCGTGCCGAGGAAGATGATCCGCTCGTTGAGCAGCCGGGAATAGATGTCGAACGCGCGCTCCCCGCGGGAGGTCTGCTCGACGACCATCGGTACGAGTGGGCTCACAGTCCTCGCTTCGTTTCGCTTCTCGCGTTCGAATCCTGCAACGGGATCGCCGACTCTAGCAACGGCCGGGCGCGGCCAGAACCGGTACTTACGTCTAGGCCGTGGCCTCGGCCGCGACCGGCTTCGCCGACTCCGTCACGAGGTCCAGCGCCTTGCGCTGCGCGAGGTCCTCCTTGAGCGCGTCGAGCCGGCCCGCTGACTTCAGGCGCTCGAGCAGCTTCTTGGGGGAGCCGCCCTCGGCCGCCTGGCCGACGGCCTCCAGCACCTCGTCCTCGCTGGGCTCGATCCCCTCGGCCTCGATGATCGCGGCGAGCACGGCCTCGCGGCGGAGCGCCTGCGCGGCGTCCTCCTTGCCCTGCTCGATGATCTCTTCCTCCTCGCGGCCGGAGATCTGGAGGTAGATCTCCTTGGTGATCCCCTGGTGCGAGAGCGAGTGCAGCATCTGGTCCCAGAGCTCGCGCGAGCGGGCCTCCACCAGCGCGTCCGGGCACCTCGACCGTCGCGTTGGCGACGGCGGCGTCGAGCGCGGCCTCGCGGAACTCGGCCTCGATCCGGGAGCCCTCGGTCTCGCCGATCCGCGTCGCGGATGTCCTCGCGCAGCTCGTCGAGCGTGTCGAAGCCGGCCTCCTCGGCGAACTCGTCGTCGAGCTCCGGGAGGTCCTTGGCCTTGACCTCCTTGACCGTGACGGCGAACTCCGCCTCGTGGCCCGCCAGCTCGGCGGCCTGGTAGTCGTCGGGGAAGGTCACCTTGACGGTGCGGTCCTCGCCCGCGCCGGCGCCCTCGAGCTGCTCCTCGAAGCCCGGGACGAGCCGGCCCGAGCCGAGCTCGACCATCTGGTCGCGGCCCTCGCCGCCGGCGAAGGCGGTGCCGTCGACGCTGCCGGCGAAGTCCATCACCACGAAGTCGCCGCGGCCTGCGGGCCGGTCGACGGTCTCGAGCTTGGCGGAGCGCTCGCGCAGGCGCTCGATCTCCTCGTTGACGGCCTCCTCGCTCGCCTCGGCGTCGCGGCGCGGGACCTCGAGCCCCTTGTAGTCGCCGAGCTTGGCGGGCGGGCGCACGCCGATCTCGATCGCGAACTTCAGCGGCTCGCCCTCGGCGGGGAGCGCCGACGAGGTCGAGGTCGGGCTCGCCGACCGGCACGACCTTCGCGTCGTCGATGGCGGCGCTGTACCAGCTGCCGATCGACTCGCGGACCGCCTCGTCGAGCACGGCCTCGCGGCCGACGCGCTTGATCACGACCGGCGCCGGCGCCTTGCCGGGCCGGAAGCCGGGGACCCGCATGCCGCGGGCGAGGCCGCGGGCGGCCTGCTCGACGCGCTTGGAGACCTCGGCGGCCGGGACCTCCGCCTCCACTCGGACGCGGGACTCGGGCAGCTCGGTGACGGTGGTGGTGACGGTGGCCATGGCCCGACCACTGTATAAGCCCGGGCCGTGCGCTCCCGGCTCGCCGCCCGCTTCTACACCGGCCCCCTCGGCCATCTCGTCGCGGGCGTCGCCGACTGGGCGGAGCTGCTGGCGCGCTGGAAGTGGTCGCAGGCGCGCGAGCGCTACAGACGCACACGCGCCCGCCGATGACCCGGCCCATGAAGTTCTTCCTGAACCTGCGCCTGTCCGCGCGGCTCGGCGCCGCGTTCGGATTCCTCGTCCTCGCCATGGTCGTCGTCGCCGTCGTCGGCGTGAAGGGCGTGGCCGATGTCCATCACGACGCCGAGCAGATCGAGCAGCGCGACGTCTCGGCTCTGCAAGAGCTCGTCACCGTCAGCGAGGACTTCCTCGCCAGCGGCTATCTGCTCGTCCGCCACCTCTACGTCGAGGACGGCGACCTGAAGGCCCAGGACAAGACCCAGAAGGAGATCGACGCCCTCTCGGCCGAGGCGCTCGAGACGCTCGCCGCGCTCGGCCCGCGACTCGAAGGCGCCGAGGCGAAGCGCATCTTCGCGCAGTTCGAGCGCGGCGTGAGCGCCTTCCAGGCCAGCTCGGCCAGGGCGCTCGATCTCTCGCGGCAGGAGACCGTCGACGGCGTCGAGGAGCGCGACGGCTCGCGCGAGGCCTACACGGGCGAGGTGGCGGAGGTCTTCGAGCGCCTCGACGTGTCGCACGACCAGCTCGAGGAGAAGGTGGTGGCCCAGGCCGAGGCCGGCGTCGCGGCCGCCGAGGCGAGCGCGTCGTCCGCGGAGCGCACCGTCGTGATCGTCGTCGTCATCGCCGTGCTCGCCGCGATCGGCCTCGCGCTGCTCGTCACGCGCTCCGTCACGCGCCCGGTGGCCGCCCTCGGCGTCCGCCTGCGCAGCCTCAACGACAACTGCCTCGAGGACCTCGGCCAGGGCCTCGACGCGATCGCCCAGGGCGACCTGACGCGCGAGGTCGCGCCGGTCACCACGCCGGTCGAAGTCCGCTCCAAGGACGAGGTCGGCCAGCTGTCCGAGACCTTCAACGAGATGCTGGCCAAGGCCCAGGGCGGCATCGAGAGCTACAACGACATGCGCGGTCAGCTCAGCACGCTGATCGGCGAGGTCTCCGCCGGCGCCGGCACCGTCAGCGCCGCCTCCGAGCAGATGGCCTCCACGTCCGACGAGGCCGGCCGCGCGGTCGGCGAGATCGCCTCCGCCGTCGGCGACGTCGCCATGGGCGCCGAGCGCCAGGTGCGGATGGTCGAGGAGACCCGCGAGGCCGTCCTCGAGGCCGCCCGCGCCGCCGAGGCGAGCGCGGCCACGGCCGCTTCCACCACCGAGGCCGCCGAGCAGGCGCGCGACGCCGCCCGCGAGGGCGTCCAGGCCGCCACGCCGCGCGACCGAGGCGATCCGCCAGGTCGCCGACAACTCCGACCAGGTCGGGCGCGCGATCGAGGACCTCGCCGCCAAGTCGGAGCGCATCGGCGGCATCGTCGACACGATCAGCGGGATCGCCGAGCAGACCAACCTGCTGGCGCTCAACGCGGCCATCGAGGCCGCCCGCGCCGGCGAGCAGGGCCGCGGCTTCGCGGTCGTCGCCGAGGAGGTCCGCAAGCTGGCCGAGGGCTCCCAGGGCGCCGCGGCCGAGATCGCCTCGCTGATCTCCGAGATCCAGGCCGAGACCGGCCGCGTGGTCGAGGTCGTCGGCGAGGGCGCCAAGCGCACCGGCGACGGCGTCGCCACCGTCGAGCAGGCCCGCGAGGCGTTCGAGGTGATCGGCCTGGCCGTCGAGTCGATGACCGAGCGCGTCGCCGAGATCGCCGGCGCCGTCCAGCAGATCTCCGCCGAGTCCCAGCGCGCCGAGGGCGGCATCAGCGAGGTCGCCGCGGTGGCCGAGCAGTCCTCCGCCTCCGCCGAGCAGGTGTCCGCCTCCACCCAGGAGACGAGCGCCTCCACGCAGGAGATCGCGTCGTCCGCGGCCGAGCTGGCCCGCACCGCCGAGCAGCTCGACGTGCTCGTGCGGCGCTTCAAGGTCACCGCGTAGCCCCGCCATACTCGGCTGGGTGCGCCTGCTCGCGCTCCCAGCCGCCGTGCTCGCCGTGCTCCTGTGCACGGCGAGCGCGTACGGGCACGCCGCGTACGTCGGCTCAGAGCCCGCGCCGGGCCAGCGGCTCGAGGCCTCGCCCGGGCGGGTGGTGCTCGTCTTCACCGAGCCGCTCAACGGCGGGCTCGCGCGGGCGACGCTGCGTCCCGCCGAGGGCGGCGCCGCGCTGCCGGCGTCCGTCCGGCCCGAGGGCAAGCGGCTCGTCATCACGCCGTCCGGCGAGCTCGCCACCGGCGCCTACCGCGTCGACTGGCACACCGTCTCGACCGAGGACGGCCACGCGCTCGAGGGCGCATTCTCCTTCGGCGTGCGCGCGGACGCGGGCGCCGCGCCGGCGCTGGAGACCGGGCCGCTGGCGCGCGGCGGGATCGTGCGGATCGCCGCGCGGATCGCGCTCTACTCCACCGTGCTCGTGCTCGCGGCCGCGCTGCTGCTGCCGCTGCTGATCGGGCGTCCGCGCGGCTGGCCGGTCCCCGACCTCGACCCCGGCGACGAGGGCGGCCGGGTCGACCTCGAGGACGTGCGCGCGCGCGAGCGGCGCCTGCGGGGGGACCTCGCCTGGGCCGCGCTGGTCGCGGCCGTGGTGGCGACGTTCGCCGACGCGGCCGACGCCGCGCGCGGGCTCGACGTCGACCGGATGGCGCGACTACCTCGGCGGGAACGTCGCCGGGATCGGCCGCGCGCTCGTGGTGCTCGCGCTGGCGGCCGCGCTGGCGCTGCGCGACCGGCGGCCGCGGGCGGCGGCGGGAGCGGTCGTGGTCGCGCTCGGGGCGATCGCCGCCTCGGGCCACGCGGGCTCGGCCGACCCGCGCGTGCCGAGCATCCTCAACGACTGGCTGCACCTCGTCTCGGGCGCGCTGTGGCTGGGCGGGATCGGGCTGCTCGTGCTGCTGTGGTGGCCGGTCGTGCGCTTCACCCGCGCCGGCTCGCGCGTGGCGATCGCGCGCGAGGTGCTGGCGCCGTTCGGACGGATCGCGACCGGCGCGTTCCTCGTGGCGGTCACGACCGGGCTCGTCTCGCTCGTGACCCAGCTGGGCCGCGTAGCGGCGCTCTGGGACACGGCTTACGGGCGGCTGCTGGCGGTCAAGATCGTCGCCGTCGGGCTGGTCGCCGCCGCGAGCTTCGTGCACGCCCGCCGGCTGCGGCCGCGGCTGCTCGAGGGCGACGAGGGCGCCGCGCGCCGGCACTGGACCGTGTGGCGCAGCGAGCCGTGGATCGGGCTGGCGGTCGTCGCCGCCGTCGCCGGGCTCGTCGCCTTCCCGCTGCCGCCGCGCCAGCTCGCCCAGGCCGGCGACGCGCGGGCCGCGGTCTGCGACCCATGCCCTCTCCCCCGCCCGGCAGACGACGAGCTCGGCGTCGCGAGCTCGGCCGGCTCGAGCGTCGTCGCGGGCTGGATCCGGCGGTCGCGCGAGGCGGTGACGGGCACCGTGCGCCTACTCGACCGCCGGGGCCGGCCCGCGCGGCTGCCGTTCGAGCTGCCCGGGGCGCGCGCGAGCTCGTGCGGGGACGGCTGCCGGCGCTTCCGGCTGCCGCCGGACGCGAAGGGCGTCGAGGTGGCGCTACGCGAGCGCGGGCGGCGCTACGCGACCACCCTGCCGGCGGCCTGGAGGCAAGGCGACAACCGGCGCGCGCGGGCGCTGCTGCGCCGCGCGCAGCGGACGATGCGCGCCCTGCGCGGCGTGCGCGAGATCGAGCGGCTCACGAGCGGGCCCGGTACCGGCGCCACGACCGAGTACCGGCTGCAGGCGCCCGACCGGCTCGCCTGGAAGACCGGTCGCGGCGTGCGCAGCGTGGTGATCGGCCGCCGCCGCTGGCTCACCCAGCCCGGCCTGGGCTGGCGCGGCGGCGAGTACGCCGGCGGCCTGGCGTTCAAGACCCGCACCTGGTTCGCGTGGAGCCGCTACGCGCGCGAGGTGCGCCTGCTGTCCGAGCGCGACGGGCGCGCCGTCGTGGCGCTGATGGACGAGGGCACGCCCGTATGGTTCAGGCTCACCATCGAGCTCGCGACCCACCGCGTCCTCGCCGAGCAGATGACCGCCCGCGCCCGCTTCATGAACACCCGCTTCGTCGACTTCGGCAAGCGCTTCGAGATCGAAGCGCCCCGATGACCCGCTCCCCCGCCCGCCGCGCGCTGCGCGCCGCCGGCATCCTCGCCGCCGTCGCGTTCGTGGCCCTGCTCGTCTACGGGCTGACGACGAAGGCGACCAACTCGACGATCGACGACGCGCTCTCGCGCGGCGAGGCCGTCCCCGCCCCGGCGTTCAGGCTGGCCGCGCTCGCCGACGGGCGCGACGCCGGCGCCGCCTGGTCGCGCGCCGCGGACGACGGCGAGGTCTCGTTGCGCGAGCTGCGCGGCACCCCGCTCGTGCTCAACTTCTGGGCCTCGTGGTGCGACCCGTGCCGGGCCGAGGCCGAGGTGCTCGAGGCGGCCTGGAAGCGAAACAGGAAAGAAGTCGGCGACGTGCTGTTCGTGGGCCTCGACGCCCAGGACGCCCGCGAGGACGCGCGCGACTTCATCGGCCAGTTCGGCCTCACGTTCCCGCACGTGCGCGATCCGGGCAACGACACCCAGCGCGCCTGGGGCGTGACCGGCCTGCCCGAGACCTACTTCATCGACGCCAAGGGGCGGGTCGTCGGGCACGTGATCGGCACCGTCGACGACGCGATGCTGCGCGACGGCGTGGCGGCGGCGAAGGCCGGACGGCCGGCCGGCGCCGAGGAAGGCGGCGACCAGCGGCCGGTCAAGTAGCGCTAGCTGCGCACGGGCAGCAGATCGTCCAGCCCGGCGATGTGGATCACGCGCTGGATCTCCGGCCCTGCGCCGGTGATCGCCATGTCCACGTCGGCACGGGAGGCGCGCTCGTGCGTCGCGATCAGCAGGCCCAGCCCGGACGAGTCGACGAACGGGACGCCCCCGAGGTCGAGCACGAGCTCGCGCGGGTTGTCGGCGAGCACGCGGTCCAGCACGGGCTCCAGCGCGAAGGTGGCGGACATGTCGAGGTCGCCGGCGAGCGCCAGGCCGACGGCGTCGCCGCGGGCGCTCTCGTCGATCTTGAACTCGGTCATCCCACGGGCCTTCCCGATGCCCGGGCCGCTCAACCTACGTGAGCCGCGCCTCCTCGAGGTCGAGGTCGCGCTGGATCAGCCGCTGGACGTCGGGGCGCAGCTTGCCCTCGTTGCGCAGGCCGAGCAGCGCCGCGCGCTCGACGCTGATCAGCTCGCGGCGCAGGTCCCCGTGGCGGCGGCGGCTCTCGCGGACGTCGCGCTCGCCGTCCTGCTCGCCGCCCCCCAGGACCGCCTGGCAGGCGCGGAAGCGGGCGCGGTAGAGCTCGCGCATGCGGCGCAGCTGCTCCTCGGTGGCGGCGCCCTCGTCCTCGAGCTCGTCGAGCCGGTCGAGCGCCGACTGGGCGGTCTCCAGCCGCGCGATCGCCTCGTCGGGCGTCCACGGGCGCTCGCCGCGGAGCTTGAGCGCCCGCAGCACGGCGGGCAGCGTCAGCCCCTGCCCGACGAGCGTCACGAGGATCACGACGACCGTGACGAAGAGGATGTCGGGCTGGCCGGTGACCGTCGCCGGCACCGACAGCGCCGCGGCCAGCGAGATCGCGCCGCGCATGCCGCTCCACGCGATCGCGAACCGCTCGCGCCAGTCCTCGCCCGTGCGCGCGAACGGCAGGAACACCACGGCGACCCGGATCAGCACGACGACCGCGGCGAGCGCCAGCGCGGTCAGCAGCAGCGTCCCGAACGAGTCGCCCGCGCGGGCGTCGTCGACGATCGCCGGGAACTGCAGGCCGAGCAGCAGGAACAGCAGCGCGTTGAGGCCGAACACGAGCACCTCCCAGAACGCCGCGGCGCTCAGGCGCGTGTCGGCGCTGAAGGACTCGTGGGAGAACCAGCCGAGGTAGAGCCCGCAGACGACCGCGGCGAGCACGCCGGAGACGTGCGCCTCCTCGGCGGCCACGTAGGCCGCGTAGGGGAACAGCAGCGAGAGCAGGATCGACAGCGGCCGGTCGTCGAGCTTGCGCAGCACCTTGACCTCGATCCAGCCCGCGGCGAGGCCGATCGCGACGCCCACCACCGCGGAGACGACGAAGTCCAGCGCGGCGTCGGCGACGCTGAAGGAGCCGGCGACCGCGGCGCCGAGCGCCACGCGGAAGGCCACGAGCGCCGACGCGTCGTTGATCATCGCCTCCCCCTCGACGAGCATCCCGACCCGCTCCGGGACGTGCATGCGGCTGAAGGTGGCCTGGGCCGCGACCGGGTCGGTCGGCGCGACCACGGCGCCGAGCACGAAGGCGGCGGCCCACGGGAGCCCGTCGATCAGCGCGTGCGCGGCGACCGCGACGCCGCCCATCGTCGCCAGCACGGCGCCGAGCGCCAGCACGGTCAGGGGCCGCAGCTCGGCGCGCAGCTCGCGCGGCGAGGAGTAGAAGCCCGCCGAGGCCAGCAGCGGCGGCAGGAACACGAGGAACACGACCTCGGGCTCGACGATCACCTGCGGCAGGCCCGGCACGGCGCCCGCCGCGAGCCCGACGAGCACGAGCGCGATCGGGTACGGGACCCGCAGCCACGCGGCGCCGCGCACGAGCCCGGCGGCCCCGAGCAGCAGCAGGAAGAGGAACTCGAGGTCGGCCACGCGTCCCCGCGAGTCTACGATCGGGCCCGTGCCCGCGTCCCTCGATCCGCCGCTCGGCGCCGACGACCACGTCTCCGGGCCTGCCGGACGCTCCCCATGAGCTCGTCATGTACGGCGACTTCGAGTGCCCCTACTGCGCGGCCGCGCAGTCGATCCTCGCGCGCGTGCGCTCGCGCATGGGCGACGAGCTGCGCTTCGCGTTCCGCCACCTGCCGCTGGAGTCCGTGCACCCGCACGCCCGCCACGCCGCCGAGGCGGCGGAGGCCGCGGCCGCCCAGGGCGCGTTCTGGGAGATGCACGACGCGATCTACGCCGCCCGCGGCCGGCTCGAGGACGCCGACCTCGTCTCGCACGCCCGCGCGCTCGGGCTCGACGCCGAGCGCCTCGGCCGCGAGCTGGCCGACGGCACGCACGCGGAGCGGGTCGCCCGCGACCTCGCCACCGCGCAGGCGCTCGGGCTCAGCGCCACGCCGGTGTTCTTCGTCAACGGCGTCCAGCACCTGGACACCTACGACGCCGGCTCGCTGGTCTCGGCGCTGCGCGGTTAGCGGCGCAGGATCGCGTCCACCTGGACGCCGCCGAGGAACACGACCGCCGAGGCGTAGAGGTAGCCGATCAGCACGACGACCGTCGCCAGCCCACCGAAGATCGAGTTGTAGTCGGCGATCTGGCGCAGGTAGAAGCCGAACCCGAGCGACATCGCCAGCCAGCCGGCCATGATCAGGACCGAGCCGAACGTCACCCAGTGCAGCGGCTGCCAGCGCTCGGGCGCGTAGTGCAGCAGCACGGCGACGGCGAGCAGCAGCAGCGCTCCGGCCACCGCCCAGCGGATCAGGAACAGCAGCGCGGCCAGCGGCCCCTCGACGTCGCCGTGGACCACCGGCCCGAGGACAACGACGGCGATCGCGGCCAGCCAGCACGCGCCGACCATCAGCGCCAGCAGCGTCGAGACGAACATCCGGCGCCGCCACGAGCGCTGCGTCTCGATCCCGTAGGTGCGGTTGAGCGCGCCCATCACCGCGCGCACCGCGCCCGAGACCTCCCACAGGGCGACGAGGAAGCCGGCCGAGACCCAGAACAGCTGCTTCTCCGTCAGCGCCTTGCGGATCGTGTCGTCGACGAATCCGAACGCCGCCGGCGACACGGCCGACTTCAGGTCCGGGGCGAGGTCCTCGCTCCACACGTCCTCGAGGTGCAGGAAGCCGAGCAGGGCGAAGCCGAACAGCAGGAACGGCACGAGCGAAGAGAGGATCTGGAACGAGATCGCGCTGGCGTAGGTCAGCAGGTCGTTCTCGATGAAGGCGTCGACGTAGCGGCGGAGGCGGGCGCGCATCCGCGGCGCCGTGGCGGTCGTGCCGGACACGCAGCCCTGCTACCCGCGACCGGGGTCCGGCTAGGCTCGGCCGGCGTGCATTCGACTCCCACCAGCGCTGGACCCTGCGCGTCGTCTGCGTCTCCACCGCGCTGCTGCTGCTCAACGTCGCGGCCCCGCAGGTCGCGCAGTCGGCGATCGCGGAGTCGCTGGACGCGAGCTTCACCGATCTGCAGTGGGTGCTCAGCGGCTACGCGCTGGCGCTCGCCGTCTTCCTGCTCACCGCGGGCAGCCTCGCCGACCGCTTCGGCCGCCGGCGGCTGTTCATCGTCGGCCTGACGCTGTTCTCGCTCGCCTCCGGGCTGTGCGCGCTGGCGCCGGGCGCGGGAGCGCTGATCGCCGCGCGGCTGGTCCAGGGGCTCGGCGCGGCCGTCGTGTTCCCGAGCTCGCTGGCGATCCTCGCGGAGGCCTACCAGGGTCCGGACCGCCGCCGCGCGATCGGAGCCTGGGGCGCGACGATCGGCCTCGCCTTCGCGGCCGGGCCGCTGATCGGCGGCGTGCTCGTGGACACGGTCGGGTGGCGCGGCGTGTTCGCGGCGAGCTTCGTGCTCGGCGCGCCGACGCTGATGCTCGCGCTGCGCCACATCGCGGAGTCTCGCGATCCCGACCCGCCGCCGGTCGACTGGGCCGGGGTCGGCACGCTCAGCCTCGGGCTGTTCGCGGGCGTGTTCGCGGTGCTGCGCGGCAACGCGCTCGGCTGGACGAGCACCACCGTGCTCGGCTGCCTGGCGCTGTGCGTCGCGGCGCTGGGCGCGTTCGTGGCGATCGAGCGCGCGACGCCGCGCCCGATGCTCGACCTGGCGCTGTTCCGCAACCGCACCTTCGCGGGCGCGACCGCGATCGTGGCGCTGCTGGCGGGCGGGCCGTTCGGCGCGTTCGTCTACGTCGTGCTGTTCCTGCTCGACGTGCAGGAGCGCGATCCGGTCGAGGCGGGGCTCGTGCTGGCGCCGCTGGCGCTCGTGTCGTTCGTCGTCTCGGCGGTCGCCGGGCGCGCCTCCGAGCGGGTGCCGCTGCGCGGCGCGCTCGTCGCCGGGATGCTGGTCACGGCCGTCGGCGTGCTCGCGCTGCGGGCGGGGATCAGCGAGGACGCGACCTGGCTGGCGCTGCTGCCGGGCCTCGCGATCACGGGCGCTCGGCGTCGGGCTGGCGAACCCGCTGACGACGTTCGCGCACCTCGGCGTGCTGCCGCCGCGCAGGGCGGGCTCGCGTCCGCGCTCAACAACACGGCGCGCCAGATCGGGCTCGCGATCGGGATCGCCGTGCTCGGCGCGCTGCTGGAGGCCGGCCTGCGCGAGGGTCACCCGTTCGCCGAGGAGGTCGGCGAGCTGCTCCTGATCTCGGCCGGGCTGTCGCTGCTCGCCGCGCTGGCCGCCGCCGTGCTCGTGCGCCAGCGCGACCTGTGGGTACCGGCCCCGCCCCCCCGGTAGCGTCCGGGCCGTGGAGCTGCGCACGACGGACTACCACACGGCGGGCGAGCCGTTCCGGATCGTGCTCGAGGGCGCGCCGGAGCTGCCCGGCGCCGACCGTCGCCGAGCGGCGGGCGCGCGCGCTCGAGAGCTCCGACGCGCAGCGGGTGCGCGCGGCTGCTCTGCCACGAGCCGCGCGGCCACGCCGACATGTACGGCGGCTTCCTCGTGGAGCCCGACGACGACGGCGCCGAGCTCGGCGTGCTGTTCTGGCACAAGGACGGCTTCTCGACCGCCTGCGGGCACGGCACGATCGCGCTCGCGGCGTGGGCCGTCGAGTCCGGCCGCGTCGCGGCGCCCGACGACGGCGAGGTCGAGCTGGCGATCGACGTCCCCTCGGGCCGGGTCGGCGCGCGCGTGCGGACGGAGGGCGGCGCGATCGCGGCGGTCGACGTTCCGCAACGTGCCCGCGTACGTGCTCGCGCGCGGGATCGAGGTCGGGACCGCCCGCGGGCGGCTCGCGGTCGACGTCTCCTACGGCGGCGCGATCTACGCGTCGCTGCCCGCGGCCGCGGCCGGCCTGGCCGTCGAGCCCGAGCACCTCGACGCGCTGATCGCGCTCGGGCGCGAGATCAAGTGGGCGCTCGACGACGCCGAGGTCGCCCGCCACCCGAGCGACGAGCGGCTCTCGGGCATCTACGGGACGATCCTCTACGACGACCTCGGCGAGACGCACCAGCGCAACGTCGCGGTGTTCGCCGACGGCGAGGTCGACCGCTCGCCCTGCGGCTCGGGCACCTCCGCCCGCGCCGCCCTGCTGGCCGCCGACGGCCGGCTGCCCGAGGGCGCGGTGCTGCGGCACGAGTCGATCGTCGGCACCGAGTTCCGCGCGCAGGTCGTCGAGCAGGTGACCGCGGAGGGCCGCGACGCGGTCGTCACGGAGGTCGAGGGCACGCGCCCACCGGACCGGCGAGCACCGCTTCGTCCTCGACCCACGACGATCCCGCTCGGCGAGGGCGTTCGTGACCTCGCCGCGCCGAGCGCGCCGGCCTTCCACGACGCGGCGGCGATCGCGCGGCTCGCTGCCGCACGCAGCGGCCGTCGACGCGCTCGAGGCGGCGCTGCGCGCCGGGCTCGACCCGGAGGCCGACCCGCCGCGGACGAGCGTGTCCGCGGCGCGGCGGCGAGCTGCTCCTGATGCCGTCGGCGGCGGGCGGCGGCCTCGGGGTCAAGCTCGTCACGATCGGCGGCGGAGCCGCGCGTCCAGGGCGTCTACGTGCTCTTCGACGGCGAGACGCTCGCGCCGGCGGCGGTGCTCGACGGGATCGGGCTGACCGACCTGCGCACGAGCGCGGTCTCCGCGCTCGCCGTGCGCCACCTCGCCGCCCGCGAGCCGCGCCGGCTCGTGGTCTTCGGGATCGGGCCGCAGGCACGGGCGCACGTGCGGGCGTTGCGCGCGATCGCGCCGATCGAGCACGTGGCGCTGGTGGGCCGCGACCGCGGCCGCACCGAGGCGCTCGCCCGCGAGCTCGGCGCCGAGCCGGCCGGGCCGGATGCGGTCGGCGCCGCGGACGTGATCTGCTGCTGCACGACCGCGCGCGAGCCCCTGTTCGACGGCGACGCGGTGGCCGACGACGCCGCGGTCGTCGCGATCGGCTCCCACGAGCCCGAGGCGCGCGAGGTCGACGAGCGCCTCGCCGGGCGCGCCACCGTCGTGGTCGAGTCGCGCGCGAGCGCGCTGCGCGAGGCCGGCGACGTGATCCAGGCGATCGGCGCGGGCGCGCTGCGCGAGGACGACCTGGTGCCGCTGGCCGCGCTGGTGCGCGGCGAGGCCCGGCCGGCGGAGGGCCGCCCGCGGCTGTTCAAGAGCACCGGGCATGGCCTGGGAGGACCTCGTGCTCGCCGCCGCCGTGCACGCCGCGGCCTGATCCGTCGTACCGTTGGACGGGTGCCCGTCTCCGTCGTCTTCACCTGCGACGTCTGCGGCCGCCGGCCCGACCCGGAGACGCAGGCCTCGCTCCAGCGCCAGCTGCTCGACCTCCGCCACGGCGAGTACGTCGACGCGGACCCGGGCCGCTGGCTGACCTGGCACGGACGCGGGATCTACGGCCCGACGCGCTACGCCTGCGGCGAGCACCGCGGCGAGCTGAAGGCGCTGTTGCGGGAGGAGTACGGCACCGTCGGGCCGCGCCCGTGGGACAAGGGCCCGCACCCGTGGGCCGGCCGGCGGGGGACCGACCGTGCGCGGCGGCTGGCGCGGGGGTTGTCGCAGAGCTTCGGGCGCTGATCCGGCACGGCTGGCTGGCGCCTTGCGCCGCGGGGCGTGTGAACGGCGGGTGGGTGAGATGCCCGCGCCGCTTCGAGCGGTGGATTGATGTGCCGAGAGGGATCAATCCACCGCTCGCGTCGGGGCGGGCTACGGAGCGCCCAGCAAGGAGCGGGCGTGGCGGAGGAACGGCGCGGCCTCCATCCCTCGGCCCGTGGCCTGCTCGACCAGCGGCTCGGTGTCGAGCCGGCGGCCGGTCGCGTGCACGTTCGCGGCGAGCCAGTCGCGGATCGCGGCGACGTCGCCGCGGCCCAGCGGCTCGTCCTGCGGGCCGAGGTCGTGCTCGAGCGCCTCCCAGAGCTGCGCCGCGATCAGGCAGCCGAGCGCGTAGGACGGGAAGTAGCCGAAGGCGCCGGCGGCCCAGTGGGTGTCCTGGAGGACGCCCGAGGCGTCGTCGGGGACCTCGATGCCGAGCAGGCGGCGCATGCCGTCGTTCCAGGCCGCGGGGAGGTCGGCGACCTCGAGGCCGCCCTCGATCAGCGCGAGCTCGAGCTCGAAGCGCAGCACGATGTGCAGCGGGTAGCTCGACCGGATCGGCGGAGACGCGGATCAGCGACGGCCGGACGGCCACGAGCGCGGCGTGCAGCGCGGCCGGCTCGACCGCGAAGCCGCCGGCCGCGAACGCCTCGGCGAGCACGGGCGCGAACGCCGGGTGGCGGCCGACGTGGTTCTCCCACAGCTTGCTCTGGGACTCGTGGGCCGACATCGAGGTGCCGCCGCCGACGTTGGTGCGCGAGAGCTCCGGGGCGATCTGGCGCTCGTAGAGCGCGTGGCCGAACTCGTGCATGGCCGCGATCACCGACAGGAGGTCGCCGTCCTCGTAGCGCGTGGTGACGCGGCTGTCGCTGCGGCCGACGCCGACGCTGAACGGGTGGGCGGAGTCGTCCAGGCGCCAGCCGTCGTCGGCCATGCCGAGCCGCGCGAGCACGGCCCGGACGGCGACCCGCTGCGCGGCCACGGGCGCGCCCACGAGCGGGGCCGGCTCGGGCGCCTCGGCGACGAGCGCGGAGAGCTCGCCCGCCAGCTCGCCGAAGACCTCGAGCAGGCGCTCCGCGCCGAGGCCGTGGTCGTACTCGGCCAGCAGCGCGTCGTAGGGCCGCGCCGCGTCGTCGAAGCAGGCCGCGTACTCGCGCGCGAGCTCGACGTTGCGGCGCAGGGCGGGCGCGAAGGCCGCGAAGTCGTCTGCCGCGCGCGCGACCTGCCAGACGTCCTGGCCCTCCGAGGAGGCGCGCTCGAGCTCGGCCGCCAGCTCGCCGGGGACGCGCCGCGCGCGGTCGAAGTCGCGGCGCGCGATCCGCACGATGTCGGCGTCGACCCCGTCCAGGTCCTCCGACTCCAGCGCGTCGAGCCACTCGCCGACCTCGTCGGCCGTCCCGCGCTCGTGGGCGAGCCGCTCGAGCGTGGCGAGCTGCTCGCCGCGCCCCGGCCCGCCGGCCGGCGGCATCATCGTGCGCTGGTCCCACGCGGCCAGGCGGGCGAGCGCCGCGAGGTCGCTCAGCTCGGCCAGCCGCTCCCGCAGCGACTCCATGCTCATGGCGGCCGACCCTACCGCGCGCGGAACGGCGCGGTGCCGGCGGCCGCTGCAACGCGCGGGCGCGCCACGACTCCCTTGCTGTTGCGACCGAGTCGCAACAGGCGTAGGGTCATCGGCCATGCGGTTGACGGCCGCCTCGCGCTGGACCCGCGCCCGGCAGGCGCTCACGCCCGCGGAATGGCGGCGCGCCGGCCTCCTCGCCGCCGTCGTGATCGCCCTGCACGCCGTCGGGTTCTTCCTGCTGATCGCCGTCGTGGCGCCGCGCGGCTACGAGCTGGGCGCGACCGGCGTCTTCGGCGTCGGGCTCGGCATCACGGCCTACACGCTCGGCCTGCGCCACGCGTTCGACGCCGACCACATCGCCGCGATCGACAACACGACGCGCAAGCTGATGGCCGAGGGCCAGCGGCCGCTGAGCGTCGGCTTCTGGTTCTCGCTCGGGCACTCGACGATCGTGCTCGGGCTCGGCGTGCTCGTGGTCGTCGGCGTGCGCGGCCTCGGCGGCGCCGTCGAGGACGAGGGCTCCGGCCTGCAGCAGGCGACCGGCCTGATCGGGCCGCTCGTGTCGGGCTCGTTCCTGCTCGTGATCGGGCTGCTGAACCTGGTCATCCTCGTGAGCATCGTCGGGATCTTCCGCCGCATGCGGCGCGGCGAGTTCGACGAGGCCGAGCTCCAGACCGAGCTGGACCAGCGCGGCCTCATGACCCGCTTCTACGCCCGCGCGACGCGCGCCGTGCGCAAGCCGTGGCACATGTACCCGCTCGGCTGCCTGTTCGGGCTCGGCTTCGACACGGCGTCCGAGGTCGCGCTGCTGGTCCTCGCGGGCGCGGGAGCGGCGGGCGGGCTGCCGTTCTACGCGATCCTGTGCCTGCCGATCCTGTTCGCGGCCGGGATGTCGCTGTTCGACACGCTCGACGGCATGTTCATGAACTTCGCCTACGGCTGGGCGTTCACCCGGCCGGTCCGCAAGGTCTTCTACAACCTCGCGATCACCGGCCTGTCGGTCGCCGTCGCGCTGCTGATCGGCGGCATCGAGCTGCTGGCCGTGCTCGCCGACGAGCTGTCGCTGACAGGCGGGCTGTGGGACGTGGTGACCGGCATCGACCTCAACCTGATCGGCTACCTCGTCGTGGCCCTGTTCGTGCTCACGTGGGCGATCGCGGTCGCGGTCTGGCGGCTGGGCCGGATCGAGGAGCGCTGGTCGGCGGACCTGCGATGACCCGCGCGCCGCACCGCCCACCGCTCGCCTATCGCGACATCGACGACGTGGCCCGAGCCCTGCGCGAGGCCGGCGGGCGCTTCTCCGCCGCGCGCCGGCGCGTGCTCGAGGCGCTCTTCGAGGCCGACGCGCCGCTGCCGGCCGAGGCCGTCGCGCCCGGTCTCGACCGCGCCTCGGTCTACCGCGCGCTCGAGTACCTGGAGGGGCTCGGCGTCGTGCGCCACGTCCACCTCGGTCATGGCCCCGGCCTGTACGCGCTCACCGGCGGGGCCGAGCGCGAGTACCTCGCGTGCGAGCGCTGCGACCGCGTCACGGCGCTCGACGCCGAGCAGCTCGACGAGGTGCGCGCGCTGATCGAGCGCGAGTTCGGCTACCGGGCGCGGTTCTCCCACTTCCCGATCGTCGGGCTCTGCGCGGACTGCGCAGCCGCGACGGACGCCTGACCGTAGGCGATGCCGCCGTCGCCGGGCGGCAGCCGCTCGGGCACGAGCACGCGCAGCCCGGCGGCCCGCAGGCGACCCGCCGTCGCCTCGAGCAGCCGCCGGTTGGCGAACACCCCGCCCGAGAGCACGACCGTGCCCAGCCCGCGCGCGGACGCCGCCGCGACGCAGGCCTCGGCGGTGGCCTCCGCCACGGTGTCGTGGAACCGCGCCGCCACGACCGCCGGGCCGGAGCGATCCCGAGCGAGCTCGCGGAGCATCGCCCGCGGGTCGAGGTCGGGGCCCATCTCGTAGCGGCCGTGGTCGCCGGGCCCGGCGGCCGCCTCGAGCTCGATCGCCGCCTGCCCCTCGTAGGTGACCTCGAGCCGGATGCCGCAGAGCGCCGCGACCGCGTCGAACAGCCGCCCCATGCTCGTCGTCAGCGGAGCGGCGAGCTCGCCGCGCGCCAGCGAGGCGACCGCGCGCCAGCGCGCCGCGTCGACGCCCGGCAGCGGCTCGGGCTCCTCGCCGAGCGCCTCCTGCAGCCACGCGCACGCCATCCGCCACGGCTGGCGGATCGCCTGCTCGCCGCCGGGCATCCGCACCGGCCGCAGGTGCCCCGCCCGCTCGAAGCCGGCGAGGTCGCCCGCCAGCAGCTCGCCGCCCCAGACGGCGCCGTCGGTCCCGTAGCCCGTGCCGTCGAAGATCGCGCCGAGCGCCGGGCCGGCCTCGCCGTGCTCGGCCAGGCACGCCGCGAGGTGCGCGTGGTGGTGCTGGACGCCGACGTGGCGCGCGGCCTCGCGCTCGAGCGCGTACTTCGTCGACAGGTACTCCGGGTGCAGGTCGTGGACGACGATCTCGGGCTCGACGTCGAACAGGCGCTCGAAGTGCGCGACGCCGTCGGCGAAGGCGGCCAGCGTCTCCGCGTTGCGCAGGTCGCCGACGTGGTGCGAGACCCACGCGCGCTCGCCCCTGGCCAGGCAGAACGTGCTCTTGAGCTCCGCACCGCACGCCAGCAGCGGCCTCGCGGTCTCGGGGAGCGCCAGCCCGGCCGGCACGTACCCGCGCGAGCGGCGCAGCATCAGCGGGCGCCCGGCGGTCACCCGCACCACCGAGTCGTCGGTGCGCGTCCGGATCGGCCGGTCGTGGAGCAGGACCAGGTCGGCGATGCCTTCGAGCCGCTCGAGCGCGTCCGCGTCCTCGAACGCGATCGGCTCGTCGGAGACGTTGCCCGAGGTCATCACGAGCGGCACGCCCATGTCCGCGAGCAGCAGGTGGTGCAGCGGCGTGTAGGGGAGCATCACGCCGAGCTCGCGCGAGCGCGGCGCCACGGCCTCCGCCACCGCCGCGCGCTCACGCCGCCGCGCGAGCACGATCGGGCGCTCGCGCGAGAGCAGCAGCCGCTCCTCCTCCGCGCCGAGCTCGACGAGCTCCGCGGCGGCCGCCACGCCCGGCGCCATCAGCGCGAACGGCTTGTCCTCCCGGTGCTTGCGCGCACGCAGCGCCGCGACCGCGCGCTCGTCGGCCGCCACGCACGCGAGGTGGAACCCGCCGAGCCCCTTGATCGCGACGACCGCCCCGCCGCGCAGCGCCGCCTCGACGTCCTCGAGCGGCAGCGACAGCCGGGGGCCGCAGTCGGGGCAGGCGACCGGCTGGGCGTGGAAGCGGCGGTCGGCGGGGTCGTCGTACTCGGCGCGGCAGGCGCCGCACATCTCGAAGCCGGCCATCGTGGTGTTCGGCCGGTCGTACGGGACGCCGCGCACGATCGTGAAGCGCGGGCCGCAGTTGGTGCAGTTCAGGAACGGGTAGCGGTGGCGGCGGTCCGCGGGGTCGAACAGCTCGCGCAGGCAGTCCTCGCAGGTCGCGACGTCGGCCGAGACGAGCGCGGCGGGGCGGCCGCCGCGCGCCGACGCGACGATCCGGAAGCCGCGCCCGGCGACAAGCTCGACGGCCTCCGCCAGCACGCGCTCGACCACCGCCAGCGGCGGCGCGTCGTCGCGCAGGCGGGTGAGGAACGCCTCGACGCGCTCGGGTGCGCCCTGGACCTCCACGACCACGCCGCGCTCGTCGTTGAGCACGAATCCGTCGAGTCGCGAGCTCGCCCGCGAGCCGGTGCGCGAACGGCCGGAACCCGACGCCCTGCACGACGCCCTCGACGCGCGCGCGAACGCGCCGCGCGCCCGCTGCGCGCGCCGCGCCCGAGCTCACCCCACCAGCTCCCGCAGCACGTGGTACGCGCTCGCCTGGGCCTCCTGGATCCGAGGGATGTGCTGCGAGCGCGTGACCACGACGTGGTCGGCGAGCGCGCCTGCGGCGATCTCGCCGCCGTCATAGCCGACCAGCGCGATCGTCGCCATGCCGCGGCGGCGCGCCTCGGCCAGCGCGGCGAGCACGTTGCCCGAGCCGCCGCTGGTCGAGATCGCCAGCAGCGCGTCGCCGGACCGGCCGTGCGCGATCACCTGGCGCGCGAACACGTTCTCGAACCCGATGTCGTTGCCGAGCGCGGTCAGGATCGCGACGTCCTCGGTCAGGTCGAGCACCGGGCGCGGCGTCCAGCCGTGCGGCGGGTGGCGGAAGTCGGCGGCGGCGTCCATCGCGTCGGTCGCCGAGCCGCCGTTGCCGAGCACGAGCAGCCGCCCGCCCTCGGCGAAGCGCTCCCGCAGCGCCGCGGCGGCGGCCTCGAGCACCTCGCGCCCGTCGGCCAGCGTCTGCTCGCGCAGCGCGATCGTCTCCGTCGGACTTCATCCGCACGGACGCGGCGACGTCCGCGACGACGGCCTCGACGTCGGGCGCCGTCTCGCCCAGGAACGGATACAGGAACGCGGACGCTCCGCTGTCGTGCACCCCGCCCGACAGCAGGCCGCGGTGCTCGAAGAACACGTGCACCAGCTCCCACAGCACGTGGTAGAGCGTCTCGACGAGCTCCTGGCGCACGAACGGGTCCTCGCTGGGCGGGTCGAACGACCACTCGCCGCCCGGGAAGCCGATCGTGAGGCAGGCCTGCGGCAGCGGCCCGACGTCGTCGAACGCCATCACGATGTCGTCGGGCTCCGCCACCAGCGCGAGCTGGGCGGCGAGCGGCCCTCCCTCGCCCGCGAGCCCGATCGCGGGCAGCGCCCGCTTGCCGACGATGACGGGGTGCACGAACTCGACCGCGACGTGCCGCGCGTCCGATCGCGCGGCGGGCGAGGCACCCAGGGCGATCAGCCGCCCGCCCGCCGCGAAGCGCTCCGCCATGGCGTGGCAGAGCCGCGCGATCCGCTCGGCCTCGGCGTCGAAGAAGCGCGCGCCGGCTTCGGCCCGGCCGCTCACACCGGGGTGGGAACGCGCTCCAGCCATTCCCGGAACTCCTCGACGCCCTCCCCCGTGCGCGCGCTCACCTGCATCGTCGCGACGCCCGGATGGACGGCGTCGAGGTGGTGCAGGTAGCGGTCCATGTCGAAGTCGACGTGCGGGAGCAGGTCGACCTTGTTGATCACCACCAGCTCGCAGGCACGGAACATGAGGGGGTACTTCAGCGGCTTGTCCTCGCCCTCGGCGACCGAGGAGACCATGATCCGGACGTCCTCGCCGATCCGGAACTCGGCCGGGCAGACGAGGTTGCCGACGTTCTCGACGATCAGCACGTCGATGTCGGCGAGCGGCAGCGCGGGCAGCGCGGAGCGGACCATGTTCGCGTCCAGGTGGCACTCGCCGCCGAAGCCGTTGCCCGTGTTGAGCTGCACCACGGGCACGTGCAGCGAGGCGAGCCGGTCGGCGTCCAGGCTGCCCTGCACGTCGCCCTCGAGCACGCCCGCGCGCACCGACAACCCGGCCAGAGCCCGCTCGAGCAGCGTCGTCTTGCCGGCGCCGGGGGCGCTCATCAGGTTGATGACGGTGACCCCGTGGCGGTCGAAGTCGTCGCGGTTGGCGCGCGCGATCGTGTTGTTGGCGTCCAGCGCGTCCTCGACGACCCGGACCTTCACGCGGTGCATGCGGGCTCCTCCTCGACCTCGATCGACTCCACCTCGAGCTCGTCGCCGGCGGCGACCCGTACGTCCGCTCCGCCGCACGTCGGGCAGCGGAACACGGGCAGCTCGATCTCCCACTCGCGCGCGCAGCCCGTGCACTCCAACCGCGCGGCGATCACCTCCTGCTCGAGCACGGAGCCCTCGCAGACGCCGTCGCGGGTGACGATGTCCCAGTAGAACTCCAGCGAGTCAGGGACGACCTGGCGCAGGTGCCCGACGCGCAGCTTCACGCTCGTCACCCGCCGCCCTGAGGCATGGCGCAGGACCGACTCCAGCACGGCGGAGGAGATCGCCAGCTCGTGCATCTCAGCGATAGGCCTCGTCGGTGCGCAGCACCGCGATCTGCTCCATCACGACGTCGAGCGCGCGCTCGACCGCGAGCTCGACCTCGGGCGAGAGCCCGACGGCGAGGTCCTCGATCGGGCCCGGCTCGCACGCCACCACCACGACCTTGCCGGAGAACTGGCCCACCGCGGTGACGAACCGCAGCACGGTCTGCGGGTCCATCCCGTGCGGGGAGATCATCTCGCCGTCCTCGATCGGGCGCGAGTAGTCCTCGGGATCGGGCTCGATCACGTAGAGCGTGCCGGGCTCGCCGCCCTGGCGGGAGACGTCGAGCAGCACGAGCGCGTGGTAGCCGCGCATGATCTCGTAGGCGAGGTCGAGACCGCCCGAGCCGAAGTCCATCACCGTCACGCCGGCCGGCAGCTCGCGGCTCTCGAGCCGCCGCGCGGCCTCGGAGCCGAAGCCGTCGTCCTGCATCCACGCGTTGCCGACGCCGGCGACGAGGATCTGCTTGTCGAACTCAGGCGGCATGCTCCACCTCGTCTGGCCGGAAGAACAGGTAGCGCCGGATGTCCCGCATGATGTCCTGGCCGGGCACGCCGTCGACGGTCACCCCGAGCTGCACGCGCCCGTCGAAGTCGACGTAGATGCGCTCGACCGTCGCCCGCCGACCCTGCACCAGATGGTCCTGGGCGTTGCGGCCCGGCCCCGGCCGCAGCACGACCGTGTCGCCCGGGCGGTAGGTGACGCCGGCGACGGTCGCCTCGCGCTCGCCCTGCTCGGGGTCGCGCACGGTGACGCGGCCGTGCAGCGCCATCAGCTCCTCGGGCGTGGTGGTCGCCACGCGCTCGATCATCGCCCGCACGGCCGGGTCGGTCGCCTGCGCGCGCTCGGCGTCCGAGAGCGCCATCACGTGCAGCAGCAGGGCCTCCTCGATCTCGGTCGAGTCGAACATGCCGCCGCGGCTCTCCGGGGCGAGCTGGGGGTGGTCGGGGAGCATGATCGCCGCGCCGAGCACGGCGTCGTCGGCCTCCGTCGCGAGCACCGGCCAGGTGTTGACGTGCGTGCAGCCGTGGGCGAGCAGCGGCGAGGTGAAGCGCCCGCCGTCGGCGCGCGCGAGCAGGTGCGTCGAGAGCAGGCTGTGGCGCAGCGCCGCGGCCCGGTCGAGCCCGTCAGGGACCTCGGTCTCGTTGACGACCTCCATGACCATCCGGTCGCCGGCGACCTCGAGCCGCGCGCGCCCGACGACGCCGCCGAGGTCGAACGCGACCTGCCCCGGCTCCGGCAGCTCGACGGCGCCGGCCAGGCAGCGCACCGTGCCCGACAGCTTCCCGCCGTCGACGAGGCACTCCATCCGCATCCGGTCGTGGGTGGCGCCGCTGAGGCGCGCGTAGGCCGGCGGGTAGACGATCCCGAACGGCGTCGGCGTCGCGTTCTTGGTCGCGTCGGGCGTGTACGGATAGAGCTGGTAGCCCTCCCACACGAGCGTGTCGACGAGCGCCTCGAGGGTCGTCATCGCAGCAGCTCCGAGATCGTGGCGTCGTAGCTGGGCAGTCCGCCGGCGGCCTTGCGCGCCGCCAGGCGGTCGAGCGTCCCGGAGTCCAGGCGCACCCAGCCGCCGCCCGGGTAGTGGGCCGCCATCAGCGAGCGCCAGGTGTCCACGGGCAGCCGGAACGCGGCCGAGCAGCTCCAGGGCACCATCGCGACCTGCATCTCCCCGTGCAGGATCGTGCCGCTGAAGTGGAACGTCAGCGGGACCTCGCCGTCCGGCAGCGAGTAGACGTACTTGGCGGCGGCCACCTCGAGGTCGTAGGTGCAGGGGACGTCGAGCGGGAACTCGGCGCTCCCGCGGAACGCGGGCACGACCGTGCCGAGCTGCGCCCAGAGGAAGCTGCGCGTCGTGGCCGCCCAGCGCGCGGGCTCGCCGAAGAGCTCCACGAGCCGCTCGCGCGTCGCATCGTCATAGCTGCGCTTGGCCGGGTCGATCTGGACCTGGGCCGCGAGCGCGATCGCGTGCACGTCGCCGCCCGTCGTCTCGTCGACACGCAGGGTGAAGCGCAGGGTCGGGGCCGCCGCGTGCGCGACCGGCCCGGCGCCGAGCACCTCGAACGACGGGGCTGGCGTCATGCCCCGACCGCGGGCCGCGCCCGCTGCGCCTCGAGGTACTCCGAGACCGCCGCCGGGACGCCGGCGCCGCCCGTGATCCCCTCCCACGCCCCCTTCACGACGCCGACGATCCCGTAGGCCGCGTCGATCGGCGCGATCAGCTGCTGCGGCTCGTCGCCGAGCCGGTTGACGATCAGCGCCTCGGTGTCGGGCTCGAGCTCGAGCTGCGGGTTGGCCTCGCACAGGCTCGTCCACGCGCGCAGGTCCAGCTCGGACTCGGTCGCGCCCGCCGGGCTCGGATAGAGCGCGATCACGCTGCCCGTGACGGAGCTGATCATGAAGAACGCGAGCCCGATCGGGATCCCGAACGCCGCCCACTGCTCGTCGGTCATGCGCAGCTCGTCGAGCCAGACCCGGCGGCTGCCGACCGGGCGGAATTCGGCGTCGCCGGTGCGGATCGACCAGCACGTGCCGCAGGTGCAGACGATCCGGCGCTCCTCGAGGTGGATCAGGTGCTTGTGCTCGCCGGAGATCGGGTGCCCGCACAGCTCGCAGGCCTCCTCGGCATGCGACGCGGGCGCGGGCGCGGGGGCGGGCGCGGCGCCGGCCATCGGCAGCAGGATCGCGCCCGGCGGCGCCGCATGGGTGGGCTCGTCGAGGACGCCTTCGACCTCGAGTCCCTCCAGGTCGGGCGCGGTCGCCTCGAGCGCCTGGCGGATCCCCAGCTCGAGCGTCGCCGTCGAGGCCGCGCAGCCGACGCAGTGGCCCCCGAGCCGGATCCGCGCGACACCGTCGGAGATCCCCAGCAGCTCGACGTTCCCGCCGTGGGACTCCATGTACGGCCGCACGGAGTCCAGCGCCTCGCGCACCCGCTCCTCGAGCGGCACGGGATACAGGCCGTGCATGAGCAGGAGGCTCGCGACCACGCCGTCCTCCGCGAGCCGCTTGCCGGTCTCCTCGTCGACCGCCGCCATGATGCGCTCGAGACCCTCCCCGTAGATCTCCATCAGGGCGCCGGCCAGCTCCTCGCCGGCCGGGCCGAGCCCGGCGGTGAGTTCCTCGAGACGACCGATATCCATTCAGCAGAGGCCGGTGGGGGTGTGCATCACCTTCCGCACCTTGCCGTTGCCCGTGTACATGTGCACGCCGCACGGCAGGCAGGGGTCGAACGAGTGGACGGCCCGCATGATGTCCACGCCCTTGAAGTTGTCCGGCCCGTTCTCCTCGAAGATCGGGGTGTTCTGGACGGCGTCCTCGTAGGGCCCGGGCGTCCCGTGGATGTCGCGCGGGTTCGCGTTCCACGGGGTCGGCGGGTACGGCTGGTAGTTCGCGACCTTGCCGTCGCGGATGACCATGTGGTGGCTGAGCACCCCGCGCGCCGCCTCGTGGAAGCCGACGCTGACCGCGCTGTCGGGCACCTTGACGTTGTTGGCGCTCTTGGTGCGGCCGGCGCGGATCTCCTTCAGCGCCTCCTCCAGGTGGTGGATCGCCACGATCGCCGAGAACGCCTGGTGGTAGGTGCGCGCCCGGTCGCGCTCGATCGCGTTGGACTTCTCCGGGATCTTCCACTCGAGGTCCATCTCGGGCATGAAGCCCGTCTTGGGCAGCGTCATCAGCAGCGAGGTGCCGGTCGCCTTCAGGCCGGGGAGCTCGACGAGCCCGGCCTTCGCCGTGACCCACTGGCGGGCGAACGGGCCGCCGCCGGTGTCGTTGGCGACGTAGGTGTCGTTGCGCTTGTCGTACATCCGCGGGGAGACGACCCAGGAGTACTTGTCGTTGAAGTCGCGCGCCTGCGGCTTGGGCAGCGTCACCTTGTTCCACGGGTGGCGCTTGTCGACGGGGTTGCCGAGCGGGTCCTGCGTGACGAACGTCTCCTCGTCGGTCCAGTCGTCGAAATAGGACGAGCCGAGCAGGATCCGGATCGCCAGGTTGATCTCGACGAGGTCGGTGGTGATCAGCTCGCCGTCGAACACGAGGCCGGGCGTCACGTAGCGCTTGCGACCCCAGTCGCTCATGTCCTTGTAGTCGTATCTCAGGCAGTCGGGGTCGTCGAAGGAGCCCCAGCAGATCAGGTCCGTCTTGCGCAGCCCGACGTCGTCGTAGCCCGGCAGCTCCTGCAGGAAGAAGTCGTAGATGTCGTCGTGCATCGGCACGGTGCGCTTGCAGTAGTCCACGTAGCGCATCAGCCGCACGTAGTAGTCCGTGCACGTCTGGGAGGTGATGTCCGCGCTGACGCCGCCCGGCATGATCGTGCTCGGGTGGGTGTGGCGGCCGCCGAACAGGCAGTACATCTCGCGCGTGTAGCGGGCCACGTGCAGGGTCTCGAGGTAGAACTCGCCCGTGAACGGGTTCAGGGCCCGCATGATGTCGGCGATCGTCTTGAAGCCGTGGATGTCGCCGTGCGGCGAGGAGGTCTTCTCGGCCTTGGCCAGCAGGGACGGGTTGGTGTCCTTGACCATCTGCTCGCAGAAGTCCACGTTGCACATGCAGTCGTTGTAGATCGCATGGTCGAACATGTAGTCCGCGAGCTCGGCCAGGTTGTAGCCGCAGTTGCCGAGCTTGGGCGGGTAGATGCCGTAGGCCATGTTCTGGCACAGCACCGACGTCGTGCAGTGGTTGTCGCCGCAGATGCCGCAGATCCGCGACGTCAGGAAGTGGGTGTCGCGCGGGTCGATGCCCTTCATGAAGATGTCGAACCCGCGGAAGATCATCGACGTCGACCAGCACTTGTTGACCTTCTGTGCGTCGAAGTCGATCTCGGTGTGGATCCCCAGTGAGCCGACGATGCGCGTGATCGGGTCCCACGACATCTCGCGGACGCCGGTCTTCGCCTTGGTCCCGGGTGTGTCAACGGTGGCCATGATCTTCTCCTCTACCAGCGCTTCGAGTAGCCGGTCGTCAGCTCGGCGCGGTTGTGGCGCCACTCCGGCTCCTTGTCGTACTTGCGCTTGATGTTCATGTGCCGGCCCCAGCGCAGGATCGGCCCGTAGGTGAACTTGGCCATCGTCGAGGAGATCCCGCCCATCGGGTCGGGGTCCATGAACGGCATGTACTTGTCGGGGAAGCCGGGCATCGTGCACGCCATGCAGATGCCGCCCACGTTCGGGCAGCCGCCGATGCCGTTGACCCATCCCCTCAGCGGCACGTTGCACTTGACCACCGGGCCCTGGCAGCCGAGCTTGACCAGGCACTTGTGGCTGCCGTACTCCTTCGCGAAGTCGCCCTCCTCGTAGAAGGCGGCGCGGTTGCAGCTCTCGTGGGCGGTGCGCTCGAACAGCCACTTCGGGCGCCCGACGTCGTCGAGCTCGGGCACCGGGGCCCGGCCGACGAGCGCGAAGCACAGGTACATCAGCGTCTCGGTGATGTTGTCCGGCTGGGCCGGGCAGCCCGGGATGTTCACGATCGGGATGCCGGCCTTGGACTTCCACTTGTGCCCGAGGTGGTCCCACAGGCCCATCGCCCCGGTCGGGTTGTTCTTCATCGCCGGGATGCCGCCGTAGGTGGCGCACGTGCCGACGGCCACGACGGCGGCCGCCTTCGGCGCCAGCCGGTCGATCCACTCCGTCGTCGTGATCGGCTGGCCCGTCTCGGGGTTGTCGCCCATCGCGGCGAAGTAGCCGTCGCCCGAGAGCTTCTCGTTGGGCAGCGAGCCCTCGAGGATCAGCACGAACGGGTCGAGCTTGCCGGCCTCGGCGTCCCACCAGGCCTGCATGAACTCGGCGCCCTGCTCGAAGGCGAGCACCGGGTTGTGGACGATCACCTTCGGCATGCCGGGGATGGCGCCGGTGATGATGTCCTCCAGGCTGGGGTTGGTCGCCGATGTCATCCCGACCGAGTCGCCGTCGCAGCTGAGCCCAGTGGTCATCCAGATCACGTGTGCGGTGATCTCCTCCGTCTCGTGCTGTCGTTCTGCGAACTCGACCGGCATGTGCTCGGCTCCTTTCAACAGATCCGCGGAAGCGGGTCTCCCACCAGCTGGTCCATGACCCGCCGTCCGCCGAAGCTCGTCTCCACCAGCACCATGCCCGGAGGGTCGGTGCGCACCTCGCCGATGTCGGCCGCGCGCTCGCAGCCGGGCACCGCTCGCAGCGCGGCCAGGGCCGCGTCCGCCCTCTCCGGCGCGACGAAGGCGACGAGCTTGCCCTCGTTGGCCACGTACATGGGATCGATTCCCAAGATCTCCGCCGCCCCGGCCACGACCGGGTCGACGGGCACGTCCTTCTCCCTCACGATCATCGCGACGCCGCTGGCGCGCGCGAGCTCGTTGAGCACGGAGGCCACGCCGCCGCGGGTGGCGTCGCGCATGCAGCGCAGATCCTCGCCCGCGGCGTCCAGCAGCGCGTCGGCGACGGGCCACAGGCTGCGGGTGTCGGAGGACACCTCGGCCTCGAGCTCGAACTCCCCGCGGGCGACCATGATGGCCGTGCCGTGCTCGCCGATCGAGCCCGAGAGCAGCACGCGGTCGCCGGGCCGCAGGCCCTGCGGGCTGAGCGCCGCGCGCGGGTCGGGGGCGCCGACGCCGGTCGTCGCCAGGTACATCCCGTCGGCGTGACCGCGCTCGACGACCTTGGTGTCGCCCGCGACGACCGCGACGCCGGCCTCGCGCGCGGCGCGCGCGATCGCGTCGACCTCGGCGCGCAGGACGTCGCTGTCCAGGCCCTCCTCGAGGATCATCGCGACGGTGATCGCGAGCGGGCGCGCGCCCGCGACGGCGAGGTCGTTGACCGTGCCGTTGACCGCCAGCTCGCCGATCGAGCCGCCCGGGAAGCGCAGCGGCTTGACGACGAAGGAGTCGGTGGTCACGAGCACGTCGCCGGCGACGCCGGCGTCGTCGAGCTCCGTCATGCCGAAGGCGGGCGCGAGCAGCCCCTCGATCAGCGTCTGGGTCGCCTTGCCGCCCGCGCCGTGCGCCATCGTGATCGCGGCGTCCTTGAAGCGCGGGCGCTTGGCGCGGGCCGTCTCGATGATCCCGAGGATCCGCTGCTCCCGCCCGGTCGCGCTCACACCACGACCCTCTCGCGAGCGAAGCGGCCGTAGTTGTAGTAAGCCGCGCAGGCCCCTTCCGGCGAGACCATGCAGGTCCCGATCGCGTGCTCGGGCGTGCAGGCGGTGCCGAAGACCTTGCACTCCCACGGCTTGATGACGCCCTTGAGCACCTCGCCGCACTGGCAGGCCTTCGGGTCGGCCACGCGCACGCCGGGGACGGTGAAGCGGCGCTCCGCGTCGAGGCCGGCGTAGGCCTCGTTGATGGCCAGCGCCGACTGCGAGATGAAGCCCAGGCCGCGCCACTCGAAGTGCGGGCGCAGCACGAAGACCTCGGCCAGCGCCTCGAGCGCGCGCAGGTTGCCCTCCTGCGGGACGACGCGCTTGTACTGGTTCTCGACCTTGCACTCCCCCGCCGCGAGCTGGCGGAGGATCCACAGGATCGACTGCAGCACGTCGAGCGGCTCGAAGCCCGAGATCACGACCGGCCTGCCGTAGTCGGCGGGGATGAACTCGAACGGGCGCGCGCCGACGATCGTCGCCACGTGGCCCGGGCCGACGAAGCCGTCGAGGCGCAGGTCGGGCGACTCGAGCAGCGCCTTCAGCGGCGGCACGATCGTGACGTGGCTGCACATGACCGAGAAGTTCTCGATCCCCTCCGCCTTCGCGCGCTTGAGCGTCAGCGCGGTCGACGGCGCGGTCGTCTCGAAGCCGATCGCGAAGAACACAACCTGGCGGTCGGGCGTCTGGCGCGCGATCCGCAGCGCGTCGAGCGGCGAGTAGACCATTCGCACGTCGGCGCCGCCGGCCTTGGCGTCCAGCAGCGTCTCGCTGCTGCCCGGCACCCGGAGCATGTCGCCGAAGCACGTGAAGATCACGCCGGGCTCGCGCGCGAGCGCGATGCCGTCGTCGACGCGGCCCATCGGGATCACGCAGACCGGGCAGCCGGGGCCGTGCACGAGCTCGACGTTCGGCGGCAGCAGGTCGTCGATCCCGTACTTGTAGATCGCGTGCGTGTGGCCGCCGCAGACCTCCATGACCTTGTAGTGGCGGTCGGGCTCGGCGATCGCGGCGATCTCCGTCGAGAGCGCACGGCCGAGCTCGGCGTCGCGGTACTCGTCGACGAACTTCATGCGCTGAGCCTCTGGATCGCGACGCAGGCGTGGACGAGCACCTCGTCGCCGGGCGCCGCGTCGACGAGCGCGAGCTCGACCTGTGAGGTCTGCCCGTCCTCGGTGACGCAGTCCGCCAGCCCGTCCGCGCCCGTCCGGAGCACGCGCATCGGGATCGCGACGTCGCCGCAGGTGATGCAGTTCGCACCGGGGGCGGGCGAGCGGGCCGTCACTCGATCACGCTCGCCTTGAGCTCCTCGAGCTCCTGCTCGTACTCCTCGCCCATCTGCTCGAGCAGGCGGAGGGTCGCCCGCGCCTCCTCCTCGTCGACCTTGGAGAGGGCGAAGCCGACGTGGATCAGCACCCAGTCGCCGGGGGCTGCCCCGCCGCCGGCATCCGCGTCGAGGAGGCCGATGTTCACCGTCCGCCGGACCCCGGCAACATCAACGCGGGCGAGCCGGTTGGGCTCGTCGACGACATCGACGATCTGGCCGGGAATGGCCAGGCACACGGTCGGTCCTTCCCTAGAGGGGAACCTCTACGGTCAGCCACGTTACACCTCGGGTTTGCGACGTGCCAAGTCGCGATGGTCAGCTCGCCGACGCCGCCAAGGCGACCTCCGCCCCCCGGCCGTCATGGAGCCCGTCGACCGAATCCACCGGATTGCAGGCGTTCTCGACCGCGGCCATCACCGAGCGGCTGCCCGTCCGGCCGTCGGCGAAGTTGGCGCCGCCGGAGGTGAGCACCCAGCGGACCTCGCCCGCGCGGACGGCGTCGGCGAGCCGGCTCGCGCTCACCCCGGACTCGTTGCCGGAGAAGCCGCCGGGCCGCCACCTCGGCGCCGTCGATGGCCTGCGTGCCGCTCAGAGCCGCCCCCGGAAAGCCTGGGATCGGCTGAGCCGAGCGGCGCGCGACGGCGCCGCTCGGCCACGGCCGCTACTCCTCGGCGCCGTACTTGAACGAGATCGCCAGGCGGACGCGGTAGTTGACCACGCTGCCGTCCTGGATCGTGAGGTCCTGCCTGAGGACCTCGGCGATCCGGAGATCGCGCACCGTCTTGGCGGCCGTCTCGACGGCGGCCTTGGCCGCCGCCTCCCACGACTCGCTGCTCACCCCGATCACCTCGGTGACGCGGTAGACGCCTTCGGCCATGGAACCTCCCTGATCGGGTGACGGACGCTCGGGAGTGTTCCACTCGGCGGCGTTCGCGGCGCTGTCACGGCACGGCACGGATGAGAGCGACATGAGCTAGCCTCAAGGGCAAGAGCGCGAGCGGTGGGGACCGTGCGCGCGGACATCCGCCCGGGAGGGGCATCTCATGCACACACGATGGAAGGCGCTCGCCGCTGCCTGCGTAGCGACGCTGGCGCTCTCGAGCGGCAGCGCGATGGCGCACATGCCAGAGGAGCGCGGCGGCGATCCGCTCACGGCTCCGTGGGGCGAGAACTTCTGGTTCTTCAAGAACTTCCAGACGGGCCAGAACCCGTTCAACGCCGCCAACACGCACGTCACCAGCTCGGACATCGCCTTCTGGGGCGATCTGGCCTACGTCGGCGACTACGGCGGGTTCCGCATCTTCGACGTCTCCAAGCCCGAGCCGAAGCTCGTCTCCGACACCCGCTGCTACGGGCCGCAGGGCGACCCGTCCGTGTTCGACCGCAATGACGACGGCAAGGCCGACACGCTCGTGCTCTCCGTCGACAGCGTGCTCACCGGCCCGAACTGCGGCGCCGGGCCTCAGGGCAAGGTCAACGGCGAGTATCCGGCGAACGCGTGGGAGGGCCTGCGCGTGTTCGACATCTCCAACCCGAAGGCCCCGACCCAGGTCGCGGCCGTGTATCAGGACTGCGGCTCGCACACCAACACGCTGCTGCCCGCGCCCGACGGCAAGTCGATGAACGTGCTCAACTCGAGCTACCCGCTCGGCGACGGCCCGACGTGCGGCCCGCCCGGCGTCTCGAAGGGCCGCAAGGTCAACCACGGCGTCGTGCAGGTCATCAACGTCCCGTTCGACGACCCGGCCGCCGCCTCTGAGACGACCGAGCTGCCGGTCGTCTACCCGGGCGACGCGGACGGCACCTACCGGCCCGGCACCGAGCACGGCCTCGGCTCGGGCGTGCTCGACGACTTCCTGGGCTGCCACGACCTGAGCGCCTTCCCGAAGAAGGGCATCGTCGGCGCGGCCTGCGGCGAGCAAGCGCAGGTCTGGAACATCGACGAGGAGACCGGCCTGCCGGACACGGCGAACCCGCGCTGGGTCCACGACCAGCCGAACGTCGACTTCTGGCATTCGGCCACCTTCAGCTGGGACGGCGAGGTCGCCAACTTCATCGACGAGTCGTTCGGCGACGGCTGCCCGACGGTGACGACGAAGACCGGCGGCACGGGCACCAGCCAGGTGTTCAAGTCGGGGAACATGTTCTTCTTCGACACCGGCAGCGGCAAGCTGCTGTCGGAGTACCGCAACCCGCGGCCCTCGAACGACCGGCTCGCGCCGGAGGGCGGCGACCGGCTGACGTACTGCTCCTCGCACCTCGGCATCCCGGTGCCGTCGCGCGACCGCTACCTGCTGGTCAACGCGTTCTACCGCGGCGGCTCCTCGGTGATCGATTTCACCAATCCGAGCGCCCCGCGCGAGATCGCGTTCGCCGACAAGGCGGGCACCAATACCTGGTCGGCGTACACCTACCCGCGCAACTCGGGCTCGCAGAAGAGCATCCCGGTGTACTCCAACGACGGCCTCAGCCGCAACTACGGCGGCGGCCAGTACCTGGAGGCGGCGTACGGCTTCATGCGCTTCCGGGCCGACGTCGGCAAGACGAACCTCGTCGGGTTCGACCACCTCAACCCGCAGCTGCAGGAGCGGGTGATCAAGAACAAGGCGGCCGGCAAGGCACGCACGTCCGGCGCGGCGCGCACCTTCGCCAAGGGCAAGGCCGCCCCGGACGGCGCGCGCAACCGCTCGGCGCGCAACTGGGACAAGTAGGACCGCGCGCAGGAGGGCCCGCATCCGCGGGCCCTCCCGCCGCGCTGTTTGATCCGCCGCCGCCGCGGGCATCGGCCACCGCGTGAGGCCCTCCGTCGACAGCCTGCTGCACCGGGCCACTCGTGCGGAGCGGCGGCGCGTGGTCGCCTGGGTGCTCGCCGGCGCGCTCGTCACCGCCGGCGCGTTCGCGCTCGCCTCGGAGACCACCGGTGGCATCGTCCTCGTCCTCGCCGCTGCGCTGGCGCTCTGGTCCGTGCGCCAGACCGCCGGCCTCGCGCTCGCGCGCCGCGACTTCCAGAACGCATCGAGCCCGCCCCGCAAGGCGCACGTCGTGCTCATGCACGACCCCAACCCGCGCGCGGTCCGGCCGCTGCTCGCGATCTGGGGAGAGCGGCCGACTCCGGGCGAGCGGCTGCCCAAGCCCGACAGCGTCTGGCGCTGCGACGACGAGCTCGACGAGCTCAAGTCGTCCCCCGGCTCGGCCGAGGTGCACGAGGCCTGGGTGGACACGGGCTCGCGCTCGTGGTCGAAGCCGCGCTGGGTACTGGCCGACGCCGGCCTCGCCATACCCCACCGCCGCTCGCTGTTCGGCCGCTGGTACGTGCGCACGACCCTGCGCCGCGACCGTCCCGAGGCGCCGCACCCGCTCACGCTCGCCGACCCGCAGGCCACGCCCGCGGGCGTGGCGGCGGAGGAGCTCGAGCTGGGCGGCAGCCTGCTCGGCTCGACGGCCGGCCGGGTCGCCTTCCTTGCCGTGGTCGCCGTGCTCGTGCTCGTGTTCGCGTGACCTAACGGTCCCGCGCGGTCCGCTCCAGGAACGGGATCAGGCGCTTCAGGAACGCGTTGCGGCGCGGTGCGGCCGAGCTCGGATCGTTGTGGGCGTAGGTGGCGCTGCGGTCGACCAGCGTCAGGCGGCGCCGCCGGATGCCGGACTGCTCGGCCAGCGTCCGGGCCGCGTCGAGCACTCGCGAACCGCCGAGCTCGGCTCGGCGCTCGCCACCGTCACCCGCTACGTGGCGCTCAAGACCTGGGTCTTCGCGCGCTCTAGGCGGCGGCTCGCGCCGCCGGCAGCGCGCCCACCCGCTCCAGCGCCGCCAGCAGCGCGGCGTTGAAGCCCTCGGGCTGCTCGCCGCAGGCGAAGTGGTCGCCCGGGCACTCGAACGTCGGGGCGCCGAGGCCCTTGGCGAGCGCGCGCTGCCAGCGCGGCGGCACCGCCCGGTCGTCGCGCGTCACGACCACCGCCGCCGGCTGGCGGATCTCGCCGAGCCACGGCCGCGCGTCGAAGCGGCCGAGCTCGCGCCCCGCCTCCGCGACGTCGCGCGAGGACCCGCGCACCAGCTCCGCCGCCATCCAGGTCGTGGTCGCGGAGTCGGGCATCCCGACCAGCCGCAGCCCGTTGCGCCAGATCTCGTACGGCGCGAGGCCGAGCCAGAGCCGGAACCACGCCATCGACCACCAGAGCCCGCGCAGCCGCAGCGCGCGCCAGTTCGACGACGTCGCGCAGAGGACGAGGCCGCGCACCGCGCCCGGGTGCCGCCGCGCCGCCAGCAGCGCGATCGGCCCGCCCATCGAGTAGCCCGCGACGGTGACGGGGCCCGTGCCGAGGTGCTCGGCGAGCGCGATCGCGTCGTCGGCGCAGTCGTCCAGCCGGAAGTCCACGAAGGTCCGCAGCCCGCGGCCGTGG
Organism: uncultured Solirubrobacteraceae bacterium; assembly: GCA_963816955.1. Taxonomy (GTDB): domain Bacteria; phylum Actinomycetota; class Thermoleophilia; order Solirubrobacterales; family Solirubrobacteraceae; genus DATFQI01. The sequence continues at coordinate 821,075 of CAWFME010000004.1, read as the reverse complement.
CCGCGATGGTCGAGCGCGAGCACCCGCAGCCCCGCGCCGGCGAGCGCCGCGTACTGCGCGTGCCAGTTGAGGTCGGCGGAGGCCGTCCAGCCGTGCAGCAGCAGCACCGGCGGCCCGTCCCCTCCGCTGTCGCGCACGAAGTACTCGCCGCGGCCGGGCACGTGCACGACGCGGCCGATCGGCATGTCGGTGGGCGGCTCAGGGACCCAGCGGGGCGCGGAGCGGCGGAGACGTGGCATCGCGCGGAGTCCTACCCCAAACCGCGCGCGGGGACCGATCCGGACGATCAGTGCACGCGGCGGCCGATCACGGCCTCGGCGCGGACCGTGTCGTCGACCGCGGCCGGCGCCGCCGGGGAGTCCGGCAGGCGCTCCCCGAGCACCGCCTCGAGCGCGTCGAACGCGTCGCGGTCCAGCCGCGCAGGGACGTCCGGCCGGATGACCTCGAGCGCCTGCGCGGAGCTCATCGCCGGCCGGTAGGGCCGCTCGGAGGTCAGGGCCTCGTAGACGTCAGCGACCGCGAGCACCCGCATCGGCAGCGTCAGCGAGCTCGCGTCGAGCCCGTGCGGGTAGCCCGAGCCGTCGAGCCGCTCGTGGTGCGCCCCGGCCAGCGGGGCGAGCTGCGCGAAGCCCGGCGTGCGCTCGAGGATCGCGCTCGTGTGCAGCGGGTGCCGGCGCACGACCGCGAACTCCTCGTCGGTCAGCCGCGCCGGCTTGTCGAGGATGCGGTTGGAGATCGCGAGCTTGCCGACGTCGTGCAGCAGCGCGGCGCGGCGCATGTCGCTCAGCACTTCCTCGTCGCAGCCGAGCAGCGCCGCGATGCTCATCGCGATCACGCACGTTCGGTCGGAGTGGCGGTAGGTCCAGGGCGACTTGGCGTCGACGACGCCCGCGAACGCGTCGGCGATGCGGTCGAGGTAGGTCTCGTCGGCGGTCATGCGCCGCTCGCTCGGCTCCCACCGCCCGAGGTCGCCGGAGGGCAGCGAGCGCCAGAACGCCGTGTCGGAGCGGAAGCGCTGCAGCGCGGCCACGAGCCGCGGGTCGAACCAGCCGCCGCTGCGGCGCGCCGCCACCCGCAGGGCCGCGTCGACGCCGCGCGCCGCGTGGAAGATCTCGACCGTCTGGGCCAGGCAGAGAATCCGGCCGCCGAGCGGGATCTCGTCACCGCGCTGACCTTCGGGCTGGCCGTGGCCGTCCCAGTGCTCGTCCAGCGCCCGGATCGCGGCGGCCGTTCCGGGCGGGAGCCCGATCAGCCGGGCGATCTCCGCGCCGCGCTCGCAGCGGGCCCGCATCAGCGAGCGCGTGATCTCCGTCTCCTGGCGCAGCGAGAGCAGCTGGGTGGCGCGCGAGCGCAGCGAGCCGCCGGGCGAGACGGTCCGCAGCGTCCACAGGAACGCGCTGTAGGAGCGAGACCAGTCCACGCGCTTGGACGAGCGCTTGGCGAGGCGGTCGTCGACCGCGAACAGCGCCGCCATCCGCGCGGAGTTCGCCGAGCAGCCCGCGTCCTTGAGCAGCAGCGCGTAGAAGAGGTCGAAGCGGTCGGCCTCCCCCAGGCCGATCTCCTCGGCGAGCCGCATCCCGATCATGCACGTGCGCACCGCGTGGCCCGGCGGCTCGCCCTCGGTCAGGTCGAGCGCATAGGAGAGCGCGCCGATCACATCGGCGAGCGGCACGGCGAGCGGGCGGGGACCGGCGCCCATCGCGGGATTATCACCCAGCGGCGGCGCGCCGTACATAGGGTCCTGGCAGTATCCGCCGCCGCATGCGAGCCCAACAGATCACCGAGCTCTCCGGGCCGGACTCCGCGCTGAGGATCGGCGACGTCCCCGAGCCCGGCGCCACGCACCCGCTGACCGGCGCGGAGGGCGTAGTCGTCGACGTCCACGCGGCCGGCGTCTCCTTCCCCGAGGTCCTGCAGACCCGCGGCGAGTACCAGATCAAGCCGCCGCTGCCGTTCGTCCCCGGCAGCGAGGTCGGCGGGGTCGTGCGCAGCGCGCCGGCGGGCGCCGCCGTCAAGGAGGGTGACCGTGTCGCGGCCTTCTGCATGCTCGGCGGCTTCGCCGAGGTCGCCGTCGCGCCCGACTACCTGACCTTCGCACTCCCCGACTCGCTGGACTTCGCGCAGGGCGCCGGGCTGATCCTCAACTACCACACGGCGTACTTCGCGCTCGTGCTGCGCGGGCGCCTCGAGGAGGGCGAGACCGTGCTCGTGCACGGCGCCGCCGGTGGCGTCGGGACGGCCTCGATCCAGGTCGCGAAGGGGCTCGGCTGCCGCGTGCTGGCGGTCGTCTCCACCGACGAGAAGGAGCGCGTGGCGCGCGCGGCCGGCGCCGACGAGGTGCTGCGCTCCGACGGCCCGTGGAAGGACGAGGCCAAGGAGGCCTCGGGCGGCGGCGTCGACGTCGTGCTCGATCCGGTCGGCGGCGACCGCTTCACCGACAGCCTGCGCTCGCTCGGCGAGGGCGGCCGCGCGGTCGTGGTCGGCTTCACCGGCGGCTCGATCCCCGAGGTGCGCGTGAACCGCCTGCTGCTCAACAACACGGAGGTCATCGGCGCCGGCTGGGGCGGCTACGTCCTCGGCAAGCCGGACGTCAACCGCGAGATCGGCGAGGGCGTGCTGGCGCTGGCCGAGAAGGGCTTCGTGGCGCCGATCGTCGGTGCGCGCTACGCACTCGAGGACGCGGCGGAGGCGCTGCGGCTGATCGACGGCCGCGGCGCGCTCGGCAAGATCGTGCTCGAGCTGAACTGAACGGCGAGCAGCTCCTCCGTCGGCTGCTCGAGCAGCTCGTCGGGGTCGGTGACCAGCTCGGCGGCGCGCACGAGGTCGGCCGCGGTCGAGCGGACCTGGCCGACCAGCTCGGGGCGGGCGCCGTCGAGCTTCTCGGCGCGCGCGGCGGCGGCGACGGCGCTGCGGCGGGCGAGCTCGGCGCGCGGCGGGTCGTCGTACGAGGCGGCCAGCTCCCAGACCGCGCCCTCGAGCAGGCGGATCGCGCCCGGCACGCCGGCCGGGGGCTCGCCGGCGCGGGCGACGCGGGCCGCGTCGCGCGCGAGCACGCGGGTGTTGCGCACCGCCAGGTCGACCTGCTCGAGCGAGCGCTCGTAGCGCTGCAGCTGGGTCCGGGAGCCCTTCGGGGCGAGCCGCTCGCGCGTCTCCAGCAGCTCGCGCGCCTCGGCCAGCAGCGGGTCGATCGCACGCGCGTCGTCGAGCGCGGCGCGGGTCTCGACGGGATCGCGGCCCTCGAGGCCCTCGGCGACGCGCTGCAGCGCCTGGCCGAGCGCGGCGAACACGGCCTGGCCCGCTCGCCCGGCGTGCAGCGCCGGGTCGGCGGGGAACAGCACGGCGCCGACCGACAGCGCGGTCGCGCCGCCGATCAGGGCCTCGACGATCCGGTCGCCGGAGAAGCTCCCGCCCGAGGAGGGATCGAGCGTGACGAGCAGGATCGCGGAGACGCCGGCTTCGACGATCACCATCTCGCTGCCGCCGAGCAGCGCGGCGGTCGCCATCGCGAGCAGGACCATCACGCCGAGCTGGGGCACGCCCGGGCCGAGCGCGGACAGCAGCAGCGTGGAGGCGGAGAGCCCGATCACGACGCCGCCGGTGAGCTGGATCGCCCGCTCGCCGCGCCGCCCCTGGGTCACGCCGACGCAGATGACGGCCGCGATCGCCGCGAAAGCGGGCCGCGACTCGGCCACCAGCGTGCCGGCCAGCAGCCACGCGGCGACGGCCGCGACGGCGGCCTGGAGGATCGGCAGCACGCGCCCGTGGAGGCGCCGGCGGCCAATGTGCACGACCGAGGTCATACGTACCTTCATCGGCAGTTGCCCGCACAACCTCAGTAGTTGTCTATGCAACTACTCTGGTCTACACTGTCGGCAACGCGAACGGGAAGAGGAAGCGATGAAGCTGGAAGGGCTCCACCACGTCACGATGATCACGGCCGACGCCCAGGCCACCGTGGACTTCTACGCCGGGACCCTGGGGCTGCGGCTGGTCAAGAAGACCGTCAACTTCGACTCGCCCGACGCCTACCACCTGTACTTCGGCGACGAGGCCGGCTCGCCCGGCTCGATCCTCACCTGGTTCGAGTTCCCCGGCGCCGCCCCCGGCCGCCCCGGCATCGGGATGATCCACGTCCTGCAGCTCGGCGTGCCCTCCGAGGCCTCGCTGGAGTTCTGGGCGCAGCGCCTTCCGGAGGCCTCGCGCGGCGAGCGCTCGCTGCGCGTCGCCGACCCCGACGGGCTCGCGCTCGAGCTCGTGGTCGCCGACGACGGCAACCCGCCGCTGCGCGCCGAGCACCCCGACGTGCCGGCCGAGCACGCGATCACCGGCCTCGAGGGCGCGCGCGCCTACAGCGCGTACGCTCCGGTCGAGGAGGGCGTGCTGACGCAGGTCCTCGGCTTCGAGCACGAGGGCGGCGGCGAGTACCGCCTGCAGGGCGACGAGCGCCACTTCCACTGGGCCTACGACCCGGCGCCGCAGCTCACGGGCCGCCAGGGCGCGGGCACCGTGCACCACATCGCCTGGACCTCGCGCGACGAGGACCACGTGGCGTGGCAGCAGCGCATCATCGGCGCCGACGGGTACGTCAGCGAGGTGCGCGACCGCGACTACTTCCGCTCGATCTACTTCCGCGAGCCGCGCGGCGTCCTGTTCGAGATCGCGACCGTCTCCCCCGGCTTCGCCCTCGACGAGGACCCGGAGCACCTCGGCGAGGCGGCTGCAGCTGCCGGCGCAGCACGAGCACCTGCGCGACCAGCTCGAGCGCGCGCTCTCGCCCGTCGTCAACCCGCGCGCCGCGGGCGTCGCATGAGCGAGCTGACCTACCGCGAGCGGCCGGCCGGCGGCGACCCCGCCGGCCTCGTCGTCCTCCACCACGGGCGCGGCGCGGACGAGCACGACCTGCTCGGCCTCGCCGACGTGCTCGACCCGGAGCGGCGGCTGCACTTCGTGACCCCGCGCGCGCCGCTGCAGCTCCCGGGCTGGCCCGGCCACCACTGGTACGTCGTGCCGCGCGTCGGCTACCCCGACCCCGACACGTTCCACGCCGCCTACCGCGCGCTCGCGGGGCTGCACGACGAGCTGTGGGAGCGCACGGGCGCGACGCCGGAGCGGACCGTGTTCGGCGGCTTCTCGATGGGCTCGGTGATGAGCTACGCGCTCGGGCTCGGGCCGGACCGGCCGGCGCCCGCAGGCATCCTCGCGTTCTCGGGCTTCGTGCCGAGCGTCGACGGCTGGCAGCCCTCGCTCGAGGACCGAACGGGCACCCGCGCGTTCGTCGCCCACGGCCGCCATGACCCGATCATGGACATCGGGTTCGCCCGCCGGGCGAAGGCGCTGCTGGAGGCCGGCGGCCTCCCGGTCGAGTACCACGAGTCCGACGCCGCGCACCACATCGACCCCGCCCACGTGCCGGCCGCGGTGGACTGGCTGCAAGCAACGCTCCCGACGCGAGCGGTGGATAAGTCGGGCTGAGACCGAGTTATCCACCGCTCGATGCAGGCGTGAGGCGGCCGGCCTCGCGCAGCTCGGCCAGCGTGACGAGCTTCACCCGCGGGCGGCCCTGGGCCTCGCCCGCGGCTCGCTCCGCCGCGTCGATCGCCTGCCAGCCCTCCCAGGTGATCGCGTCGGGCACGCGCTCGGCGAGCCAGGCGGCGACGGCGTCCGGGTCGGCGTCGGCGGGGGTCCCGAGCGCGCCGGCCTGCTCGTCCTCGAGGATGCGGGCGACGGTGTCGGCGGCGTCCTTCTTGTTGGTGCCGATCACGCCGGACGGGCCGCGCTTGATCCAGCCCACGCAGTACTCGCCGCGGCCGACGCGGCCGCCCTCGTTGGCGATCAGCCCGCGCTTGGAGTCCCACGGCAGCCCCTCCAGCGGGCGCCCGCGGTAGCCGATCGAGCGCAGCACGAGCCCGCACTCGATGACCTCCTCCTCGCCCGTGGGCACGGCGCGGCCGTCCTCGAGCCGGTTGACGGAGACGCGCACGCCGGTGACGGGCCCGTCCTCGCCCTCGCCGAGGATCTCGAGCGGCGAGCGCAGGAAGCGCAGCTCGATCCGGTGCGTCTTGCCCTGCGGCTCGCGCGCCGCGTAGTCGCGGAACATCTCCACGTTGCGCTGCTGGGTCGGCGTGCCGGGCTCCGTGGCCTCCGCGACCTGCTGCGGGTCGCAGACGACGTCCGCGCGCGCGAGCTCGCCGAGCTCGCGGACCTCGGGGTTGGTGAAGGCGGCCTGGGCGGGCCCGCGGCGGCCGAGCAGGATCACCTCGTCGACCGTGGAGCGGCCGAAGTGGTCGAGCGCGTGGTCGGCGGTGTCGGTCGGCGCCAGCTCGGACGGGTCGAGCACGAGCATGCGGGCGACGTCGATCGCCACGTTGCCGTTGCCGATCACGACCGCGCGGCCGCCCGAGAGGTCGAACTGGTGGCCCGCGTACTCCGGGTGGCCGTTGTACCAGGCGACGAACTCCGTGGCCGAGTGCGAGCCCGGGCGGTCCTCGCCGGGGATCCCGAGCCGGTTGTCGTCTGCCGTTCCGATCGCGTAGACGACGGCGTGGTAGCGCTCGAGCAGCTCCTCGCGCGTGACGTCCCGGCCGAGCTCGACGCCGCCGAAGAAGCGGAAGCCCGGCTTGGTCGCGGTCTTCTCGTAGATGCGCGTGACCGACTTGAGCTTCGGGTGGTCGGGCGCGACGCCCGAGCGGACGAGGCCGAACGGCGTCGGCAGCGCGTCGTAGAGGTCGACCTCCCAGCCCGCCACGAGCAGCTGGTCGGTGAGATAGAAGCCGGCGGGGCCGGCCCCGATGACGGCGGCGCGGTGCGTCACCGCGGCCTCCGCAGCGGCCGCACGGCGACCGTCACGCGCGAGTGCGCCACGGGCGCGCCGCCGTCGCCCGTCGCGTCGACGGTCCAGACCCACTCGCGCTCGCCGCGGCTGACGGCGCGCGCATGCGCGTGGATCGTGCCCTCGCGGACGTCGGCGAGCACGGTCGTGTCGTTGGAGAGCCCCATCGCCGCGTAGCCGTCGACCATCACCTCCAGCGCGGTGCCGGTCGAGGCGATCGCCTCCGCCGCCGCGGCGAAGATGCCGCCGTGGACGATGCCGTGCTCCGTGAGCAGCTCGTCGCGCACGGAGATGCGGCCGCGCAGCTCGACGCGCCTCGGCGTCGTGCTCGAGGATCTCGAGCCCGTAGCGGGCGTCGAACGAGCGGTCGTAGGCGACGACCGGCTCCCAGACCGGGGCTTCAGCCATGGTATCAGGCTAGTAGGCCCGGCGCGAGAACCGGACATCGCCGGTGGAGTCGGGTCGTGGCTGCCGGAATGTTCGGGGCTCGTGGCCGGGTCTACTGGCGACGGGCGCGCTTGCGCTTGGGCGGGAGGTCGGTGATCGTCCCCAGCCCGACCTCCGCCGCCATCCCGACCGACTCCGAGAGCGTCGGGTGCGGGTGGATCGTGAGGCCGATGTCCTCGGCGTCGGCGCCCATCTCGAGCGCGTGCACGAGCTCCGCGATCAGCTCGCCGGCGTTGACGCCGACGATGCCCGCGCCGAGCAGCCGCTTCGTCTCCGGGTCGAGCACGAGCTTGGTCATGCCCTCCGTGCGGCCGATGCCGATCGCGCGCCCTGAGGCGGCCCAGGGGAACACGGCGGTCTCGACCTCGGTGCCGTCCTCCTTGGCCTTGACCTCGGTCAGCCCCATCCAGGCGACCTCGGGGTCCGTGTAGGCGACGCTCGGGATCGCCTTGGCGTCGAAGGCGACGTTCTCGCCGGCGATCACCTCCGCCGCGACCTTCGCCTCGTGCGTGGCCTTGTGGGCGAGCATCGGCTCCCCCACCACGTCGCCGATCGCGAAGATGTGCTCCACGTTCGTGCGCAGCTGCTCGTCGACGGAGATGAAGCCGCGCTCGTCGACCTCCACGCCCGCCTTGTCGGCGTCGATGCCGCCGCCGTTGGGCCGCCGCCCGACGGCGACCAGCACGCGGTCGAAGGTCTCCTCGTTGCCGCCGAAGGAGGCGACGATGCCGTCGTCGGTGGCCTTGATCTGCTCGACCTTCGTCTCGAGGTGGATCGCCTCGTAGCGCTTCTCGATCCGCTTGCGCAGCGGCTTGACGACGTCGGGGTCAGCGCCGGCGATCAGCTGGTCGAGCATCTCCACGACCGTGACCTTCGAGCCCAGCGCATCGTGGACCGTCGCCATCTCCAGGCCGATGATCCCGCCGCCGATCACGAGCAGCCGCTCGGGCACGTCCGGCAGCTCGAGCGCGCCCGTGGAGTCGACGATCCGCGGGTCGTCGGGCATGTCCGGGAGCGCGACGGCGTGCGAGCCGACCGCGATGATCGCGTGCTCGAAGGCGACCTCGGCGCCGTCGACGTCGAGCGTGTGGTCGCCGGTGAACTTGGCGGTGCCGTTCACGACCTCGACGTTGCGGGCCTTGGCCATCGACGCGAGCCCGTCGGTCAGCTTCTTCACGGCGCCGTCCTTGAACGCGCGCACGCCGTCGAGGTCGATCTCGGGCTCGCCGAGCGTGATCCCGGCGCCCGCGGCCTCTTCGGCGTCGGCGAGCACCCGCGCGAGGTGCAGCAGCGCCTTGGACGGGATGCAGCCGACGTTGAGGCAGACGCCGCCGAGGCGCTCATAGCGCTCGACGAGCACGGTCTTCAGGCCGAGGTCGGCGGCGCGGAAGGCGGCGGTGTAGCCGCCGGGGCCCGAGCCGATGACGACGACGTCCACGCGGTCCCCGGACGGCTCATCCTCCTTCGCCGGCGGCTCCGCCTCCTTCGCCGGCGCTTGTTCCTCCTTCGGCGGCTCCTCCTCCTCCGCGGGCTGCCCGTCGGACTCCAGCGTGAGGATCGGCGTGCCCTGGGAGACCTTGTCGCCGACCTTGACGAGCAGCTCCCCGACCGTGCCGGCCTCCGGCGAGGGCACGTCCATGCTCGCCTTGTCGGACTCGAGCACGATCAGCGGGTCCTCGGCGGCGACGGTGTCGCCGGGCGAGACCAGCACCTCGATGACGGGGACGTCGGTGAAGTCCCCGATGTCCGGGACCTTGACCTGACTCACAGCAGGGCCCGCCGCATGTCGGCGAGCACGCCCGCGAGGTGCGTCGTGAAGCGCGCGGCGAGCGCGCCGTCGACGACGCGGTGGTCGTAGGAGAGCGAGAGCGGCAGGATCAGCCGCGGCCGGAACTCGCTCCCGTCCCAGATCGGCTTCATCGCCGAGCGCGAGGCGCCGAGGATCGCGACCTGCGGCGGGTTGATGATCGGCGTGAAGAAGGTGCCGCCGATGCCGCCGAGCGAGGAGATCGTGAACGTCGCGTCCTGCATGTCGCCCATCTTCAGCTTGCCCTCGCGCGCCGCGCCCGAGAGCCGGGTCAGATCGCCCGCGATCTCGAAGATGCCCTTGCGGTCGGCGTCCTTGATGACCGGGACGACGAGGCCCTGCGGCGTATCGGCCGCGAAGCCGATGTTCCAGTAGTTCTTGAGGATCAGGTGCTCGCCGCCCTCGTCGAGCGAGGAGTTGACCTCCGGATAGGCCTGCAGCGAGCTCACGCACGCCTTCACGAGCAGCGCGACCATCGTGACCTTGACGTCCTTCTGGGACGCGTTGACGTCCTTGCGGAACGCCTCGAGCTCGGTGATGTCGGCCTCGTCGTGCTGGGTGACGTGCGGGATCGTCGTCCAGCTCTTGACCAGGTTCGGGCCGGAGATCTTCTTGATCCGCGAGAGCTCGACGCGCTCCGTGCGCTCGCCGGCGTCGGCCGGAGCGCCCTTGGACGGCGCGCCCTGCGGCGCGGCGGACGGCCCGCGCTCCACGTCCTCCTTGGTGATCCGGCCCTTGCGGCCGGAGCCCTCGATCGAAGCCAGGTCGACGCCCTTCTCGCGCGCCAGCCGGCGCACCGCGGGGCTGGCGTAGGGCGGCGCGTCGCCGTCGGACGCGGGCTCGGGCGACTCGGAGGGCTCGGGCGCCGGCTCGGTCTCGGCCTGGGCCTCCGCCTCCACGGCGGTCTCGGCCGCGCCGGACTTGCCGGGCTCCTTGGCCTCCTTCGGCTCCTCCGCCGGAGCGGCGCCGTTGTCGCCGCCGCCGACCTCGATCAGCAGCAGCGCGGTGCCCTGGGAGACCTTGTCGCCGACGTTGACCTTGAGCTCCTGCACCACGCCCGCGAACGGGGCGGGCACGTCCATCGTGGCCTTGTCGGACTCGAGCGTGACGAGCGGATCCTCCTCGGCGACGGTGTCGCCCGCGGAGACCAGAACCTCGATCACCGGTACCTCGTCGAAGTCCCCGATGTCGGGGACGGCAACTTCCTTCAGCGTGGATTCACCGGTCATCCGTGGATGCCTCGTCGTCGTGGGTCGAGTCAGGGGCCGCCGGCCGCGGACTCATGTGGTGGGCCACCTGGGTCGCGGCCGGTGGCTCCTGGCGAAGGGCCACGGCGGCGAGGTGCCGCGGGAACCGGTGAATCCGCGCTGCTACCTCCGCCACGGTGCCTCCGCGTCCGCGTCGATCTCGTACTTCGCGACGGCCTCGGCAGCCTTGTCGGGCGAGATCGAGCGCAGCGCCGCCAGCGTCACGTAGCGGCGGTCGACCTCGAAGAACTCGCGCAGCGAGCGGCGCCAGTCGCTGCGGCCGTAGCCGTCCGTGCCGAGCACGGTGTAGCCGCCGGGCACGTAGGGGCGGATCTGCTCCGCGAACGTGCGCATGTAGTCCGTCGCCGCCACGGCCGGCTTGTCGGAGAGCACGCTCGCCACGTATGACTCGTGCGGGTCCTCGCCGGGGTGCAGGAGCGACCAGCGCTCGGCGCCCATGCCCTCGCGCGCGAGCTCGGTGAAGCTCGTGACGCTGTAGACGTCGGCCTCGACGCCCCAGTCATCGGACAGCAGGCGGGCTGCCGCCTCCACCTCGCGCAGGATCGTGCCCGAGCCGAGCAGCTGGACGGCGCCCTTCCCGTCGCCCGCGATCCGGTGGATCCCCTTGAGGATCCCCTCCTCCGCGCCCTCCGGCATCTCCGGGTGCGGGTAGTTCTCGTTCATCAGCGTCAGGTAGTAGAAGACGTCCTCCTGCTCGCCGACCATCCGGCGCAGGCCCTCGCGCACGATCACCGCGACCTCGTAGGCGTAGGTCGGGTCGTAGGAGACGCAGTTCGGGATCGTCGAGGAGAGCAGGTGCGAGTGGCCGTCCTCGTGCTGCAGGCCCTCGCCGTTGAGCGTCGTCCTCCCGGCCGTGCCGCCGAGCAGGAACCCGCGCGTGCGGTTGTCGCCGGCCGCCCAGGCGAGGTCGCCGACCCGCTGGAAGCCGAACATCGAGTAGTAGATGTAGAACGGGACGGTCTGGACGCCGTGGTTGGAGTACGACGTGCCCGACGCGATCCAGGACGAGAAGGCGCCCGCCTCGTTGATGCCCTCCTGGAGGATCTGGCCCTTCTTGTCCTCCTTGTAGAACATCAGCTGCTCGGAGTCCTCGGGCCGGTAGAGCTGGCCGACCTGGCTGAAGATCCCGAGCTGGCGGAACATGCCCTCCATGCCGAACGTGCGCGACTCGTCGGGCACGATCGGCACGACGTGCTTGCCGATCTGCTTGTCGCGCACGAGCGTCGAGAGGATGCGCACGAACGCCATCGTCGTGGAGATCTCGCGCTCGGCGGTGCCCTCGAGCTGCGTCTTGAACGCCGACAGCTCCGGCACCGGCAGCGACTCGGGCGCGCGCCGCCGGCGCACCGGCAGGCCGCCGCCCAGCGCCTCGCGGCGCTCGCGCAGGTACGCCATCTCGGGCGAGTCCTCGGCCGGCTTGTAGAAGGCCTTCTTGGCGATCTGCTCGTCGGTCAGCTCCAGCCCGAAGCGGTCCCGGAAGGCGTACAGCGCCTCGTCGGTCATCTTCTTCTGCTGGTGGGTGATGTTCTGGCCCTCGCCGGCCGCGCCCATGCCGTAGCCCTTGACCGTCTTGGCCAGGATCACCGTCGGCGCGCCGTCGGAGCGCGCCGCCTCGGCGTAGGCCGCGTAGACCTTCGTCGGGTCGTGGCCGCCGCGGTTGAGGCCCCAGATCTCCGCGTCGGACCAGTCCTCGACGCGCTTGGCCAGCTCGGGGTAGGCGCCGAAGAAGTTCTCGCGCACGTAGGCGCCGTCGCGCGACTTGAACGTCTGGTACTCGCCGTCGACGCACTCGTCCATTCGGCGCTTGAGCAGCCCGTCGTGGTCGGCCTTCAGCAGCGGGTCCCACTTGTTGCCCCAGATCACCTTGAGCACGTTCCAGCCCGCGCCCCGGAACACCGTCTCGAGCTCGTTGATGATCTTGCCGTTGCCGCGCACGGGCCCGTCGAGCCGCTGCAGGTTGCAGTTGACGACGAAGACGAGGTTGTCGAGGTTCTGGTGGCCGGCGAGCGAGATCGCGCCCAGCGACTCCGGCTCGTCGGTCTCGCCGTCGCCCAGGAACGCCCACACCTTGCGACCGGTCGTGTCGGCGATGCCGCGGCCGGTCAGGTACTTCATGAAGCGAGCCTGGTAGATCGCCATGATCGGCCCGAGGCCCATCGAGACGGTCGGGAACTGCCAGAAGTCCGGCATCAGCCACGGGTGCGGGTAGGAGCTCAGCCCGCCCTTGGAGACCTCCTGGCGGAAGCCGAGCAGGTCCTCCTCGGAGAGGCGGCCCTCCAGGAAGGCGCGCGCGTAGACGCCGGGCGAGGAGTGGCCCTGCATGTAGACGAGGTCGCCCCCGTGCTCCTCCGACGGCGCGTGCCAGAAGTGGTGGAAGCCGACCTCGTAGAGCGTCGCCGCCGACTGGTAGGAGGCGATGTGCCCGCCCAGCTCGGAGGACTCCGCGTTGGCGCGCAGCACCGTGGCCATGGCGTTCCAGCGGATGATGGCGCGGATGCGGTGCTCCACCTCGAGGTCGCCGGGGTACGGGTCCTCGCGCTCGGGCGGGATCGTGTTGACGTACGCGCTCGGCGCCACGTGGCCGTCGTAGGCGCCGGAGCTGCGCGCGTGCTCGAGCACGCGGTCGAGCAGGTCGCCGGCCCGCTCCGTGCCGTCGTGGGCGACGACGGAGTCGAGCGCCTCGACCCACTCGGTCGTCTCCTGCCGGTCGATGTCCTCCGCATGAGCCGCCATCCGACGTTCATTGTGACGAACGCACCTCCACCACGTCGACGAGCGCGGACAGCCACGCCTCGATCCGGTGCTCGGTGCGCGGCGGCGCGTCGACGCAGACGTCGAAGCGGCCCGGCCCGTGGCGGTCGGCCTCGTGGAAGTCGACGGCGACGATCCGGCAGCCGCGGCGGCGCAGCAGCGCGAGTGCGCGCACGAGCACGTCGTCGCAGCCGGTCGTCCGGACCGCGTAGCGCCGTGGTCGCGCCCGCGCGGATTCGTGCGGAGCAGCAATCGTGCGGGCGACGGTGATGGCGGACATGAATGTGACCTTTCCGGTCACTCCAGGTCCGGTCGCCACCGCGCCCGGCCCCGGAGGGACCAGTCGTGGCCTGAAGCGCGCGTGAGCGCTCAGGCCGAGGTGGCAATGACGATGATCGCGCAGGAGATGCTGGTGCCGGAGCGCGTCATCGTGCCGGGACTGTACCGGCTCGATCGCCCGTCCGCACGAGCGGCGCCAGCCGCACGCGCAGCACCGCCGCGAACGACGCCAGCCCGACGATCAGCGAGCCCGCGATCGCCGGCCCGTAGCCCGCGGCGTCGACGACCGCGCCCGCGAGCGGCGGCCCGACCGCCGAGCCGAGGCCGGGCCCGGTGTAGAGCACCCCGAGCAGGGCACCGAGGTTGGCCACGCCGAAGCGGGCGGCCACGACGGCCGGCGCGAGCGCCACGAAACCGCCGTAGCCGACCCCGAGCAGGGCGGCGAAGGCGAGCATCACCGCGTACGAGCCACCCGCCACCGCCCAGAGGCCGAAGCTCAGCGCCATCGCCGCGTAGCAGCCCTGGAACACCCGCAGCAGGCCCGCGGCCCCGGCGAGCGCGCCGAGCGCGAGCCGGCCGACCACGCTCGCCACGCCGATCGCGCCGATCAGCCCCGCCGCCGGGACCGGGTCGATGCCGCGCTCCTGCGCGTAGGCGGGCAGATGCACGAAGGGCACGAACAGCGCCACCGACACGAGCACGGCCGAGACGTAGATCCAGCGGTAGCTGTGGTCGCGGGTCGCGTCCCGCACACGCGCGCCGCTGCCGGCCGGGGCCGGCGGCGCGGGCGCCACGAACAGCGCGCAGACGGCGAGCACCGCAGCGCCCGCCAGCCCCTGCACGAGGTAGGCGTCGCGCCAGCCCGCGGACTCGATCAGCGCGGCCGTGGCGGGCGGGACCGTCAGCGTGCCGAGGCCGATGCCGGCGACCGCCACGCCGAGCGCGAGCGTGCGGCGGGCCTCGAACCACCCGCCGACCAGCGCGACCATCGGCACGTACGCGCACGCCACGCCGATCCCGACCCCCAGCCCGTAGGCGGCGAGCGCGACGGGCAGCGATCCGGCGCGGGCCGTCGCCACCAGCCCGATCCCGAACGCGGCCGCGCCCGCGAACAGCACGCGACGCGGGCCCCAGCGGTCCATGGCGGCCCCGCTCAGCGATCCGAGGCCGAAGTACAGCAGCGAGGTGAGCGAGAAGAACACCGCGCCCAGCGCCCGGCCGGCGCCGAAGTCCGCGCGCAGCTCCTCGAGGAACGCTCCGTAGGAATAGGCGATCCCGAACGCCGCGAACATCGCGGCGAACGCAGCTCCGACGACGCCCCACGCGCGGCGCGAATCGATGCCGGCGGCGCTCATCCCGGCAGCACGCTACACGCGCCGCCCCGGCGGTCGACGTACCCTGGACCGCATGGAACCCGACGACCTGCTGGCCGGGCCCGCCGTCGAGGCTGCGGTCGCCGCCCTCGCGGAGCGCAACCGCCACCACCTCGAGCAGATGTCCGACGCGGAGCGCGAGGACGCCCTCGGGCACTGGCGCGAGCTGGCCATCACCGTCCTGACCGCCGCACGCAGCGCGGCCGGTTCCGACCCCGCCGACCCCGGCCACGGCCGCGCCACGATCGTCCTCGAGGACGCGGGCGGCGAGGAGGTCACCGTGCACGCGACGTTCTGGCCCGAGATGCAGGACCTCGGCGGCGGTGAGATCGCGGCGACGCCCGCCCAGGTCGCCGCGCTCGAGCTGCTCGAGCAGCTGACGGGCGACGGCGACGAGGAGGAGTGAGCGGCGTGGGAGGCGACGACCTCCTGATGACGCGGGCCGACTACGAGAAGCTCCAGCAGGACATCGCGGAGCTCGAGGGGTCGGCGCGCGAAGAGATGGCCGAGCGCATCAAGGCGGCGCGCGAGCTCGGCGACCTCAAGGAGAACGCCGAGTACCACGACGCCAAGGACGCCCAGGCGATCCTGGAGACCCGGATCCTGCGGCTGCGCGACCAGCTCGCCCGCGCGCAGGTCGTCGAGGCCGAGACCGGCGGGGACGCGGTCGCCTTCGGCTCCGAGGTCGAGCTCGCCGACCGCGACAGCGGCAAGCGGACGACCTACACGCTGGTGTCGGCGGTCGACGCGGACGCCGCCGCCGGGCGCCTGAGCGTGGAGTCCCCGGTGGCGCAGGCGCTCGTCGGAGCCCGCACCGGCGACGTCGTCGAGATCCGCACGCCCAAGGGCACGCGGAAGCTCGAGGTCATCTCGATCGCCTGACGCCGGCGATCGCCACGTAGTAGATCGGGGCGCCGGCGACGTCCAGCCGGTGCCGGTAGCGGCGCCGGGCGCGCTCCTCGATCGCGCCGTCGCTCAGCAGGCCCGAGATCAGGCCGGCGAAGCCGCTCTCGTCCTCGCCGTCGAGGAAGTCCTCCTTGATCGTGAAGGCGACCCAGCCGCCGTCCGTGACGCGGTCGAAGGCCGCGCGGAAGACCGCCGGCGGCACGTCGCCGAAGCCGAGCGCGGCGACGGAGGTCAGCGCGCTGAAGCGCGCCTCCGCGAGCTCGGCCGGCGGATCGAGCAGGTCGCAGACGAAGTAGTCCGCGTAGACGCCGGGACGGTCGCGCTCGACCGCCTCGCCCGCCTCGGGGCTGATGTCGACGCCGGTGACGTCCTCGAAGCCGTGCTCGCGCAGCGCCTCGCCGACCATCCCGTTGCCCGCGCCGAGGTCGAGCACGTGCAGCCGCGACGGATCGTCGCCGGCCTCCTCCACCGCGCCGGCCAGCAGCTCGGCGACGACCGCGGGCGACTGGCAGCGCAGCCGCACGTAGAACAGGTGCTCGTAGAGCCCGGGGACGGAGTAGATGGCGGCGTAGTCGTGGAAGCGGATCCGCGTCCACTCACCGTCGAGCAGGACCTCGCACCACTCCTGGTCCTGGCTGAGCTCCGTGCCGGAGTCGCTCGGGAACCGGATCTGGTGTGTGAGTTTCGTGAGCGTCATGTGCCGTCACGCCTACCCCCTGATCACGAAGGCCAACTCGTCGAGCACGCACCAGGACCACTCCTCCCCCGGCTCCACGGAGCGCAGGATCGGGTGCGAGGCCTCCTCGGCGTGACGGCTCGCGTGCCGGTTGGGCGACGAGTCGCAGCAGCCGATCTTGCCGCAGGTCTGGCACATCCGCAGGTGCACCCAGCGGTCGCCCGCCTTCAGGCACTCCTCGCAGCCGGCGATCTCCTCCGGCGGCTCGACGAACGCGACCTGGTCGAGGTGCTCGCAGCGGGCCATCAGCCCGGGATTCTCACAGAGAACACGGTCCGGCCGGGCTCCGACTCGACGGTGAGCGCCCCGCCGTGGCGGTCGACGACGATCCGCCGCGCGGTCGCCAGCCCGAGCCCGGTCCCGTGGCCGACGTCCTTGGTCGTGTAGAAGGAGTCGAAGATGCGCTCGCGCGCCTCGGGCGGGATGCCCGGACCGTCGTCGCCGATCTGCACGAGCGCGGCGCCGCCCTCGCGCGCCGTGCGGATCGTGATCGTGCCGGGCCGCCCCTCGAGCGCGTCGATCGCGTTGTCGAGCAGGTTCGTCCAGACCTGGTTGAGCTCGGAGCCGTGCACCGTGTGCCTGCCGAGCTCGCGGTCGTAGTCGCGCACGACCTCGATCTGGGTGTGCTTGAGCTTGTGGCCGAGCACGGCGAGCGTGGTCTCGAGCCCCTCGTGCAGATCGACCTCGACGGTGCCGCCGCGGTCCATGTAGGCGTAGGTCTTGACGGCGCCGACGAGCGCCGACATCCGCGCCGTCGACTCCTGCACGTCGGCGGCCAGCGTGCGCGCGTTGAGCGTCGCCGCCACCCACGCGACGGCCGCGTCCGTGGCCGGCCCGGCGAGTGCGTGCGTGCGCTCCAGCCAGCCCGCGTCGACCCCGGCGGCCGCGAGCGGCTCCGCCACCCGCCAGGCCTCGCCGATCCCGAGCCCCTCGAGCGCCTCGCGCAGGTCGTCCTCGGCGTCGGCCGCGTCGAGCGCGTCCAGCGGCGAGCGGCCCTCCGCGCCGCGCAGCGCCTCGGCTTGGAGCGCGACCAGGCCCTCGGCCGCATCGCGCTCGATCCCGGCCTCGACGAAGCGCGCGATCGTGCCGACCACGACGTCGACGGCCTCGGCCAGCTGCATGGCCGCGCGGCGCGCGGCCGCCGCCGGGTTGTTGAGCTCGTGCGCGAGCCCGGCGGCCATCGTGCCGAGCGAGGCGAGCCGCTCGCGGTTCTGCTCGACCGCCGTGATCCGGGTCATGACCGGCGCGACCTGGCGCATCACGCGGTCGTGCACGGCCGGGTGCGCAAAGGCGAGCCGGCGGAAGTCCTCGCGCTCGATCACGCCGATCCGGCACGGCGTCTCGGAGGTCATGCGGACGCCGAGCGAGCCGCCCGTCAGCACCGCGATCGCGTGGATCCAGGTCGGCGCGACCTGGCGGCCGACGGGCTCGAAGCGGTCGCCCTCGACCACCTCGGCGCGCAGCACGCCCTCGAACAGCAGCATCACCCCGCGGGGGTCGTCGCCCTGGTCGGCGACGAGCTCGTCGGCGCCGACCGTGCGCTCGGAGCAGACCGCCGCCCACGTCTCCAGCGCCTCGTCGTTCAGGTCGTCGAAGAGGTCGATCCGGCGCAGGTCGGCGGCGGCGATCATGCGTCGACGAGGTACTGGTGGACGAGCGTGATCGCCATCGAGCCCTCCCCCACGGCGCTCGCCACGCGCTTGATCGAGCGGGCGCGCACGTCGCCGGCGACGAACACGCCGGGCACGGAGGTCTCGAGCAGGTAGGGGTCGCGCGCGAGCGGCCAGCCGTCACCGGCCACGTCGGGCCCGGCGAGGATGAACCCGCGCTCGTCGCGCTTGACGACGCCCTCGAGCCAGTCCGTGCGCGGCAGCGCCCCGATGAACACGAAGCACGCGTCGGCGGGCAGCCGCTCCTCCCCCTCGGGCCCGCGCACGGTCAAGGCCCGCAGCCGCCCGCCCTCGCCGTCGGCGGCGACCGCGGCGCTGCGGGTGCGCACCTCGACGTTGTCCAGCGCCGCGATCTGCTCGATCAGGTAGTGCGACATCGCGGTCTCCAGCGCGCCGCCGCGGACGAGCATCGTCACCCGGCCGGCGAACGCGCTGAAGTGCACGGCGGCCTGGCCGGCGGAGTTGGCGCCGCCGATCACGACGACGTGCTGGTCCTTGCAGGAGCGGGCCTCCGTCATCGCGGCGCCGTAGTAGATGCCCGCCCCGGTCAGCTCCGCAAAGCCGGGCGCGTCGAGCTGGCGGTAGGAGACGCCGGAGGCCACGAGCACGCAGTTGGCGCTCAGCGCGCCGCCGCCGCTGAGCTCGACGATCCGCCCGGCGCCCTCGGCGCGCAGCCCCACCGCGTCCTGCACCGTGAGCAGCTCGGCGCCGAGGCGGCGCGCCTGGTCGGTGCCGCGGCGCGCGAGGTCGGAGCCGCTGAGGCCCGCCGGGAAGCCCAGGTAGTTCTCGATCCGGCTCGACTGGCCGGCCTGGCCGCCGGGCGCCTCGCGCTCGACCATGACGGTCCGTAGGCCCTCCGAGGCGCCGTAGACGGCGGCGGCCAGCCCGGCCGGCCCGCCGCCGACGATCACGAGGTCGTAGTGATCGGAGGCCGGGCGCCCGGCGACCCCGAGCCGCTCGGCCAGCTCGAGCACGGTGGGGCGCTCGAGCACCTCGCCGTCCTCCATCAGCGCGACCGGGAGCCGGTCGGCCGCAACGCCGGCGACGGCCAGCAGCTCGCGCGCCTCGCCGTCGCGCTCGACGTCGAGCCAGCGAGCGGGGACGCGGTTGCGGGCGAGGAAGTCGCGCAGGTCGTGCGAGTCCTTGGAGAAGCGGTGGCCGATGATCCGCACGCCGCCGGCCTCCAGCGCCGCGCCCGCCTCCCACGTCGTCAGGAGGTCCTCGACGACCGGGAAGAGCTGCTCCTCGGGCGGGTCCCACGGCTTGAGCAGGTAGTAGTCGAGCGCGACCTCGTTGATCGCGGCGATCGCCGCCTCGGTGTCGGCGTAGGCCGTCAGCAGCACGCGCTTGGCGTCGGGCACCAGGGTGCGCGCCTGCACGAGGTACTCCGTGCCCTCCATGCCGGGCATCCGCTGGTCGGCGATCAGCAGCGCGACCTGGTCGCCGCGGCGGCGGACCTCGCGCAGCAGCTCCAGCGCGTCGGCGCCCGAGCCCGCGCGCAGGATCCGGTAGCGCTCGCCGAAGCCGCGGCGCAGGTCGCGCGCGACCGCGGCGAGCACGGCCGGCTCGTCGTCGACCGCGACGATCGCGGGGCGACGCTCGCGCGGCGAGTCGGTCTCGGTCGACCCGGACCTAGTCGCCCCAGTACCGCTGCTCACGCCAGGGATCGCCGTAGTTGTGGTAGCCGCCCTGCTCCCAGAATCCGGGCTCGTCCTCGACCGTCAGCTTCAGCCCGCGCACCCACTTGGCGCTCTTCCAGAAGTACAGGTGCGGGACGAGCAGCCGGGCCGGACCGCCGTGGGCGGGCTCCAGCGGCTCGCCGTCGTAGGAGTAGGCGACCCACGCCTTGCCGTCCATGACGTCCTCGAGCGGCAGGTTGGTGGTGTAGCCGCCGTCGCAGAACGCGCTCACGTTGAGGGCCTCGGTGTCGACGCCGTCGAGCAGGGTGTCGAGCGAGACGCCCTTCCAGGTCGTGTCGAGCTTGGTCCACTTGGTCACGCAGTGCAGGTCGACCGTGACCTCCTCGGCCGGCAGGGCCAGCAGCTCGTCCCACGTCCACGTGCGCGGCTCGTCCACCTCGCCCTCGATCGTGAACGTCCAGCGGTCCAGCTCGACCCTCGGGGTCGGCCCGGCGGAGAGCACCGGGAAGTCGCGGGTGAGGTACTGCCCGGGCGGCAGCCGGGCGGGGTCGACGTCGGCGCGGCGGCCGAAGAAGCCGCGGGAGATCGGGGGCATGGGACGACGATACGCCACCCGGCGCCCCGGTCCGGGGGCGCCTCAGCGCGCGGCCCGGGCGCTGCCCGATCAGCAGCACGCAGACGGCTTCGACCGCGCGCCTGCGTTCCGTGCAGCGCGCGGAGCGACGCAGACCCTCACCTCGTGGGTGCGCCGATGCTCATAGCTTCTGAAGCAAGGCTAGGAGCTACCAGACGGCGCCGTCGCGCCAGTCGCACGCGATCCGGCCCGCGCGGTCCAGCGGCGCCGAGAGCCCGAGCACGTACAGCGAGTCGTCGTCCTCGGGCGTGCGTTGCAGGCCGTCCGGGGTCAGCGCGTACGTCTCGCCCTGCCAGGGCAGCCAGCCGCGCCCGCTGTAGAACGGGATCGCCATGTCGCTGGCGCCGAGCGCGCCGAGCTCGTAGGCGCCGCGGATGACGCGCTCGAGCGCGTCCATCAGCGCGCTCGCGTGCCCGTGCCGGCGGGCCTCGCGGCGCACCCCGACGGCCTCGACGTAGCCGGTACGAAGCGCCCGCCCGTCGTGCAGCAGGCGCCGTTGGACCACCGAGGCGTGGCCGACGAGCTCGCCGTCGCCGGAGAGGGCGAGCGCGTGGATGCCGCCGAGCGCGTGCTCCCAATCGTGGTCCTCGAAGCCGCCCTCGAAGACCTCCACGAGCATCGCGTGCGCCTCGGCGAGCAGCGCGGGCGCGAGGTCGGCGGTGTGGGCGAGGCGGATCATGGCCCGTAAGGGTGACGCGCAGGCTGGCGCCTTGGCCCGCGGTGGCGGCACGGGCGCTCGAACGGGCCGCACGCGAGCGGTGGATGACTCGGCCTCAGCCCGAGTTGTCCACCGCTCGCGCGCGGACGTCAGCGCTCGACCGGCCAGCCGCTGCGCTCCCACCGCGGCACGCCGCCGTCGACGACGTGGATCACGTCCTCGGCGCCGTGGCGCAGGAGCAGGCTCGCGGCGACGGCCGAGCGCTGGCCGGAGCCGCAGACGACCGCGACGGGCCGCCGCGGGTCGATCCCGTCGGGCACGTCGCGGATGTCGTGGTAGGGCATGAACACCGACCCGGGGATGTGGCCGGCCTCCCACTCGGCGCGCTCGCGCACGTCGAGCACCTGCGGACGGTCGCCGTCCTCCCAGCGCTCGTGCAGCTCGGGCACGGTCATGCGCGCGACGGAGGCGACGGGCCGCCGCTCCTCACGCCAGGACGTCATTCCGCCGGCCAGGTAGCCGGCGATCTCGCGCAGGCCGACCGCCGCGGCCAGCACCGCGGCGTCGAGCGCGTCGGCGTCGTCGCGGCCGACGAGCACGATCGGCTCCCGCGGCTGCGCCAGCCACGCCAGCTTGGACCCGAAGCCGGCGCGCCGCGCCGTGATCGAGACGGCGCCCGGGATGTGGGCCTCGTCGAACTGGAGCTCGGTGCGCACGTCGACCACGAGCCCGCCCGCCTGCTCGACCTGGCGCGGCGTCAGCGGATGCGCGTCGGGGACCTCCAGCACGAGCGGGCCGCGGTTGAGCGCGACGATGTTGCGGAAGTTCGGTGGCTGCGGCCCCAGCCCGGCCGTCGTCTCGCGCACGAACTCGTCCTCGTCCTCGATCCCCAGCAGCGCCTGGTGGGCGCGCTCGAAGCCGATCGTCGAGGAGACCTTCAGGCTCATCCCGGGCCCGCCGCAGAGCGAGCCGCCGAGGTGGCCGGGCCACAGCTCGGCCGTGTCGGGCAGCGAGAGCAGCTTGGCGTGCAGGGAGCGGTGGATATCGCGCGCGCCCTCCTCCTTGTCGACGGCCAGGTCGGGCCTGGCGATGTCCCCGACGAACAGGCTGTCGCCGGACAGCACGGCCCACGGCTCCTCGCCACGCTCGGTGTCGATGAGCGCGAACGCCGTGTGCTCGGGGCGGTGGCCCGGGGTGTGCAGCGCGCGCACGAGCAGCGCGCCCAGCTCGAGCTCCCAGCCGTCGTCGAACGGCTCGTGGTCGTAGGCGGGCTCAGCGTCGCGGTGGATGTGGATGCGCGCGCCCGTGGCCGAGACGAGCCGCCCGTGGCCCGAGACGTGGTCCGCGTGGTTGTGGGTCTCCAGCACGTGCTCGATCCGCACGCCCAGGTAGCGGGCCAGGCGCAGGTACTCGTCGATGTCCAGGCGCGGGTCGACGACGGCCGCGACGCCGGCGTCCTCGTCGCCGATCAGGTAGCTGGCGCAGCCGAGATCGTCGTGGGTGAGCTGGCGGAAGATCACGCGCGAAGCGTCTCACCCCGTGCAAGTGGCCAACCTCGCTCTGCGCAAGGGGTCTCACCCGGCATGAAGAGGAACCTCATGCTCGCCGCCGCGCTGTGCGCGGCTGCCATCTTCCCGACCGCCGCCTCCGCCGCGGACCCGAGTCCTGCGGACTTCAAGAACGCCGCGAAGTTCTGCAAGGAGTTCCGCGACGGAGCCGCGAAGGCGAACTTCGTCACGATGTTCGGCACCAAGAAGAACGCCTACGGCAAGTGCGTCTCGCAGACCGCGAAGAAGGACGCCGCCGAGGACGACGCCCAGGCCAAGCAGGCCAAGTCCGAGGCCGTCGAGGAGTGCCGCGCCGTGAAGACCCCGGGCTCCAAGAACGCCTTCGGCAAGTGCGTCTCCGAGAAGGCCAAGGCCAAGAAGGCCGCCGCCGACAAGGAGGACGCGGCCCAGGAGGACGACAAGATCAACGCCGCCAAGTCCTGCAAGGCCGCCAAGAAGGAGAACGCGGAGCAGTTCGGCGAGGACTACGGCACGCGCCGCAACGCCTTCGGCAAGTGCGTCTCCAAGACGGCCAAGGAGCTGGCCGCCGAGCGCAAGGCCGAGCGCGAGGCCGCGACGACCGCTTAACACCGCGGTCGCGCCGCGACGACCCGCGGCCCACGCGCCGCGACGGCCGGGCCTGGCCGTCGCGGCGCGTTTCTTTAGAGCTCGCGCAGCCGGTAGCCGACGCCGCGCACGGTCTCGAGCGCGGCGGCCCGGTCGCCGAGCTTGCGGCGCAGCCCCGACACGGCGACCTCGACGACGTTGGAGCCGCCCGTCCACTCGTAGCCCCAGACGTCGCGCAGCAGCGCCTCGCGGGTGACGGGCCGGCCCTCGGAGGCGCGGCTCTAGGGGGCGCCGAGGCGCACGACGAGCAGGGCGATGTCGTCCTCGCTGGTGGTGTCGAGCTGGGCGAGGAGGTGGTCGCAGATCGCCTCCGCGCCCAGCTCGTGCCGGCCCTCGAGCGCGCCGGTCAGCCAGGCGAGGCCGTGGTCCAGCGGCTCCACGCGGCGCTCCACCAGCCCGTCGGTGTAGAAGACGAGGGTCGAGCCGGGCTCGAGCTCGACCCTGTGGTCGCTGCGGCCGGCGGCGGCGAGGCCGAGCAGCGGCTCGGGCGCCGTCTCCAGCAGCCGCGCGCGCCCGTCGGGGCCGAGCAGCACCGGCGGCGGGTGGCCGGCGTTGGACCAGCGCAGGGTGCGCCCGTCGAGCTCCGCGAGCACCGCGGTGACGAACTCCTGCACGCGGAGGCCGGCCATCGCGCGGTCCAGCGTGACGAGGCTGCGCGCCGGGGAGCCGGGCTCGGCGTAGGCGACCCCGCGCAGGAGGTTGCGGATCTGGGCCATCGCCGCCGCCGCGTGGCGGTCGTGGCCCGCGACGTCGCCGACGGCCAGTGTGAGCGCGCCGCCCGCCCCGCGGAAGGCGTCGTACCAGTCGCCGCCGACCTGCGCCAGCCGCGTGGCCGGCCGGTAGCGCACGGCCACCTCGAGCCCGGGCGGCTGCGGCGGCCGCGTCAGCAGGTTGCGCTGCAGCGCCTCGGAGAAGCTGTGCTCGCCCTCGCGCGCGTCGATCCGGTCGAGCGCTTGGCCGAACGAGGACGCGACGAGCCGCAGGAACCCCAGGTACGCCGGATCCTCCCCGAGGTGCGGGCTGAGCCGCACCTCGAGCACGGCCCTCCCGGATCGCGCCGGGCCCAGAGCGAGCCGGGCGACGCCGCCGGCGACGTGCAGCGGGCCGTCCTGCGCCACGGCGGGACGCAGGTCCACGGCGGGGAAATCGGCGGCGTCGGAGCGCAGCGTGGCCACGCCGCGCTCGAGCACGGCGTGCGCGTCGTCGAGCGCGGCGAGCAGCTCGCGTAGGCGGCTGAGCGTGCGCAGGCGGCGGCGGTCGACCACCTGCCGCGTCGTCTCCGTGGCGATGTCCATGACGCCCTCGATCACGCCGTCGCGGCTGCGCACGGGCGAGTAGGAGAACGTGAAGTAGGCCTCTTCGAGGCGGCCGCGGCGCACGAGCGGCAGGAGCTCGTCCTCGACCCAAGTCGCGCCCTCGCCGTCGAGCACGGACCGCATCATCGGGCCGATCAAGTCCCACGCCTCGGGGAACACCTCGCGCGCGGGCCGGCCGAGCGCCGCCGGGTGCTTGTCGGCGATCAGCGAGACGTACGCCGCGTTGTAGACGAGGATCAGCTCCGGCCCCCAGAACAGCGTCACCGGGAACTGCGTCTGCAGCGCCAGGTCGACGGCGTTGCGCAGCGTGGGGCTCCACGACCCCATCGGGCCGAGCGGCGTGGCCGCCCAGTCGACCTCCTCGTAGGAGCGCCGCATGTCGCCGGCCGCGGCGAGGAGGAGCTGAGGAGACACGCGCTGTCAAGGTAGCGGCTGCGTGCCGCCGCGCCGGGCCTGCGGTGCGGCAGCGGACCGCGAGGCGACATCGCTCCGGGGACCCTCGCCGCCGGTATCGTGTGAATCCTGATCGCCATTCCCCGGATCCTTCGACGCAAGGAGCTCAGATGAGCCTCACCATCGGCGACACCGCCCCCGACTTCGAGGCCGACACAACGGAGGGACGCATCTCCTTCCACGAGTGGATCGGCGACGGCTGGGCCGTGCTCTTCTCCCACCCGCGCGACTTCACGCCGGTGTGCACGACCGAGCTGGGCTACATGGCCCGCATCAAGCCGGACTTCGACAGCCGCGGCGTCAAGATCATCGGCCTGTCCGTGGACCCCACCGACAACCACGAGCAGTGGGCCCGCGACATCGAGGAGACGCAGGGCACGGCGCCCAACTACCCGCTGATCTCCGACCACGACTTCGCGATCTCCAAGGCCTACGGCATGCTCCCGCCGGACACGAGCGGCGACCCGACCGAGCGCACGCCCGCCCAGAACGCGACGCTGCGCAACGTCTTCGTGATCGGCCCGGACAAGAAGATCAAGCTCGTGCTGATCTATCCGATGACGACCGGCCGCAACTTCGACGAGGTCCTGCGCGTCATCGACTCGCTCCAGCGCACCTCGCAGCACCAGGTCGCCACGCCCGCCCAGTGGCAGCCGGGCGACGACGTGATCATCGCCGGGTCGGTCTCCAACGACCAGGCGAAGGAGCGCTACCCGGACGGCTGGGAGGAGCCCAAGCCCTACATCCGGATCGTCCCGGACCCCGTCTGATCGCGTCGAGCGGTGGATAACTCGGGCTCAGCCCGAGGAATCCACCGCTCGCGACGGGCTCAGCCCTGCGGCTGGGCGATGTTGACCATCCAGTTGACGCCGAAGCGGTCGACCACCATCCCGAAGACGTCGCCCCACATCTGCTTCTCGAGCGCGAGGGTGACCTGGCCGCCCTCTGCGAGCTTGTCCCAGTAGCCGCGCAGCTCGCCCTCGTCGTCGCCGCTGAGGCTGACGGCGATGTTGGTGCCGGGCCGGAACGACATGCCCGGCGGGGTGTCGGAGGCCATCAGCGTGAAGCCCGAGGGCGTCTCGAGCTGGCTGTGCATGACCTTGTCCTCGAAGCCGGGCGGGGCCTCGCCGAAGTCGCTGAAGGTGTTGACCGACAGCTCGCCGCCGAAGGCGTCCTTATAGGCCTCCATCGCCTCGCGCGCGGTGCCGTCGAAGGAGATGTACGGGTTCAGTCGCGAGGCGGCCATGGAGGCGCTCCTTCAAGTCGGAGGGTCGCCCCGGATCCTACGCCCCGCTCCACTGCGACCACGGCTCGCGCCCGAGGGCGGCTTCGTACGCGCCCCGGTCGTGTACCGGGTCGCCGTGGGAGACGATGACGTGCTCGAACGGTAGCTCGAGCAGGGCGCGCAGCGCCGGCAGGACCCGCTGCTCGTGCCAGGGCGTATCCCACACGCGCAGGACGCCTTCCGGCGCGGTCATGCCGTCGGCGAACACGAGCGCCCGCTGCTCGGGCAGGTAGACCGGCGTCTCCTGCATGCCGCGGCCGTCGTGGCAGGCGAGCAGCCCGCCCGGCAGCTCGCTGCCCGGATGGATCGCCTCGAGCGCGCTGTCCGGGACGTCGTCGGGCCAGAACAGCGACGGGCCGAACCCGCGGCAGCCGTACCAGCGCGCGAACAGGTCGACGTCGCGCACGTGGTCGGGCTTGAGGATCACGACGGCCTCCGGCGCCAGGGCGTCGATCCGCTCCCACACCGTCCGCTCGCGCGGCGGCGGGGCCAGCGGGTCGAGCAGGAGCCGCTCGCCGCGCGACTCGACGGCCACGGAGGTCACCAGCGGATCCCAGTCGTTGCCCTCCTCCCAGGCGGGATGGGGCTGTCGCCACAGCCACAGCCCGGGCGCGACGTCGCGCAGCTCGACCGTCACCGTGGGGCCAGCTCCAGCTCGAACGTGACCTCGACGCCGCCCGCCGGCGGGCGGACCACGTTGTGGCTCCGCGCCAGCTCGCCGACGATGTGCAGCCCCCATCCTCCGATCTGCCCCGGCTCGGGGTCCGCCACGGCGGCGAGGTCGAAGCCGACGCCCGCGTCGCTGACCCGGCCGCGGAGGACGTCCGGCTCGACCACGACGTCGATCCCCACCGCGCTCGACGGCTGCAGCCCGCTGTGCCGCACGCTGTTGGTCACGAGCTCGGAGACGATGATGTGCAGGTCGCGCAGGCGGTCCTTCGGCACCCAGTCCGTGAGGCAGTCGATCGCCCGCCGGGCCGCCCGCACCGCGCGCGGCGTCGCCACCACCCAGAAGGCGAGGCGGGCGACGCCCCCGTCCTGCTCGACCGCCGCGCAGGGCTCGCCGTCAAGCCAGCGCGGCGCGCCGGCGTGCGGGCGCTCGAGCGCGTCGGCGAGCAGCCGGGCGAGCACGCGCATGAAGGCGACGTCGCGCTCGCGCAGCTCCTCCTGCACCTGCTCGCTGGCCGCGCACAGCGTCCCGTAGACGCGGCCCGTGGACAGCTGCAGCGGCACGCCGAGGTAGGCGACCGGCCGCGAGGGCTCGGCCTTGCGCAGCTCGCGCAGGATCGGCTCGGCGTCGGCGTCGGCCACCGCGGACGGGATCTCCTCGTCGAGCATCCGGCGGCAGTAGGTGTCCCCGAGCGCCACCCGGGTGCCGTCCACGAGCCCGAGGCCGGCCGGGGCGCCGGCGACCCGGTGGATCACCTGCTCGCCCGCGTCGATCTCCGTGAAGTAGGCGATCTGCATCCCGAGCGACTCGCGCGCGGTGGCGAGGATCCGCTCGACCTGGTCGCGCTCGTCGGAGGTCGCGAGCGCGCCGAGCGCCCCCACCCGGTCGGAGTCCGCAGCCACGGCCCGGAGTATCTCAGTCCTTGCGGGCCCGGCTGGGCGCCACGCGCCGCAGCTCGCCCGGCTGCTTGGGGTACACGGGCGGCCACGGGGCGTCGGGCAGCCCGTTCTCGCGGTCGCGCTCGTGCAGCTCCAGCAGGCCGTCGAGCGACTGGGGCGCGTCGTCGATCGCGGCCCAGGGGTCGCCGTCGCGCTGCACCCGCTCCGCGACGGCGGTGAGCGTGAGCGCGTCCGGGTCGACGTCGTCGAGCTCCTCCCAGCGCAGCGGCGTCGACACCTGCGCGGCGGGCCGCGCGCGCACCGACCAGGCCCCGAACACGGTCTTGTGCGGCGCGTTCTGGTTGTAGTCGACGAAGGTCCGCTCCCCGCGCTCCTCCTTCCACCAGGCCGCGGTGAGGATGTCGGGGCGGCGGCGCTCGAGCTCGCGCGCTGCGGCGACGGCGGCGGCGCGGACCTCGTAGGGATCCCACAGCGGCTGCAGCCGGACGTAGACGTGCAGGCCGCGGTTGCCGGTCGTCTTCGGGAAGCCGGCGATGCCGAGCTCGTCGAGCAGCGCCTTGAGCTCCCAGGCGGCGGCGCGCGCCTCGGCGAAGCCCGTGCCGGGCTGCGGGTCGAGGTCCAGGCGCAGCTCGTCGGCGTGTTCGGGGTCCTCGGCGCGGTTGGGCCAGACGTGGAAGCCCAGGCAGGCGAGGTTGACCGCCCAGGCGACGTGGGCGACGTCGGCGGCCACGAGCGCCCGCGACGGCGTGCCGTTGACGGTCTGCACGGTGGTCGTCTCCAACCACTCGGGCGCGTTCTCCGGCACCCGCTTCTGGAAGAAGTTCGAGCCGCCCACGCCCCTGGGGAAGCGCTGCATCAGCACGGGCCGGCCACCCATGGCGCGCATCAGCGGCTCGCCGACCGCCTCGTAGTAGCGCACGAGGTCGAGCTTGGTCGCCCCGGCCTCGGGGAAGAGCACCTTGTCCGGGCTGGTGATGCGCACCTCGCGCCCGGCGAGCTCGAGCACCGTCGCGTCGCTGCCGGCCACCGCGGACACCCTACCGGCGGCCGTAGCGCGGCTACCGATCGGGTAGGTCGCCACGCATGACGCCGACGACGACCGCCCAGCAGTCCCTCTGGCTCGACGGAGTGCCCGTGACCCCGCGCTCGCGGCCCGCTCCGGACGGCGAGTTCGACGTGGCCGTGATCGGCGGCGGCATCACCGGCATCACCACCGCGCTGCTGCTCAAGCGCGGCGGGGCGCGCGTCGCCGTCGTCGAGGCGGTCAGCGTGGGCAGCGGCGTCACCGGCGCGACGACCGCGAAGGTGACCGCGCTGCAGTCGACCGTGCTCTCGCAGATCCGCAGCCGCCACGGCCAGGACGCCGCGACCGTCTACGCGGAGGCCAGCGCCGCCGCCGTCGAGCAGGTCGCGACGCTGGCCGGCGAGCTCGGCATCGAGTGCGACCTCGCCCGCCGCCCGGCGTACACGTACGCGGCGGAGCACTCCGACATGGACTCGGTGACGGCCGAGCACGAAGCGGCCCGCGAGGCCGGACTGCCGACGGAGCTGGTCGAGGACGCCGGCCTCCCCTACCCCGTCGCGGGCGCCGTCCGCCTCGCGGACCAGCTCGAGCTGCACCCCGTCCGCTACGTCCGCGGGCTCGCCGAGGCCGTCGACGGCGACGGATCGGTCGTGCTCGAGGGCCTCCGCGTGCTCGGCGTCGAGGACGGCTCGCCGTGCCTGGTGCGGACCACCGGCCCGACGATCGCCGCCAAGCTCCTCGTCGTCGCCACGCACTACCCGCTGCTCGACCGCGGACTGTTCTTCGCGCGCCTGGCGCCGCAGCGCTCCTACTGCGTCGCCGCGCGGGTGAAGGGCGCGCCGCCGCGCGTGATGGCGATCAGCGCCGGCAGCCCGACGCGCTCGATCCGCTCCCACGGCGACCTGGTCGTCGTCGGCGGCGAGGGCCACACCGTGGGCGCCCGCGAGGCGACGCCGGAGCGCTTCGAGGCGCTCGAGGCGTTCGCGCGCGAGCACTGGGACGTCGCCGAGGTCACCCACCGCTGGTCGGCCCAGGACCCGGTCCCCTACGACTACCTGCCCGTCATCGGCCCCTACGTGCCCGGCTCCTCGCGGCTGTTCGTCGCGTCGGGCTTCATGAAGTGGGGCCTGACGGGCGGCACGTTCGCGGCGATGATCCTGCGCGAGCGGCTCGGCGGCGAGGACCACCCGTGGGCGGCGACGTTCGCGCCCAACCGCGTCTCTCTGCGCTCGGCGCCGAAGCTCGCCGAGATGAACGCCCGCGTCGGCGTGGACTTCGTCGGCGACCGCCTCAAGCCCGCCGAGGCGGGCAGCCGCGACGAGGTCCCGCCCGGCGAGGCGCGCGCCGTGCGCGAAGGGCTCGGCCGCACGGGCGTCTACCGCGACGAGGACGGAGAGGTCCACGCGGTCTCGATGCGCTGCACCCACCTCGGCTGCCTGCTGCGCTTCAACGCCGCCGAGACGAGCTGGGACTGCCCGTGCCACGGCTCGCGCTTCGACGTCGACGGCCGCGTGCTCGAGGGCCCGGCGGTCGACCCGCTCGAGCGCCGCTAGGGCTGCCGGCCGGCGCCGTGGGCCGTAGCGGCGGTCCGAGCGCTTGAACAGCGGGCACTAAGGGGGTGGGTTTCGGTCCGCGCTGCATCGACGGGTCGATTGTTCAGGCTGAGCCTGAACAAGTGACCGCTCGCGTCGGGAGCCGGCGCGCGGGCGGCTCCCTCACCTCCCTACCCAGCCGCCGTTGACGTTCGCCGCGCTGTGCCCGCATCGAGCACGGCGCGGGCCTGGCCCCAGAGGGCGCCGTAGGCCGCGGAGGCCTTGTGGCGCGGTGCGCTCGTGACGACGGGCTCGCGCGCGAGGCCCATCAGCTCGACGATGCTGGCGTTCGGGATCGCGACGTCCGCGACGCCGGGCAGCTCCGACGGCAGCGAGGCCACGAGGTCGCGGTGGAGCTTCTTGCGGCGGTCGACCATCGAGAAGAACGCGAGCACGTCGGGCGTGGGCTGGTCGACGTCGGCGAGGAAGCGGCGCAGCTGCTCGAGCGTGCGCACCGAGAGCGTCGACGGAACGAGCGGCACGAGCAGCAGGTCGGCGGCCGAGAAGACGCTCTCCGAGACGAGCGAGATCGAGGGCGCACAGTCGAGGATCGCGAGGTCGTAGTCGCCCTCGAGCTCCGAGAGCACGCGCCGCACCCCGGCCAGCGGCTTCTTGCGCCGGTCGAGCTCGAGGTCGAGGTTGCGGTAGGAGAAGTCGGCGGGCAGCAGGTCGAGCCCCTCGACGTCGGTGCCCTTCATCACCGCGAGCGGGTCCTTGTCGCGGATCAGGCGCCGGCCGCCGCCCTTGACCTTCGGCCGGATCCGGAACAGGAAGGAGGCGGCGCCCTGCGGGTCGAGGTCCCAGAGCACGGTGCGCAGGCCGTCGGCCGCCGCCAGCGCGGCGAGGTTGACGGCGGCGGAGGTCTTCCCCACTCCGCCCTTGATCGAGTACGTGGCGAGCGTCTTCAACCGAACGTCTTCCGCGCGCGCTTGCGGCCCGCCGCGCGCTCGAAGGCCGCGAACGCGTCGGCGAACTCGCGCCGGGCCGCCTCCTGGTCGGCGTGCAGCGCGTCGAGCACCGGGCCGAGCGCGATCAGCGCGGCGGGCCCCTCCCGCTCGGCGGCGAGGTCGTGGCGGAGCGCGCGCAGCGTCTCGACCTGCACGGCGCGGTCCTGGAAGCGGCCGAGCACCTTCTGGAGGTCCTTGAGCGCGGCGAGCAGCGGGTCGACGGCCTTCGCACCGAAGACGGAGCCGAACAGCTCGAGCAGGTAGCGCAGCTCCTTGCCGCGCTTGCGCAGGTCGTGCAGCGCCTCGGCCGGGCTGTCGTCGTCGATCCGCGCGCCGTCGCGCAGGATCCGGCGCCGGACCTTGACGATGCGGCCGCCGGCGACCGCATCGATCGGCCGCGAGGCGTCCTCGCCGGGCCCGGCGGGCTCGCCCGCCAGCGCATGCCAGGCCTGCAGCGTCGCACGGAAGCGTTTGCCGCCCAGGCCGCGGCGCAGCGCCGCCTGCTCGCGGTCGCGCCGGCGCGCGAGCAGCGCCCGCAACGGCTCGAGCTCCGCCGCCTTCACCTCGCCCACGTGCGCCGCGAGCTCCGGCCACTCGAGCAGCTGGACGTCGAGGTCGCGCACCGGGCCGGTCAGCGCCTGCGCCCACTTGAGCTCGTCGCGCAGATGCGCGCGGGCCTCGGCGTCATGGACGTCCTTGAGCTCGCGCAGGACGGAGCGCGCACGCCGGATCGAGACGCGCACGTCGTGGAGGAACTCGGGGTCCAGGTCCTCGATCGCCCCGGGGAGGTTGGCCTCCGCCACGCCCGCGAGCTCCTCGAGCACGAGCGCCGCCGCGGCGTCCGTCCGGGTCCCGCGCGCCAGCTCCGGGCGCAGCTTGGTCGGCACCCCGTCCGGGCGCCCGCCGGCCGCCTCGACCGCCTCGTCGTAGAGCGGGCGCTCCGCGGGCTCCAGGCCGAGCTCGTCGCGCAGCACCGCCAGCGCGCGGGCGTACGCGCGGTCGTAGCCGAGCACGGGCCGCAGCGCCAGCCGCGGCGCGAGCGCCACGCGGCCGCCGCTGGAGCCGACCAGCTCGGGGTGCTCGATCTCCAGCCGCACGACCGTCTTGGCGTCGCCGTCGACGATCGCGAGCGGCTGCACGGCGCTGCGCACGCGCACGGCCGGCAGCAGCGCGCGCTCCTCGAGCACGGGCGCCAGGCGCTCGCGCACTGGGCCCGCCGGCAGCTCGCCGGCGAGGTGGCGCTTGGCGCGCGGCACGTCCGCCCGCCGCACCGGCGCGCCCGGCTCGTGCAGCTCGAGCGGCGCGCCCCGGCCCGAGGGCCGCTCGGCCCGCAGCCCCTCGCCACGCAGCCGCCCGTCGAACGTGTCCAGCAGCGTGCGATCCTCGACGCGTGGGCGCCCCATGACCAGCTCCAGCCGCTCTTCGAGCAGCGCGAGCGCCGCCGCCTGATCCAGCGACGAGGGCAGGATCAGATCGACCGGATCCGGCGACACGGGCCGTAGTGTTCCACGCATGACAGCCGCGCCCCGCGTCGAGATCGAGCG
The DNA here is from genome assembly GCA_963816955.1 of uncultured Solirubrobacteraceae bacterium. Classification (GTDB taxonomy): domain Bacteria; phylum Actinomycetota; class Thermoleophilia; order Solirubrobacterales; family Solirubrobacteraceae; genus DATFQI01. The sequence continues at coordinate 788,173 of CAWFME010000004.1, read as the reverse complement.
CAAGTTCCTGCCCACGCGCACCCCTGACGGGATGCCCGCGGGCGAGCCGATCGAGCAGGGCTACCTGGCGATCGCCCCGGACGGCGTGGAGGTCCGCATCCGCCGCCGCGCCGGCCGCTCCACGCTGACCGTCAAGTCCGGCCCCGCCCACGTCCGCGTCGAGGAGGAGATCGACATCGACGACCGCCGCTTCGAGGCGCTGTGGGCGCTGACGGAGGGCCGCCGGATCGCCAAGACCCGCCACCTCGTCCCGCTCGAGGGCGGCGTGACCGTCGAGGTCGACGTCTACGCGGACGCGCTCGCCGGCCTGCTGACCGCCGAGGTCGAGTTCGCCTCCACCGAGGCCAGCGCCGACTTCGCGCCGCCGGAGTGGCTCGGCACCGAGGTCACCGGGGACGCCCGCTACGCCAACCAGTCGCTGGCGCTCGCGGGCGTCCCCGGCTGACCTACGCGCTCAGCCGCAGTCCTGACCGGCCTTCCCGACCGGGTCGTAGCAGAGCGCGTCGCCCTGGTTGGAGTTGCCGTCGAGGAAGCGGATCCGCTCCACCTCGCTCGCGTACGGCCCGCCGTAGGACAGGACATAGAGGCCGTTGCGCAGGTCGACGACGTAGATCAGGCCGTCCTGCACGACCGCGTAGCTCCACATCACGACCTTCTCGTTGCGGCCCGTGTCGGGGTCCGACGAGAGCCGCGGGTCCTCGATCAGCACCGACTTCAGCGGCTTCGGCGTGAACTGCGCGAGCTGGTACGGCCGCGCCGGGTCCTCGACGCTGATCGCCTCCAGCCCGCTCGAGTGCCAGGTGCTGAACGCGATGTGCGGCGTCAGCGTCGGGTTGTGCGCGGAGTAGGACGTGCGCGGCGGGTTCCACTCGTCGCAGGTCGACGGGTCGTTCTCCGGCTCGCGGTACTCGGCCTTCACCGTCGGCGCCGCGGGATCGGAGATGTCCACCATCCGCGCCCAGCCCCACGGGCAGCCGTGGTCGGCCCCCGTGGCCGCCCCGTAGACCTCGTCGGAGACGTAGGCCCAGTCCTGGCCCCACAGCTTCACGGCGCTGTGCGCGCCAGGCCCCGGCCACGTCGGCCGCGACTCGTTGCGCGTGATCGGCCGCGGCTGCGGGAACGGCTTGCGGGCGGCGAAGTCGGACACGTCGGCGACCGCGAAGCCGCCGGTCAGCAGCGCGAAGAAGGCCTCGCTGCCGTCGTTGGAGACCGTCAGCGAGTGCAGGCCGCCCGTCGGCTTCTGCACGGGCTCGGGCGCCGCCGGGTAGCGCGTGTACGGGTACGGGCCGCTGTAGAGCGTCTCGGGCGCCCGCCCCCGGCGCACCTTCGAGATGTCCCACACCGAGAACGGGCAGCTCGGCGCTCCGCCGCGCGTCGAGCAGGTCGAGGTCGCGTTGCCGGCGAAGATCAGCGCCCGCGACGGGTTCTTCGGGTCCTCCCAGAGGAAGAACTCGTGCGTGTCGACCTTGAAGTCGTACAGCAGCTTCGGCTTGGTGGCGTTGTCGCCGCGGATGTCGTAGAAGCGCAGGCTGCTCTGGGACGGCGCGGTGCACTGGTGCAGCAACGGCCCGACACCGCAGTTGGTGTTGAGGATGACCAGCACGCCCTGGGAGCGCCAGGTGCGCAGCTCGCGGGTCGACTCGCCCGGCCGCGGATCGAGCGGCCCGGCCGCCAGGCGCGGCCGCGACGGCTGCGAGACGTCGACCACCATCAGCCCGCCCTGCGGCTGGCCGGCATGGCCGCCGTCGGTGCGGCTGCCGACGTACGCGTAGTCGTTGTGGACCGCGATCGCCGCGTTCATGCCGCGGTTGCGCAGCGGCTCGTGGCCGAGCTGGCGGAACGAGCCGGTCGGGCGGCCCTCCGCGGACGACGCGCTCGCCGCGCTGCGATCGGGCCCGGCCGCCTGCTCGGAGGCCGTGGTCACGCAGCCGTCGCTGCCACCGCCCCAATCGACCCAGCGCTCCCCGCTCGGCGCCCTCGTGAGGTCCTTCCCGCAGTCAGCGGGATGTGCGTATGCCGCCGCCGGCAAGGCGGCGAACGCGGCGAGCGCGGCGATGGCCGCAGCCCGGTACCTGCTTCTGTGGGTCATGACAACCCTCCCCTGTCGCTCAGCGCCCTCCCGAGGCGCCCTGCACGAGGTTCCGCTACCCCGTTCTCAGAAGGATGGCACGCTCAGTCGCCGTCGTCGCCGATACGGGCCAGGTCGCGCAGCCACGCCTTGGCGCTCGCGTCCGACGGCGCGCGCCAGTCCCCGCGCGGCGACAGCGAGCCGCCGGCCGAGACCTTGGGCCCGTTCGGGAGCGCCGAGCGCTTGAACTGCGCGAAGCCGAAGTAGCGCTTGCAGAACACGTCCATCCAGCGCCGGATCTCCGGCAGCTGGTAGCTGCCGCGCATGTCCTCGGGGAAGTTCGGCGGCCACTCGCCTGCCGACTGGTCGTGCCAGGCGTGCCAGGCCAGGAACGCGATCTTCGACGGCCGGAAGCCGAAGCGCAGCGTGTAGAAGAGCGAGAAGTCGTGCAGCGCGTAGGGGCCGATCGTGTCCTCGGTCGACTGCAGCTCCTCGCCCGGCACCAGCTCGGGGCTGATCTTCGTGGCGAGGATCGAGGTGAGCACCTCGCCGACCGCCTCGTCGAACTGCTCGCTGGCCACCACCCAGCGGATCAGGTGCTGGATGAACGTCTTCGGGATGCCCGCGTTGACGTTGTAGTGGCTCATCTGGTCGCCGACGCCGTAGGTCGCCCATCCCAGCGCGAGCTCGGACAGGTCGCCCGTGCCGAGCACGATCCCGCCGCGCTGGTTGGCGATCCGGAACAGGTAGTCGGTGCGCAGCCCGGCCTGGACGTTCTCGAAGGTCACGTCGTAGACCTCCTCCCCGCGCGCGAACGGGTGCCCGATCTCCTCGAACATCCGCTTCGCGGTCGGCCGGATGTCGATCTCCTCCGCGGTGATTCCGAGCGCGGCCATCAGCCGGTGCGCGTTGTCCTTGGTGCCCTCGCTGGTGGCGAAGCCGGGCAGCGTGAAGCCGAGGATGTCGCTGCGCGGGCGCCCGGCGCGGTCCATCGCCTGCGCGGCCACGATCAGCGCCTGCGTGGAGTCCAGGCCGCCGGAGACGCCGATCACGACCTTCGGGCCGCCGATCGCCTCGAGCCGCTGCTGGAGGCCGCCGACCTGGATGTTGTAGGCCTCGTAGCAGTCGAGGTCGAGCCGCTCCTGGTCGGCCGGGACGAACGGGTAGCGCTCGACCGCGCGCCGCAGCCCGAGGTCGGCCTGCGGCGGGCCGAGCTCGAACGGGATCCGGCGGAAGGCGTCCGTGCGCTCGAGGTGCACGCGCCGGTTGTCGTCGAAGGTGCCCATGCGGGCGCGCTCCTGGCGCAGCAGGTCGAGGTCGACGTCGGCGATCGCGCGCCGCTCGCCGTCCGGGAAGCGGTCGGTCTCCGCGAGCAGCACGCCGTTCTCGAAGATCGTCGTCTGGCCGTCCCACGAGAGGTCGGTGGTCGACTCGCCCTGCCCGGCCGCCGCGTAGACGTACGCGGCCAGGCAGCGCGAGGACGCCGAGCGGCACAGCAGCTTGCGGTCCTCCGCGCGCCCGACGGTGATCGGGCTGCCGGAGAGGTTGAGCAGCACCGTCGCGCCGGCGAGCGCCGCCTCCGCGCTGGGCGGGATCGGGATCCAGACGTCCTCGCAGACCTCGGCGTGGATGACCAGGCCGGGCACGTCGTCGGCCGCGAACAGCAGGTCCGGCCCGAACGGCACATCGGCGCCGCCGACGCGGATCGTCCCGCGCTCGTCCGCCCCTGAGGCGAGCTGGCGGCCCTCGTAGAACTCGCGGTAGGTCGGCGGGTAGGACTTCGGCGCGACGCCGAGCACGCGGCCGCGGTGGACGACGACCGCGCAGTTGTAGATCCGGTTGCGGTGCCGCAGCGGCGCGCCGACGACGAGCACCGGCAGCAGCTCGGCCGAGCCGGCCACGACCGTCTCCAGGGCGGCCTCGACGCCGTCGAGCACGGCGTCCTGCAGCACCAGGTCCTCGAGCGAGTAGCCGGTCAGGCACAGCTCGGTGAAGACGGCGACCGCGACGCCGTCCTCGTGGCAGGCGCGCGCGAGCCCCAGCACCGTCTCGGCGTTCGCCGGCGGGTCGGCGACCGCCACGCGGCCCGTGCAGGCGGCCACGCGCGCGAACCCGTGCTGGTAGATCGAGCGGAAGTGCATCCGCGCAGTCTTACCCGACACGCCATCCTGTGCGGCATGACGCCACTGCCCGCCGCCCTCCGCCTCGGCGCCGTCGAGCTGACGGTGCGCGATCTCGACCGCGCCGTCGACTGGTACCAGCGGGCGCTCGGGCTGCTCGTCCACGACCGCGGCGACGGGGTCGCGCAACTGGGCGACGGGTCCGAGGTGACCGTCGTCCTGCGCGAGGATCCCGAGGCGCAGCCGGCCGGGCGCCACGCCGGCCTCTACCACTACGCGCTCCTGTACCCCTCGCGCGAGGAGCTCGCCCGCGCGGCCGTGCGCATCGCGGAGTCGCGCACGCCGGTCCAGGGCGCCTCGGACCACCGCACCCACGAGGCGATCTACCTGCCCGACGCGGACGGCAACGGCCTCGAGCTCGCCGCCGACCGGCCCCGCGAGGCGTGGCCGGAGGACCTCGGCTACGCCGGCGGTCCCGCGCAGCTGGACGTCGAGGACCTGCTCTCGACGATCGAGGGCGAGTCGCCCCGGCCGCAGGTCGGCGAGGGCCTGCGCATGGGCCACCTGCACCTGCACGTCGGCGACGTCGACGAGGGGCTGGCCTTCTACCGCGACGTGCTCGGCTTCGAGGTCCAGGCCAACCTCGGCTCCGCCGCCTTCGTCTCTGCCGGCGGCTACCACCACCACCTCGGCTTCAACATCTGGAACGGGCGCGGCGCCGGCCCGCCGCCGGAGCACACCGCCGGGCTGCGCCACTGGACGATCACGCTGCCCACCGCCGACGACGTGGCCGCCGTGCGCGGCCGGGTCGAGGCGGCCGGCTATGAGGCCGAGCCCTTCGAGGGCGGCTTCCTGGTCCGCGACCCGTGGCGCACGGCGGTCGCGATCGTCGCCGCCTAGGCGGAGGCGTCCGCGAGCGCGCCGCTGAGCGTCGCGTGGACGGCGAAGCGGCGCAGGCGCGCCCCCTTCAGCGCGCGGGCGGGGGCGCTCCCCGGCGAGGCGACGACCCGCAGGCCGTCGCCCGCGCTGCGCCACGCGGCGCGCAGGACGGCCAGCGCGTCGTCGCCGACCCTGGTGACGCGCGTGAGGTCCAGCACCACGGGCCGCTCGCTGCCGCGGATCTGCTCGAGGTGATCGCTCAGGCGCTCGGACATCGCGCCCTCCAGCGCCCCCGAGGCGTCGATCAGCACGACGCCGCCGATCACGTCGAAGCGGAGGTCTGAGGCGACCTGGTCTGCGGAACTGCGGAGCATCGTTCGGGCGCGATTACCCCGACATGGCATGTTCATGCCCCACGGTCACCGCGGTGACCTGGCGCTGCGGCCGGCAGCAGGCCCCCGGGCCGCAGCAGCATCACGAGCACGATGATCGCGCCGTAGATGCCCGACGAGATCGCCGAGAGGTCGAAGTCCAGGCCGACCGCGCCGGGCAGCCCGTAGAGGACGTCCGGCAGCAGGTAGTTGTTGAGCGCCGACAGCAGGACCGCCCCGAGCACGACGCCGCGGACGGAGCCGAGGCCACCGAGCACGACCATCGAGAAGATGAAGATCGAGAAGGAGAACTCGAACTGCGTGGCGTTCACGACCGTCAGGAACGAGGCCAGGAACGCGCCCGCGACGCCGCCGAGCGCGGCGCCCGTGCCGTAGGCGAGCAGCTTCGTGCGGGCGACCGGCACGCCGGCCATGGCGGCGGCGCCCTCGTCGTCGCGCACGGCGACCCAGGCGCGGCCGATCCGCGAGTCGCGCAGGTGGACGTTGACGAGCAGCACGGCCGCGACGAGCGCCAGCGCGAACCAGTACCAGGGCCGCAGGTCGAGCGCGGTGAACGGCGCCAGCCCGGGCAGGTCGATCCGGTCGATCGGGCCGATGCCGATCGGGCCCGAGGTCAGCGTGCCGCCGAACAGCGCGATGTCGCGCCCGTTCGCGGCGACCTGGCCGATGATCTCCCCGAACGCGAGCGTGACGATCGCGATGTAGTCGCCGCGCAGGCGCAGCGTCGGCACCCCGATCAACGTGCCGGCGAGCGTCGCCGCCGCGGCCGCCGCAACAAGCACGAGCAGGAAGTCGAGGTGGACGTCCCGGAAGCCCGAGGCGAGGTAGGCCGCGGTGTATGCGCCGATCGCGAAGAAGGCCACATAGCCGAGGTCGAGCAGGCCGGCGAAGCCGACGATCACGTTGAGCCCGAGCGCCATCACCACGTAGGCCGCGGCCAGCACCATGTGGTTCAGCACTTCCCCGCCCGGGCTCAGGGCGAGCGGGGCGAGCGCCGCCAGCGCGAGCAACGCGCCCGTGATCAGCCCGCGCGGCCGGCCGCGCTCGCGCGCCGGCGCCGCCGCGGCCGTGAGCGCCGTCATGCGGCTCCGCGCGCGCGGTGCCGGTCGGCGGCCCGCGTGACGGGGCAGTGCCCGTCGTGATGGCCGCACGCGTCCGGGTCGCAGAAGCGGCACGTCCGCTCGGCGGCCCGCGCGGTCCGGATCCGGCGGTCGAGGATGGTCGCGCAGATGCGGGCGAGCGCCTCGCGGTCGCCCTCGTCGAGCTCCGCGACGTCCTCCTGGAGCAGGGCGAGTCGCGCGTCGGTGATCTCCCGCGCGACCCGCCGCCCGGCCGCCGTGAGGCTCACGAGGACCGCTCGCCGGTCGGCCGTCGCGCGCGCGCGGGTGACGAGCCCCTCCTCCTCGAGGCTGTCGACGACGCGCACCATCCGCGAGTGGCTGAGCCGGAGGCTCCACGCGAGCCGGTCGATCGGGCTGCCGGAGGCGAACGCCGCCAGCGCGGTCAGTGCCGCGCCGCGGCCTCCGGGCCCGGCCGCCGAGGCTGCCGTCACCGCCTCGAGCTCGGGGGCGAGCGCCGCCACCGCGGCGTTGAGCACGTTCGCGGCATGCAGCTCGGGGCGATACATGCCCCGAGCATATATCTACCGAGTCAGGCCTCGGGGAGGGCCGCGTCGCGATCCCTGTCGCGCGCGTGGTTCTCTCGGGGCTGCGCTTGCACCTGCGGCGTGTCGAACAGCAGGGCGACCGCCGTCGTGTGGACCTCGGTGGCGCCCTTCCCGATGCGCTTCTTCGAGCGCCGCTCGACCTCCGATAGCGCGTCGAGGGTCTCGCTGACGATCCGGGACGCCTCGGCGAAGCCCTCCTCGTCGAGCAGCAGCGGCCGGCGCGAGACGTGCGACTCGGGCCGCCCGAAGCCCCCCTGTACCGCCGCGGAGGTGACGAGGCTCCCGATCTGCTCGAGCGCCGCGCCGATCATCGCCCGCTTGGAGATCTCCGGGAGCTGCTCCCAGGCGCGGGCGGTGACCCGCGGGCGGGCCCGCGCCTTGTAGTGGTGCGCCACGGCCCCGCGCACCTGCTCGCTGCGCTCGAGCTCGATCAGGCCGAAGTCGCGCAGCGTGCGCACGTGGTAGGCGAGGTTCTCGAGCTTCACGCCCAGCGTCTCGGCCAGCTCCTTGGGCGAGGCCGTGCGCTGCTCGAGCACGCCCATGATCCGCACGCGCAGCGGGTGCGAGAGCGCCCGGACGATGCGGGGGTCGTCGAGGTCGGTGATCGGTCTCAAGCGGTCAGGTCGTGGGCAAGGCGCCTGCGGGCGCGGGAGAGGCGGGCTTTGACGGTTCCCAACGGCAGACCCATCCGCTGCGCGATGATCGGGAGCGGGACGTCGCCGAAGTAGTGCAGCGCAAGGATCTTACGGTCCTGCGCCGACAAGCGGTTCAGCTCGGCCATCACGGCGACGCGGAGCTGGATCATCTCGGTGACCTCCCGATCGTCGGCAGGGCGGCCGCGGTCGACGTCCTCGGGCACCTCGCGTGCGCCCAGCCGGCCGCGGCGCTCGCGCAGCCGAAGGGCCTCGTTGGCGGACACGCGGACGACCCACGCCTCGGGGCTCTTGGCGCGCTCCAGGCCGTCGCGGAAGCGCCACAGCCGCAGCGCCGCCTCCTGCGCGACCTCCTCCGCGGCGCCCCGGTCGCGCAGCCGCGACAGGGCGACGCGCAGCGCGAGCTCGTGGATCTCTTCCCACGCCCAGCCGCCGGGATCACGGCTGCGGAGCGGCGAGCGTGGGTGCTGCAACCGAAGGGTGTGCTGAGTGGGTCTACAGCGATATGACCATCCTTAGCGCACCTACCCCGGCACATGCGGCATATGAACGGCTCGGAGCCCACTACGACCTCCTCACCGCGAGCTACGACCACCGCCGCTGGGTCGGGGCCCTCGACCGCCTGGCGAACGAGCATGGGCTCGCCGGCGCCCGCGTCCTGGACCTGGCCTGCGGGACCGGCCGCGCCCTCCGTCCGCTGCTCGAGCTGGGCTACGACGTCGCGGGCTGTGACCTGTCTGGAGCCATGCTCGCGGTCGCCTCCGAGCGCCACCCCGACATCGACCTCCGGGTCGCCGACATGCGCGAGCTGCCGGAGCTCGGGCCCTTCGACCTCGTCCTGTGCCTGGACGACGCCGTCAACTACCTGCTCGACGAGCGGGAGCTGACGGCCGCGCTGCGCTCGGTCCGCTCCGTGCTCGCGGACGGCGGCCTGCTGATCTTCGACGTCAACACGAGGCTCGCCTACGACACGGCCTTCTCCAGCGACAAGGTCGTCAGCGACGAGGACCGGCTGCTCGCCTGGCGCGGGCACGGGCTGGACGACGCGACCGGGCTGGCCCGCGCGACCGTCGAGATCTTCGCCAGGGGCACCGAGCCCGGATGCTGGGCTCACGAGCGGAGCCTGCACGTCCAGCGCCATTGGCGCGACGACGAGCTCGCGGAGGCCGCCGATGCGGCGGGCCTGCAGGTCCTGGCCCGCGTCGGCCAGCGCACCGGCGTCGTGCTCGACGCCGTCCCCGACCCCGCGCGCCACCCCAAGGTCGTCCACGTCCTGCGCCCGGAAGGAGGTGCCAGATGATCGTGGAGCCCTAGACGCGACGGCGGGGCGGCCGGCCGCGAACCGGCCGCCCTACGCCCCGGCGGCGAAGATCGCCGGCGCCCGCCCCGCGTCGCCGGCCCGCCGGCGGCCGCGCAGGCGATCACGCGTCCACCGTCGCGGGCCTCAAGAGCCTCTTCGGCCCGGCCGGAGCCGCACTCGGAGCGCTGACGATGATCCTCGTCGGCCACCCGTTCTCGACCGCCGCGACCGCCCCGGAGCTCCTGCCCAGCCCCGCCGGACGCCTACTAGGCCAGCTCCTCCCGCCGGGAGCCGGCGCGAACCTCCTCCGCTGCACGGGCTACTTCGACGGGGCCGCAGCCGGAAGCCACATCGCCGTCCTGACCGCCTGGACCCTCGCGGGCCTCGCCCTGCTCGGCCTCGCGGCTCGGCGCGCCCGGACCGCCCCGGGCCAAGCCCTCGCGACGAGCCCCGCGTGACCCACCGTCGCCCCGGCCTCCCACGAGGCCGGGGCGACATCAGGGCTCGAGGCGGCCGCGACGCGAACCACCTCCGCGCGCTAGTTCCAGTACACCTCGATGCACCGAAGCGGCTCTCCGCCACCGGGCTGTGACTGGGTGCCGTTGAGTCCGATGTTGAAAGCGTCGTCGCGCTCTTGCCCCGTACCGTGGTCCCCGGTGTCGTCGCCTATCACGGCGAGCGCCTCGAGGCCCTCGTCGATGTCGCCCTCCTCGAGGTAGTTCTCGAGCCGCACGCTGTCAGCCCACACCCCGGCGAAGCAGTCGGCGATGAGCTCCGAGTTCGGCTTCTGCGGCTGGGCACGGGCAACCTGCGTGGCGAGCGAGTCGGCGACGTGATGTCCGAACTCGTGCGCCGTGATCACACCGGCTGCGAAGTCGCCCGTGCGCTTCAGCCGATCGACTTGTCGGCTGAAGATGTCACCCGTCCACATGCGGGCCATCGTCTGCACCGGGAGGATGATCATCCCGGGGTCCTCGGCGTCGCCGTCCACCGGGCAGTAGATCGCGTTGGGGTAGTCGCTGGGGATCATCCGCCCGCCGTCGCACTTCGACTGGAACGTCTGCCCGGGCCGGACGATCTCGAACTGGACGAACGGCTCCTGCAGACCGTTGGCGAGGAACCATCTCGTCCACACCTTGTCGGCGTGCTTGATGGTGGCCTCGAGGTAGGCGGCCGTCGCCTCGACGTCCACAGCTCCGCGCTGGTTGTCGCTGACGAGGAGCGCGGTGCTCGCGGTTCCCGGCAGCTGTCGGTCTCGTTTCGATTCGGCCTCCAGCCGTGAGACGAGCCGGTCGATTGCCCCCGGAGCCGAGGTCTCCGAGCTCGAGTCCCCGTCGCTGCCACAGCCCGCGGTCACCACGATCACCGCGAGCAGCCCCCACCCGACTCTGATCATCCTGGGCCGATCTTCGCGACGAGCACGACGATGTCGTTGAACGCCGGCCCTGCGAACTTGCGCGCCCGTGCGAGGAACCCGTCCGTCCTCGGGCGCCCGAGCTCGTCTGCGCCCTCCACCTGCTTCACGAGCGTGGCGCAGCTGCCGGCCTGAAGCGCGTTGCGAAGGTTCTCCTCCCACGTCGTGGCGCCGCTGATGAGGTCGGCCCCCTCCCGGGCGCACGTGAGTACCTGACCAGCCCGTCGCTGCCCAGGTGTCCCGAGCCGGGCGTTGATCTGCGCCTCGAGCGTCGCGCTCACGAACGCGAGCGCGGTGTCGTCCTCGCGCGCGGCGAGGACCACCCGCACCGGGACGTCGGCCTCGACCTGCAAGGTGGTGCCCGGCGGTACGGTGCAAGACGTGCCGTCGCACCCGGCGGAGGCCACATCCAGGCTCACCTTCTGGGCGAATCCGGGCTCCTGCGCCTCGGTGATGTTCTCGTTGCGACTCCAGGCTTGCCCGTCCGGCCGGGCCTCCACGACGACGACATCGCTGATGTTCGCGATCGTCATCGAGCGGCCGCCTTCGCGATCGCACAAGATGACGTATCCGTCCAGCTCCGACGGTGCTGTCACCCGGCGAGGGTGAAGGTCCGAACATCCATCCGCGGGCGCCGGCGTACCGGCGGGGACTGTTTCCTGCCCCGACGTCGAGTCGCCGGTTTCCTCGCCTTCGGGGTCGCCACAGCCTGACCACGCCAGACAGCCCGCGATCGCTAAAGCAAGCGTTAGCTGTCGCATGGCCCGAATCTCCCACTTCCGGAGCGTCAACGCAAGGGCGGCGTCGCGTCGCCGCTCACCGGTGACGACCCGTTATCGTTGGTGGCCTCGTCGCGGACGTGCGGGACGGCGTCGCGGGTACCGGCGCGCGCGTCGGGCAGCAGGCGGACGGTCCATCTCGCGGTTGCGCTCGTCGACGAGGCGGCCGCACTCCCAGCGCAGGATCGCGAGCTGAGCCGGCGGCACGACCTCGTCGAGGAGGCTCAGGCGGGCGGCAAGCACGTCGAGTGGCACTTCCGTTCCCTCTACGGGAACGCAGATGCCACTCGGCCTCGCGAACCGCACGCGAAGCAGCGATCGTTGAGCCGGGCCCGCCGACCGACGCCCCACCGACGGCTCGTCGACGAACGGCGCATGCCCCGCGGCCACCACGTCGACCCGGGCGTCAGGCATCAGCGCGGCAGCGCGCTGACCGATCGAGGGTGGGCCATAGACGTCATCGTCACCCGACACGAAGCGCACGGGGACCGAGATCGAGCGCAGCTCGTCATCGGAGAGCAGGTTCTCGGGCCGCGGGCGCCCGTCGTGCATCGCCAGGTCCAGGTGCGGCTCATCGCGAGCCGCCAGCCCGGCATCGCCATCGTCGCCCGCATCAGCTCGAAGTAGGAGTCGGGCGCCGGCGCGACCGCGATCCCGGTGAGGGAGGTGCGCATCCCATGAGGACCTGGGATCTGATCTACGCCCCTCTGCGTCAACGGACCCAGCCGCTGACCGCCGGCATGCCGCGCGGCCGCCCCATCCGCGGATCGAAGTGCCGGGCCACGCCGCCGATCGCCCGCGCGCGGCCGCGCTCGACCGGGAGGAACATCCATTCCCCCACGCCCGGCCGCACGGCGAGGACCGTCTTCGCATCGGGGGAGAACGCGACCTCGCCGATCGCACCCGGCGCGGCGAGCAATGTGCGCGGCGGCGGCGGGGTCCCGCGCACGCGCAGGAGCAGCACGCGGCCGATGCCGTCGCGGCCGGCGACGCTCACCGCGAGGTCCGTCCGGCCGGGGCGCTCCGCGCCCGACACCGCGCGGCCGGGCAGCCGCTCCGCGCGCCGCACCCGGCCCGCGCCGTCGAGCAGCTCGAGCTCGTCGCCCCGCAGCACCGCGAGGCTGCGCCCGCCGGCGACCCACTCGAGGTCCACCGGCGCGGCGCCGCCGGCGGAGCGCCACAGGCGACGGCCCGTGTCGGCGTCGCGCAGCTCGATCCGGCCGTGCCGGTCGGCGAAGGCGAGCCGGTGACGCGCACGGTCCGGCTTCCAGGCCGGAGAGACAGCGCCGGCACGGCTCGCGAGCAGCCGGTCGCCGCTGCCGTCGCCGGCGACCACCCGGATCGTGCCTCCGGCGCGGTAGGCGACCCGGAAGCCGCTCGGCGCCCAGACCGGCTGGGAGACCGGCACGGCGCGGGCGAGCGTCCAGCGCGGCGCGCCTCCGGGCTCGACGGCCGAGAGGCTGCGCCCGCGCGTGACGGCGACGAACAAGCCGCGCGGCGACCACGAGGCGTCCTCGTAGGGGCCGAGCCGGCGCGAGCTGCCGTCGGACTGCACCACCCACGCGCCCCCGGGCCCCGTGACCAGCAGGCGGCCGGGCGCCGGCAGCGCGGTGAGCGCCGGCGCGCGGCCCGGCGTCGGCCGCTCGCTGCGGACGAGCTCGCGGAGCCAGTCCGCGACGGCGTCGCCGGGCGCCGAGACGGCGATCGCGACGACGACCGCCACGAGCGCCGCGACCGCCGGGATCAACCGCAGCCGCGAGCGCCGCGGCTGCGGCTCGCGGTCCGCGAACGCCGCGGCCGCCACCGAGCGCGAGCGGGCCCGCGCCTCGGCCTCGCCCGGCGCGCTGAAGTCGCGCAGCCTGCGCTCGGCGCTCATCGCAGCACCCTTCCGGCGTCCAGCTCGCTGGCCAGCGAGTCGAGCCCGCGGCGCAGGCGGGAGTTGACGGTGCCCCGCGGCAGGTCCAGCAGCTTCGCGATCTCCGCCGGCCCGTAGCCGAGCAGGTGGCGCAGCACGACGACGGCGCGCTGCTCCACCCCGAGCGCGGTCAGCGCCTGCAGGAGCTCCTCGTCGGGCGCGGCGGGCTCGGGCGCGGCGGGCTCGGGCGCGCGCTCCTCGGCAACCTCGCGCCGCAGCGCCCGCGCGCGCGTGTGGTCGATCGCGCGGTTGACGACGATCCGGTGCAGCCACGGCCCGAACGGGCGCCGGCGGTCGAAGCGGTCCAGCGCCCGGATCGCCGACAGGAACGCCTCCTGCGTGACGTCCTCGGCCGCGTCGGCGTCGCCGCAGACGAGGCACGCCGCGCGGTAGGCGCGCGGCCAGTGGCGGGCGAACAGCTCGTCGAACGCGCCCGCCGAGCCGCTCTGGGCGGCGCGGACGAGCGCCGCATCGCTCCGGACCCGCGCGGTCAGCGCGCGCCTCGCGTCGACGGCGAGCTGTCCAGATCCGGACACGGTGAGCACCGCAAACCTACCCGCCCTGGCGGGAGACCTCGAACGTGTCGAGGATGCCGAGTGCCTGCTGAACCCATCGCCGCGGGCCGTATAGGTGCGCCTGGAAGACCCGGTCGCTGACCGGCTCGCGCCAGGAGACCCTGTAGCTCATGCCCAGGCACTCGTACGCCACGGGCTCGTGCGTGGGCAGCTCGAACCGCGCGGTCCGGCGCGGGATGCGGTCCTTCTGCGCCTCCGTGAGGTCTGTGACCTCGAACGCGTACAGCAGGCCCCCGTCGTCGCCCATCGCCCCCAGCGCCGTCCTCGGATCGCAGTTGGGATCGGGCTCGTCCTGATCCAGCGGGAAGGTGCCGAGCGCGATCTGGTGGATCAGCGGGATCCCGGTGAGCGCGAACGGGTAGATCCGCCACGGCGCCGGATAGGAGAAGCGCACCCCGCGCTGGCGGTCGTCCTCGACGACCGACGCACGGACCTCGAACGAGTCGAGCACGGCCTGCAGCTGCGCCCGCAGCTCCGGCGTCGCGTCGTCGCCGAGGGCCGCGTTGGCGTAGAACCCGCGGCCGCCGAGCTGGAACGGCATCCAGTACGTCCGGAACGGCACGTCGCGGTGCAGGCACGCCGGAAGCTCGCTGTCGTCCGGGTCCACCGTGCCGAGCTGCGGCGGCCCGGGCCGCATCTCGCTCGAGAGCTGGTTCCCGCGCTCCTGGATCGTCACGAACGCGTCGCGCGGCCCGACCCGCGCCATCGTCTCGACCGGGTGCTGCGCGCACGAGCTCGCCCCACCGTTCGCGACCGGCTCGACCGTGCCGACGGAGAGGATCTCGCGCGGGTCGCCGAGCGCCGGCGTGAGCACCTCCTCCGCCCGCATCCACGCGCTCGGGAACGTGACCTCGAACCCGCGCCGCTCATCGGTGAAGCGCGTCATGCCCGCCGCCGCCTCGGCCGCGGCGGGCGCCGGCCGCTCCTCCTCCGCGCCGCACGACGAGAGGAACAGCCCGGCGAGGAGGACGGCCGCTGCGACACGCATCGCCCCCAATACGTGGCCGGGGGCGCAAGCGGTCCCGCGCTAGCCGAACGTGAACGAGTACGCCTCGGCGCCGGGCGACGGGAAGGAGAGCTCGAGCGTCCGCTCGCGGACCGTCTCCGGCTCACGCACGAGCTGGTACATGCGGCCCTCGCGCAGCACGCCGTCGCCGGCCTTGTCGACGTCGACGCCGGCCGCCGCGCCGGGCGGCTCGCCGTCGAGGCGCACGCGGAACGGCACCGGCCCCCGGGCGCGCCGCGACAGCACGGCGTGCGCGTCGCGCGCGTGGAAGCGGAAGGCGATGCTCCCGGCGCCCTGCTCGAGCGCGACCTTCTCGGGCCCGACGGTCCAGTCACCGGCGAGCGCCCAGTGGTTCAGGCGCAGGCGCTCCGGGAGCTGGTGGACGCGGCGCTCGCCGCGCCCGGTGCCGAGGTAGGTCTCGGGCGTGGCGAGGTGGTCCCAGTCGGCGGCGGCCTCCACCCCGGTCCCCTCGACCGCGACGGGCTCGCGCTCGATGCCGAGCAGCGCCTGGAGCACGCGCTCGGAGCGCTCGTAGCGCCCCTCGCCGAAGTGCTGGTCGCGGATCCGGCCGTCGACGTCGACGAAGTACAGCGCCGGCCAGTAGTGGTTGGCGAAGGCGCTCCAGACCGCGTAGCCGCTGTCGACCGCGACCGGGTAGTCGATCGCGCGCGCCTCGATCGCGAGCCGGATGAGGCCGACGTCGTGCTCGAAGGAGAACTCCGGCGTGTGGACGCCGACGACGATCAGCCCGTCGTCGCGGTAGGCCTGCGACCACGCGCGCACGTAGGGCTCCTGGCGCAGCCAGTTGATGCACGTGAGCGTCCAGAAGTTCACGAGCACGACGTGGCCGCGCAGCGCCGCGGGCCCGAGCGGCTCGGACCCCAGCCACTCCGTCGCCCCAGCCAGGGAGGGCATGTGGTTGCCACGCGGCACTGCGCTGGCGATACTACGCCCGAGGGTTCGCCAAGGAGAGGCCAGATGCCACCGATCGTCAATGCTTCCGCCGTCATCCAGTGCTGCCACATGGGGCCGGTGACCGTCATCCCCAAGCAGACCAAGGTCATGATCGGAGGCTCGCCCGCGATCTGCGCCGGCGACATCGCGGGCAATCCGACCGTCTGCCCGGTGCCGCCCTCCCCCGCTTCCAAGCCGTGCACGACCGCGACCGTGCTGCCGGTCCCCGGCGCGTCGGTCTCGACCAAGGTCATGGTCATGGGCAAGCCCGTCATGCTCGGCAACCCGTCCGTGCCCGGCATCACCGACGGCGCGCCCGTCCCCTGCCCGACGATCATGGTGACCTTCCCGGGTCAGGTGACGGTGATCGCCGGGATGTAGGGCCGGTCAGCGGCGCACGAGCAGCCGCGCACCCATCGCCATGGCCGTGACCAAGGCGAGCGGGATCGGCAGGCAGCAGCCCGACACGGTCACGCGCGAGCCGCCGCGCGTGCGGCGCGAGTGGTACGGGAACGGCCCGTAGAAGCCGCTGCGGCTCCGCCCGCGGTAGCGCCGCTGACGACCGGGGCCGAAGAGGCGGCGGAGGAGGAAGAAGCGGCTGATCAGTGCGAGCATTCCCGGCGGGCTGCCCGGGGCCGGAGACCCGGAAACCGGCGGCGTCAGCGACCGAGCGCCGCGTCGCGGCCGGGGTGGATCGTGAACACCCGGTCGAGTCCCGTGATCTCCAGCGGCTTGAGCACGTCGTGGCTGGTGCACACGAGCTCCAGCTCGCCGCCCTGCGTGCGGGCGCGCTTGAGGCCGCCGACGAGGATGCCCAGGCCCGCGGAGTCGAGGAAGTCGACGGCCTCGAGGTCGATCACGATCCGCGCCGCCCTCGTCGATGACCTTCACGAGGCACTCGCGCAGCTCGGACGCGGTGGAGAGGTCGAGGTCGCCGCGCAGGACGACCAGCGTCGCCGCCTCCCCCGGCTCCACGCCGATCGCGAGCGCGCCGGTCATGCGGTCCTCCGGAAGACCGCGACGCTGCGGGCCTCGACGGTCGCGGGCTCGCCGGTCCCGGGCGTGTCGCCCTCGTTGAACGCGTCCGCCGTGTCCAGCACGCGCAGCCAGCGCTCGCCGGCGTCGGGCATGCGGAACTCCAGCGGCTCGAAGTGGGCGTTGAAGACGAGCAGGAAGCGTCTCGCCCGTGATCGGCTCGCCGCGCGCGTCGGTCTCCGTGATGGCCTCGCCGTCGAGCGTGACCCCGACCGACTTGCCGAAGCCCGACGCTCCAGTCCTCGCCGGTCATCGCGGGCGCCGTCCGGGCGGAACCAGCGCCATCTCGTCCGGCGTCGAGAAGCGGCGGCGGCGGAACACGGGGTGGCGCTTGCGGAAGTCGATCACGCGCTGGGTGAAGGCCAGCAGCTCGCCGTCGATCTGCTCCCAGTCGAACCAGGAGATCTCGTTGTCCTGGCAGTAGGCGTTGTTGTTGCCGCCCTGCGTGCGGGCCATCTCGTCGCCGCCCAGCAGCATCGGGATGCCCTGCGAGAGCAGCAGCGTGGCGATGAAGTTGCGCCGCTGGCGGCCGCGCAGCTCGTTGACCTCGCGGTCGTCGGTCGGCCCCTCGGCGCCCGCAGTTCCACGAACGGTTGTGCGACTCGCCGTCGGCGTTGCCCTCGCCGTTGGCCTCGTTGTGCTTCTCGTTGTAGGCCGTGAGGTCGGCGAGCGTGAACCCGTCGTGCGCGGTGACGAAGTTGATCGACGGCGTTGGGGTGGCGGCCGTCGTCCTGGTAGAGGTCGCTCGAGCCGGCGATGCGGGAGGCGAACTCGCCCAGCGTCTGGTCCTCGCCGCGCCAGTAGTCGCGGATGCGTGTCGCGGTACTTGCCGTTCCACTCCGACCACAGCGGCGGGAAGTTGCCGACCTGGTAGCCGCCCTCGCCGATGTCCCACGGCTCGGCGATCAGCTTCACGCGGCTCACGACCGGGTCCTGCTGGATGAGGTCGAAGAACGCCGACAGGCGGTCGACCTCGTGGAACTGGCGCGCGAGCGCGGAGGCGAGGTCGAAGCGGAAGCCGTCGACGTGCATCTCCGTGACCCAGTAGCGCAGCGAGTCCATGATCAGCTGCAGCACGTGCGGGTGGCGCATGTTGAGGCTGTTGCCGGTGCCGGTCGTGTCGTAGTAGAAGCGCCGGTCGTCGTCGACGAGCCGGTAGTAGGCGCGGTTGTCCAGGCCCTTGAAGGAGAGCGTCGGGCCCAGGTGGTTGCCCTCGGCGGTGTGGTTGTAGACGACGTCGAGGATCACCTCGATGCCCGGCCGCGTGCAGCGCCTTGACCATCTGCTTGAACTCCTGCACCTGGCCGCCGGCCTGCCCGGAGGCGCTGTAGTCGTTGTGCGGCGCGAGGAACCCGATCGAGTTGTAGCCCCAGTAGTTGCGCAGGCCGCGCTCGACCAGGTGGGAGTCGTGGACGAACTGGTGCACCGGCAGCAGCTCGACCGCGGTCACGCCGAGCGCCGTGAGGTACTCGATCGCCGCCGGGTGCGCGAGGCCGGCGTAGGTGCCGCGCAGCTCCTCCGGGATCCCCGGGTGGCGCTGCGTGAAGCCCTTGACGTGGACCTCGTAGACCACGGTCTCGTTCCAGCGGCGTGCGCGGCGGCCGGTCGCTGGGCCCAGTCGAAGTACGGGCTCGTGACCACGCCCTTGGGCATGTACGGACCCGCTGTCGAGGTCGTTGACCGGGCCGTCCGGGGTCGTCGAAGCGGTAGGTGAACATCGCCTCGTTCCAGTCCACTTCGCCGTCGACCGCGGTCGCGTAGGGGTCGAGCAGCAGCTTGGAGGGGTGGCAGCGCAGGCCCGCGGCGGGCTCGAACGGGCCGTGGACGCGGAAGCCGTAGCGCTGCCCGGGGCCCACCGTCGGCGCGTAGCCGTGCCAGACCTGGGCGGTCCGTCTCGGGCAGCGCGACGCGCGTCTCGGCGCCGTCGGGCTCGAACAGGCACAGCTCGACGCGCCTCGGCCACCTCCGAGAACACGGCGAAGTTCGTCCCCGTGCCGTCGTAGGTCGCGCCGAGCGGGAAGGAGGATCCGGGCCAGAGTCGCACCTCGGCGGCATACCCGATGCCCGCCGGGTGAACCGCCCGGGCCGCAAGGGTCCGTTCGGGGACCGCGCCGGGGACGCAACTCCTGCGGTCAGCCGCAAGCCGCGCCGGAGTCCGGCGCAGCGGCTCCGTGCGCAGGTCGACCGAGACCAAGGCCGCCTTCAAGACGACCGAGCTGATGGCGTTCGTCGGCATGGTCATCGCCGTCCTGATCGCCGGAGCGATCGTCGACCAGTCCGACGCCGGCGGCCTCGGCGCCAAGCAGGTCTGGCTCTACGTCACGATCCTCACCGTCGGCTACATGATCAGCCGCGGCCTCGCCAAGTCCGGTAGCCGCGACCCCTACACCGACGACGACAACCGCTAGATCGGATCACGGCCGGGTCTCGCCAAACGCGGGCCCGGCCCCTGTCAGCGTGCGAGATAGCCGCCGTCGACGACGAGCTCGGTCCCGGTGACGAAGCTCGCGTCGTCGCTCGCGAGATAGGCGACGGCGCCTGAGATCTCGCTGACGTGCGCGCGCCGCCCGAGCGGCGTGAGCGGCACGACGCCGCCCTCGGGCTCGCTCTCGTTCATCGGCGTCGAGACGCCTCCGGGGCAGATCGCGTTGACGCGGATCCCGTCGGCGGCGTGCTCGAGGGCCGCCGTCTTGGTCATGGCGAGGATGGCCGCCTTGCTCGCCGTGTAGGCGACGTACCCCTCCGACCCGGTCACGCCGAAGATGCTGGCCACGTTGACGATCGATCCGCCGCCGCCCGCCCGCATCGCCGGGATCGCGGCCTGCATGCCGAGCAGACGTGCCGGTGGCGTTGACCGCCAGCAGCCCGTTCCACGCTTCGAGCGTCTCCTCGAGCAGCGGCGCGACGTGGATGATGCCCGCGTTGTTGACGAGGACGTCCAAGCGCTCGCAGCCCGCGACGAGCGCCGTCCAGCCGTCGGGGTCGGTGACGTCGAGGTGCCGGTAGCCGACGTCCAACCCGTCCATGCGCAGTCGCTCGGCGGTCTCCTCTCCCGCTTCGTCGAGGACGTCGACGCTGATCACGCGCGCGCCCTCGCGCGCCAGGCGCTCGGCGTGCGACGCGCCCTGTCCGCGCGCGCCACCGGTGACGATGACCACGCGGCCCTCGAGCCGACCCGTCACGGCGTCACCGGCCGGGCGCCGCCCGCAGCGGCGCCACGGCGCGCGAGCGCCGGAGGACGCGGTCGATCCGCCGGTGCGAGCGTGCCATGTCGCGCTGCCACTCGTGGCGCGGGACGTCGATCCGCGCCTCGGGCCGCGACGAGCGCGCGTAGAGCGCCGACGGCGCGAAGCCCGCATCCCGCTCCTGGGCGGCGAGGAGCTTGGCGACGAGCCGCGTCTGGGCCGAGTAGACGGGAAGCTGCGGGCCGCGAGGGGCGGCGAGGCCGACGAAGTACAGCCGCTCGAGGCCGACGGGGAGGGTCATCCCCGCCACCCGCAGCGGGACGCCGTCGGCCCACCGGAGCGGCGCCTCCTCCAGGAACGGGAGCGCGACCCTGAAGCCGGTCGCGTAGAGGATCGTGTCGAACTCGCGCGACGTCCCGTCGGTGAAGTGGACCTCCCGGCCGTCGAGGCGCTCGATACCCGGCGCGACCCTTATGCGGCCGTGGTGGAGGAAGTGCAGCAGCTGCCCGTTGACGACCGGGCGGTTGCGATGGAGGTTGCGCGTGGCCGGCGCGGGCAGGCCGTAACGCTCCGGCCGGCCGAGGGCGACGTCGATCAGCGCGCGCGTCACGCGCTCCTGCGCCCTGACCGGCAGGCGGGCGAGCAGCGGCAGCTCCGAGCGCGGGCGCCCGTACAGCGTCTTGGGCTGGAACACGAGCCCGTTTCGCACCGAGACGCAGGTCTCCCGCGCCGGCCTGTGCGGCGTCCACCGCGAGGTCGCAGCCTGAGTTGCCCGCGCCCACCACGAGCACGCGGTCGCCCTCGATGTCATCGGGGTTGCGGTAGTGGCCCGAGTGCAGCACGCGGCCCGCGAACTCGCCCGGGTACGTCGGGGACGAACGGGTCCCGGAGATGCCCGTTGGCGACGATCACGCCGTCATAGGCGCGGTGCTCGCCGTCGGTGGTGACGATCTCCCAGCCGCCGAGCCGTCCGCGCCCAGCGGCCGTGCCGCCGTCACCGCGGTGTTGAAGCGGATGTGGGAGCCCAGCCCGTGGCGCGAGGCGAAGCCGAGGATGTAGTCGCGCATCTGGTCGCGGCTCGGGAAGAGCGGATAGTCGCGCGGCATCGGATGTCCCTCGAAGCCCGAGGAGTCGCGCGGCGTGATCAGGTGCAGGCAGTCGTAGTCCGTGTGCCAGTGACCGCCGATGCGATCGCCCTGCTCGAAGCAGTCGACGGAGAATCCTTCGTCCTGCAGCACCTGCAGCGCGCCGAGCCCGGCGGCCCCCGCCCCGATCACGCAATAGTCCCCCGGTATGGGCGGAGTATCGGGGTTCAGATGCCGCGTGCGAGAGCTGATTGACTGCGCTTGCCGTAGGAAACGCCTACGGCCATGACCCTGCAACAGCTGACCTACTTCCTCGCCGCCGCCCAGCACGGCTCCTTCACCGCCGCGGCCGACGTGCTGCGCCTCGCCCGCCCGAGCGTCTCCGAGCAGGTCGCCGGCCTCGAAGCCGAGCTCGGCGTCGCGCTCTTCGTGCGCGCCGGCCGCCGGCTCGAGCTCACGGACGCCGGCCGGCTGCTGCGGCCCGAGGCCGAGCGCACGCTCGCCGCCGCCGGCGAGGCCGCCGACGTCGTTCGGCGCGCGCGCACGCTGGCCGGCGGAACCGCCTCGCTCGGCACCTTCAGCACCGCCGAGCACCTGCTGCTGCCCGCCCTCGTCGAGGACTTCGCGCAGCGTCATCCCGAGGTGGCGATCCGGGTCGTCGGCCAGAACTCCAGCGAGCTCGCGGACGCCGTCCGCGCCGGGCGCCTGGAAGCCGGCCTCGTCGCGCTGCCGATCGACGACGACGGGCTCGAGGTCAGCCCCGCGGTGGCCCAGTTCGAGGTCGTCTTCGCGAGCGCACGCTCCGGCGCGCCCGAGCGGCGCCGTGACGCATCGAGGAGCTCGGACAGGCCGTGCTCGTGCTCCCGGAGGCGCGCTGGGGCGACGAGGACCCCACTCGCCGCCAGCTTGCCGAGCGCGCCCAGCGCGCGGGGATCGGCCTCCGGCCACGGATCGAGGTCCAGCACGCCCACGCCGCGCTCGAGCTCGCCGCCCGCGGTCTCGGCGACACGCTCGTGACCCGCGCGCTCTCGACGGCCTCGGATACCCGACCGGCTGGCCGTCTCCGCTCGACCCGCCGCTGTACGAGGCCTTCGCCTTCATCAGCAGGCGCAACGCCAGGCTCTCGCCGGCCACGCGCGCCCTGATGGCGCTCGCGGAGCGTCACCTCGCCGAGCGCTCGCCGTCAGGAAGGCTCGCGAGGCCGGGAACCTCCGGACGGGGTACGGCGTTGTAGGGCGAGATGGGCGAACTGACCGATCCGGCGGCGTTCCGCGCGTTGTTCGACGCGCACTTCACTGCCGTGCACCGGTACGTCGCGCACCGGCTCGGCGATGCGAACGCCGCCGAGGACCTGGCGGCCGAGACGTTCCTGCGGGCGTTCCGCGGGCGCGCGCGGTTCCAGCCGGAGCACGACGGCAGCGCACGCGCCTGGCTGTTCGCGATCGCCACGAACCTGCTGCGCGACGATGCGCGCGGGCGCCGGCGGCGGCGGGCCGCGCTGGCGCGGTACGCCGACGGAACGGTCGCGGCGGCCACCGAGGCCGGGTTCGAGGCGCCCGATCCCGGGCTCGCCGCCGCGCTGGCCGCGCTGCGCCCCGTCGAGCGGGAGACGCTGCTGCTGTTCGCGTGGGCCGAGCTCTCCTATGAGGAGATCGCGGCGGCGACGGGGGTGGCGGTCGGCACCGTGCGCTCCCGTCTCGCGCGGGCCCGCGCCCACCTCGCCGAAGACCTGCCACCGCGACAGAGGAGCCCGCGATGACCGTGCTCGACGAGCGCCTGCGCGAAGCCCACGCCGCCGTGCCGGAGCCCGACGGCGAGACCGTCGCCCGGGTGCGCGAGCGTCTCGAGGCGGCGATGGCCGAGCCCGCCCCGCGGCGCTCGCGCCGGAGGCTGGTGCTCGCCGGGACGGCGGCCGCCGCGCTCGCGATCGCCGCCGCCGTGGCGATCGCCGTCCCCCCACGCGCGTCGACGGACCGGTCTTGTCCACGCCCTCGGCGCAGGCCGCGAAGCTGTGCGCGGCCGCGGCGAGGGCCGACCGCTGCCTGCGCGCCCTCGGCGACGTCGCGGCCATCCAGCGGGCGATCGACTCCGGGCGAGGTCCTCTATCAGCGCAACATCTTCACGCTGTCGACCGGCTATGTGGACCGGCGCGGCCGTCTCGGTCCCCGGCCGGATCCGCGCGGCTATGCGATCTCCCGCACGATCCCCGAGGAGGTCTGGCTCGCCCCCGACGGGTCGGGGCGGATCTCGTACGGACGCGAGAGCAGGGCCGTGCCCGCGGGCCCGGCGGACGGCCGTGCCTGGCGCGCGGCCGGCGCCCCCGACCTCGACGCGCTGATGGGACCCCCCCGGGAGCTGGGGCCCGAAGGTGCGCCGCTACGGGCCGCGCGAGCTCGATCGGGCGATGATCTTCAACTCCAACCTGGAGGCGGTGCTGCCGCTGCGCGACCCGCTCTCGGTCCTCCCGCGCGACCCGCGCCGGCTCGAGGCGTTCCTGCTGCGGCGCCGCACGCCGCCAGCGCCCGGGGTCTTCCGAGCGCGACGTGCGCAACACGTTCGGCACGGACGTGACGACGTTCCTGCGCTATCCGCGCACCCCTCCCGAGCTGCGCGCCGCGCTGCTCGAGGTCTTCGCCGGAGTCGACGGCGCGCGGCTGCTCGGGAGCATCCGCGACGGGGCCGGGCGTCCGGTCGCCGCGATCGACCTCCCGGCCGACATGAACGACGGCCGCGACATCGTGGCCTTCGATCCCAAGACGGCTCGCCTCGTCGGCGAGGGCACCAGCGACCCCGAAGGCGGGGTCCGCTGGGGCACCACGTACGCGGTCGAGGTCGCGAGCGTCCCGCGGGTCGGTCAGCGGCCGTAGGGTAGGACGAGCATGCCGGACGGCAAGGACATCCTGCGCGAGTGGCAGGACGCGATGCAGTCGATCGCGGGTGTCGCTCGCAACGCGGCGGACCGGTCCGAGCTGCCGAAGGCGTTGCTCGTGCCGATGCAGCGCCAGCTCGAGCTGGTGCAGGAGGTCGTCGAGCGCGAGCGCAAGCTCCAGGCCGAGGTCTTCGGGCGCCTGCTCGACCCGATGGACAGCGTCCTCGACCTGCTCGAGGAGAGCGGCAAGACGTTCCGCGCCCAGGCGGACGCGCTGGCCGAGGCGTCGGCGGCGCTGGAGCAGACCGCGACGCTGATGAAGACCCAGGCCGAGATCTACGAGAGCGCGATCAAGGCGCTGCGCGAGCCCGCCGCCCTGGCTCGCCGGGTCTCCGGCGCCAGTCCGCGGCAGCGCGGCGGCAAGAAGCCCGCGGGGAAGAAGAAGTCGAAGTAGGGGCGGCGCCCGCTCTCGTCGCGTCGACGGTGATCTCCTCGCATGCGGCGGCGAGCGGGAGCTCGAGGACGAAGACGCGGAAGGGCGGTCCGGTCGGGCTCCGCGGGACGGTGAACAGGGCGGCGCGCGCCTTTGCGGAACCGGAGCGCGCCACGACCCTGTCGGTACCGGCCGGTGCTGTGCCCCAGACGACGAACGCGTAGCCGCGCACGCTCTGGCGCGGCTGGCTCGCGTCGTGGACCCTGAAGCTCGACGGCGGCGGGTGGCGCGTGCAGATCGACGGGATGAAGCGCCCGCTCGGGCCGTACGTCGGGTTGATGCAGACGTACGGCTCGCCGTCGATGCGGTCCGGGTGGATGCTGAACTCGACCCGCTTGCCGCTCACGCCGAGCCGCGCGCAGCCGATCAGCACCGGCGGGCTGCCCGAGGGCACGAAGTAGCCCGGCCTGCCGCCGACGTCGCAGCGGGCCGGCACCGTATCGAGCGGCCGGCCGCAATCCCCGAGGAACACGCCCGCGGCGAGCAGCGAGATCTGAAGCCGGAACCGCACCGCCCTCCATACGAACCGCGACGCGCGGAAGGTCCCGCGCGGGCTGGGCGCGCGCGGTCGGCTCGAAGACTCGCCGCGGGCGCGGCGCTCAAGAGGAGCGGTACGAGCACCGATGTCAGCGGCGTGAGGAATAGGGTTCTTGCGGTCGCGGGCGCGGTCGTCGTGGCCGGGTTCTTCGCGGCGGCGCTGACCGCCGAGTCGGGGCTGGACTACGAGATCGACGCGCAGAGGCCGATCGACGCGCTGGCGCGCGCCGTCGAGCGCGAGCGCCGCGACCGCTGACCTTCTGGTCAGGACGCCTGTGCGGCCGCCTCCATGTTGCGGGTCACGACCTCGAAGGTGCGGTCGAGCTCGTCCGAGGGGCTGAACTCCACGATCTCGGTGCCCTCGAACAGCACCGGCGTGTGCCCCGGCGGCGCGTAGTAGGCGTCGCCCGTCACATAGGTCTCCTCGCGATCGGCGAACCTGAAGCTCACCTTGCCGGCGATGACGTAGCCCCAGTGCGGCGCCTGGCAGCGGTCATCGGGCAGCCCGGCGAACAACGGCTCCAGGTCGGCGTCGGCCGTGTAGCGCTCGAACGCGACCGTGTAGCCGCCATCGAGCTTCTCGAGGTGACCCTCGTAGCCCTCCACCTCGACGTGCTCCGACGCGGTGTCCTTGGATGCCTTGGGCATCTTCACTCCTCCTTGCGGTTGTAACTGGACGCGGGATTGCGCTCGCGGTTGAAGCGGGCTTGAACCAAGCCGGATCGGAAGGCATGCCGGCATTCAGGCTTCGAACCGTGCATGGATGACCCTCCTCTGGAGCGTGGTGGTGAGCAGGAACAGGCAGACGAGTCCGATCGCGGCGGGGCCGAGGCCGGCGACCAGCAGCGCGGGGCGGGCGCCGAAGGCGCCGACGATCAGCCCGCCCAGCGCCAGCGCCGCGAGCTCGGCGCCGTTGCGCGCGCCGTTGTAGGCGGCGAATGCGCGCCCGCGCAGGGCGTCCGGGACGCGCTCGTGGATGAGGGTGCGCAGGAGCACGTTCTTCACACCGTGGGAGACGCCGCCGACCGCGAAGCCGATCAGCGCCATCCACAGGACCGAGGATGCGGCCGCGCCCGCGATGCCCGCGCCCTGGAGCACGACGGCGGCAAGCGCCGCCACGGCGAGCGATGCGCGCGACACGCGGTGGGCGAGCAGTGCGGAGCCGGCTGCCATGCCGAGCGTCCACGAGGTCAGGAGCACGCCGTACGCCAGCGGGCCACCGTGCAGCACGTCCGTCACGAAGAACGGCTCGGCGGTGGCCGAGATCGAGAACACGGCCAGGGCGGCCACGGCGCCCCCGGTCGCGATGGCCAGATCGCGATCGCGCAGGAGGAAGGTGACACCGTCGCGGGCCCGGACCGGCTCGGCGAGCGATCGGGCCGGCTGCCGCCGGGCCCGCAGCGCGAGCGCCGCGACGCCCACGACTACGAAGGAGAGCGCGTTGAGCGCGAGCGCGAGGCGCAACTGCCCGGCCGCGCCGAGCACGCCGCCGAGCACCGGGCCGGCGGTGAAACCGAGCGAGCGGACGGTCTCCATCAGCCCGTTCGCGTGGGCGACGTCCACATCGTCCCCCGCCGCCGGCGGCACGAGCGCGAACTCCGCCGGCTGGCCGACGGCGACGCCGAAGCCGAGCAGGGCCATCAGCGGCAGGAGCGCCCACAGCGTGTCGACGCCGGCGACCATCCCGGCGACCACGGCCGCCTGCGCGAACGAGACGACGACGAGCACGGCGCGGTTCTCGAAGCGGTCGACGATCGCGCCCGCGAGCCCGGCGGCCAGCACGACCGGGCCCCACAGCGCGAAGATCAGCGCTGAGACTGCGAACGCGGAGCCTGTCGTCTGCTGGACGTGCAGGATCAGCGGGATGACGGCCATGAAGTCGCCGAGGGCGGAGAGCCCGGCGGCCCCGGCGAGCACGCGCAGGTCGCGGCTGCGTGGGATCGGCATGTCGGTGATCCTCACGACCGTCCGCTCGCCCACCGCTCGGCTTGCGTGAACGCCGACCGCTCGTCTTGCGTGCGGGCCCCGTAGCGACGACAGTTGGCACGTGCTGGAGGTCCGACTCGCGCGAGGGCTGTCGCTGCGCGCCGGTGGCGAGGAGCTCGCGCTCCCCGCCTCGCGCCGCGCTCGGGCGCTGCTGGCCTACCTCGCCCTGCATCCGGGCGCCCATGCCCGCGCCCAGCTCGCCGCACGCTTCTGGCCCGACGTGCTCGACGAGTCGGCCCGCACCAGCCTGCGGGCTGCGCTGTCCGAGCTTCGCCGCGCGCTCGGCCCGGCGGCGGACCATCTCCTCGCCTCCCGCGAGACCGTCGCGCTCGACGGCGCCGGGCTCGCCGTCGACACGCGGGCGTTCGACGCGGCGCTCGATGCTCGCGACCCGGCTCGGGCTCTGGAGGCCTGCGGCGCGGCGATCCTCGACGGCTTCGAGGACGAGTGGGCCGACGACGCGCGCCAAGCACACGCGCGGCGCCTCGCCGAGACCCTCGAGCAGCTCGCGGCCGAGGCGGACGACCCGTCCGCCGCGGTTCGCCTCACTCGCGAGCAGGTCGCCCTCGACCCGCTCGCCGAGGAGCCGAACCGGCGCCTGATCGAGCGGCTCGCGCGCGCCGGCGACCGAGCCGCCGCGCTCGCTGCGGGCGAGCACTTCGCCAGCCGCCTGCGTCGCACCCTCGGCATCCCGCCGTCGCGCGAGACGCGCGCGCTGCTGGAGGAGCTGCGCCGCGCCCCGGCGGCACCGGTCGCGGCTCCGCGCGCGCTCGCCCGTGCGCACGGCACCGAGTTCGTCGGCCGCCGCGCCGAGCTCGAGCGCATCCGCGCGTCATGGGCAGGCGTGCAGATGCATCACGACCGGCGCCTCGTGCTGCTCGCCGGCGAACCCGGCGTCGGCAAGACGCGACTCGCCCACGAGTTCGCCGCCGCCGCGCTCGCGGGCGGTGCCACGGTCCTGCTCGGCCGCTGCTCCGAGGAACCGCTCGCCGCTTTCGAGCCCTTCGCCGAGGCGCTCGCGCAGGCCGGCGCCGCCGAGGCGCTGCGTCCGGGCGCGTCTGGTGACGCCGGTGCGCGCCTGCGGCTCTTCGATGAGGTCGACGCGGCCCTCACGGACCGCGCGCCGCTGCTGCTGGTGATCGACGACCTCCACTGGGCCGACCGGGGAACCCTGCTGCTCACGAGCTTCCTCCTCCGCTCGGCCCGCTCCGGCCCGATCCACGTCGTCGGCACCTACCGCGACACCGAGCTCGGCCGCCACAGCCCGCTGACCGGAGCGCTCGCCGATCTCCAGCGCGACGGGGCGCTGGACCGCATCGGGCTGCGGGGGCTCGAAGAGGACGACGTCGCCGCGCTGGCGCGCTCGCTGCTCGGCAGCGACGAGCTCGCCGCGCGCGTGCACGACCGGACCGGCGGCAACGCCTTCTTCGTCGAGGAGGTGCTCCGCGGCCTCGCCGAAGCGGGGTCGCCGGAGGTGCCGGAGAGCGTGCGCCACGCAGTCGGCTTCCGGCTCTCGCTCCTCGGCGACGACGCGAACGAGCTCCTGGCGGTCGCCGCGGTCCTCGGCCTCGAGCTCGACGCGCTCGCCCTGCAGGCGACCACGGGACTCGATCCCGACGCCGCCGAGGCAGCGCTCGATGAGCTGCTGGCGGCTCGCCTGCTGCGCCCGGCGGCCGACCCGTTGCGCTTCGAGTTCTCCCATGCGCTCGTGCGCGAGACCGTCTTGGGCGAGCTCAACGTGCTGCGGCGCGCCCGGCTGCACCGCCGGGCGGCCGAGGCGCTGACCGCGCTCGGCGAGGAACGCCACGTCGAGGAGATCGCGGCGCACCTGTCCGCGGCGGCCTCGGGGGCCGACGCCCGCCGCGCTGCCGAGATGCTCGTCCGAGCGGGAGGCCGGGCGCTCGACCGGCTCGCCTACGAGGACGCCGCGGATCACTTCGCCCGCGCGCTCGACGCCCTCCAGCTCGCCGACGCGGAGGATGCGGCGGTACCGGTGCTCCTCGCCCGCGGCGACGCCCTGCTGCGCGCCGGTGACCCCGCCGCCGCGCGCGAGGCGTTCCGGGAAGCCGCGGCGCTCGCTCGCCGCGACGGCGACGCCGCGCTGCTGGGCGAGGCCGCGCTCGGGTTCTCCGGGCTCGGGGTCGCCATCGTCGACCTCGACGAGGAGGCGATCGGCCGGCTCGAGGAGGCGCTCGCCGCGGTCGACGACCGCGTCATGCGGTCGCGGCTGCAGGCCCGTCTGGCGGTAGAGCTCTACTACGCACCGGATCGCAGGCGCTCGGAGGAGCTCAGCGCCGCAGCTGTCGCAGATGCACGCGCGGCCCGCGACGCGCGCGCGCTCGCCTCCGCGCTCAACGCCCGCCACGTCGCGCTGTGGCGCCCCGACCGCGTCGAGGAGCGGCTGCGCACCGCCGCGGAGATGATCGCAGCGGCGCGGGGGTCGGGCGAGCGCCACGTCGAGCTGCAGGCGCGCAACTGGCGCGTCACCGACCTGTTCGAGCTCGGCGACATGCCGGCCTGCCGCGCGGAGATGGCGCGGCACGCACGGCTGGCCGACGAGCTGCGCCTGCCGGCGTTCCAGTGGTACGCGCCGCTGTGGGCGGCCGTCGACGCCCTGCTCCGCGGCGACTTCGCCGACGCGGAGCGACTGACCGCCGAGGCGAGGGAAGCCGGCGTGCGCGCCGGCGACCGCAACGGCGACCTCTTCCCCGACATGCTCGTGTTCGGCGCCCAGATCGAGCGCGGGGCGTTCGACGAGGTCGACATGGCGTTCCTGGAGGACAAGATCGCCCACTCTGCCGCCGGTCCTGCGTACGCGTCGTCGTACGCCTGGATGCTCGCCGCCCGCGGCGAGACCGAGCGGGCACGCGCGACGCTCGACGACGTGCTCGCCCGCCCGCACGCCTTCGACGCCAACTGGCTCTCGGCGCAGGCCGAGGTCGCCGAGACGTGCATCCTGCTCGGTGACGCCGCGCACGCCGCCGACGTCTACGAGCGCCTGCTGCCCTACGCGGGCAGGCCCGCGACCGCGGGCCGGGCGGTGACGAGCTACGGCGCGGTCGACCGCCACCTCGGCGGTCTCGCCGCCCTGCTCGGCCGCCGCGACGACGCCGTGCGCCACCTGCGCGCCGCGATCGCGCGCAACGACGAACTGGGGTGCATCGTGTGGCGGCGGCACGCCGAGCGCGCGTTGCAGACCGTGATGTCACGGCTGTAACGGGACGCGCACGACGGGGACCGAAGGCGCATGACCCCCACCGCGACCGCGACGCGCCACTCGAGCTCTGGCGGACTCCTCGATGGGCACCGCGTCCGCATCCTCGCCTCGCACGACGCCGGCCTCCGGGCGACCTTCGTCCCTGAGCTGGGAATGCTGGCCTGCTCGCTTCGCCACGGCGGTGAGGAGCTCCTCGGCCTGCGCGACGGACTCCGCGCCTATGCCGTGCGCGGCGCCACGATGGGCGTCCCGCTGCTGTACCCGTGGGCCAACCGCCTCGCCGCTCCTGCGTACCGCTTCGGCGGCCGCCGTGTCGCCCTCGACGGCCTCACGCCCCGCGATGACGACGGCCTCCCGATCCACGGTCTGCTCGCCGCCGTCCGCGGGTGGCGGCTCACTGCGGCAGGCGCGGGTGACGACGGCGCACGGGTGAGCGCGGAGCTCGACGCGCGGGCACTCGAGGGGTTCCCGTTCCCGCACGTGGCCCGTGTCGATGCCGCGCTCCGAGGGGCGACGCTGACGATCGAGACGACCATCCGCCCGACCGGCGCCGCCGCGGTGCCCGTGACCTTCGGCTACCACCCCTACCTGCGGCTACCGGGCGTGCCGCGGGAGCGGTGGGAGGTCGAGGCGCCGGTCGCGCGCCGGCTGCTCGTCGACGATCGCGGCATCCCGACCGGCGAGACCGGCGCGGTCGAGCCGGTCAGCGGGCCGCTGGGCCGGCGGCGGTTCGACGATGGCTACGTGGTCGCGGACGGGGGCCGCCCGTTCGCGCTGACGGGCGGCGGCCGCCGGATCGAGGTCGCCTTCGAGGCGGGCTATCCCTACGCGCAGATCTTCGCGCCCTGCGACGACGACGTGATCTGCTTCGAGCCCATGACCGCTCCCGCGAACGCGTTGCGAGGGACGCCGCCGTGGGTCGCGGCCGGGAGCAGCTACCGCGCGCGGTTCTCGATCACGGTGACGGCATGATCACGCGCCTGGCCGATGTCGATGCCCACGAGGGCCCGGTCTTCGTCGAGCACGAGCAGGCGGTCTACTTCACGACGCAGCGCCACGGCCGCCGCGTGGACATCATGCGGCTGTCGCTGTCGGACGGGACGCTCGGCACGCTGCGGCCCGACGCGCACGCCGCGAACGGGATGGCGCTCGACCGCGACGGCTCGCTCCTCGTCTGCGAGCAGCAACCGGCCGCGATCGCCCGCATCGATCGCACCAGCGGCCGGCGCGAGACGGTCGTCGACGCCTATCGCGGCCGCCCGCTCAACTCGCCCAACGACGTCGTGCTGAAGTCCGACGGCAGCCTCTGGTTCACCGACCCGAGCTATGCGCACCTCCAGGGCTTCGGCCCTGAGCCGCAACTCGGCGACGACGTCTACCGCTACCACGGCGGCACGCTCGAGCTGGTGGCCGGCGGGTTCGACAAGCCCAACGGGCTGGCCTTCTCACCGCGCGAGTCGGTGCTCTACGTCGGCGACAGCGAGGCGTGCGTCGTCAGCGCCTTCGACGTGCTGGACGGGCGCCGGCTCGCGAACCGCCGCCGCTTCGCGACGATCACGGACGGCTACCCCGACGGGCTCAAGGTCGATCGCGACGGCAACGTCTACACGACGGGCGGGCCCGGCCTGCTCGTCTTCGACCCGGGCGGCGCGCTGCTACGGGAGATCGAGCTGCCGGGAGCGGTGAACTTCGCGTTCGCCGGCGAGCGCCTGCTCGTCACGGCGGATGACGCGATCTGGGCGGTCGACGTGGCCGCCGCCCGTCTGTAGGGTCGCCGGGTGGGTCAGGCTTCGGTCCAGGAGCGGACGGCACACGAGGAGAGCGAGCTCCTCGACCGGCTCCGCGCCGGCGACGAGCGCGCCTTCGAGACGCTGGTGGCGCGCTATTACCCGACGATGATCGCGGTCGCGCTGCACCACGTGCGCACGCGCGCCGTGGCGGAGGAGGTCGTGCAGGACACGTGGCTCGGCGTGCTCAAGGGGCTCGACCGCTTCGAGGGCCGCTCCTCGCTGAAGACCTGGATCCTGCGCATCCTCGTCAACACTGCCAAGACCCGCGGCGTGCGCGAGTCGCGCTGCGTGCCGTACGCGTCGCTCGCTCCCGAGGGTGACGATCCGGCGGTCGAGCCCGGGCGCTTCCGCGGCCCCGACGACCCGTTCCCCGGCCACTGGCGCGCCTACCCGGGCGACTGGCACCGGCTGCCGGACGAGGCGCTCGCGCAGGGCGAGACGCTGAGGGTCGTGCTCGGCACGATCGAGGCGCTCCCCGCCGCGCAGCGCACGGTGATCGCGCTGCGCGACATCCAAGGCTGCGACTCCGAGGAGGTGTGCGCGCTGCTGGACGTCTCGGAGGGCAACCAGCGCGTGCTGCTGCACCGGGCCCGCTCGAAGGTGCGCGCCGCGCTCGAAAGGCACCTCGATGGCTGAGCACGTGACATGCCAGGAGGTCGTCGAGCTCGTCTCGGACTACCTCGACCGAGCGCTCCCGGCGGAGGAGGCTTCGCTGTTCGAGCAGCATGTGAACTTCTGCGACGGTTGCGACTTCTACCTGGACCAGATGCGCTCGACGGTCCAGACGGTCGGACGGATCACCGAGCAGGACGTGCCGGACGAGACGCGCGCGAAGCTGCTGGCCGCGTTCCGGGACTGGAAGCGGCCGTGATCGCCTACAAGTTCCTGCGCTCCGACGGCGCGGGCGTCTTCACCCGCTTCGCGTGGCCGCTGCCCGACGAGGGGCCCGGAGACTGGGTCGAGGCGCCCGCCGACCCCTGCCGCGCCGGCATCCACGCCTGCCGCACGGGAGACCTCCCCTTCTGGGCGGGCCGTGCGCTCTACGAGATCGAGCTCGACGGGCCCGTGATCGAGCACGGCACCAAGGTCGTCGCCCCGCGCGGGCGGCTCGTGCGGCGGATCGACGCGTGGGACGACGCCTTCCGCGCCGCCTACACGCGCTGGTGCGCCGACCGCGCGCACGAGATCGCGCAGGCGTCCGGGCTCGAGCGCTGGCGCGAGGTGATCGAGCCCTCGCTCCCCGAGGGCCCGGCGCTGCTCGGCTTCGTGGCGGCACGGATCGCCGAGGAGGGCGACGGCGTCGAGGCGTACCACGCGGAGCGCACGCGGCAGGCCGAGTGGCTCGCCGCCCGCCTCGGCCTGTAACGCGCGAGGCGCTTTCGGGGCACAAGAGGAACATGGACCGCGGCGCGGAGGCCGAGTTGAGCTGCCGCGAGCTCGTCGAGCTCGTGACCGACTACCTGGAGGGCAGCCTCCCGGCGCACGAGCGCGCTCGCTTCGAGGCCCACCTCGGCGAGTGCGAGGCCTGCGTCGCCTACGTGGAGCAGATGCGCGCGACGGTGCGGCTGACGCAGGCCGCCGGAACGGCCGGGACGGTGCCGGGGATGGACGCGCTGATGGAGGCGTTCCGGGGCTACAAGCGCCGGCTGTAACGGAGCGGCGACAGCGGCGACTGAAGCCGCGTCCCCCGACCCTCCCGACCCCCTTGGAGGTCTCCATGTCCCGTCCGAAGCCGCGCCGGCGCGGCCGTCTCGTCCTGGGCGCGTCCGCCGCGCTCGCCATCCTCGCCGGTCCCGGCGCCGCCGCAGCGATGGCCGATCCCGGCGCGCTCTACTCGCAGACCAACGACCCGGCCGGCAATGTCGTGCAGAAGTTCGACCGCGACGCCCGCGGCGAGCTGGAGCCGGCCGGCACGTTCTCCACCGGCGGCGCCGGTCTCGCCGCGCTCGGCGGCCGCCAGGGCGCCGTCGAGCTCAGCGACGACGAGTCGACCGTCTACGCCGTCAACGCCGGCTCGAACACCGTGTCCGTCCTGCGCGTCACCAAGGGTGGCCTGGCGCTCGAGGACGTCGTCGCCTCCGGCGGCGTCGCCCCGGCCAGCGTCGACGAGCGCGACGGCCGCGTCTGGGTGCTCAACTCGGGCGGCACGCCGAACGTGACGGCGTTCCGCGCGACCAGCGGCTCGATCGCGCCGATCGCCGGCGGCTCCCGCGACCTCCCTGGCGCCGTGGGCGCCGCGCAGGTCTCCGCCGCCCCCGACGGGAAGCGGCTCGTGGTCACCGAGCGCCTCTCGAACCGGCTCGAGACGCTCGCGCTCGACGCGGCCGGGCGCCCGGGCGCGCCCGTCGTCACGCCGTCGAGCGGGGCCGTGCCGTTCGGGTTCGCGTTCGGCCACCGCGGTGACGTGATCGTCTCCGAGGCGGGCGCCAGCACGGTCTCCTCGTACCGCGCCGGCGCGAGCGGGGCGCTCTCCGCGATCACCGCGTCGCTGCCGGTCGGCTTCGGCGCGGCCTGCTGGCTGGCGGTCTCGCCGAACGGCAAGCACGCCTACACCGGGAACGCCTCCGGGAGCATCAGCGGCTTCGACGTCGCGCCGGACGGCTCGCTGTCCGCGCTCGGCGCGACCGCGCTCCTCCCCTCCCCGCGCGATCTGGACTTCTCGCGCAACGGGCGGTTCCTGTACGCCGTCAGCCCGGGCAACGCCGCGACCGGCGGCCGGGTGACCGGCTACCGGGTCGGCTCCGACGGGTCGCTGGAGCCGGTCACGAGCGTCCCCGCCGCCGCGGGCATGACGGGCGCCGCCGCGGGCTAGGGCTCCGAGCGCCTGCGGGGAACACCGCCGGGCAGGGCCGCGAACGTCGCGGCCCTGCCCGGCTTTCGTCTGTAACGGCCCGGCGCCTCGCGGGACTGCAGCCGCATGAGCACCGTGATCCCGCACCCCGCCGTCGCCCCGTCGGGCGTCTCCACCCCGGTCGCCGACTACGGCCTGCTGGCCGACTGCAACGGCTCCGCGCTGCTGGATCGCGCGGGCTCGATCGACTGGCTGTGCATGCCCCGCTACGACAGCCCGGCGATCTTCGCCCGGCTGCTCGACCCCGACGCCGGCCACTGGACGATCCGCCCCGCCGGGGCCTTCGAGGCCGAGCGCCGCTACCTCCCCGACACCCTGGCGACCGAGACGACGTTCACCACCGACACGGGCGTGCGTCCGGCTGATCGACGTCATGGCGGCCGCCGAGGGCCAGCGCGGCCACGACCTCGGCTTCGACGCGCCGCACGAGCTCCTGCGCGCCGTCGAGGGCGTCGCGGGCGACGTCGCGATGGTGCTGGAGCTGGCGCCGCGTCCCGAGTACGGGCTCATCCGCCCCCTGATCCGGCTCGAGGACGGCGGCGCGCGCACGTTCGGGTCGGGCCGTGTCTCCGTCCGCTCGTCGGTGCCGCTGGACGTCGGGGACTCCACGATGCGCGCCGCCTTCCGCGTCCGCGCAGGCGACGAGCACGGCTTCTCGCTGCGCTGGGCCTCGCCCGAGGACCGGACGGCGGCGGCCGCGACCGACGCGGCGCGCGTGCGCGAACGGATCGAGGACACCGCCGAGGCGTGGCGCTCCTGGCAGGCCGAGCACGACGTCTACCGCGGCCCGCACCGCGAGCTCGTCCGCCACAGCGCCCGCGTCCTGAAGGGCCTGACGTACCGTCCCACCGGCGCGATCGTCGCCGCGCCCACCACCTCCCTGCCGGAGACCGCCGGCGGCGAGCGCAACTGGGACTACCGCTTCTCCTGGATCCGCGACTCGAGCCTGACCTTGGAGGCGCTCTACATCGGCGCCTGCTCCGACGAGGCGGAGGAGTTCGTCTCGTTCATGACCAGCGCGGCCGGCGGCCGCGCCGGCGAGGGGTCGCTGCAGATCATGTACGGCATCGGCGGGGAGCACGACCTCTCCGAGCGCTCGCTGGGGCACCTGCGCGGCTGGCGCGATTCCCGTCCCGTGCGCGTCGGCAACGGCGCCTGGGACCAGGTCCAGCTCGACGTCTACGGCGAGCTGCTCAACGCGCTGCACACCTACCGCGAGCGCCTCGGCGACCTGCACCCGGAGATCCGGGCGTTCGTCGCCGACCTCGCCGACACCGCGGCGCGCCGCTGGCGCGAGACGGACTCGGGCATCTGGGAGATGCGCGGCGAGCCGCGGCACCACCTGTCCTCGAAGGTGATGTGCTGGGTCGCGCTCGACCGCGCCGTCTCGCTCGCGCCGCAGCTGGGCGACCACGCCAAGCTCGCCGAGTGGACCGCCGCGCGTGACGAGCTGCGCGAGGCGATCCTCGAGCAGGGCTGGAGCGAGCGCCGGCAGGCGTTCGCGCAGTCCTTCGGCTCCGACGAGCTCGACGGCGCGGCCCTGCTGATGCCGATCTACGGCTTCCTGCCCGCCGGCGACCCGCGGATGCGCTCGACGATCGAGGCGATCGCCCGCGACCTGACCGAGGACGGGCTGGTGCTCCGCTACCGCGCCGAGGAGGGGCTGAACGCCGACGGGCTCTCGGGCGAGGAGGGCACGTTCGTGATCTGCTCGTTCTGGCTCGTCTCCTGCCTGGCGCAGGCCGGCGAGGTCGAGCGCGCGGAGGCGCTGTTCGCGCAGCTCGCCGGCTACGCCAACGACCTCGGGCTGCTCGGCGAGGAGATCGACACCGCCAACGGCGAGCAGCTCGGCAACTTCCCGCAGGCCTACAGCCACATCGGGCTGATCACGGCCGCCTACGAGATCGACAAGGCGAAGGGACTGGCATGAGCGACTTCGACGTCATCGTGCTCGGCGGAGGCCCGGCCGGCGAGCACTGCGCCGCGCGCCTGGCCGAGGCCGGCCGGCGGGTGGCGATCGTCGAGCGCGAGCTGCTCGGCGGCGAGTGCTCCTACTGGGGCTGCATCCCGTCCAAGACGCTCGTGCGGCCCGGCGAGGCGCTGCGTGCGGGCCGCGACGCCGCGGTCCGCGACGGGTCGATCGACGTCGCGGCGGCGCTCGCGTGGCGCGACTTCATGGTCTCGGGCTACGACGACGCCGGCCAGGCGTCGTGGGCGGCGGGAGCCGGCATCGAGGTCGTCCGCGGCGAGGGCCGGCTCGCCGGCCCCGGCCGCGTGCGCGTCGGCCATGAGACCTACACGGCGCGCGACATCGTGATCGCCACGGGCTCGGACCCGGTGCTGCCGCCCGTCCCCGGCCTCGCCGGGCTCGACGGCGTGTGGACGAACCGCGAGGCGACCGGGCTGACGGCGATCCCGCGCCGGCTGCTCGTGCTGGGCGGCGGGCCGGTCGGGCTCGAGCTCGGCCAGGCGCTCGCCCGCATGGGCGCGTCCGTCGCGATCGTCGAGGGCGCGGAGCGGCTGCTGGCCCGCGAGCCCGCACCGCTCGGCGAGGCGCTCGCACGCGTGCTCGAGGCCGACGGCATCGAGCTCCACCTCGGGCGCCATGCCACCTCGGCACGGCGCGAGGGCGACGAGTACGTGCTCTCGGTCGGCGACGCCGAGCTGCGCGGCGACCGGCTGCTCGTGGCCACCGGCCGGCGCCCGCGCGTCGACGGGCTCGGCCTGGCGGCCGTCGGGCTGGAGCGCATCGAGGTCGACGCGCGCATGCGAGCGGGCGAAGGGCTGTGGGCGATCGGCGACGTCACCGGCATCTGGCCGCTGACCTACGTCGGCAAGTACCAGGGCCGGATCGCCGCCGCGAACATCCTCGGCGACCCACGCGAGGCCGACTACAGCGCCGTCCCCCGCGTGGTCTTCACGGACCCGCAGGCGGCCGCCGTCGGCGAGGTCGAGGGCCCGCTGACCGCCACGGTCCCGCTCGCCGAGGTGGCGCGGACCGCGACCTACACGCGCGCCTACGAGACGACGCCCGGCTTCGCGACGCTGATCTCCGACGGCGAGCGCCTGACCGGCGCCTACGCGGTCGGGCCCGACGCCGGCGAGTGGCTCCAGCAGGCCACGCTCGCGATCCGCGCCCGCGTGCCGCTCGGCGTCCTCGCCGACGTCATCCAGCCGTTCCCGACCTTCTCCGAGGTCTTCCTCCACGCCCTCCAGCAGCTCACGACCAAGGAGCCGTCATGGCCATCGTCCGCACCCGCAGGATCATCGACGACGCCGGCGCCGCCGCCGTCCTCGCCGCCGCGCACGCCCTCGCCTCGGAGCGCGAGCACCGCGTCGTGATCGCGGTCGTCGACCCGTGGGGCGAGCTCGTCGAGCTGCGCCGCACGCGCGGCGCGCAGATCGCCAGCTCGCGCGTCGCCGTCGACAAGGCGCGCACCGCCGCGATCTTCGTGCGTCCGAGCCGCGAGATCGAGGAGCAGGTCACGGCCGGGCGGATCGGCGCGTTGGCGCTGCACGGCGCGTCGGCCCTCGTCGGCGGCATCCCGCTGACGGTCGACGGCGAGGTCGTCGGCGCGATCGGCACCAGCGGCGAGACGCCGGACGAGGACGAGGCGATCTCGATCGCCGGCGCCGCCGCCGCCTTCTCGGTGACCGAGGTGCCGGCGCTCACGTACGACGGCGCGCGCATGGCCGCCGAGGCGGCCGGCGCCGAGGCCGCCCGGCGCGGCGTCTCCCCCGTGATCTCGGCCGTCGACGCCGGCGGCGCTCTGATGTACCTCGTGCGCCCCGACCTCGCGCAGGTCGCGAGCGTCGAGGTGACGACCGACAAGGCGCGGACGGCGGCGATCTATCGCCGCCCGAGCAAGGACTTCGAGGACCAGGCCTCCGGCGGGCGCCCGTCGGCGCTGCACCTCGCGCGCGCCGTGCCGCTCCAAGGCGGCATCCCGATCGTCGTCGACGGCCACGTGATCGGCGCCGTCGGCGTGAGCGGCGCGACCTCCGCCGACGAGGACCACGAGCTGGCGGGGATCGCGGCCGCGGCGTTCGCGACCGAGGCGGTGGCGGCATGACCGCGGTTGCAGTCGTGCATCGCACCCCCGTACCGGGCCCGCCCGAGCTGCTGCCCGGCCGGCCCGACGCCGTGATCGACCTGCAGACCCTCGAGGGCTGCGCGCTGGTCGGCGGCGAATGGCGCTACGCGGACGCTCGCGTCGAGGAGACCGAGTTCGTGGAGCTCGCGGGACCGGGGGCACCGGACCCGCTCGGCCCGGGCGACGTGCCCAACCGCACCTACGACGTCGCTCCTCGCGCGCACGCGCGCGACTACGACGACGCGCTCTGGGAGCGGATCCCGCCCCAGGACACGATGCGCCGGCTCTCCACCGGGCGCGTGTGCTTCAACTGGTACCGGATCGCGGTCACCGTGCCCGAGCGGATCGGCGAGCTCGACCCCACCGGCGCGACGCTCGTGTTCGAGGTCGTCGTCGACGACTACGCCGAGGTCTGGGTCAATGGCGAGCTGCCGCTCGCGCTCGGGCTCTCCGGCGGCCAGGTGGTGGCCGGGTTCAACGCGCCCAACCGCGTCGTGCTCACGCGCGACGCCCGCCCGGGCGAGACGTTCCAGCTCGCCGTGTTCGGCATCAACGGCCCGATCTCGGCCTCGCCGGCCAACTACATCTGGATGCGCTCGGCCTCGCTCGAGCTCCACCCGCCGCGCCCCGAGCGCGGCGGGATCGAGCGCGTCGCCGGCGGATTCGAGTTCACCGAGGGCCCCGTCTGGTCGGGAGACGGCGCGCTGCTGTTCAGCTCGCCGAACACCAACGCCATCTACCGGCTCGACACCGAGCTCGAACGCGTCACCGTGTTCCGTTCCAAGAGCGGCTACGCCGGCCTCGACATCGGCCGCTACCACCAGCCCGGCTCCAACGGGCTGGCGTTCTCCCCGGACGGGCGGCTGACCATCTGCCAGCACGGCAACCGGCGCGTGGTGCGCGTGAACCCGCACGGCGACGTCACCGTGCTGGCCGACGCGTTCGAGGGCCGGCGGCTCAACAGCCCCAACGACCTCGTCTACCGCTCCGACGGCGCGCTGTTCTTCACCGACCCGCCGTTCGGGCTCCCGGGCGGCTTCGACGACCCGGCCAAGGAGCTGCCCTTCAGCGGCGTGTTCATGGTCCGCGACGGCGAGGTCTCGCTCGTCACCGGCGAGCTCGCGGGGCCGAACGGGCTCGCGTTCTCGCCGGACGAGCGCTGGCTGTACGTCGGCGACTGGGACCCCGACCACAAGGCCGTGATGCGCTACGACGTTGCCGCCGGCGGCCGGGGCGAGCTGCTGTGCGACCTCACCGGCGAGCCGGGCGAGGACGCCATCGACGGCATCAAGGTCGACCCCGAGGGCCGGCTCTACGTGTGCGGCCCGGGCGGCATCTGGGTGCTCTCGCCCGAGGGGGAGAAGCTCGAGCTGATCGAGCTCCCCGAGGCGCCGCACAACCTCGCCTGGGGCGACGCCGACGGCCGCTCGCTCTACGTGACCGCCATGACCAGCATCTATCGCATCAGGAGGAACCCATGAGCCGCAACCTCGAACCCGGGACGACCATCCCGGACTTCACGCTCCCCGACGAGAACGGCGTCGCGCACAGGCTCTCGGACCTCCAGGGCGGCAACCTCCTCGTGCTGCACCTCAGCCGCGGCGAGCACTGCCCGCGTGAGCGGATGCACCATCGCGAGCTGCTGCGCTTCCACGAGTGGTCGAGCGTCGCCTTCACCGAGCTCGTCACGATCATGCCCAACTCCCAGCACGACGTCTTCCGGCTCAAGGCCGCCACGGGCGCGCACTGGACGTTCCTCTCCGACGAGCGCCTCGAGGCGCGCGCGCACTTCGCGATCGACGAGTACACGGACACGCACCACGACTACGCCGTGGTCCCGCACACGCTGATCCTCTCCCCCGGCCTCGTGATCGAGAAGGTCCACGTCGGCTACTGGTTCTGGGGCCGCCCCTCGCCGGAGCAGCTGTGGGCCGACTGCGGCGAGATCCTCGCGCGCACCAAGGCCGACTTCGACCCGACCGCGCCGGACGCCCGGGCTGCCTGGGAGTCGATGCGGATCGCCGCCTGACTCAGCCCTGCACGTACTCACCGGATGAGCGAGAGCCCGCCGCGGGGGCGGGCTCTCAGCGCCGCGCGCGGCGCCTCCGGGCGGGGGACGCTTACGAGGGGATGCTCACCCGTTTGCGCATCCCGGTGCGGACGGCGAGGGCGAGGCCGCCCGTGAGCAGGACGAGGCCGAAGGCCGCGGCCATGCCCATCCCGAAGTCGTCCCACGCGAACGACGTCGATGCGGACGCCGACGCCACGGGTGTCGATTCCCCCAGCGTCTTTGCGTAGCTGTTCATGCCTTCGCTTCGGACGGCGAGCGCGTTGAACGCGTCGGGCGAGAGCCTTGTCACGGCGTCGCCGCGCAGGTTGTTCATCGCCTCGCTGCGGATGTGGAGCGCTCGGTCGGCGGCCTTGGTCGAGCCCCCGGGCCCGGCGGCTGAGGCCGCAGTGCCGGTCGCGCCTGCGAGGACGGCTCCGATTGCGAGAGCTGCGAGTGTCCGGCGAACGAACATCTGACTCCTCCTTGTCGGGGCCGCCCTGTGCGGCCACGCGACCAGAAGACAGCGCTCCGCTGAAGCGGCGGGCGGAATTCGCTGAACATCCGCTTAAATCCCTGCAACGGAGGCGCTTTTCCCACTTCCCTCTTCGCAACCGTGGTACGGTCGCGCGGGGCAATGGACTTCCGCATCCTCGGCCCGCTCGAGGTCGAAGCCGACGGTCAGGTGCTCTCGATCGGGAGCAGGCAGCCGCGCGCCCTGCTCACGGTCCTGCTGCTCGACGCCAACCACGTCGTCTCGCGCGACCGCCTCCTGGAGGCGCTCTGGGGCGCCGAGCCTCCCGAGCGGGCGACGAACGCGCTCCAGGTCTACGTCTCGCAGCTGCGAAAGGCGCTCGGCGCGGACGCGATCGTCACGCACCCTCGCGGCTACCTGGTCCCCGTGGCCGACGGAGAACTCGATCTCGAACGCTTCGAGTCGCTCGTCGCCGAGAGCCGCCGGTCGAAGCCGGCCGCCGCCGCCCGTCTGCTCCGCGAGGCGCTCTCGCTGTGGCGGGGCGAGCCTCTCGCCGACCTCGCCGACATTCCCTATGTCGAGGGCGACCGGCGCCGCCTCGAGGAGCTGCGGCTCGGGGTCTTCGAAGCGCGCGTCCAGGCCGACCTCGAGCTCGGCCGGCACGCGCAGCTCGTTCCTGAGCTCGAGTCGCTGGTGCTCAAGCACCCGCTGCGCGAGCGTCTGCGCGGTCAGCTGATGCTGGCCCTCTATCGCTGTGGCCGGCAGGCAGGCGCGCTCGAGGTCTACCGCTCGGGACGGCGGCTGCTGAACGAGGAGCTCGGGCTCGAGCCGGACGATGAGCTCCAACGCCTCGAGAGAGCCATCCTCAACCACGATCCTTCGCTCGACTCGCCGGTGGTCCCGCGGGCCGAACGGACCTCCGTCGCACGGCGTCGCCGAGCGTCGTGGCGCACCGAGCAGGCTGTCCCTCCCAACTCGGTCGCCGTGCTCGACCCGCAGCGCTCCCGGATCGTGGGCCACGTGCCCGTCGGCCGAAGGCCTGTCGCCGTTGCGATCGGGCACGGGTCAGTCTGGGTCGCCAACGCAGACGATGGAACGGTCTCCCGCATCGATCAGGAGCGCCACGAAGTCATCAGGACGATCGGAATCGGAGCGCCGGCGATAGACCTCGCTGTCGCCACCGATGCGGTCTGGGTGGCGAACGGAAGCGACGGCACCGTCTCGCGCATCGATCCCAGCGCCGATGCGATCGTCGAGACGATCGACCTGAGGGGCTCGAGCGAACTCGCCTGGAACCCGACCTACGCGGTCGCCGCGGTTGACGATTCGGCCTGGATCGCCGCGGGTCCTCATCATGTGCACCGCATCGATCCGACGACGAACGAGCCCTTCGCGATCATCGACGTCGGCGGTGTACCGGTAGGCGTGGCGGTAGGCGAGGAAGCGCTCTGGGTGATCACGACCGCCGAGCGGGCCGTACGCATCGAGCCGCCCACGAACACGGCCACGACCGAGGTGCGGATCGGGCACCCCGTGGCGTTGACCACTGGGAAGCAGGCCGTCTGGGTCTCCGACTCGCGAGGCCAGGTCTGGCGCATCGACCCGGACACGGCGACAGTGAGCCAGACGATCCCGGTCGGGAGAGGGCTGGTCGGCCTGTGCGCGACGGACGGAGCAGTGTTCGCAGCCAACAACGCCGACGGCACCGTCGTCCAGATCGATGCTCAGGACGGTCGGGTGGTGAGCATCGTTCCGGTTGGCCACGCGCCGACCGACGTGGCCTCGGCGGATGGGATCGTCTGGGTCTCGATACAGAGCGAGAGCGCTATCTGACCGAGGTCGCGATCGGGATCTTGCCGGCGACGATCTCGGCCCTGACGTCCTCGATCTCGGCCTGGAGCGAGCGTGGCACCCGCGCGCTGATCGTGGCGAGTCCGACCCCGCCGGTCCGGAGGGAGAAGCGGGAGGTGCGACCGGTCTCCAGCGTCCCGCGCGCGAGCGCCTCGATCGTGTCGAACACGGCCACGTCCAGCCTCTTCACCGCGCTCGTCAGTATGTGCCGGCCCAGATGGGATTGGTCGATATCGACCCCGATCCCCCAGATCCGACGCTCGCCGGCCGCCTCCAGCACCCCGAGGCCGCAGGCCGCGGCGACCTGGAACACGACCCGCGATCCCTTCGCGATCTGGCTCAGGGCGACCGACCTACCTTTCACAGGGTCGACGAAGTCGTCGGTATAGCTGTTCAACGTCGTGACCTGAGGATTGGCACCTCGCGCGCCTGCCTGGTAGCCGGCAATCCACCGCTCCACCGTCGGCACCCGCTGGCCGCCGATCGAGCTGATCACGTCATCCCCGGGAGAGAGCGTCAGCACGAGCGCAGCCAAGCGGCCGGCCAGATAACCGGCTTGCTCTTCCCTGAACCCGAGGCCCACGACGTTCCTCGGGCGGTTCGGCAGGTCCTCGTGGGCGACGTCGATGATCGCGAACCTCGTTTCAGGAAACCCGGTGGCGACTTTGTCGATCGCGGGGGCCGTGAAGACTCCTGTTCCGATGACGAGGTCGTACTTCTGCCGCGCGAGAAGGGAGAGGCTCGGGACGTAGCCCTCCTTCGGGGCGGGTGTCAGCACCCGCCCTCTGATCCCCAGTTCTCGGACGGCTCGCTCGAGCCCGAGGTAGGCCCCGTGGCAATACGCGTCGTCGATGCCTCCCGGCTCCACGACGAGTCCGACTCTCAGGCGCCTTTCGATCACCACACCGGTCTCATCTTGTCCGATGCGCGTTGGCTGCGGATAGCCGGCTCGACGAGGGGCTGATCCCTCGGCCGTACCGCAGTCGCGGCGTCAGCGGGCGATCGCGGAGTAGGCGAGGCCGGTGGCCGCCGCGTAGAC
Organism: uncultured Solirubrobacteraceae bacterium; assembly: GCA_963816955.1. GTDB lineage: Bacteria > Actinomycetota > Thermoleophilia > Solirubrobacterales > Solirubrobacteraceae > DATFQI01. The sequence goes on along the minus strand of CAWFME010000004.1, from coordinate 743,898 downwards.
GGCGTGGTGGAACGCGTCGATCGCGACCTCGTCGAGGCCCCAGTAGATCGAGGGCGGGGCGATCTCGAGCGCGGGGAGCGTGACCTGGGCGGCGCCGTAGATCGCGGCTCCGTGGGCGAGCGTCGCGCGCCGCGGGGACATCCCGGCCGTCGCGAGCAGCCCGCGCACGACGCCCCAGCCGGTGCCGTAGCCCCAGTGGGAGAGGTCGCTGAAGCGGGCATAGGCGAGGTCGGAGTCGAACTCGCGGATCCCGAGCACCTTGGCGGTCGCGCGTGCCGGGGCCGAGCTGGGCGCGCGGCCGCGGAGCCGCGCCTCCAGCGTGCTGGAGATGGTCATCGCGGCCGTGCCGGCGAGGCCGGCGAGCAGGCCGCGGCCGATCGCGGCGGCGAGGGTGTCGGCGGGTGTCATGAGGCCTCCTGGAGCTGTAGGTCGTGCTTGCCGTTGACGCTCGCGCCGAGGCGCTCGAGCAGGTGGTCGCCGACGCGCAGGGCGTTGGCCATCGCCGTCAGCGCCGGGTTCACGGCGCTCGAGGACGGGAAGAAGCTCGTGTCGACGACGTAGAGGTTGTCGAGCTCGTGCGCCCGGCAGTGCACGTCGAGCGCGGAGGTCTCCGGGTCATCGCCGAAGCGCACGGTGCCGCACTGGTGCGCGACGCCGGCGAGCGGGATCCGCTGGTCGAGGATCGTCGCGCTCGGGATCGCCTGGTGGCAGCCGAGCTCGCCCATCAGCCCCTTGAGCTTGCGCAGCAGCCGCCGGTGGGCCTCCTCGTTGCGGTACGTCTTGGCCAGGTGGATCCGGCCCTGGCGGTCGACGCTGACGCGGTTGTCCGGGTGCGGCAGGTCCTCGCTGGTCAGCCAGAAGTCGATCGCGTGCTTGGCCATGTAGTCGAGCGCGAGGCCGGGCGCGAACCACGGCGCGCCGGCGCGCAGGATGCTGCGGTCGCTCTTGCCGAGCATCTGGATGTGCCCGAGCGGCAGCTGCGAGTCCTCCGCGCCCCAGTAGTAGTCGTTGACGCCGAGCGTCTTCTGGAACTTCGTCTCGTTCGGGGTCTGGGAGATCGCGATCACGCCCGAGTTGATGTGGGCCATGTAGTTGCGCCCGACCTGATCGGAGCCGTTGGCCAGCCCGCGCGGGTGCCGGTCGCTCGCGGAGCGCAGCAGGAGCGCGGCCGAGTTCACGGCACCGGCGGCGACGACCACGACGTCGGCGCTGTAGCGCTCCTCCGTGCCGCGGCGGTCGACCACGACCTCGGTCACCGATCGTCCGCCCGCGTCCGTCTCCAGCCGCTCCACGCGCGCGTGCGTCCGCAGCGTCACGTTCGGCAGCTGCACGGCCGGGCGCACGCACAGCACGTGCGCGTCGGCCTTGCCGTCGGCCAGGCACGGGAACCCGTCGAAGCGGTCGCAGCGCACGCAGCGCCCCGCCTCGGGATCGGACTCGTTCAGGTCGACGCCGACGGGCAGGTGGAACGGGTGGTGGCCGGTGCGCTCGAACGCGTCGGCCAGCTCCTGGATGCGCGGCTCGTGCGAGACCGCCGGGTGCGGATACGGGCCGGACGCCCACGGCTCGGTCGGGTCCTCGCCGCGCTCGCCGTGGACGAGGTAGAGCTCCTCCGCCTCGGCGTAGTAGGGCTCGAGGTCGGCGTAGGTGATCGGCCAGGCCGGCGAGATGCCGCCGTAGTGGCGGACCTCGCCGAAGTCGCGCTCGCGCAGGCGGAACAGGATCGCCCCGTAGAACTTCGTGTTGCCGCCGACGAAGTACTGCTGGTGGGGCTCGAACTCCGCGCCGTTCTTGTCGATCCAGCGCTCGCCGGAGAGGTAGCGGTTGCGGTTGAAGACCTCGTGGCTGTCCCAGTTCTCGGGCTCGCGCGGCAGGTAGCCGCCGCGCTCGAGCAGCAGGATCCGCTTGCCGGAGGGCGCGAGCCGGTGCGCGAGCGTGCCTCCGCCCGCGCCGCTGCCGATGATGATCACGTCGTAGTGGTCCATGGGGTCCTCCCTCAGACGAGGGCGATCGGCGAGGTCCACGCGCCGGTGGCGCCGCGGAGCTTGGGATGGGTGAGGATCAGCGCGAACTCGCGCACGCCGTCGGCGGCGAGCGCGGACAGGTCGAGGTTCTCGACGATGAGCACGCCGTGGCGGACGTTGAGGATCTGCGGCACCTCGAACGGCCGTGCCGGGTCCTCGGCCGGCACCGGGCCGTAGCTCCAGGTGTCGCATCCGGTCAGGGCGACGCCGCGCTCGGCGAGCCATTCGGCGACCGCGCGACCGGGGCCCGGCTCACCGGAGAGGTAGGTCTCCGGGTCGTCCCAGTGCGCGCCCCAGGCCGTGTGGAAGAGCACGGCGTCGCCGGGTGCGGGGTCGATCGCGTCGAGGGCGCCGACTCCGATGACGTGCTCGTCACGGGCGTCGACGAGCCAGCCGCGCGTGACGATCTGCGGGACGGTCTCGATGCCGTGCTCGGTGAAGCCCGACGGCGCGGCCACGTCCGCGACGCGATGGCCGCCGTGGATCCGCCCGTCCTCGGACAGGTGACAGAGCGCGTCCAGGTGCGTGCCGACCTGCGTCGTGGTCGACACGATGTCCGCGACCCAGTTGAGCGAGCCGATCGGCGCCGCGTTCGGGACGAGCAGCTGGCGGAAGTGGCGGCCCGGGAACACGGGCGCGCGCTCGTCGAGCACGCGGCCGAGGTCGTACAGGCGCCCCTCGCGGACGAGCGAGAGCGCCGCGAGCCGGCGGTCCTCCGCGGTGCCTACTCGGACGACCATGGGGTGGCGAAGCTCGGGAACAGGGTCAGGCCGCCGTCGACGAAGACCGTCTGGCCCGTGATGTAGGCGGCCAGGTCGCTGGCCAGGAAGCAGGTGACCCCGGCCATCTCCTCCGCGTCGCCGGCGCGGCGCATCGGGATGTGCTCCTCGACCTGCGCGCGCTTGACCGGGTCGTCGATCCACGCGCGGTTGATCGGCGTGACCGTCGCACCGGGGCCGATGCCGTTGACGCGGATGCCCTGTCCGGCGTACTCGAGCGCGAGCGTGCGCGTGAGGTTCTGCATGCCGCCCTTGCTGGCCGAGTAGCCGAGGTAGTTGGGCTTCGGGATCAGCTGATGGACGCTCGAGACGTTCACGATCGAGCCACCACTGTCGCTCGCGAGGAAGTGGCGGATCGCCTCGCGGGCGCACAGGAACGAGCCGCGCAGGTTGACCGCGATCACGCGGTCGAAGTCCGCACTGGAGAGCTCGGCGCTCGGTCGGGAGATCTGGATGCCGGCGTTGTTGACGAGCACGTCGATCCCGCCGAGCGCCTCGGCCGCCTCGCCGACCATGCGCACGACGTCGTCCTCGTCGGACACGTCGCCGCCGACCAGCACGTCCCGCACGCCCTCCTGGCGGACCTTGTGCACGCAGGCGTGGACCTGCTCCTCGGTCTCGCGCGCCTCTTCAGGCTCGCGGAGGTAGTTGATCGCCACGTTGGCGCCGAACTCCGCGAAGCGGACGGCGATCGCCTGGCCGATCCCGGAGCTGCCGCCGGTGACGAGGACGTTCTTACCCGCCAGCCCCGGCAGGTGCGTGGGGCGCGGGGCGGTCACGGTCTGGGACATCGGTACCTCCTGGTTGCGGTGTGGAGCGAAGGAGCAGCAGCCCGGCGAGCGGGAACAGCAGGACCGACAGCAGCCCGGCGCCGATCAGCGCGGCGCTGCCGGCCGCGTCGATCAACCCGAGCTCCATCCCGATCGCGGTCGCGGCGACGATGAACGGCAGCGACGTGGCCTGCAGCAGGCCGGCGATCGCCGAGCGGCGGCCGTCGAGCCGGCCGCGGTAGAGCAGTGCCGGCAGGCCGCGCGCGGCGACGAGGGCGGCAAGGAAGATCGGGACCATCGCGAGGTTCGAGGCCGACTCGGTGAGCGCGCCCAGGTCGAAGCGGACGCCGCTCGTCACGAAGAAGACGGGGATGAAGAAGCCGAAGCCGACCGCTTCGAGCTTGCGGCGGAAGTCCGGGTGGGTCATGACCTCGTCGCGGTCGACGAGCGAGATGATCGCCCCCGCGATGAACGTGCCGAGGATCGCCTCGAGCCCGAGCTGCTCGGCGATCGCGGCGAAGCCGACGAACAGCACGATCGCCGCACGCACGCGGATCTGCGCCGTCGTGTCCTGCAGCCGCAGCAGGTCCGCGCGGATGCGCGCGGAACGCTCGGCGCCGCGCACCACGACGAAGATGACGGCGGCGAGCAGGAAGAGCGCTCCGAGCAGCAGCGCGGTCGAGCCGGCACCGCCCTCGCCGGAGAAGAAGATCGAGAGCAGGATGATCGCTCCGAAGTCCGCGATCGAGGCCGCGGCGATGATCAGCTGCCCGAGCGTGGACGAGATCTCGCCCGCGTCCTTGAGCACAGGGACGAGGACGCCGAGCGAGGTCGCGCACAGGATGATCGCCACCAGCAGCGGCGTGTCGACCAGGCCGGCCGCGCTCAGGCCGAGCGAGACCGCGACGGCGATCGCGAACGAGAGCGCGAAGGCGGCCCCCGTCAGGCGCAGAAGCGGCCCTCGCAGCTTGTCGAACTCGATCTCCAGGCCGGCGAGGAAGAGCACGAACGCGAGCCCGAGCAGCGCGACGACCTCCACGGAGGCGTCGACCTCCGCGAGGCCCAGCACGGACGGGCCGATCACGATCCCGGCGACGATCTCGAGCACCACCGACGGGAGCTGCACGCGCGGGAAGAGGCCGAGGAGCAGCGGGGCCGCGAAGGCGACCGCGCAGACGAGCAGGAGGTTCGTGAAGGCGGGCATCGTGCGGTAGTCGCGCGACGCCGCCGGGCGTTACGCGTAACGCTTCGATCGCCGGCGAGACAACGGGTCATGCCCACCACGCGTCCATCTCGCACACGTCCCGTCGTCGCCATCGGGGCGGTCCCGGTGGTCGCCGCGGTGCTCCTGCTCGGCGTCTGGGTCGCCGGCGGGGTCATCAGCGACGACTACCGGACCTCGATGGCCCTCACGGCCGGGTGGTTCCTGCTCTCGGGCGCCGTCTGCCTCGCGGTCGCGCGGCACGCCCGCCCCGTGCGCGTCGCGGTGATCGCGACCTACATCGTCACCGCGGGCGCCGTCGGCGTCTACCTCGCCGCCACGACGCTCCAGGACCGGGTGGTCGACGAGCAGGTCGTCACGGCCGCGCCCGCGGCCGCGGCGCCGCCGGCCCGAGGACAGGAGGCGCCGGCGCGCGCGCTCGAGCTGGCGACCGGCCGCTTCCGCTCCCACGAGCACGCCACCTCCGGCCGGGCCGCGGTGGTGCGGCTCGCCGACGGCCGGCGCTTCCTCACGTTGACCTCGTTCGAGACCTCTGCGGGCCCCGATCTGCGCGTGCGGCTCGTGCCCGGCGACAGCTCCGACGGCGGCGCCGAGGGCGCCGTCGACCTCGGCCCGCTCAAGGGCAACCGCGGCGACCAGCAGTACCGGCTGTCCGCCGGCGTGCGGCTCGAGGGCCGCAACGTCGTCATATGGTGCCGGGCGTTCAGCGCACCGTTCGGGAGCGCGATCCTCCGGGAGGAGTCATGACCGAGCTGACCGCCAGGCAGGCCGAGCTGTGCGAGCGAAGCGCCACCGACCACTCGGACCTCAAGGCGTTCTTCGTCAACTGCACGCTCAAGCGAGGGCCCGAGCGCTCCCACACGCAAGGGCTCATGGACATCGCGATGGAGATCATGCGCCGCAACGGCGTGCAGGTCGACGGGATCCGCGCCATCGACCACCACATCGCGGTCGGCGTGTGGCCGGACATGACCGAGCACGGCTGGGAGCGCGACGACTGGCCGGGGATCTTCGAGCGCGTGATCGCGGCCGACATCCTCGTCCTCGGTACGCCGATCTGGCTCGGCGAGAAGTCGTCGGTGTGCACCCAGGTCATCGAGCGGCTGTACGGCAACTCGCACCTGCTCAACGACGCCGGCCAGTACGCCTACTACGGCCGCACCGCCGGCTGCCTGGTGACCGGCAACGAGGACGGCGTCAAGCACTGCGCGATGAACGTCCTCTACTCGCTCCAGCACCTCGGGTACACGATCCCGCCCCAGGCCGACGCGGGCTGGATCGGCGAGGCCGGCCCCGGCCCCTCCTACCTCGACGAGGGCTCCGGCGGGCCGGAGAACGACTTCACCAACCGCAACACCACCTTCGCGACCTGGAACCTGCTCCACATGGCGCGGATGCTCAAGGACGCCGGCGGCATCCCCGCCCATGGCAACCAACGCTCCGAGTGGGACGCCGGCGCCCGGTTCGACTTCCCCAACCCCGAGCATCGCTGATTGGCGTAGTGTCGGCTCACGCAATCCACGAGGAGGGTCAGATGGCGCTCGCACGGGTCGTGTCGTTCGATGGGGTCACCAAGGACCGGATCCAGGAGATGGAACGTGAGATCGGGGACGGGCCGCCCGACGACCTCCCCGCGAAGGAGATCGTCGTCCTGCACGATCCCGACGCCGAGAAGTCGCTCGTGATCCTGTTCTTCGAGAACGAGGACGACTACAAGCGCGGCGACGAGACGCTCAACGCCATGTCGTCCGACGACACCCCGGGGCAGCGCACCTCCGTCGCGAGGTACGACGTCCCGATCCGGATGACGGCCTAGGCAGCCCCGGCAGCGCGGCGCTTGACGCGATCGAAGAGCCCTGACGGCAGCAGCGGCTCGAGCAGGGTCAGCGCGCGGGCGCCGCGGCCGACGAGATAGCGGTCGTCCGGGCTCGAGTCGGTGAGCGCCTTCTCGATCGTCTCGGCGACCTCGCTCGGATCCTCGCCGTCCTCGTCCGCGGAGGCGAGCGTCTCGTCGAAGCCGTCCAGCGCCTCGCCGTAGACCTCCCGCTGCTCCGGGGTCAGGCCGGCGCGGACGGCCGAGAGCTGCTCGCGGCCCTTGCCCCAGATCTCGGTCGCCATCGCGGCCGGCTCGACCACGGAGACGCCGACGCCCAGCGGCAGCATCTCTGCCCGCAGCGACTCGGCGAGGCCCTCGATGGCGAACTTCGACGCGTGGTAGGCCGACGCGTACGGGAACGCCACGCGGCCGCCGAGCGAGCCGACGAACACCACCCGCCCGCGCGCATTACGGACCAGCGGCAGGAACGCCTTGGTGACCGCGAACGAGCCGATCAGGTTCGTCTCGATCAGCGCGCGGAAGTCCTCGACCGGGACGGTCTCCACCGCGCCCGCCACCGGAATCCCCGCGTTGTTGACGAGCGCGTCGAGCCGGCCGCCGGTCTGGCCGCGCACGTGCTCGAGCGCCCTCGCGATCGAGTCCGCGGAGGTCACGTCCAGCTCGACCACCTCCGCCCCAGCGAGCTCGGCGCCCGCCGGATCGCGCACGCCGGCGAACACGCGCCATCCCTTCTCGGCCAGCCGCGTCGCGGTGGTGTGGCCGATGCCGCTGGATGCGCCCGTGATCAGGACGCTCGGGGAGTCTCCGTTCATCCCTGACGGCTACCCCGGGGCGGGTGCGAGAACCGCCGCCGTTGCGCCAGGTCGGTCGCGCGAGGCATCCGCGGCGGCGGCTCGCGCGCAGTCCTCATGTACGTCACTCCACGAAGGGACCATCACGATGCACCTCCGCACCCCCGCCGTTCTCGTCGCCACCGCCGCTCTTGCGTTCGGCGCGGCCGCCTGCGGCAGCGACGACACTGCTTCGAGCTCGAGCTCTGGATCGTCTGGCAGCAGCCAGCCGGAGCCGGTCGCCCAGGTCGACCAGCTCAGCGGCCGCTCGACCGCGGTCACACTCGACGCAGGCTTCGTCGACGCGCTCACGCAGCTCAAGCTCACCCCGAGCCCCGTGGGCGACGCGTCGATCTCCCAGCAGGGCGTCGCCAGCTTCCCGATCACGGGCGGCAACGTGAAGTACTTCGAGCCGGGCACCGTCTCCCCGTTCGTGCAGGGCGAGATCGACCATGCCGGCTCGGGCCTGCAGCTCGAGGGCGGCGGCAAGACCGTCCAGCTGACCGACTTCGTCGTCGACCCCGGCGCCTCCGTGCTGACCGGCAAGGTCACGGTCGACGGCCAGGAGGCCGCCGCGAGCGCCCCGCTGTTCTTCCTCGACGGCCGCACGCTCGACCCGCTGAAGTCCAACTCGGACGGCACCGCCGTGCTCGAGGGCACCACGGTCAAGTTCAAGGACGAGTCGGCCAAGCTGCTCAACGACACGTTCGGCGTGGACGCCCTCGAGGGCGGCCTCGAGGTCGGCGTCGCGAAGATCACCATCAACACCGGCGCGTGAGCCCCGGTCGCGGTGCGCCCATCCGGGCGCACCGCGACGTCGCTCAGGCGCGCAGCGGGGCGCGGGCGAACTCGCGCATGCCGGCCTCGAAGTCCTCGCTCGCGCTGAACCCGAGGTCCGAGGCGGCCAGCTCCGCGGAGGCCACGACGTGCCGGACGTCACCGGCACGCCACTGCCCGGTGACCTCGGGCGCGGGCGCGCCGTCGAACGCCCGCGCGAGCGCGTCCGCCATGTCGAGCACCGTGCGCGGCGTGCCGCTGGCGACGTTGAAGGCGCCCGGACCGGCTCGGGCGCGGTGAGCGCCAGCACGTTGGCGCGCGCGACGTCGCGCACGTGGACGAAGTCGCGCCGCATGCCGCCGTCCTCGTAGACCTGCGGCGCCTGACCCGCGGCCAGCGAGGAGCGGAAGATGCTCGCCACGCCGGCGTACGGCGTGTCGCGCGGCATCCGCGGCCCGTAGACATTGTGGTAGCGCAGGGCGGTGACGGGCACGCCCGTCTCGCGCGAGAAGGCGGCGCACAGGTGCTCCTGCGCGACCTTCGTCGCGGCGTAGACGTTGCGCGGGTCCAGCGCTGCGTCCTCGGGGACCGTGCGCGGCTCGAGCGCGCGCCCGCAGACCGGGCAGGGCGGCTCGAACTCGCCCGCGTCGAGCGCCGCCGCGGCGCGCGGCGCGGGCCGTACGATGCCGTGCTCGGTGCAGGCGTAGCGCCCCTCGCCGTAGACGACCATGCTCGAGGCGAGCACGATCCGGCCCGCGAACCCGCGGGCGGCCAGCGCGCGCAGCAGCTGCGCGGTCGCCAGGTCGTTGTGGCCGACGTAGTCCGCGATGTCGGAGATGTCGACGCCGAGGCCGACCATCGAGGCCTGGTGGCAGACGGCCGTGACGCCCTCGACGGCCGCCTCCGCGACCGCGGGGTCGCGCAGGTCGGCCTCGAGGAACTCCGCGCGCGGGTCGAGGTAGTCCGGGCGGGCACGGTGCGCGGCGGGCAGCAGCGCGTCCACGATCCGCACCGCCTCGCCGCGCTCGAGCAGCGCGTCGACGACGTGCGAGCCGACGAAGCCGGCGCCTCCCGTGACCAGGATCATGGCGGCGAGGGTACGTCTCTGAGATGCCCGACGTCGTCCTGCCCGTCCTGAACGAGCGCGACGCCCTGCCCTGGGTGCTCGAGCGGATGCCCGCCGGCTACGTGCCGATCGTCGTCGACAACGGTTCCACCGACGGCTCGGGAGAGCTGGCCGCCGCGCTCGGCGCGCGCGTCGTGCGCGAGCCGCGGCCGGGCTTCGGCGCCGCGTGCTTCGCGGGCCTGACGGCGGCGGAGGCGGAGCTCGTGTGCTTCATGGACTGCGACGCGTCCTTCGACCCGCGCGAGCTCTCGCGCGTCGCCGACCCGGTCGCCGCGGCCACCGCCGACCTGGTCCTGGGCGCCCGGCGGCCGGCACCGGGCGCCGCCTGGCCGCCGCACGCCCGGGTGGCGAACGCCGTGCTCGCGCTCGAGCTGCGGCGGCGCACCGGCGTGCGCGTGACCGACATCGGGCCGATGCGGGCGGCTCGGCGGGAGGCGCTGCTCGCGCTCACGATCCGCGACCGCGGCTTCGGCTGGCCGCTGGAGATGGTCCTGCGCGCCGCCCGCGCGGGCTGGCGGATCGAGGAGGCCCCCGTGACCTACCACGCGCGCGAGGGACGTTCGAAGGTGACGGGCACGGTCCGCGGTACCGTCCGGGCGGTGCGCGACATGACGAAGGTCCTGCGGTGAACCGATCGCGCGGCTGACGCGCATACACGTCATGGCCTCCGCCCTCCTGGTCATCGCGAAGGAGCCGCTCCCGGGCCGCGCCAAGACGCGGCTCACGCCGCCGCTCACACCCGAGCAGGCCGCCGCCGTGGCGCGCGCCGCGATCGCCGACACGCTCGCCGCGGCCGGCGCCGTCGACCGCGACGTCCGGCGCGTGCTCGTGCTCGACGGCGAGCCCGGCGACTGGGTGCCGGACGGCTTCGAGATCGTGCCCCAGCGCGGGGACGGCCTCGCCGAGCGGCTCGCGGCCGCGTTCGACGACGTCGGCGGGCCCGCATTCCTCGTCGGCATGGACACGCCGCAGGTCACCCCCGCGCTGCTCGCGGCGGGCCTCGACGCGCTGCTCACGAGCGACGCGGCGTTCGGCGCCGCGCTCGACGGCGGCTACTGGGGCATCGGCCTGCGCGAGCCGGACGCGCGCGTGTTCGACGGCGTGCCGATGAGCGCGGACGACACCGGCGCGGTACAGCGGGGGCGGCTCGCAACCCTCGGCCTGCGCACGCGGATCCTGCCGCCCCTGCGCGACATCGACACCATCGAGGACGCGCGCGCGGTCGCGCGCGAGACGCCCGGCGGGCGCTTCGCCGCCGCGCTCGCGGAGATCGAGCCCGGGGCGCTGGTGGCATGAGCGCGCTGCCCGCCGACCAGCTCTACGGAGATCTGCTGGCCAGCGCCGCCGGCGGCGGACCGCCGCGCGAAGGGCGGGTGCGCCGCGCCGACGGGCACGTCGAGGCGCTGCCGATCGCGCGCTGGATGGGGCCGGTGGACGCGAGCGACGCCGAGCTGCTGCAGCGCGTCGACGGCGCGGTGCTCGACATCGGCTGCGGCCCGGGCCGGCACGTGGCCGCGCTGAAGGCCGCGGGCCACCGGTGCCTCGGCATCGATCTCTCCCCGGTCGCGGTGGACATCACGCTCGGCCGCGGCGCCGACGCGATACTGGGCTCCGTGTTCGAGCACGTCCCGGACGCCGGCGCGTGGGACACCGCGCTGCTGCTGGACGGCAACATCGGCATCGGCGGCGAGCCCGCCACCCTGCTGGGGCGCGCCCGCGAGCTGCTCGCGCCGGGCGGCGCCGTGCTCGCCGAGCTCGACCCACCGGGCGCGTGGAGCGGCGCCACGCGCATGCGGATCGAGGCGCCCGGCGCGGTCAGCGAGTGGTTCCCGTGGGCGCACGTCGGCGTCGACACGGTCGCCGCGACAGCCGCGCGGGCCAGCCTCGCGATCGCCTGGACCATGCGCTCGGGCGGGCGCTGGTTCGCGGCCCTGCGGCGGCCATGATCCCGCCGGGGCCCTTCCGCCCCGCCTTCTGGCGCTCGCCGCTGCGCGGCCCGTGGCTGACCACGCTGCTGGGCTCCGTGCTGCTCGCGCTCGTCGCCGTGGTCGCCGTCACCGGGTTCCTCTCGCACGCGGCCTACCAGCCCGACCTGCCCGGCAACGCGATCGTCGACCCGGGCGCCGACCTGCCGCTGAGCTTCGCCTGGCCGAGCGGGTTCGCGTTCCTGTACGCCGTCACGCAGGGTCTGCACGTCAACGTCGGCCTCGTCGCGATCCCGTTCCTGCTGGCGAAGCTGTGGTCGGTCATCCCGCGGCTGTTCGCCTGGCCCCCCGCCGCCTCACCCGCGCAGGCGCTCGAGCGGCTCTCGATCGGCCTGCTCGTCGCCAGCGCCGTGTTCGAGTTCGTCACCGGCGTGATGAACATGCAGTACTGGTACGCCTTCGGCTTCAACTTCGTGGTCGCCCACTACTACGGCGCGATCGTCTTCGTGGCCTCGCTGGTGCTGCACGTCGCGCTGAAGATGCCGGTGATCGTGCGCGCCTACCGCCATCGCGACGAGGCCCGCAGCGACCTCGTGGCCCCTGCCCCCGCGGCGCCGACGATCTCGCGCCGCGGCCTGTTCGCGCTGGTCGGCGCCGGCTCGCTGGCGCTGCTGGCGGCCAACGTCGGCGAGACGATCGGCGGCCCGCTGCGGCGGCTGTCGCTGCTGGCCCCGCGCCGGCAGGTGCTCGGCTCCGGCCCGAACGACTTCCAGGTCAACCGGACCGCGCGCGTCGCCGGGATCACGGCGGCGATGACCGGCGCGGACTACCGGCTCGCGCTGCGCTACCGGGGGCGCGAGCGCACGCTCTCCCGCGAGGACTTGCTGGCGATGGAGCAGCACACGGCGCGGCTGCCGATCGCGTGCGTCGAGGGCTGGACGACGACGCAGGAGTGGACGGGCGTGCGGCTCGCCGACCTCGCCCGCAGCGCCGGCGCGGACGGGCCCAAGAGGGCGCTCGTGCGCTCGCTGCAGCCGCGCGGGGCGCTGCGGCTCGCGTCGCTGAACGCCGGCCAGCTGCGCGATCCCGACGCGCTGCTGGCCCTGAAGGTCAACGGCGCGGACCTCTCGCCCGACCACGGCTACCCGGCGCGGATCATCGTGCCGGCGCTGCCGGGCGTGCACAACACGAAGTGGGTCGAGGCGATCGAGTTCGCATGAGGGCTCGCTACGGCGCATCCCCGCTGCACCTGCTCGCGCACCTGGCCGTGCTGCCGCTCGCCGCCTGGGCGCTGCTGCTTCTCGCCGGCCGCCCCGACGGCCTGCGCATCCTCGTCTGGCTGGCGCTCAGCGCGGTCGTCCACGACCTCGTGCTGATGCCCTTCTACGGGCTGCTCGACCGCGTCGGGCGGCGCGCGACCGGCCCGGCCGTCAACTACGTGCGCGCGCCGGCGCTGCTGTCGGGGCTGCTGCTGCTCGTCTTCTTCCCGGTCATCTCCGGCAAGGGCGAGCCGTCGTTCACCCGCGCCAGCGGGCTCACCTACGACGGCTACCTCGCGCGCTGGCTGCTGATCACCGCGGCGCTGTTCGCCCTCTCGGGCGCGGTCTATCTCGCCAGGGGCTCGAGAACCTGAGTCGCGCCCGCGTCACGACCGCGGACGAGCACCTCGCCGGACGCCTCGACGGCGACGGCCGCAGGCTGCGCCACCGAGGGGAAGTCGCGCAGGCGCCGGATCCGGCGGCCCGTCGTGAGCTCGGCGAGCCGGTTCGCGCCGGCCAGCGTCACCCACAGCCGCCGCCGCGGGGCGTCGTGCACGATCGCCCACGGGTTGCCGGCCATGCCGTAGCGCCGCACGAGCGTCAGCTCCGGCACCGAGTGGAACACGAGCACCGAGCCGCCGATCGCGTCGGTCACGTACAGGTAGTTGCCACCGTCGGAGGCGACCTGGACCGGGCCGCTGCCCGCGTCGGCGCGCCCGACCCGGCGCAGCGTCCGCGCGTCGTAGAGGTCGAGGACCCGCCCCCGCACGGAGAGGACCGCGACCTGGCCGCCGTTGGAGGCGACGGTCACGGCGGCGGGCGCGAGCGCGGTCGGCAGGCGCTCGATCTCGCGCCCGTCCTCGAGCACGCGCAGCACGCCGGCGCGGCGGTCCGCGACGAACGTGCGGCCGGCCGTCGTGGCGCGCGCGGGGTCCGGGAACGCGCGGCGCTCGGACACGACGCGGCCGGCGGGGGCGGCGGACTGCGCGGGCGCGGCGGGGAGCGTCGCGGCGGGCGGCAGCTCGGTCGCCGGAGCGGAGCCGCAGCCGGCCGGCGCGAGCGCGCACAGCACCAAGAGCGGCAGAGCGGGCGGCCGGATCGGCACGATGCGGCCAGCATGGCACCCCCCGGCCCCGCCTCCGCGCCATGAGCACCCCCGGCCCCGCCTCCGCGCCATGAGCGCGACCCGCCCGTCGCGCCCCGCGCTCGCGGGCGCGCTGCGCCGGCTCCCGCACGCCGTGTTCGCCGTCGGGGCGGTGACGATCGCGGTGGGCCTGATCGTGCGGCGCTTCACCGACACGTCGATCGGGGTGCCCTGGCCGCCGGCGCTCGGCAATCCGAGCCCCAGCGCAGATCCGCTGCTGGCGCTGTCGCTGGTCGCGTTCGCCGCCGCAGTGGCGCTCTCGCCGTGGCTGGTGGGCGCGCGGCTGCGGCCCGCCCTCGTGGCGCTCGCCCTGCTCGGCGGGACGCTGGTGCTGCGGCTCGTGCTCGCCGCCGGCCGCGGCGGGACGGCCGCCTGGGATCGCGTGTTCGACGAGGCGCGCTCGTTCGAGGCGGCCAACGAGTACCTGCCCGCCCTGCCGACCGTCGACATCGGTCCGGGCTACTTCCTCGACCGGTTCGCCGAGCTCGTGCCCTCCTTCCCCGTGCACGTCGCCGGGCACCCGCCGGGGCTGCCGCTGGTCATGCACGCCCTGGCGCTCGACACGCCGGCGCGGCTGGCGGCCTTCTGCATCGCCGTCGGCGCGCTCAGCGCGCCGCTCACCTACGGCCTCGCGCGCCAGCTGCTCGAGGAGCGCGGCGCGCGGCTCGCGGGCCTGTTGATGGCGCTCTCGCCGCAGGCGCTGATGTTCGGCGTGACGACCGCCGACGCCGTCTACCTCACGCTCGGCCTGCTCGCCGCGTGGCCGCTCACCCGCGCCTCCGTGCGCGCGCGGGTGATCGGCGCCGCGCTGCTCGCGGTCGCATCGCTGTTCGCCTGGTCGCTGCTGGCGATCGGCGCCTGGGCGGCGATCCTCGCCTGGCGGCGCCGCGGGCTGCGGTCCGCGATCGCGCTGTCGGCGATCTGCGGCCTCGCGCTGCTCGCGCTGCACGGCGCCTTCAGCGCGCTGACGGGGTTCGACCCGATCGGCACCGTGCGCGCGACGGAGGAGGTCTACCGCCTCGGCATCGCCTCCATGCGCCCGTACTGGTACTGGCTGTTCGGCTCGCCCGTCGGCTTCCTGCTCGTCCTCGGCCTGCCGATCTCCTGGCTCGGCCTCCGGGAGCTCGCCCGCGGGACGCCCGAGGCCGTGGCGATCTTCGCGGTGCTGGCGATCGCGGCCGTGATGGGCTTCACGAAGGCCGAGACGGAGCGGATCTGGCTCTTCTTCGCACCGTTCGTCTGCCTCGCCGCGGCGCGCGCGCTCAACCGCCGGCCCGACCTGCTGCTGCCCGTCGCGGCGGCGCTCGCCGTGCAGGCCCTGCTCCACGAGGGCCTCTCGGACACCGTGTGGTGAGTCGAACGTGTGTTTGTCGGTAGCTCCCGGCTGGGTAGCGCCTCCCTTCCTCCCCTCCCTCCCCTCTTCTACCAAGGAGCACGACACATGAACGCTTCCCAGACGAAGGTCCTCCAGTACCTCGACGAGGCCCACGCCCACGAGCGCGCCCTCGTCAGCGTCCTCACGTCGCAGATCGCGATGACGCCCCGCGGCAGCTACCGCAACGCCCTCGAGACGCACCTGCGCGAGACGCAGGATCACGCCGATCGCGTCGGCCGCCGCCGTAAGGCGCTCGGCGGGGGCACCGGCCCGCTGGCCTCGATCGTCGGCCTCGCCGAGACCGTCGTCGGCCAGGCGCTGGCGCTGTCCAAGACGCCCATCGACATGCTTCGCGGCTCCGGCGGCGAGGAGAAGGTGCTCAAGAACGCCAAGGACGCCTGCGCGACCGAGGCGCTGGAGATCGCCACCTACACCGCGCTCGAGCGCCTCGCCCGCGTGGTCGGTGACACCGAGACCGCCGACCTGGCGGCCTCGATCCGCGCCGACGAGGAGAAGATGCTCGAGCGGGTCACCCGCGAGCTGCCCAAGCTCACGGACGCGGTGGTCCGCGCCGACGTCAAGGGCGACCACTCCTTCGACATCACGACGACGGGCGCCGCCGACGCCGCGCGCGCGACCGGCCGCAAGGCCGCCTCGACCGCCCGCAAGACGACCACGTCGGCCAAGCGCCAGTCGCGCCAGGCCCGCAAGGTGCCGGGCGTCGCCCGCGCCGAGGGCGCGGCCAAGGGCGCCGTCGCCTCCGAGGGCGACCTCGCGATCGCGCGCTACGACGCGCTCAACGCGGACGAGATCACGAGCAAGCTCGCGAGCCTCTCGCAGGTCGACCTGGCGAAGATCGCCGCCTACGAGCGCAAGAACGAGAACCGCACGACGATCCTCGAGCGGATCTCCAGCCTCCAGGGCGACGAGCCGTGGGCCGGCTATGACGAGCTCACGGTCTCCGAGGTCGTCGCCGTCCTCGGCGAGGGCGACGAGGCCCGGATCAAGAAGGCCCGTACGTACGAGCGCGCCCACAAGAACCGCGCCGGCGTCATCGCCGCCACCGAGCGCGAGACCACCAACGCCTGACCGTCGGGTCGCCTGGCTCCGCGGATGCGGAGCCCGGCGGCCGCGGGCAGCGCGAAGCTCCGCGAGCGCTACTGTCGCGGCAGTGCGCCCTCGCCCGAACCTCCGAGACCTCTGGCGGCGAGGACAGCGAGGCTGGCCTGCCGGCTTCCCGCTCGTCCAGCTGCCGAACGCGCCGCTGCTCGTCGCGGCGGCCGGCTGGCTGGCGGCCGCGTTCACGGGCGGGCTCGCGCACGACTGCGGTCGCGCGACGTTCTACACCGGGCTCGCCGCCTGGGCGTGGCAGGAGCTCGACGCCGGAGCGAACTGGTTCCGACGGGCCGTCGGGGCCGCGGGACTCCTCTTCGTCGTGGTCAAGATCGCTGAAGCGCTGCGGTCCTAGCGGGACCCAGATCACGACCCGTGTTGGGCTTGCGACCCGCGGCGCTCGGCCAGGCCGACCGCCGCGGGTTGGTAGCGCGTCCTCGGGGACGCCAGCTTCGTGAGCGGTGATCCGGCCTTCCGCCCGGTGCGCTCGACGCGTAGCGTGCGCACCCGAGCACGTTTGGACCCGGATCGACGCTTGGTATCGTTACGCACAAGCGCTGATTGAGCGCCTGCGGGCTGCGCCTTCGCCGCACGCGCCACAAACCGCGGTGGCAGGGCCGCCGGAAGGGACTTCCCAATGACTGCTCGGGCCGACGCCGCCACGCTGAACGTACAGCCGCGGCAACGACGAGATGTGTACATGTGGCTGGCCGACGCTTCGACGGGCCGGTCGGTCAAGCACCTGCTCGACGAGCTCGACATCCCTGAGGTCGAGCTGCGAGAGACGCTGCGCAAGCTCGAGGCCGCCGGCCTCGCCCGTCGCATCAAGGCGATGTGGATCGCGGTCCCGCTCGAGGACGCCGACGGAGCCCCGGACGACGCCTAGCGCGCCCGGACCGTCACCGGACGGCGGGCCTGGCGGATCGTGAAGCTGCCGCCGGTCACCGCCGCGGCCTCGACGCTGAAGCGCGGGAACGGCTTGTCCTGATCGTCCCCGTGGCGGGGACCAGAGAGAGCGGAGCGGGACCGGAGCTCCCCAGCAGTCGCGCCCTGACCGTCTCTTCGCCCTCCCCTTCGTCGCCGTCCTCGCTCGTGACGACGTCGAAGAGCACCTCCGGCTGACCCGCCGGGATGGTGAGGGAGCGTGTGGCGACCGCGGCGTAGTCCCCCGGTGCGAGGGCGGTCCCGTCCTGCGTCCCGAGGTGCACCGTCACCGGCAGCGCCGCCGGATGGTCGAGCCGCACGGGGAAGCGCAGGGCGCTGCCTTCGGTGACCGGCGCGGGCGCCTCGACGGTGACGCGGGACTTGTCCACGATCGTCCCCGTCGCGCTGCCGTCGCCGATCGTCCCGTTCTGCGGGTCCGACAGCGTGACGACGATCGTCTCGGTCTCCTCGTCGAGCAGGTCCTCCGATGTCTGGACGACGAACCCCCGATGACGGTCCGCTCGCGGGGCTTCACGATCGCTGCGCCGGCCTCCGTGCCGAAGCTCGAGAACCGCCAGGCGACGGTCGCGTTCACTGTTTCAGCAGCGTGCCCGCCAACTTCGCGCGCCGGTACCGCGTGTTCCTGATCCGAAGGGACTGAGCGGTCAGCCCACCGGGCCGGCGCGGTGCTCCCGGTAGATCCGCAGGGCCAGCTCGCCGGACGGCCGGGCGCGGGTCTCGGCCACGACGGCCTGAAGGGCGGGCGGCGTGTCGCTGAGCGCGGGCACGCCGCCGCCGTACTCGTCCGGCCAGACGACGGGCGCGGCGGCGACGGCGTAGGCCATGTCGGACAGGGTGTAGCGCTCGCCGTTGAGGTAGCGCCGGCCGTCGGAGAGGCGCTCGTCCATGCGATCCAGGACGCCGCGGATCTTGCCCAGCGCGGCGGTCGCGCGCCGCTCCGTGGGCCGCAGCATCGCGAGCAGCAGCCCCTGGAAGAGCGGATAGAAGCGGTCGACGGCCTTCGCCTCCCAGCGCGGCGTGCCGCGGCTCAGCGGCTCGACCATGATGTCTCGGTGCGGGAGCAGGTGGTGGTAGGCCCACACGGTCATCGGGGTGTTGAACTCGTGGTGGAAGATCTTCCAGTCCGCGCGCATGGTCTCGCCCAGCCCGGGCGGGACGAGGCGGCGCTCGGGCGGCGCGAGCGGCTCGAAGTGGTCGACGAACTCCTTCACCCGGTTGAGGTGTAATCCGTTTCCGTACAGCAGCGGGAAGCGGATCGACCCGCGGGGCAGCGTGAAGAGCAGCGACAGCGGCATCACGTGGCGCTGCTCGCGATGGCGCACGCCGTAGTGGGCCAGCAGGAAGCGGCTGAACTCGCTGTCGAGGCTCGGCGGGAAGGTGATCAGCGTCGGATCGGACATGGCGTTCCTCACGTCGTCAGTGACACGTTGAGCCCGGACGGGTACGGGCCGGCCCAGCGCAGCTTCCCGCCCGCCCCCTGAGCGCGCCGGACGGGCGGCCCCTCGAGCAGCGCGGTCGCGAGCGCCGGAAGGTGCACGCGGTTGATGTCGAGCCCGAAGCAGGTGTGGAGCCCGTGCCCGAAGTGCAGGTAGTCGCTCTGCGGCCGGTCGACCCGGAACTCCTTCGGCGCCGCCACGGCCCGCCCGTCGAACATGGCCGACTGCGTGGCGACCAGGATCCGGGCGCCTGCGCGCATCGTGGCCGCGCGGCGCGTGCCGGCCGCGATCGTCCGGTCGGCGCCGCAGACGCGCAGGAGCGCCCAGGTCTGCGGGCGGAACCGCATCGCCTCGAACAGGTACGCGCCCACGAGGTCGCGGTCGCCCTCGCGCGCCGCCTGCTGCGCGCGCGCGAGCTCCGCCGGCCGGCGCAGGAGCTCGTCGACGCCGGCCGCGAACGCCTTCGACACGGTCGGGATCCATCCCGCGATCAGCCCGATCAGGTTGTGGCGGATGGCGATGTCGTGGAGCCCGCCTTCGGCGTGCAGCAGGCGCCCGAGCACGTCGTCCGGGACCTCCCTGCCCGCCTCGATGGCCGCCCGTCGCTCGGCGATCACCGCGTCGACGTGCGGGCGCATCTCGGCGGCGCCGGCGAGCGCGCGCTCGCGCACGGGCCGCTTGTCGCTCGCGTTGAGGAAGATGTGCTCGAACAGCGTCCGCGCCCAGCGCAGCTGTGTCGACGGGCTGGGAGCAGGCATGCCGAGGTAGCCGGCCATCACCTGCTCGATGACCGGGTCGCCCAGCGAGGCCACGACGTCCACATGGGTGCCCGCGGCCCTCATCCGCTCGCGGCCGGCGTCGAGCGTCGCGTCGGCGATCGCCGGCACGTCCTGCGGGCGGAACGCGGCGCGCAGGGCCGCGTGGTCGTGCCGGTAGAGCGCCGTGTCATCCAGGCCGAGGATGAACGGGCCGGTGATCTCGGCCATCTTCGGCTCGTAGTGCGACACGGTGAAGTGCGCGTGGTCGCTCAGCACCGCGCGCACGTCGTCGGCGCGCGTGACGACGCCGAACCGGCGGGTCGCGACGATCGGCCGCACCCGCCGCAGCACCGCGAACACGCTCCGGCTGTGGTCGCCCAGCAGACGCGTGGCCGTGCCGGCCGGCGAGTTGCGGGCGGTCGGCGCGGCCATGCCGTCAGCCCGTCACTCCGTCGGCCACCGCGGCGAGCCCCGTGATGCCCGGCACGAACAGGTATTCGCCGCCGCGCGTGATGACGAACTGCGCCTGCGGGGCGAAGAAGAACGGCGGGTCGCCCTGCACGGTCATCTTGCCGTTCGCGTCGTCGCTCGCGCCGAGCAGGAAGTCCGTGTCGCGGCCGAGCTGGAACGCGTTGCCGTCGTCGAGCCACTGCCGCTGCACGCTCTCGAACTGGCGCGCGATGCTCGCGTTGAAGCAGACGAAGACGAGCCCGCGCTCCTCCCCGTCGTCCTCGTAGGTCCCGGCGGGCAGCTCGGGGCCGTAGGGCATCCCGCGCCGGATCATGCGGTGCCGGAAGCTGAGCTTGCCCGCGAACCCCAGCGTGTCGCGCGGGTTCGAGCGCCGGATGTGGGCGCCGAGCGGGCAGCGCCGGCCGTACGGGTCGACGTCCGCGTACGCGAAGTCGTTGGCCTCCGGCGGGCGCGGGTTGAAGCCGGGACGCTCGCCCGTCGGCGAGACCACGAGCGGCGTGCCGTTCCGCCACCGGCCCACCATCTTGGCCGCCAGCGCCTCCTCGCCGCCCTGCTCGTAGCCCGCGGCCGCGTCGCGCAGGACGCGCCGGAAGAGCGCGACGTCCTGATGCAGCTTGCGCCACACCATGTAGGTGCCGTTGCGCCCCAGGGCGCCTGAGGGCGCGGTGGGCAGACGGCCCTGGCGGTCCACCCGCGTCTCCTCGTCGCCGTAGCCGAGAACGAACTCGCCGACTGCGAGCCCCCGCCAGCTCCCGTCCTCCAGCGGCACCCCGCCGCCGCGGACGCGCGCCTCGTGGACGCCCTCGATCGCCGGCTGGGAGAAGCCGTCGGCGAACCCGAAGTGCTCGCGTTTCGTGCCGAGCACCTGCGTGTCCTGCTGGTGGACGACCGACAGGCTCCCGGCCGCCTCGACCCCGGCGCGCAGGTCCGCGACGGCGGTGCCGAGCGCGGTCGCGTCGAGGGCGTTGAGGGTGACGAGCACGTGCGCCGCGCCCGTGCCGAGGCCCGGCGCCCAGCGGCTCGTGTCGCTCGGGCCGGTATCGCCGAGCAGCCGCGCGCGGCCTGCCATGCCCTGCTTGAACTCGGTCGAGAAGCTCTCGACCACGCGCGGGGCGACGCCGAGGGCGCCGAGGCCGGCGTAGGTGAACGCGACGTTGAGCATCGAGCTCGGCGGAGGGCCGGTTCTCCACGCCGCGGTCCTGACCTGCTCCAGCAGCCCGCGCAGCCAGGCGCGCCCGCGCTCCGGATCGCCGACGCCGACGAAGACGTACGAGGTGCAGGCGTAGCGGGTCCCGTACGCGCGCAGGATGTCGCCCTGGATGTCCCCGAAGTCGATGAGGGACGTCGGCGTCAGAACTCCTCCAGGAACGCTCGCTGTCGCTCCGCCGGATCCATCGTCTGGGCCTGCACCGCGAACGCGATCGCCCGGTCGCGGGCGCGCAGGCCGTCGCGCACCTGCCTGACCGTGGCGTCCGGATAGGGGCAGAAGAACAGACCCGTGTCGATCTGGTTGTGGAGGAGGTAGCCCTTGAGCGCGGGGCCGCGCGCCGGCTGCGGGGCGCCGATGCAGGCGCCCCAGATCCGCTCCGCCTCGTCGCCCAGCTCCGTCGTCAGCTCGGTCAGGTAGGAGTCGAGGTCGCCGTCGAAGGTCGAGGAGAAGATCAGGAAGGGACCGCCCAGATCCTCGTGCCTGCGCTGCCCGCGGCCGGTGACGAAGCGCTGCATGATCACCCACCGGCCGAAGTGGGTGCGCGGCAGCCTGGCGAGCGGGCTCTCCCCCCCGCCCAACGCCTCGAGGTGGCCCCGCAGCACCGGCTCGGCGCCGGGGGCGATCGGCGTGAGCACCGTCAGCGCGTACATCTGGCCGAGCGTGTTGGGCCTCAGAGGCACAGCTGCGTCTCCGTGAGGAACTCCTGCCACGCCGCCGCGAACTCCTCGGGCGACATCGCGGGCGCGTGCAGCCGCAGCTCGGCGAGCCGCGGCGTGATCTCCAGCGCGGCCAGCACGGTCGTGGCCGTGGCGTCCGGATAGGCCGAGTAGTAGTGGCTCGCCGGCATCGCGTTCTCCTTGATGTAGGCCTTGAACGGCCCCGACGGCAGCGGGCCCGGGAACCCGTAGGAGCTCCCCCATACGAACCACATGCCGAGGCCGAGGACGTAGGAGAACGCGTCGATGTACTCCTCCCAGCCCCCGTTGAAGTTGCTCTCGAAGTACAGGTGCGGGTAGCGCAGGCGCCGCCGCGGCTGCGGCGGCCCGTTGTACGGGACATGGTCGATCAACGACCAGCGGGCGGACTGGATGAACGACAGCCTCCGCAGGTTGCGCAGGGCGCGGGTGCGCAGCCGGATGTAGGCGAAGTACAGCGGCAGCTCGAGCCGTCCCCACCACTTCACCGTGCTGCACACGGTCAGGGCGACGGCCTTCCCGTGAACGTCGGGATCCCGCATGGCGCGATGCTCTCACCGCTGGAATCTCCGTGATGTCCGCTCACGAACATTTTCGCTGCGCCCAAGCCGCGCCGGAGGAACCGGGCGAGCAGATAGGCCGGCACGAGGACGACTCCGGCCACGACGACCGGAACGGCCGCGACGGCGAGGAGCACCAGCGCCGGGAGGACCAGGAAGAGGACCGCGCTCGGCACGGCGAGGATCAGCAGCGGCAGGAGCGCGACGGCGGCGCCGCCGGCGAGATCGATGACCTCCCAGAGCAGGTCGGAGAGGGTCGGGGTCTCCTCGTGGCGCTCGGCCGACGGCAGGGTGGGTGGAGCGGTCTGCATGGCGATGTCCTTCGTGTGCGGTCGTTCTGTTCGTCAGGGGTGAGACGAAGCAGGGCCGGCCGGTGTGACAACGCGGCGCCGCTTCGTCGAGGCCCCAGATCTGACGAGGGCCGCTGTCCGAAGGCGCACTTTCCACACCGGTAAGCGGCGCATCGCGCTGGGGAGCGCCCTACGGTCGACGGGATGGGCAGGGGTGTCCGGTGCCGCGTGGGCGTACTACACCGGGCTGTGGGGCTCGCGGCCCGACCTTCCGATCGACCATGCCGACAAGCACTACGGCACCGGCGGGATGATGCTGTGGCTGGCCCGGCGCCACGGTTTCACCCTGCGCTACGACACGTCCGCCTTCACCGCCGACGGCTCGCCCGTCACGGAGCGGGTCCTGCGGCTGCGGACGCGGGCGCGCCGGCTTCCGCGGCGACTGACGATCCGGATCGCGGCCGTCTCCGCCGCGGGCGAGCGCGCGCGGGTCACGCGCGCCGTGCGCCTCGCGCGCTGACTCAGCGCGGCTGGTCCGCCTCGTCGAGCCGCGCGAGGCGGTCGAAGCCACGCCGTTCCATGCTCAGATCGCCCCGACGCGAACGAGGGACTTGATGGCGCGGCGCTCGTCCATCGCGGCATACGCCTCGGCGATGCCTTCGAGGCCGGTCTCGTAGTCGAGGACCTTGCCGGGGTCGATGCGGCCCTCGAGCACGTCCTCGAGCAGCTCGGGGATGTAGACGCGGGCGGGAGCCGGCCCGCCCTGCACGCCGACGTTGCGGAAGAACATGCCGGTCTCGACCGGCAGCTCGATCCCGTGCGGCACGCCGACATAGCCGACGGTGGAGCCGGGCCGCGAGATGCCGAGCGCCGTGCCCATCGACTGGTTCGTCCCGACGCACTCCAGCGTCGCGTCGACGCCGACGCCGCCGGTCATCTCCACGACCTTCGCGATCGCCTCGTCGCCGCGCTCGGCCACGATGTCGGTCGCGCCGAACTGCTGGGCCAGCTGCTGCCGGTCGGCGTGACGGGAGAGCGCGATGATCCGCTCGGCGCCGAGACGCTTGGCCGCGAGGACGCCGGAGAGCCCGACCGCGCCGTCGCCGACGACCGCGACGGTCTGGCCGGCTTCGACCTTCGCGCACACCGCCGCGTGGTGGCCGGTGGCCATCACGTCGGACAGCGTGAGCAGCGAGCGCAGCATCCCGTCGGAGTGCCCCGATCCGGGGACGGTGACGAGCGAGCCGTCGGCCAGTGGGACCCGGACCGCCTCGCCCTGGCCGCCGTCGCCGTTCATCGGGTAGAACCCGCCCGTCTGGCAGGCCGTCGTGATGCCGTGCCGGCAGTGCGGGCACGTGCCGTCGCTGTAGGCGAACGGCGCGATGACGAAGTCGCCGGGCCGGATGTTCGAGACGTCGGCGCCGACGTCCTCGACGACGCCGACGAACTCGTGGCCGATCGGGCCGGGCGCGAACTCGGAGTCGCCGCGGTAGTACCAGAGGTCCGACCCGCAGACGCAGGCGAGCACGACGCGGACGACCGCGTCGGTCGGCTCGACGATCGACGGGTCGGGTCGATCGCCGGCGGTGATGGAGCGGGGCTCGTTGAAGATGGCTGCACGCATGGCCACCACCTAAGCGCGGATCCGCCGAACCCGGGAGGCCCTGTCAGAGGGGTACTGACAGGGCACCCTTGCCCGGCCGGATGCGGGGTACTGTCGGTGCCGTGGACCCAGCCGAGGACATCGCCGAGTTCCTGACCAGCCGCCGGGCGAAGGTCACCCCTGAGCAGGCCGGCCTGCCGACCTACGGCTCCCGCCGCGTGAAGGGCCTGCGCCGCGAGGAGGTCGCCTCGCTGGCCGGCGTCAGCGTCGAGTACTACAAGCGCCTGGAGCGCGGCAACGTCAGCGGCGTCTCCGAGCTCGTTCTGGAGGGGCTCGCCCGAGCGCTCCAGCTCGACGACGCCGAGCGCGCCCACCTCTTCGACCTCGCCCGCGCTGCCAATCCCGTCGTTCAGAAGCGGACGCGACCCGCGAAGCAGAAGATCCGCCCCGTCGTGCAGCAGATCCTCGACCAGATCACCGCGCCGGCCACCGTGCACAACGGCCGCCTCGACTACGTCGGGGCCAACGCGCTGGGCCGCGCGCTCTACGGCCCGGTGTTCGACAGCCGCGAGCAGCCGGCCAACTCGGCTCGCTTCACCTTCCTGGACCCCGCCGCCGCGGAGTTCTACCCCGAGTGGGAGCGCGTCGCGACCGAGCTCGTCGCGCACCTGCGCTCCGAGGCGGGCCGCAGCCCCTACGACCGCCAGCTGTCGGACCTGATCGGCGAGCTGTCGACGCGCAGCGACGAGTTCCGTGTCCGCTGGGCGGCGCACAACGTCCGCTTCCACCGCACCGGCACCAAGCAGATCCACCACCCCGTCGTCGGCGAGCTCGAGCTGCGCTATGAGTCGCTGGAGCTCAGCGCCGACGAGGGCCTCAGCGTGGCTGTCTTCACCGCCGAGCCCGGCTCGGCGTCGCAGCAGGCCCTCCACCTGCTCGGCAGCTGGACCGCGACGCCGCCAGACCACCAGCACCTGACCGACGAGGAGTACGCCGGCTGACAGGCTCGGTGAGCCCGTTCACACGCGGACGAGCGCGCTCGGGCGGAGCTCGCGGTGGTGCCCGACCCCGGCGATGGCGAGGTCGATCTCGAGCTCGGCGAGGAGCGTGCGGAGCATGTGCCGGACGCCCGCCTCCCCTGCGAGCGCCAGGCCGTGCACGTACGGGCGGCCGATGAGGACGGCCTCTGCCCCCAGGGCCAGCGCCCGGTAGACGTCGGGTCCCGTGCGGGCGCCCGAGCCGAACAGGACGGCGACCTTGCCGCCGACCGCGCTCACGATCCGCCGCAGGACGTCGATCGTCCCGGCCGAGGCCGGCCCGCGGCGCCCGCGCTCGTTCGACACGACGATGCCGTCGAAGCCGCGGCGGACCGCCATCCGCGCGTCCCGCACGGTCTGGATGCCGCCGAGGACGATCGGCCCCTCCCACGCCTTGCGGATCGCCGCGAGCGCCTCCCAGCCCTGCCCGGGCCGCGGGGGTGAGAGCACGAGGTGGGTGCACCCAGTGACCCGCGCGCGCGTGAGCAGCACGGCGTCGGGGCCGTTGCTGCCCGGCCAGTCCAGGCCGAACCACCGGGAGCCGGTGGGCGCGGCCACGGCGACCTCCTCCAGTGACTTGCTCGACCGCGCCGCGTGGACGTACGTGAGCCCGAGGTCCGCAGCCGCCTTGGCGGTCGCGGCCTCGCCGTCGGGGTGCGCCAGGGCCTGCCTCCCGACCGGGCCGAGGATGACCGGGGCCGGCATATCGACGCCGAGCACCGTCGTGGAGAGGTCGCGCTCGGCGCGATCGATGAACATCCGCGGAACGATCCGCCATGCGGACAGCGCCCGCGCGTTCGCGCGCACGGCGGCGGCGCCGCCCGCCCAGGCGAGCAGATGCCGGCGCGCGGCCGCGCTCAGCACCTGCGCCGCGGCGGCTTCGAGGTCGGACAGGTTCGTGGTGAAGATCGGCTTGACGCCCGCGCTCATCCCGGCGATGTAGATCTCGGACTGGTAGCTGCCGAACGGGGCGCCCGGGCCGGCGGGCGCCGGCGACCTCACGGGAGGGTTGGGCGTCCCGGGGAGCGGAGGGACGGGGACGGGGAGCGGGGGGACGGGCACCTGCTGGCCGGCCGCGAGCGCGGTCGGCGCGAGGAAGGTCGCGGCGGCGGCCGTGCCGGCCACCTCGAGGAACTGACGGCGAGTGCTCTCGGACATGGCTCGGCTCCGCCTCAGCGCGCGCGGGTCAGGGAGGAACGGGACAGGGTGCGGTGCGTGCGGCGGCGGGCCTTGCGGACCTCCTCCGCGAGCTCGTCGACGAGCATCCGCATGACCGTGCGGGTACCCGCCTGCCCGTCCAGCGCGAGGCCGTACAGGTACGGCCGGCCGATCAGCACCGCGTCGGCGCCGAGCGCCAGCGCCTTGAAGGCGTCGCGGCCCGTGCGGATCCCCGAGTCGAAGAGCACGGGCATCTCGTCGCCGACCTCCCTGACGATCGGCCCGAGCGCGTCGAGCGACGCGATCGCCCCGTCGACCTGACGGCCGCCGTGGTTGGAGACGACGATGCCGTCGATGTCGTGCTCGGCGGCGAGCCTGGCGTCGCGGCGGCTCTGGATGCCCTTGAGCAGGATCGGGCCGTCCCAGTTGGAGCGGATGAGCGGCAGCTGGTCCCAGCTCAGCCCGGGGTTCTGGAAGACGCCCGCGAACGCGATGCCGGTCGCCAGCGGGGAGGCCTCCGGCACCGGCATCTTCTTCCGCCGGAAGACCGGGTCGCTCGTGTAGTTCGCGAGCCCCTTGTTCTCGAGGAAGGGCGAGTACCCGCGATCGAGGTCGAGCGGCCGCCAGCCGAGCAGCGTCGTGTCGAGCGT
Organism: uncultured Solirubrobacteraceae bacterium; assembly: GCA_963816955.1. Taxonomy (GTDB): domain Bacteria; phylum Actinomycetota; class Thermoleophilia; order Solirubrobacterales; family Solirubrobacteraceae; genus DATFQI01. Next base: position 716,904 of record CAWFME010000004.1, on the reverse strand, counting down.
GATGACCAGATGGGTGTAGCCGGCCGCCTTGGCACGACGGAGGAAGGATGCGGCGATCTCGTCGTCGGTGGGCCAGTACAGCTGGTACCAGCGCGAGCCGTCGCCGTTGGCCGCCGCCACGTCCTCCATCTTGTAGGCGCCCTGCGTCGAGTGCAGGTACGTCAGCCCGAGCTCGGCCGCCGCCCGGGCGCTGGCGAGGTCTCCGTCCGGATGAGCGAGCGTCTGCACCCCGACCGGCGCGAAGAGGACCGGCGCGGGCATGCGCGTCCCCAGGATGGTGGTGGAGAGATCGACCTTCGCCGGCTTGCGGCCCCTGCGCCGCTTGATCCTCCAGCGCCGGAACGCCGCGGCATTGGCGCGCGTGCTGTCCGCGTCGCCCGCCCCGGCGAGGATGTAGGCCAGGGCCTCGGGGCTGAGGACCTTGGCGGCCTCCGCCTCGAGCTTCGAGAGGTCGTCGGGGATGGCGGCCGCGGCCGTCGCCTGCGTCATGGACCAGAAGTCTGACTGGGATCTCACGGCGGTGCGGCACTTGATACGCCGCGCAGGCGCGATGGGTAGCCCGTGACCGACGACCGAAAGGAGCCACCATGCCGCCACGCGGAGTCAAGAAGGGCACCAAGCGCGCCCGCCAGTACGAGCACATCAAGGACAGCCAGAAGGACCAGGGCGCGTCGGAGTCGCGCGCCGAGGAGATCGCGGCGCGGACGGTCAACAAGGAGCGCGCGCGCTCGGGCGAGTCGCGCCAGCGCTCACGGACCTCGACGCAGGACATGTCCTCCTCGCGCCGCGGCGGTCAGCGGTCGGGCACCGACCGTGCCAAGGGCCGCACGCGCGACCAGCTCTACGAGGAGGCCAAGCAACTCAACATCGACGGGCGCTCGTCGATGAACAAGGACCAGCTCCAGCGCGCCGTCGACCGCAAGAGGTGACGAAAGCGGCCGAGCCTGCGATGTCGCGGGCTCCGCGGGAGCACCGTGGGCCACGTCAGCGAACTGGCAGCGCCGGGATCGGAACGCCACTTGCGGGGTACGCTCAGGACTGCAAGGGAATTCAGCTTCGCGCAGCTCGGCGGCCATGTGCCGTCCGTGAGGCGCCGCGGCTGTCCTCCATAACCGATGAGCCCGGCCGACGTCACGTCGCCCGGGAGCTCGACGGGAGAGCCATGCACACCGATGAGCCGGACTCCGGCCTCCTGGGGCGGATGAGCGTTCCGTCGACCCTCGACGCGCCCCGCGCCGCTCGTGCGGCCGTCAAGCAGTGGATGCCGGCCTCGGTCGCGCCCACCGTGCTTCAGGACGCCCAGCTCCTGATCTCCGAGCTCGTGTCCAACAGCGTCCAACACGCAGGGCCGACCGACGGCGCTCCCATCAACGTGAGCGCGGGCACGATGGACGGCGTCGTCTGGTTCGACGTCGCCGATTCGGGAAGCCGAGGCAGCGTGACTCGCCGGCCACCGCTGCCGAAGGGCGGCATGGGCCTGAACATGGTCGACGCGGCCGCGGCCCGGTGGGGCACCTCGGACGCGGACGGCACGCACGTGTGGTTCGAGCTCCCCCTGCGGTCGCCGCACACGCCCTCGCGCCGCCACTGAGCTCCGCGCTGGGGCCCCGATCATCCCGGCCTCGCCAACGGCGGTGCTGACCGGGTCGACCACTTGCCGCATGGACGCCTGCGGAGCCATCGAGAAGATGCGCCGCCACCGCGCCAAGTCACTGACACGCCCGCCGTCCGGCTCAGGCGATTCGCCGGACGATCGCGCGTGCGGTCGCGAGTCTCCGGCGGTCCTCCCGCTACCCGCCCACAGGGCGCACGACCAGACCCCGTCCGAGCACCTCGACCGACTGGCCCGGAGCACAGGCGGCGATGTCGTGGGTCTCGGCCCGGAGCCGGCGGCGCAGCACCGCGAGGGCCGGGAGACCGAGCAGCGCGGGGATGCTGAGCAGCAGCGCCCGGTAGGCGATGACCGCGACGGCGGCGCCGGTCGCGTCGACGCCGTAGAGCACCAGGGTCCCGATCAGGCCCGCGTCGACGCCGCCGATCCCGCCGGGGATCGGGATCAGGCTGCCGAGCTGGCCGACCAGGTAGGCGACCAGCAGCACGCCGGCCGGCGGGACGTCGTTGCCGAAGGCGGCGAAGCAGACGCCGAGCATGACGACGTCGAAGAGCAGGTAGGCGGCAGTCCCGCCCAGGATCAGGGGGTCGAACGTGCGCAGCAGCCGCAGCGCCTCGTCCACCCCGTCGGCCGCCGTGGTCGCCGCCGCCGCGAGCCGCCCGCGCAGCGAGCGCCGCGCCAGGGCACCCGCCAGGCTGCGCGCCGCCAGGCCGAGGCCGATCGCGGCCACCCCGGCGAACGTGGGGATGATGCCGAACAGCACCCCGGGCGAGCCGCTGAGCACACCCGTGGCGAGGGCGGCACCGCCGATCGCGAGGAACCCGACGTTGGCGAGGCTGGTCAGGAGGAAGAACGCCACCGTGCGCTTCGCGATGAACGAGCCGGGCAGCCCGCCGCGCCGCAGGATCCACGCCCCCAGCGCGAGCCCGCCCGCCCCGCCGACCGAGAACACCGAGTTGGCCGCCAGCTCCGAGAGCCCGATCTCCGAGCTCGTGCGCCAGCTCATGTGCCTGCAGAACACGCCCCGGAACACCAGGACGTAGCCCGCGCAGGACCCGAGCTGGAGCAGGACGGCGAGCACGAGCCAGGCGGGCTGTGCACCCATCAGCCGGCTCCGCAGCGAGCCCAGGCCCGGGACGAGCACGATCAGAACGACGACCACCAGCACCACTGCGGCCAAGACGGCCAGCGAGCGGCGCAGCCGCGACGCCGAGAACTCGTCCGGCAGCGGCTCGGCGTCCAACTCCGCCGGCTCGAGGTACTCGACGGTGAAGCTCGGACGCTCGCTCATCGCAACCAGTGTCGCAGCGCGACCGGGACCCCGCCGAGGAGGCAGGGTCCCGACCCCGCCCGGACCGTGGCTACGACGGAACGGCCGCGTGCGCGTTCTGCGCCGCGGCCGACCCTTCGCGGTACGGGGCGAGGAACGGCGCCAGCTCCGCCAGCAGCGCGTCGGGGGCCTCCTCGGCGAGGAAGTGACCGGTGTCGGCGATCACCGCGCTCTGGACGTCGTCGGCGACGAGCGACATGGCCTCGCCGACGTGCCCGCCGAAGCTCATCGCTCCGCCGATGGCCAGGACGGGCATGGCCAGCGGCCTGGTCTTGCGCTCCTGGTCCTGCGCGATGGTCGTAGGAGCTGCAGATCGCGCGGCTCGCCCGCGGCGGACTGTCGAACCCGGAGATCGGCGCACGGCTCTTCCTCAGCCCCCGCACCGTGGAGTGGCACCTGCGCAAGGTGTTCGCCAAGCTCGAGATCCGCACGCGCCAGGAGCTCTCCCGCGCGCTGCCGCGCTCCGACTCCGAGCTGGTCCCGGCCTGAGCAGCGCGACGGATCAGGGCCTGCGCCGCGCACGGTAGGCCGCGACCGCGTTGCGGTTCGCGCAGGCCGTGCTGCAGTAGCGGCGCGAGCGGTTGCGCGAGAGGTCGAGCACCAGGCCGTCGCAGCGCTCGTCGGCGCACACCGAGAGTCGCGAGAGCTCGTCGGCGCGGATCAGGTCGATCATCGCCATCGCCGTCTCGGCCGCGATCCGGCGCTCGAGAGGGGCGTCGGCCGGGGCGGCGTGGATGTGCCAGTCCAGGCCGTCGTGGCGTTTCAGCTGCGGCACCGCCTTCGCGTTCGCGAGCAGGGTGTTGACGAGCGGCGCGGCGTCGTCGCGCTCGGCGGTCAGCAGCTCGCGCAGCACCGGCCGCAACGCTCGCAGCGCCCGCAGCTCGGCCGCATCGCGATCGTGGCGACCCGTGTATCCGTGCTCCTCGTAGAAGGCGTCGAGCTGGCTGATCTCCGTCAGCGTGTCGGGCTCCGCGGCGCTGTTGACGAGCGCGACGGCGGCTCGCAGGGAGGCCTCGGTGTCATCTGCGAACAACACGTTGACATCTTACAGCACCTGTTCTACTGTCATCGGCCATGGCAGGGATGGGAAATGACGTCACCGCTCGGACGGGCCTCGGGGTCGGGCTCGTGCTGGCGATCGCCTCGGCCGCGTCGTTCGGGCTCTCGGGCGCGCTCGCCCGCGGGCTGCTCGACGCCGGCTGGTCGGCCGGCGCGGTCGTGCTCGTGCGCATCGCGGTCGGCGCCGTCGTCGTCGCTCCGGTCGCCGCCCGCGCGCTGCGCGGTCGCTGGAGCGCGCTGCGGGCGAACGCCGGGCTGGTGCTGCTCTTCGGCGCCGTGGCCGTCGCCGGGGCGCAGTTCGCGTACTTCTCGGCGGTGCAGCGGATGGACGTCGGGCCGGCGCTGCTGATCGAGTACACGGCGCCGGCCGCCGTCGTGATCTGGCTCTGGCTGCGGCGCGGCGAGCGCCCGAGCACGTTGACGGTGTCCGGCGCGGGGCTGGCGGCGCTCGGCCTCGTGCTCGTCCTCGACCTCCTCTCAGGCGCCGATCTCGACCCCGTCGGCGTGCTCTGGGCGCTGACCGCGATGGGCGGCGCCGCGACGTACTTCGTGCTCAGCGCCAACCAGCGCCCGGACCTGCCGCCGGTCGCGCTAGCCGGCGCCGGCCTGGCCACGGCGGCGCTCGGACTGGCCGCGCTGGGCGCGATCGGCATCCTCCCCATGCACGCCACGACGGCCTCGCCCGCATACGCCGGCAATTCCGTCAGCTGGTGGCTCCCGCTGCTCGGGCTCGGCGTCGTCACCGCCGGGCTCGCCTACTGCACCGGCATCGCGGCGATCCGCCGCCTCGGCGCGCGCCTGGCATCGTTCGTCGCGCTGCTCGAGGTCGTCGCCGGCGTGGCCTTCGCGTGGCTGCTGCTCGACCAGCTCCCGGGCACGCTCCAACTCGTCGGCGGCGCCCTGATCGTCGCCGGAGTGATCGTGGTCAAGCTCGGAGAGCGCCCACCCGCATCCCCCCGCCGGCGGAGCGAATCGAGCGTCAGCCGGCCGGTCCAGGCCGTGCACGAGAACTAGCCGTCGCCCGGCGTCTCCGCGGCGACATCTTGGCGTGTCACAGTCGCGCCATGCGGTGCCTCTGTACGGGACCTATCGCTGGGAGGGCTCCTTCGCCGGTTGGTTGCACGCGATCGCGACGCGAAGCATGCTCCGCCGCGCCGGCCGCACGCCGGCGGACGCAGCCGTCGCGGTCGACGTGGCCGAGCGCGCGCTCGTGACCCAGCACGACCCGATGACCGAGGCGGAGTGGTCGTTGGTCGAGCAGGACCTCCACCTCGCCTGCACGATCGGCGTGCTGGAAGGGCTGTCACGAGAAGGCGCGCCGGCTCTACCTGCACGGCGAGGTCTTGGCGGTCCGCCGGTACGCGGGCGGCGACTACGATCCGCAGCCCGCTAGCGCTCCAGGATCTCTTTGATCCGGCGCAGGTCGGCCTGGTTGGCGCGCCGCATCGCACGCTCCATGAGCGGCGCGCCGATCCTCGCGAAACCGGCCGGCTCGCCGCAATTGCGCAGCGTCATGCGGGTGCCGGCGCCCGCGTCTTCGAACGTGTAGGTCGTCTCCATCGGGAACGGCCCCTGGGCGGTGCTCATCACGAAGCGCTCGCCGGGGGCGTGCTCGCGCACCTCGTAGGTGTAGGCGAGCCGGCGGCCCATGAACCGGGCGACGAACTCGAGCCGGCTGCCGACGGCGAGCGGCGGCGGGGTCCGCCACTCGACCGACTCGATGTTCTCGTACCAGCGCGTGGCGTTGTCCGGGTCGCACGCGAACGCGGCCACCTCCGACCGCGGCCGGGCGATCTCGATCTGGGTGACCACGTCGACGGTCATCAGCGCTTCGCGGGCAGGCCACGGGCGAACTCGACGCCCAGGCGCACCCACGCGTTGAGCTCGGCCTCCGTCTCGATGCCCGCCCGCTCCACGAGGATCCAGCCCTTCATCGGGCGACCCGTCATGTCGAACGGGCGCGCATGCGGATCGGCGAGCGCCTCAGCCACGCCGTCTGCTCCCACGCGAACCATCAGCTCGTCCGTGCTGGTGATCCCGACCGCCATGTTGCCGTCGAGCAGGAACGCCAACCCGCCGAACATCGCCTTCTCGGTCAGACCCGCCTCGCCCATGAGCTCGTCCCTGACGCGCTCGGCCAGCTCGGCGTCAACGCTCACAGCGAGGAGTGAAGAGGAAGCTTGCAAGACATGGCTTGCGCAAGTATAACCTTTCGCAATGGCCGATGCGTTCCAGGTGCTCGCCGAGCCCCGCCGCCGCGAGGTGCTCCGGCTCGTCTCCGAGCGCGAGCGCACGGCGGGCGAGATCGCCGAGCGCTTCGACGTCACGCGCCAAGCCGTGTCACAGCACCTGCGGATCCTGCTCGAGGCCGGTCTCGTGCACGAGCGGCGAGAGGGCGCAAGGCGCTGGTACTCCGCACGCCCCGAGGGGCTCGACGACGTCCGCGCGTACCTCGAGGCGATGTGGCCACCGGCGCTGCAGCGGCTGAAAGCGGCCGCCGAGCGCGAGCACGCGTCGGGAGCGCGCGATGCCGGACGCAACTGAGCCACTCCGCCACGAGCTGGAGATAGCGGCGCCGCCGGAGGTGGTGTTCGCCTACTTCACCGACCCGGGCCGGATGGTCGAGTGGATGGGCGTGAGCGCGCTGCTCGACCCGCGGCCGGGCGGGGCGTTGCGCATCGACGCCAACGGCCGCGACGTCGTCGTCGGCGAGTTCCTCGAGCTCGAGCCGCCGCGCCGGCTCGTGTTCACCTGGGGCTTCGACGGCGACGGGCGCGCGACCGGCGCCGGCTCATCTCGCGTCGAGGTCGTCCTCGAGCCCGAGGGCGGCGACGGCACCCGCTTGACGCTGTCCCACCACGACCTTCCTCCCGCCGCCCGGCCCTCGCACGCGCAGGGCTGGACCCACTACCTGGAGCGCCTCGGCCGCGCGGCCGCCGGCGATCCGCCCGGCCGCGACCCGTGGCTGCCCGCAACCTAGAAGGAGCCCCGCATGCCCGCCATCCACTTCCTCAAGACCGTCGACGCGGAGCCCGATGCCGTCTACGACGCGCTCGCCACGCAGGACGGCCTCGCCGGCAACTGGACCGACCAGCTCGAGGTCCCCGAGGAGCCTGGCAGCGTCGCGCGCTTCGGCTTCGGGCCCGACTGGGCCAAGACGCTCGAGTTGCGCGTCGACGCCCTCGAGCCCGGCCACCGCGTCGAATGGACCCCGGTCGGCGGCTTTCCCGGCTGGATCGGCACCACGATCGAGTGGCGTCTCGAGCCCGCCGGCGACGGCGGCACGACCGTGCACTTCGCCCACACCGGCTGGCACGACGACCAGGCCGACGGCGAGATGGCGATGTGCGGCTACACGTGGGCGATGATCATCGACCGCCTCGCCGCCCAGGCGGCCCGGGGCGAGCGCGCGCCCTACTTCACCGCGGACGCACCACTCCCCCGGTAGGCGACGTGACCGGGGTACTCTCACTGGAGGGGCGAATCTCGAATGCGGCTCCGACCAGCGACCGTTCTCATCCTCGCCGCCTTCGGCGCGGCCGTCGGCTGCGGAGACCGAGAGCCTGACGCGCCCGCCGCACTCCCGCCATCCGGGACCGCCTACCGCAAGCTGAGCGAAGGCGACCGCCTCGCGGTCGCCGCCGGCTGCCGTGACCGCGCGGCGGCCAAGGCCGACGGCGCCGCCGCAGCCGAGCTCGCCCGCGTGGATCCACGTGAGCTCCGCGACGAGCTCGACTCGGCGTTCTCGCTGATCCGCAACCAGCCGCGCCCCGTGGCGGCCATGTGCGAGCGGCAGCTCCCGTTCGTGACTCCCGGGCTCACCCTGCGCTTCGATCGAGCGAAGGACGGCGGCGTCGAGTTCACCTACGAGACGGACTCCGACAAGCCGCTGACCATCAGGGGCGCGATCTCGCCGCCGCGCCCGGGGGCCGTGACCATGCGACGCGCGTACGAAGCCGCGAAGACCAAGACGTACACGGCCCAGATCACGGAGGACGGGCGGTTCGCCCTGCCCACCCAGCGTCTACGCAAGATCGCGAACAACACGTTCACCCTCAGCTTCGACGTGCCGCCCAGTGCACCGCGCAAGGCGTACTTCACGGCCATCTGCCTCGACTGTCTCGCCGGCGCCCCGCCACCGGGTTCAGGCCGATAAGCGCCAAGCCGAGGCGTTCGGGCTCATCTGGTGATCTGCAGGGCGGCTTCGACCCGCTCGGCGATGGCCTCCACCGACGCGGCGGTGTCGACGGCGATTCCGCTCTCGTCCGGATCGAGGGGCTCGAGGGTCTCGAACTGGGATCTGAGCAGCGAGGCGGGCATGAAGTGCTGCCGTGACGACATCCGCTCTCGCAGCAGGCCCTCGTCGCCGTAGAGATGCACGAAGAAGGTGCCCGGATCGGGTCGCCGCAGGACGTCTCGATAGACCCTTCGCAAGGCGGAGCAGGTGAGGACCGTGCTCCGCCCGGCCGCCCGCCTCTCGGCGGTCCAGTCCGCGAGCGCCTCGAGCCACGGCCAGCGATCCTCGTCAGTCAGCGGCCGGCCGGAGGACATCTTCGCGATGTTGGCCTCGGGATGGAACTCGTCGCCCTCGGCCATCTCGAGGCCGAGATCGCCCGCGAGGCGCCGTGCGATCGTGGACTTCCCCACGCCGGCGACGCCCATGACGACCAGATGCCGCGTCCGGCGAGGATGCGCCCCCGCCATGTCAAGTCACGGCCCACAGCACCAGGCTGATCGCGAAGGCGGTCAGGCCGAGCGTCGTCTCCATCACCGTCCAGGTCTTGAGCGTCGTCTTCTCGTCCATGCCGAAGAACCGGCTGACCAGCCAGAAGCCCGAGTCGTTGACGTGGGAGAGCACGGTCGCGCCGGCGGCGATGGCCATCACGAGCAGCGTGAGCTGGAACTCGCCGAGGTCCGCGGCTGCCGCGGCCGGGCCGAGCAGACCCGCGGCCGTCGTCAGGGCGACGGTGGCCGAGCCCTGCGCGACGCGGAGCAAGGTGGCGATGATGAAGGCCTGGAGGATCAGCGACATCCCGAGGTCCGAGAGCGACTCGCTCAACGCCGTGCCGATGCCGCTCAACTCCAAGACGCCGCCGAACATCCCCCCGGCGCCGGTGATCAGGATGATCGAGCAGATCGGACCCAGGGACTTGTCGAGGATCGTGCTGACGTCGGCCATCGAGCGGCCGCGCCGGCCCAGGACGAGGATCGCCGCGAGGACCGTGATGAGCAGGGCGACCGTGGTGTCGCCGAGCAGCATGAGGAACTCCGCCCAGCCGGCGTCCTCCTCGATCGTGCCGGCGGTCATGAGCGTGTCGAGGACGGTGTTGAAGGAGATCAGCACCAGGGGGAGGAGCAACAGGCCGAGGACCGTCGTGAAGGCCGGTGGCGTGGGGGCCGACGCGTCACCGCCGGTCTCCTCGTCACGGCCTTCGTTCAGTTGCCCGAACAAGGCCTCGGGGATGTCGACGTGCACGCGGCGCCCCAGCACGCGCGACACGAGGTACACGCCGAAGTACCACGACACGACGGCGACGGGGACGCCGACGAGCAACGTCAGCCCGATGTCGGCCTCGAGCGCTTCAGCGGCGGCGACGGGTCCGGGGTGTGGCGGGACCAGCGCGTGCATGGCGGCGAAGGCGCCCGCGGCCGGCAGCGCATACAGCAGGAGCGACCCACCGAAGCGGCGGGCCACCGTCATGATGATCGGCAGGAAGACGACCAGGCCGGCGTCGAAGAAGATCGGGAAGCCGAAGAGCAGCGCCGCGACGCCCAGCGCCATCGGAGCCCGCTTCTCGCCGAACCGGTTGATGAGCGTGTCCGCGAGCACCTGAGCGCCACCGGTGACTTCGAGGAGCCGCCCGATCATGACGCCGAAGCCGACGAGCAGGGCCACCGAGCCGATCGTGTCTGCGAACCCGAACAGCAGCGCGTCGGGGACGTCGCCCACCGGGATCCCGGCCGCCACCGCCGTCAGCACGCTCACCAGCACGAGCGCCACGAAGGCATGCAGCTTCACCTTCATGATCAGGAACAGCAGAAGGGCGACGGCCGCTGCGGCGATCAGCAGCAGGGTTACGGTGCCGTATGCCGGCTCGATCGCTTCCACGAGGCCTCCCGAACGGTCGGCGCCCGGCCCCCTGCCGGACGTCTGCCCGCGCCAGCTTGCCGCATTTCTCTTGTTCGCGCGCCGCCCCTGGCGCTAGAGGTAGCGCAGCGCCAGGTAGGCGGTCACCAGCACCATCGAGGCGAGCATGGTCGTGGTGCCGATGCGCAGGAAGTACATGAAGCCGATCGGCCGGCCGGCGCGCGCGGACAGGCCGGCCGCTGCGACGTTCGCGGCGGCGGCGATCAGCGTCGCGTTGCCCCCGAAGCAGGCGCCGAGCGCGAGCGCCCACCAATAGGCGTCGTCGTCTCCCCCGCCCTGGAGCGACTCGACGACGGGGATCATCGCGGCGGTGAAGGGGATGTTGTCCACGACCGCCGAGCCGAGCGCCGCGGCCCAGGCGATGCCGAGCAGCTCGGCCGTGCGGTCGCCGTCGGTCAGCGAGGCGATGCCCTGCGCGACCTCGTCGATCGCGCCGCGCTCCTCGAGCGCGCCGACGAGCACGAAGAGCCCGATGAAGAAGAACAGCGTCGGCCATTCGATCGAGGCGAGCGAGCGCTCGATCGGCGCCCGGCTCGCGAACAGCATCACCGTCGCGCCGGCCATCGCGACCGTCGCCGGCTCGAGGTGCAGCGCCTGGTGGGCGAAGAAGGCGAGGATCGTCGCGACGAGCACGGGCACGGTGCGCTTGAGCTCGTCGATGTCCTCGATCGCGCTGGCGGGATCGAGCTCCATGACCCGCGAGCGCGCCTGCGGGCTGACCTGCAACTGCCGCCGGAACAGGAGATAGAGCCCGGCGACGACGACGGCGAACGTCACGGCGACGATCGGCGCGAGGTTGACGATGAACGCCATGAACGTCAGGTCGGTCGCGCCGGCGATGAGGATGTTCGGCGGGTCGCCGATCAGCGTCGCGGTGCCGCCGATGTTGGAGACGAGGATCTCGGCGACGATCAGCGGGATCGGGTCGATGTCCAGCGCGTCGGCGAGCAGGAAGGTGATCGGGACGACCAGCAGGATCGTGGTGAGGTTGTCCAGGAACGCCGAGAGCACCGCGGTCGTGCCGGCGAGCGCGAGCAGGACGGCGAAGGGCCGCCCGCGGGAGAGATGACCGGCCCGGATCGCCAGCCAGGCGTAGACGCCGGTCGGCTCGGTCACCTTGACCATGATCATCATCCCGGCGAGCAGGCCCAGCGTGTTCCAGTCGATCGCCGCGATCGCCTCTTCCTGGCCGATCGTCTGCGTGAGCAGCACGACGACCATCGCGGCCAACGCGACCTTCGTGCGGTCGACGCGCTCGCTCGCGATCAGCGCGAGCGCCGCCGCGAACGTGACGATCGCCAGCGCCAAGCGCTCAGGGCGCCGCGGTGGGCGCGATCACGAGTCTTCGCCCCTCTCGAGGAAGCGCTGCGCGACCGAGCGGAAGAACTCCGCTCGGGTGATGACGCCGACCACGCGGCCGTCGTCGGTGACGGGGACGATCAGGACGCGGTGGTGGAGGAAGATCTCCGCGACGGCGAGGTCGGAGAAGTCCCGGTCGACGTGCACGTGCTCCGTGAGCATGTGCCGGCCGACCGTCTCGTTTCGGCACTCGTCGCGCTTCTCGAGCGCCTCATCCAGGCTGCGCCGCACGAACCCGGCGTGCTTGAGCTCCTTCACGTAGCCGGGGAACACCGCGCCGAGGAACTCGCGCTCCCCGAAGATGCCGGCCAGCCGCTCGCGCTCGTCGACGACCGGCAGCGCCGGCAGCTCGCTCGCCAGCAGCGCTCGGGTCGCCTCCACGACGGTCTCGTCGCTGCGCAGCAGCGGGGCGTCCCGGATCAGCGGCTCACTGACTTCGCGTGGACTCACGGCAACCTCCTCATAGATACCTGATCGCGATGTAGGCCGTGGCGATCAGCATGGAGACGAACGTGACCGGCAATCCGATCCGCAGGAACTGGACGAACCCGATCGGCCGCCCCGCCCGCGCCGCCATCCCGGCAGCGGCCACGTTCGCCGCAGCGGCGACCAGCGTCGCGTTGCCGCCGAAGCAGGCACCCAGCGCCAGCGACCACCAGTAGCTGTCGTCCTCCCCGCCGCCGAGCTGCTCCACCACCGGGATCATCGCGGCGGTGAACGGGATGTTGTCCACGATCCCCGAGCCCACGGCCGAGACCCACGCGATCCCGAGGAGCTCGGCCGTGCGGTTGCCCGCGGTGACGTCGGCGATGCCGTTGGCGACCTCGTCGATCGCGCCCGTCTCCTCCAGCGCCCCCACCATCACGAACAGCCCGACGAAGAAGAACAGCGTCGGCCACTCCAGCCCGGCGAGCACCTCCTCGACCTTCTGCGTCGAGACCAGCAGCATCACCGCCGCGCCCGCCAGCGCGACCGTCGCGGGCTCGAGGTGCAAGGCCTGGTGGGCGAAGAACAACAAGATCGTGGCCACGAGGATGGGTACCGTCCGCTTCAGCTCGCGAGCGTCCTCGATCGAGTCGGCCGCGTCGAGCTCCATCACCCTGTCCCGGGCCTCCGGGGAGATCTGCAGGCGCGAGCGGTACACCAGGTACAGCCCTGCCGTGACGATCGCGAACGTGACGATCGCCACCGGCGCGAGGTTGACGATGAACTCCACGAACGTCAGGCCCGTCGCACCGGCGATCATGATGTTCGGCGGGTCGCCGATCAGCGTCGCCGTCCCGCCGATGTTCGAGACCAGGATCTCGATGATCACCAGCGGGATCGGATCCACGTCGAGGGCGTCGGCCAGCAGGAACGTGATCGGCACCATCAGCAGCACCGTCGTGAGGTTGTCCAGGAAAGCCGACAGCACCGCCGTCGTCACCGCCAGCGCCAGCACGACCGCGAACGGCCGCCCCTTTGAGATCTGCCCCGCCCGGATCGCCACCCACGTGTAGGCGCCGGTCGGCTCCGTCACCCGGACCACGATCATCATCCCCACCAGCAGCCCGAGCGTGTTCCAGTCGATCGCCTCGATCGCGTGCTCCTGATCGATCGTCTGCGTCAGCAGCACCAGAACGGCGCCCAGCAGCGCGACCTTCGTGCGATCCACCCGCTCGGTCGCGATCAGCGCCAACGCGACCACGAAGATGATCACCGCGAGCGTCACGTCACGCACCCGGACGGGTCGGCAGGGATGAGGCTGGTGAGGGCATCAGGGGAAGCGATCAGGGTCGATGAGATGTGTCGCCGACCAGGCTTCCCGGCACTCCGCGACCGAGCATAACGCACCGGCGCGTCGAGACATCTCCCCGCCAGGCATCGGTCACCCGACGCATCGATCACGCAGCCGTGGGACGAGAAGGGTGAGCGACGACCGCGACGCCCGCGACCGCTCGAGCGAGCGGGCGAGGAAGGCAAGCCATGCCGCAGGCCGGTATCGCCGCCGCCGCAGCTGCTCCAAAACCTCAGCGGTCCAGCGCTCGCCTTCGGTCAGCGTTCGCGGGCTGTAGCGCCTGGCGGCGATCCACCCAGCCTTCTGCCCGCCCGTTCCCATCGCGCGCATCGTCCCAGATCGCGAGCGCCGGCCGCGTACTCTGTCGCTATGCGAGCCACCCTCGGCATGCTCGCCGGGGCCGCCGGCGTCTACCGGCTCGTCGTCCGGGGCGCGGTCACGATCGACCTCGGGATCGGCCGGCGGGTTCGCCCGCTCGGACCGATCGAGCGCTCGATCGCCGCACCGCCCGAGACGATCTTCGACGTCATCGCCGCCCCCTATCTCGGACGCACTCCGCGCGCCTTACACGACAAGCTGCGCGTTTGGGAGCGCAGCAGCGACATGGCCCTCGCCGCCCACCTGACGACCACCGGACGGCTGACGACCACCACGGTCGAGACGGTCCGCTTCGAGCGTCCGCACCGCATCACCTTCCGGCTGCTGCGAGGACCCGTCCCGCACGTAACCGAGACGTACACGCTCGACCCGATCGACGAGGGCACGAGGTTCGTCTACAGCGGCGAGCTCGGCACCGACGGATGGGCCCTCGGCCAGTGGTGGGGAGACCGCGTCGCTGCGCCGTGGGAGCGAGCCGTGGCGAAGTCGCTCGATTCGATTCAAGCTGAGGCCGAACGACGCGCCGGGACGAGCCGCGCGGAGCGTCAGGCCGGCTGAGATGCGGCGCGAAGCTCGATCTGAGCGAGCGCCGCGGCAGCGAGGGGCCCCTGCGAATCCCAGCGTGAAGCGATCGAGCTCAGCTCCTTCGCCGGCCTCACCCAGACCGAGATCGCGGAGCGGCTCGGTATCCCACTCGGAACGGTCAAGGGCCGCCTGCGCCTCGCCCTGAGCAAGCTCGCCGCCCGAGGTCGGCCCGGACCGACCTCGGGGCACCGTCGAACGCGTCCTCACGCGGAGGGCCGGGCTCCCGGGGAGCATCCGGCTCGCTGCGCTGATCTTCCGAGCCCGAGGGACCCCTTCGCACCGGCTCGCGTATCGGATGACTGCACGTCAGCGTTGCGACGGGGCCACCACAGAAGGCATCCGCGTGATCGGGGTGGTGCGCAACCACTGGTGAAACCCGAACCCAAGGAGACACCAACGATGAACCTTCGTACCCCGGCCGTCCTGGCCACCACCGCCGCTCTTTCGCTCGGGGCCGCGGCCTGCGGCAGCAACGGGAGCTCGAGCGGCTCCAGCTCCGGCTCGTCGAGTCAGAGCCAGGCTCCCGAGCCCGTCGCCCAAGTCGACCAGCTCACGGGCAAGTCGACCGCGGTCACGCTCGACGCCGGCTTCGTCGACGCGCTGACCCAGCTCAAGCTCACCCCGAGCCCCACCGGCGACGCGTCGATCTCGGAGTCCGGCGTGGCCAGCTTCCCGATCACGGGCGGCAACGTGAAGTACTTCAAGCCCGGCTCCGTCTCCCCCTACGTGCAGGGCGAGATCGACCACGACGGCTCGGGCCTGCAGCTCAAGGGCGGCGGCAAGACCGTCCGGCTGACCGACTTCGTCGTCGATCCCGGCGGCTCGGTGCTGACCGGCAAGGTCACCGTCGACGGCAAGGAAGCCGCCGCCAGCGCGCCGCTGTTCTTCCTCGACGGCCGCACCCTGAAGCCGCTCGAGGCCAAGGACGACGGCACCGCCGTGCTCGAGGGCACGACCGTCAAGTTCAAGGAGGAGTCGGCCCAGCTGCTCAACGACACCTTCGGCGTCGACGCCCTCGAGGGCGGCCTCGTGGTCGGCGTCGCGAAGATCACGGTCAACACCGCGTAGCCGCTCGCGCGCTTCTCGCGCCGCGGTGCGAGGAGGGTCACCGGGCAGTCGGCTCACACGTTGCGCCGGCTGCCCGGGTGGGTACTGAGTCCGTATGGCTGCTCCCGCTTACGTGGCGCGCGTCCGGATCACCCGCCAGGGCGGCCCTCAAAGGCTCGCTTATCTTCCCGCCGAGGAGCAGCCCGTCGCTTTCGGCGTCCACGATGAGGTGGCCGAGCACTACGGTGTCGAGCCCGGCGCCGTTGCACCGCACGCCACGACGCTGGACTACGTGGTGGCCGCGGCCGGCGGCTGACTGGCGGGCACGTACGCGGGCGCGCTGGAGGCGCGCCGAGTCGAAGTCGATCCGGAGCGCTTCGAGGCCGAGGCGGTCGGCGAGGTCGAAAACGTCGACGGCGTCCTGGTGATCCGGCGCATTACCGTCACCTACCGGATCGCGCTGCCCGAGGAGCACCACGACACCGCGAAGCGTGTGCTCGGTGTGCACGCTCGCGCGTGTCCGGTCGCGCGCAGCCTCGAAGGCGCGATCGAGATCGAGACCATGCTCGACCTGACCTTATGACCGGCCCGTGGGCCAGCGTGGATGTGCCAACCTGGGTCCGCGGCGAGCCGATCGTTTGGCGGTCGGCTCGAGGCGTGGTCGAATGAAGTCGAAGGTGATTCCGTTGCCACTCAAGACGCCGTACTTCGCGGCCCGCCCAGGTCGATGAGTCTCGTCTCGGCCGTGGATCGCGACCAGGCGCCGCTGCTCGCCGCGCCGTACTACCGCGACGCCGGCACGAGCCCGATCGTGACCTCGCTGGCGCACGTTCCGGAGGCGCTCGATGTGACGCTGCCGTTCGTATCGGTCGTGCTCGGCCCGTCCGCGATCGACGGCCGCACGAAGGAGATGGTGATCGTGCGGACGTCCGCGCTGCTCGAGTGCCGGTATTGCGTGCAGACGCACTCGGCCGTCGCGCTCGACCACGACGTCACCGCCGCGGAGATCCGAGCGCTGCGCGCCGCCGCGCCGAGCGAGACGGTCTTCGCCGGCGATGCCGAGCGGGCGCTGCTGGCATGGGTCGACGCGGTCGCCCTCGGTCACGGCGCCGTCGCCGGCGATCTCGGCGAGGCGCTCCGAGAGCACTGGTCGGAGGCGGAGATCGTCGAGCTGACGCTGCTGTGCGCCGCGACTCTGATGCTCAACCGCTACTGCAGCGCCCTCGCCCTGCCGACGAGCCCGGACACGTTACGTCGCCTGGAAGCCGAGGGGCTGCGATGAGCGCGACGGCCGACGCGATCCAGGAGGGCCGGATCAGCGACCGGCTGTGGATGTACGCCAACTACCACTGCAACCTGCAGTGCACCTACTGCCTGACCGAGTCCGCGCCGGGCGTGGAGCGGCGGCTGCTCACGCCCGAGACGATGGCCGCCCGCGCGCACGAGGCCCGGGAGCTGGGCTTCACGGCGCTCGGGGTGACCGGCGGTGAGCCGTTCCTACTCGATCACATGCCGGAGCTGATCGCCGAGCTCGCAGCGATCTTGCCCGTCGTCGTGCTGTCCAACGGCACGCTCTTCACCGGCCGCCGCCTCGCCGCGCTCGAACGGCTCTCGGGCCTGCCGGTCAAGGTCCAGATCTCGCTCGACCACCCGGACCCGGACCCCAACGACGAGATGCGCGGGCCGAAGAACTTCGCCAAGGTCGTCGCCGCGATACCCGAGTTGATCGCCCGCGGGATCGGCGTCCGGATCGCCACCACGCTGGAGGATCCCGCCGCCGTCGACCCCGACGAGCGCAAGCGGCTCTGCGCGCTGCACCGCTCGCTCGGCGTCAGCGACGAGGACCACGTCGTGCGCCCGATCGTCCGCCGCGGACGCGCCGCCTCCAACCAGCTCGGCCTGACGGCCGGCTTCGAGGACCTCGAACCCGAGCTGACGCTCACCGCGGACGGCGCCTTCGCCAGCCCGTTCGGCCCGACCGTGCACGGCGGGCGCGTGGACACCGACCTGCTCGTCACCCGCACCACCGCCCCGCTCGCGGTCCCCGCCGACGCGCTGGCGCGCATCGCAGCGCCCCGTGAGGGAGGACGCGACTCCCGACTGGGGATCCGCTGATGAGCTCCAGGGGCGCCCGGTCCGGGCGCCGACCCCACGACGAGGCAGGACCGGCGGCGCACACCGACCCGCGCGTGCTCGCGCGGGGGCTCGCGGCGCTGCGGATCTTCGTCGGCCTGATCGCCTTCTCCAACGGGCTCGCGAAGCTCCTCTCCTTCCGCGAGATCGACGTCGGCCCCTACCTCGGCACCCTCGTCGACCGCCCCGAGGCGCGCGGGATCCTCGCCACCGAGGCCGGCCGCAACGACCTGCCGCTCATCCCGGGCATCGTCGAGGACTTCGTGCTGCCCAACTACGACGTCATGCAGTGGCTCGTGACCTTCACCGAGCTCGGCACCGGCGCGCTGCTGCTCGTCGGTCTCTTCTCGCGCGGCGTCGCGCTGATCGTCTTCCTCCAGCACTTCGGCCTCCAGCTCCTGTACTTCTCCAGCGGACGCTTCGCCTTCGAGCAACCTCATGAATGGGTCCCGCCACTGATCCTCGCCCTCGTGCCCGCCGGACTCGTGTGGGGACTCGACGGACGCCTCGCCCGCAACCGGCCTCGCACCCGCTGGCCATCCTGACCCGATGAGCGCCGCGGCCGTGATCGAGGAGCACCGCCGCGCGGGCCGTGAGTTCACGGCCGCAGGTGTACGCAGCTTCGTCCGCGAGCACGGCGAGGGCGACCCGGTCGTGTGCCTGCACGGCGTGCCGACCTCCTCGTTCCTCTATCGCAAGGTGCTGCGCGAGCTCGCCGCGCGCGGCCTGCGGGGCATCGCGTGGGACCTGCCGGGCCTCGGCCTCGCCGAGCGCCGAGGCGGGTTCGACTACAGCTGGACGGGCCTGGGGCGCTTCTGCCACGCAGCCGCGGACTCGCTCGGCCTCGAGCGGTTCCATCTCGTCGTGCACGACGTCGGCGGCCCCGTCGGCTTCGAGCTCGCCGCCGCGGCTCCCGACCGCATCGCCTCACTGACCCTGCTCAACACGATCGTCGAGGTCGACCGGTTCAAGCGCCCGTGGTCGATGGAGCCCTTCGCCCGCCGAGGCGTCGGGGAGCTGTACCTCCGCGCGCTCACCAAGCCCGCGTTCCGCGCCCTCATGCGCGTGCAGGGGATCGGCGACATGCGCGCCGTCTCCGGCGACGAGCTCGACGCCTACGTGGACCTGCTGCGACGCGACGATGGCGGCACCGCGTTCCTGCGCATCATGCGCGGCTTCGAGCGCACACCCGCCAAGCGCGCGCTGTACGCATCGGCCCTGCGCGACGTCCCGTATCCCGTCCAGATCGTCTGGGGCGAGCACGACCCGGCGCTCAAACTCGGCGTCCACGGCGAGCAGGCCCGGCGGGCCGCCGGCCTGGACGCGATCCACCGCGTCCCGGGCAAGCACTTCCTCCAAGAAGACCAGGCGAGCGCGATCGCCGACCGCATCGGGCAGCTCGTCGCCACGACGGCCGCGCGGCCGATCAGCAGTGCCCGCGTGCCCCCCTGGGTCACGTCGTAGAAGTTCGTGATCCGGTCGAGGACGGGCCGTGCCGGCACCGTCGCCGCCGACGCGCTGAAGCGGCGCAAGGGGTCGCGCACGTCGACGTAGCTCGCGTGCTCGCCGGGATGCTCGCGCAGGTATCGCTCGAGCTCGGGGGATCGCCAGAAGCACCGCGAGCCCACCCTCCACGGCGCCCGTCGCGACGAATCGCCGGCCGACGGTCGAAGCCGTGACTGCGACGCCGAGCGTCCAGACGCGGGTGGGCCCGGGCGCGCGGACGACACCCCCGTGCGGGCCGAGAAAGCGTTCGAGGGGCGGGACGGCGCGAGCATCATGCCGGGGCTTCGCCCGGCGCCGTCAGCAAGACCGCGAGCTCAGATGCCGTGAGGAACGGGAGCCTCGCGCGCGCCCCCGTGAGGTCGAAGACGCGCTGCACATCGGCCGGACCGCCGACCAGCTCGAACTTCCAACCTTGCGCGCGTGAGGCCGCGTCGGCCCCGAGCGCCAGATGCAGCCCGGTGGAATCCAAGAACGTCACGCCGCGCAGATCCAGGACGACATGCTTCGCCCCCGTCGCCGTGGCGTTCTCGAGTTGCTCGCGGATCTGCCCTGCCGTGCCCATATCGACCTCTCCGAACGGGCAGACGCGAACCACGTCGCACTCCATCTCCACCACGATCCGAAACGGCGCTGGATCTCCCGTCCGGCTGCCCGCCGGCCATTCAGCAGGACGCAGACGAGACATCCTGTTTCCGGGCATCCGACCACCCCCGGCACGACTCGATGCGCGGTGCTGCCCAAGCCTCCCTGGAAGGCCGGATCGCTCCGCTCTAGGAGCCAGGTCCGGCATCGCCGACGGCGCTGCTCAAACCCACCGAGACCCTAATCGCGAAGGCCGGGCAACGCAAGGTGTTGCCCGCACGGGTACGGGCCAGTTGTCGACCCTGTCAGTTGGAGAGCTCAGCGCCCGCCGGGGGAAGCGGTTCGAGCACGAAGACCTCGACGGCGATGTCGGGGTCGATGTGGTTGTCGCTCATGAAGCCGATCACCTTCCGCCCGGTCAGCTCCTCGATCTCTCGGCTGAGATCGGTTTGCATGACGCGTTGCCAGCGCCGGCGCAGGTCGAGTACGGCGACGCTCTCGCCGGCGTCCACGAGCGTCTGCTCGCCGCGCGTCAGGCTGTCCTGGAGCACCACGAAGACGCCGTTATCGCCGAGTGTCGTCTTCGCCTTCGTCGGGCCGCGCCCGGTCGTGCGCGCCAGCGCCCTGACGACCGTGGTGGAGATCTTCGCTGCGAGCTCCCCGTCGTGCCATTCGCGGTCGCTGCTCATCGCGGCCTTCCGCGTGCCGATGGTCGCGTGCCGCCACCGCCGTCGTCGACCGACCGCCATCCAGCGGACACCCGCTCGAGCCCGTAGGCGGCGGCGCGCACGGCCTGGACGGGTTCGCGCCTTCCCCGACGCGTCTGCGCTTCTTCGGCCTTCAGCGTCCCGCCGCAGCGCCTGCATGCGACGCCGGTGGCCAGCGCCATCTCACGGGCGATCGCGGCTCGCGAATAGACCAGGCCACAGCTCTCACACATCAGCCGCGACACGGATCGGCTTCCTTTCCTCGCACGCCGGAGCTGATCCGAGGCGCGGCGGAACGTGGCAGCTGCGCCCACACACGGGTCGGCCCTCCGGCGGCGCGCACGACGCCCCAGCGCTCGCTGAGCATCTGCACCAGATTCAGTCCCATGCCTCCACCGTTGCGCAGGTCCTGAGGCTGCGGCGCGATCACTCCGTCTCGGCCGGGATCCTCGACTTCCAGCCGGCAGCCGTCGCGCCAGAGATCAACGCGCACGACGACGTCCTCCCCTTCCGGCACGCCACTGTGGCGGACACTGTTGGCGACCAGTTCGGACACCAGCAGCAGCGCCGTCTCGAGCACGCATGGCGCGACCTGCTCGGCGAGCCGATCCGCGACGACGCTCCGCGCGACCGCGGGCGCCTGTACGCCAAGCGGGATCGCCACTTCGGCCGGGTCGCCGCTATCCACACGGCGATCAGAGCCCGCCTCCAAGCGCCGGTGGCGGTGCAGCCGATCGTTTTCGGCACGGAGCTCAGAGTTCTCGGCCTTCAGCGCCCTCGCGCCGCGCTCGAAGCTGGACAGCGCCTCGCTGAGCCTCTCGATCACGATCGCCTGGCGCCGGCACTCCGCCTGCGACCCCTCCGGCGCACGAAGACCGAAGCGATCAGACGAGACTCCTGCCCGCCCGTTCGCCGACGCCGTCTGGTCGGACTTCATGACTGCCGCCTCCCTCGGACCCCCCATCCGCCCGCGGGCAACCTTCCGCGACCGACGGAGTTTCCAGTTATGGCGAGGATCGAACCACGACGCTTCAAGTCCGGCGCCGAACGTCCGGCCGAGCCGCGTCAGGAGCACAACCCCCTTGAGCGTCGAACCCTACCGCGCCTGACGTGGAGCGCAACCCAACGCATTCGGCCTCCCGTGGCAACACACCCGCGGCTCGGCGCTCCTGGGATGGCTCGAAGCCGACGCGCGACACATCGCGGATGAGACGCGCTCCGATCTCCCAGCAGCAGAAGAGCACCATTTGCAGGGACGAAGAAGGTGAGCGACGGGACTCGAACCCGCGGCCGCCGGGACCACAACCCGCACCAACGGGTACGTCTGAGGCGTATCCGGCGCTCTCAGGCGATCTGAGTTGCTCTCAGTTGCTCCGACTTGCGCTCACAATTTTCCCCGCGGTTTGCCCCGAGCGTATGTTCGTGAGCGTGATCGCAAGGACGAACCGCGTCGTACGCGCTCCCGTTCGAACCGCGAACGCTAATGCGGCTCGCGGGGGCTGCAGGGTGGGCGGCAAGACGCCCGAAAAGGGCTCGGACGACTCGCGTCCGAACTCCCGCTCAGGCTTCCTCGAACCCCGTCATGTCCGTCCGCTCCTCCGCGAGCAGGAACGTCTCGACCGACACGTCGCTGTCGATGTCGGTCTCCGAGAGGAACACCCTCACCTTGCGGCCGGTGGCCTGCTCGATCAGGCTCGTGAAGTCCTCGGCCATCTGCTGCTGGAAGCGGCGGCGGATGTGCTGGATCGCCTCGCGCTCGCCACGTTCGACCAGCGTCCTCTCCGCACGGGTGAAGGTCTCCTCCAGTACCACGACCACGAGGTCCTCGACGATGTACGTCTTCGCCCGCGTCGGGCCCTTGCCGTAGTACTCGGCCTGCAGGCGCACCATCTCCCGCGAGATCGTCGCCCGCATCTCACTCAACGACTTCTGCGGCCCGTTGCTCAACGCTCGCAGTCCCGGTCCGAGCCCATCGACACGGTGATCGTACCCGCGCATCGGTCCGGACCCACTCCGAACCCCTCTTGATCCGCGATCGGGGCCGACACCGCAACCGAAACGACTTACCGTGCGCGCAGAACGACGCCCGTGTGGGCGCGCGGATGGACACCGAGAGCGCCATACGAAACGATGCGATGGTCGCGCGATGGGATCCCTCGACGCCATCCAAGTTGACGTGCCATCCAACTCATGAGCCGTGGGCCCGCAGAGTGGGACGTCCAGGAGACGCTGATCGCGCGGCTCCGGCGCGAAGCCGCAGTGCGCGACGAGGAGCTTGTGGCCCTGCGCTGGCGTCTCGATGCGGCCGAGCACGAGCTCGAGGATCTGCGCGCGATCCGGGATGCGCTCACCCCGCCCGAACTGCCCCGGCGGCCCGGCTTGGAGCTGGCCGCCGCGTTCCTGCCCGCCGAGGCCGAACGGGTCAGCGGCGACTTCTACCTCGTCGCCCAAGGGCCGCAGGATTCCACCCTGCTGGTCATCGGCGACGTCGTCGGGCACGGCTTGCCGGCCGCGCGCCGCGCAGCTTTCGTGCGGACCACGTTCGCGGCGACGGCGCCCTTCTCCGACGACCCCCGCCAGCTGCTGAGTTGGGCCAACACGGCCCTGGTCGAACGGGCCGGCATCAGCACCGACTTCGTCACCGCCGCCTGCCTGACGTTCCACCCCCGCGAGCGGATGCTGCGCTGGGCCTATGCCGGCCATCCGCCGGCGGTGTGGATGCACGACGGCCGAGAGCTCGCCGCTCCCAGCCAGGGCCCACCGCTCGGGCTCGAGGAGGATCCCGATCACGCCGAGGGATCGCTTCGACTGCGAGGCCCCGCAAGCCTGCTGCTCTACACCGACGGGCTGACCGAAGCCAGACGCGACAACAGCGTCTTGGGAATCGAGGGGGTGAGCGCGGTGCTGGGTGCGCTCGACGATCCGTCCCCGAGTGAGGCCATCGCCGTCTTGCGGGCACGCGTCGCCGACTTCGCGTACGGCACCCTGACCGACGACCTCTGCATGCTCGCCGCCCGCATCCAGTGAGCCGCCCACGGGATAAGCCGTTCGGCGTACCGGGGCTCGCCGGACGAGAGCGAAACGCGGAGAGGGCCCGCGGGTGCGGGCCCTCCCCGTACGACTGAACGGCTCTTGAGGCGGTCAGGCCTGGACGAGCTCGCGCGTCTTGTGGACGACGACGTCGCCGCTCGTGAGCTTCGGCGCGTTCGGAAGCGCCGTCTCGAGCTTCTGCTCGCGCAGCCAGCCGGCGGCGATGCGGGTCGACTCGTCGGCCTGCGCCGCGGTGTCGAAGAAGCCGACGGAGGTCACGACGCCATCGCCGGCGTCGATCAGGGAGTAGCCGTTGAAGCCCGGGAGCTCACTGAGCTTCGGGAGAAGGCCTTCGTCGACCATCTTGATGAGCTCGCTCTTGCGGCTCTGGTCGATCGACTCGTAGCGGCGGATGGTGCAGTTCATGGGATGCCCGTTTCTGCAGGGTGGAGGGTCTCGGTTGAGTCCTCCGGGAGCGCTCGGCCTCAAAGGGACAGTCGAGGAACCGGCAAGTTCGGCGACGTCGGGAGGGTCTAAGCGCGTGCCGCCGACTCTAGCAGCTTCTTGATAACGATTGCTTACGTTCCACGTTTCTCTACGTTATTCTTATAGGGCGAGCGATGTGCCCGTTCTCCGTCACTCTCGAGCATGTACCGGACCGCGACCTCGGCCCGCTCTTGGCCCAGCTCTCCGAGGCGGGCTTCGCCACTCCGATCATCAGGCATGCCGGCGCCGACGGCTCCTCCGAGGAGTCCGGCGCCCCCGCCCGCGGGGTGTCGCCGGACTTGCCCGACGATTGGCGCCTCCTGCACGAGCGTGAGGGCGAGTCGTATGGGTGGCCGAAACGGCGCGACGCCTACTCGCCCTATCGCGTCTTCATGGGTACGACGCGCGCCGAGGGTGCCGTGCAAATCGGTCTCGGTGAGACGGTCCGCGAGAACGCCTGGGGCCGGGACCGCAAGTACGTCGTCGCGTTCCTCAGCGGCGGTGCGCCACAGCATCCGCTCGTCGAGTTCGTGGCCGCCGACGACTTCGAGGACAAGCGCGAACTCGTAGCGGTCATCCGCGGAAGCGACGGCGGGCGCCGCATGTATGGGATCGGCGACACGCTGCCTGCGGTGTACGCCGATCGCTTCCGGACCCAGATCTACAACGAGCGGGTGGCCCATCCGGGCGCCTGGAACAAGGTCGTCGTGGTGGCCCGCGAGGACGACGCCCATACGATGCTCAATCACGCGCTGATCCAGAGCCGGCGGCGCTATCGGCCGTAGCCGGCTCGTCCCGTGTGGCCGCCGTCGGCGAGCCCCGAAGCCGCGCGGGTCAAGATGCGAGAAGGGATAGAATCGCCGGTGTAGGCACTTCACCGCTCTTGCGAAAGCGACTTCGCGCGGAGCACCGGTCGGCGATCCGCCGAGCGGCAACCTCACGGAGAGTTTCCTCTCCAGCGACCGAAGGGCCGTCCTCCTCGAGAGGGCGCTGGATGCCGCACCCGCATGTCAGCGCTCAGGAAGCCGCTGGTCATGCGCAATCGACACTTTCCACGCCTGTGCTGTCACTGCCGCGCACCGATGGCGCGCCAGGAGGACAGCTGCTGGCGCTGCGGCACCCGATGGACGTCTGAAGGCAAGCCGGCGCTGCGCCTGATCCACGGCGACGCGGACGCTGATCGCTGGACGAACGAGGGCGGCAGCCTCGCCTCCGAAGTGACGCTGCCCCTTCCTGCGACTGCCGCGATGCGATGACGTCGAGCGTCGACGCACAGTCGCCTTCGGCGGATCCGCGGCTCGAGGCCGAACGACAGCTCACCGCCGCGCTGGAGCGCCATCGTGAGGTCCTCGCCTCGATGCAGGAACCGGGCCGGCCGGAGAGTGGTCAACACGTCGCGGTCAAGGCGGTTGGCCGTGCGCTGCACCTGGTCTCCTTCGCGCTCAGGCACGCGGCGGAATCCGGTGTTCCGCACGACCAGCTCGTCGAGCTGACCGGCTGGGAGCCGGAACTCGTCAGCGAAGCCGTCGCACGGGCTCCTGATCCGCTGCGGCCGCCCGCCCCGCACTTCGTGGCACGGCTGGCACCGGCCGGACTCGACCCCCGCGCCGTCGCGCAGGCCGCCGCGAGTGCGGAGGCAACCGCAGACCTGAAGGAACTGACGCAGCGCATCCTCACCGACGTCGACGCATGGTCGCAAGCGCCCGCAGATCTCGTCGACCTGCACGACCGCCTAAACAGCGGATGGCGCTCCTGGCGCGACGTGCGGGAGCTGTGAACGAGAGCTTGACGTCAGGACGCCGCAGCTGCCCGGGCTCGAGGCCCAGAACGGGGACCTGCTCGACGGTGAGTGGCTCGCCGAAGGCGTGGACCACCGCTGCGCGGTAGGTGCCGATGGGAACGTCGGTCAGGCCGGGCTCGAGAACGGTGGTCGACATCGTGGCTTCTTCCCTTGGGAGGTGTCTAATCGCTCCCACGGACACTCGCTAGTCGATCAGGCATCCGGTATCGCCCGTACATCGCGTGTGGGTTCTCCGCACCCCGGTTCAAGGCCCCTCGCCGAGCCACCTCGAGGCCCGCGGACCAGCCCGGCGCGCGCCCGCGGAGCGGCGGCTGAATGAGGTCCGTCGACAGGCCGGCCGTGGCGATCAGCCACGCGGCCACGGAGTTCGAGTTCCACATCTCGCCCGGCTGGTGTTGTGCCGCGGCACCGGGGGGACCCCGTCCCCCGTCCCCCGTCCCACTGCCGCGCCGGGTACTCACCGTCCCCCCACTTCCACGGCGGCGAGCCCGGCGCGGCTCCCTGCGGCCTTACACTTGCGGTAGCAAGTATGAGTCCCGCGAGCAGGAAAGCCACGACGCGGCGGAAGTACCGCACCGATGCCGACGGGCTGGTCCGCTGGTCGGACGCTCATGCCGCCGCGTGGATCGGCCTCTTGGAGACGCATAAGCGTTTGACGCGCGAGCTGGAGGCCGAGCTCGAGGCGGAGCACGGCCTCAGCATCAGCGGCCTCGAGCTGTTGACACGACTGGCTCGGGCGGACGAGCACACGCTGCGGCTGACCACGCTGGCCAGCGCCGCCGGACTCAGCCTCAGTCGCGTTTCGCGAATCCTAGACATGCTCGAGAAGCGCGAGCTCGTGGAGCGCCATGCGGACACGACGGATACCCGTGCGAAGAACGCCTGGTTGACCGAGCGAGGTCTCGACCTGTTGCGCGCCGCCCAGCGCACGCACTTCGCCGGAGTCGAGCGACTGTTCTTCGATCACGTCCCCGAGGATGAGGTCGAAACGTTGGCGCGGGTCTTCGAGCCGTTCCGCCGGTAGCCCATAGGTCTCGTTTAGGTCGCGCCATATACTTGCTCTAGCAAGTTTGTTAGAGCAAGGACCCGAGAGAGAGTGAGGCCTGATGCGACGTTCAGACGTCAAGACCGCAGCCAAGATCGAATCCGTGGCCGATGCCCGCGAGCTCGCGGCCCGGCGCGTCCCGAAGGGCGTCTTCCAGATGTTCGAGGCCGGCAGCGGCACGAACGCGACGATGGACGAGAACGCGCAGGCCTTCCGCGACGTCATGTTCCGTCCGCGCGCCGCCGTCTCCCGCCCGGAGCGCGACCTACGGACCACCGTCCTCGGCCACGAGATCGCAATGCCCGCGATCGTGTCCTCCGTCGGCTTCCTCCAGACCGGCCACCGCGACGGCGAGGCCGGCGTCGCACGCGCCGCTGGGGATGCGGGCACGATCCAGTTCGTGAGCGGCGTGACGAACACGCCGATCGAGGAGATCATGGCCGCCGCAAGCGGGCCGGTCTTCTACCAGCTCTACTACATCGGCGGGCGCGAGGCGTCCGCCCCGATCATCGAGCGCGTCAAGCGCGCGGGCGTGTCGGGTCTCGTGCTCACGGTCGACACCGCCACCGTCGCCCGGCCGCGCGACCGTCTCTTCGACGAGCGCGCGAGCATCCCGACGGCGATCAACATGCGGGAGGCGCTGCGCTTCGCGCCGCAGGCGCTGGCCAAGCCCCGCTGGCTGGCCGACTACCTGCGCCGCGGCCCGATCGAGCCGCAGGTCGCCATGGGGCTGCGGCCCGACGGCTCGCCGATGGGCCTCTTCGAGGGCATCGGCCAGATCTACCAGCAGACGCCCGCGTGGGAGGACATCGCCTGGATCCGCGAGCACTGGGACGGCCCGATCGTCATCAAGGGCATCCTCACCGCGGAGGACGCGCGACGCGCGGTCGCCGAGGGCGCTGACGCCATCGTCGTCTCCAACCACGGCGGCAACGTGCTCGACGGGAGCGTCCCGACCCTCCGCGTCCTGCCCGAGATCGTCGACGCAGTCGGCGACCAGATCGAGGTGCTGATGGACGGCGGCGTGCGCCGCGGCACCGACGTCGTCAAGGCGGTCGCGCTGGGCGCCCGGGCGGTCCTGCTCGGCCGCGCGTACGTCTACCCGCTGCTCGCCGCGGGCGAGCCGGGCGTGCGCCGCATCCTCGAGCTGTTCCGCCAGCAGACCGACGAGGCCCTCGCCTTCCTCGGCGTCGAGTCGATCCACGAGCTCGACCCGTCGTTCCTCGACCTGCCGGCCGACCTGGCCCGCGCGCCAGCCGCAGCGAGCCGCGTCACTGGCGAGCTAGGCAACCACGCCGCGGGTCCGCCGATCTTCGCCGCCGTCGCTACGCCGCGACGGTGGCGTTCGGCGTCGCTGAGGAGGTGACCGCGGAGCTCATCGTCGTTGGAGGCATTACAGGTCTCCAGCGGCTCCTCGGCAGCCTGTCAAGCACGCTCTCGCACCACGCCGGCTGCGGCGTGATGATTCGCTGAGCCGTGACGCCGGGCCCTTGAAGCAGGCGCGCCAGCTGGAGGCCATGGGGCTGCTCCACATGACGCTGCAGAGCTCGCTCGGAACCGGCTTCTCCACTGCACTGAAGATTCTCGCCTGATCCGGCGCCTCGTCATCCCCGATCGACTGGAGCGAGGATCCGCGCCGCCAGGTGCGGCGGGCAGCCGCGATCGATGAGGCTGAGCAGATCGTGGAGATCGATGTTTCCGTCGCCGGCGAGCTCCCATGCCAGGGCGGCGTCGCAGCCTGCGTGCAGCAGCACCTCGCTGCGCCAGCGGACGACGTCGTCGGTGACGTACTGGCGCGGTCGCGGATGGCTGTTGCGGTTGCGGTCCATGTCAGCTCGCCGGGGGAAGCTCGGCCAGGGCGTCGGGCGCAGCGCGCCGTCGACGCCGCCTCGAGGGCAAGGGCACGACCGTGCGGGCGCGGCCGTCAAGGAAGGCGCCGGCGTCGGCTTCGGCGCGGGACATCAACGTTTCAGCGTGGCCGAAGTCCATCGGTTGGACGTCGACCACGCCGCCATCGATCAGCAGTCGTCCCTCCCACTCGATGGGCGGGAGCACGCCGGGGATGGCGGCGCTCGCGAGCACTGCGTCGACGAGCGGGCCTCGTGAGAGGAGCACCTCGCTGCCGGTGAGCACATCGCAGGCGACGACGTGCAGCGGGATCGGAAGGTCCTCGAGGCACTCGTGCACGACGTTGCGCGTGACGAGACGGCGCAGCGCACCACCCGGGGCGAGGTTTCGCTTGGCGCCGAGGAACCCGAGCAGGCCCGTCAGCGGCTCGAGCGGGAAGACCTGGCCCCGGCGCACGCTCTGCCACAAGGCGGCGAACTCGTCGACGGTGTCGGACGTCGGAGCGTCTTACCTCCTCGACGTGGGTAAGAACGGTGCCGCTGCGGTCGCCCACCAGTCGAACGCAACGACCGGAGGGCACGATGAGCCTTGTTGGACATGCCGATGCCGAGCAGAGCGCCGCGACGCTGGTCGTCGCCGACTGGGCCGTCGACCCGGAGACGGTCGCGGCGACCTGCGCCGCGCGCGACCGCAGCGCTGCGCTGCACCTCGTCGTTCCTGCCTGGCTCCATGGCCTCGACTGGGCGGGCGACCCCTTTGCCAGCGTTCCGTGTGCCCGGCGTCAGCTCGAGCGCATCGGGGATCTCTGCAGGACGGCCGGCCTCCGCGTCGCCTCGGCAGAGGTGGGCGAACCCGACCCCCTCAGCGCGATCGGCGACGCCCTGGAGATCGTGCGAGTGGACGAGATCGTGCTCTTCGCACGCGGTCGCCACGTAACCCCCGGCTACCCCTTCAGCATGGTGCGGCGCGCCGAGCGCCTCAGCGGACTGCGGGTGACGCCGGTCGCGGTTCGGAGGGCTCCGCGTCCTCCTCGCCGCCGTCTCCTTGCCGGCTCGCAGTGCACGCCGGCGACGCATGCTCTTGGCTGCCCCGAACCCAGGTAAGAACTTGACCAGTGGTCGACGCTAAACCTCCAGATGCTCCACGCGCACAGCTTCGAGGCGTCGCCGCGGTCGCCCGTTCAGCCGCGTGCCCCTCTCTATGCTCGCCCCATGGGCCAGGCCAGAGAACAGGTCGTCCCGTCCCCCGCCGAGGAGTCGCAGGCCTGGATCACTGCGCTGCGCGGGCCGGCCGGTCCGAGAGAGCAGGCGCTCGGTGAGCTTCACGCGCTGCTGCTTCGCGCAGCGCGCTTCGAGCTCAGCCGCCGGCGGAGCCAGCTCGATCACCTCGCGGCCAGGGACATCGATGACGTCGCCACCCAAGCGGCCGACGACGCGCTGATGGCGATCCTCGGCAAGCTCGACAGCTTCCGAGGCACCAGCCGCTTCACCACCTGGGCCTACAAGTTCGCACTGCTGGAGGCGGGCGTGAAGGCACGCCGGCGCGCGTGGCAGGGGCGCGAGATCAGCATCGACACAGAGACATGGCCGCAGTTCCCCCACTCCGGCCGCTCCGCCCAGCAGTGCCTGGAGGACACAGAGCTGCTGCGCGCGCTGCGCGACGCCGTCCGGACCTCGCTGACCCCCCACCAGCGCGAGGTGTTCAGCGCGCTCGCGCTCAACGGCGTACCGATCGACGTGCTCTCGGAACGACTGAACACCACGCGCGGCGCCCTCTACAAGACGCTCCACGACGCCCGGCGCAAGCTCCGGGTAGCCCTAGCAGCGGCCGGCTACGCCCTCGACGCCGATGTCGCAGTGGGAGGTGAACGATGACCAACGAAGACGAACGGCAAGGCATCCTGACGAGACTTCTCGGCCCCTCGGGCCCAGAAGTCAGCTGCGAGCAGTGCTTCGAGCTGCTCGACGAGTACGTCGACCTCGAACTTGCCGGAGAGGACGCCGACCGTCAGCTGCCAGGGCTACACGAGCATCTGCAGGGCTGCCCCGCGTGCCGCGAGGACCACGAGAGCCTGCGGGAATTCGTACGCCTCCAAGGGCTGACGTAAGTTCTGCCGGCGGGCGATCGCTAAGGGGGTGACAGCAGACCCCTTTGGAAGGAGCCACGCCATGAGCGTCGCCGCAGCCCTGCGTCCCACCCCGATCCCGGCATCTGACACCCTGCGCAGCGATCCCGTCGCGCAGGCGTTCATGCTGCTCCGGATCGCGTTCACGGTCGCGCCGATCCTGTTCGGCATCGACAAGTTCGCCGGCGTCCTCACCGACGACTGGACGCGCTATCTCGCCCCCGCGTTCAACGACATCATCCCCGGCAACGCCGCGGACGCCATGCACATCGTGGGCATCGTCGAGATCGCCGCCGGCCTCGTCGTCGCCATCAGCCCCCGCTTCGGCGGGCTGCTCGTCGCAGCGTGGCTGGGCGGCATCATCGTCAACCTCCTCATCGTCGGCGGCTACGGCGACATCGCCCTGCGTGACTTCGGCCTGCTGCTCGGCGCCCTCACCCTCGCCCGCCTCGCGGGCGCCTTCACCGGCGATCGCCCCTCCCCCACGCACAGCCGGTAGACCTCAGTCGCGCTCGGTCGCGGCCGCGAGATGGTCGAGCCACGCGCCCTCGGCGGCGAGGGCGCGTGGCGACACCGCGACCGCCGTCTACAGGGTCGCCCTCATTGTGCGGCACGGCGTGAAGAGCGAGACTGACCCCATGCCCGAACAGACGCCGGACCTCGTCCCGGCCGCATCGGTGGCCGCAGGCGATCTCGTGCCGGACCCGCCCTCGACACGTCCGAGTGTCGACGAGATGGGCGAAGCGTCGTTTCCCGCCAGCGACGCGCCCGCCGTATGGACGTGGGACCCTCCGCCACCCTCCCGGTAACCCATGCGGCTCCGCCGCGCTGATGGGGTCCGCGGCCGCAACGAAATGCGGCCGCGACCTCATCGCCGCCGGGCGGCTGGAGCGCCAGAGTCACCGGATGACCGAGCACCATCCGAGCACCACTGGCGCCGAGCGCCCCTCCGGCGTTTCTCCTCTGGCCGCGTCCAACGCTCCCCCTTCCGCGTCCGCGGGCGCGGTCCTCAGCGCCGCGGACTACGCCGAGCTCATGCGAGAGCTCGAGGACCTGCGCAGCCGCCACCGCGGCGAGGTTTCGCGCCGGCTGCGCGACGCCCGCGACTTCGGCAGCCCCGGCGACGACGACGACCGGCAAGCGATCCGCGAGGACGCCGCTTTCGCGGAAGCGCGCATCGCCCAGCTCGAGCATCTCGCGCGCTTCGCCACCGTCCTCGCGGTCGAGGACCTCGACGGCGTGGCAGGCCTCGGCTCCGTCGTCAAGGTCGCCAACGAGATTGGCGGCACGATGGAATACCGGCTGGTGGGCCGCCGCACCACGGACTCCAAGCCCCGCGACGTATCGCTGGCGTCGCCGGTCGGCAAGGCGCTCACCGGCGTTCGTGGCGGCGATGTCGCGCGGGTGGCGCTTCCGAGCGGCGAGATCCGGGTGCTGTCCGTGCTCGACGTCGTGCCGTCCTCGCAGACGACTCGCGATGCGACGGCCGAGGCGGCGTGATCGCATGCGAGGCTTGAGGCATGTTCGCGCGCTTGAGCTCGTTGCCGCTGTTCTGGCAGGTCTTCGGCACGAACGCCCTCGTCCTCGTTGTGGCGTTCCTCGGACTGGTCTTCGGACCGGTGACAGTGTCCGTGCCGCCGCACGCCACCGAGCTCGTCGTGCTGGCCGTAGGCCTGCTCGTGATGCTCGCGATCAACCTGGTGCTCCTGCGCCGAGCCTTCATGCCGCTCGATCACCTCGCCGACACGATGCGCCGTCACGACCCGCTCTCGCCCGGGCGACGCGTGCGCGTCGAAGGTGGTCCCGTCGTCGCCGCGCTGGCAGAGACGTTCAACGAGATGCTCGACCGGCTCGAGTTCGAGCGACGCGACAGTGCGCGTCGCGCGTTGCTCGTCCAAGAAGGTGAGCGAAGCCGGATCGCGCGCGAGCTCCACGACGAGGTCGGCCAGACGCTGACCGGCGTGATGCTCCAGGTCGAGGGCCTCTCCGCGGCGATTCCAGAGCACCTCCGGCCCCAACTCGACGAACTGCGCGAGACGGCCCGCCAGGGCACCGAGGACGTCCGGCGGATCGCGCGGCAGCTCCGGCCCGAGGCGCTCGAGGACCTGGGGCTGCAGAGCGCACTCGCGGCACTCGCAACCGCGTTCGGTGAGCAGGCGCACGTGCGCGTCGACCGGCACCTGGAGCCGCCGCGGCTCCCGCTGTCAGAGGAGCAGGAGCTGGTCATCTACCGAGTCGCGCAAGAAGCGATGACCAATGTCGCGCGGCATGCGGACGCGACGACCGTCCAGCTCCGCCTTGAACGCACCGGAGAAGAGGTCGTATTGACCGTGCGCGATAACGGCCGCGGCCTCCCCCCGGCGGCGCACAAGTCCTCCCACGGGATCCGCGGCATGCGCGAGCGAGCAATGCTGATCGGCGCCGCCCTCACGATCAAGCCCGCGCCGGAGCGGGGCACCGAGGTCAGGCTCTCGATCCCGCTCGACGTCGCTTGATCATGCCCCTGGCCTGATTGGGGCGCTCACGGAGCGCAGGTGCGGTCCGCACCCCATCGCAGGCGGCGCCGGCCGCCCACACACTCCGAGCATGATCCGACTGGCCCTACTCGACGACCATCCCGCCGTGCTCGTCGGACTGCAGCGTGTCGTCGAGCAGGAACCCGACATCGTCATCGTGGGAGCAGCATCGTCCGCCCCGGCGCTGGCGCGGCAACTCGACAACACACGGGCCGACGTTCTCGTCGTCGACCACGACGTCGCGCGCTCCGACGGCCTATCGCAAAGCCGGCGCATCAAGGATCGGCCGCAACCGCCGGCGGTGATCATCTACTCCGCGTTCGCCAAGCAGACCCTGGCGCTGCCCGCTCGCGTCGCGCACGCCGACGCCGTCGTGGACAAAGCGGAGCCGGTGTCGTCATTGCTCGCCGCGATTCGTACGGTCGCGCGCGGTGAGACCCTGCTACCCCCCGTGCCCCGGGCGGCGTACGACGCCGCGACGGCTCGGCTGGACAGCGAGGACCTGCCAGTGTTCGCGATGCTGCTGGACGGCGAGTCGGTGCCCGCCATCGCCGACGCGTTGCGGGCAGAGACGGACGAGATCGCGTGGCGAGCACAGCGCATCATCGGCCGCCTTCGCCCCGGCGCCACCGGCCGACCCGACGAGCGGGAGCCGGACGCTGCCGGCGGTCGCGTGCCTGAGCTGCCCTTTCGCTGACTGACGGGCCGCGATGGGCTTCGAATGGGTGCTCGAGTCCATGGTGTGAGCGCACGTCTCGAGCGACCATGGGAGTTGCCAACCCACGACGGATGAGGAACCCATGATCACCATCATCTGGATCGCCATGGCCGTCACCGTCCTCGGCTCGATCGAGCTGCTCGCGCGTGCTGCGACGAGCAAGCGCTCGGCAGTGGAGGCGGACGAACGGAATCTCCAAGCGAGGCGCCGATGACACGCGCTGCCACCACATGCCGCCAGCAACGAACGGGGTGATCGAGCGACTTCTGTTCGTCGCCGATTTCGCCGTGTCCGAGGCTGACGACCTGCCCGTCGCCGCACGAGCTGTGTTCGATGCAGCTGCTCGGATTCATGTCGTCACCCCGTCCCTCCCCGGACGACTCGCATGGCTCGCCGACGACGTCGACCGGCATCGCCATCGTGCCGATGACCGGCTCGACGCGGTACTGGCGCACATCGACGCCATCGGCGGTCATGCGACGGGGGCGCCGGGCCGCGGCAGCATCGCGGCCGTGATCGCTGACGCCGTCGCGAGCTTCGAGCCCGATCACATTCTTGTCGGGCTTCGGAGCTTCGAGCACGCCACATGGCAGGAGAACGGGCTGATCGAGGGACTCGAGGCACGCTACGAGCTGCCCGTCACCACATATGCCGTGGACCCAGCGGGACACTCGCTGGCCGCCAACGGATCGCTGCTGCTCGCGTACGACGGGTCCGAGGCTTCTCGCTGCGCGATCAAGCGGGCGGCTGCGCTGTTCCCGGGCCGCGATGCCCTCGTGGTCTCCGTCGGAAGGGCGACTGCTCTTGGTAGCGAAGCGTGGGCAGGAGCACTCGACAGCATGGCCGACTTCGTTCAGATCGATCGGGCAGCCGCCGACCGAGTCGGCGCGATCGCCGACGAAGGCGTCCGCGTCGCGAGGGCGGGAGACCTCTGCGCCGAGCCGCTCGCGGTCGTGTCCGCCGGCCCCGTTTCGGAGACGATCCTCCGTGAAGCCGACCGGGTCGAGGCCGCGTCGATCGTCATGGGCTCTCGCGGACTGACAGGTCTTCGCTCGGTCTTGCTTGGCAGCGTGTCGCGGGCGGTTCTGCACAAGACCAACCGGCCGACCATGATCGTCCCCGCGGCCCACGACCGCTGAGCTCCGGCCGCTTCCTGGATGACGGTCTGGACGGTCGGACACTCCACGCATTCGTTCGACGTGTTCGTCGGGTTGCTTCGCGTCAACGAGATCGCCCTGCTGGTCGACGTCCGAACGGCGCCGGGCTCGCGCCGTCACCCCCACTTCGGAGCTGAGGCGCTCGCTACGAGCCTTCCTGACCGCGGTATTTCGTACCGGTGGTGCCAATGCCGACTACGCAATGAGCGAGGAGTTCGCCGGGCGCTGGCAGATCTCCGCGGAATGGCCTCGGAGCAGCGCACCGTCATGATGTGTGCCGAGGCGCTCTGGTGGCGCTGCCACCGCCGCCTGATCGCCGACCGCCTGGTCGTCAGCGGCGACACCGTGTGCGTGAGCGGTCATCGGATGCGGCGCAGACAACCGAGCCGACCACGTCGAGTGGCAGTGGCAGGGTGGTGGTACGGCCGCAGATCGTCCTCCGGAGGGCCCCTCGAAATGGGTGCGCGCCTCTATCCCGCGCGCGGAGTGACCCTTAGGACGCTGGGCTTGGCTCCCGGTCCAAGGCGACCCGCTGCAGCACGATCTCGATGCGGGAGAGCAGCTCGCTGTAAGAGTCGCAGAACGCGCGAACTCCGGCACGCTCGAGCTCGCGGGTGATCGCGTCGAGGTCGATGCCGGCTTCGCTCGCGTCGCGCAGAGTCGCCTCCGCCGCTCCGGCGTCGGCGGTCATCTCCACCCCGACGTACCCATGGTCGGCGAACGCGCTGAGCGTGGTCTCGGGCATCGTGTTGATCACCCCGGGCGCGATCAGTCGCTCGACGTAGAGAACGTCCGAGTAGGCGGGATCCTTCGTGCCGGTGCTGGCCCACAACGGCCGCTGGGGATGTGCGCCGGCGCGTTCGAGCGCGAGCCAGCGCCGGTCGGTGAAGCGAGCGCGGTAGCGCGCGTATGCCCTCTGGGCGTTCGCGATCGCCACTCGGCCGCGCAGCGACGAGCCCGCAGGGAGGACGGCGTCGGCCTTGGCGTCGATCCGCGAGACGAAGAACGAGGCCACCGATGCGATGGCGCAGACCGCCTCCCCCGCCTGGATCCGGCGTTCGAGGCCGGCGAGGTAGGCGTCGATGACCTGCTCGTAGCGATCGACGGAGAACAGCAGCGTCACGTTGACGTTGACCCCGCGTGCCGTGAGGGCCTCGATCGCGGGCAGTCCGGCGTCGGTGGCGGGGACCTTGATCATCGCGTTGGGCCGTGCGATGCGGGCCCACAGCTCGAGCCCCTGCTCGACCGTGGCAGCAGTGTCGTCGGCGACGTCGGGGGTGCACTCGAAGGACACGAATCCGTCGCGGCCGCCGCTCGCCTCGTAGGCGGGCCGCAGCAGATCAGCGGCGCGACGAATGTCCTCGAGCGCGACCGCGAAGAACAACTCCCGGAGGTCGCGGACGCCAGCCACCGCGATGGCGGCGAGCTGGTCGTCATACAGATCGGAGTCCGCGATCGCCTTCGCGAAGATCGTCGGGTTCGACGTCGCCCCCGTGACCGCCGAACCGGCGATCAGCTCTGTGAACCTGCCGCTGTCGAGCAGGTCGCGCGAGAGCGTGTCGAGCCAGATCGACACGCCGGCGTCGTGGAGTTGCCGGAGGCGGATCATGGCTTGTGAGCGCCGCTCGCGACCGGCTTCTTACCCGTTCTGCGCCAAGTCGCGGGGATCTGTGAGAGATGCCGCGAGAGCTCGCGGCCGGAGATCTTGGTCCAGGGCGGATCTTCCGGTGGCCCGGCCGCGGTGCTGGTTCCTGTGTCGTCGGCACTCAGGTCATGGTGCAGCCATCTCGCCGCGTGCTCCGTGACCAGGAGTGCCCGCAAGACCGGCGCGAATGCGGTCGGCTCGATCGGCGCTCCGGCGCTCGCCGCGATCGCTTCCGCGGCCGCATCCGCCTGCTGGCACGCGATGCCGCCCTGCTTGATGCCGAAGTCGGTGACGTCGCCGGCCGCGTAGACGCCCGGCGCGTCCCGCACGCGGCCGTGAGGATCCACCGGTAAGAATCCGGCGCCGTCGTGCGACAGCCCGTCGATCCTCGGCCCCGCCAGCGTCGGAAGCGTCACCACGCGATCGACGTGCAGGCGCTCGCTGCCCGGACGCAACCCGACCACGTTGGACTTCGGCACATCGGCGCGAGTGCCGGTACGCAGCGCGATCCCGGCCGCGTCGAGCAGTTCTCCCACGTCGCGCGCGATGTCGGGCCCGAACAGCTCGAGCGGCGACGCCTCCGGCGTTACGAGCGTCAGCTCGACGTGGGCGCACAGGTCGTCGGCCCGCTCGGCCGTCATGAGGGCCAGCTCGTAGAGCGGCAGCGGCCACGAGACGTCGGGGTGCACGACAAACGCCACCCGCTTCACGTAGCCGCCCTCGATGTCTTGGATGAGCCCGTGCATGCGCTCCTCGGCACCCGGTCCCCCGTAGGCCAGCGCACGCGGATACGGGAACCGCTGGACGCCGCCGACGGCGATCAGGAGCGCGTCGTATGCGAGTGTCTCGCCGTCCGCTGTGCGCACCTCGCGCGCTGCTGGGTCGACCGAGGCGATGGTTCCTCGGCGCAGGACGGCGCCGGCATCGCCCACCAGGGCAGCCAACGGATAGCGGGTGCTGCCGGACCGAGCGAACGGAGCCAGCACCGACATGGGCAGATGCACGCACTCCTCGTCCGGGGTGATCATCGTCGCCTCGACGCGGGCGCGGGCCAGCTGCCGCAACACGAGTGCCGCCTCGATCGCCGCGGGCCCGCTGCCGCCGATGATGACCTTGAATCGCTGCTGATGGTCGAGCATGAGCGCCTCCTTCGTGAGGTTCTGGTGCGCAAGCGCCCGCCGTGCCGGCGGCGCTCGCTCAATGAGGTCCCGAGCCCATGGACGAGGCCGCCTCGCCGGAGCAGGCTTCGCGTCATGAGCCGCGAACCGACAGCGATCGAATTCCTGGCCCTCGGCGGCTTCGTCTTGAGCGGCGGCTTCTTCGCAGCCGTTCTCGACGAGGGCTGGCCGCGGCTCGACAAGACACGGTGGGGATGTCTGGCGCTGACCGGCGCGGTGCTCTTCGGCGCGTTGGTCGGGCGCGGTCCCGGGTGGACGATCATCCTCAGCTGCCTCGCCTTCCTGATGAGCCTGATCGCCGTCGCGCTTGCGGCGTTCGCCGGGCGGGTGGAACCCGAGACCGAGACGACCCCTGCGGAACCCACATGGTGGCCCCAGTTCGAGCGTGACTTCGAGGCCTACGTCCGCCGCGTCGCGCAGCGAGAGCAACATGGCGATTCCGGTCGCGCTTCATGACCCACGGCCCAATCGCCCGAGGGCTCGACTCGTGAGCGAGCGAGCTGCTGCAGCGGCGGTATGGGCATCGAACAGCGCCTCGTGGAGATTCGCGTAGCCACGGTGCATCCGCTCGGCGACCCGATCGGTACGGCCATCCGCGACCTCCTCCATGGCCTGTTCCAGGGCGGTCGAAGCCATGACGAGCTCCTGGAGCGCCGACTCGATGCACCCGAGGACTGCCGGAACCGCACGGCTGGCACCAGGCGATCCCGCGACGCGGCGGATCGCCATCGCCGCTTCGACGAGATCCGCTCCACGGTCGTAGAGCTCGTTGTCGGGAGCCCGTGCGAGCGGGTCAGAGGCGGGCGAGAGACGCATGATGAGCGGCGGGTTCTTCCGACGCCGTCAGATCGATCAGCAGGTCGTTGGCTCGCGCGCAGGCTCGGCGGGACAGGCGCAGTGTCGCGCCGGCCTCATAGAGGGAGCTGAGGAGCTGCGCCTGACGTT
Source organism: uncultured Solirubrobacteraceae bacterium (assembly GCA_963816955.1). GTDB lineage: Bacteria > Actinomycetota > Thermoleophilia > Solirubrobacterales > Solirubrobacteraceae > DATFQI01. Next base: position 678,187 of record CAWFME010000004.1, on the reverse strand, counting down.
CGTAGGACGGGCCTTCGCGCCCGTAGGTCGCCGGCCAGGCGTCTGCCGCCCGCGCGAATCGGCTGCAGACACGTTCGAACGGATCGCCGGTGGGGACGAGCGAATGCGGCGCGCGCTCGAAGGCGAGGCTCAAGGCGTCGAGCGCGTCACCAATTCGCGCGAGTGCCTCGGGCAGGTGGAGCGCGGTCGACGGATCTGCCACGGAGTCCGCCAGTCGGCACGCAGCGGACACCAGCTCCCCGGCGTGCTCGGTGAGACGTTCTGCGTCGGGTTCCATGCCACGCACTCTGCTTCGCTACGGCCCGCACGTCGATGGGTGGAAGGATGTACTGCCGACTCATGACCACTCCCCTCAAGACCCGGATCCTCGTCGCGGACGACCACCCGATCGTCCTCCGAGGTCTCAAGACCGTGCTCAACGCCCAACCGGACTTCGAGGTCGTCGCCGAGGCGACGGACGGCGATGAAGCAGTCGAGCAGGCCCTGGCCCAGGACGTCCATCTGGCGATCCTGGACATATCGATGCCGCGCAAGACGGGTCTGCAGGCGGCCCGCGAGATCAGCCAGCGCCGGCCCGAGGTGCGCGTCCTGATCCTGTCGATGCACGACAACGAGCAGTACCTGTTCGAGGCGATCAAGGTCGGCGCCTCGGGCTACGTGCTCAAGAGCGCGGTCGACCGCGATCTCGTGGAGGCATGCCGAGCGGCGATGCGCGGGGAGCCGTTCCTCTATCCCGGAGGCGTTCGCGCGCTCATGCGCGACTACGTCGAGCGCGCGCGCGCCGGCGAGGTCGGCCGCGGCGAGGTGCTCACGCCGCGCGAGGAGGAGATCGTCAAGCTCGTCGCGGAGGCCCACACCAACGAGGAGATCGGTGAGATGCTCTTCATCTCCAAGAAGACGGTCGAGCGCCACCGCGCGAACATCCTCGAGAAGCTCGGCATGCGCGACCGCGTCGAGCTCACGCGCTACGCCATCCGCCGCGGACTCGTCGAACCGTGAACGACGAGCACCGGGAGGCGGCTCCCTTGCAGGACGTGGTGGCTCACGCTGCCGAGCAGCAGTGAGCGCAGCTCGCCACGCCCACGCGAGCCCATCACGACGACGGTCGAGCATGGCGGAGCAGGCCCGCTCCACCTGGCCGCTGAGAGCATCGATGTCAACGGGGACCCCGTAGCCGCTGAACACCCATACCGAGGGCTCCGGCGCAATGGACAGCACGGTCAGCCGTCCACGGTTCTCCTGGGCCAGCGCGACCGCGTCGGCCAGCGCGCGCTCGGCGTGATCCGAGCCGTCTTCCGCTTGAACAGCCGCATCGTGTCCTCCTCTGTCGCGTGGCTTCAGCGTGGCGCGGGCCGTGACGCGCGGCCATGCATGGACGCCCCCATCCCGTGGAGGTTTCCGCCCCAGTCGCGCTCAGGAGGCGTCAGCCACGGCGGACCGACCGAACAGCGAACCGACGGTCGACTCCGCTCCCCGCGGGACGACGATCACGGGACACGCAGCCGAGCGGATCAGCTGTCCGGACACGCCGCCGAGCAGGACTGCCTTGAGCGGGCCGTAGCCGCGCGAGCCGACGACCATCAGATCGACGGTCTCCGACAGGGCGATGAGCCGATCGGCGGCCCTGCCGACGTGGACCGTGCCCTCCACGAGGTGCAGCCTCGCGCTGAGGTGGCCGACGCGCTCGCGCAACGCCCGGCCGGCGTTGGCTCTCATGTTCGCGTCGAGCTCGGGCATGTTCAGCGGCATCTCCCCCGTGTCGTAGAGGTACGACGGCGGCTCGACGACGTGCACGACCTGCAGTGAGCCTCCGAGGGCGAGCGCGAGCTCCTCTGCGGCACTCGAGCGCGGCCGCTCCATCGTCGGTCGCCTGAAAGCCGCAGCCGATCGCCGGATGCTCCGCAAGCCCGTGTGCTCCGAAGCCGACGGGAACGACGGCCACCGGGCACGGAGCCCCATGGAGCAGCCGCTCCGCCGTGCTGCCGGGCAGCACGCGACCGAGACGGCCGATGTGACTCGAGCCGACCACGATGATGCCCGCGCCGGCCTGCTCGGCGGCTTCTTGCAACGCGTGGGCGGGCGAGTGATCTGCCAGGAGCCGGCGCTCAACATCGCCGACGTCGAGGAGCATGAGCGCATACCGGGCGAGCATCGTCTCCGCTTCTTCCCGCAGCCCTGCGGGCGCGAGGTATCCGTCGAGCCGGGGCTGGCGTGGTTCCCTCTGGTGCACCGTCGCCAGGATCACCGGGGCGCTGGCGGCGAGCGCGAGCGCTCGTCCGAAGGCGACGGCGTCCTCCGATCGGTCAGAGCCGTCGACGCCGATGAGGATCTTGGTCATGTCGTTCCTCGCTTCCCTTGAGGTGTTCGGTCAGCACCTCGGTGAAGGCGCTACACGCGCCAGGCTTCGCGCGATCTCTCGCGTCCCCCTATCGAGGTCGGCTTCGAACCGGCGCGCTTCGTCGTTGTCGACGACGACCTCGCGAGCAGTCCCACATTCGCCGCAGCGCAAGCGGATCGACCACCGCTCCGCGTCGAGATCGGACCACGAGACCGGAATCACGAAGTCGCGGCCGCACTGCTCGCAGTCGACCAGCCTCCGCGGCCGCCCGCAGCGCCGGAGGGCTCGTATGAGTCTCAACCTCCGCAACAGCATGGATGCAGCCTTCCACCGCGGGCAGGCCGAGACCATTGGTTCCAGACTCCATGAGCTCGTCACACGGACCCCAATTCAGCGTTCGTGCTGGACCGCCGCTGAGGAGCAGATGAGGCCCGGAGCCCATGGTCGCGCAGCTAGCGCACGACCACCATCGGAGGCATGAACGACGAACGCTCGACACCCCATGATCAGCAGGCCCTGAAGGCCGGCGCGCACGAACTCCAACGGGCGGCCGGCAAGGTGCTCACACACGCTTCCGCGGCCGAAGACCCTCAAACGCTCGGCGTCGCGCTCGCACACATCGAGGAGGCGCTCGACCGGCTCTCCGTCGGCATGCTCCAAGCCGCTAACGCAGTGACCCTTGGCCACGACGACCCGGCGGATGGGGGCCATCTGGAGCCCTCCGCTGAGGCCCTGTGCTTCCACCTGCGTCTGACGGCAGACCGGCTACGCGAACCCCAGCTCGCCTGCCAGTCCAGCAGGTTCTGGACGCGACGGATGATCGAGTCCGCGCCGCACGCGGAGGTCGCTCGCGCTTGACAGTCGGCAGGCTCGTTACTCGTGGGTGTCCTGGCGAGAGCCCCAGACGTAGGACCCTGCGAGGGCGATCGCTGAGCCGGGCAGCGCCCAGATCGCCTCTGAGAGCCCGGGCGGGTTCTCGGTCGGGAGTCCTGGTGCCGGCAAGGCGTATCCGCTCACCAACGCCCCGAACAGCGCGGCGAGGAAAGCTCCGATGATCCCGCCGGCGAACTTGTCGGGCAGGAGCACCGTGAAGTGCCACAGGGCGATGCCCACCATCGACCAGACGAGCACGCTCATGCCTGACCCGCCATGACGGTGGTCGTTTGCCGGCGGCGGGGCCGCGCGGGCAGACCGAAGCGCTCCGCACGGAGAGGGTCGAGATCGTGGCTCGGAGTCCGGCCGGCGATCAGCTGCGCGACAAGAAGGGCCGTCACAGGCGCCAGTTGCAGCCCCCACATCCCGTGGCCGGCCGCCAGTGCCACATTCTCGATCTCCGGCGGGCGGGCAATAACCGGCAGGCCGTCCGGCGTGCAGGGGCGTAAGCCACGCCATACCTCGAGGGTCCGGCGCTTCCCCAGGGTCGGCAGCGTCCGTTCGACTGCGGCGCGGGTGGCGGGATTCGGCCGAACATAGAAGGGGCTGTCCGGCCGGGACATCCATCGCATCCCGTCCCGAACGGCCGCCGGGCTGGCGAGCGGCAGAACGTGGCTCGGCCCGACGATCCCGGCGTTGCCCGCAGAGCACCCCCACGCAAGATCCGCGCCCCGCTCGAGCAACGCAACCGTCGCCCCTTGCCGCGCCAGCTCCAGGGCAGAGCACACGCCAACCGCCCCACCGCCGATCACCGCGACGTCGACGCCGCGCATCAAGTTCGTTCGTCTTTGCACGCATGCATCGTGGTGACATCACGGCAGGCCGTTCATGGGGGCGCGGGACCAAATCCGGCTCGTGCGGGCCCCACTCGGGCTATCGCTCGGTGTCTCGCGGTGGGTTGATATTTCGACGCAGACCGACGAGGCGTACGACAAAGCAGACGAGCATGCCGAGAACCGGGAATGCGATGCTGTGCGAGCCGGCCTCGGACGCGATGACCACGATTGCTGCTCCCAGCAGGGCGGGCACGGCGTAGAGGCCGCCTCGGAGAACGCCTGGGATCTCGTTCACGAGGATGTCGCGGAGCATCCCACCACCGATGCCGGTGATGGCGCCGAGGACGACCGCCTGGGCCGGCGGAACGCGGAAGGCCAGCGCGGTCGAGGCGCCGGCGACGCAGAACAGCGCGAGACCCGCTGCGTCCAGGACGTCGAGGCGGTGCTGCGAGCGCTCGATCGACCGCGGTGCTAGGTACGTCACGATGCCAGCCGCGCCGGCTGCGGCGAGGTAACGCCAGTCGCGGAACGTCTCCGGCGGGCGACCGATCAACAGGTCGCGCACGATGCCGCCGGCCATCCCGACGGCGATCGCGAGCACGACGACGCCGAACGCGTCGAGGCGCTTGCGCACACCGGCGATGCCGCCGCTGAGGCCGAAGACGAACGTGCCGGCCAGGTTCAGAGCGAGGATGAGGTCGGGGTCGAATCCCGGCAGCACGGGCAGCGATCCTGCCACAAGGTCACTCGACTCACGCGAGCATCGTCACTGAGCACGACAATGCTGATCGGGCACCGTCACGAAGGAGCGCAGATGACCGCCGATGAAGCGCTCGAGCCGAATTCCGGGTCCCTGCCCCTCCGTCGTCGCCGGGGGCGCCATTCGGGCTGCGCCGGCCGACGCGGTGACCTGCTTACGTCGCCGGAGCTGCGAGCGCGTAACGGAGGATCTCGACCACCTGCTCGGGCTCACGTGCGACGGCCAGCGCGGCACGGTCGACCTCCTTGAGCGCGTGATCGTGATCCGGCGGATGCAAGGTGATCAACGGCTTGCCCAGCGCCGCCGCGTAGCCGGCGTCGAAGGCGGCGTTCCATTGCCGGTACTGCTCGCCGAAGCGCACGACCACGACATCGGCCTTCTCGATCAGTGTGCGTGTGCGAATGGCATTGACGCCGGCCCCGAGGTGGTCGTTCCAGAACGGGCGGTCCTGCTCGCCGAGGATCGCCGTGCCCGCCGCATCGGAAGCAGCATGGTCAGTCACGGGCGCGGCGAACCGCATGTCCAGGCCGGCCGCCTCGGCACCGCGCTCGATCCGCTCGCGCCAATCGGTGTGGATCTCCCCTGAGAGATAGACCTGCCACGCCATCGACCACATCGTACGCACGGGCAGGCACCGCTAACGTCACGGCATCAGCCGGAGCGTCGAGGACAACCCAGGCAAGAGCCGGTTCGAGCTGCGCGACGACGGCGAGCTGGTCGGCTGGGCCGAGTATCGGCCTGCGGGCGAGAACGTGATCGTCGCGCATACGGAGATCGACGAGCGACGGGAGGGCGAGGGACTTGGGAGTGAGCTGGTCCGCGGAGTGCTCGACCACACCCGGGCGAGCGGGAAGACCGTGATCCCGCTTTGTCCGTTCACCGCCGCCTACATCCAGCGCCACCCGGAGTACGTCGACCTCGTCGACCCCAGTCTGCGCGGCCGGTTCGTCCCGTCGACCTGACGCAGCTGGTCCGCTACAGGGCAGTCAGGCGTCGCCGAGTTCGAGCGCCCTGCCCCTCGGGACGATGACCACGGGGCACCCAGCTCCGTGCATGAGCTCGCGGGTCGTGCTGCCGAGCAGCACCGCGCCGAGCGGCCCGTAGCCGCGCGAACCCGCCACCAGGACGTCCAGCTGCTGGCTCTGCTGCAGCAGCACGTCGGCCGGCTCGCCACGCACGAGAACGCTCTGAGTCTCGACGAGGTCCCGGCTCTCACTGACGGCCGTGTCGTGGACGGCCTGCATCTCGTCCTCGAGGAGGCGGCCCGCGGAGATGGCAGGCTCCATCGTCGAGACGGGGACGGCGCCGAAGGCCAGCGGCTCCACGGCGGTGACGATGTGCAGCGTGGCGCTCGCGCGGCGGGCGAGTTGGCGCGCGCCGTCCAGCGCCTGCTGCGCTTCGGCCGAACCGTCGTACGCGACGCCGACGGTGGCGAGCGGACGCGCGTCCTGCTCCGCATAACCGTGCGGCGCGATGGCGACCGGACATGCCGCCCCGCTGAGGAGCTCGTGCGCGATGTTGCCGGGCAGCACGCGCCGGATCGCGCCACGCGTCGTCGACCCGACCACGACCAACACCGTCGACGGGTCCGTGCTCCGCTCGTGAAGCGCGCGAGCCGGGGAACTGCTGGCGAGGACCAGGGCATCGTCGACCACGACGCCATCCAGCGTCCGCCCGAGCTCGAGCAGATCGTGCTGCGCTGCGGTTCGTGCCGCGCGCTGCCCGTCCGTCTCAGGGCCGATGAGCAACGGGTGGTGGACGAACACGGTGATCAAGACGGCCGGCAACTCGAGCCGACGCGCAAGCTCCCCGCCCAACCGCAGCGGGTCCAGCGGGCTCTTGGACGGATCCAGCGCGATGATGATCCGCTTGGCTCCTGGCTCGCTCATGGCCTCGACCTTATCTGTCGCTCGGCCCTGGCGCGCCTTCGCGCCTATCGCACGACAAGGACGTCACAGGGCGCGCCGGAGACGACCCTGGAGCTCACGGAGCCGAGGACGAGGCTCTGAAGTCGACTCAGGTTGCGGCTGCCGACGACGACGAGGTTGGCGCCCTTCGCGGCACCGATCAGAGCTTCGGCTGGATCGCCGTGCAGCAGCCTGGTCGAGGCGTCTACGCCGTGACTTTCGAGCCATGCCCGGGCTTCGACGAGGTCGTCCTGGCGGCGACGGACCTCGGCCTCAGTCTCGTTGACCGGAATCGTCACACCGCTCCCGGGATACGGCTCGACGACAGCGACGGCAACGACTTGCGTCTGCGGGCCGGCGAACGCCGCGGCGCGCTCGAGTGCGCGGCGCGCCGAGTCAGAGCCGTCATAGCCGACAACTACCTTCCGCGGCCGACTCGCCGATGGTTGTCCGAACGGCGTAGGCGACGAATCACGGCTGGACATAGGAGAACCATCCCGCCCTCACCTCGACGGTGCAATGAGCCGCCGGATGCAGCTTCGCGCAGACGAGGCGCCAGCTCGTGTCAACGTCGACGCGTTCAAGCGGTGCGCGACAGCCCTGGCAGGATCGCCTCATCGGGTCGACGAGCGGTGCGGCGACGAAGATCGAGCGGCGATCTGTATGGGGTGCAGTGATCGCGGGTCGAAGATGCACCAGCGACCCCATGGCCTCGGGGGCCGTCGAACGCGATCCTGGGATGGGAGCTACCCAAAGGAGACACCCATGACCGCCACCTCGGCACTGAACGAACATGTTGTCCGCGATACAGGCGCCCAGTCCATCGTCGTCGGTGTGGACTGGTCCTCCGGTGCGCAGCTCGCGATCGATCACGCGGCCCGGCGCCTTGCCGCGGGTGGTCGATTGATCGTCGCCCACGTCATGACCCCTCTGCCGATGGTCGCCACGAACGTCTTGGCCGAGTTCACGCCGCAGCGTCATGCAACCGCCCTCGAACTGGTCGACCGATTGGCCGGACGGGTGGACGTGGACACGGACACGGTGGTGCTCGACGGCTTGCCGGCCGAGCGCCTCGCGTCACTGGCGCGTCATCACGATGCTGACGAGATCGTCGTCGGCTCCCGACGGCTCAGCCGGATCGGCGCCGCCATCGGCAGCGTCTCGCACGCGCTGCTCGAGCAGGCGGACCGTCCGGTCGTCATCGTGCCGCCCCCCGGCCCGAAGCGCCGGACCCCGCACCCCGGACCTGATGAGAAGACGCTCATCGTGGGGTACGACGGTTCGGAAGCCGCGCGAGGCGCAGTCGCTTACGCCGCACGGCAGGCGGCGGATGCAGGGCGGGTCGTCGCCGTGCATGCGTTCCAGGGCGTCCCCGACCGACTGGGGTTCCCCAGCTACCAGCGCGTACTCGACGCGTCCCAGGCCGAAGGCCGGCGCCATCTCGAAGCGCTGGAAGACGAGTGGTCTGCGGACGTGCAACTCGAGACCTCCCTGCTCGAAGGGCCGCCGGCGCGTGCCATCCTCAGCGCTGCCGATGCGCGCGAAGCCGACGAGATCGTCGTCGGGTCGCGGGGATTCGGGCCTCTCCGGGGTGCCCTTGGAAGCGTGTCGCACACGCTGCTGCGCGACGCGGATCGCGTCGTCGTCGTGATCCCCGCCGCCGCGGTCAAGAGCGGCCGGAGGTAACAAGGACCGAGCAGCTACTGCGCCGAGCCCGCAGGTGCGCGGCGTCGGCTACCCGGTATCGCCGGGGGCTGGGCGGAAGGGCGTACTGACGGGCTCTGGCCGGGGTGGGGGCGACCCGTGTCGTTCGTCTAGCGTCGGACGGTTGTTCGAACAGCGTCGCCGTCGAGCGTGACGATCACGCGGCGTGCTTGGCGGCGGCCGCGGTACCGCCACTGGACGCGACAGGGGATCCTCACAGAGGAGACGCGCGAGCACGAGAAGCGCTTGCGGGCCCCGCGCGTCCAGCGTCGCCCTAGAGCACGCCGCAACGCCGAGGCGGCAGCCGCGCGAGCTCGAGCATTCGAAAGCCGAGCCGTCGGGGACTGCAGCACCTCGTCGGGACCGCCGTCTACGGCCGGTGGGCTCAGGGGGGCAGTCGGCTGCTGTGCGTTCGAATTCGAAATCACGGCATCGCGATCGAGAGGGTTTGACGGTGATCCCAGCGCCGACGGATCGCGAGCTCGAACACCGAGTGCAGCGTGCTGGCGATGTTCCGGATCGTCTTCGGCTTGCGACCCAGGCGGTTGAGCCGCGCAAGCAAGCGCGTGATGTCCGTATCGGTGATGCGATCGAGCGGCTTCTCGCGGAAGAACGGCACGAGATGCACCCGGAGATGCGACTCCACGGTCTCCAGGTGCGACTTCGAGCTGCCCTTCGCCTCGAGCCGGGTCAGGAGCGCCTGGCCGGCCAGCGCCATCGTCCGCTCCGGGTCGCTGGTGACCTTGGACGGTCGCCATGAGCTCGCGCAGGCGCTTCTCCGCTTGGGTGCGCGTCATGCCGTCGCGCGTGCCCGGCTGGCTGCCCCGTCCGAGCTTCCGATTGGTCCGGCCGCCCTCGACCGTGATCCAGCGGCCGTAGTAGCTGCCGTTCTTGATGTAGACGGTCCCAGCGCCGTTGGCGCGCTTCGTTCGAGCCATGCTCCTGCAAGGCAGGTCTCGCAAAGTTGGCCCCGATGGAACCGAGAAATTGTCCCCGCGTTTGACCCCGTCGCTCGCAGGCTCGGCGCTACGCCGTCGGAGAAAGAGCCCGCTTTGCAGGGACTTCTGAGGGGTGAGCGACGGGACTCGAACCCGCGGCCGCCGGGACCACAACCCGGAGCTCTACCAACTGAGCTACGCCCACCAGGACGGATCCGAGCATAGCGGCGAAACGCGGCTGGATCAGCCCTCGCAGCGGACGGTGCTGCGGTCGAGCTCGGTGCCGTCCGCCGCGATGAAGCGCAGGTCGGCGGTGCCCGGCGTGAGCCGGATGCGCAGGGCGGCGTCCGCCGTGTCGTCGGAGAAGGCCAGCCGCGGATCGGACTCGTCGACGCCGTAGTGGCCGCGGCCGCCCGCTCCGACCACGTACTGGACGGTGCCGTCGACGGGCTCGAAGCGCTGGACGTTGTGGTCGTGCCCCGACAGCAGGATCGCCGCGCGGGTCTTGACGGTCTCCCACAACGGGGCGACCGCGGCCTCCTCGCCGCGGTGCTCGCCGGCGTTGAAGCGCGGGCGGTGCCAGAAGGCGATCCGGCAGTTCCCGCCGCCGGCGGCGTAGTCACCGAGCCGGCGCAGCTGCTCGCGGTCGTCGGGGGTCTCGGAGTTCGCCGAGATGACCTCCCACCCGCCGGCCCGGCGCTCGTAGTCATGCGGCTGGGGCCGGCCTCGCACGTCGCGCCAGAACGGGTCGTAGCCCGTCGCGTGGTTCTGCCAGTCGTGGTTGCCCGGCGTCGGCCACATGCGCTCGAGGAGGGGGCCGAAGACCTCGCCGAAGCCCCGGAACTCCTCGGCCGTGCCGGTCTCGTAGACGTCGCCGAGGTACAGCACCCGGTCGGGGTCGTCGCGCGCGATCAGCTCGGCGACCTCGCGCGCGGGCTCGCCGGGCACCCCGCCGTCCCCGACGGCCCAGATCACAACGGCCGGCGGGGAGGTGCCGGGCTCGTCCCCGCCGCACCCCGCGAGGGCCAGGCACGCCATGGCGATCCATGACGCCGTTCGTGCCCGCATCGGGCTGAGGGTGGCAGATGCGGATGGGATCGCGCGGCTTCGGGAAGCACACCCGGGGAGCCATGACGACGACCACCTTCGCGCTGACCTTCGACGACGGTCCGGACCCCGTGTGGACGCCGGCGCTGCTCGACGCGCTCGCGCGCGCGGGCGCCCGCGCGACGTTCTTCATGCTGGGCGAGGCGGCGGAGCGCCACCCCGGGCCGGTGCGCCGCGCGCTCGCCGAGGGCCACGCCGTCGAGCTGCACGGCCACGGGCACCTGCGACACCCCGCCCATCCCGCCGAGCGGATCGCCGCGGACGCCGAGCGCGGGCTCGCCGTCCTGCGCGGGCTGGGCGCGCGGCCGTCGCGCTGGCGGGCGCCCTGGGGCGACCTGGCTCCGTGGACGCCGGCCCTCGCGGAGCGCGCGGGCCTCGAGCTGACCGGCTGGACGGCGGACACGGAGGACTGGCGCGGCGACCGGGCAGCGACCATGCTCTCCGCGGTCGCTCCGGGGCTGCGCCCGGGCGCGGTCGTGCTCGCCCACGACGGCCTCGGTCCCGGCGCGCTGCGCGACGGCTGCGAGGAGACGGTCGCGCTGGTCGAGCCGCTCGTCGCCGCGGCGCGGGCGCTCGGCCTGGAGCCCGGGCGGCTGCTCGGCCCGGTGCCCGCCGGCAACCCGGAGCTCGCCCCGGCATGACCGCGCTCGCCCGCGACCCCGCCGTCTCCGCGGCGACGCTCGAGGCGATCGCGCGCGGCGCGGCCGCGCTCGACGCCGACCCCGCCTTCCCGGAGGCGGCGTTCGCCGCGCTCGCCGCCGACGGCGCGCTCGCGCTCACCGTGGGCGACCGGCATCCCGGACGCGCGCGCGAGTGGGCCGCCGTACGGGCGGTCGCGCGTGCCGACGGGTCGGTCGGGCGGATCTTCGAGGGCCACCTCAACGGGGTCGAGCGGGTCGCGGTCGCCGCACCGGAGCCGCTGCGCTCCGCGGAGCTGGCGGCGGTCCGCGAGGGACGGCTGCGGCTCGGCGTCTGGGGCGCCGACCCGGCCGCCGGGGAGGGCGAGCCCGCCCGGCTGGTGCAGACGGGCGACGGGCTCGCGCTCGAGGGCGAGAAGGTCTTCTGCAGCGGCGCCGGCGGCCTCCAGCGCGCGCTCGTGCTCGCCCGGCGCGACGAGCCGGGCCCCCCGTCGCTGGCCTACGTCGACCTCTCCGCGGGCACGGAGGTCGACCGCTCCTGGTACCGCTCGGGCGGGATGCGCGCGTCGGAGAGCCATCGCGTGCGCTTCCACGGCGCGCCCGTGCTCGCGGTGCTGGGCGAGCCCGGTGAGCTCGGTCGCGAGCCCTGGTTCTCCCGCGACGCCATCCGCACCGCCGCCGCCTGGGCGGGGATGGCGGACACCGCGGCCGACGCCGCGCTGGCCGACCTCGCGGCGCGCGGCGAGCCCGACGACCTGCGCGCGCTCGGCGCGGGCCGGATCGTGACCGCGCGGGCGACGATCGACCGCTGGCTCGAGCACGCCGCCGCCCGCGCCGACGCCGAGCCGGAATCCGACCTGCGCTCGCTGTCCGTGCAGCTGCGCGAAGCGATCGCCGGCGCCGTCCGCACCCTGCTCGACGAGGCGGCCCGCGCGTGCGGCTCGCGCCCGTTCGCCACCGGCACGGCGCTCGACCGCGCCCGCCGCGACCTCGAGCTGTTCGTGCTCCAGCACCGCCTCGACCCGCTGGTGGCGCGGCTCGGCCGGGAGGCGCTGACGTGAGGCCCAGGCTGGAGGCGAGCTACTTCGACGCGCTCTACGCGCGCGATCGGGACCCCTGGGACTTCGAGACCAGCGCCTACGAGCACGCCAAGTACGAGGCCACGGTCGCCGCGCTCGACGGCCGCCGCTACGCGAGCGCGCTCGAGGCCGGCTGCTCGATCGGCGTGCTCACGGAGCGCCTCGCCGCCCACTGCGACCGGCTGCTCGCGGTCGACGCCGCCGAGACGGCGGCGGACGCCGCGCGCGAGCGGCTCGCCGCCCTCCCCCATGTGACCGTCGAGCGCCGCGAGCTGCCCGAGGACTTCCCCGCCGGCCCGTTCGAGCTGATCGTCTGCTCGGAGGTCCTCTACTACCTCGACGACGCGGCGTTCTCGGCGATGGTGGCCGCGATCGGGCGCGAGCTGGCCCCGGGCGGCAGCCTGCTCGCCGTCCACTGGCGGCCGGCCACCGAGACCTATCCGCTCGGGGGCGACGAGGTGCACGAGCGGCTCGCGGCCCGCTTCGGGCCGGCGTCGCGCGGCGAGCGCACGCCCGAGTACGTCCTCGACCGCTTCGAGGTCGCATGAGCGCCTCCCTGGCGATCGTCGGGGGAGGCCCGGCGGCGCTGGCCGCCGCGCGCGCCTACCGCGAGGCCGGCGGCGACGGCTCGGTGACGATGCTCACCGCCGAGCCCGACGCCCCCTACGTGCGCCCGCTGCTCTCCAAGGACCTGCTGCGCGGGGAGACCGACGAGGCCGCGCTCGAGGACGACGCCTTCTATCGCGAGCACGAGATCGAGCTGCGGCGCGAGGCAGCGGTGGAGGCGCTCGAGCCCGACGCGGGCCGGCTGCTGCTGGCCGGCGGCGAGCCGCTCGAGTACGGCGCCTGCGTGCTCGCCACGGGCGCCGAGTCCGTCCGCCTTCCGGTCCCCGGCGCCGACGACTCGCGGATCCTGATGCTGCGCTCGCTCCAGGACGCGCTCGCCCTGCGCTCCCGCGCGAAGGACGCCCGCACCGCGGTCGTGGTCGGCTCGGGCTTCATCGGCTGCGAGGCCGCGGCCTCGCTGACCATGCGCGGGCTGCGCGTCACGCTCGTCTCCGACGAGGCGGTCGTGCACGCCGCCCGGCTCGGCGAGGAGGCCGGCCGGCGCATCACGAGCTGGCTGGCCGAGCTCGGCGTGGGGCTTCACCTCGGCGCCCCGGTCGCGTCGCTCGACGGCGGGGCGGTGCGCGTGACCGGCGCTCCCCCGCTCGAGGCCGACCTCGTCCTGCTCGCGACGGGCGTGCGGCCGCGCGCGCGGCTGGCCGAGGCCGCCGGCCTGGCGGTCCAGGACGGCCGCGTGGTCACCGACGAGCGGATGCGCACGAGCGCGCCCGGGGTGTTCGCCGCGGGCGACGTCGCGCTCGCCCACAACGCGGCGGCGGGCCGGCACCTGCCGGTCGAGCACTGGGGCGAGGCGCTCAACCAGGGCGAGACGGCGGGCGCGCAGGCCGCGGGCGGGGATGCCAGTTGGGCGACCGCCCCGGGCTTCTGGTCGACGATCGGCGACCGCGCGCTCAAGCACGTCGCGTGGGGCGACGGCTTCGACGAGGCGCGCATGGTCGACCACGCGGGCGGTGCCTTCACGGTCTGGTACGGCTCCGAGGGCAGCACGGTCGGCGTGCTCACGCACGAGCGCGACGAGGACTACGAGCGCGGACGCGAGCTGGTCGAGCAGGGGCGCCCGCTGCCGTGACGATCCTCCCCGCCCCCGCTCCGGAGCTGCAGGCGTGCGTCGTCGTCCCCGCGCACGACGAGGAGGCGCTGGTCGGCGCCTGCGTGCGCGCGCTCGCCGCCCAGGAGCGCGTCGCGCCGGAGGCCTGCGAGCTGCTGCTCGTGCTCGACCGCTGCTCGGACGCGACGGAGGCACGCGCCCGCGAGGCCGCGGGGCGGCTGACGCTGCACGTCTTGCACGCCTCCGCACCGGGCGTCGGCGCCGCGCGCCGCCTCGGGATGGACCTGGCCTGCGAGCGGCTGCACGCCGCCGGGCGCCCGGACGGGCTGATCGCCTGCACGGACGCCGACTCGGAGGTCGCGCGAAACTGGCTGGCCACGCAGCTCGACGCGGTGGCGGCGGGCGCGCGGGCGATCGGCGGCCGCGCGGCGATGGCGAACGCCGACCTCGAGACGCTCGGCCCGCAGATCCGCTCGCGCCGGGAGCAGGACGCCGCCGCCCGGCTGGCCCGCGCCCGCGAGCAGGCCGCCCGGGGCACCCGCACGGAGCACCACCAGTTCTCGGGCGCCTCGATGGCGCTCACCGCGGAGGCCTACCGCCTGGCCGGGCCGCTCGAGCCGCGCACCGGCCTCGAGGACGAGGGGCTGGAGCGGCTGCTGCGCCGGCACGGGATCCCGATCGACCGGCTGCTCGCCGTCCGCGTGACGACCTCCGCGCGGGTCACCGGGCGCGCCCCGCGCGGGCTCGCCGTCGACCTGCGCCGCGCCCGCTGGCTCGCCGAGCGCCGCTACGACGGCGCGGCCTACCGCGCGGCCGAGCTGGCCGAGCGCAGGACCGCGACGGTGAGCGTCATCGCCCCGGCCGCCGCCCCGCTGGACCCGCTGCTGCGGGCCGGGCTCGTGGACGAGGTGGTGGAGACCGGCGCCGCCGGCGGCGTGCCCGGCTTCGGGCCCTCGCTGGGCCGCGGAGACGCGCTCTGGCGGGCGCTCGCGGACAGCTCGGGCGAGCTCGTCGCGGTCGCCGGCACGGCCGCGGCCGCGATCGGCCTGCTCGGCCCGCTGCTCGAGGACCCCGAGCTGCTGTTCGTCAAGGGCGCCCCCGCGGGCGCGGACCCGGTCGCGGAGCTCGTCGCGCGCCCGCTGCTGAACCTCCACCTGCCCGACCTCGCCTCCGTGCTGGCGCCGCTGGCCACCGAGATCGCCGCCCGCCGCGCGCTGCTCGAGCGCCTCGCGTTCCCGGTCGGCGGGGGGGTCGACGTCGCGCTGCTGATCGACGCCCACCGCGAGGCCGGCCTGGAGCGGATGGCGCAGGTCGACCTCCCCGCGGGCGCGGCGCACCCGGAGCCGGACGCCGAGCGCGCGCTGGCCGTCCTGTACGCGGCCGAGCGCCGCATCCACGGCCCAGCACGCGCCGAGGCACAGGCTCCCGGGCACCTGCTCGCGCCGGCCGGCGACGGCTTCGAGGCGCGCCCGGTGGCGCTCGACGAGCGCCCGCCCCTGGCGGCGCTCGAGCCGGCCGCGGCCTGACCGCGGCACTTCCGAGAGCGGCCCCGGGCCGCCGGAGCCCGTAGGCTTGTGCCATGGAGTTCCTGCAGCCCGAGGACTGGCACGAGGCGCTGGAGGCCCGCGCCGCCCACCCGGGCGCTCTGCCGCTGTGGGGCGGCACGGACGTGATGGTCGACCTCAACTTCGGCCGCGAGCGGCCCGAGGCGATCCTCGATCTCACGCGCGTGCGCGCGCTCGCCGAGTGGGAGCAGCTCGACGGCGTCCTGCGCGTCGGCGCCGGGGTCTCCTACACGCGCGCGATCGCCGAGCTGGGCGACCAGCTGCCCGGCCTGGCCGCCGCGTCGCGCACCGTCGGCTCTCCGCAGATCCGCAACCGCGGCACGATCGGCGGCAACCTCGGCTCCTCCTCCCCCGCCGGCGACGCGCTGCCGCCGCTGTACGCGTCGAACGCCGAGATCGAGCTCGAGAGCAGCGCCCGCGGCACGCGTCGCGTCCCGATCGGCGAGTTCATCACCGGCCCCAAGCGCAACGTGCTCGAGCCCGACGAGCTGATCGCCGCCTTCCACATCGCCCCCGCCGGCGGGCCGCAGCAGTTCTCCAAGGTCGGCACGCGCAACGCGATGGTGATCGCCGTCTGCTCGTTCGCGCTCGCCATCCACCCGGACGAGCGCCGCGTCGGCACCTGCATCGGCTCGGCCGGGCCGACCCCGATCGTGGCCTCCGAGGCCGAGGCGTTCGCCGCCGGCGCGCTCGACTGGGACGGCGGCACCGAGCCGGCCGGCAGCGACCTCGCCCGTTTCGGCGAGCTCGTCGCGCAGGCCGCCAGCCCGATCGACGACGTCCGCGGCAGCGCCGCCTACCGCCGCCACGCGCTCGGCGTGCTCGCGCGCCGGGAGCTGGCCTGGGCCTGGAGCGAGCTATGAGGCTGACCTGCACCGTCAACGGCGAGCCGCGCGAGGTCGACGGCCTGTGGGAGGGCGAGAGCCTGCTGCACGTGCTGCGCGAGCGGCTCGGCCTGCCCGGCGCCAAGAACGCCTGCGAGCAGGGCGAGTGCGGCTCCTGCTCGGTCTACCTCGACGGCGAGCTGGTCTGCTCCTGCCTCGTGCTGGGCGGGCAGGCCGAGGGGCGCGAGATCACGACGGTCGAGGGGCTCGCGCCCGAGGGCGAGCTCTCGAGCGTGCAGGAGGCGTTCCTCGCCGCGGGCGCGGTCCAGTGCGGCTTCTGCACGCCCGGGCTGATCGTCGCCACCGACGACCTGCTCAAGCGCAACCCCGACCCGTCCGACGCCGAGATCCGCGAGGCGCTGGCCGGCAACCTGTGCCGCTGCACGGGCTACGAGAAGATCCTCGACGCGGTGCGGGCGGCGGCCCGATGACCCGCCTGGTGATCGAGGGCTGCGCGATCGCCACCGTCGACGGCGACCGCACCGAGCACGCCGACGGGCACATCGTCGTCCGCCACGGCTTCATCGACGAGGTCGGCGCCGGCCCGGCGCCCGCCGGCGACGGCGAGGAGGTCCGCCTCGACGGCCGCGGCCTGCTCGCCACCCCGGGCCTGGTCAACTGCCACCACCACCTCTACCAGTGGGCGACGCGCGGGCTGGCGCAGGACAACACGCTGTTCGAGTGGCTGCAGGCGCTCTACCCCGTGTGGGCGCACGTCGACGAGGCAGTCGAGCAGGCGGCGGCGCGCGCCGGGCTCGTCGCGCTCGCCCGCTCGGGCTGCACGACGGCGTCCGACCACCACTACCTCTTCCCGCACGACGGCGGCGACCTGCTGGGCGTCGAGATCGAGGCGGCGCGCGAGGTCGGCCTGCGCTTCCACCCCTGCCGCGGCTCGATGGACCTCGGCCGCAGCGACGGCGGCCTGCCGCCCGACGAGGTCGTCGAGGACCGCGACGCGATCCTCGCCGCCTGCGAGGACGCGATCGACCGCTACCACGACACGTCTCCCGACGCGATGGTGCGGATCGCGCTCGCCCCCTGCTCCCCCTTCAGCGTCACCCAGGAGCTGATGCGCGAGTCGGCCGAGCTGGCCCGCGCACGCGGCGTGCGCCTGCACACGCACATGGCCGAGACCGAGGACGAGGAGCAGTTCTGCATCGAGCTGTTCGGCTGCCGCCCGGTCGAGTACCTGGAGCGGCTCGGCTGGCTCGGCGACGACGTCTGGCTCGCCCACTGCGTGCACCTGAACGATGCGGAGGTGCGCCGCTTCGGGGAGACCGGCACCGGCGTCGCGCACTGCCCGAGCTCCAACGCGCGCCTCGGCGCGGGCACGGCGCCCGTCCCGGCGCTGGTCGCCAGCCGCGCGCCGGTCGGGCTCGGCGTCGACGGCGCCGCCTCCAACGAGGCCGGCGAGCTCGGCGGCGAGCTGCGCCAGGCGCTGTTCGCGCAGCGGCTGGCCCACGGGCCGCGCGGGCTCGACGTGCGCGAGGCGCTCGAGCTCGGCACGATCGGCGGGGCGCGCTGCCTCGGCCGCGAGGCCGAGATCGGCTCCCTGGAGCCCGGCAAGAACGCCGACATCGCGCTGTGGCGGCTCGACGACGTCGACCACGCCGGGATCGCCGACCCGGTCGCCGCGCTCGTGCTCGGCGCCCGCCCGCTCGTGCACACGCTGCTGGTCGGCGGCCGCGTGGTGGTCGCCGGCGGCGAGCTGCGCACGTTCGACGAGGGCGTGGCGGCGCGCGACCTGCTCGCGCAATCGAAGCGCCTGGCGAGCCGCGCGGGGGTGACCGCATGAGCACCGTCACCGAGGTCCGCTCGGGGATCGGCCAGAGCGTCCGCCGCCCCGACGGCATCCCGAAGGTCAAGGGCGCGTTCGCCTACGCCTCCGACGCGTGGGCGGACCGGATGCTGTGGGGCTCCACCCTGCGCTCCCCGCACCCGCGGGCGAAGATCCGCTCGATCGAGATCGGCGCCGCGCTGCGCGTGCCGGGCGTGCACGCCGTGCTCACGCACGAGGACGTGCCCGGCCGCAAGACCTACGGCCTGGAGATCCAGGACCAGCCCGTGCTCGCGTGGGAGGACGTCCGCTACCAGGGCGAGCCGATCGCGCTCGTCGCCGCCGACCACCCGGAGACCGCGCGCGCGGCCGCCAAGAAGATCGAGGTCGACTACGAGGTGCTCGAGCCGCTCACCGACCCCGAGCGCGCGCTGGACCCGAGCTCCGATCCCCTCCACCCGAGCGGCAACCTCCTGCGCCACGTCCCGATCCGCCACGGCGACCCGGACGCCGAGGGCGAGGTCGTCGTCACCGGCTCCTACGAGGTCGGGATGCAGGACCAGGCCTTCCTGGGGCCGGAGTCCGGGCTCGCGGTGCCGGCCGAGGACGGCGGCGTGGACCTCTTCATCGCCACCCAGTGGCTGCACGTGGACCGCGACCAGCTCGCCGCCTCGCTCGACCTGCCGCCGGAGAAGGTGCGGCTCGTGCTCGGCGGCGTCGGCGGCGCGTTCGGCGGCCGCGAGGACCTGAGCATGCAGGTCCACGCCTGCATGCTCGCGCTGCACTGCGACCGGCCCGTGAAGATGATGTACGGGCGCGAGGAGAGCTTCTTCGGCCACATCCACCGCCACCCGGCGCGGATGCGCTACGAGCACCACGCCACGCGCGACGGCAAGCTCGTCGCCGTGCGCGCGCGGGTCCTGCTCGACGGCGGGGCGTACGCGTCCTCCTCCACCGCCGTCTGCTCGAACGCCGCCTGCTTCGCCTGCGGGCCGTACGAGGTCCCGAACGCACGCATCGACGCCTACGTCGTCTACACGGACAACCCGCCGTGCGGCGCGATGCGCGGCTTCGGCGCCGTGCAGACGTGCTTCGCGCACGAGGCGCAGATGGACAAGCTCGCCGCCGCGCTGGAGATGGACCCGGTCGAGCTGCGCCGGCGCAACGCGATGAGCACGGGCACCACGCTCCCCATGGGCTCGCCCGTGCGCTGCCCGGCGCCGGTCGACGAGCTGCTCGAGCGCGTGGTGGCGATGCCCGAGCCCGAGGACCACGGCGGCCTGCCCGGCGGGATCGCCAACGTCACGCGCGGCGAGGGCGTCGTGCGCGGCGTCGGCTATGCCGTCGGCTACAAGAACATCGGCTACTCCGAGGGCTTCGACGACTACTCGACCGCGCGCGTGCGGATGTCGCTGGTCGGAGGCGAGCCGCTGGTGGAGGTCCACACCGCCGCCGCCGAGGTCGGCCAGGGACTCGTCACGGTGCAGGAGCAGATCGCGCGCACGGAGCTCGGCGTCGAGCAGGTGGTGGTTCTGCCGGCCGACACCAACGTCGGCACGGCGGGCTCGTCGTCCGCCTCGCGCCAGACGATGATGACCGGCGGCGCCGTGAAGGCGGCGTGCGAGGCGGTGCGGGAGGAGCTGGAAGAGCGGCGCGGCAGAAGGCCCGGCGCGACGCTGGCTGACCTGCTGGACGAGCGGATCGAGGCGACGCGCGAGTACCACCATCGCGAGACCTTCCCGCTCGACGAGAACGGCCAGGGCGACGCGCACGTCACGTTCGCCTTCGCCGCCCACCGCGCGGTGGTCGACGTCGACACGGAGCTCGGGCTGGTGCGCGTGGTCGAGATCGCGACGGCCCAGGACGTCGGCAAGGCGATCAACCCGCAGGCCGTCGAGGGCCAGATCGAGGGCGGGATCGCGCAGGGCCTGGGGCTGGCGCTGATGGAGGAGATCCAGGTCGTCGACGGCGAGGTCCGCAACGCCTCCTTCACCGACTACCTGATCCCGACGGTGCTCGACATGCCGCCGGTGAAGCTCGACGTGCTCGAGCTCGGCGACCCCGAGGCGCCCTACGGCCTGCGCGGCGTCGGCGAGCCGCCGACGATCTCCTCGACCCCGGCGATCGTCGCGGCGCTGCGCGCCGCGACGGGCGCCGCCCTGACGCGCGTGCCCGTCCGCCCCGACGACATCGTGGGGCTGTGATGCCGGTGCCGCCCGCCGAGCTGACCGCGCGCTTCACGGTCGAGGGGTCCGAAGAGGCGCTCGCGGCCGCGCGCGAGGCCGCCGCGCCGTCGAGGCTCGTCCGCGACGCCGGCCCCGGGGAGCTCGCCCTGACCGGCCCGCACGCGGACGTGCTCGAGGCGTTCGGGGCCGCGCTCGCCGCCGCGCTGGAGGCCGGCGCCACCGGGCTGGAGGCGAGCTTCGAGGCACCCCAGGAGTCGCGCGGGTGAGCGCCCTTCCGGCCGGTCGTGCGCGCGCCCGGCTGATCGCCGTCGCGCGCGGCGACGCGCCGCCGGACACCGTGATCGAGGGCGCGCAGGTGTTCGCCGCGCACACGCGCGAGTGGCTCTCCGGCGACGTCGCGATCGCCGACGGGATGATCGCGGGGATCGGCGCCTACGAGGGCGGGGAGCGGCTCGACGCCCGCGGCCGCTGGCTCGTCCCGGGCTTCATCGACGCGCACATGCACGTCGAGTCCTCCAAGCTCACCCCGGCGCAGTTCGCCCGCGCCGTGCTCCCCCACGGCACGACCGCGATCGTCTGCGACCCGCACGAGGTCGCAAACGTGCTCGGCTCCGATGGCGTGCACTGGATGCTCGACGCGTCCGAGGGCCTGCCGCTGACGGTGTTCGTGATGGCGCCGTCGTGCGTGCCCGCGAGCGCGTTCGAGTCGCCGCGGCGCGAGCTGACGGTCGGAGACATGGAGGCGATCCTGCGCCGGCGGCGGGCGCTGGGCGTCGCCGAGATGATGAACTTCCCCGGCGTCGTCGCGGGCGATCCGGACGTCCTGGCCAAGCTCGAGGTGCGCGGGGCCTCGCACGCCGACGGGCACGCCCCGGGGGTGCTCGGCCGCGCGCTGGACGCCTATGCCGCGGCGGGGATCCGCTCCGACCACGAGGCGACCACGGTCGAGGAGGCGCTGGAGAAGCGCCGCCGCGGGATGTGGGTGCTCCTGCGCGAGGCCTCCAACGCGCGCAACCTGCGCGCCCTGCTGCCCTTGATCCGCGACCACGGGCCGGAGTACTGCGCGTTCTGCACCGACGACCGCGAGCCGGACATGCTCCTGCGCGAGGGCCACATCAACCAGATGTGCCGGATCGCGGTGGCCGAGGGGATCGCCGTCGAGGACGTGCTCGTCATGGCGTCGCTGCACGCCGCGCGGGCCCACGGCCTCGATGGCTTCGGCGCGATCGCCCCCGGCTTCCGCGCCGACCTCGTGGTGCTCGACGACCTGTCTGAGTTCCGCCCGTCGCTCGTGCTCGCCGGCGGCCGTGTCGCCGCGCGCGACGGCGTCGCCGAGCCCTTCGAGGAGCCGGAGACGCCCGCCCACGTCCTGGGCACCGTCCGCAGCGCCCCGGTTCGCGAGGCCGACCTGTCGCTGGAGGCCGACGGCGAGGTGCGCGTGATCGAGATCGTCCCGGAGCAGCTGATCACGATCGCCCGGACGGTCTCCCCCGCCCGCGCCAACGGCCACGTCATCTCGGACCCCACGCGCGACCTCGCCAAGATCGCCGTCATCGAGCGCCACCACGCGACCGGCCGGGTCGGCCGCGGGCTGGTGACCGGCTTCGGCCTGCGCCGCGGAGCCTTCGCCTCCACCGTCGCCCACGACGCCCACAACGTCGTCGCCGTCGGCGTCGACGACGCGTCGATCCTCGCCTGCGCCGCGAGGCTCCAGGAGCTCGGAGGAGGCTGCGTCGTCGCCGCCGGCGGCGAGGTCATCGGCGAGCTCCCGCTCCCGGTCGCCGGCCTGCTGTCGGACCGCCCGGTCGAGGAGGTCGTCGACCGCCTCGAGTCCCTCCACGCTCAGCTCGCCGACCTTGGCGTGACGATCACCGCCCCGTTCATGACGCTGTCGTTCCTGGCCCTGTCCGTGATCCCCGCCCTCAAGATCACCGACCGCGGCCTCGTGGACGTCGACCGCTTCGAGATCGTCCCGCTCGGGCTCTAGCCCACCGCGCCGGTGATCAGGGCGGCAACCTCTTCGGGCGCCTCGAGGTAGGGCAGGTGGGCGCGGCCGGCGAGGCTGTGGAAGGTGCCTCGGGGGAGCGCTTCGGCCAGCTCGGCGCTGCGCTCGAGCTTGAAGGACACGTCGAGGTCGCCGCAGGCGACGGTGACCGGGATCTCGATCTCCTCGAGGCGGCTCGCGGCGTCGAGGCCGCTCGCGCCGTCGAACTCCGCTTCGGCGTCGTTGGCGAGCACGATCCGGTTCATCTCGAGCGCGAGGTCGCGTGGCGGGCCGCTCACCCGGCCTTCCGGCGCGGCCGGGCCGTCGAGCCAGAGCCGGACCTCGAGCCGGTTGCAGGCCTCGAGGTCGCCGGCGGTCCAGGCGGCGTCGATCGCCTCCGCGAGCCCGCCGCTCGCGGCGACGAACTGCTCGTCGTCGGGCTCGGGGTCGCCGCTGACCGCCGGGGCCAGGAGCACGAGCCCGGCGACCCGGTCCGGCGCCTCGAGCGCGGCGTCGAGCGCCACCCCGCCGCCCATCGAGCTCCCCACGACCCAGGCCGGCGCGTCCGGCGAGACGGCGTCGAGCACTGCGAGCAGATCGTCGACGTGCCGGAACGGCTCGCCGGCTGCGGGCACCTCGCCGAACCCGCGCCGGTCGAAGGCGACGACGTCGCGGCCCTCCGCGCCGAGCTGCGCGCCCACCTCGCGCCAGCAGCGGCGGTCGCAGACGCCCGCGTGGAGCAGCACGAGCGGCGGACCGCTCCCCGTCCAGCGGTCAGCGATCAGCGAGGCGCCGTCGGTCTGGATGGCGATCCGCGCGCAGGTCACCCCGCGAGCATACGTCCGCCGGGGCCTGGGCATGCTCCAGCGGATGCCGATGCCCGAGAACGTCCGCGGCCACGCCGCGCCCGGCTTCGGGCGCGCGGCCGGAACCTTCGCGCGGCTGGCCGGCCGCGGGCGCGGCGGCGCCGCGCTCGTCGTGCGGGTGCGCGGCGAGACCGTGCTCGACCTCTGCACGGGCTGGGCCGACCGGGCGCATTCGCGGCCGTGGACGCCCGAGACGCTCGCGCTGAGCTTCTCGACCACGAAGGGCATCGCCTCGACGGTGGTGCACCGGCTCGCGGAGCGCGGGGAGCTCGCCTACGACGAGCCCGTCGCCACGTACTGGCCGGAGTTCGCCGCGGGCGGCAAGGCCCGCGTGACCGTGCGCGACCTGCTCACGCACCGCGCCGGCCTGTGGAGCGTGCGCGCGGTCGCCGAGCGACCGGAGGACATGCTCGACCACCTCGCGATGGAGGAGAAGCTCGCCGCGCGGACGGTGCGGGCGCCGACCGCGCGCTCCGCCTACCACGCCATCACGTACGGCTGGCTGGTCGCCGGCCTGGCCCGGCGCGTGACGGGCGGGCGCGGGCTCGGGGAGCTCGTCCGGGCCGAGGTCGCCGAGCCGCTCGGAGTCACCGGCCTGCACATCGGCGTCGACGAGACGACGCGCGAGCTCATGGCCCAGCCCGTCGGCTCGGCGCTGCGCCATCTCGGCGCCGCGTCGCGGGTGATCACGCCCGCGCTCACGAGCGTCGGCGTGACCCGCGCGTTCCACGACGCCCTGATCGCACCCGGCTTCCACGAGCTCTTCGAGGGCTCCGAGCCCTCGATCTGGGGCACCGAGATGCCCGCGGTCAACGGCGCGCTCAGCGCCGGCGCGCTCGCCAGGCTCTATGGCGCCCTCGCCAACGGCGGCGCCGAGCCGGGCGGTCCGCGCCTGCTCTCCGAGGCGACGGTCCACGACCTGGGCCGCGTCCGCGTGCGCAGCGCCGACATGGTCCTCGGCCTGCAGATGCGCTGGCGGCTCGGCTACCACCACGCCTTCGGCACGGGCCGGAGCGCGCCGAAGGCCTTCGGCCATTACGGGTACGGCGGCTCCGGCGGCTGGGCGGAGCCGGACCTCGGGCTGTCGCTTGGCTTCGTCACGAACCGGATCGGCTCCGTGACCACGCCGATGGCGGACGCGACCCTGTACCGCCTCAGCCGCGTCGTGCGCGACTGCGCCGTTCAGCGCTGAGGCCGGAGCCCGGCGTCGCCGAGCCCGGACGGGGCTACGGGGCGCCGAGCTCACGCGAGCGGCGGGTCGCCGCCGTGACCGCGTCCAGGAACGCCGCGCGGGCGCCGTGGCGCTCGAGCTCCGCCAGACCCGCGGCTGTGGTCCCGCCCGGCGAGGTGACCGCGGCGCGCAGCTCGGCCGGGCCGGTCTCGCCCTCGGCGAGCAGCCGGGCGGCGCCTGCGAGCGTCTGGAAGGCGAGCGTCTCGGCGGTGTCGCGCGGGAGGCCGTTCAGCACGCCCGCCTCGGCCAGCGCCTCCGCCACGAGGAAGACGTAGGCGGGCCCGGAGCCCGACAGGCCCGTGACGGCGTCGAGCTGCTTCTCCGGCACCCGGACGACGACGCCCACGGCCCCGAGCACCGACTCGGCCCATGCGAGGTCGTCCTCGGTCGCGTCCGCGCCCGGGCTGATCGCGGAGGCGCCCGCGCCGATCAGCGCGGGCGTGTTCGGCATCGCCCGGATGACGCGCAGGCGGCGGCTCGAGGCCTCCTCGATCGCCGCCGTCGTGACGCCCGCCGCGACGGACAGTGCGCGCTCGGCGCCCGCGTCGGCCACGGCGGCGGCGGCCGCGGGCACGTCCCCCGGCTTGACGGCCAGCAGCGCGTCGGGGGCGGAGACCGGCGCCTCCGCGGCGGTGACGCCCGGAAACGCGGCCGACAGCGCCTCGCGGCGCGCGGCCGAGACCTCGGCGACGGCGAGCGACTCCGGCGCGCGCCCGCCCGCGAGCAGCCCGCCGAGCAGCGCCTCGCCCATGCGCCCGCCCCCGACGATCTGGAGCACCCGGTCGGTCATGGGCGAGAACCCTACGGGTCTCGCGGCCCGGGCGGCCGCCCTGGGGAAGCCGCTAGGCGGCCAGCGGCAGCGCGGGGCGAACGGGCCAGTCGTCGAAGCGCTGGTAGATGCTCGTACCGCGGGCCTCGATGTCGGCGCCGTAGACGTGGATCGAGATCGTGGGGGTGTCACCCGCGGCGGTCACGGCGTGGATGTCGGCCTCGGAGGAGGGCACGATCACCTCGACGTGGCCCGGAAGGGCGTCGATCGAGCCGGCCTCCTCGAGGTGGCCGCCGGCGGCGCGGTAGCGGATCTCCCGCTCGCGGCCCTCGTAGACGCCCACGACGCACCAAGAGACGTGGTCGTGGATCGGCGTGGACTGGCCGGGCAGCCAGACGAGCGCGACGATCGAGATGCGCCGGTCGGGCGTGACGTGCAAGAGGTGCTGGCGGTACTTGCCCGGGTCGCCCTCCCGGTGCTCGGGCGCGAGCCAGCCGTCCTCGGCGAGCAGCCCCGAGAGCCGCCCGCCGATCGCGTGCGGGTCGTCCGCGAGCCCGTCCACGTCGGCGATGAAGGAGCTGAGGGCGTTCGGCGTCATGCACGGGAGACCCCCGCTGGGCGCGGATATTCCGCCCGACGCCATGTTGTGGAGCCAGCCGCACCACGACCCGGCGGCAGGCTCCCGTGTCGCGACCGCGCTGCTCGCGCACTATCGTTGCTCATGCAACAAACTCTCGCTCCCACCCGACTCCGCCAGATCCGGCCGGCCGACGCGGACGCCGTCGCCGCGATCCTCTTCGACGCCTTCGCCGGCATCCACGACCACCACCGCTTCGCCCGCGACTTCCCGACGCCCGAGGCCGCCGCCGGGCTGGTGCAGGCCTTCACCGCCCACCCGGCGATCTGGGGCGTCGTCGCCGAGCGCGACGGCCGCGTCCTCGGCTCGAACTTCCTCGACGAGCGCGGCGCCGTCCGCGGGGTCGGGCCGATCACGGTCGATCCCACGGCACAGGAGCGCGGCGTCGGCCGCCTGCTGATGGAGGCGGTGCTCGAGCGCTCCGCCGGCGCGGCGGGCGTGCGGCTGCTGCAGGACGCGTTCAACACCAGCTCGATGGCGCTCTACGCCTCGCTCGGCTTCGCGATCACCGACCCCGTCGTCGTGATCGCCGGCGAGCCGCGCGGCGCGACGCCCGCCGGCCACGAGGTCCGCGCGCTCACCGCGGACGATCTGCCCGCCGCCGCCCAGCTCTCGGTCCGGGTCCACGGGTACGACCGCGCGGCCGAGCTGCGCGACGCCCTCGCAGGCGCCCACGCCGTCCTGCGCGACGGCCGCCTCGCCGGCTACGCGACCTCGCTCGCGCACTTCGCCTCGGCGCACGCCGTCGCCGAGGACCACGAGGCGATGGCGGCGCTGGTCCTCTCCTCCGGCGCGCCGGTCTCGTTCCTGCTGCCGACGCGCCAGCACGAGCTCTTCCGCTGGGCGCTCGAGGCCGGGCTGCGCGTGGTCAAGCCGATGAACTACATGGTCCGCGGCCAGTACCGCGAGCCGGCGGGCGCCTGGATCCCGTCGGTCCTGTACTGACCTAGAACACGTTCGCGCTCAGCCAATCGGACGCGAAGAAGACCACGAAGAACGGCGCGATCGCCCACATCAGCGGGTGGATCTCGCGCGCCCGGCCGGCCGCGGCCTGGACGAGTACGTAGGAGATGACGCCGAGGCCGATGCCCGCGGCGATCGAGAAGGTGAGCGGGATCCCGGCGATCGTCAGGAACGCCGGGATCGCGTTCTCGGGCTGCGTCCAGTCGATGTCGGCGACGATCCGGATCATCAGGTAGCCGACCATCACGAGCGCCGGGGCGACCGCCGGGTGGATGAAGGTCTCCTCCGCCACCTGCACACCCTGGCCGACCAGCGCGATGATCGGGACGAACAGGATCGACAGCGCGAACAGCGCCGCGACCACGAGCGAGGAGAGGCCCGTCCGGGCGCCCTCGGCCACGCCGGCGCCCGACTCGACGTAGGTCGTGACGCTCGAGGTGCCCATCGCGCCGCCGAACGAGGCCGCCGCGGAGTCCACGAGCAGCAGCCGGTCCTGGCCTGGGATGTCGCCCCGCTCGTCGGTCAGCCCGCCGCCGCGGCCGACCGCCACGGCGGTCCCGATCGTGTCGAAGAAGTCGGTCATGAACAGCGCGAAGATCACGGGGATCAGCGCGACCGTCAGCGCGTCGCCGAGGTTGGAGGGAGCCAGGCCGTCGCCGATCGTCGAGAAGTCGCCCGAAGCCGGCGCGTCGACCACGCCGTCGGGGCCCGCGAGCACGCCGAAGATCAGGCCCAGCACCGTCGCCGCGAGTACGCCGAGGATCACCGCGCCCCGCACCCCGCGCGCGATCAGGATCACCCCGACCGCGATGCCGGCCAGCGCCACCAGCGCCGGCCCGCTGGTGAGGTCGCCGAGCCCGATGCCCGTCGCCGGGTTGTTGACGACGATCCCGCCCTCGCGCAGCCCGACCAGCGTGATGAACAGGCCGATGCCGACGCCGATCGAGAGCTTGAGCGCCAGCGGGACCGCGCGCATGATCGCGCCGCGCAGGCCGGCGATCACGAGCACGAGCGCGATCAGGCCCTCGATGACGATGATCGACATCGCCACGGGCCACTCGATCCCGCGCCCGAGCACGATGTCGAACGCCACGACCGCGTTGATGCCGAGCCCCGGCGCGAGCGCGAACGGCAGGTTGGTGAACGCCGCCATCGCGAGCGTCGCCACGCAGGCCGCGATCGCGGTAGCCACCGCGACGGCCTGGAACGGCATCCCCGCCGCCGACAGGATCGCCGGGTTGACGAACAGGATGTAGCTCATCGTGAGGAACGTCGCCAAGCCGCCGAGCAGCTCGGCGCGGACGGTGGAGCCGCGCTCCGAGAGGTGGAAGCGGCGCTCGAGGAACCCGCCCGACGGCGGGCGCCCGGTCTGGCTGGCTGCGGTCATGCGCGCAAGGTACCGGTGAGCGCGGACGTGCCAGACGGTGTGACCGCCCTGATTGAATCCCGGCCGTGACCGGCGACCGCGAGACCTTCGTCGCAACCTACGGCCCCCTCTTCGAGCACTCCCCCTGGGTGGCCGAGGACGCGTACGCCAACGGCCCCTATCCCGACCGCGCGGCGCTCTACGACGGCCTCGTAGAGGCGATGTACGCGGCGCCGCGCGAGCGTCAGGTCGCGCTCGTCCGCGCCCACCCCGAGCTGGCCGGCAAGGTCGCGACCGTCGACTCCGAGCGCGAGCAGTCCTCGGCCGGGCTGGACCGGCTGAGCCGCGAGGAGCTCGAGACGCTCACGAGCGCCAACGCCGCCTATCGGGAGAAGTTCGGCTTCCCGTTCGTGATCTGCGTCCGCGACCACGACAAGGCCTCGATCCTGGCCGCCGCGCAGGAGCGCCTGCGCAACGACCCGGACACGGAGCTGCGCACGGCGCTGGCCGAGATCGCCCGGATCGCCCATCATCGACTGGAGGCGCTGCCCGCATGAAGATCTCCTACGGCAAGCTGCGCGTCCCGCTGCAGCGGGTCGTCAAGCGAGCGGACGGCGACCACGACGTGCTGGCCGCCGAGGTCGGCATCGAGGTGCTCGGCGAGAACTTCACGGCCGCCTACACCGAGGGCGACAACTCGAACGTGGTGGCGACGGACACGATGAAGAACTACATCCTGCGCGAGTCGCTCGCCTACGACGGCGAGACGCTCGAAGGGCTGCTGCTGCACCTCGGCCGCGGCTTCCTCGCCACCTACCCGGTGATGGAGGCCGTCCGGATGACCGGCCGCGAGCACCGCTTCGACCGCCTCAGCGGCAAGCTGTTCGCGCGCGAGCCCGGCGGCGACCACGCGGTCGCGATGGTCGAGCTGGACGCGGGCGGGATCCGCGACCACCGCAGCGGCCGCGAGGACCTACGGCTCCTCAAGGTCACCGGCAGCGCGTTCACCCGCTTCGCCCGCGACGAGTACACCACCCTGCCCGAGCGCGGCGACCGCCCGCTGCTGATCCGCATGGACTCCTACTGGCGCTACGGCGACCCGGAGGCCGCCCACGTCGACCCCTGGGAGGTGCGCGAGGAGGTCGCTGCCACGTTCGACGACTTCGTCAGCGAGTCGATCCAGCACCTCGTGCACGAGATGGGCACGCGCATGCTGGCCCGCTGGCCCGAGCTGGCCGAGGTGTCCTTCGAGGCCGAGAACCACACGCGCGACCCGGCGGGCGAGGACGGCGACCGCAAGCTCTACACCGACCCGTTCCCCGCCCAGGGCCTGATCACCCTGACGCTCACGCGATGAGCGGCCGGCTCACCACCCACGTGCTCGACACCGCGAACGGGCGGCCCGCGGCGGGCATCCCGATCGAGCTGGCGCGCCTCGACGGCGAGGCCCGCGACGTGCTCACCAGCGTCACCACGAACGGCGACGGCCGCACGGACAAGCCGCTGCTGGAGGAGCTCAGCGCCGGCACGTATGAGCTGGTCTTCGATGTCGGCGGGCACTTCTCCGGGGAAGGGTTCCTGGACCGCGTCCCCGTGCGCTTCACGATCGCCGACGCGGAGGCGCACTACCACGTGCCGCTGCTCGTCTCCCCCTGGTCCTACAGCACGTACCGGGGCAGTTGAGCACCGCGGCCTCCGTCCTCGAGCGCTGCGCCGCCCTCGGGCGGGTCAGCGAGGACCCCGACCGGCTCGTGCGCCGCTACGCCACGCCCGCGATGCGGGAGGCCTACGAGCTGGTGGGCGGCTGGATGCGCGACGCGGGCCTGGAGGTGCGCGAGGACGCCGCGGGCAACCTGATCGGCCGCCGCGACGGGCCCGGAAAGACGCTCGTGCTCGGCTCGCACCTGGACACGGTCGTCGACGCCGGGCGCTACGACGGTCCGCTCGGCGTCCTGGCCGCGCTCGCCGTGCTCGAGCGCCTGTGGGACCGCGCCCTCCCCTACGCCGTCGAGGTCGTCGGCTTCGCCGACGAGGAGGGCGTGCGCTACGGCACGAGCTTCCTCGGCTCGAGCGCGCTGGCCGGCCGCTTCGCCCCCGCCTGGCTCGCGCTCGAGGACTCCGACGGCGTCACGATGACCGACGCGCTGCGCGCCTTCGGCGGCGATCCCGACGCCATCGCCAGCGCCGCCCGCCGCCCCGAGGACCTGCTCGCCTACTGCGAGGTCCACATCGAGCAGGGCCCGGTGCTCGAGCGCCGCGGCGCGCCGGTCGGCGTCGTCACGACGATCACGGGCCAGACGCACGCCGAGGTCGGCTTCATCGGCGAGGCGGGCCATGCGGGCACGGTGCCCATGAACGCGCGCCGCGACGCGCTGGCGGCTGCGGCGGAGTGGATGCTGGCCGCGGAGTCGGTCGCCCGCCGCCGCCAGGGCACGGTCGCGACCGTCGGGCGGATCGTGGTCGAGCCGGGCGCGCGCAACGTGATCCCGGGCGAGGCGCGGATGACGCTCGACGTGCGCCACACCTCCAACGCGGTGCGCCGCGAGGCGATCGCCGACCTGCGCGCGGAGGCGCAGCGGATCGCGGCGGCGCGCGAGGTCGAGCTGGACTGGGACGCGCGCGGCGAGACCGCCGCCGTCCCCACCTCGCCGGACCTCACCGACCTGCTCGCCGACGCGGTCGCGGAGGCGACCGGGCACACCGCCGAGCGGCTGCCCAGCGGCGCCGGCCACGACGGCGTCAGCATGGCCGCGGTGGCCGGCATCGCGATGCTCTTCGTGCGCTGCGAGCGCGGCATCAGCCACAACCCGGCCGAGGCCGTCGCGGAGGCCGACGTGGCGGTGGCGCTGGACGTGCTGGAGCGCTTCCTCGGTGAGCTGGGGTGATCGTGCGCGGCGGGACCGTGGTGCTGCCCGGCGCCGTGCTCATCCGTGCGGACGTCGCGATCGAGGACGGGGCGATCGCGGCGATCGGGCCCGAGCTGCGGCCCTCGGGCGAGGAGGTCGACGCGCGCGGGTTGCACGTCTTCCCCGGCGCGATCGACGCCCACGTGCACTTCAACGAGCCCGGCCGCACCGACTGGGAGGGCTGGGTGACCGGCACCTCCGCGCTCGCGGCCGGCGGCGCGACCGCCTGCGTCGAGATGCCGCTCAACGCGCACCCGCCGACCGTCGACGGCGACGCCTTCGACGCCAAGGCTGCGGCCGCGCACGCGGCCGCGAAGGTCGACTTCGCGCTCTGGGGCGGCCTCGTGCCGGGCCCGCTGGAGCGCATGGACGAGCTGGCCGAGCGCGGCGTCGCCGGCTTCAAGGCGTTCATGTGCGACACCGGCATCGACGACTTCGATGCCGTCGACGACGACCAGCTCGGCGCGGGCATGGAGCGGGCGGCGGCGCTCGGCCTGCCCGTGCTGGTGCACGCCGAGCGCCCGGCCGAGCTGCGCCCGATGGACGGCTCCGATTGGCGCGCCTGGGTCGCCTCGCGGCCGCCGGCGGCCGAGCTCGCGGCGATCGAGCGGGCGATCGAGCTGGCCGAGGACGCCGGCTGCGCGCTCCACGTCGTGCACGTCTCCACGGGCGCCGGCGTGGCTGCGGTCGCGGAAGCCCGCGCCCGCGGCGCCGACGTGACCTGCGAGACCTGCCCGCACTACCTCGCGCTGACCGAGGACGACCTGGAGCGGCTCGGCACGCTCGCCAAGTGCGCGCCGCCGCTGCGGGCGGCCGAGGAGAGCGACGCGCTGTGGGAGCAGCTCGCGCGCGGCCGGATCGCGCTCGTCGCCTCCGACCACTCGCCGTGCCCGCCGGCCATGAAGGAGGGCTCCTTCGCCGCCGCCTGGGGCGGGATCGCCGGCGCGCAGTCGACCCTGGCCGTGCTGCTGCACGAGGGCGCCGCCCGCGGCATCGGACCCGCCGTGCTGGCGGACCTCGTCACGGGCGCCCCCGCGCGCCGCTTCAACCTGCCCAAGGGCCGCCTGGAGCCCGGCGCCGACGCCGACCTGGCGCTCGTCGACCTGCGCGAGGAGCACGCCGCCGAGCCTCACGACCGCCACCGGGCCAACCCGTTCGCCGGGCGCCCGCTGCGCGCCCGCGTCGTGCGCACGCTGCTGCGCGGCCGCACCGTGTTCGAGGACGGCCGCGTCGCGCCCGGCGCGCACGGCCGGCTGCTGACCCCCGAGAGGAGCCACCCATGAGCGACCTGACCATCACCGCCGGCCCGTTCTCCTTCGAGGCCCGCTGGGAGCGCGAGGACGCGCCGAAGACGTGCGAGGCCTTCGAGGCCCTGCTGCCGTTCCGCCAGAAGATCATCCACGTGCGCTGGAGCGGCGAGTCGGCCTGGATCCCGCTCGGCGACATGAGCACCGGCCTCGGCTTCGAGAACCACACGAGCCATCCCGCGCCGGGCGAGATCCTGCTCTACCCGGGCGGCTACAGCGAGACGGAGATCCTCTTCCCCTACGGCGGCACGCTGTTCGCGAGCAAGATGGGGCAGCTCGCCGGCAACCACTTCCTGACGATCACCGAGGGCAACGAGCAGCTGCGCGAGCTCGGGCGCACCGTGCTCTGGGAGGGCGCGCTGGACGTCGTGTTCGACCGTTCGGCTGCCTGATCGGGCAGCGCGAGCGCCCGCAAGCCTGCGTCCCCGGCCCTTCACCCCGCCCCCGCGGGGTGAGAGCGTCGGGCCGTGCACCACAGCCCCGCCGTCGCAGCGCTTCGGTGGACCGTCACCGCCGCCTCCCTCATGGCGCTGGCCGCGGTCGCCGTATGGCCCGCCCGCCAGGGCCCCGCGGTGACCACGCAGATGGCGCTGGACCCACCCCCGCGCACGCACGAACGCGACTCCTCCGCGCGGAGCACACCACGGCGCGCGGCCGGGCGAAGGACCGCCCGGCCCGCGCCGTCCCCCACTCCCGTCCCGGCCGCCGCTCTGCTCGAGGAGACGCCGCAGCGGGAGGCGGCGGTCACCCCGCCGCCCCAGCCGCCGGAGACGGTCGTCCTGACCTACTACCGGGCGCTCGACGCCGGCCGCTTCGAAGCCGCCTGGACCATCCTCACCCCGGCCGTCAGGTCCGCGTTCGGCGGCTTCGAGCCCTGGCGTGACGGCTATGCGACGACGCTGTCCAGCTCTCCACGCGACATCGAGGTCGCGAAGGACGGCCCCGTCGCCTCGATCGCACACGAGCTGGTCACGGAGGACCGCTCGTCGTGCGGGCCCGTCCGGCGGCGCTTCGCCGTCCGCTGGAGGCTGGTTGTCACCGGGGAGGGGTGGCGCGCCGAGAGCCTGAGCGGCGCCAAGCTCGCCGGGCCCGAGCCCGCCGAGGCCTGCCCGGAGCGTCATGATGCGGCCCGTGCCGCTGGAGGACGCTGAGCCGGGAGAGCTCGTCGCGGTCGGCGAGGCCGAGCTGGCCCGCATGCGCGACCAGCTGGCGGAGATCGAGGCCGAGTACGCGATGCTCGAGGCCGAGCTCGCCGTCTTCCAGGCCGACTACACGCGCGAGGTCGTCACGGTGCTCGCGCAGCTGCACGACGTCGAGGCGCGGATCCTCGCCCTGCGCGGGGACGCGGCGGGGGCGCGCGAGGCGCGCACCCGGGCGGAGCGCACGACCTCGGAGGCGCAGGCGCTCTCCCCGCCGCCGGAGCCGGTGCCGCCCGCGTCGCTGAAGCGCCTGTTCCGCGACGCCGCCAAGCGCATGCACCCCGACCTCGCGCCGGACGCGGAGGCGCGCGCGCACGCGGAGGCGTTCATGAAGCGCCTCAACGCCGCCTACCGGGCGGGCGACGCCGAGGCGATCGCCGATCTCGTGCGCCAGTGGGACAGCTCGCCGTTCGCCCCGGCCGGCGCCGACGAGGGCGCCCGCCGCGTCGCCGCGCTGCAGGCCGCGGTGGCGCGCGCCCAGCGGCGGCTCGACGAGCTGCGGAGCTCCGAGCTGGCGCAGATGCTCGAGCGCGCGATGGCGTCCGCGGCTGCGGGCGAGGACCACGTGGCGACGCTGCGCCACCACGCCGAGCTGGCGCTGGCGGACGCGCGGGCGCGGCTGGCCGCGCTGGAGATCTAGGCGGGGAGCGGGACGACCGCGCGGATCGTCGTCCCGCGGCCGGGCGGGCTGGAGACCGTCAGCGTCCCGTCGGAGGCGCCGACGCGGTCGGCGAGGCCGCTGAGCCCGGAGCCGTTGGACGCGTCCGCGCCGCCGACGCCGTCGTCGGCGACCTCTACGACCAGCTCGCTGTCGACGTGCGCGATCCGCACGGTGGCGTGGCTGGCCTCGGCGTACTTGGCGACGTTGGTCAGCGCCTCCGCGACGGTGAAGTAGGCCGTCGCCTCGACCGACGGGTTGAGCCGGTCGCGCGGCACCTCGACGACCTCGACGGGCACCGGCGCGCGCGTGCCGAGCGCCTCGACGGCGGCGGCGAGGCCGCGCTCGGTCAGCACCGCCGGGTGGATGCCGCGGGC
This sequence comes from uncultured Solirubrobacteraceae bacterium, assembly GCA_963816955.1. Lineage (GTDB taxonomy): Bacteria > Actinomycetota > Thermoleophilia > Solirubrobacterales > Solirubrobacteraceae > DATFQI01. Next base: position 643,657 of record CAWFME010000004.1, on the reverse strand, counting down.
GAGCTCGCGCAGCTCCGCGGAGGCCTCGGCGAGGCCCTGGCCGATCCGGTCGAGCTCGCCGGCCGCCGCCGTGGGGTCCGCGAGGATCTTCTTGCGCGCGATCCGCACGTCCAGGCCGAGCGCCACGAGCCGCTGCTGCGCGCCGTCGTGCAGGTCGCGCTCGATCCGGCGCCGCGCGGCGTCGGCGGCCTCGACGATGCGCACGCGCGAGGCCCGCAGCTCCTCCGTGCGGGCGCGGTCGATCTCCTGGCGGCGCAGCGCCTCCTCGGCGGCGCGGCGGTCCGTGATGTCGAACAGCGCCCCGTCCATCCACAGCCGCCCGCCCGGGCCGGGCACGAGCTGCCCGCGGTCGAGCACCCAGCGCACCTGGCCGTCGGAGCGCATGATCCGGTACTCGACGACGAACGCCTCCTCCGGCTTGGCGTGGGCGGCCGCCACGGCGCGCGTGACGCGCTTGCGGTCGCGCGGGTGCACGATGCTCATCAGCGTCCGCTTCGCGCTGGCCACGAACTCGACCGGCGGGTAGCCCGAGATCCGCTCGATCTCGTCGCTGATCAGCTCGAGCGTGTGGTTGGCGTGCCAGGCCGAGCGGTAGATCGCGCCGGGGACGTTGACCAGCAGGGCGCGCACGAGCATGTCGTCCGCGCGCTGCTGGGCGGCGCGCACGCCGGCCCGCGCGCGGGCGAGCAGCTCGCCGCGGGTGAACGGGCGGTGCAGGTAGTCGTCGGCGCCGGCGTCGAGCGCCGAGTCGGCGCCGCGGCCCTTCGCGGGAACGGTGATGGCGAGCAGCCACGGGTCGCTGAGCTCCACGCCCTCGCGCAGCGCGCGGCAGACGCCGGCCGCGTCCAGCCCGGCCGGCTCGCGGTCGACGATCACCAGGTCGGCGGGCTCCTGCTCGATCAGCTCGATCGCGCTCGCGGCGTTCTTGACCGCGCGCGGGGAGTGGCCCGCGGCGCGCAGCCAGGGGGTGACCTCGGGCTCGACGGCGCCGACCACGAGCACGCCAGACTGGCGACGGCGTACGGACTCCGGGGACGGCACGCCGGGATTATCGCGGAGAGTCGCGCGCTCGGGCTTGATGAATCCTTGAGGTCCCGCTGAGGACCGCCTCAGGGAAACCCGTCAGAACTCCTTGCAGCCGTTCGGCGAGACCGGGATCCGAGCCCCGGGACCGAGCGGAGTACGACGCCGGGACCACGGGTTGCTCCCCTTCCGCCTCCCGCCCGGTGTTCGGGTCCTGTCGGGAGGGGGCCGTTCCCCTGCGGTCCCCTCCCGCGGCCCGTCCTCAGCAGTCGCGGGCGCGGCCGCCGGGCGGCAGGCACAGGAAGTCGACGCTCGGCGTCCCGGGCGCGCCGATCTTGAAGCGCAGCAGCCGGCCGATGCGACCGGCGCGGGTCAAGCGCACCTCGACCTTCGTGCCCCGGTTGAGGCGGCGCGCGCCGAACGCGCGATGCAGGTTGACCGGCCGCCGGTTCCTGACCCGGCGGGTCACGGTCCGGAACGGGCAACTGCGGCCGGTGCAGCGGAGCGCGATCCGGGTGCCCCTCGGGAACCCGCGGGCCATCAGCTCGTCGTTGAAGGTCTGCCGCCCATCGGGGCGCCACACGGTGCGCAGCACGCCTCCGAGCCCGATGAACGGGTCGGCGCGCGTGTCGCAGTTCTCGTCGACCCCGTTGCCGGTCACCTCGCGCGCGCCCGGCCGGATCGCGGGGTTGGAGTCGTCGCAGTCCTGCGGGCGCGGGGTGCCGTCGCCGTCGGCGTCGAGGTTCGTCGCGTCGGCTCCCGAGCAGTCCTGGTCGATCCGGTCGTCGGGGACGTCAGCCGCGCCGGGCCGGATGCCGGGGTTCGCGTCGTCGCAGTCCGCGGGCCGCCGGACGCCGTCGCCGTCCGCGTCGCCCTCGATCTCCTCGCAGGAGCTCCTCGAGTCGGCGTCGTCGCTGATCGCGGTGTCGTTCCCCGAGCCGCAGTCGACCTGCTCGCCGCGCCCGTCGCGCGAGACGATGTCGTCGTCGCCGGCCCCGCCGAGGAACGCGTCGGTCCCTCCGCCGCCGAAGAGCCCGTCGTTGCCGTCGCCGCCGTCGAAGCGGACGGGGACGGCCACGTTGGCGCTCACCGCCGCGACGTCGTTCTGATCGCCGAGCGCGAGCACGATCAAGCTGACGCCCTGCTTGGCGCAATCGATCGTCTGGTTGTCCGGGCTCGCGGTGCACTGGGCGCCTGGGCCGATGCTCGCGCCGCCGAAGCGGGTGAACCGGTAACTGGTCCCGGTGTCGAAGCCCGAGATCTGGTCGATGCCGCCGGGGTCGGCGTTGTAGACGAGTGTCGTCCCGACCACGTTGAACGTCCCCGCGCTCGCCGCCGCCGGTGCGAGCAGCGCCGCCGCTGCGATCGCGAGGCACGCCGTCGTGAGCCTCCGGCTCAGCACGAGCGTCCCCTCCGCTGCCCCGGCGCGCGGCACACGATCGTGCTGGCCGGAAGCTGGCTGCGCTTGACCGCGTAGGTGTACGTGCGGCCGATCGTCTGCGCGGCCGTGATCGTCACCCGCAGCCTGGTGCCCGGCCGCAGCCGCGCGCGCCGGAAGCCGCGGTGCAGCACGACGCGGGTCAGGACGCTGCGGACCCTGACGCGGCGCGTGCGCCTGCTCGGGCAGCTGCGGCCCGTGCAGCGGAAGGTCACGCGCGCGCCTGCAGGGGCGTTGTGGACGATCAGCTTGCGCAGCCGCGAGAACCGCGGCCCGAACACCCAGTTGGCGGCGACCACCGCGCCGAGGTCGGAGAACGGCTCGGCGCGCCGGTCGCAGTTCTCGTCGGTGGCGTTGCCGCGGATCTCGGGCGTGGTCGGCCGGACCGAGGCCCTGCTGTCGTCGCAGTCGAACGGGGACGGGAAGCCGTCCCCGTCGACGTCGAGGTTCTGGTTGTCGCGGCCGTCGCAGTTCTCGTCGACGCCGTTGCCGAAGGCCTCGGGCGCGCCGGGGAAGACGTTCGCGGCGTTGTCGTTGCAGTCCACGGCGGAGCTGAACCCGTCGCGGTCGGCGTCGATGCCGCGCTCGCACTCCGCGATGATGTCGGTGAAGTCGTTGCGGGCCTCGTCGGTGCCGGCCCCGCACGCGATCCGCTCCGCCGCGCCGTCGCGCGCCTCGATGACGTCGTCGCCGGTCTCGCCGAAGTACTCGTCGACGCCTCCGCGCCCGTTCAGCACGTCGCCCTCGCCGCCGCCCGCGAGCACGTCGGCCCCGCCGCCCGTGGACAGATCGTCCGGCCCGGCGCCGCCGGCGACGCTGATCGGCGAGCCGACCGTCTCGGCCTCGAACTTGTCGGCGCCGTCGCCGAGATCGACGGACAGGCTCGAACCGCGCGCGCACTCGATGTCCTGACCGTTCGCCGAGCACCCGCTGCCGGCCGTGAGGCCACCGCCGACGCGGCTGACGATGTCGTCTGTCGACTCGCGCTTGACCGTCACGTCGTCCGCCGACCCGTCCGCCACAATCGTGATCACGCCGGTGTCGGGATCGCGATCCACGAGCGCGTCGGCTGACGCCGCCGCGGGCATCAGCAGCAGCGCAGCGGCCCCGAGGGCCAGGCAACGGAGCACGCTGCCCATCGGCCGATCCTCTTGGATCGCCGGGGCGAATGCAAGACGCGCGCGGGCGGATGTTTCGGTCATGCCGCGAACCCTGTGGTCGACACCGCCCCGGTAACCGGATTTAGTGCCTCCCCGAATGCCCTCTCGAATGCATCCCGCGCCACGCCGGCGCCTGTGGACCGCGGGCGCCCTCGGCGTCCTGGCGCTGTCGGCGCTGCTCGTGAGCTCTCACCCCGCGGCCGTTGCGCAGGTGCAGATCACGACGCCCGACGCCGCCGACTTCGACCAGCGGCGGCTCATGGACGGGTTGACCACGCCCACGGCGGCGGCGGTCGCGCCCGACGGGCGGGTGTTCGCCGTCGAGAAGGCCGGGCGGCTCAAGTGGGCGCCGGCGGGCGACCCGCGACCGCGGCGCCTGCTCGACCTCACCCGCCAGGTCAACGAGTTCTCCGACCGCGGGCTGCTCGGGATGGCGCTCGACCCGCAGTTCGATGACCCGGAGAGCCCCTATGCCGGGCGGCTGTACCTGCTCTACGTCCACGACCCCCACGGCGGCGATCCCGAGCTTGCCGACCAGGGTGGCCCGGCGACGTCCCGGCTCACCTACGTGACCGTGGACCAGACGGGGACGCTCGTTCCCGACGGGGAGGGGAACGTCGAGCACGTCGTTCTCGGCGGTATCCCCGCCGACGGATACTGGCATCAGATCGGCACCGTCCGCGCAGACCCGGACGGCACGCTCTGGGTGGGCACGGGCGACGCCACCAACGTGCCGGACGTGCGCGCCCTCGAAGCGCTCGACCCGCAGAAGATGCGCGGGAAGATCTTCCACATCGATCGCGAGGGCAAGGGTCTTCCCGACCATCCGTTCTGCCCCGGGGAGGCCGACCTCACGGAGCCGTGCACCAAGGTGTTCGCCGCCGGGCTCCGCAACCCGTTCCGCTTCCAGCTGCGCGGCGACGGCGGGCTGGCGGTGGGTGACGTGGGCGACTCCCAGCACGAGGAGCTCTCGATGGTGGATGCCGGCGAGATCCACGGCTGGCCGTGCTACGAGGGCCGCGATCCGAACTCGCTCCCCATCTACAACCAGCACGCGACCTGCCGCCAGTTCTACGACATGCTCGACCCGCCCCTCACGTGGCCGACGTACTCGTATCCACGCGGGAGCAGCGGGGGAGCCGTGGTCGCCGGCCCCTTGTACAGCGGCGACGGCTTCCCCGAGCGCTATCGGGGGTCGGTGTTCTTCGGTGACTTCGTCCGCGGCTGGATCAGGTATCTGAAGCCGGACGGTGCGGTCGAGGAGTTCGCGACCGACTGGCGTGGCGTGCAACTGGATGCCGACGCGGCAGGCGACGACCTGATCTCCGTGATGCTCGGCGGCGGATCGCTCGGCACCGAGAGCGTCTGGCGGATCACCTCGTCGCCCGGTGACCACGCTCCCGTCGCCCGGGCCGCGGCCAACCCTGCCTCCGCCGTGCCGCCCGTCGACGTGCAGCTCTCTGCCGCCGGGTCGTCCGACGTCGACCCCGTGGACGAGCTGACCTATCGCTGGGACCTGGACGACGACGGCGACGGCGACCTCGAGGGAGCCACCGTCACCCACCGATACGAGGAGGCCGGGCGCTACACCCCCCGTCTGGTGGTCCGCGACGCACAGGGCAACGAGGCGTCCGACCGGGTACTGGTGGTCGTCGGCAACCCGCCGACGGTCGAGCTGAGCGGCGACGAGACCTTCCGGCCCGGCGAGCCGGTGTCCGTGGATGCCCGCGCCTTCGACATCGAGGACGGCGCGATGGAGCCGCAGCAGCTCACATGGCGCGCCAGGCTCCAGCACAACACCCACTTCCACGAGTACACCAGCGGCGCCGGGCCCGGCGTCCGCTTCACCGCCGACCCCGAGCACGGCGGCGACTCGCTCTACGAGGTGCACGTCACCGCCACCGACTCGCACGGACTGACCGGCGAGGCGGTACGGCGGATCACCTACCGGGAAGGCGCGCCGGCGGTCACCGGCGGGCCGGTGACGCCCGGCACCGGCGGTACGCCGCCCAGCAGCTCGGCCGGGCCCGACCGCACGAAGCCCGAGCTCAAGGTGCGCGCCACCGGCCGCCGGCTCAGCGGCAGCGTGCACGACCGCTCCAGGCCGATCCGGGTCCGGGTCTCGCTCCGGCGCAATTGCCGCTCCTGGGACGGCCGCCGGCTGAAGCCGCGCGCATGTGCGAGAAGCATCTGGCTCAAGACCGACAGGGACGGGCCCCGCTGGACGTGGCAGGCCCGCCGCAGCCTGCCACGGGGCACGTACCGGGTGAGCATCCGGGCGACCGACGCCGCCGGCAACCGACGCACGAGGAGCATCAGCCTCACGCGCAGCTAGGCCCCGGCTGACCTCCGCTCCGGATGAGGTTGCAATGGCCCCCGAGTGACGGTTAGGGTCGGCACTCACCGTGGATGGACATGAGTCCGCCGACGTCGTGCCGGCCGCCCTCGAGCCCGCGGCGCCGATGTCGGGCGGGCTGCCCGCGATGGGGGGTCCGGTTCCCGGGCTGATCGGCGCGCTCGGCAACCACACCGTGGCCTCGATGGAGGCATCGGGAGAGCAGCGCCCCTCCTTCACGCCCTCCTCACCGCCCGCCGACCTCGAGCTCGGCCGCGCGCTCGCGGACACGCTGCAGCAGCGACCGGTCGCCGTCGCGCGCATCCCATCGATCTCGGTGCCGAAGATCCCGTCGGGAGGCGGGAGCCAGCCGAACACCACGCCGTCGAGCACGCCGGCGCCAGGGCCGACGCCCACCACCGAGCCCGAGTCCGCGCCTGCACCCTCCCAGGGCCGCGCCGGCGGCATGGCCGGGAACATGATGGAGATGGTCAAGCGGATGATGGAGCAGCAGGCCAAGGCCCGCGCCGACCTGGAGGCCGAGATCGCCGAGCTCGAGCCCAGCGTGGCGATGATGGGCGCTCAGGTGATCCCGGGCCTGGCCGCCGGCATGCAAGGCGCCACGGCGCACATGGCGCCCGGCCTGCTCGGGGCGAACATCCGCGCGCTGGCGCCGGCGATCGGGGGCGCGAAGGTCTCGCCGGACGCCGAGTCGAGCAAGCTCGGGGTGTTGGACCAGCTCCGCACCGCCGTGGCGACGCTCGAGTCGATGGACGAGCCGGTCGAGCAGACGGTGCAAGATACGAAGACCTCGGCGACGGGCGGGGTCGCGTCGATCGACGCGGCGATCGCGGCAGGTCAGCAGACGGAGCCGCCGCCGGAGGGTGGCGGCGAGGCGGCGCCGCGTGCGAACGAGTCGCAGATCGCGGGCCTGAACGCTGCCAAAGCGCAGCTGCAGACCATCAATCAGCTCACCGCGTCGATGGACGCGGCGAGCATCGCGTCGCTGGCCACGTTCACGAACGCGACGGTCTCCTCGTTGGCCGCGCTCGGCGCCGGCGCCCACGCGAGCATGAAGTCCGACATCGAGGCCGCGCGCCGGAAGGCGATCGGCGCCGCCCGTCAGATGGAGGCCATGGGCCGCAGCAAGGACGAGAACTACGCGGTCGTCGCAGGTGCGATGGGCGCGGCCATGGGGCAGGCCACGGTGATGCAGACCCTCACCATGATCCACCTCGAGAAGCAGAAGAGGAAGCTCGCCGCGATGCCCAAGCCCGAGCCGCCGCCCGAGCAGCCGTGACCTAGCGTGCGTCGCGGGCTGGTCCTCTCCGCCGCCCTCTGCGCTCTCCTGCCGGCGCAACCCGCCCTGGCGCATCACGTGACCGCCGGCCTGCAGGTGTCGGCGCGGCTTGGCGAGCGCCTCAGCGATCGCTCGTGGGCGGTGATCGTGGACTGGAGCATCACGTGCTCGGGTCCGGCGCCCGGTCAGGCCAACTACACCGGCAACTTGAACCTCGATGACGTGGACTCCGGCGAGGTGCTCTACATGGGCGGCACCGCCGGCGCGTCGGGGAGCGACAGCCAGCCGGTCGACCGCCGCACTTCGCCGAGACACATGCGGCCGAGGATCAAGGCGTCGTGCTTCGACAGCGGTCCGGGCAACCACGGATCGGACACCCTCGAGGTGACCGGGAACACGGTCTCGGTGCCGGTCCTGGGCGACGAGGACGGCGACGGCGTGCGGGACGGCAGCTCCTCCGGAGGCGGCCCTCCCGGTTTCGGCGGACCGAGGGACCCGCTGCGGAGCGGTGGCTGCGCCGTGATCCGGCGGGGCACGGGGAGCGCCGACACCCTCAACGGGACGGGTGCAGCCGAGCTCGCCTTCGGGCTGGGCGGCAACGACCTGATCCGCGGGCGCGGCGACGACGACTGCCTCGTCGGAGGCTCGGGGAACGACCGCCTCCTCGGAGGGCCCGGACACGACCGCCTGACCGGCGGCACCGGCGCCGACAAGCTCGACGGCGGTGCGGGTGTGAATCGCTACGACGCCGGCGCGGGCGACGACGTCGTCGATGCGGTGAACGGGCGCGCCGAGCTCGTCAGATGCGGCCGCGGACGCGACCGGGCCCGGGTCGACAGGAGCGACAAGGTCCGCAGCTGCGAACGGGTTACGCGTGCGGCGGCCTAGACCCCCGGGCCCGCTGTGGACGCCGTCCCAGCAGTCGGGGAACCGGATGACGAGATCGAGCAGCGGCGTGGCGCACGTCGGAGGCGTCGACAGGACACGGACCTGACGGCGACGCCTCCACCGGCTCGCTTCGCCTTCGTGCGACTCAAGCCGCGAACTCGCCCAGGGTGTCGATCGCGAGCAGCCGCTCGAGCTCATCGGGCGGCTGGGGCCGCGCGAAGTGGAAGCCCTGCGAGATGGTGCAGCCGAGCCCGAGCAGGACCTCGACCTGCTCGCCCGTCTCCACTCCCTCCGCCACGGCGGCGAGACCGAGCCCGGCGGCCAGCCGCAGGACCGAGTCCACGATCGCGTGGTCCTCGCCGTCGCCCGTCACGCCATCGACGAAGGACTTGTCGATCTTGATCGTGTCGACCGGCAGCAGCGCCTTGAGCTGTGAGAGCGATGAGTACCCGACGCCGAAGTCGTCGATCGCGAGGCGGACGCCGAGCCGCTTGAGCCGCTCGAGCACCTCCGTGGCCGCCTCGGGGTCGGCGAGCACCGCGCTCTCGGTGATCTCGAGGCAGAGCAGCTCCGGGTCCAGCCCGGACGACTCGAGCGCCCCCTCGACCACGCCGATGAACTCCGTCGTGGCGAGCTGGCGCGGGGAGACGTTGACCGACATCCCGAGCCGCCGGCCGGACCCGCGCGACCAGACGGCAGCTTGCCGACATGCCTCCTCGAGCACCCACGCACCGATCGGGACGATCATGCCGGTCTGCTCGGCGATCGGGATGAACACCGGCGGGACCACGAGCCCCCGCTCCGGGTGCTGCCAGCGCAGCAGCGCCTCGGCGCCGACGATACGGCCCGTGGCGAGCTCGACCTGAGGCTGGTAGAGCAGGTGGAGCTCGCCGCGCTCGAGCGCGCGGCGCAGGCCGCCCTCGAGGTCCAGCCGCTCCATGGCCCGTGCGCGCATCGACTCGTCGAACACCTCGCAGCGCGCCTTGCCGAGCTCCTTGGCGCGATACATGGCGGCGTCCGCGTCGCGCAGCAGTGCCTCCGGGTCGGCGAGCGGCCCCGCGACGCTGCGCACGCCGAAGCTCGCCGTGACGAACCGCTGGCGCCCCTCGAGCTCGACCGGCGCACGTAGCGCGCTGGCGAGCCGGTCGGCGACGCGCCGCGCCGCGAGCTCGCCACCGGCCGAGCCGACCGTCACCGCGAACTCGTCGCCGCCGAAGCGCGCGATCAGATCTCCCGGCCGCAGCACCCGCCGCATCCGCTCGGCGACGACCTCGAGCAGGCGGTCGCCCGCGCCGTGCCCGAGCGAGTCGTTGATGACCTTGAAGTTGTCGAGGTCGACGAACAGGACCGCCACCTCCTCGCCCTGGTTGGCGGCGATCAGCTCGCGCAGGCGCTGCAGGAACAGCGTCCGGTTCGGAAGCCCGGTGAGCGGGTCGTGATGGGCCTGGTAGTCGAGCTGGCTCTCCGCGCCCTTGCGCGCGGAGATGTCCAGCACGTGGCTCACCCAGTAGGCGGGCGCGCCGGCACGGTCACAGACCAGCGAGTGCTGCCACAGGCCCCAGCCGACGGTCCCGTCCGCGCGCACGAACCGGCGCTCGACCTCCACGCCCTCCTGCGGCGGCCACATCACAGCCGTCGCGGTCGTCGTCGGGCGAGAGCGAGGCGAGCTTCATGCCCAGCAGGTCCGCCTCGATTCGGCCGGTTGCCGCGCACAGGCACGCGTTCACCCGCTGGATCGCGCCGTCGAGGCCGACGAGCGCCATGCCGATCGGCGCGTCCTCGAACGCCGAGCGGAAGCGGACGTCGCTCTCGCGCATGGATTCACGAGCGTCCTCGTTCATCCGCCACGACACGATGTTGACGACCCCGAGCGCGCTGATGAACAGCGCATGCACGGCAGCCCAGCGCCACGGGTGGGTCTGGGCCGCGGCGTGGTCGTAGACCGAGGCGGCGTCGAGCGCGCCCATCGCGCCGTGGTGCACGAGCACATAGAGGAAGGCCAGCAGGTAGGGGAACCACTCCTCGTAGGTCGCCAGCAGCGTCACCATGACGAAGAAGTGGAAGTGCGCCTCGATCCGTCCGTCCCACAGGTGGACGAGCAGCGCGGAGGAGGTCAGCAGCGCGAAGCAGACCATCCCGGCCCGCAGCCGCCGGCCCAGCTCGCCGAGGCCGGCGACGAACGCGAACACCACGACCGGGACCACGTCGAGCGTGCTGTGGACGAACGAGTGCTGCGTGACAAGACCGAAGACGATCAGCGCCGGGACGTGCGCCCACGCGAGCCACGTCATCGCGCGGTGCCGCCGCTCCCACAGCCCGGGCGGCAGCGTCTGCCCGCGTGGGAGCTTCTCCCGCCAGCTCGTAGAACCGGTCGCGATCATGCCGAGCCTCCTTGCCCGCCGGAGCGTCATCGGCCCCTATATCGGCGCGTTGACGTGGCGCACTTGAACTCGTCGTCTTTTTGGCCAGATGGTCAAGCGCCAGGTTCCCTGCGCCGATTGCACCTCCGTGAGCGATGCGCCCACCCAGCTCGGCGAGGTCGTCCGCCGCTCGCCGAACCCGCTGCGCGGAGACATCCCGGCCCCGCCCGCGACGAGGGGCCGGCGCGTGTTGTTCCTCGTCTCCGCCCACAACAGCCTGAGCCAGCGCGCCCAGATCGCACTCGAGGAGCTCGGGCATCAGGTCAGCGTCGCGGTCGTCGACTCGGCGGCGGCGATGGAAGCGGCCGTGGCGTCGCATCAGCCCGAGCTGATCGTCTGCCCGATCCTCAAGAAGATCATCCCGGAGTCCATCTGGTCGCGGCACCGCTGCCTGATCGTGCACCCCGGCCCGCGCGGCGATCGCGGGCCGTCGTCGCTGGATTGGGCCGTCGAGCTCGGCATGGGCGAGTGGGGGGTGACTGTCCTGGAGGCGACGGGCGACGTGGACGGCGGAGGCGTCTGGGCCACGCGCACCTTCCCGACCCGCGACGCCGGCAAGAGCAGCCTGTATCGCCATGAGGTACGTCGCGCGGCGATCTCCGCCCTCGTCGAGGCGATGGGCAAGCTCGACGACCCCGCGTTCGCAGCGGAGCCGCCCGACTACGACGATCCGCTCGTCGTCGGCCGCGCCCGGCCGCTGATGAAGCAGGCCGACCGTGCGATCGACTGGACGTCGGACGCCGCCTCCGCGGTGATCCGCAAGATCAACGCGGCCGAGGGCCACCCCGGCGTGCTCGACACGATCGCCGGCGCGGAGTTTCACCTCTTCGGCGTCCACCGCGAGGCTGGGCTCCGCGGAGCGGCCGGGGAGATCATCGCCACGCGCGATGGCGCGATCTGTCGCGCGACGGTCGACGGCGCGGTCTGGATCACGCATCTCAAGCGCCGCGACGACGGCGACCGCGCGTTCTTCAAGCTCCCCGCCGTACAGGCACTGCACCTTGCCGGCTGTGTCGTCGACGCGCCCGAGGTTCCGGTCGCGGTGCACGCGCCGATCCCGGCCGGCCACACCTACCGCGACATCGTCTACGAGGAGCGGGCAGGGGTCGGCTACCTGCACTTCGACTTCTACAACGGCGCGATGAGCACGGAGCAGTGCCGGCGGCTGCGCGAGGCGTACCGCTACGCGCGCGGCCGGACGAGCACCCGGACCATCGCGCTGATGGGCGGCGAGGACTTCTTCTCCAACGGCATCCACCTCAACGTCATCGAGGCCGGCGCGGACCCGGGCGAGGCGTCCTGGCACAACCTGCACGCGATCGACGACGTCGTGGCGGACATCGTCGAGACCGAGTCGCACCTCGTGATCGCCGCGCTGTCGGGGGACGCCGCCGCCGGGGGCGTGCCGCTGGCGCTCGCCGCCGACCACGTGGTGGCGCGCGAGGACGTCGTGCTCAACCCGTACTACCGGCACATGGGCGGCCTGTACGGCTCCGAGTACTGGACCTATCTGCTGCCGCGCCGCGTCGGCGCGGAGATGGCCGAGCACCTGACGGGCACGTTCAAGGCGATCGGCGCGCGCCGAGCCGTCGAGATCGGCGTGCTGAACTCGGCGTTCGGCGACAACGTCGCGAGCTTCCGCGCCCAGGTGCGGGGCCTCGCGGAGCGGCTCGCCCGCCACGGCGATCTGCCGCTCTGGCTCGAGCAGAAGCGGGCGCGCCGGGCGCGCGACGAGCAGGTCAAGCCGCTGAGCGTGTACCGCTCGGAGGAGCTGTCGCGCTCACACGAGTGCTTCTTCGGGGCGGACCGCAGCTACCACGAGGCGCGGCGCCGATTCGTCTACAAGCTCGGCGCGCCCTGCGCGGTGCCCGTTTCGCCGGCTCGCGCGGCGCAGCCCGCCGTGGACGCCACGCTGCGCTCTGCCGCCGGCTGATCCCTCACGCAGCGAGGCCAGCGGACCTGGCTCGGCGGCTACGAGGCCACGGCGCGACCGGCGGCCGCGACGGAAGGCCGCGAGGAGACGACCGCCCGGCGCAGGAGCACGATGCCGGCGACGAGGGTCCAGAGCAGGAAGAGGACGAAGGCCGGCCCCTGATCTCCGCCCACGGCGAATCCGTTCGCGACGAGCAGCGGCGCGGTGACGGCCGCGAACCAGCCCAGCCACGCGGGCAGGACGCCGGTTCGCAGTCCGACGGCCGCGACCGCGGCGAGGCAGATTCCCAGGGCGGGCAGCGAGACGATGAAGGCGGCATCAGCAAGCTCCTGCAACGCGGGGTGGAGTGATGCGTCGACTCCCCCGCGCCGGATCGCGATCACCGGCACGATGCTGACGACCTTCACCGTGATGGCCAGCATCCCTGCGGCCAGCATCGTGACCGGCAGCCATCCCGCGCGCTGCTCGGCGCTCCGCAGCACGCTGAAGAGGTAGGCCAGGAACGGCACGAACAGCAGCAGGGCGAGGACCTCGCCGCCGAGAATCACGGCGCTGGCGCTCTCCTCGCCCGCGCTGGTCAGGGTCATCAGGCCGGTGACGGCGGCGACGGCGCAGCCGGCGGCGAGCCGGGACGGTGCGCTGGGTGACATGTGGACCTCCTAGCGGCTGGTCGGTGGTGTCCACGGACGCTAGGCGCCCCCTGATGCCGTGTCGTCGGCTGCGCTGGGGATCCGCCCCTCCGCCGAGCGGGTGATCCACGGCATCGCTCGTCCGCCTCGAGGCGGACGCGCCCCGGGTTCCTGCGCGGTACGGTCGACCGATGGGCACCGTCGATCGGGCACGCGCTCGGGCCGGACCGTCGCTCGACGTCGCCCTCGTCCTGCTCTTCGCGGCGTCCGCCCAGTACGAGGTCTGGGTCGGGCCCGTGTTCGAGGACCGCATCCAAGGGCCGCGCCTTGCCAACTCGGTCCTTCTGTTGCTCGTCTGCCTGCCGCTCCTGTGGCGGCGACGCCGCCCGGTGCTGGTGTTCGTCGTCGTGATCGTGGCCGTGGCGCTGCATTCGCAGGTCGAGGCCTCCGCGGGAGCGGTGGACCGCACCGACCAAGGGTCCATGCAGGGCTGGCTCGCAGCCTTGACCGCCTTCTACTCGGTTGCCGCCTACGCGACGCCACGGCGTGCGGCCGTGCTCGGCGCGGCCGTCGGAGCGGGCTGGATCGCGGTCGACATCGGACGCCTCGCGTCTGGCGGGATCCGGCTGAGCGACACGGTCCCGGCCTGGTTCCTGCTCGCCGCCGCGTGGGGCCTCGGATACGCGCTGCGTGAACGCGGAATCCAGGTGAGCACGCTGGCCGCGCGGGCCGCGCGCCATGAGCACGAGCGCGAGCTGCGTGCGCGGGAGGCGGTCGCCGAGGAGCGCGCCCGCATCGCGCGCGAGCTGCACGACGTGGTCGCCCACAGCCTGAGCGTGGTCGTCGTCCAAGCCCAGGCCGCCTCCCGGGTCCTCGACGGGGAGCAGACCTCGGCGCGCGAGTCGCTCGCGGCGATCGACGCGACCGGCCGCCAGGCGCTGGGCGAGATGCGGCGGCTCGTGGGCCTGCTGCGCGAGGGCGACGCGCCGGCGCTGGCCCCTCAGCCCGGCATCGCCCAGCTCGACACCCTGCTCGATCATGTCCGGGAGGCCGGGCTGCCCGTCGATCTGGTGGTCGAGGGCCGGCCCCGGCCGCTGCCCCCAGGCGTCGACCTCTCGGCATACCGGATCGTGCAGGAGGCGCTCACCAACGCGCTCAAGCACGCCGGCCCCGCGCGAGCCCGCGTCGTCCTGCGCTTCGCCGAGGAAGATGTCGAGCTCGAGATCGCCGACGACGGCCGAGGTCCATCGGGCGGGCGCGGCGACGGGCATGGGCTGGCAGGCATGACCGAGCGCGTCGCGCTGTTCGGCGGCGAGCTGGACACCGGGCCGAGCAACGGGCGAGGCTTCCGAGTGCGAGCCCGGCTGCCGGCGTGAGCGTCCGCGTCCTCATCGCCGACGACCAGGAGCTGGTCCGGACCGGCTTCCGCAAGATCCTGGAGGCCGAGCCCGACCTGGAGGTGGTCGGCGAGGCGGCGGACGGCGGCGAGGCGGTCGAGCGTGCCCGCCTGCATCGCGCCGACGTCGTCCTGATGGACATCCGCATGCCACGCGTCGACGGGCTCGAGGCCACGCGCAGGATCGCAGGCACCACGAGGGTGCTCATCCTCACGACGTTCGACGTGGACGAATACGTGTACGAGACCCTGCGAGCAGGAGCGAGCGGGTTCCTGCTCAAGGACACGCCCGCCGATGTTCTGATCAGCGGCATCCGCAGCGTCGCGCAGGGCGACTCCCTGCTCAGCCCTTCGATCACCCGCCGGCTGATCGAGCAGTTCGCCCGCCGCCCGCTCCCGAGCGCCCGCCCGGAGGTGCTCGCCGAGCTGACCGCGCGCGAGCTCGAGGTGCTCCGCCTCGTCGCACGCGGACTCTCGAATGCCGAGATCGCGCACGAGCTGATCGTCGGCGAGGCCACGGTCAAGACGCACGTGGCGCGCGTCCTGCAGAAGCTCCACATCCGCGACCGCGTGCAGGCCGTCGTGGTCGCCTACGAGTCGGGACTTGTGCAGCCGGGCGGCGGCTGATCGTGGTGGATTCGAACCAGCGATCTGCCGATGGACGTGACCCATATCGCGGCCTGTCCGTCAGTCGTCGGGCAGGGGGATGTCGAGCTGCCGCACGCGGGCGCGATCGGCGAGCACGTCGATCGCGACGATCCGGCCTTGGGTGACCGTGAAGCCGACGACCGCGATCGGCCGTCCGCCCGGGGCGAAGACGAACCCCGCGGAGCCGTTGACCAGCGCGGGTCGGGCGAACCTGGCGAGCCGGCCGCCCCTGTGCGCCTGTTCTATGACGGCGTCGACGCCACGCAGCACGAAGGAGGCGCCGGGACGCGTGGTGCCGCGGTCTACGCGCAGGACGACGTCCGGGTCGAGCACCGCCACCAGGGCGTCGAAATCGCCCTCGCGCGCGGCCGCGAGGAAGGCGTCGACCACGTGCCGCTGAACCGCGTGGTCGGGATCCGGGACGGGCGCCGCCCCACGGACCCGGCTCCGCGCGCGGCTGGCGAGCTTGCGCGTCGCCGTCGGCGAGCGCTCCACGATCGGCGCGATGTGCTCGAACGGCACGCCGAACATGTCGTGCAGGACGAGCGCGAGCCGCTCCGCGGGAGACAGTGTCTCGAGTACGACGAGCAGTGCGAGCCCGACCGAATCGGCCAGCAGGGCCTCGTGCTCCGGGTCGAGTCCGCCGGCGCCGCTCACCACCGGCTCCGGAAGGTGCGGGGCGAAGGGTTCTTCGCGCCGCGAGGCGCGCGAGCGCAGCATGTCGAGCGACACGCGACCCACGACCGTCGTCAGCCACGCGCGCAGGTCCCTGATGTCGCCCGTTTGTGAGCGGCTCAGTCGCAGCCACGCCTCCTGGACGGCGTCATCGGCCTCGCTCACGGAGCCGAGCATCCGGTAGGCCACTGCGCGCAGGTGCGTCCGGTTCGCCTCGAACCGGTCCGCCAGCCACTCGTTCTCGTCCATCGGTCACATCCTCTCGCCGCGGTCCGTCTCGGGGTTGACGAGCGAAACGCCGTCCATGTGACCGAAGGAGACGACGTGACCCAACCGACCCTTACCGCGGCCCGGGACCGCGACCGGCGCTGGCTGATCCTCGTGGTGATCGGGATCGCCCAGCTGATGGTCGTCCTCGACGTGACGGTAGTCAACATCGCCCTGCCCTCGGCCCAGCGGGACCTCGGCTTCTCCGACGAGGACCGGCAGTGGGTGATCACCGCCTACGCCCTCCCGTTCGGCAGCCTGCTGCTGCTCGGCGGCCGCATCGCCGACCTGTTCGGCCGTAAATGGACCTTCATCGGCGGCCTGCTCGGCTTCGCCGGCGCGTCCGCGCTCGGCGGGGCCGCGCAGAGCTTCGAGCTGCTCGTCGGGGCGCGCGCGCTGCAAGGTGTCTTCGGCGCGCTGCTCGCGCCCTCCGCGCTCTCGCTGCTGGCCACGACGTTCACTGACCCGGCCGAGCGCGGCAAGGCGTTCGGCATCTACGCCGGGATCGCCGGCATGGGCGGCGCGATCGGGCTGCTGCTCGGTGGCGCGCTGACGGAGGCGCTGGACTGGCGCTGGTGCCTGTACGTCTCGATCGCGTTCGCGCTTCCCGCCGCGCTCGGTGGGACGCGCCTGCTGCGTCACGTGCCGGCGCCGACCCGGCCGCGCCTCGACCTGCCCGGCGTCCTCACGGCATCGGCCGGCTTGCTTGCGCTCGTCTTCGGCCTCACGCGCGGTGAATCCGATGGCTGGGGAGATGCCGTGACCGTCGCATCGCTGATCGCCGGCGGCGTCCTTCTCTTCGCGTTCGTCGCACTCCAGCGTCGCGTCGAACACCCCCTGCTGCCGCTGCGGATCGTCGCCGACCGCAACCGCGGCGCCTCGTTCCTGGCGATCGGGACGTCCAGCGCAGGCATCTTCGGTGTCTTCCTGTTCCTGACCTTCTATCTGCAGAACACGAAGGGCATGAACGCGCTCGAGACGGGCCTGGCGTTCCTGCCGCTGAGCTTCTCGATCGCTCCGACCGTGGTGGTCGTCACGACCCGCGTCCTGCCGCGCACCGGGCCGCGGCCGCTCGTCCCCGCGGGCATGGCGACCGCCGCCTTCGGCATGGTCCTGCTCACGAGGATCGGCGTCGAAACCGGCTACGCGTCGCACGTCCTTCCGTCGCTGATCCTCATCGGCATCGGCCTCGGCCTCACGTTTGGCCCGTCCTTCGCGACCGCCACGTTCGGCGTCCCGGCCGGCGACAGCGGCGTCGCGTCGGCCATGGTCAACACCTCACAGCAGGTGGGCGGCTCGATCGGTACCGCGCTGCTGAGCACGCTCGCCGTCGCCGCCTCGGGCGACTTCCTCGCGGCGCGCGCGCCGTCGCCTGGCGTGCTCGGGCAGGCCGCCGTCGAGGGCTACGTCACCGCGTTCTGGTGGGCCGCCGGGCTCTTCGCCCTCGGCGCGCTGGTCTGCGGAGCCCTCCTGCGGTCGGACGCGCGACCCGAGATGTCGCACCGCGCGCCGGAACCCGCGCCGGCGCGGGCCTAGCTCGCAAGCAAGAACCGACCACGAAGGAGTGCGAACCGTGCAGTCAGCTCCCACCGCCCGCCAAGCCCCCGACCAGCCGCGCCACGCCACGGTACAGGGCGACAGCCCGAGCCTCCTCGCGATGGCCGGGGAGGTCCTCGACCTGAGCGCCGGGCTCGCCATCGTGCTGTTGCCGCTGTGGCTCACCGCCGTACCGGGGATCATCTTGTTCCTCGTCCTGCCCGCCGTGCTGCTGCTCGCGGTTGCCGCCGTGCCGGCGATCATCCTCGCTGCGCTTGCCGCGCCGCCCGTCTTGTTCACCCGCTTCGTCTTGCGACGCCGGGCCCGTCGCCAATCTCTGGCCCACGCCGTGCTCAGGACCCCGCGAGCTCCCGCACGGTGAGCGACCCTTCGCCGCCTCCCCGGGGCACGACCTCGAGCACCTCGAAACGGGCGTCGCCGACCGCGAACACCGAGCCGCGGCCGACCACGTGCGCGGGGTTGGGGTCTTGGCCGCGCAACTCGACGAGGTGCGCGCAGGGGCCGTGCGCCGTTGTCCGGTCCGGCAGCTCGTACTCGTCGTCGTAGACGTTGCCGATGCCGACGCGGACGCCGCCTAGCCGCTCCACCGTCGTCTCCGTCAGCTCACGCACCCCGCTCACTTCGTCTGGTTGGCGTCGAAGAACCGGAAGTACTTCTTGAGCTTCGAGAGCGGGAGTGCCATGACGTGCTCTTCGCCCCACGGGTTTCGCAGGTCGACGGTCTTGGCCTTCTTGTCGAAGCCGACCACCGTGTACTCGTGGTTGAAGTGCATGCCCACGTCCTTCTTCGCGGCGTCCTTGGTCGACTCGAAGAACGCCCAGTCCGCGGCCGCGGTGATCGCGTAGCCCTCGATGAGGAGGGTCTCAAAGATGCTCGCGAGCGCCGTCTCGTCGTAGTCGTCGAGCGGGTAGCGGATCGACGGCTTCCCAGTGATGGCCTCCATCGCCGGGCCGCCGAACCCGCCGACGATCTTCTTGTAGCCGCCCTTGAGCTTGGCGTAGGCCTTCTCGATGATCATCACCCAGAGCTCCGTCGGGTCGCCGCTGTGCCCGTACAGGGGGTCGCCCTTGGAGTCCATCGGGAACGTGCCGGTGACGTTGACCACGACCGGCTGGAGATCCTTGCTGAACCAGCCCTTGTCCGCGTAGAGCGTGACGTCGTACGTTCCGTCACCCTTGTCCGTGATCATGCTCTCGATCAGCTTCGGGTTGGCCTTCGCCACGGCGGCCAGCGCGGCGAGGAGGTAGCAGTCGCCGATGGCGCCCTGGTTGACGTCGTCTGGCGAGGGGCCGCCGACGAACGGGGTGCCCTTGACCTCCTTGTACTTGGCTGCATCCTCGTGCTTGCCGAGCATGCCCGGCTCGCCCTGGGAGCCGGACATGATCCCCAGCAGCTCATCGGTGATGGTGATGCGCTCGCCGGAGAGCGTCGTTGGGTCCGCCTGCAGCTTCTGGGCCTCGGCCGGCGGGGCCGTTGTGGCGGTGCCGCCCTCCTGCCGGGCGAGCAGGCGCAGCGTCGCCTGGTTCCCGGCCGTCGCCTGGACGCGCTGGAGCGCGAGGGGGCTCAGCGACGCGTCTGGCAGTGGCGACCCCGGCGCCAGGTCCGCCGCGGGGGCGGGCGTCGAGTCGGCCGGTGCGACGTCCTCACGACGGCGCGAGCGACTGCTCATGCAGCGACCCTCTCTCGATCCGCAGCCCGTGTCAAGCGGGCGCGGCGCGCATCGGGAGCTTCGGGCAGCTCTGCGCGATGGCCCGACGACCGGCTGGATTCGAACCAGCGACCTGCGGATCAGAAGGCTAGCCCGATCGAGCAGCACGAGGTGGAGTGGTCTGCCCGTTCACCGAGCGCTCCCGGCTCTCGCCGCCCCCTGCGCGGGTCGCTCGGCCGACGACCGCCCGTCGGGAAGGTCTCGACCCACCCAGAGCCCGGAGGCCGCGGTCAGAGCCGCCACGACGGCGATCGCTCCGCCCGTTCCGAGCACGTCTGCGACCACGCCCGCGAGCAGTCCGCCGGCGACGTAGCCCATGTCGCGCCAGAAGCGATAGACGCCGACGGTGGACGCACGGGCCACCGGCGCAACCGCGTCCGAGATCGCGGCGATCAACGTCGGATAGACGAGTGCCGTCCCGATCCCGAGCAGTACCGCCGCCACAACGGCCAGACCCACGGCACCGCCCGAAGCCGCGAGCACGATGAGCGCGCCGGCCTGCAGCAGCATGCCCGCAACGATCGGCAGCCTGCGCCCGACGCGGTCGGACCAGTGCCCGGTCCAGATCTGCCCCAGGCCCCACACGCCGGGGTACAGCGCCGCGACGAGCCCGACCTCTCCGGGACCGGCGCCTCGGGCGGCAAGGTAGAGCGGGACGAGGCCCCATGCCAGCGCGTCGTTGAGGTTGTTGACCAGGCCCGCCTGTGAGCACGCCCGCAGCGCCGGCACGCGCCAGCTTGCGTCGGCGAACGCGATCCGCAGCGATGGCGCCGCGAGGTCCCCGCCGCCCTCGTGGCACTGCTGCTCGACGGCCACATGCGCCGCCGTGTCGCGCACGAACAGGACAGAGACCAGCAGGGCGGTGACGGCGATCGCGGCGGCGGCGCTCGCGAGCACGTCCCGCGGCGCGAGCTCGCCGGCCACGAGTCCCGAGAGGCCGGCCGCCACGGCCAGCCCGCCATAGCCGGCCGCCTCGTTGAGGCCGAGCGCGAGCCCCCTGCGCCGCGGCCCGACGAGGTCGATCTTCATCACGACCGTCATGGACCACGCCAGGCCCTGGTTCACGCCCAGCAGCACGTTGGCCGCCACGATCCATCCCCAGCTGGGGGCGAGCGCGATCAACAGCGGCACCGGGAGGGCGACCACCCAGCCGGCGATCAGCAGCCGCCGGCGCCCGAACCGGTCGGCGAGGCTGCCGGCGCCGAGGTTCGTGAACGCCTTCGCGAGCCCAAAGGCGACGATGAACGACAGCACCGCGAGCTTGGAGGCGAGCCCGAACTCCGTCTCGCCGATGAGCGGCAAAGTCGAGCGCTCGAGACCGACCATCGCGCCGACGAACGCGTTCAGCCCGACGAGCAGCGAGAACTGCGCGAGGTTCTCACGCAGCCCGAGCGTCACGCGGCGACCCATGGATCGACAAGCTACGGAACGGCGTTCGCCGGCCCCAGACGGCGCATCCGGTGACCGCACCAAGGTACACAACTACGAGTTGGTAGAGTTGTGGAATGGCCACCCCGCCAGAGATGCCGCAGCCACTCCCGGACGCGCTCGTCGAGCTGGTCGCCCAGCGCTTCCGCGTGATCGGCGAGCCGATGCGCATCCGTCTCCTCGACGCGCTCCGACACGGCCCCATGACGATCAACGAGCTGACCTTCGCACTCGGGGCGACGCAGCAGAACGTGTCCAAGCACGTCGGCGTGCTCGCGCAGTCCGGCCTGATCGCCCGCGAGAAGGTCGGCACGCGCGTCCGCTGCTTCGTCGCCGACGACTCGGTCTTCGAGCTGTGCGAGATGGTCTGCGGAGCGATGGCCGGACAGGTCGCCCAGTTGCGCCAGGTCCTTCCCCCAGACGACGCAGCGTGAGGGCGAACGACCGCCCCTCC
Organism: uncultured Solirubrobacteraceae bacterium; assembly: GCA_963816955.1. GTDB lineage: Bacteria > Actinomycetota > Thermoleophilia > Solirubrobacterales > Solirubrobacteraceae > DATFQI01. Next base: position 622,398 of record CAWFME010000004.1, on the reverse strand, counting down.
GCGCAACGCGGCCGGCCGCTCGAGCGCGTCCTGTTCGCCGTCACCTTTGCGGTCGGCGCCCCACCCCACTGATCTTCGCGCGCCGCTTCGGCCTGCGACCCACCCACGAAGACTGGAGAACTCCGATGCGCTCCCTTGGCCCGATCGGCCGTCTCGGCCGCTACACCGCCTCCCACTTCAAGCTCGTCGCCGTCGCCTGGCTCGTGATCGCGATCGGCCTCGGGTTCTTCGCCCCGAAGGTCGAGCATGCACTGTCGGGCGCCGGCTGGGAGGCCACCGGCTCCGAATCGCTGAAGGTCCGCGAGACCGTCGATCGCGACTTCGATGGCCTGTCTTCGTCGGCGCTGACGGCCGTCGTGCACTCGCCGACCAAGACGGTCGAGGATCCCGAGTTCAAGGCCGTGGTCGCGGACGCGCAGCGAAAGCTCGCCGCCGATCGAGCGGGTCACCGACGTGGTCCCGCCGCGCCCGCGGCAGAGCATCTCCCGCGACGGCCACACCGCGGTCGTCCAGGCGGGGGCCGCCGCCAGCTCCAACGAGATGGTGCGCGCCGCCGACGAGCTCAAGGACGAACTGCAGGGCGGAGAGGACATCGGCGTGGCCCTGACCGGCGCGTCCGGCATGTGGTCGGACTTCAACGAGGCCAACAAGACGGCGATGATGAAGTCCGAGCTGATCTCATGGCCCATCACGCTGGCGATCCTCGTGCTCGCCTTCGGGTCCCTCGTCGCCGCGGGAATCCCGCTGCTGCTGACGATCCTGGGCCTGGTCGCCTCGGCCGGCTCGCTGTACCTGGGCACGCAGATCCTCGACATCTCGATCTGGGCGATGAACTTCGCGCTGATGTTCGCGCTCGCGCTCGGCATCGACTACGCGCTCTTCATCGTCTACCGCTTCCGCGGCGCCTTCTTCGGCACGAAGCTCTCTGCCGAGGACGCCGTCGCCGAGACCATGGACACCGCCGGCAAGGCCGTCCTGTTCTCAGGGATCACCGTGCTCATCTCCCTCTCGGCGGTGATGCTCGTCCCCTCGCCCGCGTTCCGGTCGATGGCGCTGGGCATCATGCTCTCCGTCGTCTTCATCCTGGCGGCCACGCTCACCCTGCTGCCCGCCGTGCTGGCCAAGCTCGGCCCGAGGATCGACAACGTCTCGCTGCCGTGGGCGCACTCCGGCGAGCATCGCTCCCCGCGCTTCGCCGCCTGGGGTGAGCGCCTGTGGAGGCGGCCGCTGCCGTACGGCATCGCCGCCTTCGCGGTGCTCGCCGCGCTCAGCATCCCCGTGCTCGGCCTGCAGACGGGCATGCCCTCGATCAAGGTCGTCCCCGAGGACGACGGGTCGCGCATCGCCTACACGCAGGTCCAGCAGGCGTTCGGCACCGGCGCCCCCGGCACGCTGCAGGTCGTCGCGCCCAAGGCCGACGCGGAGCGGGTCGCCGCCGTCGCGCGCGAGGACCAGGGTGCCGCGCAGGTCATGCCCCCGATGCCCGGCCGCGGCGACAACGTGATGGTCCAGGTCGTGCCCAAGCAGGATCCGTCGGACCCGGCGCTCGGTGCGACCATCGACCGGCTGCGTTCGGACCTGCCGCAGGGCGCGCTCGTGGGCGGCTCGGTCGCCGAGAACCACGATCTCGAGGAGGCGCTGTCGACCAAGACACCGCTGGTCATCGGCGTCGTGCTCGCGCTCGGGTTCCTCCTGCTGCTGGTGGCGCTGCAGGCCCCGATCCTCGCCGCGATCGGCGTGGTGACGAACCTGCTCGCCGTCGGCGCCGCGTTCGGCGTGGCGAGGTGGATCTTCCAGGAGGGCCACCTCGCGGACCTGCTCGGCTTGGAGCCGCAGGGTTTCCTGAACGCCTGGGCGCCCGTGTTCTTCTTCGCGATGGTCTTCGCGATCTCGATGGACTACACGGTCTTCCTGCTGTCCTCCGCCAAGGAGCACTGGGACCGCTCCAAGGACCCGCGCGAGGCGATGGTCGGCGGGCTCGCGCACTCCGGCCGCGTCGTCTTCGCCGCAGCCGCGGTGATGGTGGCCGTGTTCTTCACCTTCGCGCTCAGCGGTCCGCTGCCGCCGAAGGAGATGGGCGTGATCCTCGGCATCGCCGTCCTGCTCGACGCCGCCCTCGTGCGCCTGCTGCTCGTCCCGGTCGCGCTGCGGCTGGCGGGCAGGTGGGCATGGTGGCTGCCCGCGCCGCTCGGCCGCCTGCTGCCCGACGTTCGGTTCGGCCACGCATGAGACCGTCACCTCCTCCGCCCGGACCAGACCGGCCCCGCTCATTCCACTACTCACGTAGTACTACGATGTTCGTATGCCGCGCCGCCTCGTGACACCGGCCGCGATCACCTTGCTTGTGGTGCTGATCGGCTGCGGCTCGATCGGCGACGAGCCCACGCTCGACACCAAGCGAGACGTGGACGCCGTCGAAAGCTCCCGGTCCGGGCTCGTCCAGGGCGGAAAAGAGGAGTTCGAACGCCGACTCGCAGCGCTCAGGGGGCGCCCGGTCGTCGTCAACCAGTGGGCGTCCTGGTGCCCGCCGTGCAGGGCCGAGTTCCCCTTCTTCCAGCAGGCCGCCAACCGCTACGGGGACAGGTCGCGTTCCTCGGGGTCAACTCCGGTGACATGACGCCGGCGGCGGAAGCGTTCCTGCGCGAGCACCCAACTCCCTATCCGCATCTCGAGGACCGCGAGGCGGAGATCGCGAGAGAGTTCGGCGGCGGGAGATCGTGGCCGACGACGGCGTTCTATGGAGCAGACGGCGAGATCGAACATCTGATGCCGGGCGGTTACCCCAGCCTGGCGCAGCTCGAGAGCGACATCCGCGAGTCACGCGCTCGATGATTGAGGCACCGAGTCTCGCGCTCGCGTTCGCGGCGGGCCTGCTGTCCTTCGTCTCCCCGTGCTGTCTGCCGCTCGTACCGGGCTATCTGGCCGCGATCAACGGAGCGACGCCAGGTGGGGCAGGGTGGCGCGTGGTGCTGCGTCCAGCGCTGCTGTTCGTGCTCACCTTCTCCACCATCTTCGTGCTCCTCGGGCTGAGCGCCACGCTGGTCGGCGGGGCGCTCGCAGCTCATCTCGGGACCCTGACGACGATCTCCGGCATCGTGATCGCGGCGCTCGGGATGCTGTTGATCAGCTCGGTCGCCGTGCGCCGGCTCAACGTGGAGCTTCGCCCTCCGGGGCTCCTTGCGCGAGCGGGCAGGGGAAGCCCGCTGGTCGCCGGAGCGGCCTTCGCGATCGCTTGGACGCCATGCGTCGGACCGACGCTCGGCGCGATCCTCAGCCTCGCCGCCACGACGCAGGCCGCGCTGCAGGGCGGCCTGCTGCTGGCGATCTACTCCGCCGGCCTCGGCATCCCGTTCCTCGTCTCCGCGGTCACGTTCGACGCCGCCGGCCGGGGGTTCGCGCCGTTCCGCCGGCACCGCTGGGCCGTCCAGCTCGCGAGCGGCGTGCTGCTGGCCGGCATGGGCGTGCTCGTGCTCACCGGCGAGCTGACGCGAATCAACATCGAGGCGCAGCAGGCGCTCGACGGCCTGGGACTCAACGCGCTGAGCGGCCTGTGAGCGCTCTATGGTGATCGGGGTGCATGCCGAACCGGACCGACTGGCACCGCAGCTGCACGAGCTCGAGCGCGAGATCATGGAAGAGCTCTGGACTCGCGACAGCGCGACGGTCCGCGAGGTCCACGACGCGCTCAACGCCCGGGCCACCACCCAGCGCGCCTACACGACCGTGATGACGGTCATGGGCCGGCTCGCGGCCAAGGGCATCGTCAGCCGCCGCCGGCAGGGCCGCACGGACGTCTACGCCGCCGGCATCTCGCGCGACGATTGGGTTCGCGCCCGTGCCGCGGCCGACGTCGACGAGCTGCTCGGCGACTTCGGCGATGTCGCCCTCGCCCACTTCGCGCGTCACGTCGACCGCCTGGACCCGGAGCGCCGCGAGCGCCTCCGGCGACTGGTCGAGGCCGATGACTGAGCGCGCGGTGCGGACCGCGTTCGGGCTCCTGAGCGCGGCAGGCCTCGGCCTGGTGGGCGCGGCCGCCGCGCGCGCCTTCTCCGGGGGCGTCCCCGCGCCCGATCGACTCGTAGGAGTCTGCGCGAACGCGCTCGTTCCCCGCCCGAGCGTCGCGTGGCTCGCCACGTTCGCGCTCGCCGCGCTGCTCGCCGTCTCGCTCGCCCATGCCGGGCTCGCCATTGCGTCGATCGCGCGCGCTCGCGCACGGGTGCGACGACTCGGGGCCGACCCGAGGCACCTGCGCGGACGGGAGGTCCTGGTCGTCCCGTCGCGGAGGGCGACCGCGTTCTGCGCCGGCCTCCGCCGCCCGCGGGTGCACCTCTCGGCGGCGACGCTCAGGCTGCTCGACGACCGCCAGCTGGACGCCGTGCTCGCGCACGAGCACCACCACGCACTCCGCCGCGACCCGCTGCGCATGGCGGTCCGCCTCGCGATCACCCGCGCGTTGTTCTTCCTCCCCGCCCTCGCGGCGCTCGCCGAGCGGCTCGACGAGCTCGCCGAGCAGGCGGCCGACGAGCACGCAGTCCGGGCAGCCGGCGGGGACCCGCGGCCGCTGGCGGGCGCGCTGCTGGTGTTCGACGGCGCCGGAGCTCCCGCGGGTGCCGGCATCAGCGCGGCACGGGTCGACCGGCTGACGGGCGCCGCGGCTGGTTGGTCCGTCCCCCGCCGCACGGTGGCCGTCGCCGCGGCGGTCCTCGGCGCGTTGGTCCTGACCCTCGCGGCGAGCGCTCCCGCGAGCAGCGCCGCCGCGGCCCTGCACGTCTGCCTGGCGTCGATCGTGATCCTCGGAACGCTCTCCAGTCCGCTCGCGGTCGCCGTCGCGGCACGTCGCCGCCCGCAGCCGGCCTGAAGCCCGCGCACGTCTCTACTACGGGTGTAGTACGAGTGCTAAGCTGACGGTCAGCCGAATCCCCGCGCCGCGGGGAGCGGGGGAACCACTGGGCCTTCCGGCTCTGGGGCGAATCGCCGACACAGCTTCGGCGTAGCGCAGTCACGGCGCGAGCCCGTCAGCTCACCTCGTAGGCGATCGCGACGACCGACGAAGGACTTCCCATGCACTCCACGCGAGGGCGCGGCCTGCCGTGCCGACGATCGCTTCTCCCTGCCGTCATCACCTGCCTGCTGGTGCTGGCCGCCGGGCCGCCCGCCGTGGCGGACGACCGGTCCGTCGGCGCCGGAGCGCACCAGACCGGGGGCTCGTCCCCCAGCGAAGGCGAACAGCGCGAGGTCCGGCTGACGCGAGCTCGCGTCCGCTTCGTGCAGCGGCGCCTCGGCCTCACCCGGGACGGGATCGTCGGGCGGCGAACGCGCGCCGCGCTGCGCCGCTATCAGCGCAGCAACGGGCTGCCGGCCAGCGGGCGCCTCACGCGCGAGACGCTCCGGCACCTCCGGGCCAGGGCACCGCGGCGGCCGGCCGCCCCCGCGTCGCCGGCGCGCACGGTCGAGGCGGTCGTCGCCGCGGCGCGCGAGCGGATCGGCGCGTCCTACCGGATGGGCGGCACCGGGCCGACGGCCTACGACTGCTCGGGGCTCACGGTCGAGGCCTTCGAGAGCGCCGGCATCGAGTTGGCGCGCACCAGCTACGACCAGTTCGAGCAGGGCTCAGCCGTCCGACGCGACGAGATCCAGCCGGGCGACCTCGTGTTCTTCGACGCGGGGGCTCCGGCGCCTCCCACGTCGGGATCGCCACCCGGCGGAACCGGATCGTCTCGGCGACAACGAGCCGCGGCGTCATCGAGCACCGCATCGACGACGACTACTGGAGCAGCCACTACCTCGGCGCCCGCCGGGTGACGCGGTGAGCGTAGCCGACTTCATGACGACGCGAATGGCGCTGACCGCCGCCGTGGCGTCGGTCCTCTTCGCCGCCGCGGTGGCGATCCCAACCGACCTCCTCGACACGCCCGCCTTCTCTCGGGAGATCCCGCCGACCTGGTGGTCGTGGCCCGCGCTGGCGAGCTCTTCGATCCTCGCCGGACTGCTCGTCTCCAGCTACGTGGCAGCGCCCGCCGCCACGCGGGACGGCGATCGCAGCCCGTGCCGGGGCGGCTACGCCGGCAGCGTGCTCACCCTCTTCGCCGTGGGCTGCCCCGTCTGCAACAAGCTCGTGCTCGTCGCGCTCGGAAGCGCCGGCGCGCTGAGCTGGTTCGAGCCCGTGCAGCCGATCCTTCAGCTCTCCGCGCTCGCGCTGCTGGGCTGGGCGCTCCGGCGCCGGCTCGCAGGCCAGCAGCGGTGCGAGCTGCCTGCATCGACCCCGGGGTGCGCCGATGCCTGAGCGCACCGCGAAGCAGCGCAAGCGCGCGCTCCTGCCCGCCGCGGTGGCCGCCGCCGCCGCGCTCGTCGCCGTCGTGCTCGTCCTGGCGCCGCTGGTCGGTGGCGGGTCCACCGACGGCGAACAGGCGAGCAGCCAGACCACGACGGCCGAGCCATCCGCGACGGCCCAGGACGTCGAGGCACCCGCCGGCGAGCGGTCACCGCTCGCCCGCCGGAAGGCGGGCGACCCCATGGCGATCGGCAAGGCCGACGCCCCGGTCGTGATGGTCAGCTACTCCGAGTTCCAGTGCCCGTTCTGCGGCCGCTTCGCCCGCGAGACCGAACCGGTCCTCATCGAGAAGTACGTCGAGAAGGGAATCCTGCGGATCGAGTGGCGCGACTTCCCCTACCTCGGCGAGGAGTCGGTCATGGCCGCGCTCGCGGGGCGCGCCGCGGCGCGGCAGGACAGGTTCTGGGACTTCCATGACGCGATGTACGCCAAGCAGCAGCCCCCCAACAGCGGGCGGCTCACCGAGGACTTCCTCGCCGGCGTGGCGCAGAAGGCGGGCCTCGACCCCTCCGAGTTCCGCAACACGATGCGGAGCCGCAATGCCTCCGAGGACGTCGAGCGCGACTTCGCCGAGGGCCAGTCGGCCGGCGTGACCGGCACGCCGGCGTTCATCCTCAACGGCCAGACGATCGTCGGCGCCCAGCCGACGGAGGTGTTCGAGCAGGCGATCGAGCAAGCGGCAGCGGCCGCACGATGATCGACGTCAGCCTCGTCGCCGCGTTCGTCGCAGGCGCCCTGGCCCTGCTGTCACCGTGCAGCGCCCTGCTGCTGCCGTCGTTCTTCGCCTACGCGTTCGCCGGCCGATCGAGGCTGCTGCTCCGCACGGGCGCGTTCTACCTCGGGCTGCTCGCCACGCTCGTGCCGATGGGGACGGGCGCGAGCGCCGCCTCATCGGTGTTCTACGGGCATCGCCCGCTGCTCATCGCGGTCGCCGGCTGGTCGATCATCGCGCTCGGCGTGATGCAGATCGCCGGCAGGAGTTTCGCGATGCCCTTCGCCGGCCGGCTGCAGGCCTGGTCGCAGGGACGCGCCGCGGGGACCGGCGCAGGCTGGCTGTCGACCGCCGCCCTCGGCGCCGTCTACGGCCTCGCCGGGTTCTGCTCTGGCCCGGTCCTCGGCGCCATCCTGACGATGGCCGCGACCGAGCGCTCGCCGATTGGCGGCGGCCTGCTGCTCGCCGTCTACGCCCTCGGGATGGCCGCCCCCCTCTTCCTGCTCGCGCTGATGTGGGACCGGCTCGAGCTCGGCCGGCGCGCCTGGCTGCGCGGTCGCGAGCTGCGCGCCGGACCGATCCGCGTCCACAGCACGGCGCTCGTGTCGGGCATCCTGTTCGTGGTCATCGGGATCGTGTTCCTGCGCTTCGACGGCACGGCGGGCATCGCCGGGACCTTCGGGCTGGGCGACACCGTCGAGCTCGAGTTCGAGGCCCAGCGGGCCGCGTCGAGCTGGTTCGCCGAGGTTCCCGCCTGGACGATCGCCGCGGCCGTCTCCGTCATCGCGACGTACGTCGCCTGGCGGCGCGCCCGCGATCAGCACGGCTGATCCGGCGACTTGCGCGCCACGCGCTGGGTAGCCCCGGCACATGCCAACCTCAGAGCAAGCGCGGGGCGTCGCGACACGGCCTGCGCACGCCGACGGAACGCCCGGCGAGCTGTGGCGCGAGCGCAGGCGCTTCACCACCGCCGGCATCCTCCTCGGGGTCGGCTTCGGCGGCTTCGTCGACGGGATTATCCTGCACCAGATCCTGCAGTGGCACCACATGCTCACGAGCCAGGGCGACTACCCGGCGACGACGGTGGCCGGGCTCGAGACCAACACCCTCTGGGACGGGTTCTTTCACGCGTCGACGTGGATCTTCGCGTTCGCCGGCGTGCTCCTGCTTTCGAAGGCCATGCGCGCGGGATACCGCGGTGTGACGCGCCACCTGTTCGGCCTCGTGCTCGCCGGCTGGGGGACCTTCAACCTCGTCGAGGGCGTCGTCGACCACCACGTCCTCGGCATCCACCACGTCAGGGCGGGCGACGCGCAGTCGGCCTACGACCTCGCCTTCCTCGCGGTGGGCGCCGTGTTGCTCGCCGCGGGCCTGGCGCATGCTCGGAGCGGCCGCCGCGCCACGGAGGGGCGGCGGGATCGCGCCGGCGAGGCGGACCCGGCCACGGTGCGCTCGTGAACTCGCCGTGGTGTCAGGATGGACCCGTGTGGAGCGCGTTGGCGACCCGCGCGGCCGGGTTGACCTCCCAGGAGCAAGCGGCGTGAGCCGCGACGCCACGACGCGCAAGCAGACCCTCCCCGGCCTCTCCGAGACCGGCGAAGATCCCGATCCGCGGTTCAGCATGGCCAACGAGCGGACGTTCCTGGCGTGGAACCGGACGGCGCTGGCCCTCGTCGGCGGCGGGCTCGTGGTCTCGCACCTGCTCGACTTCGAGAACGCGGCCACGCGCACGGTGCTGGCCCTGGTGCTCATCGCGTTCGGTGCCGTCGCCGCCCTTGCGAGCTACTCGCGCTGGGAGCGCAACGAGCGCGCGATGCGCCTGGGCGAACCGCTGCCGTATTCGCACCTGCCCGCCCTGCTCGCGTACGGCGTCGGCGCCGTCGCGGTGCTCGCGGGCATCGCGGTGCTGCTCGACCTGGCGCTGAGCTGACATGCCCCTCCACGAGGCCGACCTGGAGCTCGACCGCAAGGCCATGGCGAGCGAGCGGACGGCCATGGCCTGGGGCCGCACGGCGCTCGCGATGGCGGCGCTCGCCGCCCTGACCATCCGGACCGCGCTCCAGCTCGACGCGGAGGCGGCCGGCTACGCGATCGCCGTCCCGCTCGGGCTCGCGGCGCTCGCGTCGGGGGCCTACGGCGCCGTCCGCTACCGCCGCATCAAGCGCGACGAGCTCGACAGCTGGCAGCCCGACCCGCGCGCCCTGCGGCTGACGTCGCTGGCCACGTTCGCGCTGGCGATCGCCGCCGCCGGGCTGGCCTTCCTGGGCTGACGTCCGCGCCTCGGGAGCTCAGCGCACCGCGGTGTCGGGCAGGCCGGCGGCGACGACGCCCATGACCAGCCGGCGGTCGGCGCCGCGCACACCGGTCACCAGGACCTCCAGGCCCGAGCGCTGCGCCTCCTCGAGCACGTCACGCAGGATCAGCGCCGCGGTGATGTCGAGGCGCCCGATGCCGTCGAGGTGCAGGTGGAGCTTGTCGGCCTCGCGGTGGTCGGCCAGGGTGGCCAGGAAGAGGTCCTCGACGCGCTGCGCGGCGCCGAACCACAGCACCCCGCGCGGACGCAGGTGGACCGTCCCGCCCTCCTCCCAGGCGCGGACTTCGACCTGCAGCTCGCGCCACAGGTGCACGGCGATCGACAGCCCGACCCCGACGAGCACGCCGCGCTCGATGCGCGGCGCGAATGCGAGCGTCGAGACCAGGGTGCCGACGGCGATCAGTGCCGCGGGCCGCGAGTGGCGCCACAGCGAGAGCACCGGCCCGAGCCGCACGAGCGGGATGACCGCCGTGATCACGATCGCGGAGAGCACCGCGCTCGGCAGCGGCTCCACGAGGAACGCGAGCGGCAGCAGCAGCAGCACGGCCAGCCCGGTCACGGCGCCGCTCCACGCCGTACGGGCGCCGGCGAGGCGGTTGAGCGCGCTGCGCGAGAACGAGCCGCCGATCGGGAAGCCGCCGCTGAAGCCGGACGCGACGTTGGCGACGCCCTGGGAGACGAACTCGCGGTCGGCGTCCCAGCGGATCCGGTCCTGGGCCGCGAACGCCCGCGCGATCGAGGCCGGCTCGGCGAAGCCCACGAGCGCGATGATCACGGCGCCGACGAACAGCTCGGGGGCGGAGCCCCACGGCAGGTCGAGCGACAGCGGCGGGGCGCCCACGGCGATCTCACCCACCCGGTCGCCGCCGTAGCCGAGGAGCTCGCTCAGCACGATCGCGACCGCGACCGCGACGAGCACGCCGGGGAACAGCGGATGGAGCCGCCGCCCCCCGAACACCGCGAGCACGACGAGCACGACGAGCCCGAGCGCCGCGAGCTTCCACTCGCCCGGATGCGCGAGCGCCCACACCGCGCTCTCGAGCACCCCGCCCTCGGGCGGTTCGACGCCGAGGCCGGCGGGCAGCTGCGAGGACGCGATGAAGATCGCCGCCGCCGGCATGAACCCCATCAGCATCGGCCGCGACATCAGGTAGGCGATCGCCCCGCCGCGCAGCAGGCCGACGGCGACGCGGACCGCGCCGACCAGCACGGCCAGCAGCAGCGCGAGCTGCACGTACTCGGCGCTCGTCGGCCGCGCGAGCGACTCCAGCGCGCTGAAGGTCAGCACCGCGGTCACCGCGACCGGACCCGTCTGCAGGTACGGCGACGAGGCCAGCGGCGCGGCGACGATCAGCGCGATCGTCGCCGCGTACAGCCCGTGCTCGGGCGGCATCCCGGCCAGCTTCGCGTACGCCAGCGACTGCGGGAACAGGACGAGCGCGACCGCCAGCCCGGCCAGCACGTCGCCGGTCCGCGGGGGCTTCAGCCGCCGCGCGGACCCCTGGGACTCCTCACCCCGCGCGGCCACTCACACCGTCGCGCGCGCGCGCCACGTCGCCCCAGACGGCCGCGGGGTCCCAGTCGACGAGCTCGGCGAGCCGGTCCGCCGCGGGGAGATCCCCCTGCCGCAGCCGCTCGCGGGCGGCGAGCGTGCGCTCGTCCTCCGGGAGGGCGTAGGCGTCGAGCACGGGCTTCACCGGCCGGAAGAGCCAGATCGGCCGGCGCAGCTCGCCCGCCGCGGGCCGGGCGAGCGCGAGCCACTTGCGGTAGACGGCACGCGACTTCGCGAAGTCGACGTGGATGTCCGCGTAGCGGTCGCCGGGCTCGGCCGCGCGCACGCGGACCTTCTGATGCCAGCAGTGCATCCCGCTGATCGGGTCCGGGTGCACCGGGAAGGTGATGTTCTGGTGGACGCCCGCGTCGTTCCACCACACGCGGCTCGAGCTGCGGTCGGCGGACTCCCACGGCTCGACGCCGTGGATCTGGCGGAAGGTCACGGAGTCCTCGGACTCGACCATGTCGACCAGCGGCGCTCGACCAGCGCTCGTTGCCCCGGTCCTCCTTCAGGCGCCAGCGGCCCATGTGGTGCGAGGCGGCGACCACGCCCGGGCGGATGCCCTCGGTGACCAGCGCCTTGATGACGAACCAGCCGATCTCGGTCTCGACGCGCGCGAGGTCGCCGTCGCCGACGCCGATGCGCTCGGCGTCCTCGGGGCAGAGCAGCAGCGGGTGCGTGTGGGAGATCTCGTTGAGGAACTTCGCGTTGCCCGAGCGCGAGTGGATCAGGGTCGGCAGCCGGTAGGTCGGCAGCAGCACGTACTCGCCGCGCTCGTGGTCGATCAGCGAATGGTGGATGTGGCTGCGGAAGTACGCGGGCGTGGCGTGCTCGGGCCAGCCCCACTCGGCGAGCTCGGGCTGGAAGAGCTCGAGCTTGCGCGAGGGGGTGTTGAAGCCGCGCCGCGGGACGCCGTCGACCTGAGCCGCCACCGTGTCGGGCCTGCCGGTCAGCGGCAGGTGTCCCGGATCGAACTCGCGCTTGGTGACGGTCTCCTCCGCCCCGCGTACCTCGGTGTCCTCGAGGTCCTCGACCGGCGCCTCGTGGGCGGCGTAATCGCCCCGCGAGATCTCCACGGCCCCGTAGCGGCGCATGTACTGCAGCGGCGTGAGGTCCTCGGCGGCGGCCTTCTCCGGCAGCCCCGGGACGGAGTTCTCGAACATCCAGCGGTAGTACTCCTCGAGCCGGATCTTCTCGCCGGGCCGGTAGGGCGACTCGTAGTACTGCCGGATGCCCAGCGAGCCGTCGGGATCGGCGCGCCAGGAGACCTCGATCCAGAACTCGCCCTCCTCCCACACCTCGCCGGGGTTGGCCTCGTAGGTGAACTCCACGGGCCGGCCGAGCTTCTCCATCGCCACCCGCCGGACGGGCTGGCGGAAGCCCAGCCAGCGGCCGGCGTGCGTCTCGTAGGAGTGCGTGTCGTGGCGCTCGGGCCCGTGCCCCATCGGGAGCACGTAGTCGGCCCACCACGCCGTCTCCGACCAGGTCGGCGTCATCGCGCCGTGCAGCCCGACGCACGACTCGTCGCGCAGCGCGCGCATCCACGCGTAGCCGTCGGGATAGGTCCAGACGGGGTTCAGCACGCGGCTGAACAGGACGGACTGGTCGCCGCGATCGCCGTCGAGCAGGAAGTGCGGGTAGAGGATGCTCATCTCGTTGTGCGCGAGCGGGTACTCGCGCGGCCAGTTGAGCTCGTTCCACTGCCGGTTGGCGCTCGGCGCCTTCCACGGGGCGGGGATGAACTTGTTCCAGGCGTTCGCGGAGACCCCGCCGACGGTGCCGACGGAGCCCGTGAGGACGTTGAGCAACCACAGCGCGCGCGTGACCTGCCAGCCGTGGAGGTTGCCGGCGGCGGCCGCGCGCCAGATGTGCGACGAGAACGCGGGGGCCGCCGCGGCGATCTCGCGCGCCACCTGCACGACGGTGTGCGCCGGGACGCCGGTCTCGGCCTCGGCGTACTCGGGCGTGTAGCGGGCGTACTCGGCCCGCAGCTCGCCCAGGAAGCGCTCGAAGCCGGGCTCGGCGCCCGGGGCCCGGTGCTCGAGGTAGGTCCGCCAGTTGACCCAGCGCCGCACGAAGTCGCGGTCGATGAGGTCCTCGTCGAGCAGCACCTTCGCCATCGCCAGCAGCAGCGCGGCCTCGGTTCCCGGGCCATGTCGGCAGCCAGTAGTCGGCCATCGAGGCGGTGTTGGACAGGCGCGGGTCGACCACCGCCACCTTGGCCCCGCGGTGCTTGCCCTCGACGATGCGCTGGGCGTGCGGGTTGAAGTAGTGGCCGGCCTCCAGGTGCGCGGAGATCAGCAGCGTGAACTTCGCGTTGGCGTAGTCCGGCGACGGGCGGTCGGTGCCCATCCACATGCCGTAGCCGGTGCGCCCGCCGGACGAGCACACGTTGGTGTGCGAGTTGTGCCCGTCGCAGCCCCAGGTCTCGAGGAACCGATCGGCGAAGCCGTCCTCGCCGGGACGCCCGACGAAGTACATGACGTCGTTGGGCCGGCCCGCGGAGAACGCGGCGTTCATGCGCTCGGCGAACGTGTCGAGCACGTGGTCCCAGCTCACGCGCTCCCACTCGCCGGAGCCGCGCGCGCCCTTGCGCCGCAGGGGATGGAGGATCCGCTCGGGGTCGTGGATCTGGTTGATCGTCGCCGGCCCCTTCGCGCAGTTGCGCCCGCGCGAGCCGGGATGATGCGGGTTGCCCTCGAGCTTTCTGACCTCGAGCGTCTCCTTGTCGACGTAGGCGAGCAGGCCGCACGCCGCCTCGCAGTTGAAGCAGACGGTCGGCACGAGCATGTAGGCGCGCTCGACCTTGCGCGGCCACGCCTTCGGGTCGTACTCGCGCCAGTCGTCCCAGCGCTCCGGCGGCGGGAAGGACTCCAGCCGCTTGTCCTGGAGCCCGTACCCGGTCGGGCGCCGGGCGCCCTTGCGGTCGATGCCGGCCATCAGCCCGCCCTCCTGTGAAGTCGGCTCGTCATGTCAGCTGAGCGGCACGCTCTGGCCCGCCCGCACCCAGGCGTCCTCGTAGAGCCACAGTCCGGCGAGCGCCGCCAGCCCACCGGCGGCGAGCACGGCGGTGCCGCCGAACGCGAGGAAGACCGCGGCGGCCAGCGCCGGCAGCACCGTCCCGAGCGCCAGGCCGGAGTAGAAGCGCGCCGCGAAGAGGTCCCGGCGCAGGTTGCGCGCGGCCCGCTCGGCCTGGCGGGTCGGGTGCCGTCCCCACGTGTCCAGCACGACGATCGCGAGGCTGGCGAGCGCGGAGAGGCCGAGCGTCCAGGCCAGCGCCCGCTCGAGCTCCGCGGGCCCTTCGACGACGAGCGCGGCGATGCCCAGCGCGGCGGCGCCCGCGAGCGCCGCGTTGACCACCGTGTGGGGGAACAGCAGCGGGCTCTGCCAGAGGTCGCGGCCCTCGCACTGGTTGAACAGGAACGCTGTGTAGCCCGCGAGCGCGACCCCGGCCGGGATCATCGCCCACGCGAGCACGTCGCGGAGCCCGTCCGCGCCGAGCACCGCCGCCGCGGCGAACGCGAGCGCGACGAGCGCGGCCGCGTTGATCACCTGCGTGCCGATGGCCAGCCACGAGCGCCACTGCGGCCGGGTGAAGAGGTAGTAGAAGCGGCGCGGCTGCTTGAGGTCCCAGATCAGGAACCCTCCGGTCACGGCGATGCCGGCGAGCGCGAGCAGCCCCGGCACGACGTCGGCGAGGGCCGAGCCCTCGGCGCCGACCACCAGCAGCAGCGCGGCGAGCATCATCGCGCCGGCCGCGATGCCCTTCGAGAGGAAGTAGCTCGAGACCTTCCAGCCCCAGGGCGCCGGGTGCGCGACGTCGGAGACGACGCTCGCCTGCGCCTCCTCGGCCAGCGGGGCGAGCTTCTCGCGCTGGGAGTCGACGATCTGCGAGAGGTACTCCTTGCCGTGGGCCACCGCGAGCGGGTCGACACCCGCCTCCTGCACGCCGAGGTAGAACACCTTCGGCTTCGTGCCCTGCTCGGGCGCCCGCACGCGCGAGGGCACGGTGTCCACGAGGCGGCTGATCTCCGAGTCGGGATCGTCGAGGTCGCCGGAGATGATCGCCTGGGTCGGGCAGACGATCTCGCACGAGGGTTTGAGGCCGACGTCGACGCGGTGCGCGCAGAAGTTGCACTTCGCCGCGGTCTGCGAGTTCGGGTCGATGTAGAGCGCGTCGTAGGGGCACGCGTTCAGGCAGGCCTTGCAGCCGATGCAGCGCTCGGGGTCGAAGTCGACGATCCCGTCCTCGCGCTTGTAGAGCGCGGTGACGGGACACACCTCCACGCACGGCGCGTCGTCGCAGTGGTTGCAGCGCAGCACCGAGAAGTAGCGCCGGGTGTCCGGGAAGCTGCCCTGCTCGATGTACTTCACCCAGGTGCGGAACACCCCGAGCTCGATGTCGTGCTCCTGCTTGCAGGCGACCGTGCAGGCATGGCAGCCGATGCACGACCGCTGGTCGAGCACGAACCCGAAGCGCGTCACTCGCCGTCCTCGGGCGGGCGCAGCGTCGGCAGCCCCCGGGTGGCCAGGGTCAGCGTGAGCACGTTGGTCCAGTTGCGGTTGATCGTGGCCGCCTGCTCCTCGTCCGCCTCGCGGATCTGGCGCGCGAGGCCCGCCGTCTCCGCGTCGCCGACGCGCTCGGCGAGCTGCTCGAGCAGGTGCGCCTGGGCGATCTCGAGGTGCTCGAAGACGAACGCGTCCCGGGCCGCGGCGCCGAAGTTCATGCCGCCGACCGCTCCGGCCCGCGCGCGCACCGCCGAGCCGGCGCCGACCGCTGACGCCTTCGCCCTCGACGGCTTCGCGCCGAGGGCCCCGAGGCGGGCGGCAAGGAGCCCCGCGTGGTCCGCGGTCGCCTCGCGATGACGCGTGAACACGCCGTGCATCTTCCCGAGCAGGTCGCTCACCTCGGCCAGCTCGTCGCTGTCGCGCGCCTTGGCGACGGTGGTCAGCATCGGATCGAACATGCGCAGGGCGCCGTCCTTGAGCGCGTGCAGCGCCTGCAGGCGCCGCACGAGCTCGGGCCGGAGTTCCGCCTCGCCGCGCCATGTCAGGCCGCGGTGGTCTCGTCGGCCGTCTCGAGCTCGTGGCCGAGGCTGCCCCACTTCGGGACGCCGCCCTCCACCACGTGGATCACCTTGGAGGCGCCGTGGCGCTGCAGCAGCCCGGAGGCGACCCCCGCGCGCGGACCGCCCGCGCACATGACCGCCACCGGCTTCTCGGGGTCGAGGCCCTCGGGGAGACCCTCGATGTCGTGCCACGGCGTGAACACCGCCTCCGGGATGTGACCGGCCTCCCACTCGGTGCGCTCGCGCACGTCCATGAACTGCAGGTCGGGCATGGAGTCCGCGCGCTCCGACAGCTCTTCCAGCGCGATCCGCTCGATGCGCTCGACGGGACGCTTCTCCTGGCGCCAGCTCGTCATGCCGCCGTGCAGCACGCCCGCGAGCCGCCGCATGCCCACCGACAGCGCCAGCCGCGCCGCTACGCGCCCGTCGTCGTCGTCGCGGCCGACGAGCACGATGTCCTGCTCGCGGTCGGCGAGCCATGCCAGCCGGGAGCCGAAGCCGGCACCGTGGATCGGGATCGAGATGGCGCCCGGGATGTGGGCGTCGTCGAACTGCTGGTCCGTGCGGACGTCGACGAGCAGCGCACCCTCGGAGCGCTTCTGCTCGACCTGGCGCGGCGCCAGCGGGAGCACCTCGACGCCTTCGGTGATCAGCGGGCCCTTGTTGAGCTCGACGATCGCCTTGAAGTTCGGCGGCTGCGGCCCGAGCTTCGCGAGCGCCTCCTCGACGAACTCGTCCTCGTCCTGAATCGAGAGCGTCGGGTTGTGCTGGCGCTCGAAGCCGATCGTGGAGGCGATCTTCATGTCCATGCCCGGCCCGCCGCACATGGAGCCGCCGAGGTGCCCCGGCCAGATCTCCACCTCGTCAGGGAGGTCGAGCAGCTTCGTCCGCAGCGACTGGAAGATCCCGCGCGCGCCGTCGGATTTGTCGATCGCCAGATCCGGCCGCGCCACGTCGCCGACGAACAGCGTGTCGCCCGTGAGCACCGCCCAGGGCTCCTCGCCGCGGTTGGTGTCGATCAGCGCGAAGGCGGTGTGCTCGGGCCGGTGGCCGGGCGTGTGCAGGGCGCGGACGCGCAGCGCGCCGAGCTCCAGCTCGAAGCCGTCGTCGAACGGCTCGTGGTCGTAGCTCGGCTTGGCGTCGCGATGGATGTGGATCGTGGCGCCGGTCGCCGCCGCGAGTCGGCCGTGGCCGGAGACGTGGTCGGCGTGGTTGTGCGTCTCCAGCACGTGCTCGATCCGCACGCCCATGTAGCGCGCGAGCTCGAGGTAGACGTCGATCTCGAACTTCGGGTCGACGACCGCGCCGACGCCCGCCTTGTCATCGCCGATCAGGTACGACGCGCAACCGAGGTCGTCGTGGGTGATCTGCCGGAAGATCATCAGGTCTCTCCTCCTGTCGAGTCCAGCCGTGCAACTACACAAGCTACCGGTTGGCCTACCCGGGAGGCGTCACATCGTCACGCAGACGGCGCGCGGGGTCGTGGGGCAGCGATCCCTCCGCGCAGCGGAGCGCGTAGCCGAAGCGGCAGGCGCGGCCGATGAGCTCCGGCTCGCCGGCGGCGAGCGCGGCGACGATCCGGTCCATCGCCCCGGCGTGACCCGCCGGGACGGGAAGGTCGGCGTCGCCGTCGACGATCTCCCAGGCCAGCGCCTGGGCGGCGTCCCAGTGCATCAGCCTCGGATCGCGCGCCTGCGCGAGCGCCAGGGAATCGGTCAGCTCGGGGAGCTTGCGCTCGGCGCCGCCGTCCTGCTCCTCCTCCGCGACGCGCAGGGCGAACCCCGCCCGGGCGGCCGAGATTACCGGGTCCTTGTCCTCCTCGGAGGCCGACTCGAGGCCCGTGCCGTGGACCGCGCCGACCACGAGCGCCACCTCGGTGTCGCGTAGCGCGTAGAGCTCCGCCCCGCGCGCCAGCAGCGCGTCGACGCGCTCGAGCGCGTCGACGCGCCACCCCGGCGTGGCGCGCGGCGGAGCCGCTGCAGTCTCGAAGCAGGCGACGAGATAGCCGAACCTGATCGCGCGCTCGTAGTCCACGAGCGCGGGGAACGCCCCGCGGTCGGCCTGCCCGCTCTGCTCGTGCAGCGCCCGGCGCCGGTTCAGCGACGCCGACGCGGCGGCTCGCCGGCAACGCTCGGACAGGTCCTGCCAGACCGCGAAGCCCGGCGCGAAGAGATCCGCGAGCACGCCCGGCTCCGCCTCGAGCCGCATGCCGTCCGGCGCGGAGAGCCGCGCGGCCAGATCGCCGATCTCTCCCGCGGGATCCGTGAACGACGGTGGCGCCATCCCGAGCGGCACCGGCGCCGCGCGGCCCGCTTTCTCCTCCACCGCTCGTACCGCGAACCCGAGCCCGATCGCATGACAGACCGTCCGGCCCTCGTCCTCGCCCGGCACCCGCTCGACGTCGTTGGCGTACCGCTCCGCGGCGAACAGGAGCACGCGCGACTCGATGCCCTGGCTCCTCGTGGAGCCGTGCCACCTCCTCCCACGGCGGCACCCACGGCGCCGCCGCGCCGTCGTGCGCGCGTGTCCTCCTGCGGCGCAGCCGAGACAAGCCCACGCCGCTAGGCCCGACCCTTCGGCACGGCGGGCCGACCGCGCCCCGAAGTCCGGTCCTCGTCGCGCTTGGTGTCCATCAGGTCGTGCACGAGTACCGGATCCTCCTCCGCCTGATCGGCTCTCACGGAACGGTGCCGATCGCTGCATGCACAGTAGTGAACCCGCTTTCGACGCCGCACCGCTCAAGATGAACCGCGCCCGCATCTGATCGGAAGGCTCCGGCTGAGCCCGTACCGCCTGGCACGGCGACGCCCATCGCCGCTCCCTCGCTGTCAGCTTCACCGCTCTTGGCGCAACCCTCGGGACGACCGCGGTTCCCGTGACTAGAATCCGTGTGCTATGGCGCTTCCGCATCCTGTTCCGAGCGAGCTCGCCGAGGTCATCGCGCAGCGCTTCAGGGTGCTCGGCGACCCGACCCGGATCCGGCTGCTCGACCAGCTTCGCTCGGGCGAGGCGTCGGTACAGGAGCTCACCCTCGCGCTCGGCAACACGACGCAGCAGAACATCTCGAAGCACCTGGGCGTGCTCCACCAGGCCGACATGCTCGCGCGGCGCAAGGAGGGCAACTTCGTGCGCTACGCGATCGCCGACGAGGGCGTGCTCGAGCTCTGCGAGCACGTCTGCGGTGGCCTCGCCCGCCAGGCCGACGAGCTCGCTGCGCTCGTGCAAGAAGCGCGCGCCTGAGCTCACGCGCGGTCCGCAGGCGACGGCCGCTCAGGCCGGGCCCGGGCCCGAGCCGGCCACCACGCCCGCGAGCAGTCGGCTGACGGCGCCGACGGCCTCCTGGGCCGAGCCCCTGGTCGCTCGCGGAAGGCCTGCCAGGTGCCGAGGTCAATCATCGCGCGAGCAACCGGTCGCTCCGCGGGTACGATCCCGGGCCGCCTCGATCAGGGCCGAGAGCGAGGCCTCGAGCACCTGCCTCCTCGGCGCCCCGTGGGTGGACGTCGGGCGCGTGCGGACGGCCCGCAGCTCGGGTGCCCCGCGGTCGTAGATCGCCAACGCCGCGCCCAGCGGGCGCTCGACGCGCGCTCTTCAGGGGTGTCGAGGCCGGCGAAGAGGGCGGGTGCCTGCGCGCGGTCCGGCAGGGCGCCGTGGATCGAGATCTCGCCGCAGGCGGGGGATGGGCTGGTCGAGCGAGGGGAAGTGGCGGTAGACGGTGCCCACGCCGACGCCCGCGCGAGCGGCGATTCGCGTCCGAGGTCGGCCCGCACCCGCCGCGGGTCGAAGCACCGGCCGAGGACCCCGTCCAGCGAGAGACACGCAAGATCACCGAGCAGGGCAGGCGCTAGCCGCGACCATGGGCACGACGCTCAGCGGGTCCCCGGCGCGCTGCTCGTCCCCGCCGCGGGTGGCGGCGGCGCGGAGTAGTGGCGCCGCAGGTACGCGGTGATGCGGCGCGCGGCATCGTCCTCGATCGGGGCGCCGTAGGAGTCGATCATCTTGCGCACCTCCTCACCCCAGACCCGCTTGGAGAAGCCGTCGTGGCGGACGATGGGAGCCAGCGAGTGGCAGGTGGTGCACGAGTTCTCGACCAGCCAGCGGTCCTTGCCCGGGCGCAGGGCGAGGCCGCGCGCGTCGGGGAGGTCCATGGCGGCACCGAGATCGACGAGCTCGGCGCGCGGCTCCGTGTCGCGCGAGTCCGGAGGCCGGGCGATCCAGACCATCGCGGCGATCGTGAGCATGAGCAGGGCCCCGATGGCCAGTGCGGCGCGAGTGATGCCCGACATGCTCAGCGCACGTCCAGGACGGCCCCGAAGGTCCGGACGGCGTTGTTCTGGCGGACCTGGTCGGCGAGGACGTCCTTGGGGATGTCCATGGGCTGCGTCTCGCCGTCGACCGAGGTGGTGCGGCTGAGCACCCAGCGCTGCCCGCTCGACGGCGCTCGCACCTTCGCGTGGAAGATCCGCCACACGTAGCGCCCGTGCGGGTGCTCGAGCCGCGCCTCGGTCCACGAGCGCCCGTCGTCCGTGCTGAGCTCGACGCGGCGGATCCCCTGCCCGCCATCCCACGCCACACCGCGCACGTCGACCGCCGCACCGGCCGCCACGCGGGTCCCGTCCGCCGGTTCCGTGATCAGCGACATCGGCTTCAGCGGCGGCATGCTGGGTTCCTTGCCGCGCCAGTCCCGGGGATGCGGTGTGCGACGGATGTCGACCTCGACGATCTGCTTGACCCAGCCCGGCGCGTAGGTCCCGGGAACCACCAGGCGCAGCGGGAACCCGTTGTAGACCGGCAGCGGCTCGCCGTTGAGCTCGTAGGCGAGCATCGCGCCGCGCTCGAGGATCTCCTTGAGCGCCCAGTGGCGCCAGTAGTCGCGCTTGGTCGTCGCGATCGTCCGCCCGCCGCGGAACGCGACCACGCTCGCGTCGGGCGCGGCGCCGGCCTCGCGCAGCACCTCGGCGAGCGGCACCCCGGTCCACTCGCCGCACGACACGTCCCCCTTCGTCCAGGGCAGGCCGGGTACGAGCGGGCGCACGAGCCCGCGCCCGAGGCCGGAGCACGCGCCGACGGTGCCGACCCGCTCGGACGGGAGGGCCCGCAGGTCGTCCAGGGTCAGGTCGATCTGCCGCGACGCCGCCTCGCCGCCGACGCGTACGCGGAAGCGGGCGGGATCGACGCGGTAGACGTCGGCCTCGCGATAGCGGACGTAGTAGTCCTCGGCGTCGGTGAACGGGGGGTTGCGCGTACCGATCAGCCGCGTCGTGGGCGTCTCGTAGTTGGGCGGATGGTCGTAGACCTGCCCGAGCGGCGCCTTGCCCTCAAGCGCGACGAGCGGGAAGGGCGTCCCGGGAAGGGCCCGGCCACCTCCCGCCGCGGCGCCCGCGGATCGCAGGCCGGCGCCCGCGCCGAGCGCTCCGGCGGCAAGCCCGGCCCCGAGGGCGAGCAGCTGACGTCGGTTGATCGAGGGGTCGGGGGTCATGGCGGATCACCGCGCGAGGCGCTTCGATGCGCCAGCTACCCCGGCGGTTCAACCGCGCAAACCAGAGGTTGTACGCTCCCGGGCATGCGAACCACGTCTGCGCGCCGCTCCCGTCTCGTCGACGATGCGGTAGGCGTCCTGATCGGCATTCCCGTCGGGTTGGTGTGCCTGGCGCTGGTGATCCCGTTCTGCTGCTGAGCGCCGTGTAGAGCCGGAGCGGTGGTAGCCGTCGCCGGCTGAGGCGAGTTAGCGAGCCCGAGACGGCCTGAAGGCGAGTTCGCCGGTCTGCCAAGGTGCCTGTCTGTCGGCCGTCGACAGCCGCGGAGCGCCCGTCGGTGCGGCGTGGGCCCACACGTTTTCGGCTCACGACCTGTCGGCGTCGAGCGCAAAGGTGGTACCAGCAAGCGGTACCGGCGAATCGAGTTATGCCTTGCCTAGCCAGGGCGAGCACGCCTTTCGCGTGCGTATTGCAGGACAAACGCGCGTCCGGCTTCAGCGCCCCCGGCTGGATTCGAACCAGCGACCTGCGGATTAGAAGTGGCCTGCATTTGCAGGGCTTTTTAGGCTGCATACGGCGAGTCTACATGCTCTGAGTTGCTCTGAGTTGACCACACTTGTGCTGAGTTGGAGACGCGGCCTGCGACACAAGTCCTGCCTCTCCAAGCTCAGCGCTCAGCCGCTCTAATCGCTCGACGATCACCGGCAGGCGTCTGCGCCGATTGGAGTTCCCCCGCTTCGGTGGACACGGGCGGTTTAGGCGGGTTGCCGTTCTTCTAGATGATGATGGTGGGTGATCGTCTCGAACTGCGCGGGGGAGAGAAAGCCGAGCGTGGAGTGCCGGCGGCGGCGGTTGTAGAAGACCTCGATGTACTCGAAGACCTCGCTGCGCAGCTCGGCCTTGGATGGCCAGCTGCGGCCGTGGATGAGCTCTTTCTTGAGGGTCGCGAAGAAGCTCTCGGCGACGGCGTTGTCGTAGCAGTCGCCGCGTGATCCCATCGATTGCGCGATGCCGGCGGCGCGGGCCTGCTGGCCGAAGGCGAGCGAGACGAACTGGCTGCCCTGGTCTGAGTGCCAGATCAGCCCCGGGGCCGGCCGGCGCTGCGCGAGCGCCATCTGCAGCGCGTCGGTGACCAGCTCGGCGCGCATGTGATCGGCCATGCTCCAGCCGACGATCCGGCGGCTGTAGACGTCCTGAACGGCGACGAGGTACAGCCAGCCCTCCCAGGTTCTGAGGTAGGTGATGTCGGCGACCCACAGCCGGTCAGGCGCCGCCGCGAGGAACGCGCGGTCGACGAGGTCCTCGCAGACCCGGACGCCGGGCACGCTGACCGTGGTCCGGCCGCGCTTGCGCCGCACCATGCCGGTGATGGCGGCCTGGCGCATCAGCCGCTCCACGCGCTTGCGACCGACCCTGACGCCGTCGGCCATCCGCAGCTCGGCGTGGATCCTGCGGCGATCCGTAGACCCTTGCGGTTCTCGCGGTGGATCTCGCGGATGCGCCCGGTCAGCCGCTCGTCCTCGCGCTGGCGGGCCGAGGGCGCGCGCCGCGCCCAGGCGTGAAAGCCCGAGCGGCTGACCTCGAGCACGCGGCACATCGTCTTGACGGAGTGCTCGGCCCGCTTCGCGGCGATGAACCCGAACACCGTCACCGGGTCCCGCTGTCCTTGGCGAAGAAGGCCGCCGCTTTTTTCAAGATCTCGCGCTCTTCGGCGAGGATCCGGTTCTCGCGACGAAGCCGGCGCAGCTCCTCGCGCTCGTCGCTGTTCAGGCCGTCGCGGCGGCCCTCATCGATGTCGATCTGGCGCGCCCAGTTACGCAACGACTGCGGCGAGACCCCGAGCTCGCGAGCGAGCTCGGGCACCGACTTGCCGCTGCGCTTGAGCAGCTCGACCGCCTCCCGGCGGAACTCCAACGGATACGGCGCAGGCATGAACACTGATCCTCACTGCCGGGCCAGACGGCCCAGCGATCAAGTGTCCACGAAACCGGGGGAACTCCAGATCACCAAGAGTTCCTCTCTTGTGCGGGTGTGGTCTGCATGGCGCGTCCACTGCTCGTGGGAATCCAGCTGGCCGTCCGGCAGTCGCTTCGACTGGCGGTCGCCCTCACGACTCACGCGAGACGTTGCTGCGCCGTTGCGATCGAGGCGACGGTTCACGCAATAGAGGACCGAGATGCGCCGCCGGTGACCTCACACTTCCTGCGCTGCTCCTCGGCAATGGCGGGCGGCGAAGGTGCGCGTTCGCTCGCAGATACCGTCGACGCCCGCACCAGCAGGCGCTTCAGGCAGCGAACCGCCGGCAAGCCATCGCCTGACTCAAGGATGAGGCGTGATCGCGAGGATCGTGATTACGCCCTTCTCCGGGCCGTAGCACCAGAAAATCCGGTAGGCGCCGGGCGTCTTGTTCTGCGCGTAGGCCTCGAACACCTTCCCGTCTGCGTCATACGGGTTCGTCAGGCTGGTGTACTCGTGCGTGTTGAGGCTCGGATGCCGCGGGTTGGCCTTGAGGTGCTCGATCGCTTTCGCGACTTGCTTGAACAGGCCGGCCTGCTTCGACGATTTCTGCCGTTTCCCAGAGCCGCCGTTTCCCGCCGCAGGAACGGCGCGCGCTTGCTCCTGAAGCCGATTGAACGTCTGGGTTGCCTCCTTGGCCCAGACGAGCCTGAAGCTCACTCCCCGTCGTCGTCCGGGATCTCAGACGCCTCGGCGAAGGCGGCCTCGAGGTCGGGGCCATCATCGACCTGGCCTGTCTCCGCCTGCATCAGACCGCGCTGCACGCTCGTGATTGCCGTGGGGTTCTCCCACAGCCAAGCCTCGCGCTCCGGCACGGCCTTGCATACCTGCACCTGCACCCTGCCGTCGTCATACTCCTCGACGGTGACGAGCTTCCCGGCGTAGGCGCGACCGAGTGTTAGCCGCCCCTTCTCGTCGATCGTCTTCAGCGCCATCGCGCTCCCTCCAAAGGGACTCTGTGGGAATGTGGGATGATCCCACTGTAGTGCCTCATCGGCACTGGGCGCAAACACCTGAAGCCAAGATTTATCTCGGCCCCGCCAAGGCGTCTCGAGTTTGCGCTCTCCCTGGCTGGAGTCCAGCCCAGCGACTCGCGGACTGATGCTGCGCTTTGCAGGGCTTTCGGTTGTGCGTGGTGGACTTCAGGCTCTAGTCGCCCGAGTAGACCACGCTTGTGCTCGGTTGGTACGGGCCCTGGGATACGGGTCAGGTCCTCCCTAGCTCGGGCGGCTCAGCCGCTCGAGTCGATCGACGATCACCGCTCGGTCGGCATGTTGTCGCCGGGCGTCCTCAAGCGCGTCTACCAGCGCGTCCGGATCAAGCAGACCGTCGCGGAGGCGCTTCGATCGGTAGCGATCGACCTCGCGGCTAACGAGGTCGCCCAGAACCTCGCTGATGGGCCGGCGCCCTGCGGCAGCACGGAAGTCGGCCCAGGTCTCGTCCGACACCTGGACCCGAGCCATTCGATCTCGACGAGCCTCGCTCGTGCTCGATGATGTGCTGGCGCTTTTGCGGCTTCGAGTGCGGCCCCTCCGACTCATCGCCCGATCGTATACGCGTATACGGCGCACCACGTGTTGCTCCTATGTCAATGACTTGATGGGGGTGGCTATCTGGATCGGGGCGGGGGCGGCCGCCGCGGCGGCGGCGTGCATGGCCTTGAAGAGCCGGAAGATGCGGCGGGCGAGGTGGCGCTTGAGCGCCCGCAGTGCTTCGGCGCTGCTCTTGCCCTCGGCGCGGTGGCGGGCGATGTAGTCGCGCGCGCCGGGGTGGATGCGGGCCTGGGTGAGCGCGATCACGTGCAGGGCGCTGTTGAGCTGGCGGTTGCCGGCCCGGTTGAGCCGGTGGCGGCGTTGCTTGCCCGAGGACGCGTCCAGCGGCGCGGCGCCGGCGTAGATGGCCAGCTGCGCATCCGTCCGGAAGCGCTCGATCTGGCCGATCTCGGCGAGCAGGCGGGCGGCGGTGACCAGCCCGCAGCCGGGGATATCGAGCAGCGGCGCGCCCTGCTTGGCGACCAGCGGCGCGAGCTCGCGCTCGAGCGCCTTGATCTGCCTCGTGAGCTCGCGCAGCCGCCGGACGCGGTCGCGGCAGACCCGGACGTGCGCGGTCTGCTCGCGGCGCGCCAGCCGGCGCGCGAGCGTGACCAGTACGCCCTCGTTGCGCAGCCCGCGATCGGCCGGCGCCAGCTCGGGGTCGAGGTCGTGCAGCAGCCAGCGGACCCGGCTCTGCAGCTTGGTCGACTCCGCGACCAGATCGGCGCGGTAGTCGACCAGCAGCGCGATCTCGCGCTCCGGTCCGTCCAGGCGGGCCAGCGGCAGGTCGGGCTCGCGCAGGAACGCGCGCGCGACCGCGAGCGCGTCGATCGAGTCGGACTTGCCGAAGCTGCGAGCCGCGCGGCGCTCGCTGGCCATCATCTTCGGCGGCACCCGAACGACCGTCTCCCCCGCTCTGAGCAGGAACCGCTCCAGGCCGCCGGAGACGTGCCGGCAGTCCTCGATCGCCCAGACGCGCTCGCCGTCGCCGTGGCGATCCGCGAACGCCACCAGGCGGACGAAGCCCGCCTCGCGCGCCTCGACGGTCACCTCGCCGAGCAGCCGGCCGGTGCCCTGCTCGACGGCCACGACGGTGTGCGTCTGCTTGTGCGCGTCGACGCCGATTACGATCACCGCTGATCCCTTCCCTTCGCCGCATTGGGGAATCGGATCGCCGGTGGACAGCACTTCATTTCGGGCGTCTAGGCCACGCTCCTATGAGGTCACGCCGGCAACCCTCGGACGCGGCGGGCGACACAACCGTGTGCGGTCAGCCAACGGCGACATGCAAGGTGCTGGGTCAGCCCGCCGCGCCGAGACTCCCAACCGACCCGGACGGGCCAGCCGCCCAGGCACCTTCGCAAGAAGTCGCTCCTATGTCGTTTTCTGTCAATTCATTGGGGTGGGGATATCTAGAACCGGGCGGGGCGCCGAGCCGGCGAGGATGCGGTAGATGCTGCGGATGAGCTGGCGCTTGAGCGCGCGCAGGGCCTCGCGGCGGGTCTTGCCTTCGGTCAGGCGGCGGGCGAAGTAGTCGCGGGCCGGCGGGTGGATGCGGATCTGGGTCAGCGCGATCGTGTAGAGCGCGCGGTTGAGGCGCCGGTTGCCGGCGCGGTTGAGCCGGTGGCGCTGTTGTCGGCCTGAGGAGGCGTCCAAGGGGGCGACGCCGGCGTAGCTGGCCAGCCGGGCCTCGCTCTTGAATCGCTCGGGTCGCCGACTTCGGCGAGGATGCGAGCGGCGGTGATGACACCGCAGCCGCGGATCTCGAGCAGCGCGCGGTTGTTGGCGGTGACGAGGACCGCGAGCTCGCGGTCGAGCTCTGAGACGCGCTTGGCCAGCTCACGGATGCGGCGGATCAGCTCGCGGCAGATCCGAACCTGCGTGGTCTGCTCGCGCCGGGCCAGCTGGCGGGCGAGGCGATCGAGGTTGCGGGCCTTCCCCGCGCCCCGGGCGGCCGGGGCCAGCTCAGGGTCGATCTCGTGCAGATGCCAGCGCAACCGCTTCTGATAGCGGGTGCCGTCCTGGACGAGGTCCTCGCGATGATCAGAGAGCAGCCGCAGCTCGCGCTCGGCGCCGGCCGGGCGCGCCTCGGGCAGATCCGGTTCGCGCAGCGCGGCGCGCGCGACGGCGAGCGCATCGATCGCATCAGACTTGCCGAACGAGCGGACCGTCTTGCGCGAGCTGGCCATCAGCTTCGGCGGCACCCGCAGCACCTTCTCGCCGGCCTCGAGCAGCAGTCGCTCCAGGCCGCTTGAGAGATGCCGGCAGTCCTCGATCGCCCACACCCGCTCGGTCCCGAGATGCTGCGCCCAGCCAGCAGCTGCTCGTGCCCAGCCTGTTCGCGCCCGGACCTCCCGGACACCGAGCTGCTCGCCCGTGTTGCCGTCGATCGCCGCCGCGGTGTGCGTCTGGCTGTGCGCGTCGACGCCGATTACGATCACCCTCGATCCTCCTCTTGCTCGCGTTAGGCGGATCGCCAGCGGACAGCACGCTCTCGGGGCGTCTTAAGCCACGCTCCTATCAAGTCACGCTGGGATCCTCGGACGCGGCGGGCGACATGACTGGTGTCCGGTCAGCCGCAAGGCGACAGGCAAGTGCAGAGTCAGCCCGCCGCGCCGAGGCTATGGCCGCCAGCGGACGATCGCCGCTGCGTCCCTGCAAGGCCTTCCGGGCCCTGCACACGGAGAGTGTGCAAGTGCGTGCCCGTTTGTTGCGGTTGGGCTAAGAAGGGCCTCGTAGACCGACGAGCTACGGCCTGGACCGAAGTCGGTGGACACCGGTATGCCTTCGTATGGGGTCGATCTGGTCCAGGGCCCATCGGGAGGACGTCTTGGGGGTCGTTCTGATTTGGGGTTTTCGGGTGGCGCGTGAGTGCTGCTGGCACGCCGGAAGCGATAGCGCGACGCCGAAGGGTCTCGCTACATGCGAATGGGACAGCGGGCAGGCGGGCTTCCCCTGCGGTCAACTCCCGATGAGGTTCGCCTGATCGGTGCCGAGGCAGCCAGGTCGGTGCTCGTGTTCGTCACGCTGCGGGCGCTCAGAGGTCGCGCAACCGGCCACTCAGAACCTCAGGTTCTCCATGGCTCGGTCAAGTTGAGCCGCAACGTCCTCGATACGTCGCAACATGTCGCCGGCGGTAAGGCTGGCCGTCGGCAGGTGGGCGTACATCTCGAGGCTCTTACCCTCGTCAACGATTCGGACTTGTCGCCATCCCGCAGCAGTCAGCTGATCACGGGCCGTTCTCGCTGCTGGGCCTAAGTACTTCCGAATTCCGCCTCGCTCAACTCCCGTCGCAGCCCATGTAACGGTGAGCAGGACGCGTTCTCTCTGCAGGTCCGTGCCCAGTGCATAGCTCAAGCCGGTCGGAAACGCCTTCGTCGCTCGTAGCGCGTCGGAGTCCCAATCGTAGTCGTGGAACGCTCTGCTCTGAGCCGCAAGTTCTTCCGTTAAGGCTCTGTGGACTTCAAGTTCTGCGGCGCGTCAACAGCTGTCCGCAATCGGTGCAGCTCACCCTCAATAGTCGCAAGATCCCAGCGGGCAGATTGCGTGTCGTCCGTACATTTCCGGATCATCCGTTCGAACCGCTTGGGAACTGATGCCCAACTCGCCGGCCCCACGCTTTTGCACGCGGCTCGGATCGTGTCTAGCCAACCTACTTGGAGATGCTCGTCGGGCGAAGGATCGGTCCCGCGACACAGGTAAAGCAACGTCATGCCCAGGCCAAAAGAATCGACGAGTGCGCTTCGCGTCGAAACGCCTGGTGTCCGGTGCATCTGCTCAGGGGCGAGGTAACCGGCAGAGCTCGTGTGTAGGACTGAGCGCTGGTTCGCGTCTCGGTGCCAGGATAGGTCAAAGTCGAGCACTACGAGTTGCCAATCGATGCCAGGCGTGTAGTAGTCGCGCAACATCACGTTCTCGGGCCTGAGGTCTCGATGGAGCACGCGCTCGGGGAGCGAGTGGGCTCGTCGCACGACCGTGGTCAACTCACTAGCTACGCGTAGCAGGACGGGCCATTCATCGAGGTAGCCCGCCTCTCTAGCGGTGGCGAGGTTGGGGCCGTCCACGTAGTCCATGACAACCAGCGCAGGAATCTCTGAGGCTTCTCGGTACTGCACCATGCCTTCGACCCCACGGTCGCTCAGGATCCTCATAGATTGCACGCCACGTCGGAAAGCGTGAAGCGACAATGGGTCCTGTCGAATGTCCTCGAGCAGTACCTTGATTGCTACCTTGCTGCCGTCCTCCGCCGTGGCTTCAGTCAGACTCGACCGAACGCGCCACGGGCAATGTCTCTCACTAACGTGTATCCAAGGACCCTATTTTCGCCCGGCTCTCGGCTGAGGTACCAAGCTTGGTAGATGGGGAACCGGTACGCCTGCAGGAACGTCTGGTATGCGACGTGAGCCTCATCCGTATCCGGGCGGAGGATTGACGTGGCGTGAGCGTTTTTAATGCCTCACGGATTCGGTCCGGCGCCCATGTACTCATCTCGTCGGGTGAGGGCACTTCGTGCTCATTACTAGGCCGTCCGAGCGCAACCGGCGGAGCTGGTGACTCAGCCGCGGGGCGCGCGCGAGCCAAGTCCGACAGGAATTCCTCGACTGCCGAATGATCGCCGCCCGCGACCCCGTACCGGATGACGTCTACTCCCGCGCGCTGCGCCCAGTAGTCAGTCAGCGCGTCGGTACGGTGGGTCAACCAGTAGTGCGTCGGGGTCTGCACTCCTTGACGAGAGAGCGACTCCAATAGTCCGCCGACGGCGAAGTCGTCAACCGTGATACCGAGGAAAAGGACCGTATGCATCGACAAGCAGATCCGAAGGAACTCCGTGTAGACCTCATCCGAGAGGAGTCGTTGGATCTCTGTCTGCGTGAATACCCACGAGTTCGTGTCGTCGAGCCAGCCGTGGAGATTGCCGATGAAGGGCGCTTGTCCCGTGAGAACGTGTCGCAGCCTCGCTAGATCGCGACCGTTGTGCTGGACTGACGCGGCGCCACCAGCTCCATGCTGGAGCAGCGCCCGGGTAGCCAGACCGTCGAGATTGAGGTTCAACACGCCCCGGAGCGGTAGGTCCCACAGCAGTACGTATGCGGTCGGGATCTCGACACTGACGGCGGTCTGGAGAGCCTTTCGCACTTGATCGTGGAAGGCGGCCGGCTGTAGACCTTGCTGTAGCAACTCAAAAGCCTGCCAGAGATTGGCCTCTCTCGACGCGTTGGCAGCAAGCGCGCGGGCTCGCTTAGCGCCTGTGTGGTCGAGCGAGTTTGCTTTTAGCTCAAGTGCCTCGACCAGGGAGTCGCGCATTTCTCCCCAGAGAGGCATGCCGGCGGGCTTGCTAAGCCCCGCACCCACCCAGGCTAAGAGTGGGCGGGTGCGTTCGGCCACGATGTTGCGCAGGGCCTGATGTGCTGGCTGGGTAGTGTCGAACGCCACCTGGTGGCAACAGATCCTAAGCAATGGTGCAGAGCGATGCGCTGTTTCGGGCCTGTTGGCTGGTTCGATTTGGGTGGTGAGCAGCCGCGCGAATGTAGCCAAGAGTGGTCCTTCGTAACGGCTCGCAACTGCGCGTCAGGAACTCGACTGCTGCTCTCCCGCGACATGCAGCAGCCCTTGAGCCGTCGTGCGTCAGCCTGATCTGAGGTAACTGCGCAGCGCCTTGCGGATGACTGAGGACGTGGACTCGTGATCCCGCTCGGCGCGCTCCGCGAGCGCGCGCCGGAGCTCGGGATCGAGGCGGACGGACTCGACGGTGGCCGGGCCTGAGCCGATCGGCGGCCGGCCTCCGCGGCGGCGGAGGATCTCGTCGACGTCGTAGCCGCGTTCGGCTTCGGCGGCGAGCTCCTCGATCAGCTCGTCGTCGAGTGTCCGGCCGCTGCGGGTCGTGCCGTATGTCTTCTTGGGTGCCATCAGCGCTCCGGGAGCAGGTGTCGGTACTTCGGGTCGCATGCGCATGGCGTGGATGGCGAGCTCGGAGCCCTCGACGGCGGGGATCGTGAGCACCTCGAGCAGGGCGGCGTTGCGGGCCGGGCCGATGTAGAGGCGGCCGTCGTCGTGGGTGTCGTCGATGGCCATCGCGTGGGTCACGGCGTGCTCGATGTCCTCGTCGGCGATGCCGTGCTTGCGCGCCGACGGATGGATCTCGAGCATGAATCGTAATACGAAACCTCCGCCGGCGCCTAGAGGAGCCGGCCCTGGCCGGATGGCTCGAAGTCGGGCGCGGCGGCGAGGGCTCGAACGCGCGGCCGACGAGCGCGGCGTCCTGCGGGCGCGGGACGTAGTGGAGGTACTGCATCGTCGTCTGGACGTTCGCGTGGCCCATCCACTCCTGGACGCGGCGGATGTCGGCGACGCCGATGACCCGCGTGCCGAACGTGTGGCGGAGGTCGTGGAAGCGGAGCGGCCGGAGCGCGGCTCGCTCGAGCGCGGCTCGGTAGCGCTTGGAGAGCGCGGAGCCGTCGAGGTAGCCGCCGACGATGCCGCGAAGACGAGGTCGTCCTCGTCGGTGAAGAACTCGCGCTGGCCGAGCCGCGCGAGCGCCTCGGCGACCTTGGCGGCCATCGGGACCGAGCGGACCTTGCCGGACTTCGGCGAGGTGAGGTGGCCGTTCGTGTAGCTGGCTCGGACGCGGATCGCCGAGCCGGGGAAGTCGACGTCTCGCCAGCGCAGCGCGATGAGCTCGCCCTGGCGGAGGCCGGTGAACGCGGCGGTGAGGAAGATCGCGGCGTCCTGCTCGGACTCGGCGGCGCGCACGAGCGCCATGACCTCCTCCGGGGAGAAGACCTCGATCTCGGTTCGCGTGGCGGTGCGGGGCTTCTCGACGTCGGCGACCGGGTTGAACGGGAGGCGGTGGAGCTTTCGGGCTCGCTCCATGCAGCCGTGGAAGACGGTGATCGTCTTCTCGCGCGTGCGGTTGGCCATCTGGCGGTCCGGGTCGATCTCGGTGGCCGCCCAGCGCTCGACTCGCTCGGCCGTCAGGTCCTCGAGCGGGATCTCGCCGAGGTGCGGCAGGACGTGGTTGCGGAAGATCGAGTCGTAGTCGCGCAGCGTCGACGGCTTGCGCTGGCGGTCCTGGTCGATGTAGCGCAGGTACTCGGCGCAGGCGTCGGCCACGGTGGCGCCGGTGCGGACCATGCCGGGCAGCGTCCCGGCCGCGGCCTCGACGAGCAGGCGGCGGAGCCAGGCCTCGGCGGTGCGCTTGGTCCAGTAGCCGGCCGGCGGACGCCCGCGGGCGGTCCAGGCGGGACCGATCGTCTTCTGCACCTGGCGGCCGTCGGGCAGGCGGTACTTGGCTCGCCAGGTCGGGCGGCGCTTGCCCTCGTAGCGGAAGACGTGCCCGGAGATCGGCTGCGCTGCGGTCATCGCGCCGAGATAGGCCGCGACGGCCTGCGGATTTGGCCCCCTCGGGAACCCGACCTTCGGGACACATTCGGGACACGATGTTCGTGCTGGCTAACACGCCGCGAAGCAGAAAAGCGGCGCCAGCAGGGAGAAAGAGACGCCCCCGGCTGGATTCGAACCAGCGACCTGCGGATTAGAAGTCCGCTGCTCTATCCAGCTGAGCTACAGGGGCTCGGAGCGAAAGCGTACCGGCGGGTCAGCGGATGCGGATGCGTTTGGTGGCGGACGCTCTGTCGTCGTTCTCGAGGACGGTGAGCTTGAGCGTGTAGCGGCCTGGCCTTGGCTTTCCGCCTCGGAGCTTGAGCCTTCTGCCGGAGAGGCCGGAGGATCGGGCGACGACCTTGCCGCGGCGCTTCAACACGAGCCGGACGCGCACGGCCCTGCTGGTCCGCGTGACGCGGCAGCGGACGATTCCGCGGGACCGCGTGCAGGTGACGCGCGCCCGCTTTGCGATGTCGAGCACCGTGAGGCGCGGGGGCCCGGAGGTCGTGGTCGGCGGCGGGCGGCGGCGTGATGGGCTGGGTGACCGGCGGTTGTGTCGTGGTGCCGCCGCCGCTCTGGTCCGGCGGCGCCGTGGTGATGCTCCGCATCGCCGCGTCGAGGTTGAGGCGGCGGCCGGTGGCCGTCTTGCCGGCCAGGGCCGCGACGGGGTCGCCGGTCGAGAGCAGCGCGTTCTTCAGCTCGGCCGTGGTGAGGGTCGGCTTGCGGCCGAGCAGGAGCGCGGCCGCTC
This sequence comes from uncultured Solirubrobacteraceae bacterium, assembly GCA_963816955.1. Taxonomy (GTDB): domain Bacteria; phylum Actinomycetota; class Thermoleophilia; order Solirubrobacterales; family Solirubrobacteraceae; genus DATFQI01. Next base: position 589,267 of record CAWFME010000004.1, on the reverse strand, counting down.
CGGCGACGTGCGGCGAGGCCATCGAGGTGCCGTCCAGGAAGACGTACGCCTCGCTGCCCGCGGTCGGCGGTTGGGCGCAGACGACGGAGACGTCGTCGATGCTGGCGCCGTCCGCGACGCCGGCGTCGCCGTTGGACTCCAGGCCGAACCCGAACACGACGTTCGACTGATTGTTCGCGTTCAAGCCGACTTCGAACGAGAAGAAGGTGCCGGAGGTCGAATCGGTGCTGTCGAAGGTTGCGCGCCGTTGGAACGTGGTTCCCCCGTCCACCGAGCGGTCGACGACCAAGACATCGCCGGAGCCGAGGGCGAGCTTCGCGTTGAAGTGCAGCACGCAGCCCGAGGCGCCCGTCAGGTTCAGCGGCGTGGCGAGATCGGCGTAGGACGCGACGCTGGGCGCATAGTTGCCCGCCGGCGAGTCGGCGATCGCCACGCCGCTCGCCGCGCCGGGCGACGCCGTGCCCCAGGGGGTCGTGCCCGACTCGACGTGCGCGTCCCAGCTGGTTGCGAAGTCGCCGCCCTCGAACCCGTCGGTCAGCCGCGTGCGGCCGAGCCCGCCCGAGAGCACGACCGTACCCGGCGCCCCGAGGTCGACCTCCCTGTCGCCGAAGTTGGAGAAGCTCGCGAGCCCGTCGGCCGGGGTCGTGGCGGCGACGCAGATCAGGTTCTCGTTGTCCTCCGTGCAGGGCGCGTTCGGATTCGCGTCGTTGTCCCTGCCGTTGTTGCCCGCCGCCACGACGAACAGCGTGTTCGGGTGCTCCGCCATGGCCTGCGACATCGCCTCGGAGTCGCCGGCGCCCCCGAGCGAGGCGTTGACGACGCGCGCGCCCATGTCGGCCGCGTAGTCGAACCCGTCGGCAATGTCGGCGTCGCTGCCGCCGGTCGGGCCGAGCACCCGGACCGCCATCAGCCGGGCTCGCCAGTTGACGCCTGCGACCCCGAGGCCGTTGTTCCCGCGTGCGGCGATGGTGCCGGCGACGTGCGTGCCGTGGCCGCCGATGTCGCGCGGGTCGCCATCGGGATCGTCGGGGACGAAGTCGGCCCCATGGACATCGTCGACGATGCCGTTGCCGTCCTGGTCGCCCCCGCCGGGCGGGTCGCCGGGGTTGGTCCACATGTTCGGGGCGAGGTCGGGATGGTCGTACTCGATCCCCTCGTCCACGACCGCGACGACGGTGTCGAGGCCCGTGAAGACGTCCCACGCCTGCGGTGCGCCGATCTTGTCCAGGCCCCAGAGCTGGCCGAAGAGCGCGTCGTTCGGCGTGGTCGCCGAAGCGGTCCTCCAGCGGTTGGGCTCGGCGAACTTCACCCGCGGGTCGCGCTCGAGCCGCGCGATGGCGGCCTCGATCGACTCGCCGGGCGCGAGCGCGACGAGCTGGATCCCCTCGAGCCGGGACGCGCGCTTCGCGGTCACGTCGGCGTCACGGCGCGCCGCGGCGCGCTCGCCGCCCGTCGTGCCCCGCTCGAAGCCGACCACGAGCTCGCCCGGCACAGGCTGGCCGGCGACGGGCGCCGCCGCCGCGACGCCGGGCGCCGCGACGCAGACCGCCGCGACGACCGCAACCACGAAACAGCGCGCGGGGCCGACTGTCGTCGACCCCGCGCGCAGGTACGTCATCAGCAGCCCGTGCGCCTCGTCGACGGCGGCGTCTGGCAGCGCGTCGAGATGCTCGGGATCTTGTTCTTGCGGACCGCGACGATCTTGACCTGGGTCTTGAAGCCGGCCTTGCTGACGATCACCTCGAGCTGGCTCCCCGGCTTGTACTTCCGGTTGAAGATCTTGATCGCGTTCGTCTTCTTCTTCGTCTTCTTGATCGTGAAGGACTTACCGAGCTTGCCCTTGCACTTCTTGCCCTTGATCCTGCAGCGCGCCACGAGCTTGGAGCCCTTGGGCACGTTCTTCGCGGTGAAGGCGAAGAAGGTCGTCCTGGCCTTCGGGAACTTCGGCGTGTAGCCGTAGCTCACCGTCACCGCCATCACCCTCGGCGGCTGCGGGGGCGGCGGGGGCGGGGGCGGGGGCGGAGGCGGCGGAGGCGGCGGCGGAGGCGGCGGCGGGGCCGGCGGGTCGCAGCTGATGCGGGTGTCGGAGGCGTCGGTCGCCGCCGAGTCCCCATCGCCGCCGCCGCAGTCGACGGTCTCGGCGATACCGTCGTTCGCGGTGATGTTGTCGTCACCGTCGCCACCCTGGTACGTGTCCTTCGACCCGTTGCCGTTGATCGTGTCGTTGCCGGGGCCGCCGTCGAGCGTCTCCTCGGCGTTCGAGCCGGTGAGGGTGTCGTTGCCTCCACCCCCGCGGAGCTCGGCCTTTACCGCGGTCGCGATGGTGGTGCTGAGCACGTCGGGCCCCGCACCGCCGATGATCCCCTCGAAGGTCCCGCCGATGGAATCCTGGTCGCCGATCGCGCCGTCATCGCCGGTGACGCCATTGAGGCTGGCGGTGACAGGCTCGCTCGCACCGCGGTAGCCGTAATCGAGGCGGTCGAATCCGTCGCCGCCGATCAGCGTGTCGTTGGCCTTACCGCCCTGGATCGTGTCGTCGCCGTTGCCGCCGTCGATCGTGTTGGTGTTGTCGTCACCGATCAGGGTGTCGTTGTGCGGGCTGCCGACGAGGCGCTCGACCTCCGTGTATGTGTCGCCCGCAGCGTCGGAACCGGATCCGACGGCCCCGGCCCGCAACGAGGCGTTGACCCCGGCGGGGCTGGTGTCGTACACGGCCGAATCGGCGCCGGCCTCGCCCACGAGAACGTCGCCATTCGCGCCGCCGCGGAGCGTGTCGTTCCCACCGAGGCCGCGCAGGGTGTCGTTCCCCGCCTTGCCTTCGAGCGTGTCGGCGACGCTGCCACCGTTCAGCGTGTCATTGCCCGCCCCGCCGTCAGCGGTTATGGGCACGAGGACGCCCGAGCAGCACGGGGTGATCGTCAGAATGTCGTCACCGCCGCCGAGGGCGAGGAACCACGCGGTCGGCAGCGGGCAGTTCGAGTAATTGCCGGCCGCGACCGTCGTCCCTGCGTTGGTGCAGCCCGACGCGCCGTCCACGAAGTAGCTCGAGCCCTGATCCCTCAGGAACATGCGGCCGGCGCTCTCGACGATGTCGACGTTGTTGTTGACCGCCGCGCCGCTGTCGATGTACTGCAGCGTCGTGCCGTTGAAGCTGAGTGTCCCGGCCTGCGCGGCCTGCGCCATCCCCAGCAGGCCGACCGCGCTGACGAGCAGCGCAAGAACGCCGGTCAGCCGCCGGCGTCCGAAGAGTTCGAGCATCTGTGCCTTCCTTTGCAACAGTTGGTGCCTCCCAGGTGCGCCGACTGTACGGCCACGTGCATTGCGCGTGGGAAAAGTTGAGTCGTACATCTGTCGAACGCTCCTGTGCCGCTCTACAGCGCCACGCGCGCGCGTTCCGGTCAGTTCGCATACCGGGGCCGCGGTGCGTCCGTTTTGTCAGCCCGAAAACAGCCGGTAGAGCGTGCCCGGGCGGCCGGGGCCCTCCGACCGGCGCCGGCCAGTATCGGCCAGCAGCCCCGTCGCCTTCACATCGCGCCGGAAGTTGGCGGGATCGAGGGACTCCCCCGCGATCGCCTCGTAGAGCTGCTGCGCCTGGCGCAACGTGAACTCCTCGGGCAGCAGACCTCCGCCGACCCGCATGAACCACGCCTTGTCGGCGATCCGGGCCTTCAGCCGCCAGAGCCCGTCGTCGACGATCCGCGCGTGGTCGAGCGCGAGCTCGGGCAGCGAGTCGAGGGGATGCCAGCTCGCGTCGCGATCGGCCGGGGTCTGCTCGGGCAGCGCCTCCGGGGCGACGAGCGCCAGGTAGGCGATCGACGGCAGCCAGCCGCGGGGGTCGCGCTCGGGCTCGGCGTAGGTCCGCAGCTGCTCGAGGTGCACCGATCCCACGCCGGTCTTCTCGCGCAGCTTGCGCTCGGCGGTCTGCTCGGGCGACTCCTCCGCGCCGACGAAGCCGCCGGGGAGGGCGAACATGCCGCGCTGGGGCTCCTCGAGGCGGCGCGCGAGCAGGACGTGCAGCCGGCCGTCGCGCAGCGTGAACACGACGGGGTCGGCGGCGAGCCCGATCGGCGCCGCGTAGCCCGCGTCGTTGGCGGCCTCGATCCGCCTCACTGCCGCAGGTGGGACAGGCTCTCGGGGTGCTCGCGCAGCACGTCGGCCAGCGGGCGCGGCGGGCGGCCGAGGATGCGCTCCACGTCGTCGCTGGGCGGCTCGAGGTCCCCCGCGGCGAGCGCGGCGTAGGAGGTCACCCAGCCCTCGATCTCCCAGTCGGGCGCGCCGCTGGGGCGGCGCGACTCGCGCGCCTGCTCGAGCGTCTCGGGCTCGTAGGCGATCTCACGCCCGGCGGCGCGCGACAGCACAGCAGCCGCCTCCTCGAGCGAGAGCGCCTCCGGCCCGGTGAGGTCGTACGTGTTGCCGTCGTGCCCCTCCGGCTCCGCGAGCACGGCGGCGGCCGCGTCGGCGACGTCGTCGCGGGACACGAACGCCGCCCTCCCCTCCCCCGCCGGCCCGCGGATCACGCCCTCGGGCGACGCGAACACCGGCACGTACTCGGCGTACATGCACGAGCGCAGGAAGACGTGGGCGAGCCCGGCCGAGCGGACCCGCTCCTCCGTCGCCGCGTGGTCGCGCGCAAACGTGAACACGCAGTCGGGCGAGGCGCCCATGAACGACACGTAAGCCATCCGCCGCACTCCGGCGGCCGCGGCGGCGTCGACCGCGCTGAAGTGCTCCGCGACGCGGTCGGCGGACTCCGAGCCCGACACGAGGTAGACGGTCTCCGCGCCCTCGAACGCCGCGCGCATGGCGGCGCCGTCGCGGTAGCTGGCGACGGCCACGTCCGCGTCCAGGTCCGGCGCGCGCGAGGCGTCGCGCACGACCAGCCGCAGCGGCAGCCCACGCGCGGCGAGCGAGCGGGCGACCCGCCCGCCCACGCCACCGCTGGCTCCCGTGACCGCGATCATGACCGCAGCGTAGTCGGGGCGGCCGGACTCGAACCGGCGACCTCCTGCTCCCAAAGCAGGCGCGCTGCCAGGCTGCGCCACGCCCCGCTGGCCATCTGAGTATCGCAGCGGGGCACTGGAGCCCGAAGCACCAGAGTTCGTACGAGTGTCCAAGGCGGGTCAAGCGGGCTCACGGCGTGCCGATGAAGTGGGCGAGGCCACGCCTCCCCGACAAGGGCAAACCGTCCGCGAGGACGGGACGCAAAGCCACGGGGCTCTCCGAGCCAGCCGGGCCGCCGAAAGGATTCATGCCCCACCCGTTCCGCCGCGCCGCGGCACTGACACTTCTCTGCGCAGGTCTGCTGGTCCCCGCCGCGCACGCCGGCCCGGCCAAGGGCGTCAAGCGCCCGCAGGTGCGCGCCCACATCGCGCTCGGCGCGAGCTCCCCCGCGCGCGCCGCGCAGGAGTGCGCCAACACCGGCGTCGCGCCCGACGGCGGCAACGTCGAGGTCGTCCGCGCCGCGATCCTCTGCCTGCACAACGAGATCCGCGCCGAGCGCGGGCTGCCGCGGCTCAAGGAGAACGCCCGCCTGCGCCGCGCCGCGCTGGGTCACTCCAGCGACATGGTCTCGCGCGGGTTCTTCGAGCACACCACGCCCAACGGCGTGACGATGGTCCAGCGCATCATGGCGACCCGCTACGCCTCGCCGCGCGTCGGCTGGGCGCTGGGCGAGAACCTCGCCTGGGGCACGGGCGAGCTGGCGACGCCGCGGTCGATCATGAAGGCCTGGATGGACTCCCCCGGCCATCGCGCCAACGTCGTCAAGCGCGCCTACCGCGAGATCGGCATCGGCGTCGTCACCGGCGTGCCGTCCGATCGCGGCTCCGGCGCGACCTACACCACGGACTTCGGCGTCATCCGGCGATAACCGCCGCGGTGGGGCGCTAGCCTCACCGCCCCGATGGCCGACGTCCAGCCCTTCCGCGCGCTCCACTACGACCTCGACGCCGCCGGCGCCCTGCAGGCCCTGGCGGCGCCGCCGTACGACGTCATCGACGACGAGCAGCGCGCCGAGCTGGTCGCTCGCTCGGCGCACAACGTCGTCGAGATCGACCTCCCGCGCGCCGACGGCGACCCGTACGCGCATGCCGCCGAGGTGTTCGCGGCCTGGCAGCGCGACGGGATCCTGACCCGCGACGAGGCGCCCGCGATCTGGGCGCTCGCCCAGGACTACACCGGGCCCGACGGGGTCCGCCGCACGCGCCACGGCCTGTTCGCGCGCGTGGGGATCGAGGACTACGGCCCGGGCAAGGTCCGCCCGCACGAGCGCACCCACCCCGGCCCGAAGGAGGACCGGCTGCGGCTCACGCGCGCCACGCGCGCGAACCTGTCGCCGATCTTCTCGCTCTACGACGACCCCGCAGGCGCGGCCTGGGGCGCCGTGGCGCCGCACCTCGACGGCGAGCCCTGGGGCGAGGTGACCGACGAGGACGGCACGGTGCACCGCCTCTGGCGCGTCGCCGACCCGGACGCCGGCGCCGCCGTCACGGCCGCGCTCGCGCCCGCCGAGCTGCTGATCGCCGACGGCCACCACCGCTATGAGACGGCGCGCGTGTACAAGGAGCAGGAGGGCGGAAGCGCGGGCCACGTGCTGATGTGCCTCGTCGCGCTGCAGGACCCGGGCCTGACCGTCTTCCCCACCCACCGGCTGATCAGCGGCTTGGACCAGGCCAAGCGCGAGGCGCTGCGGGCCGCGATCGAGCGCGACTGGGCGGTCACCCCGATCGAGGCCACGCAGCTCGAGCCGACCGGCGACGGTCCGGTCCGGATGGGCTACTACGACGCCCACCACAAGCGGCCGCTGATGCTCACGCTGCGCGACCCCGCGATCGCCGGCGCCGCGCTGCCGGACAAGCCCGAGCCCTACCGCCGGCTCGACACCGCCGTGCTCGAGGCGCTGATCCTCAAGGGCGCGCTCGGCATGAGCGAGGACGACATCTCGCACTTCAACGGGCTCGACTACGCGCGCTCGACCGACCAGGCGCGCGAGCAGGTCGAGTCCGGCGAGGCCGAGGCCGCCTTCTTCATGCGCGGCACGCCGGTCGAGCAGGTCCGCGACGTGGCCGGCGCCGGCGAGAGCATGCCGCCCAAGTCGACGTACTTCTTCCCGAAGGTGCTGACCGGCATGGTGTTCAATCCGCTGACCGACTGATGCGCGCGACCGCCACCCAGAAGAGCAAGTTCACCCACGACGTCAAGGTGCGCGCGCACCAGATGACGGCCGACGAGCCCGCCGAGCACGGCGGCGACGACCTCGGGCCGAGCCCGCAGGAGATGCTCGCCGCCTCGCTGGCCTCGTGCACCGCCATCACGATGGAGATGTACGCCAAGCGCAAGGGCTGGAACGTCGACGGGCTCGAGGTCGACGTGGACTACACGCCCGCCGAGCGCGGCTGCGTGACCCGCTTCGAGCTCGTGATGAAGATGCCCGCCCACCTCAGCGAGGAGCAGGTCCGCAAGCTGCAGGTGATCGCCGCCAAGTGCCCCGTGCACCGCACGCTCGAGGGCGAGGTGGCGTTCGACGAGCGGGTAGAGCTCACCTGAGCCGCCTCCGCGACGAGCTGTCGGCCGTGTTGCTGGCGCCGGAGGAGGCGCTGGCGATGGACGTGCACGGCCGGACGGACTCGGCGGTGCTGGCGCCGCTCTACCTCGACGCCGCGGGCGAGCTGCACGCCGTCTTCACGCGCCGCCGCGACGACCTCAAGCGCCATCCGGGCGAGATCTCCTTCCCTGGCGGCCGCCAGGACCCCGGCGAGACGCTGATGGAGACGGCGCTGCGCGAGGCGCACGAGGAGATCGGGCTGCCGCCCGACGTGGTCGACGTGTTGGGCGCGCTCGAGCCGACGCCGACGTTCGTGACCAACTACGCGATCTATCCGTTCGTCGGGCTGATCGAGCCCGGCTTCGAGTGGGTGATCGGCGAGGACGAGGTGGCCGAGGTGCTCGAGCTGCCGCTCGAGCAGCTGCGCGCCGCGTACGGCGAGCGCCGGCTCGTGCGCAAGGGGATCCCGTTCCGGACCCCGACCTACGAGGTCGACGGCCACCTGATCTGGGGCGCCACCGGGCGGATCCTCCAAGACCTGCTCGGCCGGATCTAGATCCCGAGCAGGCGGTCCACGGCCTCACGCGCCGCGCGCAGCCAGGCCTCGTGCTCCAGCGGGTCGGCGTCGAGCACCTCGAGCGGGATCTGCCAGGTCTCCGAGGCCGTGCGCGCGACCTGCTCGCCCTGCGGAAGGGCGCCTTCGTAGACCACGCCGCGGACCGGCGTGTCGACGAGCTTCTCCCACAGCATCCGCAGCCGCCCCTCGTGCAGCTCGGGCACCGGCACGGTCCCCATCAGCCAGCAGACGACGGTGACGCCGGCGAGCGCGTCCATCAGCGTGCCGATGCGGTCCGGGTCGCCGACGTAGGCCTCGGCGCCGGCGGCGCGGATGGCGTCCGCGCTCATCGCGTCGCGGGTCGTGCCGCGCACGGCGTGCCCGGCAGCGACGAGCTCGGCCGCCAGCGCGCGGCCGCGGCAGCCGCAGGGCACGATCAGCACGCGCGCCAACTCAGTCGTCCTTGGAGCGGTAGCGCCGCGCCTGCTCGCGCAGCTCCTCGCGGTGGCGGCGCACGCTCTCCTCGATCTCCTCCTCGTCGCGGTCCGGCAGGCCGCGACGGCGGCGGATCGCGTTCTGCGCGTCGATCATCTGCTGCACGTCGTCGATGTCGTTCTGGGCCTCGACCTCGGGCGAGCGCGTCGGCTTCCAGTCGAGGATGTCGATCGCCGAGCGCTTGGAGAACATCCCGAGCAGCAGCACGAACACGACGAAGAACAGCAGGGTGCCCCCGAAGATCACGGTGAACGGGTCGATGTCGGTAATACTCGCACCGGTGAGGGGGCCACCGCAGGTCATCGGCGTGCTCGGCGCGGGGACGATGGGCGCCGGGATCGCCCAGCTCGCCGCGCAGTCGGGCGCGCGCTGCCTGCTCCACGACCCCGACGGGGCCGCGCTGGAGCGCGGCCTGGAGAGCGCTCGCGAGCGGATCGGGCGCGGGATCGAGAAGGGCCGGCTGGAGCGCGGGCGGCTCGGGACGCTCGAGCCGGCCGGCGACCTCGCGGCGCTCGCGGACGCGGAGCTGGTGATCGAGGCGGCGCCCGAGGAGCTCGAGCTCAAGCAGCGCCTGCTCGGCGAGGTCGCCGCCCACGTCGCCGGCGACTGCGTGCTGGCGACCAACACCTCGTCGCTGAGCGTGACGGCGCTGGCCGCGGGCGTGCCGGGCCCGGAGCGCGTCGTCGGCATGCACTTCTTCAACCCCCCGCCCGTGATGCAGGCGGTCGAGCTGGTGGCCGGGGAGCGCTCCAGCGCGGACGGCGCTGGCCCGCGCCCGCGCGGCCGGGGAGGCGATGGGCAGGACGGTGATCGACGCCGCCGACGGCCCCGGCTTCCTGGTCAACCGCTGCAACCGGCCGTTCGCGCTCGAGGGCGCTGCGGCTCGTCGAGCAGCGGGTCGCCACGCCGGAGCAGGTCGACCGCATCTGCCGGATGGCCGGCGGCTTTCCCATGGGCCCGTTCGAGCTGATGGACCTCGTGGGCGTCGACGTCAACTTCGCGATCGCCAAGTCGTTCTACGAGCAGTCGTTCGGCGAGCCGCGCTGGCGCCCCTCGCCGCTGGCCGCGCGCGCCGTCGCCGCGGGCCGGCACGGGCGCAAGGCCGGCGAGGGCTGGTACCGCTATCCCGACGGCCCGCCGCCCGACCCCGAGCCGCCCGCGCCGGGCGGCGGCGACGGGCTCGTCGTGATCGCGGGCGAGAGCGAGCACGCCGAGGAGCTGGCCGAGGCCGCGCTCGGCGCGGGCTGGGACGTCGCGGCGCCCGAGGACGCCGGCGGCGAGGTCCCGTTCCTGATCGTGGACTGCGGCGGCCATGAGGCGGTGCTCCAAGGAGGACCGCAGCTGCTGCTGTGCGACGCCGCGCCGCTCGCCGCCCAGGACCCGGGCGGCCCGAGCGCCGGCTTCCACCTGCTGGCGCCGTTCGGCCGGCTCGCCGAGCTGACCGCGACGCCGTCGACGGCGCCCGCCACGCTCGCCGCCGCCGAGCGCTTCTTCGCCACGCTCGGGATGGTGAGCGAGCGTGTGGGCGACGCGCCGGGCCTCGTGCTCGGCCGGATCGTCGCCCAGCTCGTCAACGAGGCCTGCTTCGCGGTCGGGGAGGGCGTCGGCCGGCCCGAGGACGTCGACGCGGGCATGGTGCTCGGGCTCAACCACCCGCGCGGGCCGCTGGAGTGGGGCGACGAGATCGGCGCCGCCGAGGTGCTCGTGCTGCTGACGGCGCTGCAGGAGGAGTACCGCGAGGAGCGCTACCGGCCGGCCCCGGAGCTGCTGCGCGCCGCGCGGGCGGGCGAGCCGCTCCGTCCGGAGCGTTAGCGTGTTGGTGCTCGCGTGAAGGCCCCACGACTCATCGCGCCGCTCGCCGCGGCAGCCGCGCTGTGCGCCGCCGCCCCGGCCGCGCAGGCCGCCGGCCGCACCGCCGCCGCGGCCCACACCGGCCCGGCCGGCGCCCCCGCGGCCCTGCGGTCGATCCCGGAGCCGATGCAGTTCCCCGGCGACGCGTCGGCGGCGGCGATCCGCTCGGCTCCCGGGACGTGGCTCGTGGGCGCGCGCCCCGGCCGCGGCGCCCGCACGGTGGCGCGGGCCTTCGGCGCGCGGCTGATCGGCGGCGGCGACTACGTGGTGGCGCGCGCGCACGCGCGAGCGATGGCGAGCGCCCTGCGCAGCCGCGGCCTGCTGCTCTATGCCCAGCCCGACGCGCTGCGACAGACGAAGCAGGCCGTCGCCGACGACCCGCTGTCCAAGTCCCCGGACGCCTGGCGCGCAGCGGTCGCCGACCCCGGCCTCGCCCCGCCCGCCGTCACGGAGACGAGCCCGCTGATCGCCCTGCTGGACACGCGGCTCGACGAGACCCATCCCGAGTTCGCCAGCTCCAACGTCCGGACGCTGGGGACGCGCCCGCTCGACAACCTGCACGGCACCGCCACGGCGGCGGTCGCGGCGGCGCCCAAGAACGACGTCGGGATCCTCGGCGTCTGGCCGGGCGCCCGCGCGCTCAACGTCCCGCTCCCGCCGGAGCGGCTGACCTGCTCGGCGTCCGCGCGCGGCGTGCGCGAGGCGATCCGCGACGGCGCCGCCGTGATCAACATGAGCTACGGCTCCCAGAGCCTGTGCCGCGCGGAGTACAGCGCGCTCCAGCTCGCCGTCCGGCGCGGGATCGTCCCCGTGGCGGCGGCGGGCAACGAGTTCGACGCGGGCAACCCGCTCGAGTTCCCGGCCTCGCTGCCGCACGTCCTGACGATCGCCGCCGTCAACGCGGACCTGAAGTCCTCGTCGTTCTCGAACTCCAACCCTGCCGTGGACCTCAGCGCGCCCGGCGAGTCGATCATGACCGCGGTGCCGCCGTCACTGGACGGCGACGGCACGCAGGACGGCTACACCCGCCTGGACGGCACGAGCTTCTCGGCCCCGATGGTCTCCGCCGCCGTGGCGTGGATCCGTGCCGCGCGCCCGGACCTCTCGCCCGACCAGGCGGCGCAGGTCGTGCGCCTGTCGGCGCGCAACCTCGGGCGCAAGGGCTTCGACAACGCGACGGGCTTCGGGCTGCTGGACGTCGGCGCCGCGCTGGGCAAGGCCCCGCCGCCGCGCGATCCGCTCGAGCCCAACGACGACGTGGGCTGGGTCGACGGGCGCGCCTTCGGCCGCGCCGCGGCGCCGATCTACACGGGCCGTGGCACGGTGCGGATGACCGGGCTCGTCGACGCCTACGAGGACCCGGCCGACGTCTACCGGGTCCGCATCCGCAGGCGCTCGAAGGCGCGCATCACGGCGCGCGTCGTGTTCGGCGATCCGGTGCTCGCCGCCTTCTCCTCGGGCACGCAGTCGCTCGCGAAGTGCAACCGCAGGCGCTGCAAGAGCAGCCCGCGGCTGGCCACCTCGCGCCGCAAGGGCAAGCGCACGGAGCGGATCACGGTGCGCAACCGCACCTCCAAGACCCGCACCTACTACGTCGCGCTCGCCACGCAGTCCAACGCCCGCGCGCTGGACGCGGGCTACCGGCTCACGATCCGGCGCTAGGCGCCCACTGCGCCTCGGCGAGGTCGCCGGTCCCCTCGAGCGCCGCGGGGGTCGGGACGGCCGGGTTGTCGCGCAGGTACCACTCGGCGTCCAGCGCCGCCTGACAGCCGCTGCCGGCCGCGGTGATCGCCTGGCGGTAGGTGTGGTCCACGAGGTCGCCCGCGGCGAAGACGCCGGGGATGTTCGTGCGCGTGGACTTGCCCTCCGTGACGACGTAGCCCTCGTCGTCGGTCGCGACGATGCCGTCGACGATCTCCGACTGCGGCTCGTGGCCGATCGCGATGAAGGCGCCGTCCATCGGCAGCTCCTCCGTCTCCCCCGTCTCGGGGTTGCGCAGCTGCGCGCGGTCCAGCGCGCCGTTGTCGCCGGCCAGGAACTCCTCGACCACGAACGGGGTCTTGAACTCGATGTTCTCGGTCGCGCGGGCGCGCTCGAGCATGATCTTCGAGGCCCGGAACTCGGCCCGCCGGTGCACGATCACGACCTTGGAGGAGAACTTCGCGAGGAAGATCGCCTCCTCCATCGCGGAGTCGCCGCCGCCGACGATGATCGTCGCGCGGTCCTTGAAGAACGCGGCGTCGCAGGTCGCGCAGTAGGACACGCCGCGGCCGCCGAGCTCCTCCTCGCCGGGCACCCCGAGCTTCTTGTGCTCGGCGCCCATCGCGAGCACGACCGCGCGGGCCTGGTAGGAGTCCTCGTCGACCCAGACGCGGTGGGGCTCGCCCTCGGCGCCGGGCTCGAAGCGGGTCACGTTCTCGGTGATGAAGCGCGTGCCGAAGCGCTCGGCCTGGTCGCGCAGGTCCTGCATCATCTGCGGGCCCATCACGCCCTGCGGGTAGCCCGGGTAGTTCTCGACGTCCGTGGTCTGCTGGAGCAGCCCGCCCCACAAGAACCCCTCGATCTGGAGCGGGTTCAGGTTCGCGCGGGCCGTGTAGAGCGCGGCCGTGTAGCCGGCCGGTCCACTTCCGATGATGATCACGTTCTCGACGTCAGGCATGACTCTCTTTCGTCCCTTACTTCACTTTGTATAGTGAGTGTAGCTCGTCGCGCCAGCGCTCGACCGTGCGCCGCAGCTGGAAGTAGGCGATCACGCCGGGGATCAGCGGCAGCCAGAAGGTCATCGCCCGGAACAGCAGGACGGCCACGACCGCCTGCCCCGCGTCGACCTCGAACGCCGCCAGCGCCGCGATCATGCCGCCCTCCACGCCGCCGACGCCGCCCGGCATCGGCAGCAGGTTGCCGAACATCCCCACGAAGAACGCCTGGGTGAGGACCGCCAGCGGCGGCGCGTCGCCGAACGCGTGGAAGGCGGCCCACAGCACGCCGACCTGGCAGGCCCAGAACAAGACCGCGCCGGCGAGCGCGGGGTCGGGGTGGCGCAGGTGCGCCAGCGCGTCGCGCATCCCGGCCGACGCCGAGGCCGGCAGGTTGGCGAGCCGCTGCGCCCACTGGCCGAGCCGCCCGTGGCCGCTCGCGAACCCCTCCAGGCGCCGCTGCAGGTCGGTCGGCACCAGGACGGTCGAGACCCCGAACGCCGTCAGGATCACCGCGATGATCGCCGGCACGACGGTCAGGCCGAACGGGGCGGGGCCGGGGAACAGCCCGATCCGCAGCCCCAGCCCGCACACGACCAGGGCCGCCATGTAGGGCATGTAGGTCAGGATCAGGAAGGTCAGCGTCTTGTCGGCGACGATCCGCTTGCGCATCCCCGAGCGGCGCAGCGCCCAGGCCGTGAGCACGAGGCCGCCCGCGCCGCCGGCGGCGAAGATCCGCGAGGCCGCGAGCCCCGCCATCGTGATCTGGTAGCTCGCGCGCCAGTCGATCCGGCTGGTGCCCGCGTTGAGGAAGATCCCGCGGAACATCGCGACGTAGCCGAAGAACATGCCGCAGGCGAACAGCAGCGCCACGATCATCCAGTAGGGGCTGCCGTCCTCGATCCGCCGCCAGGTGTCCTCGAGCCCGGCGAGCTGGGGCAGCAGGAAGTACAGGGCGGCGATCGACAGCAGCAGGAACGCGCCGAGCGTGAGGACGCTGCGGCGGCTGATCTCCAGGCCGTGGTCGTCCTCCTCGGCCTCCTCGAGCGCCAGGGGCTCGAGCTCCTTATCGCGCAGCGCCTCGTCGCCCTCGGGGTCGTGGCGCGGGCGCGAGCTGCGGATGTCGCTCAAGCTCTCGCCCTCGTCTCGAGGAAGCGGACGGTGCTGCTCACCCCCCGGGCGAGCGGGGAGACGACCGGGGTGGCGCGGCGCACGCCCTCCGCGAGCGCGAGGCCGGCGGCGAGGTCCACGACGTAGTGCTCGCCGAGGTAGACGAGCGCGATGCCGAGCGTGCCCGCATAGGCCCATGCGAGCGGCGCGGCGGCAGCGCGGCTGTCCGAGAGCACGTGAGCCGCCGTCACGGAGGTGGCGAAATGCAGTGACGGCATGGCAGCGAGGGGATTGCCTCCCAGGAAACCGTACAGGGGCGCCCAGCCCGACCTCCAGAACTGCTCGCCGTATTCCACCATCATCCGGCGAAGTTCGGGGGTGCGGCCGTCCGCCATCAGACCTTGCGCGGCCGCGTACCAGGGCGGGGCCGTCGGGATCGCCCAGTAGCCGATCAGGCCGGTGTCGAAGGTCCCGTAGATCTGCGCGGCCCCGCGCGGGAAGTGCTCCGGGCGCCGCAGCAGCAGATAGGCCACGGTGCCGTGCGGGAACAGGAACCACAGCCAGTGCGACCACACGAGCACCTTCTCCCACGGGCGGAAGCTCCCCGGGGTCGCGAGCGCGCGCTGCAGCCGCAGCGTCGGCGTGGTGCCGAGCCCGATCGCCTTGTCCGCGCGCACCGGGTAGCGCACCCGCACGCGGCGCTCGAGCGCCTCCGGATCGTCGTTGGGCATCTCGTACGTGGCCACGTAGGCCCACATCTGCAGCACGCACGCGCCGGCGTCGCGCGCCGCGTGACCGCGGCACGAGCACGCAGAGCGCGAAGGGGGCGAGGGCCGCGGTCCCCGTGACGACGGGCGGCGGGAGCCTGAGCCGCCTGCGGACGAGCGGCGCCGCGATCCCGGCGACGAGGGCCGCACCCGCGGCCACGCGGATGGCGGTCGACAGGCGCACGGCGCGGCGAGTCTAGCCGCGCGGACGTCCGGCGCCGACGGGTTCGCCGCACCGCCTGCTTCGACGCGAGCGGTGGATAGACTCGGGCTGAGACCGAGTTATCCACCGCTCGGCGCGGCAGCCGGCACTTCGCCACCCCGCGACGAGGCTCGACCCGACGGGCACGTCGAGGGCGAGGTGTCGAACTCCAGGCCGTAGCGAGCGAACCCCGCGCGCACGCCTTCCAGGTACGCGCGCGAGACGACCGCGGCGCCCGCGGCCGCGGCCCGCGCGTAACGCTCGCGCGCCTCGGGCAGCCCCGTGTACGCCCAGACCGGCCCGCCGACGTCCGCGTCGAGGAGCCCGCTCACCTCCACGCGCGCGGTAGTTGCGCTCGCGCGCGTCGAGCGCCCCGAGGTCGGGGACCTCGAAGATGACGCCGCCGACTGCACCGGCGCCGTCCGGCACGACGTCGAGGAAGGCGACGTGCACCGCGGGGCGGCCGCCGTCGGGGTCCAGGTAGTACTTGTAGCCCGCGATCGTGCGGCGGTTGTCCATCGCCACCCCGAAGCCGCGCCGGTGGCCGGACAGCCGGCAGGGCGTCCCGGCCGCCCCGGCGAGCAGGGAGCCGTAGCCGAAGACGAGCGCCGGTGCCATCCACGTAGGATCGCGCCCCATGGACTACGAGACCGTGCAGGTGCAGCAGCGCGGCGGCGAGCTGCGCATCACGCTGAACCGCCCAGAGGCGATGAACGCCTGGAACACCCAGTTCGGCCTCGACCTCCGGCACGCCGTCGAGGCCGCCGCCGAGGACGACGAGGTGCGGGCGGTCGTGATCACGGGCGCCGGGCGGGCGTTCTCCTCCGGCGCCGACCTCAAGGCCGGCTTCGACCCGACGCCGGCGGGGCGCCCGGACGTCCACACCGCGCTGACCGAGCGCTACCACCCGATCATCACGGGCATCCGCCGGATGCCCAAGCCCGTCGTGGCGGCGGTCAACGGCCCCGCGGTGGGGATCGGGCTCTCGCTCGCGCTCGCCGCCGACCTCGTGATCGCGCGCGAGAGCGCCTACTTCCTGCTGGCCTTCGTGAACATCGGGCTGGTGCCCGACGGCGGCTCGTCGCTGTTCGTGCCCGAGCGCATCGGGTTCACGCGCGCGACAGAGATGGCGATGCTCGGTGAGCGCGTGAGCGCCCGCCAGGCGCTCGAGTGGGGCCTGATCAACCGGGTCGCGGCCGACGAGGACTTCGAGGCCGAGGTCGACGCGCTGGCCGAGCGCCTGGCGAGCGGCCCGACCGGCTCCTACGCGGGCACCAAGCGCCAGCTCAACGCCTGGCTCTACGGCCGGATGGACGAGCAGCTCGCGCTCGAGGCCGAGATCCAGCAGGAGTCCGCCGAGAGCGGCGACTTCCTCGAGGGCGTGCAGGCGTTCCTCGAGAAGCGCCCGCCGTCATTCGGCGGACGGTAGGGCACCGATGGCGCGCCGCCAGGGCCCTGTTCCGGCCCCCGGCTCCATATACTGCGGCGCCGCATGCTGAAGGTGCTCCTCACCCGCGGCCTGACCGCGGCCCTGGCCGGCCTCGCGCTGGCGCCCGCCGCCGCGAGCGCGGGGATCTTCTTCCCGGAGAAGGGCGGCTCGGAGAACGCGGACAAGATCTGGACGCTCTACCTGCTGATCTTCATCCTCGCCTGGATCGTCTTCCTGGGCGTGGCCGGGGCGCTCGTGTGGGCGATGGTCAAGTACCGCGCCCGGCCGCGCCGGAACATGGTCGCGGCCCAGATCCACGGCAACACGCGCCTGGAGATCGGCTGGACCGTCGGCGCGTTCGTGATCCTCGTCTTCATCACGGTCTTCACGTTCATCACGCTGCCCGGCATCAAGAACCCGGCGGCGTCGGACATCGACGAGAACGGCAACCCGGTCACGGCGTCCAACGCGCTCTACGCCTCCACGGACCAGCCCGATCCGCCGGACGGCAGCGCCAGCCTCAACCTCACGGTCGACGGCCAGCAGTACGTGTGGCGCTACCAGTACCCCCGCTCCGAGAAGGACGTCTTCTCCTACGTGGACATGGTCGTGCCCGTCGGCATGACCGTCACGCTGGACATCACCGCCGACGACGTCGCGCACTCATGGTGGATTCCCAAGCTCGGCGGCAAGATGGACGCGATCCCGGGCTACACGAACAAGACGTGGTTCAAGATCCCCGAGTCCGCCATCCCCGAGGGCGCCGACCAGGTGGTCTACGAGGGGCAGTGCGCCGAGCTGTGCGGGCGCAACCACGCCAACATGTACGCCCGCGTGGTCGGCATGCGCTACCCCGACTACAAGGCGTGGGTGGACCGCAAGGCGGAGGAGATCCAGTCCGCGCGCGAGCAGGCGGCGGAGCGCCGCAAGCAGATCGAAGAGCAGGACTCCCAGTAGCCCATGGCCACGACCTCCACTCCTGAGACCACCTCGGCGCAGCCGATCCTCGAGCGGCCCGTGCCGCACATCATCTCGCACGCCGTGCGCGGCCCCCACGAGGGCTGGACCTCGTGGTTCACCACCACCGATCACAAGAAGATCGGGATCATGTACCTGTACACGGTCCTCGTGTTCTTCGTGCTGGGCGGGGTCGAGGCGCTGCTGATCCGCCTGCAGCTCGGCGCGCCGGAGAACACGCTGGTGACCCCCGAGGTCTACAACCAGCTGTTCACGATGCACGGCACGACGATGATCTTCCTGGTCATCGTCCCGGTCTGGGCCGGCTTCGCGAACTACCTGCTGCCGCTGATGATCGGCGCGCGCGACGTCGCGTTCCCGCGCCTGAACGCCTGGTCGTACTGGATGTTCCTGTTCGGCGGCCTGGCGCTCTACGCCTCGTTCTTCTTCAGCCCGCCCGAGGCCGGCTGGTTCTCCTACGTCCCGCTCTCGACGAAGGACTACACGCCGTCCAACGGCCAGGAGGCCTGGATCTACATGGTCCACCTCACGGGCCTGGCCTCGATCCTGGGCGCGATCAACTTCATCGCGACGATCCACAACATGCGCGCGCCCGGCATGGGCTGGGGCCGCATGCCGCTGTTCGTGTGGACGATCCTGATCTACGCGTACCTGATCATCCTCGCGCTGACCTCGCTGGCCGCCACGGTCACGATGCTGCTGCTGGACCGCAACTTCGGGACGAACTTCTTCGACCCCGACGAGGGCGGCTCGGCGCTGCTGTGGCAGCACCTGTTCTGGTTCTTCGGCCACCCCGAGGTCTACATCCTCGTGCTGCCCGCGTTCGGCGTCTTCTCGGAGATCCTGCCGGTGTTCGCGCGCAAGCCGATCTTCGGCTACAAGGCGATCGCCGCCGCCACGGCCGGCATCGCGTTCCTCGGCGTGCTCGTGTGGGCGCACCACATGTTCTCCACCCCGATGTCGACCGTCGTGCTCGCGTTCTTCATGCTCTCGAGCTTCCTGATCGCGGTGCCGACGGGCGTGAAGATCTTCAACTGGATCGCCACGCTGTGGCGCGGCACCGTGGAGTACCGCGTGCCGCTGATCTACTGCGTCGGCGGCATCTTCACGTTCCTGATGGGCGGCATCACCGGCATCTTCCTCGCCGTCTTCCCGATCGACTGGCAGCTCACGGACACCTACTTCGTGGTGGCCCACTTCCACTACACGGCGTTCGGCGCGAGCGCGTTCGGCATGGTCGCGGCGCTCTACTTCTGGTTCCCGAAGATGAGCGGCCGGATGATGAGCGAGGGCCTGGGCAAGGTCTCCTTCGCCTTCTTCTTCGTGGGCTTCCACATGACGTTCCTGATCCAGCACTCGGCCGGCCTGGACGGCATGCCGCGCCGCGTCTACGAGTACTCGGAGCGGTCGGGCTGGTGGACCTACAACCTGATCTCCACGATCGGCGCGTTCCTGATCGCGCTGGGCGTGCTGCTGACGATCATCAACCTCGTCCGCTCGCTCAAGAAGGGCGTCAAGGCCGGCCCCGACCCGTGGAAGGCCAACACGCTCGAGTGGTTCACGCCCTCGCCGCCGCCCGAGAACAACTTCGACGTGATCCCGCGCGTGCGCTCGGTCGAGCCGATGAAGGACATCCGCCGGCAGATCGAGCAGCAGACGGGCGTGCCGCAGCAGTACCGCTCCGGGGAGCCGCTGCTGAGGCGATGAGCAGCGTCGGCGCCCACACCTCCACGCTGGCCGTCGGCGGTGCGCGGCAGGTCGTCGCGGACTACGTCACGCTGACCAAGCCGCGCGTCCAGCTGCTGCTGCTGCTGACGACGGTCACGACGATGTACGTGGCGGGCGACCCGTCGCTGAGCCTGGTGCTGCTGACCTGCCTGGGCGGCTCGCTGTCGGCCGGCGGCGCGGGCGCGGTCAACCACTACTACGACCGCGACATCGACGCCCAGATGGCCCGCACGGCCTCGCGCCCCGTGCCGGCGGGCCGGGTCCGCCCCGGCGCCGCGCTCGCCTACGGCTTCG
Organism: uncultured Solirubrobacteraceae bacterium; assembly: GCA_963816955.1. Taxonomy (GTDB): domain Bacteria; phylum Actinomycetota; class Thermoleophilia; order Solirubrobacterales; family Solirubrobacteraceae; genus DATFQI01. The sequence goes on along the minus strand of CAWFME010000004.1, from coordinate 569,618 downwards.
TGCTGCAGGGCCTGTCGTTCCTGGTGCTGGCCGGCACGGTCAACCTGCTGGCCGCGTTCCTGGCGCTGGCCGGGTTCCTGGGCTACGTGCTCGTCTACACGATGTGGCTCAAGCGCACGACGCCGCAGAACATCGTGATCGGCGGCGCCGCCGGCGCCGTGCCGCCGCTCGTCGGCTGGGCCGCGGTGACGGGCCACGTGGACCCGACCGCCTGGTACCTGTTCGCGATCGTCTTCTACTGGACGCCGCCGCACTTCTGGGCGCTGTCGCTGCTGATGAAGGACGAGTACGCGCGCGTGGGCGTGCCGATGATGCCGGTCGTCCACGGCGAGACCGAGACGCGCCGCCAGATCCTGCTCTACACCTGCCTGCTCGTCGTGCTGACGATGCTGCCGGTCGTGTTCGGCTTCTTCGGCGCGATCTACGCCGCGGTCGCGCTCGGGCTCGGCGGCTGGTTCCTGGTGCTCGCGGTGCGCCTGCAGCGCCGCGCCGACCGCCAGTCCGCGCTGCGCACCTACCTCTACTCGCTCGCCTATCTGGCGGTGCTGTTCGGCGCGATGGTCGCCGACGCCCGCTTGTAAGATCACCGCCATGGACCGCCGCCTCGCGCGCCGCAACCTCCGCACGGCCCTGATCACCTCGGTGATCGGCCTGCTGATGTTCGCCCTGACGTTCGTCGCCGCCTGGGCGTACCAGATATGAGCGAGCTCGAGCGCCGGCCCGTCCCGCCCGTGGGTGAAGAGATCCACATGCCCGAGCCGAGCCTCATCCCGATCGTCAACTCGGCGGCGCTCGCGATCCTGATCGTCTCGATCACGCTGTCCTGGTACGTCGTCGCCCTCGCGGGCGTCGTGTTCCTGATCACCACGATCCGGTGGATCGCGGACGTGCGCCGGGACATCGCTCAGCTCCCGCTCGAGCACCACCACTAGCGGCGCGCTGGCGCAGGCCGCGGCAGCCGCATAGAGTCCCGCGCGTGTCCGTCCAACCGGATGGTCCCGGCAACGGTGCCCTCGACCTCGCGCCCCGCTATGCGAGCGCGTTCTCGGCCTACCTTCGCGACCGCGGCGAGCAGGGCCTCGGCGCCGCCTACGACCTCGGGCGCGAGGCCGTCGCCGCCCACCTGAGCGTCCTCGACCTCGCCGAGGCCCACCACCTGGCGCTGCGCAGCGTGCTCGAGGCCGGCTCGGCCCCGCCGACCGACGCGACGCTGCAGGCCGCCGAGGCGTTCCTGCGCGAGAGCCTGTCGATCTTCGAGAGCGTCCACCGCGGCTACACCGAGGTCCAAGAGGTCGCGCGGATCGAGCACGAGCACGTGGTGCAGCTGCGGGCGCTCGCCGACGCGTCCGTGGCCATCAACTCCTCGATGGGGGTGCAGGAGATCCTGCAGCTCACGGCCGACACCGCCCGCGGGATCCTCGACGCGGACCGCGCGAGCGTCGCCGTCATGGCCTCCAACGCGCGCATGCCGCCGCTCACCGCCACCTCGCCCGAGCAGCTCGGCGCCGGCCTGCCGGACCCCGCCAGGCTGACGGCGCGGCTCTCCGGCCGCGGGCGCGAGCTCGGGGCGATCGACGTCGTGGACCGCAGCAGCCGCGAGTTCGGCCCGCGCGACCGCGCGATCCTCGATCAGCTCGCGGCGCTGACCTCCGTCGCGGTCTCCAACGCCCGGCTCTACGAGCGCGAGCGCACGATCGCGCGCACGCTCCAGCGCAGCCTGCGCCCCGGCGCGCTGCCCAGCGTCCCCGGGCTCGCGGCCGCCGTGCGCTTCCGCCCCGCGGGCGAGAACATCGAGCTCGGCGGCGACTTCTACGACCTCTACAAGGCGCGCGACGGCGGCGTCGCGGCGCTGATCGGCGACGTCCAGGGCAAGGGCCCCGACGCCGCCGCCGTCACCGCCCTGGCGCGGCACACCCTGCGCGCCGCCGCGGCCTACGAGCACTCCCCCAGCTCCGTCCTGACGCTCCTGCACCGCGCGCTGCGCGAGCAGCGCAGCGACGACCGCTTCATCACCGTCGCCTACGCGCACATGCAGGTGGCCGTCGAGCACGTGCGGCTGGAGCTCGCCTGCGGCGGGCACCCGCTGCCGCTCGTCGTGCACCGCGACGGCAGCGTGGACGCCGTCGGCCGGCTCGGGACGCTGCTCGGCACGGACATCGACCCGCTGCTCGCCGACGTCACCGTCGAGCTCGAGATGGGCGACCTGCTCGTGCTCTACACCGACGGCGTGACCGAGGTCCGCCGCCACCGCACTGAGGTCTTCGGCACCGGCGAGCTGACCGAGCTGCTGCAGACCTGCGGCGGCCTCACCCCCGACGAGGTGGCCGAGCGCGTCGAGGCCGCGGTGCTGGCGGCCTCCGACGGCCGCCTGCGCGACGACGTCGCGATCCTGGCCTTCGGGCCGACGGCCCAGCCCAATGAGGAGCCTGGGATACTGCCCGACGGCCACACGACGGAGGAGAGCAATGGCTGACCCCACGGACGCAGCCTCACCGAGCAACGGGAAGTCCGAGACGAACGCCGACCTGCTCAAGGAGCTGGTCGCCCACCTCAGCGCGAACCGGACGAACCTGCGCCAGGAGTGGGCTCGCAGGATCGGCGAGGCGCGCCTGCTGACCGCCCTGACGCCCGAGGAGATCTTCAACGAGGCGACGTCCGTCTACGACAACTACGTCGAGGTGCTCGAGACCGGCTCCGTGGAGGCCCTGCAGGACTACGCCCGCAACCTCTCCGAGCGCATCATCCCGCGCGGGGTCGAGACCGACGAGGTGCTCGGGATCGTGCTGCTGCTGCGCGACGTCCTGGCCCGCTCGCTGTTCCAGAAGTACCAGACCGACTTCGACTACCTCAACCAGGTCCTCGACGCCTACGAGCCGGCCGCCAACCGCATCGCCAACACCGTGGCGATCAACTTCGTGCAGGAGCGCGAGCGCGTCATCCGCCAGCAGCAGGAGGCGATCCGCGAGCTCTCCACGCCGGTCCTGCAGGTCCGCGAGCGGCTGCTGATCCTCCCGATCATCGGCGTGCTCGACGGCCAGCGCGCCCGCCAGCTCACCGAGCAGCTGCTGCGCGGCATCCGCACCAACCGCGCCAAGGTGGTCGTGATCGACATCACCGGCGTGCCGACGATCGACTCCACGGTGGCCAACCACCTCGTGCAGACCGTCGACGCCTCGCGCCTGATGGGCGCGAGCGTGATCATCACGGGCCTCTCGCCCGAGATCGCGCAGACGCTGGTCACGCTCGGCGTCGAGCTCGGCAAGGTCAACGCGGTCGGCGACCTCCAGGGCGGCATCGAGGAGGCCGAGCGCATCCTCGGCTACAACGTCTCGCTCGGGTCGGACTCCATCGAAGACAGCCAGCTGCGGTAGCGGCCAGTGGCCGTCCCGATCCTCAAGCAGGGCCCGTTCCTGATCGCCTCGATCCAGGCGGCGCTCACGGACACCGACGTCCTGCAGCTGCGCGACGACGTGATGGCGCAGGTCACGCGCCACCGCTCGCGCGGGATCATCGTCGACGTCACGGCGCTCGACGTGATGGACTCCTTCGTGTCGCGCTCGCTGCGGGGGATCGCGATGATGACCCGGCTGCGCGGCGCCGAGACCGTGATCGTCGGCATCCAGCCCGAGGTCGCGTTCGCGATGGTGCAGCTGGGGATGAACTTCGAGGACGTCCAGACGGCACTTGACCTCGAAGAGGGCCTCGCGCTGCTCCAGACGCAGGAGGGGCCGGCCGACGGTGCCTCCTGATACCGAGGAACGGATCGCGATCGAGAGCGACAACGACGTCGTCACCGCGCGCCAGCGGGCGCGCGAGCTGGCGGCGATGCTCGACCTCACCAGCACCGACCAGACGCTGCTGGCGACCGCGATCTCCGAGGTGGCGCGCAACATCACCACCTACGCCACGCGCGGCGAGGTGCTGCTCTCGATCGTGCGCGACGCGGGCCCGCCCACCCGCGAGGGCATCCGCGTCGTGGCCCGCGACCGGGGGCCCGGGATCGCGAACCTCGACCTCGCGATGCAGGACGGCTACACCTCCGGCGGCGGGCTCGGGCTCGGCCTGCCGGGCGCGCGGCGACTCGTCGACGAGTTCGACATCGAGACCGGCCCCAGCGTGGGCACCACGGTCACCCTCGTCAAGTGGTCGAGGGCGCGCTAGAGCCCGAAGGCTGGCCGCGGGAGCTCGAGCTCGGCGTCGCGGGGGTCGCGATCGAGGGCGAGGAGCGCTCTGGCGACCTGGCGGTGTTCGCCCCCTACGACCGGGGCGGCCTGGCGGTCGTGATCGACGGCCTCGGGCACGGCGACGACGCCCACGCCGCCTCGGCGATCGCCGAGCGGGTCATCCGCGAGCAGGCCTCGGCCCCGCCGGGCGAGCTGATCGCGCGCTGCCACGAGGCGCTGCGCCGCAGCCGCGGCGTCGTGCTGACGGCCGCCTGGTTCGACCTCCAGGATCGCGAGCTCACGTGGGTCGGGGTGGGCAACGTCGAGGCGCGGCTCGTGCGCGGGGCCGCGGTCTACGGCGACCGCCACGACTCCGCGCTCGTGCTCGGCGGCGTGGTCGGCTACAACCTGCCCGTCGTGCGCCCCTCGCACCTGGACCTGCACACGGGGGACGCCGTCGCGTTCGCCACGGACGGGATCGACGCGGACTACTCCAACTCGCTGACCCCGGGGCTGCCGGCGCAGCGGCTCGCGGAGCGCATCCTGGAGCGCCACGTGCGCGACACCGACGACGCCCTTGCGGCGGTGGTGCGCTATGTAGGACCATGACCGGCCGAGCGTTCACGCGCCAGTTTGCACGCGCAACGGCCTGCAAGGTCATCCTCCTGGGGATTCCGGCGCGTAGGAACCAACGTGCCAACCCAGAGACCGACAACGATCCGACTGCGTACCAGCCTCTTCGAGGAGGCCACGGACATCGTCGACCAGGAGTACGGCAGCGACCTCTCGCTCGACGAGATCGCGCGCCGGGTCGCGTCCTCGCGCCGCCAGCTGCAGCGCGCCTACGCCGAGATCGGCGAGACCACCTTCCGCGACCACCTGACCCGGGTGCGGATGGAGAAGGCCGCCGAGCTGCTGGCCGGCCGCGGCCTGACCGTGCGCGAGGTCGCCCATCGCGTCGGCTACCGCCAGCCCGCGCAGTTCGCCAAGGCCTTCCGGCGCCATCTCGGCGTCGCCCCGTCGGACTACCGCGCCGACGCCGGGCGCTCCAACGGCCGCTTCGCGCGCCCGCTGAGCGCCGAGCCCGCCCGGGCCGCCTAGCCGCCCGTCCCGCCGGACGGCCGCTCGGCGAGCCGTCCGTCGCTGCGAACCCATAGGATGCCGACCCCATGGGTCCTGTGGAGAGGAGCTGATGGCTGCCGAGCCGACGGTCGGGATACGCGACCGGCGCGCCCCGGTGGTCCCCATGATCGCCATCGGCGCGATCGCATCCGCGCTGGGCATCGCGCTCGGCCTGCTGATCGACTGGTTCCCCGTGGCCGCGTCGGGCGAGGCCAAGGACATCGACACCCTGTGGGACGTCCTGATCATCGCCTCCGTGCCGGTGTTCGTGCTCGTCCAGACGATCGTGCTCTACTGCGTCTGGCAGTTCCGCATGAAGCCCGGCGAGGAGCTGCAGGACGGCCCGCCGATCCACGGCAACACGCGCCTGGAGATCATCTGGACCGCGGTCCCGGCGATCCTGCTCGTCGGCCTGTGCACCTACGCCTACGTCGTCCTGGACGACATCGAGAAGGCGGCCGCGAACGCCACGATGGAGGTGCGCGTCGTCGGGGAGCAGTTCACCTGGACCTTCCACTACCCCGGCGAGAGCGGAGGCAAGGAGGTCATGACGAACGAGCTCTTCCTCCCCGTCGACACCGAGGTGAAGTTCAACGTCCAGTCCAAGGACGTGCTCCACGACTTCTTCGTGCCCGCCTTCCGCGAGAAGATCGACGCGGTGCCGGGCATCACGACCACGTACAGCATCGAGACCACGCGGGTCGGGGACTATCCCGTGGTATGCGCGGAGCTGTGCGGGCTCGGCCACTCGGCGATGCGCCAGACGGCGCACGTCATGCCCCAGGCGGAGTTCGAGTCCTGGCTGACCGACCAGCGCGCGAAGGCGAAGTGAAGGGACGTTGATGGCAACCAGACTGCGTGCACCGGGATTCACTCGAGCGGGCGCGTTCCTGCTGCTGGGGGTGCTGTTCTCGGCCGCCCTCGTGATCGTCGTGCGCGAGCTCTACGGGCTCTCGACGTTCGACGGCGGCGACCTGCTGACGGGCAAGGCGCAGAACGCGATCCTGCTCGTCTCGCTGATCGCCGCGCCGCTGTTCTTCCTCGTCGGCCTCGGGGCCTTCGACTACTGGTTCTACTGGGCGGCCGGCCGCCCGACGCGGCCTGAGGACCACTCGGGCCACGGCGCGCACTCCTGGCGCGACTACTTCAAGGTCAACACCGACCACAAGGTGATCGGCGTCCAGTACGTCGTCACGTCGTTCTTCTTCATGCTCGTCGGCGGCCTGCTGGCGATGATGGTGCGTGCCGAGCTCGCGACGCCGGGGCAGCAGTTCGTGGACGCGAACGCCTACAACGGCCTCTTCAGCGTCCACGCGTCGCTGATGATCTTCCTGTTCATCATCCCGGTCTTCGCCGGGCTGGCGAACTTCGTCCTGCCGCTGATGATCGGCGCGCCGGACATGGCCTTCCCGCGCCTGAACGCGCTGTCGTTCTGGATGCTGCCGATCGCCGGCGTGATGATGACGGCGTCGTTCTTCGCGCCGGGCGGCTCGTTCGCCACGGGCTGGACGGCCTACGCGCCGCTGTCGACCGACGTGCCGATCGGCCAGATGTTCTTCACGATCGGCGTGCAGTTCGCGGGTGCGTCCTCGATCGCCACGGCGCTGAACTTCCTCGTGACGATCATCACGATGCGCGCGCCCGGCATGTCGTTCTGGCGCATGCCGCTGCTGGTGTGGGCGAACTTCTCGACCTCGCTGCTGGTCGTGATCGCCACCCCGTTCATCGCGGCGTCGCAGTTCTTCGTCCTGCTGGACTACGCGCTCGGCTTCAACTTCTTCGGGCCGGCCAAGGACGGTGACGTGCTGATGTACCAGCACGTCTTCTGGTTCTACTCGCACCCGGCGGTCTACATCATGATGCTGCCGGGCTTCGGGATCATCTCCGAGGTCCTGTCGGTGAAGGCCCGCAAGCCGATCTTCGGCTACCGGATGATGGCCTTCTCGCTGCTGGCGATCGTGCTGCTCGGGTTCACGGTGTGGGCGCACCACATGTTCGTCTCGGGCATGCAGACCTGGATCCGGGTCCCGATGATGGTCACGACGGCGATCATCGCCGTCCCGACCGGGATCAAGATCTTCTCCTGGCTGGCCACGCTGTGGCGCGGCGTGCTGCGGGTGGACACGCCGATGCTGTGGGCGCTCGGCTTCCTGACGATGTTCACGCTCGGCGGCATCTCGGGCGTGATGCTCGCGATGGTGCCGCTGACGATCCACGTCTCGGACACCTACTTCATCGTCGCCCACATCCACTACGTGCTCTTCGGCGGCTCGCTGTTCACGATCTACGCGGGCGTCTACTACTGGTTCCCGAAGATGACGGGCCGGATGTTCGACGAGCGGCTCGGCAAGATGCACTTCTGGCTGACGTTCGTGTCCTTCAACGCGACGTTCGCGCCGATGCACCTGATCGGCGTCGAGGGGATGCCGCGGCGCGTCGCCGACTACCCGGAGCAGTTCGCGAGCTGGAACCTGTTCATCTCGCTGTCCTCGTTCGTGCTCGGGCTGTCGACGCTGATCTTCGTCTACAACATGGTCTCGAGCTGGCGCTCGCGGGCCGCGCGCACCCGCCAACCCGTGGCGCGCGCTGACGCTCGAGTGGCAGGTGTCCTCGCCGCCGCCGATCTTCAACTTCGACAAGGTCCCGACCGTCGTCGGCGGGCCGTACGAGTACGGCGTCCCCGGCGCGGTCCACGGCATCTTCGAGTCGCCCGCGGAGGCCAGACCCAAGCAGCCCGCGGGAGCCACCAGCCCCGAACGCGAAGAGGAGGCCTAGGCGATGCCGAACGTGCTCGTGCTGGCGAACGAGACCATCGGCGGCGCCAAGCTGCTCGACGCCGTGCGCGAGCGCGCGGCCCGCGGCGACGACGTGCGCTTCCACGTCGTGGTGCCGCAGACCCGCCCGCGCCACGGGAACGTGATCTACGACGACGTGGTGCACGACAGCGCCCAGGTGCGCGTCGATCTCGCGCTGGAGTTCATGTCCGGCGAGGGGATCGCCGGCACCGGCGAGGTCGGCGACGGCGACCCGATGAACGCGGTCAAGGACGCGGTGGCGGCCCAGGGCATCGACGAGATCATCATCTCCACCCTCCCCTCCGAGTCCTCCGGCTGGCTGCGGCGCGACCTGCCCGAGCGCCTGAGCGAGGAGACGGGGCTGCCCGTCGAGCACGTCGTGGTCGACCTGGTGGCCGAGGGACTGCCGTTCGACGTCACGCTCGTGCTCGCCAACCAGACCGTCGCCAGCCCCGAGCTGACCAAGCGACTCGAGGCGCTCGCCGAGGAGAGCCCGCACCGGTTCATCGTCGTCATCCCGCAGCCCTCGACCCGCGGCGACGCGGTGGCGGAGGCGCGCGAGCGCCTCAGGCGGCTGCTGGACTCGCTGCGCTCCGCCGGGGTCGTGGCCGCCGGGATGATCGGCGACCCGGACCCCTACACCGCGGCGATGAACGCGGCCCAGTACTTCCACATCTCCGAGATCGTGGTCTCCACGCTGCCCGCCGGCAGCTCGCAGTGGATGGCCGACAAGCTCGTCGAGCGCATCGAGGGCGCGACCAACAAGCCGGTCGAGCACATCGAGTCCTCCACCGACTCCCAGCCCGCCGGGGCGGAGGCCTAGTGGTTCCTCCCGAGAGTCGTGGTGTTCTCGAACGGCCGCCGGCGGCGGCTGGCAAGGACGCAGGCCCGCAGGAATCCCTCCGGGATTTCAAGGGTCGAGGACGCAGCCAGGCGGCGATCGGCGGTCGTCGCGAGGACATCAGGACTCGCGGGAGGGACCACTAGTGGAGGCCGCCTCGATCCGGCCGGGAGCGCACGCCGCCAGCGGCGGCGTCGCCCACGAGGAGCACCACCACGGGCCGCCGGAGGCCAACCGCTCCTCGCGCGTGGAGCCGCAGCTGCTCGGGATGCTGCTTTTCATCATCTCCGAGATCATGGTCTTCGGGGCCTTCTTCACGGCCTACTTCTTCATCAGGGTCGTGGGTGGCGCCGACTGGCCGGCGACGGGCACCGAGCTGCCGAAGCTCATCGCGTTCGTCAACACGTGCATCCTCGTCTCCTCCTCGGTGACGATGCACTGGGCGCTCGAGGGCGCCAAGCACGAGAACCGCTTCGCGCTGCAGGCCGGCATCACGACGACGTTCCTGCTCGGCGCGACGTTCCTGTTCATCCAGGTCAACGAGTACGTCCACATCGGCTTCGCGCCGCAGGACCACGCGCAGGGCACGATCTTCTACGGGCTCACGGGCCTGCACGGCGCGCACGTCTTCATCGGCCTGACGCTGCTGCTGTTCACCACCATCCGGGCGTTCCGCGGGCACTTCACGGCCGCGGAGCACCGGGGCGTCGAGGTGCCGGGCATCTACTGGCACTTCGTCGACGTGATGTGGGTGATCGTGTACCTGAGCGTCTACATCCTGTGATCAACCCGCTGCGCTCGGAGGGGGAGGCGTTCCGCTTCCTGCTCTACGTGCTCGTGGTCGCCGCCGTCATCGCCGGGCTCGTCCTGCTCGGCCGCGCCGCCTTCTGAGTCCAGGCGGGCCCGCAGGCGGGCGCCCGCGCCCGCCGCGACGGCCCGGCGCGCCCGTGCAGGGTCGAGCTCGACGCCGCGGGCCCTGGCGTGCTCGACGAGCTCCTGCGCCTCGGCGCCCTGGCTCATCCAGCGGGTGAACAGCCAGCCGAGCACGCAGATCGTCACGACGGAGCCCTCGACCATCCAGATCGCGCCGGCCAGGCTCTGGTCCGCGGCGGCGTCGATCCCGCGCGTCCGGGCCAGATCCTCGTAGTCGGGATAGAACGGCGAGCTCGACCAGAGGAAGACGTTGGCGATCACGGTGCCGGCGAAGCGCACGACGATCACGTAGGCGAGCCCGGCGGCGTTGCCGAACCACGCGGGCTTGGGCAGCGGGCCGAGCAGGCCCATCCACAGCGCCAGGCCGGCCGCGAACATCGTCGCGTGCTCCGTCGCGTGGACGACGTCGGAGTGCAGCGCCGCCTGGTAGAGCGCCGGCGCGTGCCAGCCGTAGTAGACGCCGATCCACAGCGGCACCGCCACCAGGGGGTGCGCGAGCCAGCGCAGGCGCCTGATGCCCGGCTTGGTCAGGATCGGCCGCAGCAGCGGCCCGGTCAGGCCGATCGTGATCAGGAACGCCGCCAGGTCCCCGATCAGCATGTGCTGGAGCATGTGGACCGACAGCCGCTCCTCGCTCGCGGTGCCGATCGGGGGCAGGTCGGCCGCGACGCCGACGGCCACGCCGGCGGCGATCAGGCTCAGGCGGGCCGTGGGGACCGGCCGCCCCTCGCGTGCGAGCGTGCGGGCTCTGACGGCCACGAACGCCACGAGCACGTAGAACGGCGAGGCCTGGATCAGGCCGGCGAGCAGGTCCCCTCCGGTCATCGCTCGTGGACGCTACCGGCCGGGGCGCGCCCCGGCCGACGGTCGACGGACTCACTTGACGGTGAGCTTGCCCTCCATGCCGGCCTCCCGGTGGCCGGTGACGCTGCAGTAGAAGGTGTACTCGCCGGACTGCACGCTGACGTTGATGGTCGAGACGCCGCCGTTCTTGACCACCGGGCCGACCTCGTCGACGCCTCCGCCCTCGACGGCGATGTTGTGGTCGACGGAGGACTCGTTCGGCGAGTCGATCTCGAGCTGCCCAGCGGGCGCCTCGGCGTTGGCGAACCGGTAGGCGAGCGCGCCGCCGGGGTCCGCCGGGATCTCGAGCGTGCCGCCCTCGGCCTTCGCGGTGCCCTCGGCCACGGCGGCGCCCACCGACGCGAGCGCGCCCTGGTCCTTGCCGCCCTTGCCCGCCGCGTCGGCCACGTAGGCCGCGACGTCCCGGGCGTCCTCGCCCTTGACGAGGTTGGCCGGCATCAGCGGCAGCTCCTTGTTCGTGGCGGGATCCACCTGCGCGCGGCGCGCGGGCTGCTCGATCTGGCGGTGGACGATGCCCTGGAACGTGGTCGAGCCGAACCCGTCCTGGCGCGCGCGGGCGAACGCCTGGTCGAGGTTCGGGCCCGTCACGCCCTTGGTGCCGGCCCGGTTGAGGATGTGGCACGACCCGCACTTCTCCACGAACAGCTGCTTGCCGTTGACGACATTGCTGCCGCGGTCGGCCACGCCGCCGCAGCCTGCGGACAGCGCCGCAGCGCCGATCGCGCAGGCGCCCAGCGCCACCCGGACCAGTGTCCTCCTCATCGGCGCGGAATCCTAACCGAGCCGGGGGCGGTGCGCCGCGCGCCCGGGCGGCTCAGGGCTCCGGGAGGTCGTCGAGGTCGCCTTGGGCGGCGGCGATCACCGTTCGGGCGACGCCGTCCCAGGAGTAGCGCTCACGCGTGGCCTCGACGATCGCCTTGCGGGTGGCCGCGCGGAGGTCGTCGGGCGCGGCGAGCCAGCTCGAGAGCGCGCCGGCGAGCTCGGGCACGGCGTTCGGGCCGACCTCGAACGTCAGCCAGTCCCGGACGGCGTCCGGAACCGCATCCGCGAGGGTGCGGGCGACCTCGCCGAGGCCGGAGTGGCGCGCCACGACCGGCAGCGCGCCGCAGGCGGCCGCCTCGGCCGCGACCATCCCGAACGCCTCGGGGAACGTGCTCGTGACCGCCATCGCCTCGGCGGCGGGCAGCAGGTCGACGAGCTCGGCGTGGTCGAGCCGGCCGGCGAAGGCCACCCGGTCGGCCAGCCCGCGGGCGGCCTCCACGTAGGCGGCCTCGTCCTCGAGGTCGTCCAGGAAGGCCGCCAGCCAGGGCAGCTCCTGGCCGTTCTCGCCGCGGGTCGCGCGCGCGGCGTCGAGGTCGCCCTCGGCGAGCTGGGAGGCGAGCGCCTCCAGCCCCTCCCGGAACCCGCCGAAGCCGACGACCACGAGCCGCGCCGCCGGCTCGCGCGCGAGCACCAGCGGCCAGGCCGCCAGCAGCAGCTCCACGCCCTTGGAGGCGATCAGCTTGCCCACGAAGACCACGAGCCGGTCCTCCGGGCCCACGGTGGCGAGCGCCGCCCCCGCTTCGCCCGCGAGCCGCGAGAAGGACGAGCCGGGCGGCACAGGCTCGGCGGAGCCGCCGGTCGCGGAGGCGGAGCCGACCTCGCCGTCCGCTGCCGCCAGGCGGTCTCGGAGACCTTCCAGGCCGGCGCGGGCCTCGGGGGGCTCGCGGGGCGTGAAGCGCCCGACGTCGACTCCCGGTGGGCCGAGGCGGGTGCGGCCCGGCAGATCCGGGTCGTCCATGGCGGCCCAGAGGCTCTCCCCCGTGTGGCGAGACCCCACGAGGACCCCTCCGGCTCCCGCCAGGCCCTCCCTGGCGTACGGCAGGAAGCGCTCCGGGTGGGGCTTCACCGTGTACTCGAGCGCGCTGCCGTGGATCTTCACCGCGTACGGCACGCCGAGGCCGTCGAGCGCTCGCGCCAGGATCGCCGGGCCCATCACGAGGTGGTTGGCGAGTGCGACGTCCGGGCGCACCGAGGAGGCCACCTCCCGCACGGCGGCCACGTTGCGCTCGAGGTAGCGGTCGAGCTCCTCGTCGCTCAGCTCGGGGAACGGCCGGGCCTCGATCCCCTCGTAGCGGTCGGCGACGTAGAGCGGCAGCAGCCCGGCGATGTCGGGCCGGTAGGCCGTGGCCCGAGCAGGCTCCCGGCGGGTCTCGACCGCGAGCTCGCCGGAGTCCCAGTCGCCGGCGGCGTCGACCCAGCCGTGCGCGAGCGGGTCGCGCTCCTGGCTGAGCAGGTGGACCTCGTGGCCCGCGCGCGCGAAGGCCTCGGCCAGCGCGGCGTTGTAGACGTTGGAGCCGGTCCCGCCGAGCAGGTACCCGTGGAAGACGAGGATGCGCATGGGCGCGGTGCAGGGTACGCGCCGGGACCCCTGCTACGGTTCGCCGCCATGAACCGGGAGAGATATCGCCTGCGGGCGCCGTCGACCGGCCGTGAGGTCATCCTGGAGGGCGAGCCCGGGCGCTCGTACGTGGATCGCGAGACCGGCGAGACGCTGGAGCCGGTGGGCAAGCTGCTGCCGCTGCCGCCGTCCAGATCGCAGCTGCCCTGGTCCGTGGAGAACCTCCGCTTCTGCAACTGGTGCGACCAGCCCGCCCAGCTGGACCTCAACGAGTGCCCGACCTGCGGCCGCCGCATGGCGGCGCTGCCTCGCTGACCCGTTCTTCCCATGCGCGCGGCTCGAACCGCAACAACCCTGTTCCTCACCGCGGCCCTCGCAGCCGGCGCTGTCGGCTGCGGCGGTAGCGAGGTCGACTACCAGGAGGTGCCGGGCCCGCCCGTCGGGGTGACGGCCCCCTCCGAGACGGTCGACGCGAGCGCGAGCGGCGACGCCACGCCGACGCCGACCCCGTCCGCCACGGCCGAGCCGGACGGCACCACGCCGCCGGACGACCAGAGCGGCGCGGCCACCGCGCCGAGCAGCGGCACCGGCACCACCTCGACCGGCGCCGCCGGCACCGACAGCGGGGGCGCCACCGCCCCCGCCCAGGAGGACTCCGCCTCCAACGACACCGCCCCGCCCGCGGGCTCGGAGGCGCAGCAGTTCGAGGACTTCTGCGCCCAGAACCCCGGCGCCTGCTGAACCCGCTCAGAGCGCGGAAATTGGACGGTTAGTCGCATCAAGCGCGGCGTCCGCGCGGCCGATATGAGGGTAGCCCTCGCTCGAGGAAGGCTACGCCGTTCCCGACTCGCTCCCAGCTCCCCTCACCCCCGACGCCACGCCGCGCCACGCCCCCGGTGACGTCGCGGCGTGCCTGCGGCTGCTCGCCCGCGCGGCGACGGCCGCCGCAGACGACGACGGGGTCCGCTCGGCTCTGACCAACGCGCTGCACGACAACCTCGGCGCCGACCAGGTGCTGATGTTCGAGGTCGCCCAGGGCGGCGCGAGCGGGGCCGCGACCGTGATGCGCGGCGGCGAGGACGGCTACGAGCAGGCGCTCGACGAGGTCTCCGGGACCGCCCGGGTCGTGCGCAGCGGCGCGCCGCTGCACGTCGCCGACGCGCCGGGGAGCCCGGAGCTGCGCGCGGACCTCGTGGAGCGCTTCCGCGCCGCCTCGGTGCTGTTCGTCCCTGTGGCCTGGGGCGGCGACGTCCGCCACGTCGCGATCGCGGTCTTCCGCGAGCGCCGCGAGCTCGGCGAGGGCGAGCTGGCGCTGGCGCTGGCGCTCGCCGACCTCACTGCGGCCGGCTTCGCCCGGCTCGAGGCCGAGGCGCGGGCCCGCTCACGCGCCCGCCAGGACGCCGCTCTGATCCGCGCGGCGCGCGCGCTCAACGCCTCGCTCGAGCTCGACGAGGTGCTGCGCACCCTGGCGCGCGAGGCCGCCGAGGCCGTCGACGCGGAGATCTCCGGCGTCTACCTCGGCAACGCCGAGACGGGCGGCGTGGCGACCGCCGGCTACAACGTCGCCGACGCGTGGCACGGAATCTCGCTCGGCGCGGGCGAGGGCGCCGCCGGGCAGGTGCTCGCCACGGGGCGTCCGTTCCAGACCAACGACTATCACTCCGACACCACGGTGCCGAGCCACGACACGCTGCGGGCGTTCCGCTCCGCCCTGGCCGTGCCGATGGCCTGGAACGACGAGCTCAAGGGCGCGCTGTCGGTCGGCTGGACCCAGTCGCGGCGGATCGAGCCCGACGACGTGCGCACGCTGGAGGCGATCGCCGACCTCGCCACGGTGGCGTGCTGCAACGCCGAGACCTACGAGGAGGTCCAGCAGGCCGCTCGCACGGACGCCCTGACGGGGCTGCTCAACCACGGCGCCATGCAGGTCCGCCTGCGCGAGGAGATCGCCCGCGCCCAGCGCGACGGCACGGTGCTCAGCTGCGTGATCCTCGACCTCGACGACTTCAAGCAGGTCAACGACTCCCGCGGCCACCAGGCCGGCGACGCGCTCCTGCGCGGCGTCGCCGACCTGCTGCGGGCCGAGCTGCGCCCGTACGACCAGGTCGCCCGCTACGGCGGCGACGAGTTCGTGCTGCTGCTCCCCGGCAGCGACGAGGAGACCGCCTGCCAGGTCGCCGAGCGCGTCCGCGACGCGGTGGCCGCCGAGGCGCTCCCGGGCTCCCAGCTGGAGCTGGCCGGGGCGTGCTCGCTCGGCGTCGCCCAGTGGCACTCGCCGCTCGACGCGGCCGCGCTGCTCGAGCACGCCGACCGCGCGCTGCTGCTGGCCAAGCGCACCGGCAAGGGGCGCGTGGCCGTCGCCAACGCCGACATCGAGCGCGAGCTGGCGCTGCTGCACGCCGACCGCGGCTCACCGGCCGCCGTCCAGGCCCTGGCGGCCGCGATCGAGGAGCGCGACCACTACACGCGCGACCACTCCGAGACCGTCGTCCACCTCGCCCGCGGCGTGGCGATGATCCTCGGCCTGGCCAGCGACAAGGTCGAGCGGATCGCCCACGCGGCGCTGCTGCACGACGTCGGCAAGCTCGGCATCCCGCACGAGATCTTGCACAAGCGCGGCCCGCTGACCGACGAGGAGTGGGCCGTGATGGCCGAGCACCCCGTAGCAGGCGAGCGGATCCTGCTGCGGATCCCCGAGCTGGCCTCGATCGCCCCGATCGTGCGCCACGAGCACGAGCACTGGGACGGCTCGGGCTACCCGGACCGGCTGCGCGGCCACAACATCCCCGTCGGGTCGCGGATCATCCTCGCCTGCGACGCCTACGAGGCGATGACCACGCCGCGCCCCTACCGCCCGGCGATGACCAAGGACCAGGCGGTCGCGGAGCTGCGCGATGGCGCCGGCAGCACCTACGACCCCGAGATCGTCGAGGCGCTGCTGGACCTGCTCGGCATCGACCGCCCGGAGCAGCCCGACCGGGCGCTCGGCGTGCGGCTGGCCGCACGGGTGCCCAGGGTCGAAGGCCGGCGGCGGCGCTAGCCGCCGACAGTCGTCTTCGTCGCCGGCTTGTTCGGCTTGGGGTCGGTGATCAGCGTCGCGGTGTAGGTGAGCCGGGCGCGGTAGAGGCAGCGGTACTGCGTCAGCGCGCCGACGGCCGTCTGCGCCGTCTGGCGGTCCGTGTCGTCGCAGCTCTTGAGGCCGCGGCTCGCGCGCCAGGAGCTCCCGTCCTCGGTCAGGGTCGACAGCGCCGGCGCCCAGGTCGGGACGGTGAGCCCGATGATGTTGCCCTTCGCGACCTTCAGCGCGCGGTCGAGCGGGAACTGGACGGTCTGGCCGAAGTAGTCGGAGAGCTGGTAGACCGGGCTCGCCGCGACCACGCGCCCGAACAGGCGGTCACCGCGGCGGATCACGGCCAGGCCCGCCGAGGCCTTGCCGAAGTTGTCCTCGAAGAAGTCGATCTGGCGCTTGTTCGGCGCCCCGAGGCGGATCGAGAAGGCCACGATCCGGCCGTTGGCGGGGATCACGTAGTGGGCCCGGCTGTCCACGACCTTGGCCTGGTAGCCGGTCGTGCGCGAGACGGCCAGGCAGGGGCTGGCGGGGCAGGTGGGAACGGCCTCGGTCGGCGCCTGGCCGACCTCCACGATCCTCGCCGTGGCGGCGGTCGGCGCTGCAAGGCAGGCCAGCGCCGCGCACGCGGCGATGAAGGGGGCTCTCAGTGGCATCCGAGCATTCAACACGAGGATGCCCCCGAAGGTTCGGAATAAGGGTTTCGCGCTCCGATCACCGGGAAACGGCGACCGGTGATCTTCGCGCGACGTTGCGTTCAGATCTTCGTTACGTTGACCGCCTTGGGCCCCTTGTCGCCATTCTCCTCCTCATAGGAGACCTTCGCCCCCTCGGCGAGCGAGCGATACCCGTCGCCGTTGATCCCGGAGAAGTGGACGAAGAGGTCTCGTCCCCCCTCATCAGGCGTGATGAACCCGAACCCCTTGTCGTCCGAGAACCACTTGACCGTGCCGGTGCCCACTGATCTGACCCCACTTGCTGCCTGTGGTTGCACAAGTCCGGTCCGTCCCTCGTGCGCCCTATACCTCGGCCGGTTGTTCCGGCCCTGACAGGCAGACGCTACCCCGAAGCGGATTAGCGGCGCAAGCGGAACTTTCTCGCGCCCGGCGCGTCCGGAGCGAGGTCCCGGCACGCCGTCGGCGCGGGGCACCGCGGGCCGCGCCACACGCTCTCGCCCGAGAAGAGCAGCTCGGCGGGGTTGCGCAGCAGCCCCGGGTCGAAGCCGAAGTGGACGGTGCGGGCGCTCACCCGGTCCACGAACGCCCCGCCGACCGTGCGCGGCAGGCCCCTGGCGCTGTTGCGCAACACGCGGCCGGCGAGCGTGCCGTCGGCCGCCAGCGTGGCGCAGGCCAGGTACTCGGGCGCCTGGGACTCCGGATCGGTCTTGACGTGGAAGCGCAGGCACAGCGAGCCGTCGCCGACGTCCGCGTCCTCCCACGCCCGGCGCATCGTCAGCTCCCCGCGCAGGGAGCCGTCCGGGCGCTTGCTCATCGCCACGCGGACGATGTCGAGCGGGCCGCGCACGTCGCGCTTGCGGTCCAGCTGGAAGGTCGGCTCGACCGCCTCCACCTGGGCCTGCGCGGCCGCGGCAGGCAGCAGCGCGAGCGCCAAGAGGGCGGTGGCGAGCCGCTTCACGCCGTCAGCCCTCGAGGTCGCGCGCGGCGGCGGCGATCTCGTCGCGATCGCCCGGCCCCGGGGTCCAGGGCAGCCGCAGCGGGTCGGCGTCGTAGCGCGGGATGACGTGCACGTGGAAGTGGAAGACGGTCTGCCACGCCGCGCGGCCACAGGAGTTGAGGAGGTTGACGCCGTCCGCGCCGAGGCGCTCGGGCATCGTCGAAGCGACCTTCTGGGCGGCCGTGGCGACCGCGGCGAGGTCAACGGGGTCGATCGAGAGCAGATCCTGCGCGTGCTCGCGCGGGATAACCAGGACGTGCCCGCGCGTGGCGGGGTTGATGTCCATGAACGTGATCGTCTGCTCGTCCTCCGCGACGCGCGTGGCGGGGATCTCTCCCGCGACGATCTTGCAGAAGAGGCAGTCCGGGTCGGCGGCCATGCGCCGCAGGGTAGCCTGCCGCGTCGCATGCCGGACTCCTCCCAGCGCCTGCGCGCCACCGTCGAGCACCTGGCCGCGATCGAGCGCCCGTCGGCGTCCGACGGCGAGCGGCGGGCCGCCGAGTGGATCCGCGACCGCCTCAATGGTTCGGATGCTGACGCGCGGATCGAGGAGGAGCGCGCGCACGGCACCTATTGGGTGCCGCTGGGGCTGATGTCGGCCGCCGCGGGGCTCGCCGGCCTGGCCGCCGCCCGCGGCGGCCGCGGGGCCAGGGCGCTGGCCGCCACGGTGGGTGCTGCGGCCGCCGCGGGCATCGCCGACGACGTCTCGGGCGGCCCCCACGCGTTCCGCCGCCTGCTGCCGCACCGGAAGACCTACAACGTCGTCGCCGAGGCGGGCGACCGCGGCGCGGAGCGCACGATCGTCTTCGTCGCCCACCACGACGCGGCCCACGGCGGGCTCGTGTTCGCCCCGCAGCTCACGACGGTCCCCGCCGACGCGTTCCCGGACTGGTACGAGAAGCAGGAGACCTCGCCGCAGGTGATGCTGCTCGTGGTCGCGGGGCCCGCGCTCGTCGCGCTCGGCGCGCTGATGGGCCTGCGCCGGCTGCGCCGGCTCGGGACGTTCCTCTCGCTCGGCTCGACGGCCGCCTTCGCCGACATCGCCGCCCGGCCGGTCGTGCCCGGCGCCAACGACAACCTCTCCGGCGTGGCCGTCGTGCTCGAGCTCGCCCGCGCGCTGCAGGAGCGCCCCGTGCGGGGCGTGCGCGTTCTGCTCGTCTCCACGGGCTCGGAGGAGTCGTTCATGGAGGGCATGCGGGGCTTCGCCCGCCGCCACTTCCCCGAGCTGCCGCCCGAGCGCACCGAGGTGATCTGCCTGGACTCGGTCGGCTCGCCCGAGCTGATCCTGATCGAGGGCGAGGGGATGCTGAGGATGCGCGACTACACGCCCGAGCTGCGCGAGCGGGTCGCGGAGGTCGCCGCCCGCTCCGGTGTGCGCCTGCGCCGCCGCCTGCGGCTCGGGCTGGCCACGGACGGGCTGATCGCGCTCAAGGCCGGCTACCCGAGCGCCGCGCTCGGCTCGGTGACGAAGTACAAGCTGCCGCTCAACTACCACTCGCCGCTCGACACCGCCGAGGCGCTGCACTACGAGACCGTGCGCGACGCGGCGACGCTGTGCGAGGCGCTCGTGCGCGAGGCGGCGGGCTAGGCGTCGAGCAGCTCTCGGGCACGCGCGACGGCCTCCTCGCGCGTCGAGATCTCGCCTGCGTAGCGGTCCTCCTCGAGCGCGCGCAACAGCTCGCCGAGCCGCGGCCCGGGCCGGATCCCGAGCTCGGCGGCCAGCGCGTCGCCGGGCACGAGCGGCGGCTGCGGACCCGCCTCGCGCAGTGCGAAGGCGTGCTCGAGCACCTCGCGCGCGAGCTCCAGGTGGGCGGCGATCGCCGGCTCGGCCTTGCGGCCGCGGGTGGCGAGCCGGTCGGCCACCGTCAGCAGCGTCACGTCGGCGGAGTGGGGCGCGGTGGAGACGAGGTAGCGCCAGATCGCGCGGCGCGAGAGCGGCCGCTCGTGGACCATGAAGCCGAGGTCGAGGTGGTGGCGCGTGAGGTCGGCGACGTAGCCCGCCAGCCGCTCGGATGCGCGCAGGCGCCGCAGCACGTCGCGCGCGAGGCCCGCACCCTCGCTGTCGTGGCCGACGAAGGTCACGCGGCCGTCGGGGCGCGTGCGGCGGGTCTGCGGCTTGGCGGCGTCGTGCAACAGCGCCGCGAAGCGCAGCGCCGTGCCGCGCGTGAGCTCGTTGGCCAGCGGCTCGGCGAGCAGCGCGTCGACCTTGGGCGCGAGCGCGCCGCCGAGGCCGACGCCGGCCGGGTCGGCCTCCATGACCACGACGGCGTCGAGCACCTCGAGCGTGTGCCCGAGCACGTCGGTGTGGTGGTACCGGCTCTGGCTGACGCCGCGCAGCGCCTCGAGCTCGGGCAGGACGGCGGCCAGCAGCCCCGTGTCCTGCATCAGCGCGAGGCCGTCGCGGACACGGGGAGCGGCGACGACCCGCTTGAGCTCGGCGAACACGCGCTCGGGCGAGACGGCCGCGATCGCCGGGGCGTGCTCGCGCACCGCGCTGCCCGTGGCGGCCTCGATCTCGAAGCCGAGCTCGACCGCGAAGCGCACGGCGCGCAGCGTGCGCAGCGGGTCGTCGGTCAGCGCCCGCTCGGAGACCATTCGCAGCCGGCGCGCTTCGAGATCCGCGGCGCCGCCGTGCGGGTCGACCAGCTCGCCGCCGGCGAGCGGCTCGGCCATCGCGTTGACGGTGAAGTCGCGCGCCGCGAGGTCGGCGTGCAGGTCGCCGTCGCGCAGCGGCAGCAGGTCGACGTGCCAGGCGTGGCCGGGCCCGACCGCCCGCCAGCCGCCGAACTCGTGCGAGAGCTGGAACGACGCCCCGCCGATCGCCTTCGCGATCCGCCGCACCCCGCCGCGCGGATCGCCCTGGACCGCGATGTCGACGTCGTCGGTGTCGCGGCCGAGCAGGCGGTCCCGGACGGCTCCGCCGACGAGCCACGCGGGCTCGCCGGCCAGCGCCTCCCGTGCCGCGTCGAGCGCCGCGCTCACGCCGGCTCCCCGTCGCGGTGGTGCTCGCGCGGCACGCGGCGCGAGATCCCGCAGGTGATCTCGTAGTTGATCGTCGCCAGCCGTGCGGCGAGCTCCTCCGCGAGCAGGCCGTCGCCGATCAGCGTGACCGGGGCGCCGGGCTCCACCCCCGGCTCGGGGCCGAGATCGACGGTGATGTTGTCCATCGAGACGGCGCCGACGACCGGCACGCGCCGGCCCTCGACGACCACCTCGGCGTTGTTCGTCAGCCCGCGGCGGTAGCCGTCGCCGTAGCCGATCGGGATCGTCCCCAGCCAGGTGTCGCGCTCAGCGACGAAGCGGCGCCCGTAGCCCGCGCTCTGGCCCTTCGCGCACGGCTTGACCTCGGCCAGGTAGGAGCGCAGCTCCAGCGCGGGCTCCAGGCTCTGCTCGGCGGGATCGGACTGGAACGGGTCGAGGCCGTAGACGGCGACGCCGCAGCGCACCATGTCCAGGCGGGCGCCGGGCTCCGCGAGCGTGGCGGCGGAGTTCGCCGCGTGCACGATCACGTCGGGGTGCCGCCGCCGCAGCTCGTCCGTCCACGCGGTGAAGGCCGCGAGCTGCTCGCGCAGGAAGCCGGGGTCGTCCTCGTCGGCGGTGGCGAAGTGCGTGAAGGCGCCGGCGAGCCGCAGCGCCGGCGCCGCGGCGACGGCCTCCGCCGTGCGCGTGGCCTCGTCGGTGTCGCGGGTGCCGAGCCGCCCCATGCCCGTGTCGAGCTTGACGTGCACGCCCGGGCGGACGCCGAGCGCGGCGGCGCGGCGAGCGATCGCCTCCGCGGCCGCCTCGCGCCAGCAGGCGACGGCGGCGCCCGCGCGCAGCGCCACGTCGAGCTCCTCGGGCGAGAGCGCGCCGAGCACGAGCAGCGGCCCCTCGATCCCGCCGGCCCGCAGCTCGGCCGCCTCGGCGGCCGTCGCCACCGCCAGCCACTCTGCCCCGCCCGCCTGCGCGGCGCGCGCGGCGGGCAGCGCGCCGTGGCCGTAGCCGTCGGCCTTGACGACCGCGCACAGCGCGGCCGGCGCGGCGGCGGAGGCGAGCCGGGCGCAGTTGCGCTCGATCGCGGCCAGGTTGACGCGGGCCAGCGCGCGGACCACGCGGTGACTCAGCTCGCCTCGTTGGTCAGCGCGTCGAGCACGTCGACGCGCGTGACGACGCCGACGAGGCGCCCGTGCTCGACGACGGGCAGGCGGTTGTGGCGCTTGCTCGCGATCAGGCGCGCGGCGGCCTCGACCGTCGCCGACGGCTCGATCGTGATCGGGTCCGGCGTCATCATGTCCTCCGCGGTCGAGGCGAACGCCTTGCGCAGGCGCTCCTCGAAGTGCGACATCGACTCGAGGAACACGATCCCGCCGAACAGCTGGAAGTAGTGCGGCAGGTGCAGGTCGGCGCCCTCGTTGGAGAGCACGAGGTCGGCCTCGGTGATGATCCCGACGCAGCGCCCGCCCTCGTTGATCACGGGCACGCCCGGGAGCTCGTGCGCGCGCAGCACCTTGAGCACCGACTCGACGGGGTCGGCGGCGTAGACCGCCGGCACGTCCGTCTCCATGATGTCCCGCACGGTCAGCGCCATCGGCGCGCAGCTTACGGGCTCCCGCGGCTCATAAGCTCCCGGAGATGACGGACTTCTGGGCCGGCCGGCGGGTGCTCGTCACGGGGCACACCGGCTTCAAGGGCGGCTGGCTGGCCCTGTGGCTGCGCGAGCTGGGCGCGACGGTGACCGGCTTCGGCGGCCCGCCGCCCACCGAGCCCTCGCTGTTCGGGCTGGCGCGCGTCGGCGAGGACCTGGAGCAGGTGCGCGGCGACGTGCGGGATGCGGGGGCGGTCGGCGCGGCCGTGGAGGCGGCCCGCCCGGACGTCGTCCTGCACCTCGCCGCCCAGCCGCTGGTGCGCCAGGCCTGGCGCGAGCCGGTCGACGCGTTCGCCGTCAACGCGCTCGGCACGGTCCACGTGCTCGAGGCGGTGCGCGAGCACGCCGCCGGCGCGACGGTGGTCGTCGTCACCACCGACAAGGTCTACGCGGACCCGGACAGCGGCCGCCGCTTCGCCGAGGCCGACCCGCTCGGCGGCAAGGACCCCTACTCGGCCTCCAAGGCGGCGGCCGAGCTCGCCGCCGCGGCCTACCGCGGTTCCTACGGCCTGCGGGTCGCGACCGCCCGCGCCGGCAACGTGATCGGCGGCGGCGACTGGGCGCAGGACCGGATCCTCCCCGACGCCGTGCGCGCGGCCCGCGCCGGGGCGCCGCTCGTCGTCCGCGACCCGGCCGCGATCCGCCCGTGGCAGCACGTGCTCAACCCGCTCTCGGGCTACCTCACGCTGGCCGAGTGCCTCGCGGGCTCGGAGGAGCTCGGCCGCGCGTGGAACTTCGCGCCGCCGCTCGAGCACGAGCAGCGGCCCGTCGGGTGGCTCGTCGAGCGCTTCGCGGCCGCGCTCGGCGTGCCGCTCGACGTGCGCGCGCCGGAGCGCCGCGACGGTCCGGTCGAGGCCGCCCGCCTGGGGCTCGACCCCACGCTCGCGGCCGAGTTGCTCGGCTGGAGCGAGCGGTGGCCGCTCGAGCAGGGGGTCGACGCGAGCGCGGAGTGGTACCGGCGCGTGCTGTTCGAGGGCGAGGACGCGCGGGGGGTCACGCTCGCGCAGCTGCGCGCGTTCGGGGCGCCGACGAACGTCAACGGCGCTGGGTAGGGAGGTGAGGTAGCCACCCGCACCGCCTGCTCCTCGCCCGAGCGTGCAGTTCTTCACGTATAGACAGAACAACTGCACGCTCGCGGCAGATCGCGGCGCTCGCGGCACTTCCGTTCGCGCCCTGCAGGCGGCTAAGCGCTCAGGGCAGCGGGGAGCGCGTGGATGACGTCGGAGGCGATCACGCCGTCGGCGCCGTGGGGCGCCGCGGCGATCTGGCCCGCCCGGACGTGCGCGTACACGCCCGCGCAGGCCGCGTGCGCGGGCGGCAGGCCCTTGCCGAGCATCGCGCCGATGACGCCGGAGAGCACGTCGCCCGTGCCCGCGGTGGCGAGCGCCGGGGCGCCGCCGCGCGAGATCGCGACGCGGCCGCTGGGCGAGACCACGAGCGTGTCGTCGCCCTTGAGGACGACGAACGCCTTCGCCTTCGCGGCCGCCTCGCGCGCGAGCTCCAGGCGGCGGACGGCGACCTCCTTCGAGTCGACCCCGAGCAGGCGGCCGAGCTCGCCCGCGTGCGGCGTGAGCACGGTCGGCCACGGCCGCGACGGCAGGTCCTCCGGGAAGACGCCGTCGAGCGCGTTGAGCCCGTCCGCGTCGATCACGAGCGGCACGTCGACGCGCTCGAACATCTCCAGCGCGAACCCGCGGGCGCCCGGCCGCTTCGACAGGCCCGGGCCGAGCACGACCGCGTCGGCGCGGCCGATCGCCTTCAAGGCCGGGGCGACGGCCTCGGGGCTCAGCGCGCCGTCGGTCTCGGGGAGCCCGACCATCATCGCCTCGAGCAGGCGCACGGTGAACGACCCCTCGAGGCTCGCGGGCGCGCCGACCGTCACGTAGCCCGCGCCGGTGCGCATCGCGGCCAGCGCGGCCATCGACGGCGCGCCGGTGAGGCCGCTCGCGCCGCCGAGGATGAAGACGTTGCCGGAGGAGAACTTCGTCGAGTCGGCGCCACGGCGCGGCATCTCGCGCAGCACGCCGCCGTTGATGACCCCGGCCTCCGCCTTGGCGGGGGCGCCGCGCGGGATCCCGATGTCGACGACCTCGACGATCCCGGCGTGGCCCTTGCCGGGGTGGATCCACAACCCCGGCTTGCCGCGGTGGAAGGTCGCCGTCGCCAGCGCCGAGATCGCCTCGCCCTCGACCTGGCCGGTGGAGGCGTTGACGCCGCTGGGCACGTCGGCGGCGATCACGCGCGCCTTGGAGGCGTTGACGGCGGCGATCACCGCGTCGACCGGCTTGCGCGGCGCGCCCTCGAAGCCCGTGCCGAGCACCGCGTCGACGATCACGTTGACGCCCTTCAACCGCGCCTCGTCGAACTCCTCCGGCTTCGGTCCCGAGAGCCGCGTGAGCATCTCCTTGGCGTCGCCCTGCAGCCACTCCCCCGGCCACACCATCAACACCTCGACCTGCCGGCCGGCCTGGCGCAGCAGCCGCGCGGCGACGAGCCCGTCGCCGCCGTTGTTCCCCTTGCCGCACACGACGGCGACGCGGCCCGCCGGAGCGTGGCGCGTGACCGCGTCGGCGAGCCCCTCCCCCGCGTGCTCCATCAGCTCCAGCGACGGGACCTCGCGCGTCTCGATCGCCCAGCGGTCGGTCTCGCGCATCTGCTCGGCCTCGAGCAGCGGGTCCAGCCAGCGCGGCAGGCTCATCGGCTCAGCACCGCGACGGCGCCGGCCATGCCGCGCGTGTGGGTCAGCGACACCGCGACGGCCGCGCCCAGCTCGCCCGCCCGCTCGGCGGCGGTGCCGGCCAGCCGGACCTCGGGCGGCGCGTCCCCGCCGCCCACCACCTCGATGTCGCGCCAGCTCCACTCGCGCAGGCTGAGCGCCTTCGCCACCGCCTCCTTGGCGCAGAAGCGGGCGGCGAGGTGCATGACCGGGCGGGCGCGCGTCTGCGCGTACGCGCGCTCGCCATCGGTGAACAGCCGCTCGGCCAGCCGCGGGCGCCGCTCGAGCGCCCGCTCGAGCCGCTCGATCTCGAGCAGGTCGATGCCGACTCCGTCCACGATGCCCGCGGTCGTGCTCAGACCGCGAGCTCGCGCAGACGCTTGGCGGCCTCGGTCGCCTCTTGCCGCGACCGGACCTCGAGCTTGCGGTACAGGTTCTTGAGGTGCGAGCGCACCGTCTCGGTGGAGAGCACCAGCGTCTGCGCGATCTCCTCCGTGCGCGCGCCGGAGGCCAGCAGGTCCAGCACCTCCCACTCGCGGTCGGTGAGCGGGCTGCGGACCGGACGCAGGCCGGCGCCGGCGCGCGGCGA
The DNA here is from genome assembly GCA_963816955.1 of uncultured Solirubrobacteraceae bacterium. Lineage (GTDB taxonomy): Bacteria > Actinomycetota > Thermoleophilia > Solirubrobacterales > Solirubrobacteraceae > DATFQI01. Next base: position 543,850 of record CAWFME010000004.1, on the reverse strand, counting down.
GCGGCGGTCGGCCTCCACGACGAGCATCGCCAGCCGCCGCGAGATCGCGGCCTCGCCGAAGGCGACGCCCCGCAGCACGCGCGGGAGCACGCCGGGCTCGAAGTCCTTGGACAGGTAGCCGGCGGCGCCGGCGCGCAGCGCGCGCAGCCCCAGCGTGTCGTCCGGCGCGGCGGACATCAGCACGATCCGGGTGGTCGGTGACGTGGTCTGGATCCGGCTCGTCGCCTCCAGGCCGCCGCCGTCGGGCAGCTGCTCGTCGAGCACGACGACGTCCGGCCCGTAGAAGGTGGTCAGCTCGACGGTCTCCGCGGCGCTCGTCGCCTCGGCGACGACCGTCATCCCCTCGTCGCGCAACGCCTCGCGCAGGGTCCGCCGTACGAGCGGATCGCCGTCGGCGATGACAATGCGGATGGTCTCCTCGTCGGACTCGTGATCCATCTGATCTCCTGGCACTGGTGTCCCTCCTTGAACTCGGTGCCTCGGGCAAGCGGAGCGATAGTACGCGTTTCCGCGGACTCGCGGGGGCGGATATCTCACCCTTGCAACGGCACGTCCCATTGGTCGAGGGTGGAGGTGACAGATCGTCGAACGATGAAGTCCCTTCTCCTCATCGCGGACCGCCCCGCGGTCGTCTCCTCCCTCAGGCTCGCGCTGCGCAGCGCCGTCGGCTTCCAGGTGGCCGCCGTGGTGGACGGGCGCGGGTCCTGTCGCGGCACCCTCCGCTCAGTCGCGCCGGACGTCGTGCTCGTGGACGAGCTCTGTCAGCGGGCGAACGTCCTGACGCGGCTGCGGGAGGCGCGGAGCGAGCTTCCGGACGCCGCGATCGTGCTGCTCTCGACCGGAATGGACCGGCCCGCGCTCGACGTCGCGTTCGCCGCCGGCGCCGACGCGGTGATGTCGCGCCGGGTGAAGGGAGCGGCCTTCGGGACCGTCCTGCGCGAGGTCGTGCACGGCACCGTCGTCAACACGCCCCACCAGGCCAGCGGGCGCCAGGTGGCGCCCGTGTCCGACCCGCTCGAGCGCGAGCTGATGCGGCTCGTCGCACAGGGGATGCCGATCGAGCGCGTCGCCGAGGCGCTCGCGCTGCCGCGGCACACCGTGGACGCCCGGCTGCAAGCGATCATGCGCGCGCTCGCGGGCCCGGAGATCCTGCAGGCCGGCGCTCAGCCGCTCGACGGGCCGGCCGTCGTCGCGCTGCGCTCGGCGTAGCGCTCGGCGAGCAGCGCCGCGATCCTGGCGCCGGCGCGCCCGTCCCAGAGCGGGAGCTCGTGCCGGACCGGGTCCGCCGGCTGCAGCCGCACGTCGGCGAGCTCGCGCGGGTCGTCGCCGAGCAGCGTGTTGGTGCCGTGGACGAGCGTCGCCGTGCGCTCGGTCGAGGCGCGCAGCGTGAAGCAGCGCACACCGAGCGCGGAGGTCTCCTCCTGCACGGTGCCCGAGTCGGTCACGACCGCGCCCGCCCCGAGCTCCAGCGAGAGGAACTCGCCGTAGCGCAGCGGCGGGGTGCAGCGCACGCCGGCCTTCCGCAGCCGTTCCTCGTCGCCCATCGCCGACAGCCGCTCGTGCGTGCGCGGGTGGATCGGGAACACCACCGGTACGCGCCGGGCGAGCTGGGCCAGCCCCTCGACGATCCGCGCGAGCTGCTCGTCGTCGTCCACGTTGGCCGGCCGGTGCAGCGTCACGAGCGCGTACCGGCCCGGCGAGAGCCCGAGCTCCCGCCACGCCTCCCGCCGCCGAGCGGCCTCCTCGGCGCGCCGCAGCGTGTCGATCGCCGTGCTGCCGACGAGGTGCACCCGCTCCTCGCCGACCCGCTCGGCCTGCAGGTTCGCGACCGCCTGCGCCGAGCTCGCGAACAGCGTGTCCGCGGTGGAGTCCAGCAGGACGCGGTTGACCTCCTCGGGCACGGTCCAGTCGTGCTCGCGCAGGCCGGCCTCGAGCCGCGCGACCGGCACGCCGAGGCCGGCCGCGGCGATCGCGACGCCGACCGCGGAGTTCGACGCCCCGGTGACCACGAGCGCGGAGGGGCGCAGCTCGGCGAGCACCGGCTCCGCGGCCTCCATCGCCCGCGCCGTCTGCGCGGCGTGGCTCCCGTCCCCGGCCGCGAGGCGACGGTCGGGCTCGCCCAGGCCGACGTCGGCGAGCATGTCCTCGACCATCTCGCGGTCGCGGTGCTGGCCGGTGTGGACCACGCGCTGCCGGACGCCGAGGCGCGCGAGCGCGGCGACGACCGGCGCCAGCGTGACGGCGTCGGGCCGGGTGGCGAGGATGTGGACGACGGTCACGCCGTCCCTTCCGGGGCTACTCGACCGTGACGGTCTTCGCGAGGTTGCGCGGCTGGTCCACGTTGAGGCCCCGCAGGCGCGCGATCCGGTAGGCCAGCAGCTGGAGCGGGACGACGGCGAGGATCGGCTGCAGCATCCAGTCGGTCCGCGGGACGCGGAACACCTCCTCGGCGTGCTCGCCGATGTCCTCGCGGCCCTCGGTCGCCACGGCGATCACGTGGGCGCCGCGGGCGCGGACCTCCTGCATGTTGGAGACGACCTTCTCCAGCACGGGCGAGTCCGTGGCGACGACGACCACGGGCGTGTCGTCGTCGAGCAGCGCGATCGGGCCGTGCTTCATCTCCCCGGCGGCGTACGCGTCGGTCGCGATGTAGGAGATCTCCTTGAGCTTGAGCGCGCCCTCCAGGCAGGTCGCCAGGCCGACGTGGCGCCCGAGGTAGAGGAAGAAGTCCGCCTTGTAGTGTGCCTGCGCGGTGCGCTCGACGGCCGCCTCGGTGTCGCCGGAGAGCAGCGTGTCGATGTGGTGCGGCAGCTGCTTGAGCTCCGCCACGAGCTCCGCGCGGCGCTCGGACTCGATCGTGCCCTTCAGCTCGGCCAGGCGCAGCGCGAGCAGGTACAGGACCGCGGCCTGGCAGACGAAGGTCTTGCTCGCCGCCACGCTGACCTCGAGGCCGGCGCGGGTGAAGAGGACGCCGTCGGCGTCGCGGGTGGCCTGCGAGCCCATCACGTTGGTGACGGCCAGCACCGTGGCGCCGCGCTCGCTCGCGAGCCGCATCGCGGCCAGCGTGTCCGCCGTCTCGCCCGACTGGGAGACGCCGATCACGAGGTCGCCCGGGCCGACGATCGGGTCGCGGTAGCGGTACTCGGACGCGATGTCCATCTCGACCGGGACGCGCGCCCACTGCTCGATCGCGTAGCGGCCGACGAGGCCGGCGTGGTAGGAGGTGCCGCAGGCGACGATCACGATCCGCTTGACCGTGGTCAGCAGCTCGTCGTCGATCGCGCCGAGGTCGCCGAGGTCGACGCCGTCGCGGCGGACCGTGCGGTCGGCGATCGTCTCGGCCACGGCGTCCGCCTGCTCGTGGATCTCCTTGAGCATGTACGTCTCGTAGCCGCCCTTCTCGGCCTCCGCGGCGTCCCAGTCGACGGTCTCGACGGTGCGCTCGACGGTCTCGCCCGTCGCGGCGACGATGAACTCGACACCCTCGGGGCGCACGACGACGATCTCGCCGTTCTCGATCAGCTGGACCTCGCGCGTGTGCGCGAGGAAGGCGGGGATGGCCGAGCCCAGGAACTGCTCGCCGTCGCCGCGGCCGACCACGAGCGGGCACTCCAGCCGGGCGGCGACCAGCAGGTCGGGCTGGTCGGCGCTGACGGCCACGAAGGCGTAGTGGCCGCGCAGCAGGTTGTAGGCGGTGCGGACGGCCTCGGGGAGGTCGCCGGTGCGGTCGAGCTCGCGCGAGACGAGGTGGGCGATGACCTCGGCGTCGGTCTCGGAGGTGAAGACGGCGCCCTCGGCGACGAGCTGCTGCTTGAGCTCCAGGTAGTTCTCGACGATCCCGTTGACGACCACGTGGACGCGGTCGTCGTTGTCGAAGTGCGGGTGGGCGTTCTCCTCGGTGACACGGCCGTGCGTGGCCCAGCGGGTGTGGCCGATGCCGGTCGTGGCCGGGCGCGTGGCGACGGCCACCGCCCCGTCCCCGGCCTCCAGCGCCGAGACGGCCTCTCGCAGGTGGCTGAGGTTGCCGACCGAGCGCACGGACTCGAGGGCGCCGTCGGCGAGCATCGAGATGCCCGCGGAGTCGTATCCGCGGTACTCGAGCTTCTCGAGGCCCTCGAGCAAGATGCTCTGGACCGGCCTGCTCCCGACGTATCCCACGATTCCGCACATACGGGCCTCCTAAGCATGGGCGGGGCCTTGAACCGGCCCCGCGACCCGTCGATTCTAGAGCGCGGGCGCTCCTCCTCCGTCGCGGGCCCCGGCGGTCAGCGCGTAGTTGGCGACCAGGACGGCGGCGATGCGGTCGGCGGCGCGGCCGGACCGCAGCGGGATGGCGCCTGCTTGCGCCTTGCGGCGCGGTGAGTCGAGCGCCGGGTCGCCGACGACGTGCACGTGCTCGGGCGCGATGCCCTCGGCGGTGAGGTTGGCTGCGGCGTGCCGGTCCGGCGCGAACAGCGTGTCGGCGAGCCGATCCGTGAGCACCCGGCCGAGCTCCTCGGGACTCGTGCGGTCGTGCGAGCGCAACCCTGACTCCAGGTGCGCGATCGCGATGCCGAGCTTGGACGCGGCCAGAGCGCACGCGAGCGTGGCGCTCGGCTCGCCCGCGACGACGACCGCCGCCGGCTCCGCCTCGGCGAGCACGGGCTCGAGCGCGCTCAGCACGCGGGCGGTCTGGAGGCCGGGGGTCTCGGCTCCGACGCCGAGGCGGTGGTCGATCGCCGGGTCGCCGGGCGCCGGCGTGTCGGACTGCTGACCCGTGGCGACGACGACCTGGCGGAAGGCCCGGTGCTGCTCGAGCGCGGCGACGACCGGAGCCAGCGTCGCGAGGCTCCGATCTCCCCCGGCCACGTGCACGATCGCGGGGCGGTCGCCCTCGTGCGCGGGTGGCTGCGGCGCGGCCGCCGTGCCGGGCACCAGGGCGAGGTTGGGCGGCGGCGTGCGCATCGACGCGCGAGCCTACGGCGGGCCCTGCCGCGCCGTCCAGCTACGCGCGGCCGAGCTCGGACCCGACGAGCGCGACCAGGCGCTCGCAGACGGCCTCCGCCTCGCCGGCCGTCGGCGCCTCGACCATCACGCGCACGAGCGGCTCGGTGCCGCTCGGGCGCAGCAGCACGCGGCCGCGGCCCTCCAGCGCCGCGGACTCGCGCTCGACCGCGTCCTGCAGCGGGCGCGAGCGCCCGACGGCGTCGCGGTCGGCGACGCGCACGTTGACGAGCGTCTGCGGGAGCTTCTCCATCGCGTGGCGGTCGGCGAGGTCGCCGCCCTCGAGCGACTCGAGCGTCAGCAGCGCCGCGGCGATGCCGTCGCCCGAGGGGACGAAGTTGCGCTCGATGACGTGCCCGGACTGCTCGCCGCCGAGCGTCCAGCCGCGGCGGCGCAGCTCCTCGAGCACGTAGCGGTCGCCGACCGGCGTGGTGGCGACCTCGATCCCCGCGGCGCGCATGCCGGTGTGGAAGCCGTAGTTGGTCATCACCGTCACGGCGACGCCCGGGACGCCCAGGTGCACCGCGGCCAGCGCGATCAGCTCGTCGCCGTCCACGACGACGCCGTTGCGGTCGACGGCCAGCACGCGGTCGCCGTCGCCGTCGAACGCGAAGCCCACGTCGTGGCCGCCGTCGACGACGGCCTGCGCGAGGGCGTCGATGTGCGTGGAGCCGCAGCCGTCGTTGATGTTGCGGCCGTCGGGCTCGGCGGCCACCGCGTCGACGTGCGCGCCGAGCCGCCGGAACAGCGCGGGGGCGACCTCGTAGGTCGCGCCGTTGGCGCAGTCCAGCAGCAACCGCAGGCCGGACAGTTCGAGCGAGCCGAAGCGCGCCTCCAGCGCCGCCTCGTAGCCGTCCAGCGCCGTGTGGAAGCGGCGCACGCGGCCGGGCCGCGCCGGCTCGGGCGGCACGTCGAGCATCTGCTCGATCTCCGCCTCGGTCGCGTCGGAGAGCTTGTAGCCGTCGCCGCCGAAGAACTTGATGCCGTTGTCCTCGTAAGGGTTGTGCGAGGCCGACAGCACGACGGCGAGCGCGAAGCCGTGGCGGCGCACGAGCAGCGGCGCGCCCGGCGTCGGCAGGATGCCGCCGAGCATCGCCTCCCCGCCCGCGGCCGCGATCCCCGCGGCGACGGCGGCCTCGAGCATCTCGCCCGACTCGCGCGTGTCGCGGATCACGAGCACCCGCGGCGGGCGGTCGTGACGGCCCTTGGTGGCGACGCGCTCGGTCGCGGCGCGCGCCAGCGAGAGCGCCAGCTCGGCCGTGACCTGCTCGCCCGCGACGCCGCGGACCCCGTCGGTGCCGAACAGCCTGCGCGGCGTGGCCGCGGTCGTCACGAGTGGTTCGCTCCGGAAGTCCGGTGCATCGTCCGGAGGAATTTCGGAGCGGAGCACCTAGCGCTTGGAGAACTGCGGGCGCTTGCGGGCCTTCTTGAGGCCGGCCTTCTTGCGCTCCTTCACGCGCGCATCGCGCGTGAGGAAGCCGCGCCGCTTGAGCTCCGAGCGGAGGTCGGGAGCGGCCTCGATCAGCGCGCGCGAGATGCCGTGGCGCAGCGCGCCGGCCTGGGCGCTCACGCCGCCGCCGTGCATCGACGCGATGACGTCCATGCGCGTGTCGTAGCCGACCGTCTCGAGCGGCTGGCGGATCGTGCGCTGGAGCGTGGCGCGCGGGAAGAAGACGTCGAGCGGCTTGCCGTTGATCGTGTAGGTGCCGTCGCCGGGCTTGAGGATCACGCGCGCGACGGCGGTCTTGCGCTTGCCGGTCGCGGCGTAGCGGGCGCCGGCGGCCAGGTCGATCGAGGCGTCCGCGATCGGCTGGGAGAGGTCCTCGTCGCCGTCGTCGCCGGGCGCGGAGTCCTCGTCGTACTCGCCGTAGAGGTTCTCGCCGCGCAGGGCCTCCTCGCCCTCGCGGACGATGTCGACCTCGAGGTCGGCGCCCGGGATCAGCGGCTTCACGCGCGGGGTGGGCGCCTCGTCGTCTTCCTCGGTAGGTGCAGGATCGAGCTCGTCGCCGGCAGCGGCGGCGGCCGTGGGCTCCTCCGGAGCGGCGGGGGCCTCGTCGGCGGGGGCCTCGGCCGGGGTCTCGTCGGCGGCGGCCGCGGGAGCCTCTTCGGCGGGGGCGGGAGTCTCGGTGGCCGGCGTCTCGTCAGCCGTCTGCTCGGGCTGCTCTTCGGGCTCCTGGCCCTGCGTCTTGTCCTCGGACATGAAGTTCAGGTGCTCCCTAGTGGGTCTCGAGCTCGAGCGGCTTCGGCTGCTGCGCGACGTGCGGGTGCTCGGGCCCCGCGTAGACCTTGAGCTTGGTCAGCTGCTTCCGCGCCAGGCGGTTCTTGGGCAGCATGCCGCGGACGGCGAGGCGGATGACTTCCTCGGGCCGGCGCTCGAGCATGTCGTTGAGCGTGCGCGACTTCAGGCCGCCCGGGTAGCCCGAGTGGCGGTAGTACATCTTCTCGCTGCGCTTCTGACCCGTCACCGAGATCTTCTCCGCGTTGATCACGATGACGAAGTCGCCCGTGTCGACGTGCGGCGTGTAGACCGGCTTGCGCTTGCCGCGCAGGGCATCCGCGATCTGGGTGGCGAGACGGCCGAGGGTCTGCCCCTCGGCGTCGACGAGCAGCCAGTTGCGCTCGCGGTCGGTGGCGTTGGCGACGTAAGTCTTCATGAGCGTGGAGATGCAACGCCCTGGGGGCGCGGCGGCGGACCATGATAGCCACCCGGTGGTGGCACCGCCGTCCGGCGTCCGTGCATATACTGCCGCCCGTTCAGACATCGGCCGAATCCGCCTCCGAACAGGCGGAACGGGGGAACCGGTTGTTTGGGGCGAATCCCGGCATTGCCGCCGGGTAGCGCGATGGCGCGCGAGCCCGTCAGCTAACCCCGTAGGCCGTCACGACATGAGGAGCAAGACTTGGCGGGTGCCCGGGGGCCCGTCGCGCGTCAGCGTGACGGGAAGGGGACAGACGCAAGGATGGCGAACACGGCTGGTGTGCCGGCGCATGCCGCGCCCACCCCTGCCGTGCTCGCCCGTGCGATCGGCCTGATCGCGCTGCTCGTGTGCGTCGCCCTGCCCGCCGCGGCCTCCGCCCAGGGGACGGGCGGCGCGCAGCCCCAGCCCTCCCCCACGCCGACGGCGTCGCCCGCGCCCGCCGCTCCCGCCCAGCCGCCCGTGCGCTCGCGGATCAAGCTCACGCGGCTCGCCTGCGCCAGCGGCTGCGGCGCCGACGGCGCGGTCCGCCCCGGCGCGCTGCTGCGCGTGCGCGGCACGGGCATGCGCCGCACCGCGGAGGTCCACTTCGACGGCGCGGCAGGAGATGCCGACGACGTCGCCGCCGCGCCCGTCAAGCGCCGCAAGACCTCGGTCGACGTGCGGGTGCCGCTCGGCGCCGCGACCGGCTCGGTCGTCGTCCTCGACCGCGACGGCGTCCTGACCAAGCCCGCGCCGGCCGCGCTCACCGTGGAGCAGCCGGCGGCCGCGATGCCCGCCTCGGGCGGCCCCTCGATCGACGTCGACGCGCAGGCCCCGAAGGCGTTCTTCGACGCCGCGCGGCCGATGCGGATGTCCTACGTCGTCCACGACGACCGCGCCGTGAACGTCCGCGTGGAGCTCGTGCGCGTCGCCGACCAGGCCGTGATCGCCAGCTGGACCCCCGGCATGGTGCCGCCGGAGACCCCGCAGGTCGTGCACTGGAACGGCCTGGCCGGCAACCGCGTGCAGAAGCCGGGCCGCTACGCGTTCCGCGTCAGCGCCGCCGACGAGGCCGGCGCGCTGCGCGCCTCGAGCGCCCAGGCCCCGGCCGGCGAGCCCGCCGCGGCGGAGCCGGATCCCGCCTCGTTCAAGTTCCTGCGCCACACCTTCCCGATCCTCGGCCCGCACGGCTACGGCGAGTACGCCGCGAAGTTCGGCGGCGGGCGCGGCCATCAGGGCCAGGACGTCTTCGCCGCCTGCGGCACGCCGATGGTCGCGGCGCGCGGCGGCGTCGTGAAGTTCAAGCAGTTCCACTCCCGCGCCGGCTACTACCTCGTGATCGACGGCGAGCGCACGGGCCTGGACTATGCGTACATGCACCTGCAGTCGGCCGCGCTCGTGAACAAGGGCGACCGGGTCCGCACGGGCCAGCTGATCGGCTACGTCGGCGACACCGGCGACGCCAGCGGCTGCCACCTGCACTTCGAGATGTGGAAGGCTCCCGGCTGGTACAGCGGCGGCTCGCCGTTCGACCCGCTGCCCGACCTGATGGCCTGGGACAGGAGCTCCTAGCTCTAGGAGTCCGTCAAGAAGATCTGGCCCGACCGGGGTGGCCGTGGACCGAGCCGGGCGGCGCACGAATCCGAAGGGAATCCTCCTAGGATTTCCGAGGGTTCGGGTGGCGATCCGGCGAAGCGTCCACGGCCGCATCCGGGCGTGCCGGGGTTCTTGACGGGCTCCTCAAAGCAGGCCGACCTGGCGCAGGATCGAGACGGAGTCCGAGTAGACGTCCTTGCGCTTGATCAGGCCGTCCTCGAACGGGATCACGTCCATCCCGACCCATTCGATCCGGCGGCCCGAGGGCGGGGCGACGATGTCCCCGCGGCGCAGCTCCTTGACGTGGGTGGCGCTCGCCGTCCACTCCTGCACGACGAGGTCCTCGCGGACGTAGAGCCGGCGCGTCGAGAACGCGATGTCGGGCCAGGACTCGAAGATGCGGGCGATGTGCTCGAGCGCCTCTGCGCCCTGGGCGCGCTCGCCGGCCGTGTGGTTCTCGAACACCATGTCGGGCGCGTGCAGCGCCGCGATCGCGTCGAGGTCGTGCGCGTTCCAGGCGTCGTTGTAGGCGGCGATGGTCTCCTGCAGCCGCTCGGTGGCGGTGCTCATCGCGAGCGATTCTCGTCTGCCGGCACGGCCGGCGTCAAGCGGCGCGCTAGGGCGCGGGCTCGCCGCGGTGGCGGCTGTCCCACTCGTGGATCCGCTGCCACTGCCGCACGGAGATCTGGCGCAGCACGAGGAACATGAGCACGCCGGCGAGGATGCCGCCGACGATCCCGGGCGCGACGTCGCCGCGCACGATCGAGCCGAGCGCGAACAGCACCCCGATGAACGCGCCCGCCAGCGCCCACTGACGGGGCTTCATCGGCTCGGGCGGGCGCGACTGGATGCGCTCGCTGAGCCGGCTCACTCCCACTCGATGGTGCCCGGGGGCTTGCTCGTGATGTCGAGCACGACGCGGTTGACCTCGCGGATCTCGTTGATCATGCGCGAGGCGATCTGCTCCAGCAGGTCGTAGGGCAGCCGCGCCCAGTCGGCCGTCATCGCGTCGTCGGAGGTGACGGCGCGGATCGCGACGAGGTAGCCGTATGTGCGCTCGTCGCCCTGCACGCCGACGGTCCGGATGTCCGGCAGCACGCAGAAGGACTGCCACAGCTCGCGGTACAGGCCGGCCTTGCGGATCTCGTCCTGCAGGATCGCGTCGGCGTTGCGCAGCGTGTCCAGGCGCTCCTTCGTGGCCTCGCCGCCGACGATCCGGATCGCGAGGCCGGGCCCCGGGAACGGCTGGCGCCAGACCAGGCGCTCGGGCAGGCCGAGCTCGGCGCCGACGGCGCGCACCTCGTCCTTGAACAGCGCGCGCAGCGGCTCCACCAGCTCGAACTCGAGGTCGTCGGGCAGCCCGCCGACGTTGTGGTGGGACTTGATCGTCGCCGCGCCCGTGCCGCCGCCGGACTCGATCACGTCCGAGTACAGCGTGCCCTGCACGAGGTACTTCGCGTCGCCGATCCTCGCCGCCTCCTCCTCGAAGACGCGGATGAACTCGGCGCCGATCGCCTTGCGCTTGGCCTCGGGCTCGCTGAGACCCGACAGCCGCCGCAGGAAGCGGTCCTCGGCGTCCACGGCGACGAGCGGCACCTTGAAGTGGTCGCGGAAGGCGGAGATCACCTGCTCGCCCTCGTTCTTGCGCATCAGGCCGTGGTCGACGAACACGCACGTCAGCTGGTCGCCCACCGCGCGGTGCACGAGCAGCGCAGCGACGCTCGAGTCCACGCCGCCGGAGAGCCCGCAGATCACGCGCCCGTCGCCGACCTGCGCGCGGATCTTGGCGACCTGCTCGTCGATGATCGACTCAGGACTCCAGGTGCGCTCGCAGCCGCAGATGTCCTCGAGGAAGGTCGTGAGCACCTGCTGGCCGTAGGGCGTGTGGACGACCTCGGGGTGGAACTGGATCCCGTAGAGGCCGCGCTCGACGTCCTCCAGCGCGGCGACGGGCGACTCGGTCGAGCTGGCCAGCGCGGTGAAGCCCGGCGGGGCCTCGTAGACCGTGTCGCGGTGCGACATCCAGCACGACTGATCGGCCGGCGTGCCGGCCAGCAGCCGGCCCGTCTCGGCGACGGTCAGCCGCGAGCGGCCGAACTCGCCGACCTCGGCGCCCTCGACCCGGCCGCCGAGCGTCAGCACCAGCGCCTGCATGCCGTAACAGATGCCCAGCACGGGGATCCCGAGCTCCAGCAGCGCCGGGTCCAGCCGCGGCGCGCCCTGCGCGTACACGGAGGCCGGGCCGCCGGAGAGGATGAGGCCCTTCGGGTTGCGCCGCCGGACCTCCTCGACGCCGACATGGTGCGGCAGCAGCTCGGAGAACACCCCGCACTCGCGCACGCGGCGGGCGATCAGCTGCGAGTACTGCCCGCCGTAGTCGAGGACGACGACCTCGTCGGCCGCCACCGCCCGCTCGAGGGCGAGCTCCTCGACGCCCTGCTCGGCAGGGAGCGAGGAGCCGCGGCCCTCGGAGACGAGCTCCGTCACCGGCCCGCCAGCACCGGCTGTGGCTCGGGCTGCGCGTTGCCGCGGGCGCCCATGCCGATCGCCTGGTCGCGCTGGAGCGCCTTGCCCTCGGTCTGGAGCGCCGGGGCGACCATCAGCTCCGCCCGGTTGAACTCCGCGATGTCCTGGTAGCCGCAGGTCGCCATCGAGGTCCGCAGGCCGCCCATCAGGTTGAACGTGCCGTCGTTCTCGCGCGCCGGGCCCGTGATGATCTCCTCGAGCGAGCCGTTCTGCGTCGTCGCCACGCGCGCGCCGCGGGGAAGCGAGGGGTGGAACGTCGCCATGCCCCAGTGGAAGCCGTGACCCGGCGCCTCGTAGGCGCGCGCCAGCGGCGAGCCGATCATCACCGCGTCGGCGCCGCAGGCGATCGCCTTCGCGACGTCGCCGCCAGTGCGCATGCCGCCGTCGGCGATCACGCGGCAGTAGTCGCCCGTCTCGAGCATGTGCTGCGAGCGCGCGGCCGCGACGTCCGCGATCGCGGTCGCCTGCGGGACGCCGATGCCGAGCACGCCGCGGGTGGTGCACGCCGCGCCGGGGCCGACGCCGACGAGCACGCCGGCCGCGCCCGTGCGCATGAGGTGCAGGCCCGTGTGGTAGCTGGCACAGCCGCCGAGCACGACCGGGATCGGGAGCTCGCGCACGAACTCCTTGAGGTTGAGCACGTGACCCGCGCTCGAGACGTGCTCGGCGGAGATGACGGTGCCCTGCACGACCAGGATGTCCAGCCCCGCGTCCAGCGCCAGCTCGTGCCAGCGCTCGACCTTCTGCGGGGTCAGCGACGCGGCGGCGACGACGCCGTGCGCCTTGATCTCCTGGATCCGCTGGGTGATCAGCTCCTCCTTGACGGGCTCCTGGTAGATCTCCTGCATCTCCCGGGTGGCCTCGTCGCGCGGCAGGCCGGCGATGCGCTCGAGCATCGAGTCGGCGTCCTCGTAGCGCGTCCAGATCCCCTCGAGGTTCAGCACGGCGAGCCCGCCCAGGCGGCCGACGATGCCCGCCGTGTCGGGAGAGACGACGCCGTCCATCGCGGAGGCGAGCAGCGGGAGCTCGAAGCGGTACGGGCCGAGGGTCCACGAGATGTCGACGTCGTCGGGATCGCGCGTCCGGCGCGACGGGACGATCGCTACGTCATCGAATCCATAGGCGCGGCGCGCCTTCTTGCCTCGGCCGATCTCGATCTCCATGGCGGAATCCTAGGTGTGGGGGCGGACGGTGTCGGGAGACATAACCACGTTACCCCGCTCGTTCCGGGAGTTGGCTCAGACGAACGTCAACGGCTCTGGGTGAGGGAAGCGAGGGGGTGCCGCGAAGCGCCCCGATCTGCCGCGAGGGGTCGATAGTTCACGCATAGGCAGAGGAAGTGCACGCTCGCGTTCGGAGCAGGCGCCGCGGGCGGCTCCCTCGCCTCCCTACCCAGCGCCGTTGACGTTCGTCAGCCGAGGCTCTCGGCCGCCGCGTGCACCCGCTGGACCTCGGTCTCGGCGAGCAGCCGGGCGACCCGCTCGGGGTCGATCAGGCCCGCGCCGAGGTGCTGGGTGGACTCGGCGCCGCAGGCGACGCCGTAGGCGAGGCAGTCGGCCGCGCCGCGGCCGGAGTAGCGCGCGGCCACGAAGCCGGCGAGGAACGCGTCGCCCGAGCCGATGGTGGCCCGCGGCTCGACGGTCGGGGATGCGAGCCGGACGCGGTAGAGGGCGGGCTCGGACTCGCCGTCGGCCGGGCGCATGCGCGCGAAGCAGCCCTCGCCCATGGTCATGATCGCCTCGCGCGCGCCGAGCTCGCACATCTCGCGCGTGGCGATCGCCCACTCGTCGGGGTCGTCGGTGAACTCGTGGCCGACGAGCTCCTCCGCCTCGAGCACGTTCGGGGAGATCACGTCAGGCTCGGCGCGCACCGCGCGGCGCAGCGGGTCGCCGTCCGTGTCCACGACCGACGTCACGCCGAGCCGGCGCAGCTCGCGGATCAGCCCCGCGTAGATGTCCGTGTCGACCTCGCGCGGGAGCGAGCCGGCGAACACGCACATCGAGGCGCCCTTGGCGAGGTAGAGCAGCTTGTCGACGAACAGCTCGACCTCCTGCGCGGTGACCTTGGGGCCGCGCTCGTTGATCTCCGTCTGCTCGCCCGTCGTGGGGTCGATCACCGCCGTGTTGGTGCGCGACTCCTCGCGGATGCGCACGAAGTCGCTCAGCACCGAGAGCTGGGTCAGCTGGTCGACGATGCGCGTGCCGGTCGCCCCGCCCGTGAAGCCCGTCGCGATCACGGGCTGGCCGAGCGCCTTGAGCACGCGCGCGACGTTGACGCCCTTGCCGCCCGGCATCGTGGTCTGCTCCACCGTGCGGTGGCGCCGGCCGAGCCGGAAGTTCGGCACCGACAACGTCTTGTCGATGGCGGAGTTGAGGGTGACGGTGATGATCATGCGGCGCGGGGCCGGTCGCCGGGGCGGCGCCCGTTGTTGCGCACGGTGCGACGGAGCTGCCTGCCCACGAGGACGGTACCGCCTATGAGGGCGACCAACAGCAGCAGCGGCAGCGGGCTGGTGAACCAGGACTTCGCCTTCTGCTCGAGGTCGGCGGCCGGGACGCTGGAGGCCGCGACGAGCGGCACGCGGCCCACCACGCGGTCGTTCTGCAGGATCTCGACGGCGCCGAAGGCCTGCCCGGCGACGATCGGCCCGGCCACGTCCTCGGGCTCCCACGACCGTGCGCGTCGAGACGTCATCGCGCTGACCCCGGGGGACGATGCGGGTGAGCGTGCGGCCCGCCACGAGCGAGAGCTCCGCGCCTCGGCGGTAGCGGATCGGCACCCGGGTCATCACGGTCCCGCGGCGCACTGCGCTGATCCGCTGGAAGCGCCCGAAGCCGTCCTTGAGCAGCTTCACGGTCGCCTCGTCGCGGGCCGCGACGCTCGAGGTGCCGAGCACGGCGGAGACGAGCTGGACCCCGCGGCTGTCCCGCCCAGATCCGACCAGCACGTAGCCGGCCTGGCTCGTGTGGCCGCTCTTGACGCCGTTGACCCAGTCCGTCGAGCGCACGAGCGTGTTGCGGTTGGCGAACGTGCGCGTGCGGTTGCCCGTCGTGAGGCGCACGGAGGGCCGGTCGGTCGTGGTGCGGAAGAAGCGGTTCGTGCGCAGCACGACGGCCAGGCGGACGAGGTCGTGGGCGGTGGAGTGGTTGCCCTGCTCGTCGAGGCCGATCGGGTTCGCGTAGTGCGTGTTGGACAGCTCGAGCTGCTGGGCCCGGCGGTTCATCGCGCGCACGAACGCGCGGCGCGAGCCCGCGACGCCCTCGGCGAGCGTGACCGCGGCGTCGTTGGCGGACTCCACGAGCAGGCCGCGCATGAGGTCGCGGACGGACATCCGCTCCCCGCGGTCCAGGCCGATCTTCGACTCCGCGGGCGACGGCACGTAGTCCGCGGCGGTCATGGTCTGCGAGAGCTTGGTCCGCTCGAGCGTGAGCAGCGCGGTCATCAGCTTGGTGGTCGAGGCGATCGAGCGGCGCTCGTCCGGGTTGGTCGCGCACGCGACGGCGCCCGTGGAGACCTCGATGACGATCGCGCTCGGCGCGTCGACCTTGCAGCGCGGCGTGCGCTCGGCGGCCTGGGCGGTGGCGGGCGCGAGCGCGGCGGCGAGCAGGACGAGCCCCGGCGCGCGGAGCCGTCTCACTGCGGCAGCCGGATCCTCTGGCCCGGCGCGAGCAGCTGCGGGTCCAGGTCCGGGTTGGCCTCCTCGAGCTGCTCGAGCGAGACGCCGGTCTTCTCCGCGATGCCCGACGGCGTGTCGCCCGGCTTGACGACGTAGACCTTGCGCTTGCGCTTGCCGGCCGCCTTCGTGGCCGTCGCCGTCACGGTCGCGCGCGGCTGCTGGGTGGTGGCGGGTTCCTCCCCGCCTCCGCTCCCGCCTCCGAGGATCGAGAACAGCGCGATCGCGAATGCCACCAGCGCGAGCGGGGCCAGGAACCGCGCGGGGTTTCGACCGGCCATCGCGGGCAAGCATAGCGGCGGCCCTGGCGGTTCCCGTCGCCTCGCTAGGCGAGGTTCCAGGCGGTCTCGCGCAGCCGCTCGGCCTCCGCGCGGGCGGCCTCGGCGGGGTCACCGCCGCGGGATCGTACGGCGCCGGCGATCGACCGCGAGGCCGACACCAGGCCGGCCGCCCGGCCCGGGGCGAAGGCGGGCGCGAGCCCCGCGACGTCCCCGCCCTGGGCGCCGATGCCCGGCAGCAGGAAGGGCGTGCGCGGCATCAGCTCGCGCATCCGCGCGAGGTGCTCGGGCACCGTGGCGCCCGTGACCGCGCCGACGTCGGAGAGCGGCGCGTCGCCCGCTCCCAGCTCCGCGGTCATGCGCGCGAGGCGCTCCCACAGCGGCGTGCCGTCCGCGAGCTCGAGGTCGAGCACGTCGGCGGCGCCCGGGTTGGAGGTGCGCACGAGCAGGAACGCGCCGGCGCCGCGGGCGCGCGCGCCGTCGAGCAGCGGCGCGAGGGCGTCGCGGCCCATCAGCGGGTTCGCGGTGATCGCGTCGGCGCCGAGGCCGGGCGGCGGGCCCGTGAGCGCGCGCGAGTAGGCGGCGGCGGTGCTGGGGACGTCACCGCGCTTGGCGTCGGCGATCACGAGCAGGCCGGCGGCGCGCGCGTGCGCGACCACGTGCTCGAGGGCGAGCCAGCCCGCGAAGCCGAGCTGCTCGAAGAAGGCGTGCTGGGGCTTGGCCGCCACGCAGGCCGGGGCGGCGGCGTCGATCAGCGCGAGCGAGTGGGCCAGGACCGCGGTCGCGGTCTCGAACGTCGTGCGCGGCTCGCGGCCGGACAGCGCGGCGGCCGCGAGGTCGGCGGCGGCGAGCGAGTCGGTGAGGAGGGCGCGCGCCTCGGGGGCGCGCTCGCGGGCGCTGGGCCAGAGCTGGCTCGGGTCGGGGTCGACCCCGACGACGACCTGGGACCGGCGCGCCTCGACGGCGGCCGCGAGGCGGACGCCGAAGGGGACGGCCTCGGGGGACGCCGGCGACGAGTCGCCGGCGTCCCCCTGGGCCTCGGAACGGGCGGCTACTTGACGGCCTTCTTGAGGCCGGAGCCCGCCGTGAAGCGCGGGACCTTGCTGGCGGCGATCGTCATCGACTCGCCGGTGCGCGGGTTGCGACCCTCGCGAGCGCCGCGCTGGGCGACGTGGAACTTGCCGAAGCCCGTGAAGGAGACCTCGTCCCCGTTCTTGAGCGCCTTCTCGATGGTGCCGAGGACGGCGTCCACCGCACCCGCCGCGTCCTTCTTGCTGAGGCCGCTCTCGGAAGCGACCTGATCAACGAAGTCCGACTTGGTCATGACTCCTCCTTGTCCCCTTACGGGATTGAGTTCGGCGCGAAGCTAACAGCGGTACCGGACGCGCCAAGCGGCATTGTGCCGAAAAACCCGCACTTTGCGGAAAAACCGCAAGTGGATTCAGGCTGAGTTCACGCGTCCGAACCGCGCTGGGCCGCGGAAACCAGGTCTTCGGCGGCCTCGATCAACGCCTTCGCGACGGCATCCTCGGAGGGGTCGAGCACCCGCGGCTGGCCGGTCCGGTCACGGACCACGACCCGCGCGGCACGCCCTTCCCGGCGGCGCGCCAGGGTGGCCGCGACGGTCGCCGGGACGCCCCCCGGACGGCGCGCGCCGGAGGCACCGGAGCGGCGTGGCAGGCGCGGCATCAGGCAGCCTCCGTCCGGGCCGCGGCGCCGCCGGGACCGTCGCCGGCGGCGAGCTCCCCCAGCACGACCTTGAGGTCGTAGCGGATCAGCGCCGGCAGGGCGTAGCGCCCGCAGACGGCGACCACGGCATGGCGCGCGCCGCGAGCCGCGTGGATCGCGCCGCCGGAGAGGACGACCTCGATCTCGGCGGCCTCGGGCGCGGCGGCGAGCAGCCGGGCCGCAGTGGCCGCGAGCTCCGCCGATCCGGCGACGGGCCGCCCGTCCGGCGTGAGGATCACGGCCTCCCGGATGTCGGCCGACAGCTCGCGCAGGTAGTCCACGGCCAGCTCCGGGGTCAGCCCCGGGCCCTCGCCGGTCACGCCGGGCGCCCCGGGCGCCCCGGGCGGGCGGGGCGGTGCCGAGCCGCGCCTGCGCCGCACGGCGCTGCTGGGCGGTTCCGGGGCGCCCGCGGGGGGCCTGCGAGGGCCGGGACGGACGGACGTTGCGCGGAGGTGACGGCAGGGGTCATTGGCCGTTCGCGAGAATACCCACCCGTGTCGTTCCCCAAGATCGCCTGGTCAGCCACGGTCGCCATCTGCGTGATCGCCGCCCTGATCCTGCTCCTGTCGGGCTACATCGGCTACGCCGGCGTCGTGTTCTCCGTGGCGCTCGCCGCGGGGATCAACCTGCGCTGAGCGCCGGCGCCGGCGCGCGCGAACGTCAACGGCGGCCGGGTAGGGAGGCGAGGGAGCCGCCCGCGGCGCCTGCTCCCGACGCGAGCGGTGGATTGATGTGCCTCAGGCTCACCAATCCACCGCTCAGCACTCGAGCGATGTTGACCAGGGCCGCCTGGGCACGCCCCCCAGCTTCCCCGCCCAGCGCAGTTGACGTCCGGCCCCGGGCAACGCCCCCGGCCTACGGAGACGAGGGAGGCACAACCCCGATCGGGTCCTCGCGGACCTTGTCCTCGGGCTCCAGATGGATCAGCACGTCGGCCCCGCGGAGGCCCGACGCGATCCGGTCCTGGAGGTCGTGGGCGATCCCGTGGGCGTCCTCGAGCGTGGTCCCGGCGCGGAACTGGACGTGCAGATCGACGTAGCGGCGGGCGCCCGCCCGGCGGGTGCGGAGCTGGTGGTAGCCGACGACGTCGCCGCCCGCGAAGTCCTCGATCGCGGCGCGGATGGCCGCGAGCTCCTCGGGCGGGAGCGCCTCGTCGACCAACACCCGCCACGAGCGGGCGACGAGCCGCAGGCCCGTGATGACGATCGCGCCCGCGATCAGCAGCGCGACCGCCGGGTCGAGCCACTCGAAGCCCGTCCAGTGCACGAGCGCGAGCCCGACGAGCACGCCGAGCGAGGTGTAGGCGTCCGTGCGCAGGTGCGCGGCGTCTCCCTCGAGCGCCGGGGAGTCCGTGGCGTCCGCGCGGCGGAACAGCCACGCCGAGACGACCAGGTTCACGAGCGAGGCGAAGCCCACGACCGCGATGCCGAAGCCGAGCGACTCCAGCTCGGGGCCTTGGATCAGGGCGTGCGCGGAGGCGTAGATGATCACGCCGGAGCCGACGAGGATCAGCACGCCCTCGGCCGCCGCGGCGACGTTCTCGAACTTCTCGTGGCCGTAGCGGTGCTCCGCGTCGGCCGGCTCCTCGGCCTGGCGGACGGAGAAGTACGCGATGCAGGATGCGATCAGGTCGATCCCCGAGTGGATCGCCTCGGTGAGGATCGCGACCGAGCCCGTCGCCGCGGCCGCGAACAGCTTGAGCGCGATCAGGAAGGTGTTGGAGGCGATCGAGACCGCGGCGGCGCGCGTGCGCTCGCGTGCGGGCGCCTTGGCGGCGCCCATCGTCATGTGCCGAGCCGCTCCAGCAGCGCGCGCGCGGCGCGCCCCCGGTGGGAGATCGCGTCCTTCTCGGCGTCCGAGAGCTCGGCCATCGTGCGCCGCTCGCCCTCGGGCACGAACACGGGGTCGTAGCCGAAGCCTCCCATGCCGGCGTCCTCGGCGGCCATCGTGCCCGAGCAGCGGCCGTAGAACAGCTGCTCCGCGCCGTCCGGGGCGACGTGCGCGATCACGCACACGTACTGCAGCCGGCTGCAGGGCGGGACCTCCCGGCGCAGCTTGGCCAGGTTGTCGCCGTCGCTCGCGTCCGTGCCCGCGTAGCGGGCGCTGCGCACGCCGGGCCGGCCGCCGAGCGCCTCGGCCTCGATCCCGGAGTCGTCGGCGATCGCGGCCCGGCCGGTGGCGGCCGCCGCCGCGCGCGCCTTGATCAGCGCGTTGTCGGCGTAGGTGGAGCCGGACTCGGGCGGCGTCTCCACGTCATCGGGCAGCGGGTCCAGCTCGAGCCCGGGCAGCAGCCGGGCGAACTCGCGCACCTTGTGCGCGTTGCGGGTCGCGAGCAGCAGCCGCACGCTCACGCCGCGCCAGGACCGGCCGACGGGGCGCCGGTGACGGCGGCGGCCTGGATCGCCTTCAAGGACTCGACGCCGCCCTGCGCCAGCGCGAGCAGCGCGTCCAGGTTGGCGCGCGAGAGCGGCGTGCGCTCGGCGGTCGCCTGCACCTCGACGAGGCCGCCGTCGCCCGTCATGACGACGTTGGCGTCGACCTCGGCGGTGGAGTCCTCGGGGTAGTCGAGGTCCAGCAGCGGCTCGCCGTCCACGATCCCGCACGACACCGCGGCGACGCTCTGCGTGAGCGGCGTGCGCGCGAGCTTGCCCTCCTCGACGAGGCGCCCGCAGGCGAGCGCGAGCGCGACGTAGCCGCCCGTGATCGCCGCGCAGCGGGTTCCGCCGTCGGCCGTCAGGACGTCGCAGTCGACGTAGACGGTGCGCTCCCCGAGCTTGCGGAAGTCGACCACGCCGCGCAGCGAGCGGCCGATCAAGCGCTGGATCTCGATCGAGCGCCCGTCGGCCTTGCCGCGCGTGATGTCGCGCGTCTTGCGCTGGCCGGTGGAGGCGGGGAGCATCCCGTACTCGGCCGTCAGCCAGCCGCGGTCCTGCCCCTTCATCCAGCGCGGGACGGACTCGTCCACCGACGCCGTGCAGATCACGCGCGTGCCGCCGCAGCTGATCAGCGCCGAGCCGGTCGCGGTCGCGACGAAGCCGGGCTCGATCGTCGTCGGCCGCAGCTCCGAGGCGGAGCGCCCGCCGCTGCGCTCGCGGCTCACCGGCCCGACCCCGCGAGCGCCGCGCCCGTGCCCGGCACCGTCTCGACGTCGCCCAGCGGGAGCTGGAGGAAGCGGGTGCCGAGCTCGCGGAACGTCCCCGCGTCGCCCGTGCACAGGAACGAGTAGCGACCCTCGCCCTCCTGCGGCGAGCCGAGCCCGCGCGAGCCGAGCACGTGCTCGACCTGGCGCGCGACGGGCGCCCCCGAGGAGACGATCTCCACCCCGCGCCCGAGGAAGCGCTGGAGCATCGGCCGCACGAGCGGGTAGTGGGTGCAGCCGAGGATCACCGTGTCCACGCCGGCCTCGCGCAGCGGGGCGCAGTAGTCGCGCACCGTGTCCACCACGCGCTGGTCGAACGGGAAGCCGGACTCGATGATCCGCGTGAGGTCCGGGCAGGCGATGCTCGTGACGTCCACGAACGGGTCGGCGGCGGCGATCGCGGCCGCGTAGGAGCCGCTGGCCACGGTGGCCGGCGTCGCCATCACGCCGATGCGGCCGTTGCGGGTCGCGGCCACGGCCTGGACCGCACCCGGCTGGACCACGCCGAGGACGTCGACGCCGAGCGTCGTCTGCATCATCCGCTCGCGCAGTGCGGGCAGCGCCGCCGCGGTCGCCGAGTTGCAGGCGACCACGAGCAGCTTGATCCGCCGCGCCAGCAGCTCCTCGGCGATCTCCAGCGAGAACGCCTCGAGCTCCGCCGGCGGTCCGCTCGCCGTACGGGAAGCGCGCCGCGTCGGCGAAGTACACGAAGTCCTCGTGCGGCAGCTGCACGAGCAGCTCGTGCAGCACCGTGAGCCCGCCGACCCCGGAGTCGAAGACCCCGACCGGGCGACGGCGCAGCTCCTCCGGTGCGGGGGCGGGCGGGTTCGGCACGCGGGCGCAGTGTGCCACGGCCGTCAGCGTCCGCTGCCCACGCCGTCGATCGCGGCCTTCAGGCGCTTGACCACCGCCTCGGCGATGCCCGTGTCCGAGAACGAGCCGCTCGCCTTGACGACCCCCGCGATCAGCACCGCCATCAGCAGCACGAGGCCGACGTACTCGACCGTCCCCTGCCCGCGCTCCGCCGCCCAGGCCGCGTGCGCCCTGCCCATCAGCTCGTAGAACATCCGGACCCCCGGTCCTTCGCACTCCCCCGCCGTCCGCGGGGCTCGGATCGAGTGTCCGGCCGCGCCCGGAACGGATCTAGACGCGTTTGTGACGAATGCGTGTCATGTTCGTGCCGTGCGAGCCCTGGTGGTCACGAACATGTACCCGACGGCCGAGCGGCCGGAGTACGGGCGGTTCGTGCTCGACCAGGTCGAGGCGCTGCGCCGCCGCGAGGACGTCGAGATCGAGGTGTTCTCGTTCCCGCCGGGGCTGCGCTCTTACCCGGCCGCGGCGCGCGAGCTGCGCCGCCGGTACCGCCGCGGGGAGTTCGACGTCGTGCACGCCCACTTCGGCCTGACGGCCTGGCCGGCCGTGCTCGCGCGGCTCGGCCCCGTCGTGGTCACCCTGCACGGCAACGACCTCTTCCACCCGCGCTCGAACCGGATCACGCGCGCGGTGCTGCCGTTCACGGCGCTGCCCGCCGCGGTCTCGCGCGAGTTCAGCGAGAACATCCCCGGCGCGGGCACCCGCCGGCGCGTGGCGGTGCTGCCGGTGGGCATCGACCTGACGCGCTTCCGGCCGATCCCGCGTCGCGAGGCGCGCGAGCGGCTGGGGCTGGAACCCGACGGCCCCTACCTGCTCTTCCCGCACGACCCCTCGCGCCCGCTCAAGCGCTTCGACCGCGCGCGGGAGGCGGCCGGCGACGTCCCGCTGCTGCAGATGGGCCGCGTCCCGCCCGACGAGGTCCCGTACTGGATCAACGCGGCCAACGCCGTGCTGGTGCCGTCCCAGGCGGAGGGCTTCGGCCTGTCCGTGATCGAGGCGATCGCCTGCGGGGTGCCGGCGTTCGGGACGCCCGTCGGCATCCACCCGGTCGCCCTGCACGGGATCGAGGGCGCCTTCTGCGCGCCGTATGACCGCGACGCCTGGCGCGCGGCGCTGCGCGCGCCACTGGCCGATCCGGACCCGCGGGTGGCCGGCCGCCGGCGCGCCGAGCTGTTCTCGGCCGACCGCATGGCCGCGCGCGTCGTGGAGGCCTGGCGCGGCCTGCTGGCGGAGCGCGCGTAGCGGGCGCCCCCGGCACCCCTGCCGGCGGAGCGGGGGGCGAGGAATCCTATACTCGCCTTGCGGGGTGCTTCGAGCGACGCGCCCCTATGCCAATGAACGGCCTGTTGCGACGCCTGACACGCAGACGCGCCGCGACCGCCGACGAGTCCCCGCCCGGAACGCCGGCGGCCTCCGAGCCGGTCGACGCCACCGTCGTCTCCCAAGAGGAAGGCCCGGCCCTGTCCGAGGAGGAGCGCGCGCGGGAGGAGGAGCTCAAGCGCCGCCGCCGCGACCTGCCCGCGGGCATCGACGCCGACCGCCTCGAGCAGCAGCCCGCCGAGGGCGCCCGCCGTGGCGCGATCCGCCGCCGCGTGCGCTTCCTGCAGGCCGCGCGCGAAGTGCTGCTGCGCGACCTCGGCGGCTTCTCCTACGAGGTCCACCGCGCCGGCTCCTCGCACGGCGGCCACCGCGACATCGTCGAGCGCAAGGCCGCGCGCCTGGCCGCGATCGACGAGGAGCTGCGCGCCCACGAGGCCGCGCTCGGCCTCGGCGGCCCCGCCGCCACCGTCGTGCGCCAGCCCGGGATCGGCGGCACCTGCCCGAGCTGCGGCGAGCTGCACGGCTCCGAAGCCGGCTGGTGCGCGTTCTGCGGCACCCCGCTGACCGAGCGCGCGCGCAAGCTGGCCGAGGAGACCACCGACCGCGCGATCGCCGACCGGCACGCCGCCGAGGCCGAGCGCGCCGCCGCCGCCCAGGCCGCCGAGGCAGAGCGCGCCGCCGCCGCGCACGCCGCGGCCACGCCGGCCGCCGAAGAGCCCACGGACGAGCACCGCCGTGCGCTCGCGGAGTACACCGGCCGGCAGCCCGCCGTCACCGGCGATGACGCCGACGCCGCGAGCCCGGAGGCCGGCGCGACGCCCGCCGAGGCCGCGGGCCCCGGGGCCGGTGCGCCGGCCGACGCGAACTCCAACCCCGCCGGCTCGGACCAGCCGACGACCGACCTCGGCGAGCCCGTCACCTCGGAGCACCGCCCGTGAGCACGGTCGAGACGCCTCCGCCGCCGACTCCGGTCGAGCGGCGCTGCCCTCGCTGCGGCGCCCACCTGAGCGCCGAGCAGGAGTGGTGCCTGGACTGCGGCGCGGCCGTCGGCACCCGCATCGCCGAGCCGCGCGGCTGGCGCGCGTCGGTCGCCGTGGTCGGCGTGCTGCTCGCGCTCGTGCTGATCGCCGTCGTGCTCGCGATCGTCGAGCTGGCCAGCGACGCCGAGGGCGTCCAGGAGGTCGCCGCCGACGCCGACCCCG
This sequence comes from uncultured Solirubrobacteraceae bacterium, assembly GCA_963816955.1. Classification (GTDB taxonomy): domain Bacteria; phylum Actinomycetota; class Thermoleophilia; order Solirubrobacterales; family Solirubrobacteraceae; genus DATFQI01. Next base: position 519,854 of record CAWFME010000004.1, on the reverse strand, counting down.
GTCGCGACCGCCCCGCCCGCCGCCACCCCGGCGCCCGGCGCCGAGGGCACTCCGACGCCGGTGCCGACGCCCTCGCCCACCCCGTCGCCGGAGCCCGAGGGCGGCACGACGAGCCCCGGGCTCGCCGAGTGGCCGGAGGGCGAGACCGCCTGGACCGTCGTGCTCAACTCCTCCGGCACCCGCGAGGACGCCGAGCGGCTGGCCGGTGAGCTGGCGACCAAGGGCGTGCCGACCGTCGGCGTGCTCGACTCGGACGACTTCGAGTCGCTCGGCCCGGACTCGTTCGTCGTCTTCAGCGGCACCTACGACAGCGAGGACCAGGCCCAAGAGGCGCTGGCCAAGGTCCGCGACCAGGCCGGCGGCGGCTCGGCGCGGCGCATCGTTCCCAAGAAGTAGCTAGAGGCCGGGGAAGTAGCGGCCCAGCCGCTCGAGCGCCCGGGTCGCCATCGGGTGCACCGCGAGCTCCTCGTCCGCGGGCGTCTCCTCCGCCAGCAGCACCGGCATCAGCGCCGCCATCGAGCGCGACAGCGCGCCGAGGTCGTAGCCGCCCTCCAGCACGAGGCCGACCGGCGCGCCGACCGCGTCGGCCGCCCGCCGCACGGAGGCCGTCATGCCGGCGTAGCCCGCCTCGGACACGCGGCAGCTCGCCAGCGGGTCGTCGATGTGGGCGTCGAAGCCCGCCGAGACCAGCACGAGCTGCGGCCGCCAGTCGCGGATCAGCGCGCCCGTCACGTGCTCGACCAGCGAGCGGTAGCCGGCGTCGCCCGTGCCGCCCGGCACGGGGAGGTTGACCGTGTAGCCCTCCCCCGCGCCCGAGCCGACGTCGGACGCCGGGCCCGTGCCCGGATACAGCGGGCGACTCGTGGATGGAGACGAACAGCACGCCCCGATCGGCGTGGAAGATGTCGTTGGTCCCGTTGCCGTGGTGGACGTCCCAGTCGAGGATCAGGACGCGCTCGGCCCCGTGAGCGTCGCGCGCCCGCCGCGCCGCCACGGCGACGTTGTCGAAGAAGCAGAAGCCCATGGCGCGCGCAGCCTCGGCGTGGTGGCCCGGCGGGCGCAGCGCGGAGACGCCGGCGCGGGCGCCCCCGCCGAGCAGCGCATCGACAAGCGCCGCCGCCCCGCCCGCGCCGCGCAGCGCGGCCTCCCACGTCCCCTCGAGGGCGATCGTGTCGGCGTCGATGCGGGCGCCTCCCCGCGCGCACATCTCCTGCAGCGCCGTGACGTAGGACTCCGTGTGGACCGCGTCGATCAGCTCGAGCTCCGCCCGCGGCGCCTCGACGCGCTCGCAGCCGAACCAGTCGTTCGCCGACATCTCGGCCTCGAGGGCGCGGATCCGCGCCGGGCGCTCCGGATGGCCGGGCACGTCGTGCGCGAGGTGCGCGTCGTGGCGGAACCAGGGAGAGCTGGGCACGCGGGTACCGTAGGGCAATGGCCCCGCCCGCCGATCTGGCCGTCGTGGGTGCCGGGGCCGCCGGGCTCTACGCGGCCCTGTGCGCCGCCCGCGAGGGCGCCGACGTCACGCTGATCTCCGGCCGCCCGCTCGGCGAGACCGCCTCCTACTGGGCCCAGGGCGGCCTGGCCGCCGCGCTCGCCGCCGACGACTCGCCGCAGCGTCACCTCGAGGACACGCTGTCGGCCGGGCGCGGCCTGACCCGCCGCTCCGCCGCCGAGGTGCTCTGCGATGAGGCGCCCGAGCGATTCCGCGACCTCGAGCGCATCGGCGTGCGCTTCGACGCCGACCGGCACGGCAACCTCGCGCTCGGGCTCGAGGGCGGCCATGGCGCCCGCCGCGTCGCGCACGCTGGCGGCAGCGCGACGGGCCGGCGGATCCTGCGCACGCTTGTCGGCGGTCGTCGCCGAGCACGAGCGCATCGAGGTGCTCGAGGGCCGCCGCGCCGCCGCCCTGGCGATGGAGGACGGCGCGGCCGTGGTCCTCGACGACGGCCGCGCCGGTCGCCGCGCGCGCGGTCGTGCTGGCCACGGGCGGCGCCGCCGCGCTGTGGTCGCGCACGACGAACCCGCCGGGCTCCTTCGGCTCAGGGCTGATGCTCGCGCGCGCCGCCGGCGCCGCGCTCGCGGACCTCGAGTTCGCGCAGTTCCACCCGACCGCGGTCGTCGGCCTGCCCGGCCGCGAGGGGTTCCTGATCTCCGAGGCGGTGCGCGGCGAGGGCGCGACCCTGCACGGCGCGGACGGCGAGCGCTTCGTCGACGAGCTGGCGCCGCGCGACGCGGTGGCGCGCGCGATCTTCAACGAGCTCGCGCGCACGGGCGCGGCGTCGGTCGGCCTGGACATGCGCGGCGTCGACCCCGGCCGCTTCCCGAACGTGGTCGCCGCCCTGCGGGAGGCCGGCCTGGACCCGATGACCGAGCTCGTGCCCGTCGCCTTCGCCAGCCACTACGTGATGGGCGGGATCGTCACCGACCTCGAGGGGCGCGCGGAGGGCGTGCCCGGGCTGTTCGCGGTCGGCGAGTGCGCCTGCACCGGACTGCACGGCGCCAACCGGCTCGCGTCGAACTCCTTGTCGGAGTGCTTCGTCTTCGGCCGCCGCGCGGCGCTCGCCGGGCTCGCGCTCGAGCCCCCGCGGGGCACGCCGGCGGCACGGCTCCCGGAGACTCCGGTGGCCCCGGCCGCCGAGCCGCGAGACCCGCGAGGCGATGTGGCGCCACGCGGGCCTGGAGCGCAGCGCCGAGGGGCTCGCGCCGCTGCTCGAGGACCCGCACCCGCTCGCGCGCCTGGTGGCCGCGTGCGCGCTCTCGCGCGAGGAGAGCCGTGGCGCCCACGCGCGGTCCGATTTCCGTGGAACCGATTCCACGCTGGACGGCCGCCACACCGTCGTGGCCGCCGGTGGCGCCGCACCCGGCACCGAGCCCTGGAGCTGACCGCAAGCTCCAGCGAACGATCTCGTTCGCCTTAACGACAAGTCAACAAAGACATCGTTCGGAAAGTCACGAGATCGGCAAGGACTGCGACGTCGGGCCACGGAGCCGGCCCGAGGGGATGCAGTCCGAGGGGGAAATGCGATGTATCAATTCAGCCGGGCCATCTATAGGGAGCTCGAAGACGAGATCCTGGAGGACCACCCGCTCCAGAGCGGCCTCACGAATCACGAGCGGGTGCTCAAGGCATGCGAGGCCGCGGTCTACCGGCTCGCCACGGACATGCACTACTTCGCCAGGCCGACGAAGACGCTGTTCAACGACATCCGGATCTACTTCCCGATGACCTCCCAGCGGCGCGTCTACTGCGTCGTGGACCGTTACCTGACCTTCTGCCGCGAGTGGCTCGCCGCGCAGCCGGCCAGCGGCTACGACCTCGCGGGCAACCGGATCGAGTGCCGCGCGACCACGCGCCGCGGGACCGCCTGCCAGCGCGTGCCGCTGCCGCACAACGGCTACTGCCCCTCGCACCAGCACCTGGCCGAGACCGAAGAGGTCGCGCTCGCCGCGTAGCCGCGGCACGCCGCGCCGCAGCGCGCGGTTGTAGCGTCCGCTCCCGTGCTGCTCGGGGTGGACGTCGGCGGGACCTTCACGGACGCGGTCCTCGCCGCCGGCGACCGGCTCGTGACGGCCAAGGCGCCGACCACGCCGGAGGACCAGTCCGAGGGCGTGCTGGCCGCCGTCTCGGCCGCGCTGGAGCGCGCCGGGGCCTCGGCGGACGAGGTGCGCGCGTTCGCCCACGGGACGACGGTGGCCACGAACGCGCTGCTGGAGGGCGAGGGCGCCCGCACGGTGCTCGTCGCCACCGAGGGCTTCGAGGACGTCGTCGAGCTCGGGCGGCAGGCGCGCGCCGACCTCTACCGGCTCTGCAAGGCGCACCCGGCGCCGCTCGTGCCGCGCGAGCGCCGCGTCGGCGCTGCCGGAGCGTATGGGCCCCGACGGCCCGCAGCGCGAGCTCGACGACGACGGGATCGCGAGGGTGCTCGACGCCGTCGCGGACGGCGACCCCGAGGCGGTCGCCGTCTGCCTGCTGCACGCCTACCGCCACCCGCAGCACGAGCGGGCGCTCGGCGAGGCGCTGGCCGAGCGGCTCCCGGACGTGCACGTCTCGCTCTCGCACGAGGCCGTCGGCACCTTCCGCGAGTTCGAGCGCGCCGCCACCACCGAGGTCGACGCCGCCCTCTCCCCCCTGCTGCGCTCCTACCTGCGCCGGCTCGTCGAGCGCGCGGGCGAGGCCGGGCTGCCGGAGCCGGCCGTCATGCAGTCCTCCGGCGGGCTCGCGAGCGCCGCACACGCCGGCGCGCACGCGGCGCTGACCGTGCTGTCCGGGCCCGCGGGCGGCGCGGCCGGCGCGGCCTGGGCCGCGGCCGCTGCGGGCGAGCCCGACGCGCTGTGCTTCGACATGGGCGGCACCTCGTGCGACGTCTGCGTGATCCTCGACGGCTCCGTGCGCGAGGCGGCCGGGCGCGAGGTCGGCGGCCGGCCCGTGGCGCTGCCGATGCTCGACATCCACACGGTCGGCGCCGGCGGCGGCTCGATCGGCTGGCGCGACCCGGGCGGCGCCCTGCGCGCCGGGCCGCGCTCCGCGGGCGCCCGGCCGGGGCCGGCCTGTTACGGCCACGGCGGCACGGAGCCGACGGTCACCGACGCCAACCTGCTGCTCGGCCTGCTGCCCGACGGCGCGTCGCTCGGCGGCGACATCACGCTCGACCGCGACGCCGCCGAGCAGGCCGTCCGCGAGCTCGCCGGCTCGCTCGATCTCGCGCCGCTCGACTGCGCCGAGGGCATCCGCCGCGTCGCCAACGCCGAGATGGTTCGCGCGCTGCGCGTGATGACCGTCGAGCGCGGCGTCGACCCGCGCGAGCTCGCGCTGCTGTGCTTCGGCGGCGCGGGCGGCCTGCACGCCGCCGACATCGCCGAGGAGCTCGGCATGACGCGGATCCTCTGCCCGCGCGCCTCGGGCGTGCTCGCGGCGCTCGGGCTGGTCGTCTCCGACCGCCGCCGCGACGTCCAGCGCAGCGTGCTGCTGGCGGGCGGGACGCTGACGGACGAGGCGCTCGCCCGCGAGACCGCCGAGCTGGCCGAGCGGGCGCGCGAGCAGCTCGGCGACGCCGAGGCGGAGGTGCGCGTGACCGCCGAGCTGCGCTACCGCGGGCAGGCGTTCGAGCTGGCCGTCGTGGCGCACGACTCGGCCGAGGAGCTGCGCGAGGCCTTCCACGCCGCCCACGAGGAGGCCTACGGGTTCCGCGACCCCGAGGGCGAGGTCGAGCTCGTCACGCTGCGCGCGACCGCCACCGAGCCGGGCCCGGACGTGGACGCGGCCGCGGCCGGCGCCGCCGCCGACGGGCGCCAAGACCTCCAGCCGCACGGCCACCTTCGGCGGCGAGGAGCACGCGACGGCGGTCATCACCGGCGAGCCCGGGCCCGGCACGGAGATCGAGGGGCCGGCGCTGGTGGAGCTCCCAGAGGCGACGCTCGCGGTGCCGCCCGGCTGGGCGGGCCAGGTGCTCGAGTCGGGGACGATCCGGCTGGAGAAGCGTGGCGGTTGACCCGATCACGCTGCGCGTCGTCTCCGGCGCCCTGCGCGCGGCCTGCGAGGAGATGGGCGCCGTGCTCGTGAAGGCCTCCCACAGCGCCAACATCAAGGAGCGCCGCGACGCCTCCTGCGCACTGTTCGACGCCGAGGGCCAGATGGTCATGCAGGCCGAGCACATCCCGGTCCACCTCGGCGCGATGCCCGACGCGGTCGCGGCGATCACCGGCGAGGACCACGCCGACGGGACCCCATGGGTGCTCAACGACCCCTTCGCCGGCGGCACGCACCTGCCCGACATCACCGTCATCACCCCCGTGCTCGACGACGGCGATCTGCTCGGCTTCGCCGCCAGCCGCGCCCACCACGCCGACGTCGGCGGCCCCACGCCCGGCTCGATGCCCGCCGACTCGACGACGCTGGAGGACGAGGGCGTCGTGATCCCGCCGCGGCGGCTCGACGACGAGGCGATCGAGGAGCTCGCCGCCCAGATGCGCCAGCCCGCCCAGCGCCGCGCCGACCTGCGCGCCCAGCTCGCCGCCAACCGCGCGGGCGCGAGGCGGCTGGTCGAGCTGCGCGGCCGGCTCGGCGCGGACGGCCTGCGCGAGGCGATGGCCGAGACCGTCGACTACGCGGAGCGCCGCATGCGCGCCTGCCTGAGCCAGCTCGAGGACGGCACCCGCGAGGCCAGCGACGTCCTCGAGGCCGCCGACGGCGACCTGGAGCTGTGCCTGGAGGCGACCGTCGACGGCGACGAGCTGACGCTCGACTTCACGGGCTCGGCCGCGCAGCACGGCGGCAACCTCAACTGCCCGATGGCGGTCACGCGCTCCGCCTGCTGGTTCGCCGTGCGCGTGCTCACCGACCCCGACATCCCGCCCGCCGCCGGCGCGATGCGCCCCGTGACGGTGATCGCCCCCGAGGGCAGCCTGCTCAACGCGCGCTCGCCGGCCGCGGTGGTGGCCGGCAACGTCGAGACGTCGAGCCGCGTGGCGGACCTCGTGCTCGCGGCGTTCGGCCGCGCGCTCGGCCAGGGCACGATGAACAACCTGACGCTCGGCAACGACGACTTCGCCTACTACGAGACGCTCGGCGGCGGCCAGGGCGCCTGCCCCGACGCCGACGGCCCCAGCGGCGTGCACGTCGCGATGTCGAACACGCTCAACACGCCGGTCGAGGCGCTCGAGCTGGAGTTCCCGCTGCGGGTGGTCGAGTACGCCCTGCGCCGCGGTTCCGGCGGCGCCGGCGCCCACCGCGGCGGCGACGGCGTCGTGCGCGAGGTCGAGGCGCTGGAGGACATGCGCTACTCCTTGCTGACCGAGCGCCGCCGCCACGCCCCGCCGGGCGCGGACGGCGGGGAGCCGGGCGAGCGTGGTCGCAACCTGCTCGACGGCGAGCAACTGGAGCCGAAGGCGAGCGGCAGCTTGCGCGCCGGTCAGCGGCTGAGGATCGAGACACCTGGAGGTGGCGGGCATGGCGAGTGAATCCGTGGGCTTCGTCGGGCTGGGCATCATGGGCTCGCGCCAGGCTGCCAACCTGGCCGAGGCGGGCTACGAGCTGACGGTCTTCAACCGCACGCGCGAGCGGGCGGAGGAGTGGGTGGCCGAGCACGGCGGGCGCCTGGCGGACTCGCCGCGGGCGGTCGCGGAGCGCTCGGACGTCGTGATCACGATGGTCGTCGACGGCGCGCAGGTCGAGGCGATGATCCTCGGCGAGGACGGCGCGCTGGCCGGCGCGCGGCCGGGGACGCTGTTCGTCGACATGTCGACGATCGCCCCGGCGACCGCGCGCTCGCTCGCCGAGCGGCTCTCAGCCGAGGGGCACGCGTTCGTCGACGCGCCCGTGACGGGCTCCTCGCCGAAGGCCGAGGCCGGCACGCTGACGATCATGGTCGGCGGGCGCCGAGGCCGACGTCGCCCGCGCGCGGCCGCTGTTCGAGGTCATGGGCGAGAAGATCGTGCACGCCGGGGAGGCCGGCCAGGGGCAGGCCGTCAAGGTCCTCTCGCAGGGCGTCACGGCGGTCAACTGCGCGACGCTCGCGCAGGCGATCACGGTCGGGCGCCGGATGGGGCTCGACCTCGGCGCGCTGCTGGACGTGATGACGGGCGGCTCGTCGGACTCGACGATGCGCGCGCTCAAGGGCGAGGCGATGGTCGACCGCGACATCCCCGTGCTGTTCAAGCTCGAGCACATGCTCAAGGACATCGACCTGTGCCTGGAGGAGTCGCGCGGGGCGGGCGCCTCGTTCCCGTTCGCGGGGCTCGCCGGGGAGCTCTACAGCGCCGGGGTCGGGCGCGGGCTGGGCCAGCAGGACTTCGCCGCGGTGCTCGAGGTCGTCGAGGGACTCACTGGCAGCGATTCCATCTGACGCCTAGGACCTGTCTGCTGACACCACGACATTTGCGAAAATGAGGGCCATTTGCAGGGACATTTGGCGATTTCGCGACTTTGTGCATAGTATGTGACTGTGCCCGACGCGGGGGTCGGCCGGGAGCATTGCAGTTGTGCCGCCGGCCGTGTGTTTGCGCGCGGGTAGCCCCATGTAGCACGTACCACTCTTCTCTCCTTCGACGAGACCACTCTCCCCTATGCCAATCGCTTTCAAGGAATGGGCTGTCACCGTGCGCGCGCTCGCCGAGGGCGAGCAGCTCGTGACGCTCCGCAAGGGCGGCATCCGCGAGCCGGGCAAGCACTTCGCGCTCGACCACGACCGCTTCTTCCTGTACCCCACGTTCGACCACCAGCGCAACGACCTCGTGCGGGAGTCGCACCAGTCGGAGATGCGTCGCGCGCTCGAGGAGGGCGTCTGGACCGACGGCGAGCCGCCGGCCCACGCGCTGACCCGTGACGGCGGCATCCCGCAGCCCGACCGGGTCCGGATCCGCGCCTGGGCCGAGGTCGCCTCGGCCTGGACGGTCACCGACCGCCGCGCCGTCGACGCGCTGTCGCCGTTCTACGTCTGGACGCCCGACTACGCCGAGAAGCGCCTGGCGTGGAAGCGCCGCCACCCGCTGCACGTGCTGCTGCTGCGCACGTACCGGATCCCGCGGCCGGTCACGGTCCGCGTGCGCGACGACTACGGCGGGTGCCGCTCGTGGCTGGAGATCACCCGCGACCTCCCGTTCGAGGGCACGCCAGTGCTCTCCGACGAGGAGTTCGAGCGGGCCTCCGAGGAGATCTCGGCGATCGCCGAGTCCAACGGCGCGCCCGCTTACGCGTAGCGCCTGACTGAACGCACCCGTTCAGGGGTAAGCGAGGCAGCGGCATGCTGCCTCGCATCGCGTTCGCCGCCGCCCTCGCGGCGCTGCTCCTCGCCTCACCCGCCTCCGCGCAGCTCCCGCTGCCGATCCCGACGGTCGTCCCCACGATCGTCCCGGACCTCCCGTCCCAGGGCCCCGACGCCGGGGGCGTACCAGGCGAACGACGGCAAGGGCTTCCGCGACGTCCTGCCGCCGGGCACACGCGGGCGCTACAACGGCGCCGAGCTGGCGGCCTTCCTCGCCACGGGCGCGACGGTGCCGCACTGCTGCGACCAGCTCGGCATGTACCGCGACCTGATGTACGCGACGCCCGGCCTGAGCGCCGAGCAGCTCCCGAGCTTCTTCAAGGACTCGAGCTTCGGCGTGCCCGACGGGCAGGCGGAGCGGACGTACTCCCCGCGGGGAGACGTCACGATCGTGCGCGATCGCGGGTTCGGCGTGCCCCACATCTACGGGTCCACGCGCGACGGCGCGATGTTCGGCACGGGCTACGCGGCCGCGGAGGACCGGCTGTTCTTCATGGACGTGCTGCGCCACGCGGGCCGGGCGGAGCTGTCGGACTTCGCGGGCGGCTCCAACGCGGGGATGGACGCCGAGCAGTGGGAGGTCGCCCCCTACACGGAGTCCGACCTCGAGCGTCAGGCGACCCAGCTGCCCGACTTCCTCGGCGCCGACGGCAAGCAGATCCAGCGCGACGTCGGCAACTACATCGCCGGCATCAACACCTACATCAACGAGACCAGGCTCGACCCCTCCAAGCTGCCCGGCGAGTACGCGGCGCTCGGCCATCCGGAGGGCCCGCAGCCCTGGAAGGAGGCCGACCTCATCGCCACCGCGTCGCTGGTCGGCGGCATCTTCGGCAAGGGCGGCGGCGAGGAGCTCGCCTGGTCGCAGGTGGCCGACGCGCTGCAGAAGCGCTTCGGCAAGCGCAAGGGCCTGCGCGCGTTCCGCAACTTCCGCTCCGCGCAGGACCCGGAGGCGCCCGTGACGGTCCGCGGCAAGCGCTTCCCCTACCAGCGCACGCCCAAGCGCCCGCGCGCGGTGGCGCGGCCGGACCGCGGCTCGCTGAAGCTGCACGACTTCGTCACCGCGAGGTCGGGCGGCTCGCCCTCCGCGTCGGCGAGCTCGACCGGGCTCGGGCTGTCCCGCGACGCGCTGCCGTTCACGGAGTCCAACGCCGTGCTCGTCTCCGGCCGGAGCTCGGCCAGCGGGCACCCGCTGATGGTGGCGGGGCCGCAGGTCGCCTACTTCAACCCGCAGATCCTGATGGAGCAGGACGTGCACGCGCCCGCCTCCGAGGCCGGGCCGGCGATCGACGCGCGCGGCGCCTCGTTCATCGGCGTCAACCTCTACGTGCAGCTCGGCCGCGGGCGCGACTACGCGTGGAGCGCGACCTCGGCGGGCCAGGACCTGATCGACACCTACGCGATGACGCTGTGCGAGCCGGGCGGCGGCAAGGCGACGCAGCAGTCGATGCACTACTCCTACCGCGGCTCGTGCCTCCCGATCGAGGTGCTCGAGAAGCAGAACCGCTGGCAGCCCTCGCCGGGCGACGACACGCCCGCCGGCACGCAGACGCTGCGGGCCGAGCGGACCAAGCTCGGGCTCGTGGCCGGCCGCGGGACCGTGCGCGGCAAGCCGGTGATCTTCACGAAGCTGCGCTCGACCTACTTCCACGAGGTCGACTCCGCGGCGGGCTTCATGAACTTCAACGAGCCCGACAAGGTCCGCGACGCGGCCTCCTTCCAGCGCGCCGCGAGCAAGATCGGCTACGCGTTCAACTGGTTCTACGCCGATCCGGAGAACATCGCCTACTTCAACTCGGGCGCGAACCCGGTCCGCGGCAAGCGCGTGGACCACGCGTTCCCCGTGCGCGCGCGGCGCTCGACCGAGTGGAAGGGCTACGACCCCGACCGTCACACCGCGGCGTTCGCCTCGTTCGCCAAGCACCCGCAGACGATCGACCAGCAGTACCTGATCTCCTGGAACAACCGCCAGGCGCTCGGCTTCGCGGGCCCGGACGAGAACGTCTTCTCCTCCACCTACCGCTCCGTGCTGCTCGAGGACCCGCTGCGCGACAAGCTGCGCGGCGGGCGCAAGCTCACGCTGCCCGAGGTCGTGGACATCATGGAGGTCGCCGGGACTGGCGACCTGCGCGCGCACGCGGTCCTGCCGCTGGCGCTGCGGGTGATGGGGCGGCCGAAGGACCCGGCGCTGCGGCGGGCCGTCGCCGAGCTGGCGGCGTGGCGGCGCTCCGGCGGGCGGCGCATCGACGGCGACCGCGACGGCGTCTACGAGCACTCCAACGCGATCCGGATCATGGACGCCTGGTGGCCGCGCTGGGTGCGCGCCCAGTTCCAGCCCAAGCTGGGCAAGGCGGCCGTCGACCGGCTGCTGGCCACGACCCAGCTCGACAACGCGCCCAACAACCACGGCGATCACCTCGGCTCGGCCTACCAGGGCGCCTGGTACGGCTACGTCCGCAAGGACCTGCGGACGATCCTCAAGCGCAAGGTCAAGGGCCGTTACGTGATGCGCTACTGCGGCGGCGGCAAGCTGCGCAAGTGCCGCAACCGGCTGCGCTCGTCGCTCAAGGCCGCGCTGAAGGTGCCCGCGAGCGCCCTCTACAGCGGCGACGAGGTCTGCAAGGAGGAGGGCAAGGACGGCGACCAGGCGTGCTACGACTCGGTCCGCTTCCGTCCGGTCGGCGGCGCCACCCAGCCGCTGATCCCGTGGATCAACCGGCCCACCTACCAGCAGGTCAACGAGATCCAGGCGCGCGTGCCCCGCTAGAACGGGGGGCGTGGCCTGGACCGAGACGGCATCGGAGACCTTCGTCGCGCGCCATGACGAGCGCGACGCGGGCGACGCCGAGCGCGTGCTCGCGCAGCTCGAGTACGGGCGCGAGCGGCTGGAGCGCCAGCTCGAGGTCGAGCTCGGCGAGCTCGCGGTCGTGCTGCACGGCTCGCCGGCGCAGCTCGACGCGGCCCAGCCGTGGCTGGCGCTGCAGCGGCGGCTGACGGCGCCCGCGGCGCGCCGCTACGTGGTCGGCTGGGCGGGCGAGCGCGAGATCCACGTGCTCTCGCCGCGGCTGCTGGCGCAGCGGGCCTCGAACGTCGAGGGCTCGCTGGAGATGCTGATGCTCGCCCCGAGCGCGCTCCTGGCGCGCCACGCGCTCGCCCGCCGCCACCCCGGCTTCCCGCCGCCGCTCGGGCCGCTGCGGCTGCGGCGCTGGATGCGCTCCGCGTGGTTCGTCGAGGGCGGCGCGCAGTGGCTGAGCGGCCAGACGCGCCACGTCCGTCCGGCGGTCGCCCGCCGGCTGCGCGAGGGCGGCAAGCCCGCCTTCCCGCCCAAGCCCGCCGACGCGCTGCTGCTCGGCGGCACGGTCTTCGACCTGCTGGCGCGGGAAGAGGGCGAGCGCGCCGCCGTCGCGGCCGCCCGCGCCGGCGCGGACCACCTGCTCGCCGAAGGCTTCCACGGCCGCGGCGTGCGCCGCACCGAGGACGCCTGGCGCTCGCACCTGACCCGGCTGGCCGATGCGAGCGCCGTGCCACGGCGTAGGCGCTAGCGCCGCCGCAGACCCGCGTAGCCCACGCCGACGGCGCCGAGCAGGAGCAGTGCGGAGCCGCCGAGCAGGCTCCAGCCGAGCGGCTCGAGGATGCCGATGTTCACGCCGGCGCTCACGTCCGCGTCGACGCCGCGCGAGCCGTCCGGGTTCATCACGACGACCGGCCAGCGTCCGTCGCGGAGCTCCCAGTCGAGCGTCTGCTGGCCGGCGCCCTGGCGAGCGAGAGCACGCCCAGGACGCTGGCGGCGGCGACGGCGGCCGTGCGGGACCCGCGGTGGCGGGCCGGCGGGGCATGGATGGGGGTGGCGGTGGCGGTCATTGGGGCTCCGTGTGGCTCGTTTCGGGTCATCACACGATCCCGTTCTCGTGGCCGCTCCACGAGGGCGTTGACCGGCGTGCGGGACCTGGGGGCTCACACCGGCGTCGGGGGGCTGGCCGCCCCCATCGCCTAGAAGACCGCGGCGTAGACGCCCGCGGCGATGATCGCCAGGATCACGACCGTCAGGGCGACGGCCATCGCCTTCACCCACGCGGGCGTGCCCTCGCCCGGAGCCATGCCGATGCCCGGCGCGGGCTCGGGGAGCTGGAGGATCTCGCGCGCGGCCGTCGCACCCGAGGAGGGCACGAGGATGTCGCGCGGGCCCGAGGCGAGGAAGTCCGGCACGTCGAACCCGCCCGAGCGACGCATCAGCGACGGCACGCCCTCCTCGAGCAGCATGCCCTGCAGCAGCTCGGCCTCGGCCTGGTTGCGCGCGCCGACGACCTTCACGAGCGGGCCCTCGGCGTACTGCGGGCGGATCTTGCGGGCGCGCTCGCGGCGCTCGTCGCCCGGCAGCGGCTCGGGCTCGGCCTCCACCAAGGGGACGCCGCAGCTCGCGCAGAACCGCTCACCGTCCTCGTGCCCCGTCGCGCACGAGGGGCAGACGAGCACTAGGGGACGACCTCCAGCTGCGCCTCGGAGACCTTGCCGTCGACGATCCTCCACGCGCGCACGTCGGCTTCGCCGGCCTTGAGCCCCACGATCACGTACAGGGCCTCGGGATAGAAGGCGAGGTTGATGTCCGTCTGCGACGGCAGCGGGTCCGAGCGCGTGTGCGAGTGGTAGATCGCGCCGAGCTCGAGGCCGGCGTCCTCGATCGCGTTCTGGATCTTGTACTGCTCCATCCCGTCGATCTCGTAGCGCAGGGGGCTGGCCGCGGCGTTGCGGGCGCGGTGGACGGACACCGCCTCGCCGTCGCGGCTGGCGATCATGCCCACGCACTCGTTCGGCGCGTCCTCGCGCGCGTGGGCGATCACGTCGTCGAGCAGCTCGCGGGAGATCCGCACGGGGCCGACGTTAGCGAACGGTCTGGGCTACTTGGCGGCGGGAGTGCGCTCGAGCGGGGCGTACTCGTCGTCGTCGTCATCGTCGCGGCGGGAGTCGCCGCTCAGCGAGTCCTTGAACTCGCGCATCCCGTGTCCGATCGAGCGCCCGACCTCGGGCAGTCGCTTGGGACCGAGCACGATCAGGGCGATGATGAGCACCACGACGAGCTCGCCGGGGCCGACGTTGAAGGGCATGGTCCCCAGGGTATCGGCGCGCGGGCCCGGGGCCTACAGCGTTCTCACCCGGCCAGGCGCGCGAGCTGCACCTCGTGCTGCGCGTGGCCGGCCATCACGGTCGCGACGGTGCGGATCGTGTTCGCGTGCTCCAGGGCCCCGAGCGCCCGCGCGCAGCCGTCGATCAGCGCGCGCTCGTAGGCGACCGCGGCCCGCAGCCGCGCCCCGGTGGCGGCCGGCTCGAGCACCGCGAGCGCCTCGGGCGGGAGGTCCTCGCGCGTGCGCCCCGGGTCGGGGATGTGCATGGTCAAGGCCTCCAGCTGGGTCGCGAGCGCGCGAACGTGCTCGAGGTCCTGGGCGGCCAGCTGCTCGCCGAGACGGTCCGGGAGGGCCGCGCCGCGGTAGACGAACACCGCGTCCTCCTCCGCGCGGATCAGCTCCGTCAGCGCCGCTCCCTCGTCCGCGCGCGCGGCGTGGGCCGCGGGAGCGACCGCGAGCGCCGCGGCGCCGGCCACGCCCGCGGCGAGCGCCTCTCGGCGCGTGCAGGGCTCAGGCATCGCGGCCGTCCGGGAACGCGGTGGGGAAGGGATTGCGACCCATCCGCCAGCGCAGCTCGGCCGCGTGGCGGGCGTCGTCGGCGAGCAGCTCGGCGACGAGGCCGCGGTTGCCGCGCCGCACGAGCCCGACCGCGCGCACATGGGCGCGCATCGCCGCCTGCTCGAGCGCCAGCGCCGCCTCGAGCGGCCGCCCGGCGGGCGTCTCGGGAGCCGGGGCGCCGCCGCGGGCGCCCGCGGCGCGGAGCCGCTCCATGTGTTCGCGCTCGCGCGCGGCCAGCTCACGGGCGAGCCGCCCGCCGGTGCGCTCGTAGGCGGCGACCAGCGCCAGCGCCGCGGCCAGCGACGGCGCGAGCAGCTCGGCGTCCGGCGGCGTCTCCTTCTCCTGCGAGCCGCAGCCCGCGACGGCCAGCCCCGCCCCCGCCCCCGCTCCCGCGAGCAGCAGGCCCCGCCTCGTGGTCACCACCAGACGGTGGAGTCCAGGTTCTCGATCTCCTCCACGGGCCGCGTGTAGAGGCCCGAGGAGAGGTACTTCCAGCCGTCGTCGCAGACGATGAAGACGACGTTGCCCTCGTCGAGCTCGCCCGCGATCCGCACGGCGATCGAGGCGATCGCGCCCGAGGAGACGCCCGCGAAGATGCCCTCCTCGTCGAGCAGCCGCCGGGTCCAGACGATCGCGTCGTGGTTGGTGACGAAGATCTTCCGGTCCAGCACGGAGAGGTCGATGATCGGCGGGATGAAGCCGTCGTCGAGCGAGCGCAGGCCCTGCACGGGCTCGCCCTGCATCGGCTCCGCGGCGACGATTCTGACCCGGTCTCCGAGCTCTTCTCGGAACCGCCGCCCGTTGCCCATGAGTGTCCCGCCCGTACCCAACCCGGCAACGAACGCGCTGATCCCGTCTCCCAGCTCCTCCAGGATCTCGGGCGCCGTGCCCTCGTAGTGCGCGCGCGGGTTGGCCTCGTTGCCGTACTGGTAGGGCATGTAGTACGAGGCGTCGGCCTCCGCCATCTCCAGCGCCATCGCGACCGCGCCGTTGGAGCCCTGGTCGCCGGGCGAGTAGACGATCTCCGCGCCGTACATCTGCAGCAGCTGGGTGCGCTCGGGCGTCACGTTGTCGGGCATGACGACCTTGAGCTTGTAGCCCTTGCGCGAGCAGATCATGGCCAGCGAGATGCCCGTGTTGCCCGAGGTCGGCTCGAGGATCGTCTGGCCGGGGCGGATCAGGCCCTTCTCCTCGGCGTCCTCGATCAGCGCGCGGGCGACGCGGTCCTTGACCGAGCCCGTCGGGTTGTGGGACTCGAGCTTGGCCCAGATGCGCACGCCCGGCTTGGGCGAGAGGCGCTTGAGCTCGACGAGCGGCGTGTTGCCGATCGCCTGGATGATGTCGCCGTAGCGACCGCCGCACGGGCGGTTCTGCAGTTCCTGCGCCATAGCTTCGAAAAGTGTAGTTGCTTCAGTGAGTATCGCGTAATGCCGGGTAGAGCGCCCGGAAGCGCTCCCGCTGTGAGCCGTACGCGTCGACCCACCGGGGGTCCGGGTCTACCCGCCCGTGGGGGCGGATGCACGCGGAGGAGGCCTCGTCGGCGTCACGCCAGACCCCGCCCGCGATCCCGCCCAGCAGCGCGGCGCCGTAGGCGGCGCCCTCCTCGACCGCGAGCCGCTCGACCGGGAGCTCCAGGACGGAGGCGACGATCCGCAGCCACAGCTCGCTGCGCGCGCCGCCGCCCGAGGCGCGGCCGACCTCCGGCACGGCGCCGACGGAGCGCACCACGTCGAGGCAGTCGCGCAGCCCGAAGGCGACGCCCTCGAGCACCGCGCGCGTCAGGGCGCCGCGATCGTGGCGCAGCGACAGCCCCGCGAACGCGCCGCGGGCGTCGGGGTCGGCGTGCGGGGTGCGCTCGCCGGCCAGGTAGGGCAGGAAGGTCAGACCCTCCGCACCGGGCTCCCAGCGCTCGGCCTCCGCGAGCAGAGCGCCGAACTCCACGCCCGGAGCGAGCGCGTCGCGGAACCACTGCAGCGAGCCGGCTGCGGAGAGCATCACGCCCATCGCGTGCCAGCGGTCCGGCACCGCGTGGCAGAAGACGTGCACGCGCGCCTGCGGGTCGGCGCGGTAGGCGTCGAGCGCGCTGAAGACCACGCCGGAGGTGCCCAGAACGACCGAGGCAAGACTCGCCCCGCCCGCCCCGGTCGCGCCGACGCCGAGCGCGCCCGCCGCCTGGTCGCCGGCGCCCGCGGCGACCGGCACACCGTCCGGCGTGCGACCCGACACCTCGGCCGACTCGAGCACCCGCGGCAGCCACTCGCGCGGGATCTCGAGCGCCTTCAGGACCTCGTCGCTCCAGCGCCGCCGCGCGACGTCGAACAGCAGCGTGCCCGACGCGTCGGCGACGTCGATCGCGTGCTCCCCGCAGAGCTTCAGCCGCACGTAGTCCTTCGGCAGCATGATCCGCGCGATCCGCCCGTAGGACTCCGGCTCGTGCTCGCGCAGCCACAGCAGCTTGGGCGCGGTGAAGCCGGTCAGCGCGCGGTTGCCGGTCAGCTCGACGAGCCGCTCGAAGCCGACCCGCTCCTCGATCTCGCGGCACTGCTCCGCCGTGCGCTGGTCGTTCCAGAGGATCGCGGGGCGGATCACCTCGCCGGCCGCGTCGAGCGCGACCAGCCCGTGCATCTGGCCGCTCAGCCCGATCCCGGCGGCCTCACGGACGTCGAGCGCCGCCAGCGCCTCCTCCGTCGCCCGCCACCAGTCCGCCGGGTCCTGCTCGGCCCAGCCCGGCCGCGGCGTCGAGAGCCCGTAGCCGACCTCTTCCCGCCCGACCACGTCGCCGGTCTCGGAGACGGCGAGCGCCTTGACGCCGCTCGTGCCGACGTCGAGGCCGACCGCGACGCTCATCGGACGCCGAGCAGGACCTCGACGGCGAGCTGGTCGAGCCGCTCGTTGCCGTAGCCGCGCGCGGCGAGCTTGTTCAGCCCGTCGACCTCGGCCTTGAGAGTGACGGGGTCGTCTTCCCCGCCCACCGTCGACTCGCCGAGCTCCGCCACCGAGGCCGCCGCCAGCGCCTCCTGCACGTCGGGGTCGGCGTCGAAGCGCGCGGCCGCCTCGGCCAGCGCGCGGTAGGTCGCCATGCAGCCGCGCGCGAACTCCCATACGCCCTCGGCGTCCTCGGTGCGGTACGCGTGCGCGTCGAAGTGCCGCGGCCCGTCGTAGCCCGCCCGCTCGAGCAGCCGCACGAGGTGGAAGGCCTCCTTGAGATCCTCCGAGCCGAAGCGGAAGTCCTGGTCGTAGCGGCCGATCCGCTGCCCGTTGAGGTCGATGTGGAAGAGCTTGCCGGCCCACAGCGCCTGGCCGACGCCGTGGTGGAACGACAGCCCGGCCATCGTCTCGTGCGCCACCTCGGGGTTGACGCCGCACATGTCCGGCCGCGCGAGCGTGGTGATGAAGTGCAGCGCGTGGCCGACGGTCGGCAGGAAGATGTCGCCGCGCGGCTCGTTGGGCTTGGGCTCGATCGCGAACGTCATCGAGAAGCCCTGCGAGACCGAGTAGTCCGCGAGCACGTCGATCGCCTCGCGGTAGCGCTCCAGTGCGTCGCGCGGGTCCTTGGCCGTGCCCGACCTCGGTGCCCTCGCGGCCGCCCCAGAAGACGAAGACCTCCGCGTTCAAGCGCCCGCCGAGGTCGATCGCCCGCATCGCCTTGCCGATGGCCGCGCGCCGCACGCCGCGGTCGTTGGACGTGAACGCGCCGTCCTTGAACGCCGGGTGGCCGAACAGGTTCGTCGTCGCCATCCCGACGCCGAGGCCGGTCTCGGCCAGCGCCGCCTCCAGGCCGGAGACGATCCGCTCCTCCTCGTCGGGCGGCGTGCCCCACGGGACGAGGTCGTTGTCGTGCAGGGATATCCCCCACGCGCCCAGCTCGGCGAGCTTGCGGACGGAGTCGACAGGGTCCAGCGGGGCGCGGGTCGGCTCACCGAACGGGTCGCGACCCGGGTTGCCGACGGTCCATAGCCCGAATGTGAAGCGATGTTCGATGGCCATATCGCGTAGCTTCACACGCCGATGACCTCGACGGCGGCCCGGTGGCAGGGCTTCGGCACCACGATCTTCACGGAGATGTCGGCGCTCGCCGAGCGCACGGGCGCGATCAACCTCGGTCAGGGCTTCCCGGACGAGGACGGGCCCGCCGAGGTGCTCGAGGCCGCGCAGCGCGCGATCCGCGACGGCCGCAACCAGTACGCCCCGCTGCCCGGCGTGCCGGCGCTGCGCGAGGCGGTCGCCGCCCACCAGCGGCGCTTCTACGGGATCGAGGTCGACCCGGCCACCGAGGTGCAGGTCACCTTCGGCGCCACCGAGGCGATCGCGGCCGCGCTCCTGGGCATCTGCGAGCCCGGCGACGACGTCGTCTGCTTCGAGCCCTACTACGACTCCTACGCGGCCGGGATCGCGATGGCGGGCGCGACCCGCCGCCCCGTGACGCTGAGCCCGCCCGGCTGGGCGCGTCGATCCCGATGCGCTCGAGGCCGCGATCACGCGCCGGGCGCGCGTGCTGCTGCTCAACACGCCGCACAACCCGACGGGCAAGGTGTTCTCGCGCCCCGAGCTCGAGCTGATCGCCGACGCGTGCATCGAGCACGACCTGATCGCGATCACCGACGAGGTCTACGAGCACCTCGTCCACGACGGCGAGCACGTCCCGCTGTGCACGCTGCCGGGGATGGCCGAGCGCACGCTGACGATCTCCTCGCTGGGCAAGACGTTCTCCGTGACGGGCTGGAAGACGGGCTGGGCCGTCGGGCCGGCGCCGCTCGTCGCCGCGGTGCGCACGGCCAAGCAGTACCTGACGTTCGCGGGCGGGACCCCGTTCCAGCACGCGGGCGCCGTGGCGCTCGGGCTCGGCGACGAGGTCTACGCGGCCTTGGCGAGCGAGCTGCGCGTCAAGCGCGACCGCCTCTGCGCCGGGCTGGAGGCGGCGGGGCTGGAGGTGCTGCGCCCGGCCGGCACCTACTTCGCCAACGTCGACTGCAAGCGCGACGGCGTGGCGTTCTGCCGCGAGCTGGTCGAGCGCGCCGGCGTCGTGGCGATCCCGACGTCGGTCTTCTACGACGACGAGGAGGCCGGGCGCTCGCTCGTGCGGTTCGCGTTCTGCAAGCGCGAGTCCGTGATCGACGAGGCCGCCGCGCGGCTCGCCTCGGCCGGCTGACCGCGGTACTCCAGGACGAGCACGGTCGTGTCGTCGCGCTGCGGCCCGCGCTCGAACGCCTCGAGCTCGGCCCGCAGCGCGGCCACGCGCTCGCCCGCCTCGCCCTCGAGCCGGCCGAGCATCTCGCGCAGGCGGTCTTCGCCGAAGCGCTCGTCCTCGCCCATCGCGTCGGTCACGCCGTCCGTGTAGAGCACGAGCAGGTCGCCCGGCTCGACCTCGACCGGGACCGCCGGCCACTCGGCGTCGAACGCCCCGGCGATCGTCCCGGGCTCGCCCACGGGCAGCACGTCGCGCCCGCGCACGAGCAGCGGCGGCGGATGGCCGGCGCTGGCCAGCGTCACGACCGCGCTGCCGTCGGCGCGCTCGCGCAGCTCCGCGCACACGACCGTGCACAGCGGCAGCCCGGCCTGCCCGCGCAGGGTCTCGTTCAGGCGCGAGACGGCGGCGCTCACGTCGCCCGTCAGCTCGGCCGCCGTGCGCAGCGTGAAGCGTGCAAGCGACGTCTGGGCGGCCGCCTCGGCGCCCTGGCCGGCGACGTCGCCGATCACGACCATCCAGCCGCCCGGGCCGCGGAAGACGTCGTAGAAGTCGCCGCCGACCTCGTTGAACTCGCCGGCGGGCCGGTACATGACGGCGGCCGACCAGCCCGGCACGTCGGGCAGCTCGGGCGGGAGCAGGCCGTGCTGGAGCGCGCGGGCGATCGCCGTGCGGCGGCTGTGGCTGCGCGCGTTGTAGACCGCGACACCGGCGCGGCGGCCGATCTCCTCCGCGAGCTCCCGCTCGCCCCCGCCGAATCCGCGCCAGGGCTCGGCGTGCGCGAGCGCCAGCGTCCCGATCGCCTCGGCGCCGACCCGCAGCGGGATCCGCAGCGCCCCGTCGCCGCCCGCGGGCTCGCCGGCGGCGGCCACGACATGCAGCTCGCCGCGCTCGTCGGGCAGCTCGACGACCGCCCCGGCCGCGAGCACCGGCACGAGCCTTCGCACCAGCGCATCGAGCTGCTCGGCCGGGTCCATCGAGGAGGCGAGCGCCTCGCTGGCCTCCGCGAGCAGCCGCTGCGCCGACTCCGCGCGCTTGACCTCGGTCAGGTCCTCGATCACGTTGACCACGCGCAGCAGCGCGCCGTCGGGCTCGCGCAGCGCCGAGCAGCGGTGCAGCAGCCAGCGCTCCGTGCCGGTCGCCTTGACGATGTTGCGCACGAGCAGCGGCGCCGGGTCGGCCTCGCCCGCCAGCAGCCGCTCGCTCGGGAGGTCCGCGAGCGCGAGCGGGCGCCCGTGCTCGTCGAAGACGGAGTAGAGCTCCATGATCTCGCACGGGTCGGCGCGAACCAGCTCCTCCGCGCTGCCCGCGCCGAGCAGCGCGACGGCCGCGGGGTTCACGTACACCAGCCGCCCGTCGGCGTCGTTCATCGTCACGGCCTCGGCGAGGTTGTGCACGAGCAGGCCGAACTGCTCCTCCGCGACCGTCAGCTCGCTGGTCAGGCCCGCGTTGTCGAGCGCCAGCGCGACGCGGCCGGCCAGCACCTCGGCGAAGTGCAGGTCGGACTCTCTGTGGCGCCGGCGCGAGGGCCCGAAGGCCACGTTGAGCGCGCCGACCACGGCGCCGCGCGAGCGCAACGGGACGATCAGCGCCGTCGTCAACTGCAGGTCCGCGAGCAACGCCGCGTCCTCGGGCGTGCTCGACGCGGCCGCGATCAGCCGCTCGTCGGGCTCGACGAGCTGCGCCCGGTCGGCGGCGATCGCCCCCTCGCTGCTGCGGGCCTCCCCCTCGAGCGAGCGCCGGCGGGCCATCGCGCCGGCCACCGCGGGGTTCACGCCCGGCCCGGTGCGCGAGCCGATCCGGCTGCGCGCGCCACCCCGGATCACGTCGAGCGTCGCGACGTCGCCGAGCGCGGGCACGAGCAGGTCCAGCGCGCCCGAGACCAGCTCGTCGTGGCGGCCCTCCGCGCGGTCCGCGACGTCGGCCACCCCGGCGAGCAGCCGGAAGCGCTCGAGCGAGGCGACCGCGGCGGCGCGGGCGACCGCAACCGCGACGGCCACGGCCCCACCCGCCAGCACGAGCACGATCGAGATCGCGAGCTGCATCGCGTCGCCCAGCAGCGGGACGACGAACACCACGGCGAGCGCGAGCGCCGCGACGAGCAGCGTGTCGCCCCAGCGGCCGGTCAGGGCGACGACCAGCGGCGGGAGCACGAGCAGCGCGGCCACGAGCACCTCCTCGCCGACGGCCACCTCGAGCGCGCCGAGCGCGAGCACGGCCGCGACGCCGGCGAGCGCCGCCCGCGTGAACGGCGCGGGCGCGAGCGCCGAGCGCACGCCGCCGAGCGCGGAGGCGTCAGGCCGCGAGGGCGCCGTCGAGGTCATCGAAGAACGGCAGCCGCTCGTCGAGGCGCGCCAGCGCGAACAGCCGCTGGACATCCGGGCTCCCGCGCAGGATCGCGAACCGGATCCCCGCGCCGGCGAGCTCGTGCAGCGTCTCGAGCACGAGCCGCATCCCGCTCGTGTCGAAGAACGTCAGGGCGCGCAGGTCGAGCACGACGGCGTCGCACGGCTCCGGCCGCTCGGCCAGCGCCGCCTTGAGCTCCTCGACCGAGAACAGGTCGAGCTCGCCGCTCGGGGCGACGACGTGGGCGCGCTCGTATGCCCGAGCGCGCACGCCGAAGGCGGGCGACCGGCTGCTCATGGAGCGACGCTACAGGGGCGCGAGGGCGTTCACAACCGCTGAGGGGCCTCCAGTCAGAAGTGACGCCTCAGCGGCTGCCTAGGCGGGCTGCTTGGAGGCCTCCGACTCGTAGCGCCACAGCCCGGCAGCGCCGCGGCGAGAGCCAGCGACCTGGCCACGCACAGCACGCCGCCCACCACGATCGAGCCGCGCAGGCCGATCAGCGCGGCGGCGAAGCCGGCCTCGACGTTGCCGAGCGTCGGGCCGGAGGTGTAGGAGATCATCTCCATCCCGGCCAGCCGGCCGCGCATCCTGTCCGGGACCGTCTCGTTCCAGATCGTGGCGCGGAAGATCGCGCTGACCGCGTCGGAGGGCGCCCCCGACCACCAGGGCGGCGACGCCGAGCCAGAGCGGCCCCGCGAGGCCGAAGACGCGATCGCGGCGTCGACCGCCACCGCCCGCAGCGCCCGCCCCGGCCATGTCACGCCCCGAGGTCAAAGGGCCCGCTTCCTTAGACGGGGGCGGGCCCGCCTGCGCGCGCGGCGCGGAACAGCGCCTCGATCGCGCGCGCCTGCCCGACCGCGTCGGCGCGGCCCAGCCGCGGCTCGCCGCCCTCTCGGACCGCGCGGGCGAGGTCGTCGAGCTCGCCCGCGTACGGGTTGGCGGCCTGCACCGGGACCTCCTCCGGCTCGTCGGTCCCCTCGCGCAGGATCCGCACGATCGGCTCCCCGCCGTGCCACGGGTCCAGCGAGACGATCGTGCCCGTCTCCCCCACGATCTCGAGCCCGGCGCGGCGCGGGACGTCGAAGGCGCAGTCGAAGGTCCCGAGCACGTCGCCGCCGAAGCGCAGCAGGCCGGCGAAGCGCGCGTCGACGCCGTCGCCGCCCTCGACCATCTCCGCCGTCACCCGCTCGGGCTCGCCGGCCAGCAGCCGCAGCGCGCTGACGCAGTAGCAGCCGACGTCCATCAGCGCCCCGCCCTCGAGCTCGGCCGACCAGCGCACGTTGTCGGCCCCCGGGTCGAGCTGGAACGCGAACGCCGCCCGCACGACCCGCAGCCGCCCGATCGCGCCGTCGCGCACGAGCGCGACGACCTTGTCCGTGGCCGGGTGGTAGCGCCACATGAACCCCTCCATCAGGATCCGCCCGGCGCGCTCGGCGGCGTCGAAGGCCGCCTCGACGTCGGCGGCCCGCGGCGACAGCGGCTTCTCGCACAGGACGTGCTTGCCGGCCTCCAGCGCGCGCTCGGACCACGGCAGGTGCATCGAGTTGGGCAGCGGGACGTAGACCGCCTCGACGTCGTCGTCCTCGAGCAGCGCCTCGTAGGAGCCGTGCGCGCGCGGGATGCCCTTCTCCGCCGCGTAGGCCTCCGCGCGCTCGCGGTCGCGCGAGGCGACCGCGATTACCTCGGCGCCCGCGGACTCGCGGGCGCCGGTGAGGATGGCGTCGTTGATCTTGGCCGTCGAGAGCAGCCCGACCCGCAGCCGCTCCGTCATGCCCTGCCGCTCTGTGCGCGACCCCGGCGCGAGATCGAGTCGACGGTCACGGCCAGCAGCAGCACGGCGCCCGTGAGTACGAACTTCGTGCCCGAGGACAGGCCGAGAAGGCCGAGCCCGTTGTCGATCGAGAGCATCACGAGCGCCCCCAGGATGGCGGCCTTCATCGTGCCGCGGCCGCCGAACAGCGACGTGCCGCCGATCACCGCCGCGGCGATCGGGTACAGCAGCGCCTGGCCGCCGCCGGTGTTCGTGTCGACCGAGCGCAGGCGCGAGGCGAGGATGATGCCGCCGATCACGGCCAGCAGCGAGCAGAGCGCGAAGCACGCGATCCGCACGTTGTCGACGTTGATGCCGGCGCGCCGCGCCGCTTCTGCGTTGCCGCCGACCGCATAGACGTGGCGCCCGAACTTGGTGCGGTTGAGCATGTAGCTGAGCACGATGAACAGGCCCATGACGACCAGCGCCGCGTACGGCAGCCCGCGGTCCTCGTTCGCCACGGCCACGACGATCGCCAGCGCGATCGCGAGTGCGACGACGCGCGCCACGATGATCGCCGTAGGCGCGATGTCGAGGCCGGCGCTCCGGCGCATGCGCACCGCGTTGAGCGTGACGCCGGCGTACAGCGCGACGCAGACCGCCGCGAGGATCCATGCCACGCCCGGCGCGAGGAAGTCGTTGGCGATGCCGATCACGAAGTCGTTCTGCAGGATCACGGTGCCGCGGCTGCCGATCAGGAGCAGCACGACGCCGTTCCAGGCCAGCAGGCCGGCGAGGGTCACGACGAACGACGGGACGCCGATCTTCGTGATGATCAGCCCGTGGAAGGTGCCGATCGCCAGGCCGGCGCCGAGCACGATCAAGAAGACGATGAACGTCGGCAGCTCGTTGCCGTCGGGCGTGAGCAGGATCGCGGTGAGCACGCCGCCGACCCCGGACACGAAGCCGATCGAGAGGTCGATCTCGCCGAGCAGCAGCGCGAACGTCACGCCCATCGCGATGACCGCGTACGGCGCCGTCTGGAGGATCAGGTTGACGAAGTTGCCGGCGGTGAGGAAGCGGTCGTTCTGGCTCTGGAAGACGATCGCGATGATGATCAGGCCGATGACGATCGGCAGCGAGCCCAGCTCGCCGGAGCGGACGTCGGTCCACCAGCGGCGCGCGTAGGCGGCGACGGTGTTCTGGTCGCCCGGGGCGCTGGGGTCCGGAGCGGGCGGTGCGGCGACGACGCTCATGCCAGGGCCTCCTGCTGCCCGGGGACCTTGGAGAGCTGGCCGGCGGTGATCGCCTCGACGACCTCCTGCTGGTTGGTCTCCTTGCGCCTGAACTCCGCCACGTTCTGGCCGAGACGCAGCACGGTGATGCCGTCGGCGACCTGGAAGATGTCGTGCAGGTTGTGCGAGATCAGGAGCACCGCGAGCCCTTGCTCGCCCAGCCGGGCGACGAGGTCGAGCACCTGCTTGGTCTGCGCGACGCCGAGCGCCGCGGTCGGCTCGTCGAGGATCACCAACTTGGAGTTCCACATCACGGCCTTGGCCACCGCGACCGACTGGCGCTGGCCGCCGGAGAGGCCCGCGACGGCTGGCGGACGGAGCGGATCGTCGTGACGGAGAGGCCCTTCAGCGTCTCCTTCGCGCGCGCCTCCATCGCGGTCTCCTCGAGCCGCCGGAGGCCGTCGGTCTCCTCGCGGCCGAGATACATGTTCTGCACCACGTCGAGGTTGTCGGCGAGCGCGAGGTCCTGGTAGACGACCTCGATGCCCAGGCGCGCGGCGTCCTTGGGGCCGTGGATGCTCACGGGACTGCCCTCGAAGACGACCTCGCCCTCGTCGATCGGGTGGATGCCGGCGATGCACTTGATCAGCGTCGACTTGCCGGCGCCGTTGTCGCCGACCAGCGCCATCACCTCGCCGGGGGCGACGTGGAAGTCGACCTGGTAGAGCGCCTGGACCGCGCCGAAGCTCTTCGACACGCCACGCAACTCGAGGATCGGGTCGCTCATGACTTGGGTTCTCTCCTCCTCCGCGGTTTCACCCCCGGGGCCTGGGCCCCGGGGATCATCCCTCACTTGGTCACGAGCGGCTAGAGCCCGAGCTCATCGCACTTGGACGCCAGCTTGCCGGCGCAGATCTCTTCCTTCTTGGGGAAGTCCGGCTCACCGAGGTACTCCTTGATGTTGTCCTTGGTGACCGCGACCGGGTCCAGGAACACCGCGGGGATGTCCTTGGACTCGTTGTTGATCGTGTCCGGCGCCTCGGGCGTCTCGCCCTTGGCCAGCGCGATCGCGAGCTTGGCGGCCGCGTCGGCCTCCTTCTTGATCGCCTTGTAGACCGTCATGCACTGGTCGCCGTTGACGATGTTCTGGATGCCCTGCAGCGTCGCGTCCTGGCCCGTCACCGGGATCTGCGGGAGCTTGCGCTGCTTGATGGCCGAGATGGCCGCGTTGCCGAGGCCGTCGTTGGCCGCGAGCACGCCGTCGACCTTGTTCCCGGACTTCTGGAGCATCTGCTCGAAGATCGTCAGGGCCTTCTGGTTGTCCCAGTCGGGCACGGACTGGTCGTCGACTTCCTTCCAGTCACCGGAGTCGAACTTCGGGTTGATGACCGAGTCGTAGCCGTTCTTGAACAGCGTGGCGTTGTTGTCGGTCGGCGAGCCGTTGAGCACGGCGATGTTCGCCGGCGACTTGTCGCCGATGCAGTTCACGAGGCCCTCGCCCTGGAGCTTGCCGACCTGCTCGTTGTCGAACGAGACGTAGTAGTCGGAGTCGCCCTTGAGCGTGAGGCGGTCGTAGTCGATGACCTTGACGTCCTGGCCCTTGGCGTTGGCCGCGATCGCCGCGCCCGAGCCCGAGTCCAGGTTGACCAGCAGCAGCACCTTGGCGCCGTTGGTGATCGCCTGCTCGGCCTGCTGCTGCTGCGTGGACTTGTCGCCCTCCGCGTTCTGGATCTCCGACTCGATGCCCGCGTCGTCGAACGCCTGCTTCAGGAACGGCCGGTCGACCGTCTCCCAGCGCACGGACGACTTGGAGTCCGGCAGCAGCACCGCGACCTTGCCGGCCTCTTCGCCGCCGCCACCACCGCCGCCGCCCGAGCCCGAGCCCGAGTCGTCGTCGCCGCAACCTGCGACGGCCAGCGCGCAGCCTGCTGCGACGGTGGCCACGAACCATGCTCCTCTACGCATGGGGATGTTCCTCCTCCTCATCGGTTTGATGTCCTCCTTCCGAACCCTCACCGGACCTCCACCATCGGGCGGAGGGGGTGGTCGCGCTCGGCCTCGGAGAGGACGAGCGCGATGGCGCCGAGCACCTCGGCGCGGTCGCCGAGCGAGCCGGCGACGACTGCGGCCGCCTGGACGGCCGTGGGGAGCGCGGACCGCTCGAGCGACTCACGCACGCCGTCGAGCAGCAGCTCGCCCGCGTCCGCGAGGTCGCCGCCCACGATCAGCAGCTCCGGGTTGAGCACGTTCACGAGCGTCGCGGCGGCCTTGCCGATCGCCCGCCCGGCGTCGGCGATCACGCGCCGGCAGCCGAGGTCGCCCTCGCGCGCCAGGCGCACGATCGCGCGCCCGTCGAGGCCGTCGCCGTGGCTGCGCCGCAGCAGCTCGGCCAGCGCGTCGGTGCCGGCGACGGTCTCCAGGCAGCCGCGGTTGCCGCAGCGGCAGACCGGGCCGTCGGCGTCGACGAGCACGTGGCCGAGCTCGCCGGCGAGGCCCTCCGCCCCGCGGTAGAGGCGGCCGTTGAGCACGAGGCCGGCGCCGATGCCCGAGGAGATCATCAGGTAGACGAGGTCCTTGGCGTCGCGCCCGGCGCCGAAGGCGGCCTCGGCGAGCGCGGCCAGGTTGGCGTCGTTGTCGACGAGGATCGGCAGCTGCAGCCGGCGGTGCATCTCGTCGGCGGCGGGCACGCCGACCCAGCCGGGCAGGATGGCGGTCGAGCCGACGACGCCGGTCGGGCGGTGGACGGGCCCGGGCAGGCACATGCCGGCGCCGATCACGCGCTCCTCGTCGACGCCCGCTTCCTCGAGCAGCTCGGACACCAGCGCGGCGGCGGCGTCCAGGCCCTCGTGGGCGGCGTGGTCGGTGTCGAGCTGCTGCTCGCGCTCGGCGAGGATGCGCGACGAGAGGTCCGCGACCGCCACGCGCACGTGGTGGTGGTCGAAGTCGATGCCGACCGCGACGCCGGCGGAGGCGTCGAAGGAGAGCAGGATCGGCGGGCGCCCGCCCTGGTCGCCGTGCGCGGCGGCGGGCTCGGGCCGCTCGACCACGAGGCCGTCCGCCTGCAGCTCGGAGACCAGGCTCGACACGGTCGAGCGCGACAGCCCCGTGCGGCGGGCGATCTCCGCGCGCGAGATCAGGCCCTCCTCGCGCAGCGCGTCGATCACCCGCAGGCGGTTGAGACGACGCAGCGTCTCGAGCGATCCGGTGCGGCCGGCCATCGGCGCTTATCCGAACCGATCGGCCGACGTTTGTCAAGAGTTTGAACGAACCCGGCCGTTAGTTCGGCCGGGTTCGTTCAGATCACGTCGGAAGTGCGGACGCTTACGTCACGGGGTAGGCATCGACCGGCACCACGACGGAGCCGGCGGCCTTGTCGTGCCACGTCTGCTTCTCGCGGTCCCAGAGCATCCACAGGTAGCCGAGCAGGATCACAAGGCCCGAGACGATCCTCACGAGCTGGCGGATGAAGGCGCGGCCGAAGCCGATCGAGCCGCCGCCCTTGAGGTCGATCACGCGGATCGAGAGCGCCATCTTGCCGACGGTCTGGCCGCGCGGGCCGCCCTCGAAGTACGTGAAGTAGCCCCAGGTGATGGCCACCGACAGCAGATAGGCGATGCCAGCGCTGTCGCTGAAGATCGCCGTCAGGATCCCCTGCACGATGCCGAGGATGATCGCGTCGATGAAGTAGGCCCCGAAGCGGCGCCAGAAGCCGGCGCGCGGCCCCGACGGGCCGTCGCCCGAGTACGCGACGGGCGGTTGTTGCTGGTAGCCCGGTTGCTCGCCTCCGGGCGGAGCGCCCGTCGTACCGCTGGTCTGGCCTGGCAGGTCTGACATGCACCCTCCCTCGTGGGGCGACGAGAATCGTCTGCTGGAGATTCCACACTGGATCGAGGTGCCCTGCAAGTGCCCGTCAGCGGCGCGAGGCCTTCGCGGCGGCCAGGTCCTCGAGGAAGCGCTCGGGCGGCGTCTCGCTCCGCACCCCGGACACGCGGCCCTGCAGCGCCGCCGCCAGCCGCGTTGCGAGCGCCGTGCGCGCCTCCGGGGTGAACTCGCTGCGGCGGCGCAGGAAGTCGCGTACCGCCGCCAGCTCCTGCGCGGTCACCGCGGAGACGTCCCATGTCTCGGTGTAGGACGGCACGGGGCGCCTCCAGTCCGTGCTCCCGCTCGCGGTCGCCGGCTTCTCGTGCACGACGACGGTGCCCGCGGCGAGGTCGCCGAGACGTTGGTTGGAGCGCGTCGCGAGGATGGACACGATCGCCGGGACGTAGGACAGCGGCAGCCCCTCGATCAGCCGCAACAGGTTGCGGACCGCGCTCGCGCGCAGGCCGACCGGGCGCCCGTCCTGCATCACCACCCGCAGGCCGAGCGCGCGCTTGCCCGGCGTGCGCCCGCCCGAGCGGACCTCGAACAGCACGTCGAAGAACACCATCCCGAACAGCAGGGCCGCACCGCTGGCGATCAGCGCCGGGATGCCGCCGATGCCGACGCCGAACAGGAGCGCGATCACGAGCACGATCGCGCTCTTGATCGTGAAGTCGATCATCCCGGCGGCGAAGCGCGAGCCGACGCCCGCCAGGCGCAGGCGCAGCTCGACGCCCTCCGGCGTCGCGATCGTCCGGGTGTCCTCATACTCCACGGGTCCAGTGAACGTTGACGGATCCTGATCGCTCGTGAGGCTGGCCGACTTCGAGTCGAAGCGCGGCGAGGACTGGCGGCGGCTCCAGGACGCGCTCGCGCGTGCGAGCGGCCGGCCAGAGCGCCTCGGGCCCGACGGGGTGCGCGAGCTCGGCGCGCTCTACCGCGGCGCCGCCGCCGACCTGGCCTACGCGCGCCGGCGCTTCCCGGGCGACCCGGTCGTCGCGCGGCTCGAGGCGCTCGTGGTGGGCGCCCGCGGCGCGGTCTACGGCCAGGCGCCGCGGGGCGGGGCCGTGCGGGCGTTCCTCTCGCGCGGCTACTGGCAGCGGCTCGCCGAGCGGCCCGTGTTGATCCTGGTGGCGTGGCTGCTGCTGCTCGGGCCGGCCGTCGCCGGCGCGCTGTGGGCGAGCGCCGACCCGGGCGCCGCGCTCGGGCTGGTGCCGGGGGAGCTGCAGGCGGCCGCCGATCCACCGCCCGAGGGGCGCGACTTCGACGCCGAGACGGCCGCGGCCTTCTCCGCCCAGGTGATGGTCAACAACATCCAGGTGACCCTCACCGCGTTCGCCGGCGGCATCCTCGCGGGCGTCGGCACGGTGCTGGCGCTGCTGTTCAACGGGCTGATCCTCGGGGTCGTCGGCGGGCTGGCCTTCGCGGCCGGCAACGGCACCGCGTTCCTGCGGCTGGTCTCCTCCCACGGCCCGCTCGAGCTGTCCTGCATCGTCGTCGGGGGGATCGCCGGGCTCCGGCTCGGCTGGGCGATCATCGCCCCGGGGCCGGGGCGCCGCGGGCCGGCGGTCGTCGCCGAAGCACGGGGAGCGGTCGAGCTCGCGCTCGGCACCGTGCCGTGGCTCGTGCTCTGCGGGGTGCTCGAGGGGTTCGCGACCGGCCCGGAGTTGCCGGTGGGCGTGCAGTTGGGGATTGGTGGCGCGCTGTTCGGCGTGTTCTGGGGGCTCGTGGCGTGGCGGGGGCGCCGGCGCTAACGGCGGTGAGGGGTTGCCCGGAGCGCCCCGATCTGCCTCGAGCGGTGGATAACTCGGGCTGAGACCGACTAATCCACCGCTCGCGTTCGGAGCGGATCGCGCGGGCTCGCGCTCCGGAGCGGGCGCTGCGGGTGGCTCCCTCGCTCCCCTACCCAGCCGCAGTTGACGTTCGCCTCGCGCTACAGCCGCGCCCGCGCCTTCGCCCGCAGGTACGCCGCGACGCAAGCGCTCGGCAGGCGCGAGGCCGGCGCCTCGAGCACCTGCGCCCCGGCCCCGCGCACGAGCGCCGCGGCTCGCGCCCTGGCCGTGCGGACCTCGAGCGCGACGGCGGCGCGGGCGAGCGCGCCCTCGGTGTCGGGGGCGGTGCTCGCGAGCGCCTCGAGCGCCGGGTCCGCCGGGCTGGCGACGACGACCGCGTGGCGGCGGGCCAGCACCGGGACGGCCTGGACGAGCGGGCGCGCGGCGGCCTCCTCGAGCAGGTCGCAGAGCACGAGCACGAACGCGCGCTTGGCTCCCTCGACGCGGCGGAAGGCCGCCTCGTAGTCGGACTCGACGGGGCGCGCCTGGAGGTCGAACAGCGAGCGCACGACCGCGGCGCCCCGCGCGCGGCCCGGGCGGGCGGCGAAGCGGACCTCGTCGTCGAAGGCGATCGCGCCGAAGCGGTCGCCGGCCTCGTCGGCGACCAGCGCGAGCGCGGTCAGCGCGTCCAGGCAGGCGTCGAGCACCGTGGGGGTCGGACCGCCGGCCGCGGACGGCAGCGGCGCGGCGGACAGGCGCCCGGCGTCGACGACCGCGATCACGTCGCGGTCCTGCTCGGTGCGGTACTGGTTGCTCATCGGGCGGCCCATCCGCGCGGTCGCGCGCCAGTTGACCTGCCGCACGTCGTCGTCGGGCAGGTAGTCGCGCACGAGCTCGAACTCCGTGCCGAGCCCGAGCGGGCCGCGGGCGGTGATCCCCTGGTCGCGGAAGCGGCCCTGGCGCACGGACAGCGCGAGCCGCCGCGCGGCGAGCAGGTCCGGGTAGACCGAGACGGCGGCCGGCGAGCCTGGCTCGTGGTGCCAGGCGGCGAGCCCGAGCGGGCCGGTCGAGCGCGTGCCGACCGCGGGCAGCTCGTGGCGCCCGCGCAGGCGCGGCACGAGCTCGGCGGCGAGCTCGCCCTCGGCCTCCGCCGGCGCGAGCGCCATCCCGGGCGGCACCGCCTGCCGCAGGCGCACCCGCACCGACGGCGCAGCCTCGGCGCTCACCCGCAGCGGCACCGGCACGCCGCGGGCCAGCACGGCGGGCACCGCGCGCTCGACGGCGGGCGCCCGCCGCGCCGTGCGCGCGTCCACGGCCACCGCCGCCAGCAGGGCGAGCGCCGCGAGCGCCGCCGACCGGCAGCGGCACGACGAACGCCGCGAGCGCCAGCACCGCGAGCAGCGCCGCCGTGCGGGGCGTCGGGCTCACGCGCTCACCGCGGCACCGGCACCGACTCGAGCGCGGTGCGCACGGCCGCGTCGGGCGTGAAGCGCTCGAGCTCGGCCTCCGGCGTGAGCACGAGCCGGTGGTGGAGGACCGGCACCGCCATCCGCGCGACGTCGTCGGGGGTGACGTAGTCGCGGCCGGCCAGCCGCGCCGCCGCCTTCGCGGCCCCGAGCAGGTGGACGGCGGCGCGCGGGCTGGCGCCGAGCGTGATGCTCGGCAGCTCGCGGGTGCGGCGCACGATCGCGACGACGTAGGCGAGCACCTCCTCCCCCGCGCCGGTCGCGTCCACCTGGGCCCGCGCCGCGCGCAGGTCGTCCGGGCCGGCGACGGCGCGCACCTCGCCGAGCGTCGCCGGGACGAGGCCGTGACGGGCGAGCCCGAGCATCGCGCGCTCGGCCGCTTCGTCGGGATAGCCGAGGTCGACCCGGACCAGGAAGCGGTCGCGCTGCGCCTCGGGCAGCGGGTAGGTGCCCTCGTACTCGACCGGGTTCTGCGTGGCGAGCACGAGGAACGGATCCGGCAGCGGGTGCGAGGTGCCGTCGACCGTGACCTGGCCCTCCTGCATCGCCTCCAGCAGCGCGGCTTGGGTCTTGGGCGGGGTGCGGTTGATCTCGTCGGCCAGCAGCACGTTCGCGAACACGGGCCCGGGCCGGAAGCGCAGGTCCCCCTCGCGCAGGGCGACCGTCCCCGTGACGTCCGAGGGGAGCATGTCGGGGGTGAACTGGATGCGGCGGAACTCGACCCCGAGCGCCCGCGCGGTCGCGTCGGCCAGCAGCGTCTTGGCCACGCCGGGGACGCCCTCGAGCAGCACGTGGCCGCCGAGCGCGAGCGCCGCCATGACGATCTCGAGCGGCTCGCGCCGCCCGACGACGACCTTGCCGACCTCCTCCGCGACGCGGTCGCAGAGCTCCCTCATCCCGCCTCCCTCCCGTTGACGGCCGCCAGTGCGCGGCCCGCGGCCAGCGCGCCCTGCAGATCATCGGGCTCGCGCAGCAGCGCCGCCGTCTCCGCGTCGCCGAGGCCCATCCGGGCCGCGGCGGCGCGCAGCTCCTCGTCGTCCGGGTCGGGCCCGAGGCCGGCCCGGCGGGCCAGCCCGTCACGCGCCGCGGCGCGCAGCGGCCGTGCGACCTCGGCGGGCCGGCCCGTGCGCGCGAGCGAGCCCGCGAGCGCGTCGACGTAGTCGGCGCGCGGCGGCGGAAGCGGGCGCTCGGCATCCTCGGGCGGCCCGATCCGGCGGGCGTGGCTCCAGGCGAACGCGAGCCCGGCGAGCAGCAGGCCGAGCAGCCCCCAGCGGGCGCCGGCCGGCAGCGCGCCGAGGCCGGTCGCGGCGCCGTAGCCGTGGACCGTCTCCAGGAACGTGACCGGCTCGCCGGGCGTCGAGAGCGCGAGCGCGAAGGCGGCGTTGTCCTGCGCGGCGAGCCCGCGGTTCTGCAGCGGCGAGGCGTCGGCGAGCACGATCACGCGCCCGCGGCCCGCGAGCACGAGCGCGGCCAGCGGCGCGTCCTCCGGCCCGAGCAGGGGGAGCGCCCCGCCGAGGTCCTGGAGCTCGCCGCCCTCGACGGCGCGGACGCTGCGCACGCCGGCGGTCTCCGGCACGGGCGCGAGCACGGGCGCGGTGCGGGCGTCGCCGTCCTCCCGCGACGGGATGGCCGTCCCGAGCCGGTCCGGGAGCCAGGCGGCGCCGCGCTCGCCGCCCGTCACGAGCCGGCCGCCCGCCAGGACCCAGTCCGCGATCGCGCGCGCCTCCGCGGGCTCGACCGCGCGCGGGTCGAGCACGACGAGCGTCCCGCGCGCCGGCGCCGCGCCCTCGGCGACCGGCCGGCGACGGCGCTCGACGGTGACGCCGTGGCGGGCGAGCAGGTCGGCGAACGCCGCGAGGCCGGCGGGCGCGGTCGCGTACGCCGAGGAGTCGGGCCCCTCGGGCTGCGGCGCCAGCCGGTCGACGGCGAGCACGAGCAGCGAGAACGCCAGCAACGCGATCGCGAGCCCGGCCGCGAACCGCCCGCCGGGGGTCTGGGGGCCACGCCGGGACGGGGTCACCGGAGCACCGCCTCCCAGTCGCGGCGGGCGGCGTCGACGTCGTCGGAGCTGGCGGGGCGCTCGCCGTAGACGACCTCGTCGAAGCCGGCGGCGAGGCGGTCGAAGGCGTCCGAGTGCAGCGCCGAGGAGACCTCGTGGGTCTGCAGCGACGGGCGGTAGTCGATCGACCCGCGGGCGTCGAGCCGGAGCAGGCCCGCCCGGAAGCGCAGGCGCAGGGCCGCCTCGTGCTCGCCGCGGCGCTCAGCCTCCTCCGCGCGGCGCTCGAGCTCGCCCGGCGACTCGCGCCGGCCGGGACCGCCACTCCCGGCGGCCGCCGCGAGCGCCGCGCGCCGGCGGATCGTCCGGCCCGCGAGCAGCCAGCCGAGGCCGAGCACCGCGGCCGCGAGCAGGGTCCAGACGACCGCGCGGCCGCCCGGCAGGGTCCGGTCCAGCCGCGGCACGAGGTCGCCGAGCGGCGCCAGCCAGCGCCCGATCCGGTCGAGCAGGCCGCGGAACGGGCCCTGCACGCGGGTGCCGCGGAAGCGGCGCTCGGCGAGGATCTCGCGCGCGTCCGCGCGCGCGCCAACGGCGGTGGTGGCGGGCTCGCCCCCACGCGGGGCGGCGGGGGTGGTGCCGGACTCGCCCGCGGCCGGCGGAGCGGCGAGCGCCTCCAGACGCTCGCGCAGCTCCTCGCCCGTCGCCTCGTCGAGTGCGGCGCCGACGTCCACGGCGGCGCCGTCGACGGCGTCGACCCCGCGCAGGCGCTCCAGGGCCGCCGGGTCGTCCGCCGCGCGCTGCGCGAGCTCGCGCAGCTCCGTCGCGCTGACCTCCGTGGCGGCGGCGAGATCGGCCCGCACGCCGGCGAGCGCGAGGGCGAGCACGGCAGCCGCGACGACGCGGCGCGCGCTCACAGCCCGCCGGGTCCGCGCTCGGGCGTCTCGGGGGGCCAGCGCCCCGGGGTCGGCGGCTGCCAGCCGCCGGGCGGGGGCGGCGGCGGCTCGGGTTGCGGCTCGGGCTCGGTCGCGGCGGGCGGCGGCTGCCAGCCCGGCGGCGGGGGCCAGTACGGGGCCTGCGCGCGCTGCTCGGGCGTGATCTCCTGCGGGCGGTAGTCCTGCACGCCCGCGGCGCCGGGCTCCGGCGGGCGCTCGCCGAGGCCCTCGGCCAGCAGCTCGAGGTCGAAGCCCTCGCGCCGGACCCGCTGGTCGAAGTAGACGAGCGAGAACACCGCGGCGGTGAAGGGCGTCGTCAGCGTCACCGCCACCGTGCCCCCGATCACCGAGGCGAGCGCGAGCACCGCGTCGTTGCCGTCGGCCAGCGCGGCCGGGATCAGCGTCAGCATCCCCTGCAGCACGCCCGAGAGGAGGCTCACGAGGATCACGCCGACGGCCAGCACGCCGAACACGCGCCACCAGCTCCCGTGCACGAGCGCCCACGAGCGGCGCAGCGCCTTGACCGGCCCGACGTCCTCGAAGAGCAGCGCGCAGGTGCCGAGCGACCACGACACGCCGACGTAGATCGCCGCCGGGATCGCGAGCAGGAACAGGGCGAGCACCGCCTCGGTCGTCAGAGCGGCCAGCCCCACGACCGCGCCGAACGGGACCGCGAGGGCCAGACCCGAGATGATCGAGAGGGCGAGCAGCCGCGGCACCCGCCGCAGGCCGAACCCCAGCGAGCGCTTGGCGGTCGGGCCGGCGCCGAGGTAGGCGTCCGCGATCGCCTTGAAGCAGGCCGCCGTCGCGACGAGGTAGACGAGCCCTTGGATCAGCGCGCTGACGCCCTGTGCGACGAAGAAGCGCGTCTCCTCCCCCGGCTCGATGGCCTGCTGCGAGGTCGGGTCCA
The DNA here is from genome assembly GCA_963816955.1 of uncultured Solirubrobacteraceae bacterium. Taxonomy (GTDB): domain Bacteria; phylum Actinomycetota; class Thermoleophilia; order Solirubrobacterales; family Solirubrobacteraceae; genus DATFQI01. The sequence goes on along the minus strand of CAWFME010000004.1, from coordinate 483,964 downwards.
GCGCGTCCGGCGCCACCGAGAGCAGCACGGAGACCGAGACGATCTGCGCCGGCAGCACCAGCCACACGACGCACATGACCAGCACCCGCCAGTTGCGCAGGCAGAGCTTGATCCCGACGTCGAGGATCTCCCCGAAGGCAAGCGGCCGCAGGCCCGGCATCGTGGCCACGGCGGCCACGATACCGGCAGGAGCGGCTAACCGGCGCCGCCGGCCATCGCGGGCAGGATGACGAGCGTGTCGCTCTCCTTGACCGCGGTGCCGAGGCCGTCGAGGACGCGCACGTCCTCGTCGTTGAGGTAGACGTTCACGTAGCGGTTCAGCGACCCGTCGGCCCCGAAGAGCTGCGACTGGGTGGCGGGGTGCTGCTCGGCGAGCTGCGTCAGGACCGCGCCGACGTCGTCGCCGGCGGCCTGCACCTCCTTCTCGCCGCCCACGGAGGGGCGCAGCACGGGCGGGATCTTGATCGTGGCCATAAGAATTGACTCCCCACCCACCCTAGCTAGCCGGCCGCGGCGCAGAAGGCCTCGTAGTCCGGGAAGACGCCAAGCTCGTCGTCGGTGATCTCGGACGGGTCCTTCGAGCAGATCGGGCACTCCGGGTCGCGGCGCACCTTCAGCTCGGTGAACGTCGCGCCGAGCGCTTCGTAGAGCAGCAGGCGGCCGACCAGCGGCTCGCCTGCGCCCGTGACGAGCTTGATGACCTCGGTCGCCTGCAGCAGGCCCATCGTGCCCGGGAGCACGCCGAGCACGCCGTTGGCGCCGCAGGAGGGCGCGAGCTCGGCGGGCGGCGGCACGGGGTACAGGCAGCGGTAGCACGGGCCGTCGTGCGGCTTGAAGACCGAGAGCTGCCCGTCGAAGCCGAGGATCGAGGCCGACACGACCGGGATGCCGAGCCGCACCGTGGCGTCGTTGAGCAGGTAGCGCGTGGGGAAGTTGTCGACGCCGTCGACGATCACGTCGTAGCCGTCGATGATCTCCATGATGTTGGAGGCGTCGAGGCGCGTCTGGTACTTGACGACCTCCACGTCGGGGTTGATCGCCTTGACGCTCTGCTCGGCGCTGTCGACCTTCGGCACGCCGATGCGGTCGGTCGTGTGGATGACCTGGCGCTGCAGGTTGGAGAGGTCGACCTCGTCGTCGTCGACGATGCCGAGCGTGCCGACGCCCGCCGCCGCCAGGTAGAGCGCGGTCGGCGAGCCGAGCCCGCCGGCGCCGAGCAGCAGCACCTTGGCCTCGAGCAGCTTCGTCTGGCCCTCGAGCCCGATCTCGGGCACGAGCAGGTGGCGCGAGTAGCGCTCGCGCTGCTCCTTGGAGAGCGACTTCGGGACCTCGACGTCGTAGCCGCGGTCCTTCCAGAGCGTGATGCCGCCGGTCATCGAGGACACGTTCTCGTAGCCGAGCAGCTCGCGCAGCGTGTGCGCGGCGAGCGCCGAGCGGTTGCCGGAGGCGCAGTAGATGACGACGTTGGCGGAGCGGTCGGGAACGGCGCCCTCGATACGCGACTCGAGGTGCCCGCGCGGGACGTGCTTGGCGCCCGGGAGGTGGCCGGCGTCCCACTCGTCGCTCTCGCGCACGTCGATCAGCACGGGGCGGCTGCCGTTGCCGTTGCTCACAGCGCCGTTGACCTCGGAGGGATCGACCTCCTCGATCTGGTTCTTGATCTGGCGGATGACCTCCGCGCCGGACGGGCTCATCAGAAAATTCCTCGAACTCGGTCGGGATTCAATACTTCAGGAAGGATAGCGCCCTCGGGCCCGCACCCCATCAACGAATGTCCGACTCGTGCCGATGACGTGAACGAATGCGCCAGCGCACGCTGCTCACCCAGGTGCTCGCGGTCAACACCGTGCTCGTCGCCGTCACCGCCTTCGTCGCGGCGATCGTCGCGCGCGAGCGCCTCAGCCAGGCGGTCAGCACGCAAGGCCTGCTGCTGATCGGCCTCGCCGTGCTCGCGGTCGTGCTGCTCAACTCGATGCTGCTGCGCCGCCGGCTGGAGCCGATGGGCCGCCTGGTCGAGACGATGAGCGAGGTCGACCTGACCTCCCCCGGCATGCGCGCGGAGCAGATCCGCGGCGCCTCGAGCGAGGTCCAGCGCCTCACGAAGGACTTCAACCGCATGATGAGCCGGCTCGAGCACGAGCGCCGCGAGTCCGGCCGCGCGGTCCTGCGCGCGCAGGAGCAGGAGCGCTCGCGGATCGCCCAGGACCTGCACGACGAGGTCAACCAGGCGCTCACCGGCATCCTGCTGCGGCTCGAGGCGACGATGGCCGACGCCCCGCCGCACCTGATCAACGAGCTCGCCGACACGAAGGCGCTCGCCACCCAGGCGATGGACGAGCTGCTGCACCTGGCCCGCGAGCTGCGCCCGACCGCGCTCGACGACCACGGCCTCGTGCCGGCGCTCGCCTCCCAGATCGCCGCGTTCGGCGAGCGCACCGGCATCCGCTCGCGCTTCCTGCCTCCGACCGGCGATCTGCCCAGGCTCTCCGACGAGGAGAAGCTGGTCATCTACCGCGTCACGCAGGAGAGCCTCTCCAACGTCATCCAGCACGCCGGCGCCTCGCGCGTCGACGTCGAGCTCAACACCGTCGGGCGCTGCGTGCTGCGCGTGCGCGACGACGGCAAGGGCTTCGAGGCCCGCAACGGCCGCGGCCGCAACCGCCTCGGCGTCTCCGGCATGCGCGAGCGGGCGCTGCTGGTCGGGGGCAACCTCGCGATCTTCTCCACGCCCGGCGAGGGCACCACCATCGAACTCACCATGGGAGCCACATGAGGATCCTCATCGCAGACGACCACGGCATCGTGCGCGGCGGCTTGAAGCTGCTGATCGATCGCCAGCCCGACATGGAGGTGGTCGCGGAGGCCGAGGACGGCGTCGAGGCGTTCGAGCGAGCGCTCCAGACCCGTCCCGACCTGTGCGTGATGGACGTCTCCATGCCGCGTATGACCGGCCTGCAGGCCGCGCGGCAGATCCGCGCGCACCTGCCCGACACGCAGGTGCTCGCCCTCTCGATGCACGACGACGAGCGCTACGTGTTCGACGCCCTGAAGGCGGGCGCGTCCGGCTACGTGCTCAAGCGCGAGGTCGACCAGGCGCTGCTCAACGCGATTCGCGCCGTGCACCGCGGCGAGGCGTTCCTGACCAACGCCGTGCAGCGCTCGCTCGTGCGCGACTGGATGGCCGACGACGCCGCCGGCCCCGAGGAGCCGCTCTCCCCGCGCGAGCAGGAGGTGCTCAAGCTGATCGCGGAGGCGCACACGAACAAGCAGATCGCCGAGATCCTGCACCTGGCCGAGAAGACGGTCGAGTCGCACCGGGCGAACCTGCTGCGCAAGCTCGGGATGCGCGACCGCGTGGAGCTCGTGCGCTACGCGATCCGGCGCGGGCTCACGGAGGCTTGAGGGCGCGGCGCCGTTGCTGACGGCGCCGCCCCCGATGTCAGCGTTTCGGTGCCAAGGGTGTTCGGGAATGAACAACCACGTTCACTCGTACTGAGGAGCCCATCGATGGCGAAGTCCCAAGCAGACGCCCTGTTCGACCGCCTCCGCGCGAACGGCATCCGCAAGCGCGTGGCCCGCGACCTCTCGCAGGCCTTGACCAGCGCGAGCGGCTCCGGTCCCGGCAAGGCCGCCACGGCGCGCATCACGGACCTGCGCAAGCTCGTCGCCGATCTCGAGGATCGCGCCAAGGGTGGACCGGCCAAGCGCCAGGCGGCGGCCAAGAAGGCCGCGGCGACCCGCAAGCGCAAGGCCGCGCAGCGCAGCACGGCGGCCAGGAAGGCGGCCCGCACGCGCGCGAAGGCGAAGTCGTAATCACGGACGGCGGCCGGGCGCGTGGCGCCCAGGTGTGCCATAAGTGGAGGGAGCCATGAGGCTGGAGGGCATCCACCACATCACGGCCATCACGGGCGACGCGCCCCGCAACGTCGACTTCTACACGCGCGTCCTCGGGCTGCGCCTGGTCAAGAAGAGCGTCAACCAGGACGACCCGACCGTCTATCACCTGTTCTACGCCGACGAGCACGGCAGCGCCGGCTCGGACCTGACGTTCTTCGAGTACCCGGGCGCGGCGCCCGGGCGCGCCGGCCGCGGGATGGTGCACCGGATCGTCTGGCGCGTCGCCTCCGAGGACGCGCTGTCGTTCTGGGCCGAGCGGCTCGCCGACGACGGCCTCCAGGTCTCAAGGCCGGGTCCGGGAACCCTGCGCTTCGCGGACCCCGAGGGGCTCGAGCACGAGCTCGCCGTCGACGCGACCGAGGACGACCCGCTGATCGCCGACCATCCCGAGGTCCCCGCCGAGCACGCGCTGCGGGGCTTCGACGGCGTGCGCGCCTACGCGCAGGACGCCGAGCACAGCCGCGGGCTGCTCGAGGGCGCGCTCGCCTTCCAGCCCGCCGGCGACGGCTGGGAGATCCGCGGCGAACGCCGCGGCGGCACCTACGCCTACGACCCGCCCCCGGACGGTGGCGGCATCCAGGGCGCGGGCACGGTGCACCACGTCGCGTGGGCGTCGCCGATGGACGAGCACGAGGCGTGGCGCGACCAGATCCTGCGCGCGGGCGGCCGGCCGACGCCGGTCATCGACCGCTTCTACTTCCGCTCGATCTACTTCCGCGAGCCCAGCGGCGTGCTGTTCGAGATCGCGACGATCGGCCCCGGCTTCGCCACGGACGAGCCGCAGGAGTCGCTCGGGCAGAAGCTCGCCCTGCCGCCCGCCTACGAGCACCTGCGCGCGCAGATCGAGGCGACCGTCACCCCGCTGCCGCCGACGCGCTAGCGCGCGACGGCGAGCGCGTCCTGCGCGGCGTCCTCGCGGTCCTGCGCGGCGCGGTAGGCCACGTAGGCGCCCGGCGTGCGCTCACCGAGCCAGCGGTGGTAGGCCGCGTCGGCATCGTCGTGCGCGTCGCGCCACGCGTCGCGCACCGGCGCCCAGGTGTCCGCGCGGCGGATGACGAGCTCCCGGGTGTCGGGGACGCCGTCCAGCAGGTATCTCAGGTCGTCGACGCGCATGCGGTGAGGCTCGTTGACCGGCCGTTTGCCCGGTCTCGACCTCAAGTACGCACGATGAGGCGCGCTGGTTGCCTCGATGACTCCACTAGCTAGGCAGCGGCGAGCGCCGGCAGGGCGCTGCAGCTGAGCGCGACCTCGGCCGCGTCGGCACGGTCCTCGGCGGCGCGGTAGACCGCGTAGGTCATCCGGCCGGGCGCCTCGCACCACGCGTCGTAGGCCATGTTGGCCTCGGCGCGGGCGGCGCTCCAGACGACGAAGAGCTCGTCACGGGACACGCGGTGCCGATACCCCGCGCCGCCGATCCTCACTCGTCGAGCTCGGAGCGCACCCGCTCGTGGGACGCCTCGCGGCGGTCGCGCGCGCGGCCGACGAGGATCACGCCGACCAGCACCAGCAGCGGCACGAGGTAGACCAGCTGCACGAGCCAGTGGCCGGCGTGGGCGACGACGAGCATCCGGCTATCCGTTCAGCGCGGCGGAGAGCAGCCACAGGCCGAGGCAGGTGAAGCAGACCATCAGCACCAGCATGACGATCTGCGACCGGGTCGCGGCCTTCGCCGAGCCGTAGACGACCAGCGCGCGGTCGTGGGCGAGCACGAGCGCGGCGACGTGGCCCCCGACGAGCGCGAGCGCCTGGACGTACCAGATCGCCGTCGCGCTCAGGATCGAGTAGTCGATCGAGCCGCCCGCGCCGCCGAAGAGGTCCGAGCCGTCGCCGAGCGGGTCCGACGCCAGCCGCCACAGGTCCTGCCCGTTGTAGGCCAGCAGCGAGAAGTAGTGCGCGACGACGTAGGCGGCGGCGATCGGGATCAGCGTGTGCGCGAACGCGCGGCTGAGCCCCCGGCGGTCGCGGCCGTCCGCGCCCGAACGGGGCATGCCCTCGCTCCCGAGCCGCCAGAGCGCGCCGACGAGCGCCACCGCCACCAGCAGCCCGACCACGAAGGCCAGCTCCAGACCGACGCCCATCGTCGCGCCCAGCGACGTGAAGAGATCCTGCAGCTCCGGCCGCACGCCGTTGAACAGCGGCCCCTCCTTGGCCCCGTCGAACCCGGTCGAGCCGATCCCGATCACGAGCAGCGCGACGGTGCCGGCGGTGGGCGCGAGCCGCGTGGCGGCGGCCGCGGGCGGGCGCAGCACGAGCGTCCCGTCCGCGCGACGGCCGAGCGGAGCGAGCCTCCCGAACAGCCCGAACCAGACACCGAACGCGTCGCCGCGCCGCGACCACGCCTCGACCCCGTAGACGCCCTGGCCCGCGAACTGCACGAAGGCGTAGATCAGCATCAGGATCGCGAGCGGGCCGGGCTCGCGGCCCGTCGCCCAGCACAGCTCGCAGATCACGAAGGCGAGGATGCCCGCCGCGGCCGGCCAGTGCCCGAGCCGCTCGGGGTACGGGAACGCGTCGGTCGCCTCCCCGCCCCCGGCGCGCTGCGCGACCCAGCCCGTCAGGCGCCCGATCGCCCGCCACGGGTTGAACAGCCGGAACCAGTCGCCGAGCACCAGCGACGCCAACGGGACGCCGACCCAGAAGCCGACGTATACGGCGGTCGGGGCGAGGTTGTCCTGCTGGGAGTCCGTACCGGCCAGGCCCGCGTAGACGACCGCCGCGAACACCGCGACGCCGACCGCCCCGCACAGCACCTCCAGCGCGAGCGGCACGCGAAACAGCGCACGCTCGCGCACCGGATCCAGCCGCGGCCGCGACCAGCCGGCCGCGAGCGCGAGGAACGAGACGACGAGCACGGCGGCCGCGGCCGCGCCGAACAGCGCTTCCGGGATCGGGAGGTCGGCCCTGCCGACGATGCCATGGGCGATGACGAGCATCGGAGCGGGCGAGTGTAGAAACGACGACGGCCCCGCCGGTGGGCGGGGCCGTCGTGAGACGTCAGGTGCGCTCGGCGCTCAGCCCGAGCAGCGCGCGCCGTCGATCGCCGTCGCCGTGGAGGTGGCGGGCGGCGTCGGGTTCGGCACGAACGTCAGCCGGAGCTGGAACTGGTTCTCTCGGGCCTTGGGGCAGCCCGTGAGGGACATCAGCATGCGCTTGCCCGACTTGAGGCCGATGCTGGTCTCGAGCCGCTGCAGCGAGGAGTACACGTTGGTCGCCGGCTGCTGCAGGTTCGGCGCGATGTCGATCGTGAGCTTCTGGGCGTAGAGCCTGTGGCGGACCCGCGTGATGACCCCGGCCAGCGCCTGGTCGACCTCGGGGCTCGCGGAGGCGAGGTGGAAGACCAGGTACTCCCTGCCCTTCCTGTAGAGGCTGCCGCTGTTCGGGAACTGCTGCTTCAGCGTCGCCGCGTCGGTCGAGTTCAGCTTGCCGCCGTTGAAGGCGGTGACGGCGAACTTGATCGGGGCGGGGTTCGTGGCGTACGGGTTCAGCAGCGCGTCGGCCTCGCCGGAGCCGGCCTTGGAGGCCCTGGGGCAGGCCGCCTTGCCCGAGGCGTTGGCCTTGCCGAACGAGCAGGCCTTCAGACCCCTGGTGCTCAGCTTCGCGCCCTTCGGGATCCAGATCTCGATCTTGCTCGCGGTCGACTTCGACTCGCGGTTGGTCTGGGCGTTGAGCTCGAGACGGCCGGACCGGGGCTTCTTCTTGGTGCCGACCTTCGACGGGGCGATGGAGACCTCGAGGCTGGCCGTCGGAGCGGGATTCTGTGCCATGGCGACGGCGGCGAGGGCCAGCGCCGTGAGCGCCGCCAGCGCGGCGATCAGGGTCTTGCGCAAGGGGTCTCCTCCTCAGGAGTCTGTGTTGTGCGTCATGCGGAGATACCGCACGGGCGCGGAAAGTTTCGCGCCTGCAGGCCTCGCAATGCAAGCTGGACGAACGTCCGAGTGCGCGCTGCTACGTTCGGACGCCCCGTGCGCGCCCCGCCCGCGACCATCCCCGCGCCCCCGTTCCCGCGCGGCCTCACCTGGCTCAACGTGGCGCCCTTGCGCATGGACAAGCAGAAGGGCCGGCCCGTGCTGGTCGAGTTCTGGGACTTCTGCCGCGTGAACTCGCTGCGCACGCTGCCCTACCTGAAGGCCTGGCACGAGCGCTACGCCGAGGCGGGCCTGCGCGTGATCGGCGTCCACACGGGCGCCTTCCCGCCGTCGCGCGACGAGGCGCAGGTCGAGGCGGCGGTGCGCCGGCTCGGGGTCTCCTACCCGGTCGTGATCGACATCGAGCTCGAGGTCTGGGACTTCTACGGAAACGAGGGCTGGCCCGGCCGCTACCTGTGGGACACCAAGGGAGCGCTGTTCTCGATGCACTACGGCGAGGGCGCCTACGCGGAGACCGAGCGCGAGATCCAGGAGCTGCTCGGCGTCGAGCGCGACACCGTCGCGCCCGTGCGCCCCGAGGACGAGCCCGGCGTGCTGCTGCCGGCGCAGACCGAGGACCAGCCCGGGGCCTACTCCGGTCCCTATGAGGCGGGCGGCGTCTGGGCGGTGCTCTCCGGGCGCGGCGAGCTCGTCGTCGACGGCCGCACGCTGGCGATCGGGGAGCCCGGCTGCCACCCGCTCATCGAGCACCCGCACCACACCGAGGGCGTGCTCGAGCTGTCCGTCGGCGCCGGGCTCGAGTGCCACATGACCTGCTTCACGCCGGGGGTGCCAGCTCCCGGTGCCCCCGCTCCTCCCCCAGCAGCCTGACCAGGCGCGGCGGCGCGCCGTCGTCGAGCACCACGGCGGTGCCGGGCCAGTACGGGGAGTCGTTCGGCCTGTCCGAGAGGAAGTGGCGCTGGTAGACCCACGAGCCCGTGTTGAGGATGCGCGCGCCGCCCGGCGCCACCCACTCGGCCGCGTCGTCGGACGGCCACGGGCCGGCGCGGTGCGAGTGCCCCCAGATGACGTGGCGCGCGCCGATGCCCAGGCGCGAGACCACCTCCCCGATCCCGCGCAGGTAGCCGCGGCGCAGCGCCGGCCCGGACAGGTTGCGGTCCAGCGGCCCGAGTCCGAGGGCGTTGAGCGCGCCGACGGCGCCCACGTAGGCGGCGCCGAGCGCCGTGGCGCGCACGCGGTGGTTGCGCCGCCCGTCGCCCGCCAGCGCCACCCACGCGCGCGAGGACGCGCCGGCGCCTGCGGAGATCACGGCGTGCTCGCTGCGCTGGGTCAGTGCGCTCATCCAGGCGTACATCGGCGCCAGCACGGCCTCGTAGTCGTCGGGCGTCGCGCCCGTCTCGGGCAGCCGGACGACCCAGCGGGCCATCGCGCCCGTCGCGAGCCGCTCGAACGTGGGAACGGTCGTGTGCACGTCGGCGTAGTGGCCGTGGATCGCGTACACGTCGTCACCCAGCCACAGCCCCGGATAGGCGACCCGGACCCGGGCCGGCCCCGCGTAGGAGGCGAGCGTCGCCGCGAGCGGACCGGCCTCGGCGGGCTCGAGGAACTGCTCGAGCCCGAGAAAGCCGGAGGGCTCCGTCTCGAGGCGCCCGTCGATCCACCCTGCGACGAGCCCGTGGTCGTGGTTGCCCGCGACGATCACGAGCTCGCCGTCGGGGCCGAGCGCCTCGCCGAACTCGCGGAACACCGGTCCCGCCAGCTCGGCGATGTCGCGCTTGGGCCGGTCGCGCAGCTCGACGCCGTCGCCGAGGACCACGAGCCGGTCGGCGCCCCGGACCGCCTCCATCAGCGGCGCGCGCAGCTCCGGCCGGCGGAGGAGGTCCGCATGCCGGGCCGAGCCGACGTGCAGGTCGGAGACGACGATCGTCCGCACCCCGACTAGGGTGGCAGCCCGATGACGCCGCTGGACGGGATCCTCGTCGCCGACTTCTCGCGCGTGCTCGCGGGTCCGTACGCGACGATGCTGCTCGGGGACCTCGGCGCGGACGTGGTCAAGGTCGAGCGGCCCGACGGCGGGGACGACACGCGCGCGTGGGGCCCGCCCTGGCACGGCGACGTCTCGACCTACTACCTGACGATCAACCGCAACAAGCGCTCCGTCGCCCTGGACCTGGGCGACGAGGAGGACCGGGCGCTCGCGCGCACGCTCGCGCTGCGCGCCGACGTGCTGGTGGAGTCCTTCCGGCCCGGGCTGATGGCGGGCTGGGGCCTCGACGGCGACGCGCTGCGCGCCCAGGGCAACCCGGGCCTCGTGTCCTGCGCGGTGACCGCGTTCGGCACGGGCGAGGCGGGCCGGTCCCTGCCGGGCTACGACTTCCTGCTGCAGGCGATGGGCGGGCTGATGCACGTCACGGGCGAGCCGGACGGCCCGCCGCTGAAGGTCGGCGCCGCGGTCGTCGACCTGATCTGCGGGCTGATCGCCGCCAACGGGATCCAGGCCGCGCTGCTCGAGCGCGCCCGCACGGGCCAGGGCCGCCACGTCGAGGTCTCGCTGATGGACGCGGCGCTGGCCTCGCTGCTCAACCAGGCCTCGGCGTGGGTGGCCGGCGGCGTGGCCGCCACGCGGGCCGGCAACCGGCACCCGAGCATCGTCCCGTACGAGACCTTCGACGCCTCCGACCGGCCGATCGCGATCGCGGTCGGCAACGACCGGCTGTTCGGCCGCCTGTGCGCTGCGCTCGGGCTGCGGGAGCTGGCCGGCGACGAGCGCTTCGCCACCAACGCGATGCGCGTGGCCAACCGCGACGAGCTCTCGCGGCTGCTCGGCGAGGCGATCGCCCGCGCGGACGCCGCCCACTGGGTCGCGGTGCTGCGCGAGGCGGCGGTCCCCGTCGGGCCGATCAACGGCGTCGACGAGGCGTTCGCGCTCGCGGACGAGCTGGGCATGAAGCCGACGGAGGACCACGACGGGGTCCCGCTCGTGCGGCCCCCGCTGCGCGTCGACGGCGAGCGGCCGGCGATCCGCCGCGGCCCGCCCGGGCTCGACGAGCACGGCGCGGAGATCCGCGCCTGGCTCGCTACTTGACCTCGAAGACCTCGGCCCGCACGGTGCTGCGGAGGTGCTTGAGCGGCCCGCGCCGGGGCGCCTCGATCTCGCGCAGCCGCGGGTCGCGGTGCAGCGCGGCGCGCCACTCGCGCGTGCGCGCCCGGATCGCCCGCTTCCACGGGGCGTTGGAGAGCGGCTTGTTGGGGATCGGCGTGACCAGCAGGATCCGGCGCCCCGCGCCGAGCCGTTCCAGCAGCGGCAGCATGTCGCGGCCCGGCTTGCCGGCGCGCAGCCGGTCGATCCCGTTGCGCCAGTCCGTGACCCGCTCGTCGTAGACCATCCCGAGCGGGGTCACGTACAGCACGCCGCTGGGCAGGTAGCGCGAGAGCACGGGGACCTGCTCGGGCTGCGTCGAGGCGACGACGTCGCCGGGCCGGATGACCGGCGTCACCTCGGCGGCGACCGTGCGCACGTTGCTGCGCTCCGCGATCGGCGCGTGGATGAGCCACACCGCCGCGACGCCCACGAGCGCGATCGCGGTCAGCCGGTTGCCGCGGGCGAGGACCGCCGCGAGCGCGAGCACCAGGGGGCCGAGGAACACGGCGAAGTAGCGGTTGGCCCACGCGGGCTCGATCTGGGAGCCGATCCAGGCCGCGAGCGCCGCGCCCAGGGCGAGCCCGGCCAGCACGCGGATCGCTCCGTCGCGATCGCTCAGCCGGCGCAGCGCGGTCACCACGGCGAGCATCAGCAGCGGGGTGGCGAGCCAGCGGTCGTCCTCCCCGAAGAGGGTGAACGGGATCCACAGCAGGTAGAACGCCGTCGGCCGGTCCGACCATGGCGCCCCCGTGTGCTGCGCCTGCGTGATCAGCGTGGGGATCCACGGCGCGTACAGCAGCAGCACCGCGCCGGCGACCAGCAGCCCGTCGCGGCCTTCGACCCGGCCGCGGCGCCACAGGACGAGCCAGGCGCAGGCCATCGCGACCGCGAGGTAGAGGCCCCACGCGTGCGTGTAGAACAGCAGCGTCATCCACGCGCCGAGCGCGATCAGGTGCCCGCGGCGGCCGTGCAGGAAGGCGAGCACGAAGCTCGCCGAGGCGAGCAGCGACAGGACGACGACGAGCGAGTACATCCTCGTCTCCTGCGCGTAGTAGTTCAGGAACGGGCAGGCGCCGATGCCGACGGCGGCGAGCACGCCCGTGCGGCGGTCGAAGATCGTGTTGCCGGCCCAGTAGGCGACGGGCACGGCCACCACGGCGAAGATCAGCGAGAGCGCGCGCGTGGCCGCCTCGCTCTCCCCCACGATCCCCATCCAGGCGTGCAGGAGCAGGTAGTACAGCGGCGGCGAGCCGTCCATGACCAGCGTCGACGGGATGTCGAGGAAGTCGTGGGAGGCGATCCCGACGGCGATCCCCTCGTCGATCCAGTAGCCGGACTCCAGGCCGGACATCCGCAGCAGCAGCGAGCCGGCCATCAGCAGGCCGAGCGTCGCGAGCAGCGCAGGGGGGATCGAGACGCGGGCGCGCACGAGATCAGCCTGCCACCTGCAGGGCCGGCTCAAGCCTGGCGCTAACGGCTCTTAAACGCGTTCAGGCGCTCGATGCGGTCATGGCCTGCCGGATCGTCTTCGGCAGCATGAACCGGACGTCCTCGCGCATGACCTCGAACTCACCGATGTCCTCGGTGCCGCGGGCGCGGAAGTAGTCCACGAGGCGCGTGACGAGCTCCTCGGGCGCGCTGGCGCCGGAGGAGATGCCCACGACGCGGGCGTGCTCGAGCCACTCGTCGCGGACCTGCGTCTCGTTGTCGATCAGGTGCGCGTCGGCGCCGTAGTCGCGCGCGACGTCGACCAGGCGCTGCGAGTTGGACGAGTTGCGCGAGCCGATCACGAGCACCAGGTCGCATTCCGCGGCCATCTGCTTGACGGCCGCCTGGCGGTTGGTCGTCGCGTAACAGATGTCGTCCGTGCGCGGGCCCGTGATGCCGGGGAACTTCTCGCGCAGGCGGGCGATGATCGAGCGCGTCTCGTCGACCGACAGCGTGGTCTGGGAGATGTAGGCGACGCGGTCGGGGTCCTCGACCTCGAGCGCGTCCACGTCGGCCTCGGTCTCCACGAGCACGATGTGCTCGGGGGCCTCCCCCATCGTGCCCTCGACCTCCTCGTGGCCGGCGTGGCCGATCAGCACGATCGTGTAGCCGTCGCCGGCGAACTTCACCGCCTCGCGATGGACCTTGGTCACCAGCGGGCACGTCGCGTCGATCGTCTGCAGGCCGCGGCGCTCTGCGTCGGCGTGGACCGCGGGCGAGACGCCGTGGGCGGAGAAGACGGTGACGGCGCCCTCGGGGATCGAGTCGTCGAGCTCCTCCACGAAGATCGCGCCGCGCTCGCGCAGCTGCGCGACGACGTGCTTGTTGTGGACGATCTCCTTGCGCACGTAGACCGGGGCCCCGTACAGCTCGAGCGCGCGCTCGACGGTCTGTACGGCCCGGTCGACGCCGGCGCAGTAGCCGCGGGGAGCGGCGAGCAGGAGCTTCTCGACCATACCTCCAGGCTAGTACCTCCGAACGCGAGGGGTGCTAGCGCCAGCTGCGCAGCAGCTCGAGCACGGCCTCGCCGGAGAGGTCCAGCGAGCGCTCGGAGACCGCCGAGGCGTCGTCGCAGGTCTGGTGCCAGCACTCGAACGTGAAGTCGATCAGGTCGATCGCTGGGATCCCGCGGCGCGCGAACGGCGTGTGGTCGTCGGTGATCTCGCCGACCAGGCCGGGAGGGAACGCCCGGGCGGAGCCGACGCGCTTGGCCGCGGCCCGCAGCCGGCGCCAGAGCTTGGCGTCGGAGCCCGCCTCGCGCGGGATCCGCATCTCGCCCTTCTCGGCCACGAAGTCGAGCAGCACGAGGGCGCGGATCGCCTTGGCGTGGCGGGCGGCGTAGGCCTTCGAGCCGCGCAGCGCGGTCGCCTCGAACGGGCGGGAGTCGTCCGTGGCCTCCTCGCCGTCGAAGAAGACGAAGCGGATCTCCGGCGCGCCGCTCGGCCGCTTGAGCTTGCGCAGCGCGCGGGCGATCTCGAGCACGGCGGCCGTCCCGCCTGCGCCGTCGTTGGCCCCCACGAAGCCGGGCAGGTTCTTCGTGTCGTAGTGGGCGGCGAGCACGACCGCGGGCTTGCGGCCGGGGATCCGGCCGGCGACGTTGCGCAGGCCGGGGTGGCCGGGCACCGGCTCGAAGTGACCGCGCGGCAGCCGCGCCCGGAGGTACTCCGCCAGCTTCGCGAGCTGCGGCGAGCCGGCCGGCCGCGGGCCGAGCGAGAGCTGGTATTCGAGGTGCTTCCACGCGCGCGCGGAGTCGAAGCGGTCGGCGCGGGTCGCGGTTGCGGCCGCGGGGTCGCTCTGGGGCTGCTGCGTCTCCTCCCCGGAGCCGCCCGCGGTGAGCGCGAGCACGAGCGCGACGACGATGACGGCGGGGACGGCGATCATGGCGATGACCAGGCCGGGCTTAGTCGTTGGAGGTCACCGCCTCCAACAGGTCGGCGAAGCGCTGGCGGGCGGCCTCGCGGCGCGTCGGGACGTGCTCGCTCGGCACGCCGTCCTCCGGCGCCTCGTAGCCGCGCAGGATGCGGCGGGCGACGCTCTGGCGGTGGACCTCGTCCGGGCCGTCGTAGATCCGCGCCGCGCGGGCGAAGCGGTACATCGCCTCCAGCGGGAGGTCGGTCGAGTAGCCGAGCGCGCCGTGGACCTGCAGCGCGCGGTCGACCACGTCGTGCAGCACGCCCGCGCCGTAGAACTTGATCAGCGCGATCTCCTGGCGGGCGGCCGCGGCGCCCTCGGCGTCCATCTTCCACGCGGCGTGCAGCGTCATCAGCCGCGCCGCGTGCATCTGCGCGGCGGAGTCCGCGACCCAGTTCTGCACCGTCTGCTTGTCGGCCAGCGCGGAGCCGTGCGCGTGGCGGGTGACGGCGCGCTCGCAGAGCATGTCGAAGGCGCGCTTGGAGACGCCCAGCCAGCGCATGCAGTGGTGGATGCGGCCGGGTCCGAGCCGCTGCTGCGCGATCAGGAAGCCGGCGCCGCGCGGGCCGAGCAGCGCGTCGGCCGGGACGCGCACGTCCTCGTAGACGATCTCGGAGTGCCCGCCGTAGCGGCCGTAGTGCTCGTAGGGGTGCTCCATAGTCGGGATGTCGCGCAGGATGTTCACGCCGGGCGTGTCGACCGGGACGATCAGCATCGACGCGCGCTTGTACGGGCCAGCCTCGGGGTCGGTGACCGCCATCACGATCAGGAAGTCCGCGACCGACGCGTTGGAGGAGAACCACTTGCGGCCGTTGACGACCCACTCGTCGCCCTCGAGCACCGCGGTCGTCTCCAGCAGCGTCGGGTCCGAGCCCGCGGTGTGCGGCTCGGTCATCGAGAACGCCGACTTGAGGTCGCCGGCCAGCAGCGGGTGCAGCCACTGCTGCTTCTGGTCCTCCGTCCCGGCCAGCGCGAGGATCTCCGAGTTGCCCGAGTCGGGCGCGGCGTTGCCGAACACGGCGGGGGCGAACGGTGTCGTGCCGAGGATCTCGTGCATCAGGCCGAGCTTGACCTGGCCGAAGCCCTGGCCGCCCAGCTCGGGATCCAGGTGCGCGGCCCACAGGCCGCGCTCGCGCACCTGATCCTGCAGCGGCGCGATCAGCCGCCGGAACGCGTCGTCGTCGAGCTGGTCGAAGATCGTCTCGATCGGCCAGATCTCCTCGCGCACGAATGCGCGCATCCAGTCCAGCTGCTGCTGGAACTCGGGCTCGGTCGAGAAATCCCAGGCCATGCGTTCCCCCCGCGTCGGAGTCGGGTTCCCGGCCTGAGTCTAGGGTGGGCCGCGATGACCCTGCTGCTCGCCGTCGCCGCGCTCGCCATCTTCGCCGGCGCGGCCGTGCAGGCGGCGACCGGGTTCGGCTTCGCCCTGCTGGCGGCGCCGCTGGCGTTCGCGGCGCTGGACTCGCACGAGGCGATCGGCCTCCTGTTGCTGCTCGGCACCGAGATCGGGGTCTTGACGCTCGCCACGGAGGGCCGCCGCCCGCAGCCGATGCTCCGGCGCAGCGCGATCGTCCTCGCCTGGGCGGTGCCCGCCGCGGTCGCGGGCGTCGCCGTGCTGCGCGCGCTCGACGCGGTCACGCTGCAGATCGCGGTCAGCGTCGGCGTCGCCGCGACGCTGCTCGTCCGCCGCCGCGCGCCCGCGCAGGCCCGGGGCGCGGAGCCGCGCTGGGCGGCCCCGGTGACCGGCCTGAGCGCCGGCGCGCTCGTGACCTCGACGAACACGAGCGGGCCGCCGCTGTTGCTCTACCTGCTCGGCCGCGGTGACGACCCCGGGACCGTGCGCGACACGCTGATGGTCTGCCAGCTCGGGCTGAGCGTGATCGGCGCAATGGCGATCCTCGCGACCGGGACCTCGGATGCGGTGCCGCGCGGATGGATCATCGCGCTGTTCGTCCCGCTCGTCCTGCTCGCGCACCTGGTCGGGCGCCGCGTGTTCACCCGCCTCGCCGAGACGGGCCGCTTCGAGCCGGTGCTCAACGCCACGCTCGTGCTTGCGGTGGTCGGCGGGCTGGTCACCGCGCTGCTCTGATCGCTATAGGCTCAGACCATGGCCCAGGCTCACGGTGACCGGCTGACCGCGGTGGACGCCTCGTTCCTCGCGCAGGAGGTCGAGAACGCGCACATGCACGTCGGCGCGGTCCTGATCTTCGAGGGACCGCCGCCGGACTACGAGGACTTCTGCACGCAGATCCGCAGCCGCCTGCATCTGGTGCCGCGCTACCGCCAGAAGCTCGCCTTCCCGCCGTTGGAGACGGGCCGGCCGCTGTGGGTCGACGACCCGAACTTCAACCTGCAGTACCACGTGCGCCACACCGCGCTGCCGGCGCCGGGCTCCGAGGAGCAGCTGCGCGCGCTGGCCGCGCGCGTGCACTCGCAGCGCCTGGACCGCTCCAAGCCGCTGTGGGAGACGTGGCTCGTCCAGGGGCTCGAGGAGAACCGCTTCGCGCTGATCTCCAAGACCCATCACGCGCTCGTCGACGGCGTGGCCGGCGTGGATCTCGCGACCGTGCTGTTCGACGCCGAGCCCGTGCCGCCGTCGACGCCGCACGAGGGCGAGCCGTGGGTGCCCAAGCAGGAGCCCAGCGCGGCTCAGCTCGCCGCGAAGGGCATCAGAGGACTCGTGCGCACGCCGTTCGAGCTCGGCGGCAAGGCGCTCGGTGCCGCCGCGCACCCGCAGCGCAGCCTCGAGGTCGCGCGCGAGGCGATCGAGGGCGTCGGCGAGGTCGCGTGGGCCGGACTGAACCCCGCGCCGGAGACGCCGCTGAACGTGCCGATCGGCCCGCACCGCCGGTTCGCCTTCGTCCGGCAGGACCTGGCCGACTTCAAGCGCGTCAAGGACGCGCTAGGCGGCACGGTCAACGACGTCGTGCTCGCGGTCGTGGCCGGCGCGCTGCGCCACTGGCTGCGCACGCGCGGCGTGCGCACGGAGGGGATGGAGCTGCGCGCGCTCGTCCCGGTCTCGATCCGCGCCGCGGACCAGCACCACACGATGGGCAACCGGATCGCCGCGATGCGCGGCCCGCTGCCGGTCTACGTCGAGGATCCCGTCGCGCGGCTGGCCGTCGTGCGCGAGGCGATGGACGGGCTCAAGGAGTCCAAGCAGGCGATCGGCGCCGAGATGCTCGCCGGCCTGCAGGGGTTCGCGCCGCCGACGATCCTCGCCCAGGCCTCGCGGATCAACTTCTCCACGCGCCTGTTCAACCTGATCGTCACCAACGTGCCCGGCCCGCAGTTCCCGCTCTACCTGCTCGGGCGCGAGCTGCAGGACCTGTTCCCGGTCGCGTTCCTGCCGCGCGACCACGCGCTCGCGATCGCGATCATGTCCTACAACGGCGGGATCGACTTCGGGCTGCTCGGCGACTTCGACGCGATGCCCGACCTCGACGAGTTCGGCCGCGACCTGGAGGTCGCGCTCGAGGAGCTCGTCGTGGCGGCCAAGAAGAAGTCCAAGGGCACGGCGAAGGCGCGCAAGCGCACCTCAGCGTCGAAGGCTTAGTAGCCGAGCGCGAACTTCGCGTCCTCGGACATCTTGTCCGGGGTCCACGGCGGTGTGAAGACCATGTTGGTCACGACCTCCTCGACGCCCTCGATCTCGCCCACGAACTCCTGCATCTGCTCGGAGACCTGGGGCCCGATCGGGCACGCGGGGGTCGTCAGCGTGAAGGTGACGGTCACCGTTCCGCCGTCGATCTCGACGCCGTAGACGAGCCCGAGCTCCACGAAGTCGAGCCCCAGCTCGGGGTCGATCACGTTGCTGAGGGCCTCTGTGACTTCCTCTTCGTCGACGATCATTCAGGTGATGGTACCCGGGGGCTTGTACGAACCGCCAGGTATGCAATAGGTTCCCCCGATCGTCAGCTTCGATGAACAGCTCGCGATCCTGGTCATCTCGGGGGACGAGGACCGCGCAACGAGTGGACGCCGCCGCCGACCGATCTCGGTGGCGCTGCGAGCGACCCGCGACGTGATCGTCGACCTGTCGGGGCTGACCTTCGCCGACTCCTCGTTGATCGTGGATCTGGCGTGTCTCGCGCAGCGCCTGCGGGCGCATGACCGCACGCTGTGGCTGGCCGGCGCGCAGCCCCACATCCACCGGCTGATCGAGTCCGTCGGGCTCGACCGGCTGGCCGGTGTCCGGCTCACCGGGCCGGCGCCCGCGTTCTCGTAGGCCCTCCGCCGTACTGTCTAGGGAGCCATGCCGCTCCTCCTGATCGTCCTCTTCATCGTCGTGCCGATCGCCGAGCTGGCGGTGCTGATCCAGATCGGCCAGCTGATCGGCGTCTGGTGGACGATCGCGCTGCTGATCGCCGACGCGGTCCTCGGGTCGCTGCTCGCGCGCTCGCAGGGCCGGCTGGCGTGGCGGCGCTTCAACGAGGCGCTGCAAGCGGGCCGGATGCCGGCGCGCGAGGTGATGGACGGCGCGCTCGTGCTCTTCGGCGGGGCGCTGCTGCTCACGCCGGGCTTCCTCTCGGACATCCTCGGCGTGCTGCTGCTGCTTCCGCCGACGCGCGCGCTGCTGCGCGCGGTGCTGGTCCGGCGCTTCGCCGGGCGGATGGTCGCGTCGATGAGCGGTCCGCGTTCCGGGCCGCACCAGGCCTACGACGTCGAGGGCACGGCGGTCGACCGGCCGCCCGACGGGCTGGATCGGCCGGCGACGTGAGCAGCGCGGAGCTCGAGCGCATCCGGACGCCGACCGGTCCGGCGTTCGCGGACGCCGTGACGTTCGCGTTCGGCGACGCCGGCGCGCAGCTCTACGGGCTGGCGCGCATCGGCCTGTCGCCGGGCGAGGACGGCGAGGGCCGGCGCGGCAGCGCGCTGGCGGTGCTGTTCGCAGGCCGCGAGCCGGTCGCCGCGGTGGCGCGCGGAGCGCTCGAGGTGCCCGGCGACGCGAGCTGGGAGTCGATCGCGCTCGGCGGCCTGCGCATGACCGTCGGCGAACCGCTGCGCGAGTGGGACGTCGCCATGGAGGGCGAGCAGCACGGCTTCGACCTTCGCTTCGAGGCGCTCACCCCGCCGGCCGCGATCGCCGACGACGCGGCGGTCGCGCAGGCCGGAGGCATGGCGGGCTACGAGCAGCTGTGCGGCGTGAGCGGGACCGTGCGGGCGGGCGGCCGCGCGCACGAGATCCGCTGCCTCGGCCAGCGCGGGCACGGCTGGGGCGAGCCCGACTGGGAGCGGATCGAGCTGGCCCGCACGGTCGCGGTCTGGCCGGAGGCGGGCTACGGCGTCGCCTTGACCGGCGTGCGCCCGGAGGGCGCGCCGCACGCCGAGGAGGCGACCTGGGCGGCCCTGCTCGACGAGAAGGGCACGCTGGAGATCGACGACCCGCGGCTCTCGACCACCTACGACGCCGACGGCCGCCAGCGCCGCGCCGGGATGGAGCTCTGGCTCCACGACGACGAGCCGCCGCTGCGGGTCTCGGGCGAGGTGCTCTGCGGCTCCACGCTCGACCTCGGCGCGCTCCGGCTCGACTGCGCGTTCTTCCGCTGGCGCGCCGACGGCGAGACCGGCGTCGGGCGCTACGACGTGCTGCGCCGCGCCGGCGGGTAGCCCGCGCTGCGCCCGGCCGTTTCGGCGCGCGGCTAGTTCTCGGAGCCGAGGCGGTCCCAGCAGTAGAGCTCGAGGCACTCGGCCGCGAGCTCCTCGCAGCGGGCCGGCGAGAGCCACGGCAGGACCGACTCCAGCGCTTGCTCCTCGGCGACGCCCGCGTTGAACGCGTCCTCGCCACGGAAGCCGGCCGCGATCTTCAGCGCCTCGCGCCGGTTGTCGCCCAGCGACGAGAACGCGTTGACCAGGAACTCCTTGTTGGCCACCGGCATCCCGACCTCCATCGACGCGTGCCAGGCGGCCAGCATCGACAGGTCGTGCTCGTCCAGGTCCTCGACCGCCTTGGCGTAATGCGACGCGAGCTCCGCCTCCGGGATCTCGTCGACCCACGCACGCACCAGCTCCCCCAGCAGCTGCCGGCGCGCCTCGCGGCCGACGGACTCGGCGATGACGCGGATCGCGTCCTGCGGCTCGATGAAGCAGAGAGGCATGCGGCGGAAGGTACGAGGGGCACCGGACGGCACCGCCGCCCACCCCGCAAACAGCGCGTTCCGCTCTGTTGCGCGGGGTGAACGACGCGCCCGGCTCCGCGCTACAATTGTTCCGAACAATGGAACTCTCGCGCTCCTCGCTCCCCGACCAGGTCTTCCACCGGCTGGCGGCAGACGTGCTGGCGGGCCGGTACGCACCTGGCGAGCGGCTGCCCACCCAACGCTCGCTGGCGGCGTCGCTCGGGGTCAACATGGCCTCGGTCCGGGAGGGGATCAAGCGGCTCGAGCAGCTCAAGCTCGTGGAGGTCCGCCAGGGCGACGCGATGCGCGTGCGCGACTGGCGCGCCTTCGGCGGGCTCGACGTGCTCGTGCACGCGCTCGGCGGCGGCGCGGCGCTCGACGACGAGGTGATGCGCTCGGTGATGGAGGCGCGCGGGCTGCTGCTCTCCGACGCCGCGCGGCTGGCCGCCGAGCGGCGCAGCGACGAGCAGGCCGACCTGCTGGTGCGGCTCGCCGCCGAGGTCGCCGCGGCGGACTCCGACGAAGTGGCCCAGGGCGCGGACTTCGCGTTCTTCGCGACGCTGATCGCCGCCTCCGGCAACCTCGTGCTGCTGCTCGTCGCCAACTCGATCCGCGACCTGTACTTCGCCCGGCTCGCCGACTTCCGCGCGCTCGTGCGCGACCGTGAGCTGCTCGCAGGCCGCTACGCCGAGGCCGCGGCCGCCGTGGCCGCAGGCGACGCCGAAGCCGCTGCGCTCACCGTCGCCGAGCTGGCCGCGGCGCAGGAGGCCGCCTGGCTGGAGGGCCTGCCGTGAGGGCCCGGGAGGCGCGGGCCGCCGCCGCCCTCGTGGACGCGATCGCCGCCCCCGAGCCGCCGCTGCCGCCCGTGCGCGACACGGACGCGCTCGCGGCGTTCTCCACCTGGCTGGCCTACGCTCCCCGGCCCAACCGGGTCCTGCTGCGGGGCGCGCTGCTCGCGCTGGCCGCCGCGCGCTTCCCGCGCCGCAGCCGCGCACGGCGGCTCGCGCTGCTGCGCCGCCTGGGCCACTCGCCGCTCGCCGAGGGCCTGCGCGCCACGGCCGCCGTGAGCTACTACGGCGACGCCGGCGTGCTGCGGGCGCTCGGCCACACGCCGCGGAGGATCGCCCGATGACGGTGCTGCAAGCAGACGTGTGCGTGATCGGCAGCGGCGCAGGCGGCGCGGTCGCGGCGGCGGAGCTCGCCGAGGCCGGCCTGCGGGTCGTGGTGCTCGAGGAGGGCCCCGAGCGCGGGCGCGCGGACGCGACGGGCCGCCCGCGCGACACGCTCCCGCGGCTCTACCGCGCCGGCGGCCAGGTCGCGACGATCGGGCGCCCGCCGCTGATGCTGCCGCTCGGCCGCGGGACCGGGGGCACGACGTTCGTCAACTCCGGGACCTGCTTCAGGACCCCGCAGGCGGTGCTCGCCCGCTGGCGCGACGAGCACGGCATCGACGGCCTCACCGACGCGATCTTCGAGCGCGTCGAGGAGGCGATCGGCGTCGCCGAGGTGACACCGGAGCTCGCGGGCCGCAACGCGGCGACGATCCGCCGCGGCGCCGAGCGGCTCGGCTGGCACGGCGGCCATCTGAGCCGCAACGCCCGCGGCTGCCGCGGCTCGGGCGTGTGCGCCTTCGGCTGCCCGACGGGCGCCAAGCAACACGCCGGCGAGGTCTACCTCCCGCGCGCGCTCGAGGCGGGCGCGACGCTCGTGACGGACGCGCGAGCCGAGCGGATCCTCCTCCGCGAGGGCGGCTCGCGCGACGGGGGTAGCCCGCAGGTCGGGCGCGGCTCGCGCGACGACGCGGTTGCGGCCGGCGTCGCGGCTTCGGGCCCGCACGGGCGCCTCACGGTCCACGCCGACACCGTCGTGGTCGCCGCGGGCGCGATCCACACGCCGCTGCTGCTCGCCCGCAGCGGGCTCGGGCACTCCCCGGCCCTCGGGCGCCACCTGACCGTCCATCCCGCGACCGCGGTCTGGGGCGTCTTCGACGAGCACGTCGACATGAGCCGGGGCGTGCCGCAGTCCTACTACGTCGACGAGTTCGCCGCCGACGGGTTCGTCTTCGAGGGGATCGCCGGTCCGCCGGACTACCTCGCGCTGGCGGCGCCGTTCGCCGGCGACGCGCTGCGCGAGCTGATGCTCGCCCATCGCCACGTCGCCCAGTGCGGGCTGATGATCACGGACCGCTCGCGCGGGCGCGTCGCGAGCGTGCTCGGCCGGCCCGTGGTCCGCTACGACCTCAACGCCCACGACACGGCCACGCTGCACGCCGGGCTGCTGAGGCTCACGGAGCTGATGTGGGCCGCGGGCGCGCGCCGCGTGATCCTCCCCGTGGCGCGCGTCCCCGAGCTGCGCGACGGCGACTCGGCGCCGCTGAGGGCGCTCGACCTCAGGCCGAGCGACCTCAAGCTGATGGGCTTCCACCCGCTCGGCACCGCCCGCGCGCACGAGGATCCGGCGCTCGGCGTCGTCGACGGCGACCTCGCGGTGCACGGCGCCCGGGGCGTCCACCTCGCCGACGGCGCCGCCGTGCCGGGCCCGCTCGGGGTCAACCCGCAGATCACGATCATGGCGCTGGCCGCGCGGCTGGCCCGCCACCTGACGGAGGTGCCCGCATGTCGTTCCTGATCGACCCGCCGTGGCTGTACGCCAACGGCCGCGCCTACGCCGCGCTCGCCCCCGAGCGCGCCCAGGGCCGCACCGCCGCGGCCGCCGGCGCCGCGCTGATGGCCGTCTTCTGGGGCGTGAGCGTCTCGCTCTACCTCAACCGCCCGTGGACGCGCTGGATCTGGCGCCTGTGCCGCGCCCGCGACGGGCGCGACTGGATGCTCAACTCGGGCGTGCTGCGGATCGACGAGCGGGCGGCCGGGCCGGTCACGCACGCGGTCAGCGGGGCCCTGTTCGCCTCCTATCCCTACTGGCTGTGGCGCGGGTGGCGCGACGGGCGGGCCGCATGACGGAGGCCCGCTTCTCGCACGTCGCGGCCGGCAAGGGCCACTACGAGTCGTTCTACCTGCGCGCGGTCGACCCCGCCCGCCCGCGCGGCGTCTGGATCCGCCACACGACCCACCAGCGCCCGGGCTCCCCACCGACGGGCTCCGTCTGGTGCACCTACTCCGATGCCGAGGAGGGAGCGCCCTACGCGGTGAAGGAGACGCTGCCGGAACCCGCGGCCGCCGACTGGATCGCGATCGGGGGCAGCCGCTTCGGGCCGGCCGGCGCGCACGGTCGAGCGAACGCCGAGGGCCGCTCGGCGTCCTGGGAGCTCGCGATGCGCGGCGACGCCGAGCCGCTGCGCCACCTCCCGCGCGAGTGGATGTACCGCGCCCCGCTGCCGCGCACCAAGCTCGAGAGCCCGCTGCCGAGCGCGACCTTCGACGGCACGCTGACCGTTGGCGACCGCGAGCGCGTCGCCGTGGACGGCTGGCGCGGGATGGCCGGCCACAACTGGGGCGCCGAGCACGCGGCGACCTGGATCTGGCTGCACGGCATCGCCTTCGAGGACGAGCCGGGAGCGTGGCTGGACCTCTCGGTCGGCCGGGTCCGGATCGGGCCCGTGCTCACGCCGTGGATCGCCAACGGCGCGCTCCAGGCCGGCGGCACGCGCACCCGGCTCGGCGGGCCGCGCCCCGCGCGCGTGCGCGCGACAGCCGAGGGCTGCCGCGTCGAGCTGCCGGGCGCCGTCGTCGAGGCGCGCTCGCCCGCGGGCCAGACCGTCGCCTGGCCCTACGCCGACCCCGGTGGAGGCGAGCACCACTCGCTCAACTGCTCGATCGCGGAGGTGAGCGTCCGCGTCGGGGACCGCGAGCTGCGAACCGCGCACGGCGGCGTGTACGAGCACGGCGTCGCGCCCGGCGCCCACGGCGTCGAGCTGCAGCCGTTCCCCGACGGCTAGGCTCCTAGGCCGCCAGGACCTCGAGCGCGCGGTCGACGTCCGCCTCCCGGTTGGCGAGATGGAACGAGAAGCGCGTCAGCCCGCCGCGGCCGGCGCACCGCACCCGCGCGGCGGCGAGGCGGTCCGCGGCCTCCGCCGGCAGGTCGAGCGAGACGATCGCCGAGCCCGCCGGCTCGATCCCAAGGCCCTCGCGGAAGCGGGCGGCGAGCGCGGTGTCGTGCGCGTGCACCGTCTCGATCCCGACGGCCTCCAGCAGCTCCAGCGCCGGCGCCTGGCCGACCCAGCTCATCCACGCGGGCGAGACGTCGAGCGCCTTCGCGCCCGCGCCCAGCCGCAGCGGGCCGCCGTAGAGGTTGGCCATCGGCGGATCCGCGGCGTACCAGCCCGCCAGGTGCGGCGTCAGGCGCTCGCGGGCCTCGGGCCGCGCGTACAGGAACGCCGTGCCGCGCGGCGCGAGCAGCCACTTGTAGCCCGCGCAGACCACATGGTCGAACCGGGCGGCGTCGAGCGGCAGCCACCCGCAGGCCTGCGTCGCGTCGACGAGCGTGCGCGCGCCGTGGTGCGCGGCGGCCGCCGCGATCGCGTCGAGATCGGCCAAGCGCCCGTCCGAGGACTGCACGGCGCTGACCGCGACGAGCCCGGTGCCGGCGTCGACGGCCTCCGCCAGCTCGTCGAGGGCGACCAGCCGGACCCGGACGCCGCGGGCCTGCTGGACGAGCAGCGGGAACAGCAGCGAGGTGAACTCCTCGCGCGCGGCGAGCACCTCCGTTCCCGGCTCGAGCGAGGCCGCGACGAGCCCCACGAACGGCGAGACCTGCGGCCCGATGGCGACGTCCTCGGCCTCGACCCCGTGCAGCCGTGCCCAGCTCGCGCGCGAGCGGCCGACCGACTCGTCCCAGCCGTCGAAGCCGGTCCGCCCGTGGCGCCACTCGTCCTGTGCCACCTGGACCGCCTCCCAGGCCGGACGTGGCGGCAGGCCGTAGGAGGCGGTGTTCAGGTAGGCGCCCTCCGGTGAGAAGAGCCGCTGCGCTTCAGCGACCTGCACCGTCTATTTGACGTGCTTGCGGACCTCGGCGTAGGCCTTGCGCGGCTTGCCGTCGGTGCCGACGAGGCCGGCGTCGAAGCGCGCGGTGCGCGGGGCGCCGAACCACGTGTAGACGTAGAGCCGCTTGATCTTCTTGTTGGCCTTGGCCACGCGGAACATGTACTTCGTCGCCTTCAGCTGGCGCTTCTGGTTGGCCTTGAAGCCCACGAACCTGTAGATGCCGCCGGCCTCGGTCAGCCAGATCTGCTTGCAGCCCAGCGCCTTGATGATCGCCTTCGTGCCCGTCGAGCGGAAGCGGTTGATGTCCGAGTAGTTGTGGACGCCGCAGACGCTGCGCGGGCCCTTGTAGGCCTTGCGGAACGCCTTCACGTACTTCGTGGCCGAGCGGAACGTCGGGCGCTTGGCGCGCGTGTTGTCGGCCTGATCGAGGATGTCGGCCGCGACGACGGTGCCGCCCTTGAAGACCTTGCGCGCGATCGTCGTGAACCTGGCGGCGGCCTTCGGGCTCTTGTAGGTCGGCTGCGTGAAGTGGTTGATCTCGTTCCACGGAACGACGTTGCGGACGGCCGGGAACGCGGCCTTGAACTTGCGCAGGGCGGACTCGTACTGCTTGGCCGTGGGCAGCTTGCACTGCGCCTTCCGGCGGTTCGCGCGCCGGTTGCAGATCGTCGCGTCGCCGCGCCCGTGCTCGAAGGTCACGAGCGGCGTCACGCCGGACCGCTGGGCGGCGGCGAGATACTCGGCCACGCGGAAGAACTCGTCGTCCGGGGCGCGCGAGGCGACGTTCCAGGAGACGACGACGCGGGCGTGCTTGGCCTTGAGCTGGGAGAAGAGCGGGTCCGAGAACATGCCCGGGTTGTTCTCGGCGATGCCGACCGTGAGCTTGGCCTGGGCGGCGACCGGCACGGCCAGCAACGCCAGGAGGGCGGTCAGGAGGAAGAAGAGGCGGGAGCGCATGACGCCGCAGCGTAGCGACGGGGCAGGCCGCCGACCCCTCGCGTGAACAATGCGGTCGCAAAGGCGGTCGCGCCCTCCACGTCGGGCGGCGTGCGCTCGGCGAGCTCCTGCCCGAGCTCGAGCCCGATCGCCAGCATCGCGTGCGCGAGGTAGCCGACGTCGGAGGCCGGGAGGTCGCCGCGGGCGATCGCCGCGCGGATGTCCTCCTCGAGCTCTCCGAGCCCGGCGGGGAGCACGGCGTCGCCGAAGCGCTCGCGGATCGTGCTCTGGTTGCGGCGCAGGAACGCGAACGTGATCGGGTCGGCGACGATGAACTCGAAGAAGGCGCGGAAGCCGCTCTCGATGAAGTCGTCCGCCCCGGCCGCCGAGCGGCGGGCCGCGCGGACCCGGCGGCGGGCCTCGGCCCCGAACTCCTCGACGATCGCCAGGAACACCGCCTGCTTGTCGGGGAAGTAGTTGTAGAACGTGCCCGACGCCAGGTCCGTGCCGCGCACGATGTCGCGCACGCCGATCGCGTCGTAGCCGCGGGCGGCGAACCGCTCGCGACCCGCCTCGAGGATCGCGGCGCGGTTGGCGGCCTTCGTGCGCTCGCGCCTGCCGGTTGCGGCCATGGCGGCGAGGCTACAGAACCTGACGCAGGCGTCACCTTCGGCGCGTCGCCAGGATGCTGCGCTCATGGACTACGAGGCGGCGGAGGTCAAGGCGGCGGGCGGCGTGGTGTGGCGCCGCGGGGCGGGCGGCATCGAGGTCGCCGTCGCGCACCGGCCCCACCGCTCCGATTGGTCGCTGCCCAAGGGCAAGCTCGACCCCGGCGAGTCCTGGGAGGAGGCGGCCCTGCGCGAGGTGGAGGAGGAGATCGGCCTGCGCTGCACGCTCGGCCGCGAGCTGTCCTCCACGTCCTACCGCGACCAGAAGGGCCGGGCGAAGATCGTCCGCTACTGGCTGATGGAGCCGCAGGCGGGCGACTTCGAGCCCAACCGCGAGGTCGACGAGATCCGCTGGCTCAACCCCTCCGCCGCCGCCGACCTGCTGACCTACGAGCACGACAAGCAGCTCGTCCGGGAGCTCGCGTGAACCGCGACCGCTTCCCCGGCCTCGCCGACGGCTGGGCGCGCCTGGACGGGCCAGGCGGCACGCAGATGGTCGACTACGCGATCGACGCGATGACCGAGTGGATGCGGTCGGGCCGGACCGCCAACGAGGGCGGCGCCTTCCCGCACGCCCAAGCCTCCGAGGAGGTCGTCGTCGCCGCGCGTGACGCGGTCGGCCGGATGCTCGGCGCCGACCCGCGCGGCGTCGCGTTCGGGCCCAGCATGACCGCGCTGACGATGGCGTTCTCGGCCGCCGCGGGGCGCGCGCTGGCGCCCGGCGACGAGATCGTCTGCACACGATTGGACCACGACGCCAACGTGCGCCCGTGGCTGATCGCGGCCGAGCGCGCGGGGGCGACCGTGCGCTTCGCCGACCCCGAGCCGGACACGCTCGAGCTGCCCGCGTCCGCGGTCGAGGCCGTGCTCTCCGAGCGCACCCGCTGGGTCGCCGTCACGGCCGCCTCCAACGCGGTCGGCACCGTGCCCGACCTGCCCGGCATCGTCGCCGCCGCGCGCCGCGTCGGCGCACGCGTCTACGTCGACGCCGTCCACGCCTCCCCGCACCGCCCGCACCACCTCGCCTCGCTCGACATCGACGCGCTCGCCTGCTCGGCCTACAAGTGGTTCGGGCCGCACATCGGCGTGCTCTGCGCGCGCCCGGAGCTGCTCGCGGAGCTGGCCCCGGACAAGCTGCGGCCGTCGTCTGACGGGGTGCCCGAGCGCTGGGAGCTCGGCACGCTGCCGTTCGAGGCGCTGGCCGGCGTGCGCGCGGCCGCCGAGTACGTGACCTCGCTCTCGTGGGAGGAGGTGCGCGCGCACGAGGACGCGCTGCTCGAGGCGGCGCGCTCGGGCCTGCGCGAGATCGAGGGCGTGACGCTCTACGGCGACGCGCGCGACCGTACGCCGACGCTGATGTTCAACGTCGCGGGCATGGACTCCTCAGCCGTCGCCGCCGCGCTGGCCGAGCGCGAGGTCGCCGTCTGGAACGGCAACTACTACGCCTGGGAGCTCGAGCGGCACCTCGGCCTCGCCCCGAACGGCGCGGTGCGCGCCGGCTTCGTGCACTACAACGACGCGAGCGACGCCGAGCGGCTGCTGGACGGCGTCCGCGCGCTGGTGTCCTGAGTCGGAAGTTCGGCGGCACGCAGTGGATGCCGGGTCGTGCCTGCCGGTGCACGGCATCCGGAAGCATGCTGGTGGCACGTGACCGGATGCCGGGTGCCGGCAGGCGCGGGCCGGCGCCGCTGACTGCCGTCGAAATTGCGACTCAGGGCACCCGGCTCAGCGATAGCCGCGGCGGCCGCGGCGCTCGCTCGCTCGGGCGTCCGGCGACAACAGCCCGCCCCCACGGCTGCGCCGCACGAGGTAGACGAGGCCGACGGTGCACACGAAGGCGACGAAGAACCCGCCGTAGCTGCGCCCGCCGCTGAGGAGGTACACGAGCAGGCCGCCGATGAACGAGCCGGCGATGCCGAGCCCGATCGTCATCGGGATGCTCATCGGGTCCTTGCCGGGCAGCGCCAGCCGTGCCAGCGCGCCGAAGATGAGGCCCTGGACGGCCAGGATGATCAGATAGGCGATCCAGCTCATGCCTTGAACGCTACCCGAGGGAGGACCATGATCGATCACGCAGGCCTAGGCGTCGGCGACTACGAGCGCAGCAAGGCCTTCTACATGCGCGCGCTCGCGCCGCTCGGCATCACGCTGCTGATGGAGCCGATGGGCCGCGCCGCCGGCTTCGGCGAGGGCCGCAAGCCGTTCTTCTTCCTCGAGGCCGACCGTGCGCCGGTGACCGGCCTCCACCTCGCCTTCGAGGCCCAGGATCGCGCCACCGTCGACGCCTTCCACGCCGCCGCGCTGGAAGCCGGCGGCACCGACAACGGCGCCCCGGGCGTGCGGAGGTACCACCCGCACTACTACGGCGCGTTCGTCCTCGACCCCGACGGCAACAACGTCGAGGCCGTCTGTCACAAGTCGTACGGGTAGTCCGTCAGCGTCTCGCTGCCGACCTCGGTGATCAGCAGCAGGTCCTCGAAGCGGACGCCGCCGATCCCCTCGATGCCCTCGATGCCGGGCTCGATCGCGACGACGTCGCCCGGGACGAGCTCGTCGTGGCCGGAGAGGCCGAGCCCCGGGGGCTCGTGCACCTCGAGGCCGACCCCGTGCCCGAGCCCGAAGTAGAAGCCGTGGTCGAGCGTCTGGCCGGGCTCGCGGGTGCGCTGGGTCGGGTAGCCGGCGCGCTCGACCACGTCGCAGGCGGCGTCGTAGAGCGCGCGGCCGGTGACGCCCGGGCGGGCAGCGGAGCGGGCGGCCTCGAGCGCGTCGCGGGCGATGTCGCGCAGGGCGGCGACCTCGTCGCTGACCTCCCCGCCGCCGACGAACGTGCGCGTCATGTCGGCCCAGCAGCCGCTCGACTCGTCGCGCGGCCACAGGTCGATCTCGATCGGCTTGCCGGCCGGGAGCGGGCCCGAGCCCGGGTCGTGGCCGCCGCCGGAGAACAGGCAGACGACCATGATGTCCGGCGGCGCCGGCGCGCCCGCGGCGGCGCACTCGGCGCGGATCGCGTCGCGGACGATCTCGGCCGTGAGCGGCTTCCCGTCGTGCTGGAGCAGCCCGTCGCTCGCCGTGGCGCCGCGGATCAGCCCCTCGGCCGCGGCCATGCCGCGCTCGGCGGCGCGCTGGGCGCGGCGGATTCCCTCCAGCTCCGCGGCGGTCTTGGCGCGGCGGCGGGCCTCGACGGCCTTCGCGTCGACGTCGATCCGGACGCCGGCGCCGCGCAGCTTGTCGGCGACGGCGACCGGCAGGTCGGGAGCGACGAGCGCGTGCTCGATCTCCCAGCGCCGCACCGCCCGCAGCACGGTCTCCAGCTCGGCCTCGTCGCGGTGGACGCCGTCGGCGAGCAGCTCGTAGAAGCCGAGCTCGTCGAGCAGCACGAGCTCCGCGTCCGGGAGCGCCTCCGCGAGGCGGGCGGCCTCGAGCGAGCTGGTCAGGATCGAGGCGCGGCCGTCGCGGATCGCGAGCAGGAGCGGGTCGATGATGTCGAGCGGCACCTCGTGCCGGAGCGCGGGATAGCGGACCGTGTCGCCGTAGAGAAGGATCGTCGCCATCAGCGAGAGGCTAGGGAGCCTGCGTTCACGACGTCGGCCGCCGTGGCGCCGCCACGGCGTGCCGTGTGCACCGCGAGCTCCATGTAGGCCAGCCGCTCGGGCCCGTGCGCGTCGGTCGAGCAGACGATCCGCACGCCGGCGGCGATCGCGTCGCGGACGTGCTCGCCCCGCAGGTCGAGCCGGTCCGGCAGCCCGTTGACCTCGACCGCCACGCCGTGCTCGCGGGCGACCTCGTAGACGCGGTCGAGCTCGACCGCGTTCTCGGGGCGGCGGCCGATCAGCCGGCCCGTCGGGTGGCTGAGGCACGAGACGTGCGGATGGCTGATCGCCTCGACGACGCGCCGGGTCATCTCCGGAGCGGGCATCCGCTGGCCGCCGTGGACGCTGGCCTGCACCCAGTCGAGCTCGGCGAGCACGTCGTCGGGGAGGTCGAGCCGCCCGTCCGGGAGGATGTCGCACTCGATCCCGCGCAGGACGCGGAACGGCGCGAGCGCCTCGTTGGCGGCGGCGATCTCCTCGGCCTGGCGGCGCACGTCGTCGGGCGTGAGGCCCTGGACGGCGCCGACCGCCGGCGTGTGGTCGCAGATCGCGAGGTAGTCGTAGCCGCGCTCGCGGGCGGCGCGGCCCATCTCGAGCACGCTCGCGCGACCGTCGGACCAGGTCGTGTGGCAGTGCAGGTCGCCGCGGATGTCGGCGAGCTCGAGGAGCGGCGGCGGCTCGCCGCGGAACGGCCGCTCGCGCAGCTCGGGCGGGCACCACGGGACGCCGAGCGCGGCGTAGGCCTCCTCCTCCGTCGGCGCGTCGGGGAGCGGGCCGAGCGCCGTCGACGTAGGCGATGGCGCCCGTGGCGCGCAGGAGCGCGGTGCCGGCGGCGTCCGGTGCTGCGACGACGTGCTCGACCGGGACGCCCTCGACGGTCACGCCGAGCGCTCGGCGCTCGCCGCGCTCGATCACGGCGACGATCTGCGGCAGCTCGGCGAAGCGCTCGAGCAGCGGTGCCGGGTCGGCCGCGGCGCTGACGACGGCGAGCCGCTCGCACGAGTCGCGCCAGCGGCGCGGGTCGCCCGCCGGCTCGCCGCCGAGCGCCTCCGCGATCCCGGCCACGAGCTCCCGCGCGCGGGGCAGGTGGATCCCGCGCGGCGGCCGCGGCTCCCCCTCGCGCCGGAGGGCCTCGAGGATCTGCGCCTCGAGCTTCGGCCCGACGCCGGGCACCGCGCGCAGCTTGCCGGCGTGCGCGGCCTCGCGGAACGCCTCCGGCGTGCGGACGTCGAGCGCCCGTGCGAGCTCCACGGAGCGCTTGGCCGTCAGCCCGAGGTAGCGCCCGAGGCCGACGAGCCCCGGCGCGAGGTCGCGCTCCAGCTCGGCCAGCTCCGCGATCTGCCCGGTCTCGATCAGCTCGCGCAGGCGCGCCTCGATGCCCGGCCCGATCCCGCGCAGCTCCCTGACCCGGCCGGCTTTGACGAGCTTGTCCACCGGCGCCGCGGTCCCGCGGATCAGCTCCGCCGCCCGCCGGTAGGCCCGGATCGTGTACGGGTTCGCCTCCGCCAGCTCGAGCAGCGACGCGAGCGCGTCCAGGCGGTCGGCGATCGAGGCGTTGTCCACCCGGGCAGTGTGCCGACTACGATCGCCGCGTGGCCGTCCCTCCCGAGCACCGCGAGTTCGCACGCCGGGCCGAGGACGCCCTCGTCGTCGACCCGCTGCCGACCTTCTCGGCGCTCTCCGACGTCACCGGGGTGCCGGTGGACACGCTCGTCCACTTCGCGCTCGTCCGCTGGGTCTCCGCAGGGTCCGAGGCGCTGCTCGCCGTCGAGCCCCAGGTGCTCCACGACCTCGTGGACGCGAGGCGGCGAGAGGACTGGGATGCCGTGGCGGGGATCGTGGACTGGCTCGCCGCTGGCCTCGCCTAGGCTCCGGCGACCTGCGGCCGGGTTGGGAGGCGAGGGGCCACCCGCAGCGCCCGCACCGAACGCGAGCGTGCAGTTCTTCACGTATAGACAGAACAACTGCACGCTCGCGGCAGATCGGGGCCACTCGGGCACTCCCCCACCCAGAGCCGTTGACGTTACGCCGCGTGCCCCGCCCCCGGCCGGCGGGCGCCACGGCGCACCGAGCCCGAGGCGGGGTGCGGTGCGCGCGCCGCCGTCTCCAGGCCACTCCAGCGCCAGGCCTCGCCGCCGACGCCGAGGTGCTCGCGGGCGAGGCGCTCGCCGCGCCGCCGCAGGCGGCGGTCCGGCGTCCGCATCGAGGCGGCGGAAGGTCCGCAGGTTGCCGCCGGCGGCGAGCTGGCCGAATACGCCGAGCGGGATGCGGTGCTCGCGCTCCACGGCGTAGTGGATGAGGTCGTGGGGGATCGAGGGGTCGAAGCCCGGCGCCGGATTCATCGTCACGGGCGGCCAGCGGTCGGGCCGGGCGATGACCGCGTAGCGGCGCTCGCCCGTCCGCCGGAAGGTGATCTCCATGCGGCGGAGGCTACGCCGCGCGGAGCGAGGCCGAGCGCGAGCGAGGAGTCAGGCCCGGGGCGGGTTCGAGTCCGGCTTGCGGCCGGAGACGAACTGGGCGAGCCCGCTGAGGCGGAGGCGCACGTCGACCAGCCCGCCCGCGCGCAGCTCGCGCGCCAGCTCGTCGCGGCCGAAGATCCGCACGCCGGTCAGCGGCCGCACGACGGCGTCGGCCAGCCGCGAGGGCACCGGCCCGCGGGCGACGCTGGAGAGCAGCGCGACCCGCCCGCCCGGCGCCAGCACCCGCACGATCTCCGTGACCGCCATCAGCGGCTCCTCGATCAGGTAGAGCGCTGCGAAGCAGCAGACCGCGTCGAAGGAGCCGTCGGCGAACGGCAGGTCGGTGGCGCTCGCCCGCACGTACTCGACTCCGTCGCCGGGCCGCTCGCGCGCCGCCTGGGCGAGCATCGTCCGCGACGCATCGAGCCCGACGACGAGGCCTTCGGGGCCGGCTACGGCCGAGAACGTGCGCGTGAAGTTCCCCGGCCCGCAGGCGACGTCGAGCACGGCGTCACCCGCCGCGATCTCGAGCATCTCCAGCGCGATCCGGCGCTCGCCGGCCGTGCTCGGCCCGAGCGCGCCCATCAGCAGCCGCCCGCCCAGCGGCCGCCAGACGCGCTCGTAGATCACGGGCAACACCCGCGAGACCATCAGCCGCTGGCCCGGCCCGCCGCCCGTCGGGTCGTCGGACCCCAGCAGGTCGAGGTAGCCGTCGCGGAGCACCGGCCGCGCGGGCCGGCGCTCAGCAGGGATCTTCTCGAGCGAGCGCGTCAGTCCGTGATGCCGTGGCCCGAACCGAACTGCGCCTTGTCGGGCGGGTCGGCGCCGAGCGCGGTGGAGCCGGCGCGCAGCGAGGTGCCGGCCGACATGTCCGCGCGCGGGTCGCGCGGCGACAGGCCCTCGAGGTAGCG
Organism: uncultured Solirubrobacteraceae bacterium; assembly: GCA_963816955.1. GTDB lineage: Bacteria > Actinomycetota > Thermoleophilia > Solirubrobacterales > Solirubrobacteraceae > DATFQI01. The sequence continues at coordinate 450,037 of CAWFME010000004.1, read as the reverse complement.
GTGGGCCACGCGCGCGCACTGACGGCCCTCGTTGATCGCCCAGACGATCAGCGACTGGCCGCGGCGGGCGTCGCCGGCCGCGAACACGCCGTCGGCGGACGTCGCGTAGGCGCCGGCCTTGGCGTTGCCGCGTGGGTCGGTGTCGACGCCGAGCGCCTCCAGCAGCGGCTGCTCCGGGTGCAGGAAGCCCATCGCGAGCAGGACGAGGTCGACGGGATGCGACTCCTCCGTGCCCGGGATCGCGTCGAACGGCGGCTCGCCGGAGTTCTTGACCCAGTGGACCTCCTGCACGCGGCCGTCGCCGGTGAGCTTGGTGGTCGAGATCGCGAAGTCGCGCTCGCCACCCTCCTTGAGCGCGTAGGAGGTGCGCAGCTTCACGGGCCAGCGCGGCCACGGCGTCAGGTCGTCGGGGCGCGACGCGGGCGGCTCGCCGAGCAGCTCGATCTGGGTCACGGAGGCCGCGCCCTCGCGGTGCGAGTGGCCGACGCAGTCCGCGCCCGTGTCGCCGCCGCCGACCACGAGCACGTGCTTGCCCGCGGCGCTGATCGGCGCGCGGCCTCCCGTGGCGGCCGGCTCGCCACGATCGGCGGCCAGCACCCGCGCGCGGTCGTAGAGGTAGTCCATCGCGAAGTGCACGCCGTCCAGCTCGCGCCCCGGCACGGGCAGGTTGCGCGGCACGCGCGAGCCCGTGGCGATCACCACCGCGTCGTGGTCGGCGCGCAGCTGCGCGGCGTCCACGTCGACCCCGACGTCGACGCCGTAGCGGAACTCGACGCCCTCGGCGGCGAGCTGCGCGAGCCGCCGCTCGACGACCCACTTCTCGATCTTGAAGTCCGGCACGCCGTAGCGGATCAGCCCGCCGCCGGACTCGTCGCGCTCGTAGACCGTCACGGCATGGCCCGCGCGGCGCAGCTGCTGCGCGGCGGCCAGCCCGGCCGGCCCGGCGCCGATCACGGCGACCGTCCGGCCCGTCTCGACGGCGGGCGGCCGCGGCACGACCCAGCCCTCGTCGAAGGCGCGGTTGATGATCGCGACCTCGATCTGCTTGATCGCGACGGCGTCGCCCTCGCGGATCTCCAGCACGCACGCCGCCTCGCACGGCGCGGGGCACAGCCGCCCGGTGAACTCCGGGAAGTTGTTGGTGGCGTGCAGCTGGTCGATCGCCTCGCGCCAGCGGTCGCGGTAGACGAGGTCGTTCCAGTCCGGGATCAGGTTGCCCAGCGGGCAGCCGTTGTGGCAGAACGGCACGCCGCACTCCATGCAGCGCGCGCCCTGCTCGCGCAGCCCCTCGACGGGGAGCGTGTCGACGAACTCGTTGTAGTCCGCCTTGCGCTGCGCAGGGTCGCGCTCCGGCGCGTCGACCCGCGTGATCTCCAGGAAGGCTCCGAGCTTGCCCATTACGCGACCCGCTCCCGCACCCGCGAGATCTCCTCTTCCTCGGCCAGCTCGGCCAGCGCGCGCTTGTAGTCGTGCGGCATGACCTTCTTGAACTGCGGCAGCGTGGAGGCCCAGTCGCGCAGGAGGCGCGCGGCGACCGCCGAGCGCGTGCGCAGGTGATGCTCCTCGATCAGCTCGTGCAGCTCGATCGCGTCGGCCTCGCTGACCTCGTCGAAGCCCACGAGCCCCATGTTGCAGCGCGACTCGAACGTGCCGTCGGGGTCGAGCACGTAGGCGACGCCGCCGCTCATGCCGGCGGCGAAGTTGCGCCCGGTCGGCCCGAGGATCACCGCGCGGCCGCCGGTCATGTACTCGCAGCCATGGTCGCCGACGCCCTCGACGACGGCGGACGCGCCCGAGTTGCGGACCGCGAAGCGCTCGCCCGCCAGGCCGCGGAAGAACGCGCGGCCGGCCGTCGCGCCGTAGAGCACGGTGTTGCCGATCAGGACGTTCTCCTCGGCCACGAACGCGGCCTCGTCGGGCGGGCGGACGGCGAGCACGCCGCCGCTCAGCCCCTTGCCCGTGTAGTCGTTGGCGTCGCCGATCAGCGTCAGCTCCACGCCCGGGGCCAGCCAGGCGCCGAACGACTGCCCGGCGGAGCCGCGCAGCGTGAAGCGGATCGTCTCCGGCGGCAGCCCCTCGGCACCGTGGACCTCGGTGACCGCGCTCGAGAGCAGCCCGCCGACGGTGCGGTTGACGTTGCGGATCGCGAACTCGCCCGAGACCGGCCTGCGGTGGTCGATCGCGTCCTTGGCCTTCTCGATCAGCTGCCAGTCGAGCGCGCCGGGGAGCGGCGAGTCCTGCGGGCGCACGCGGCGCAGCGGCGTGCCCTCGGGCACCTCGGGCATCGCCAGCACGTGCGTGAGGTCCACGCCGCGAGCCTTCCAGTGCTCGATCGCGCCGGCGGCCTGCAGCAGGTCGACGCGGCCGATCATCGACTCCATGTCGCGCACGCCGATCCGGCGCATGATCTCGCGCGCCTCCTCGGCGACGTGGAAGAAGAACTCGACGACGTGCTCGGGCTCGCCCTGGAAGCGCTTGCGCAGCTCGGGGTCCTGCGTGGCGATGCCGACCGGGCACGTGTTGAGGTGGCAGGCGCGCATCATGATGCAGCCCGTCGCGATCAGCGGAGCGGTCGAGAAGCCCATCTCGTCGGCGCCGAGCAGCGCGGCGATCACGACGTCGCGGCCCGTCTTGAGCTGGCCGTCGGTCTGGACCCAGATGCGCGAGCGCAGGTCGTTGAGCACCAGCGTCTGCTGCGTCTCGGCCAGTCCGATCTCCCACGGCACGCCGGCCGCCTGGATCGAGCTCAGCGGCGACGCGCCGGTGCCGCCGTCGTGGCCGGCGATCAGGACGTGGTCGGAGTTGGCCTTCGCGACGCCCGCGGCGACCGTCCCGACGCCGACCTCGGACACCAGCTTCACGGAGATCCGCGCCCGCGGGTTGCCGCAGCGCAGGTCGTAGATGAGCTGCTTGAGGTCCTCGATCGAGTAGATGTCGTGGTGCGGCGGCGGCGAGATCAGGCCCACGCCGGGGGTGGTGAAGCGGATCGAGCCGATGTAGCGGTCCACCTTGTGGCCGGGCAGCTGGCCGCCCTCGCCGGGCTTGGCGCCCTGGGCCATCTTGATCTGCAGCTCGTCGGCGTTGACGAGGTAGTTGATGTTCACGCCGAAGCGGCCAGAGGCGACCTGCTTGATCGCCGAGCGGCGCGAGTCGCCGTTGGGGTCGCGCGTGTAGCGGGAGACGTCCTCCCCGCCCTCGCCCGTGTTCGACTTGCCGCCGATGCGGTTCATCGCGATCGCGAGCGTCTCGTGCGCCTCGCGCGAGAGCGAGCCGAGCGACATCGCACCCGTGGCGAAGCGCTTGACGATCTCCGAGGCGGGCTGGATGTCGTCGAGCGGCAGCCACTGGTCCTCGGGCAGCTCGCGGAACTGCAGCAGCCCGCGCAGCGTCGCGCGCGCGGCGGCGTCCTCGTTGACGAGCTTCGCGTACTCCTCGTAGGTCTGCCGGCCGCCGTGACGGACGGAGTGCTGCAGGAGCGCGATCGTCTCCGGGTTCCACATGTGGTGCTCGCCCTCGCGGCGCCACGCGTAGACCCCGCCGACCGGCAGCAGCGTCTCCGCCTGCGGGTACGCGCGGGCGTGCTTCTCGAGCGTCTCGCGCCCGAGCACGTCGATCTCGATGCCGCCGATCCGCGAGGCGGTGCCCACGAACGCGCGGTCGATCAGGCCCTTGCCGAGCCCGACGGCCTCGAAGATCTGCGCGCCGTTGTAGGACTGGATCGTCGAGATCCCCATCTTGGAGATCGTCTTGAGCAGGCCCTTGGCGATGCCCTTGACGACATTGGTCTCGGCCGTGGCGACGTCCTCGACGTCCGGCACGCGGCCGTCCTGCACCAGCTCCGCCAGCGACTCGAACATCAGGTACGGGTTGATCGCGCTGGCGCCGAAGCCGATCAGCGTGGCGAAGTGGTGCACCTCGCGCGGCTCGCCGGACTCGAGCACGAGGCCGGTCTGCAGGCGCGTCCCCTCGCGCACGAGGTGGTGGTGGACCGCGCCGACGGCCAGCAGCGACGGGATCGGGGCGCGCTCGGGCCCGAGCGCGCGGTCGGAGAGGATCAGGACGTTGACCCCGTCGGCCAGCGCCGCGCTCGCCTCGGCGCACACGCGGTCGACGGCGGCGTCCAGCCCCTCGGGGCCCTCGGCGACCGGCCACGTGATGTCCAGCGTGCGCGCGAAGAAGACGCTCGAGTCGACCTGGCGCAGCTTCTCGAGCTCGCCGTTGCGCAGGATCGGCGTCTTCATCGCGAGCTGGTGCGCGTGCTCGGGGCCCTCGTCGAGCAGGTTGCGCTCGGAGCCCACGCCGGTGCCGACGCTCATCACGATCGCCTCGCGGATCGGGTCGATCGGCGGGTTGGTGACCTGCGCGAAGAGCTGCTTGAAGTAGTTGAACAGCGGCGGCTGGCGGTCGCTGAGCACCGCGAGCGCCTGGTCGTTGCCCATCGAGCCGATCGGCTCCTCGCCCTTGGCCGCGGTCGGCGCCAGCAGCACCCGCAGGTCCTCCTGGGAGTAGCCGAAGGCGAGCTGGCGCTCGCGGATCGGCGCCGGCGACCCGTACGCGGGCTCGCGCTCCGGCAGGTCGCCGAGATGCACGATGCCGTCCTCGAACCACTCGCCGTAGGGCGCCTGCGTGGAGACCTCGCGCTTGACCTCCTCGTCGGCCACGATGCGGCCCGAGGCGAGGTCGACGAGGAACAGCTTGCCGGGCTGGAGGCGGCCCTTGCGCAGGATGTTCTCGGCCGGCTCGTCCATCACGCCGGTCTCCGAGCCGAGGACGACCCAGCCGTCCTTGGTCTCCAGCCAGCGGCCGGGGCGCAGGCCGTTGCGGTCCAGCGTCGCGCCGATCACGCGGCCGTCGGTGAACGCGACCGCGGCGGGCCCGTCCCAGGGCTCCATCAGGCACGCGTGGAAGGCGTAGAAGCCGCGCAGGTGCTCGGGCAGGTCCTCGCGGCCGCCGTAGGCCTCGGGCACCATCATCATCACCGCGTGCGGCAGCGAGCGGCCGGCGAGCACGAGCAGCTCGAGCACGTTGTCGAAGGTCGCGGAGTCCGAGCCGCCGGGGCGCACGACCGGGAGCACCTTCTGCAGGTCGTCGCCGAACAGCTCGCTGGCGAGCTGCGACTCGCGCGCGCGCATCCAGTTCACGTTGCCGCGCAGCGTGTTGATCTCCCCGTTGTGGGCGATCATCCGGTACGGGTGCGCGAGCTCCCAGCTCGGGAAGGTGTTGGTGGAGAAGCGCGAGTGGACGAGCCCGAGCGCGGACTCGAAGCGCTCGTCGTGCAGGTCGGGGTAGTAGCCGAGCAGCTGCGGGGAGGTGAGCATCCCCTTGTAGACGATCGTGCGCGAGCTGAAGCTCGGGACCACGAGGTCCGGGCCGGCGGCGATCTCCGCCACGCGCCGGATCACGTAGAGCTTGCGCTCGAACGCGTCCTGATCGCCCGCGAGCTCGTCGGACGCGGCCACGACGAGCTGCTTGACGTAGGGCGCGAAGAAGTTGGCCGTGATGCCGACGTAGTCCTTGTCGACGGGCACGTCGCGCCAGCCGACGACGCGCTGGCCCTCCTCGGTCACCGTGCGCTCGAGCAGCTGCTCGAGCTCCTCCCGGCGGTCTTGCTCGTGCGGCAGGAAGCACACGCACACGCCGTAGGCGCCCGGGGGCGGCAGGTCCTCGTCGAGCACGGCGCGCATGAACGCGTCGGGCATCTGCAGCAGGATCCCGGCGCCGTCGCCCGTGTTGGGATCAGCGCCCGCCGCCCCGCGGTGCTCGAGGTTCTCCAGCGCGACGACCGCGCGCCGGACCGTCTCGTGCGTCGGCTTGCCGTCGAGCCGCGCGACGAAGGCGACGCCGCAGGCATCGTGCTCGTAGCTGGGGTCGTAAAGGCCAACCGGCTGGGTCGGCCTCGGCATGCGTGACATGGCGTGCTCCCGAGTGAGGGCCCGGACGGGCACTGAGGCGGAAGCGGAAAGGTAGCAGTGGCGCGGACGGAGTTATGACACTCCGCGAGCGAACGTTGCGCCGTATGCAGCGATCAGCGCGTCGTGTGCTGGGCTGTACGCAAAGATCTTGCGCGAGCCCCGTTCGTCAGTGCCGAGACCGCCGCTTGACGGGAGCTCGGGGTCTCCGAGGAGGACGCGAAGGTGTTCGAGGGCGACGGGTGAGCAGTCAGCGTGACGACCGACAGCACTCACGCGCTGAGATGTCCTGACCGATGATGGCCAGATGAGACTCGCGCTCGCCCTGCCGGCCGTCGTCGCCGCCCTGCTGCTCCTCCCGGCCGCCGCCCCGGCGCAGGCCCCGCCCGACGAGCGCGCCGCCGCGCAGGCGTACGCCGACGCCGCCAAGCGGTTTCAGGCCGCCATCGAGCCGCTCGCGGAGGAGGACACGGCGTGGATCGACGCGTGCGAGAAGGCGTTCGACCGGATCCCCGGGGCCTATGAGGAGGACGCGATCATGATCGCGTTCAGCCACGGCCTCCGCCTGGCGCTCGCCCAGTTCAGCGAGCCGCTCCGCAGCTTCCGCAGCGCGCTGGCGAACGTCGTGACCGCCGATCCCGCCCTCATCTCCGGTCGCGCGGCCGTGCGACAGCTGGGGCGGCGCATCGACGCCCTGCCGGCGCCCGGCCGCTTCTGCGCCGAGCTGCGCGCCTGGAAGCGCGCGGGCTACCCCCGGGCCACCGTGCGCAAGGCCGAGGCGGAGCTGAACGAGGCCGCGGGCGCCTTCAGCCGGGGCATCGTGCGCAAGCTCGTGGCGACCGCGATGCGGATGCGCGAGCTGGGCGTCTCCAAGCAGGGCGCCGAGGCGTTCGCCGGCGAGTCCGGCTGGTAGCGCCTCAGCCGAGCGCGCTCTCGTAGACGCGGGCCACCTTCGCGGCCAGCGCGGGCCAGGAGTACTTCGCGCGCGCGTCCTCGGACGCCGCCTCGCCGCGGCGGCGGCGCTCCGCGGGCTCGTTGACGGCCTCCACGAGCGCCGCGGCGAGCGCGTCGCGGTCGTCGGGCGCCACCAGGCGGCCCGTCTCGCCGTCGCGGACGATCTCCGCCGGCCCGTGGGCGCCGACCGCGATCGCCGGGAGCCCGCACGCGCCGCCCTCGACGAGCACCTGGCCGAACTGCTCGCGCACCGACGGCAGCACGACGACGTCCGAGGCGGCGAGGAAGTCCGGCAGCTCGGCGTGGTCGTGCCAGCCGGCGAGGAACACGTCGCGGGCGCCGGTGCGGCGGACCGCATCGAGCGGGTGCTCGCCCTCCCACTCCCCCGGGAAGCCGCCGACGATCACCAGCGGCGCCCGGCGCTCGAAGCGCTCGGAGCCCTGCGCGTAGGCCTCGATCAGCAGCGACAGGCGCTTGACCTCGGTGTAGCGGCCGACGTAGAGCAGCACGGGCGTCTCGCCGCGGTCGTCGCCGAACGCGGCGAGGTCGGCCTCCTCGTAGCGGACGGAGCCCGCCTCCTCGCCGGGCGCCCAGCCGCGCGGCTCGTCGACCAGCGCGCGCCGCCAGTGGGCGCGGTGGTCGACGTGGCGGGGCTTGAAGGTCTCCGGGTCGAAGCCGTTGGCGACCCGGACGCAGCGCTCCGGCTCGATGCCGAGCAGCTGCTCGGCGCGCGCGACCTGGGAGTCGGAGAGCACGATCAGCCGCTCGCAGCGGGCGGCCCAGCCGCGCATCCGCTCCGCCCACGCCGGGCCGTGCGGCCAGCGCGCCGGGTCGGTCTCGATCGCCTCGAGCATCAGCAGCTCGGTGCCGTGCAGGTGCCCGACGACCGGCACTTCGGGCGCGACCTCCGCCGCCGCCGCGTTGATCGGCGTCAGGTGGTGGAGGTGCAGGACGTCCGCCTCCGCCGCGCCGGCGGGCGCGAGCGCGCGCGCCCACGCGTGGACGTGGTGCTCGTAGACCTCGTCGCCGAGCTCGGCGAACACGCGGTCGGGCGCGTCCGGGCGGTCCTCGTAGGAGGGGTGGAACGGCACTTCGGCCCGCATCGGATCGGGCGCCTCGAGCGCGGCGGTCATGTCGACCGCCCGCACGTCGAGGCCCGCGTAGAACTCCTCCGCTCCGCCCGGCCGCCCCGGGATCGACAGCGAGCCGGACACCAGGACGGGCTCCCAGCCCACGGCGGGCAGGTTGCGGGCGAGGTTGCGCGCCACATGGGCGGACCCGCCGCGCGGAAAGAACTGGAGGCCCATCAGCACGCGTCTCATCGAGGGCGGCACGCTATCCGTCCAGGCACGCCCAGATTCTCATTTAGCCGTGCCATAATCTGTCTTGTGCCCGCACGAGTCCCAGAGTTGTCACCCGCTACGGAGGATTACGCGAAGGCGATCTTCGCCCTCCAGGCCGAGCTGGACGGGCCCGTGCACACGAACGCGGTCGCGGAGCGGCTGGGCGTCACCCCGGCCTCGGCCTCGGGCATGCTGCGCCGGCTGCACGAGCACGGACTGGTCGCGCACCGCCCCTACCACGGCGTCGAGCTGACCGACGCCGGTCGCCGCGTGGCGCTGCGCGTGCTGCGCCACCACCGGCTGCTCGAGACCTACCTCGCCCGGTCGCTGGGCGTGCCGTGGGACCGCGTGCACGACGAGGCCGAGGTGCTCGAGCACGTCCTCTCCGACGAGCTGGAGGCCCTGATCGCGGCCAAGCTCGGCCACCCGACGCACGACCCGCACGGCGACCCCATCCCCTCCGCCGAGCTCGTGCTCGAGGACAGCCCGTGCGTGTGCCTGGCCTCGCTCGAGGCGGGCGCGAGCGGCGTGCTGGCGCGCGTCTCGGACTCCAAGCCGGAGATGCTGCGCTACCTCGCCGCGCGCGGCATCGCGCCCGGCGCGCGCTTCGTGGTGCTCGAGCGCCAGCCGTTCGACGGCCCGCTGTTCGTGCGCTTCGACGACGCCGTGCACGTGCTCGGCGGCGACCTCGCGCGGGCGATGAGCGTGGAGCTCCGGCCGTGAACCCGCCGCCCACGCTCGAGGCCGCGCCGCGGCTCCCCGGCCACGGCGCGCCCGAGGTCAGCGCGCTGCGCCGGATCCGCGCCCGCGGGCGGTTGCGCGGCCGCGTCGCGCTGCTCGGGCCCGCCTTCGTCGCCGCCGTCGCCTACATCGACCCGGGCAACTTCGCCACCAACATCGCGGGCGGCGCCAAGTACGGCTACCTGCTCGTCTGGGTGATCGTCGCCGCGAACCTGATGGCGATGCTCGTGCAGTACCTGTCGGCCAAGACGGGCATCGCGACCGGCCGCAACCTGCCCGAGCTGTGCCGCGACCACTTCCCGCGGCCCGTCACGTGGGGCCTGTGGGTGCAGGCGGAGGCGATCGCCATCGCCACCGACCTCGCGGAGTTCGTCGGCGCCGCGATCGCGCTCAACCTCCTCTTCGGCGTGCCGCCGTTCGCCGCCGGCCTGATCACCGCCGTGGTGGCGTTCGCGATCCTCGGCCTGCAGGCGCGCGGCTACCGGCGCTTCGAGCTCGCGATCGCGGCCTTCCTCGGGATCGTCTGCCTCGGCTTCATCTACGACCTCACCTTCACGGGCGTCGACCCGAGCGGGTTCGCCGGCGGCCTGATCCCGGGCTTCGAGGGCACGGACAGCATCCTGCTCGCGGTCGGGATCCTCGGCGCGACCGTGATGCCGCACGTCGTGTACCTGCACTCGGCGCTCACCAGCGCCCGGATCCCGACGGAGGGCGCGGACGAGAAGCGCGAGCTGCTGCGCTTCCAGCGGGTCGACGTGATGGCCGCGATGGGCATCGCCGGCTTCATCAACATGACGATGCTCGTCGTCGCCTCCGAGCTCTTCCACGACACCGGGCGCACCGGCGTGGACACGATCGAGGGCGCCCACGCCGGGATCGAGGCGCTGATCGGCGGTGGCGCTGCGCTCGCCTTCGCGGTCGCGCTGCTGGCCTCGGGCCTGTCGAGCTCGAGCGTCGGCACGTTCGCCGGCCAGGTCGTGATGCAGGGCTTCATCGACCGCCGCATCAACCTGTTCGTGCGCCGCGCGGTCACGATGGCGCCGGCGCTGGTCGTGCTCGCGCTCGGGCTGGACCCGTCCTCGACGCTGGTCATCTCCCAGGTCGTGCTCTCCTTCGGCATCCCGTTCGCGCTCGTGCCGATGATCCTGCTGACCCGCCGCGCCGACGTGATGGGCGCGCTCGTCAACCGCCGTGGGACCACCGTCGTCGCCTCGGTGGTGGCGTCGATGATCATCTCGCTCAACGTGTTCCTGCTCTACGAGACGTTCTTCGGCTGATCCGAACCCACCCACCCGGCGGGACGCGATGATGTCCGCGTGGCCGCCGCCCAGGACAACCGCCGGTGGGTCGTCGCGGGCGTCGCGGCGATCCTCGCCGTCTTCGTCGTCGACCGGCTGACGACCGCCGACGCCGCGCTCGTCACGCTGACGGCGGCCGGCCCGCTGATCGCGGCGCTCGGCGGCAGCCGGCGGGCGACCGCCGCGGTCGCCGCACTGGCCGTCGCCGTCACGCTGGCGGAGCTGCTGCTGGCCGGGCCGCTCGGGCTCCAGGACGGCGTCCGGCTGCTGACCGTGCTCGTCGTCTCCGCGCTCGCGGTGCTGCTCGCCGCGCTGCGCGGGCAGCTCGAGCAGCGCACCGCGGAGGCGCACACGGCGGGCCGGCGGGCCGAGGAGACGCTGGCCCTGCTCGACGTGATCTTCGCCCGCGCGCCCGTCGGGCTCGCGTTCCACGACCTCGACGGCCGCTACGTGCGCATCAACGACCACCTCGCCGGCATCAACGGCCGCACGCCGGCGGAGCACATCGGCCGCACGCTCGCCGACGTCCTCCCCGAGCTGCCCGAGGTCGGCGCCGACGTGCGGCGCGTCGCGGCCACGGGCGAGCCGGCGACCGGCGTCGAGGTGCGCGGCGAGACGCCCGCGGAGCCCGGCGTGGTGCGCGAGTGGGTCGCCTCCTACTGGCCCGTGCGCGCCGCCGCCGGCGGCGAGCTGATCGGCGTCGGCGCGGTCGTCTTCGACGTCACGGACCGGCGCGCGGCCGAGCGCGCCGTGCGCACCCAGACCGACCGCTACGAGACGCTGCTGGCGGCGCTCTCGGAGGTCGGCGAGGGGATGGTCGTGATCGAGGACGGGCGCTGCGTGTACGCCAACCACGCGTTCGAGCAGCTCAGCGGCTACACGTTCCCGGAGCTGACGGCGCTCGAGTCGCTGTATGAGATCGTCGAGCCCGAGGAGCGCGAGGAGGCCGAGCGGCGCGCGCGGGTGCGCATCGAGCGCGACATCGCCGACACCACCTACACCGTGGCGATCCGCCGCCGCGACGGCGACCGGGTCACGCTCGAGCTGGCCGGCGTGCCGCTGGAGATCGCGGGCCCGCCCGTGCACCGCCAGCTCGTGGTCGTCGTGCGCGACGTGACCGCCCGCCGGCGCGCCGAGGCCGAGCGCGAGCGGCTGCTCGGCCGCTTCGCGCTGCTGGCCGAGGCGAGCGCGCTGTTCGACCAGTCGCTCGACGAGGAGCGCACGCTGCGCAGCATCGCCGAGCTGTGCGTGCGCGACCTGGCCGACACCTGCGTCGTCGTGCTCGGCAGCTACCCGGGGCCGGCGCGGCGGCGGGTGGCGGTCGCCCGCGACCCCGCGCGCGAGCGCGAGCTCGCCGCCGAGGCGGCGCTCCACGGCCGCACCGGCGACCCCGTCGCCGAGGTGATGCGCACGGGGCGCTCGCACGCGGGCGACGATCTGGTCGTCGTGCCGCTGCGCGCCCGCGGACGGGTGCTCGGCGCCCTCGCCGCCGGCTTCGACGCGCTCGACCCCGCGCGCCGCGACGACGCGCTCGCGCTGCTCGAGGACCTCGGCCGCCGCGCCGCGCTCGCGCTCGACAACGCGTCGCTGTACGCCGAGCGCGGCGCCGTCGCCCGGACGCTCCAGCGGTCGCTGATGCCGCCCGACCTGCCGCGGATCCCGGGCGCGCAGCTCGCGGCGCGCTACCGCGCCGCCGGCGACGGCATCGAGCTCGGCGGCGACTTCTACGACTGCTTCGCGACCGGCGGGGACGACTGGGCGCTCGTGATCGGCGACGTCTGCGGCAAGGGCGCGGAGGCGGCCGCGATCACGGCGGTCGCGCGCTACACGCTGCGCGCGTCCGTGCTGCACTCCCGCCGGCCCGCGCACGTGCTGGCCGAGCTCAACGAGGCGCTGCTGCGGCAGGGGCTCGACTACCGCTTCTGCACGGTCCTCTACGCGTCGGTGACGCCGCGGCCCGACGGCTGCGAGGTCGTGCTCGCCACCGGCGGGCATCCGCTGCCGCTCGTCGTGCGCGCGGGCGGCTCGGTCGAGCAGGCGGGAGCGCCCGGGACGCTGCTGGGCATCGTGCCCGACCCCGAGATCACCGAGCGGCGCGTCACGCTCGCCGACGGCGACGTGCTCGTGCTCTACACGGACGGCGTCGTCGAGGCCAGCCCGACCGACCTCGCGCTCGACGGGGACCGGCTCGCCGAGCTGCTGCTGGCCTGCGGTGACCGCGACGCCGGCGCGATCGCGGAGGCAGTGGAGCGCAAGGCGCTCGCCGTCCAGGACGGCCGCCTGCGCGACGACGTCGCGGTCGTCGTGCTCCGCTCCACGCCGTTTGACCAGCCGGGGCCGGGGGAAGCACACCCCGCATGAAGCTGCTCGTGGTGACACCGGAGCCCATCGACGCCAACGCGCTGCGGAGCACGCTCGGCGAGGAGATCGAGGGCGCCGAGGTGCTCGTCGTCTCCCCCGCCGGCCACCAGTCGAAGGTCGCGTTCTGGGTCTCCGACTCCGACGAGGCGATCGCCGAGGCCGAGTCCGCGCAGGAGGAGACCGTCGAGCGGCTCGAGGAGGAGGGCGTCGACGCCGCCGGCGACACCGGCGAGGCCGAGCCCGCCCAGGCCATCCAGGACGCGCTGGCCACCTTCCGCGCCGACCGCATCGTCGTCTTCTCCCATCCCGACGGCGATCGCGACTACCGCGAGGACGAGGGACTCGCCGACGCCGAGGCGCGCTTCGGCGTCCCCGTCACGCACGCGATCATCGGCCGCTAGGGCACGAAACGACCGATTCTCGCGGCGACTCGCCGCCGAGCCATCCACGATGATCGGCCGTTCCGTGCCCAGCCGCCTCGGGAACGCCTACCGCAGGACCGGCGCCGACCTCCCGTTCGGCGATCCTCGGCGCGCCCACGGAGTCGCCATGGAGGGCTACTACTGGCGCCTGAGCGATCCGGCGTCCGGGCGTTGCGTGATCGCCTTGTGTGGCGTCTGCCAGGCCGGCGCCGCGCCGTGGGCGGTCGTGGCGCTGGCGGGCCATCCCGGCGGCTTCGTGCGCTGGACCGCCGCGCCGACGGCCGCGGCCGAGCCCGACGCGCTCGGCGCGGCCGCCTGGGATGTGGAGGGCGCGCCCGTCCTGCGCGGCTCGGAGCGGCGGATCGCCGTCGACCTCGGCCCGGACGCGCGGCTGGAGGCGGTGCTCGAGGGCCGGGCCGGCTGGCCGCACGCCGGGCTCGGCGCGCTCGGGCTCGCCCAGGCCGCGCCGGGCCTCCCGCAGTACTGGCACCCGGCCGTGCTCGGGGCGCGCGTCCGCGGCGAGGCGGTGCTCGGCGGCGAGACCGTCTCGCTCGACGGCTGGGACGGCTACGTCGAGAAGAACTGGGGCGGCACCTTCCCCGCCGAGTGGTGGTGGGGCCAGGCCGCGCTCGGCGACGGCGCGATGGCGGCGTTCGCGGGCGGCCGCCTCGCCGGGCCGGTCGCAGCGAGCGCGGTGGTCGTGCGGGCGGGCGGATCGCTCGCGCGTTTCGCGCCACCGGGCGCCGTGGTGCAGGCCTCGGCCGGCGGCGGCGAGTGGCGCCTGCGCGGGCGGACGCCGAGGTGGTCGGTGACGATCGAGGGCTCCGCCCTGGCGCCGCCGCACATGCTGCCCGTCCCCGTGCCCTCCGAGCGGAGGGCCGTCCTGCGCTCCGAGCACCACCTGGCGGGCCGGATGCGCGTCGTTCTGCGGCGCGGGCGGCGGGTGGTCCTGCGCGCGGAGACGGACGTGGCCGGGCTCGAGCACGGCGTGCCGGGCGAGTAGCGCCTCCCTACCCAGCGCCGTTGACGTTCGCCGAGCTCTCCGCACGGCGGGCGGCCAACGCCAACGGCTCGGCGCCCACGAGCCGCTCGAAGCGCCCGATCACGGTCCACAGCGCCCGCAGCCGTAACGCGGCGCGGCCGTCGACGGGCTCCACGCGGGCCTCGGAGACGAGCTCGGCGCGGCCGTCGCCGTCCTCGGTGACCCAGTGGGCGAACGCCACGCGCACGGTCCCGGGCTCGTCCCAGTCGGCGAAGTCCGAGGCGGAGCGCAGGCGCGGGTAGTCGCGCGCGAGCGTCCAGATCCGCCCGCACAGGCCCGTGATCAGGAGCCGCTCGTCCTCCTCGAGCACGCAGAACGGATAGGCGCGGAAGAGCTCGTGGTAGGTCATGCCCGCCTCGAGGCCGGGGATCCGCCAGCGTACGAGCCGGCCGAGCGAGCGCGTCTCGTCCAGGCGCACCTCCGTGGCGCGCCGCCACAGCGCCTCGGCCGGGGCGGCCGCGGAGCGCCGGTGCACGGTCGTCACGAGCGGCGAGCCCAGCCAGGCGTCGAGGGGCTCAGCCGCCATGGGGTCTCCGACGTCGGGGCATCGCGTCGGACGCTACCCGGGCGCCGACGCGGGTATCGTCGGCTGGCGCATGGGCCTCATCCAGCACAAGCGCGAGGCGTACTGGTTCTACCGCTTCCTGTCGCTCTTCTACGACCGCTGGGTCAACCCGCTGTTCTGGACGCCGGCGATGCGCGCGCGGGCGGTCGAGACCGCGAGCCTCGACCGGCGCGACCTCGACGTCCTGGACGCCGGCGCGGGCACCGGCTTCACCACCGAGGGGATCGTCGAGCGCGTCGACGCCGAGCGCGTGACGATGCTCGACCAGAGCCCGCACCAGCTCGCTCAGGCGCGCCGCAAGCCGGCGCTGGAGGCTTGCCGGAAGCTGCTCGGCGACGCGGAGCGGCTGCCGTTCGAGGACGCCTCGTTCGACCGCTACGTCTCGGCCGGGAGCATCGAGTACTGGCCCGACCCACAGCGCGGGATCGCCGAGGCGCACCGCGTGCTGCGCGAGGGCGGGACGGGCGTCGTGATCGGCCCCGTCGAGCCTGCCCACCCGCTGCTCAAGCGGCTCGCCGGCGCCTGGATGCTGTTCCCGCCGGAGGCCGACTATCGCGCCTGGTTCGAGCGCGCCGGCTTCGAGGACGTGCAGGTCCACGCGCTCGCGCCCGACTGGTACCGCGGCCGCTCGGCCTACGCCGTGTCGGTCACCGGCGTCAAGCGCGGCCCGTCGCCACCGCCGCCGCCGGCGATCGCCGAGGACCGGCAGGAGCCGCTGACGCTCGCCGGCCGCGCGCGCTTCGCAGCTCGCTTCGTGCTCGGCTCGGCGGCCGGCCTCGCGTTCGTGCCGATCGGCGCCGCGCTCGCGTTGCGCGCCCGGCTGGCACGCCGCTGATGGCGGTCGCGGGCGCCGTCGCCGCCCCCGCCCGCGCGGCGAGCGTGCTGTGGCGGTTCTCGCGCCCGCACACGGTGATCGGAACCGCCGTCAGCGTCGTCGGGCTGTTCGCGATCGCGGTCGACTCGATCGGCGGCGGCGTCGACGCGGGCCGCGCCGCCTTCCATCTGTTCTGGACGCTCGTGGCCGGCTTGTCGGTGAACGTGTTCATCGTCGGCGTCAACCAGCTCACCGACGTCGAGATCGACCGCGTCAACAAGCCGGGCCTGCCGATCGCGGCCGGCGACCTCAGCGTCGAGCGCGCGCGGCTGATCGTCGCGGTCTCCGGCGCGCTCCCCGTGATCCTCGCGCTCACGCAGGGCCCGCTCGAGCTGGCGGCGGTGCTCGCCGCCCTGGCCGTCGGCGCGGCCTACTCGGTCCCGCCCGTGCGGCTGAAGCGATTCGCGCTCGCGGCCTCGCTGTGCGTGTCCGGCGTGCGCTCGGCGATCGTCAACCTCGGTGTCGCGGCCCACTTCACGGCCGCGCTCGGCGACGGCACGACGATCCCGCCCGGCGTCTGGGCGCTCACGGCGTTCGTGCTCCCGTTCAGCCTCGCGATCGCGATCCTCAAGGACGTCCCGGACGCCGAGGGCGACCGTGCGTACCGGATCGCCACCTACACGGTCCGCCACGGCGGCCGCACGGTCCTGCGCGCGGGCCTGGCGGTGCTCACGGTGGCCTACCTCGGGATGGCGATCCTCGGCCCGCTGCTGGTCGACGGCGCGGACCCGGTGCTGCTCGCCGGCGGCCACCTGGCGGCGCTCGCCGCCCTCTGGATCGCCGCCCGCGGAGCCGACCCGGGAGACCGTGAGAAGTTCACGCGCTTCTACCTCCGCGTCTGGCTCCTGTTCTTCCTGGAATACGCCATCGTTCCCATTTCCTGTTTGGCCGGTTAGGCAGACCGTGAGGTCAGCGATCTGCCTGTCGGGTGTAGACAAACCCCCGGAAGTTCAAGTACCTTTCCGCACGATGGCGGTCACACCAGACGCGCATCGGCAGCTCGGCGCCCGCGGGGCCGCGCCCGAATCGGCGGGCGGCTCGCGCTTCTCCCGGCCCGGCCGCGCGCCCGAGCCGAACACCATCAGCGCCAGCCAGGCGCGCGCCGCGCGGCGGCGCGAGGCCCTGAGCAATCAGCAGGCCGTCTCGGCCTGGCTGCGCGAGCTCTCGGCACGCGGCCGCTGAGTCTCGGAGGCACCCACCGTTTTCCCCGCGTGGCACGCGGGCACGGTCGGTAGTACAACCTCTCGAGAACTTTCCTACCCCGAAGGAGCCCTCATGGCCAAGACCCCGCTCCAGGAGCTGGCCGATCACGGCCAGAGCGTGTGGATCGACTATCTGTCACGCCCCTTCGTCCAGGACGGCGACCTGGCCGGTCTGGTCGACCAAGGCGTCGTCGGCGTGACGTCCAACCCGACCATCTTCCAGGGCGCGATCGCCGAGGGCGAGGCGTACGACGACCAGATCCGCGAGATCGTCTCCGGCGGCGAGAGCGAGCCGAAGGAGATCTTCATCGCGCTCGCGGCCGACGACATCCGCGACGCCCTCGACATCCTGCGCCCCGTCTACGACGAGGGCGACGGCAAGGACGGCTACGTCTCCTTCGAGGTCGACCCGAACCTCGCCCACGACACAGAGCGCACATGCGAGGAGGCCAAGCGCCTGCACGGCCTGGTCGACAAGCCCAACCTCTTCATCAAGATCCCCGCCACCAAGGAGGGCCTGCCGGCGATCGAGGAGACGATCGCGGCCGGCATCCCCGTCAACGTGACGCTGATCTTCTCGCTCGAGCGCCACCGCGAGGTCGCCGAGGCCTACATCCGCGGCCTCCAGCGGCTGGCCGACGACGGCGGGGACCTCACCAAGGTCGCGTCGGTCGCGTCCTTCTTCGTCTCGCGCGTGGACACCGAGGCCGACAAGCGCCTCGACGAGGCCGGCAAGCCCGAGCTCAAGGGCAAGCTCGCGATCGCCAACGCCAAGCTCGCCTACCAGACCTACAAGGAGGTCTTCGCGGGCGAGCAGTGGGAGGCGCTGGAGGCCAAGGGCGCCACCAAGCAGCGCTGCCTGTGGGCGTCGACCTCGACCAAGAACGAGGACTACCGCGACGTGATCTACGTCGAGGAGCTCGTCGGCGCCGGCACGGTCAACACGATGCCGCGGGCGACGGTCGAGGCCGTGCTCGACCACGGCGAGATCCGCGACAGCCTCGAGGAGGACGTCGAGGGCGCCCGCAAGCTGCTCGACGACCTCAAGGAGGCGGGGATCGACTACGACGACGTCGTGGAGACGCTCGAGAAGGAGGGCGTGCAGAAGTTCGCCGACTCCTTCAAGGAGCTCTTCAGCCACATCGAGTCCAAGCGCGACCAGCTCGTGGCCGCGTGATGGCGGGCCAGGGAAGCGACTTCCGGCGCGAGCTCGGCCAGCAGCTGCGGGTCGACTCCGTCCGCTGCTCCGCCGCCGCGGGCTCGGGCCACCCGACCTCGTCGATGTCCGCGGCCGACCTGATGGCCGTCCTGCTGGACGGCCACCTGCGGCTGGACTACGACAACCCGGCCAACCCGGCCAACGACCACCTCGTGTTCTCCAAGGGGCACGCGTCGCCGCTGTACTACTCGATCCTGAAGGCCGCGGGCGCGATCGACGACGAGGAGTTCCTCACGTTCCGCAAGCTCGACTCGCGCCTGGAGGGCCACCCCACCCCGCGGATCCCGCCGACCGACGTGGCGACGGGCTCGCTCGGCCAGGGCCTGCCGATCTCCGTCGGCATCGCGATGGCGGCCCGCAGCCTCGACAAGCTGCCGTACCGCGTCTGGTGCCTGTGCGGCGACTCCGAGATGGCGGAGGGCTCGATGTGGGAGGCCTTCCAGCACGCCGGCTGGGAGGGCCTGGACAACATCGTCGCGATCATCGACGTCAACCGCCTCGGCCAGACCCGCGAGACGATGCTCGGCTGGGACCTCGACGGCTACAAGCGCCGGATCGAGGCCTTCGGCTGGAACGCGATCGAGATCGACGGCCACGACGTCGACGAGATCGAGGCCGCCTACGCGGAGGCCGAGTCGACGAAGGGCAAGCCGACGGCGATCATCGCCCGCACCAAGAAGGGCAAGGGCGTCGAGGCCGTCGAGGACCTGCCCGGCAAGCACGGCAAGCCGCTCGACGACCCGGACGCGGCGATCGAGGAGCTCGGCGGCTATCGCGACCTGACGGTCGAGATCGCCAAGCCCGAGGCGGGCGAGCCCGCCACGTTCGAGGTATCGGGGGGCGAGCTCCCCACCTGGGAGCTCGGCGAGGAGGTCGCCACGCGCAAGGCCTACGGCGAGGCGCTGACGGCGCTCGGCGCGATCGACGGCCACGTGGTCGCGCTCGACGGCGAGGTGTCGAACTCGACGCACTCCGAGGACTTCCGCAACGCCCACGAGGACCGCTACTTCGAGATGTTCATCGCGGAGCAGCAGCTGCTCGCCGCGGCCGTCGGGCTGCAGGTCAGCCACCGCTGGAAGCCGTTCGCCTCGACGTTCTCGGCGTTCTTCGCGCGAGCCTACGACTTCATCCGCATGGCCGCGATCAGCCGCGCCGACATCAAGCTCGCCGGCTCGCACGCCGGCGTGTCGATCGGCGAGGACGGCCCGTCGCAGATGGCGCTGGAGGACATCGCGTCGATGCGCGCGATCCACTCCTCGACGGTCCTGCACCCGTCCGACGCCAACCAGGCGAGCAAGCTGATCGCCGCGATGGCCGAGCAGAAGGGCATCGTCTTCATGCGCACCCTGCGCGGCAAGACGCCCGTCCGCACGCCGGCCGGCGAGGACGTCCGGATCGGCGGCAGCCGCGTGACCGTCGACGGCGACGACATCGCCATCATCGCCACCGGCATCACGCTCGACGAGGCCGTCAAGGCGGCCGAGACGCTCGAGGGCGAGGGCATCGACGCCCGCGTGCTCGACTGCTACTCGATCAAGCCGATCGACGTCGAGGCCGTCCGCGCGGCGGCCCGCGACTGCGGGACGATCGTGACCGTCGAGGACCACTGGCCCGAGGGCGGCCTCGGGGACGCGGTCCTGGAGGCCCTGGCCGACGCCGACGACCGCCCGAAGGTCGTCAAGCTGGCCGTGCGGGAGATGCCCGTCTCCGGCTCGCCGGAGGAGCTGCTGCACGCGGCCGGCATCGACGCGGAGGCGATCGCCGCCGCCGCGCGCCTCCTCGTCGGGGCCCGGGCCTAGCTTCAGTCCACGCCGTCGTCGAGCTGCACGGCTTCGGCCGGCAGCTCTTCGGCGGCGTGCACCGAGCACAGGAACGGGCCGCCGGTCTCGCGCGACTCGATGATCTCCTGGTTGGTCAGCTGCGCACCGCAGACCGCGCAGCTGCGCTCGAGCGTGTCCTCGAGCGTGCGCTCTTCGAGGTCCATGGGGTCAGCGTATTACCCCGCGTGCCGGTGACGCGCCTCGACCCAGTCGTCGAGCGCGCGCCACACCCCGAACAGCCAGTCGATCCGCTCCAGATGGTCGTCGGGAGCGTCCTCGGCGACCCATACGCGCAGCTCGATCGTCTGGCGGGCGGGCAGGCGCTGCCACATCTCGCCGAAGCCGACCGGCGCGCCGACGTGCCCGATGACGAACACCCGCGCGTGCGGGGCGGCCTGCATCGAGGCCAGGGCCCCGCCCGGCCGGGGCGGCAGGACGTGGCGCATCTCGGCCGCCCAGGCGGCCTGCTGCTCGTGCCCGGCCTCCTGCAGCCGCTCGATGGCGCGCCGGCGGCGCTCAGGGGTGAGGTTGGCGCCCTCGGGGAAGATCAGGACCGCGCCGTCCTCGTCCACGTCCTCGGTCATCGCGGCGATCTCGACCTCCGTGTCACCGCCGCGCGGGTCGACGAAGCGGTTGGGGAGCCGGTGGCCCAGGACGTCGATCAGCGGGTCGAGCCGCAGTGCCTCGTGGAGGACGAGCCGCGGGCGGCGGCCGTGGCGGCACAGCAGCTGGTGGAGCACGAGCAGCGAGTCGCCCTCGCCCGCGTGGCGGCTGAGCACGATCGCCGGCTCGCCGGCCCGCGAGAGCGCGGCCAGCGCCTCCTCGGAGCCGTCGAGGCGGATCTCCACGCGCGCCCAGCGCGCGATCGAGCGGTAGACGCCGCCCACGAACCAGCGCATGAGGTCGTAGTAGGCGCGCTGGAAGCGCGGCGAGCGGCTGCGGGCGCCGAAGCCGCTCGCCAGCCACAGCCCCAGGCAGGCGAGCAGGCAGGCGGCGTGACGGGCGGCGTAGGCCACGGCGATCGCCAGCATCCGCAGCGCGCGGGTGCCGAAGAGCGGCAGGAGCAGCGCCGCGAGCACGGCCAGCAGCGGCGAGACGACCACGACCGCCACCTCGATCGCGAAGACCAGCGGCGCGAGGACGAGCCGGCGGACCAGGACGGGCGGCGTCTTCACAGCTCCAGCTCCTCCAGGCGGCGCGCCGTGGCCTCGCGCGCGCCGGCGATCCGCTCGTGCACCCGCGACGAGTCGCGATAGCGCAGCTGCTGGCCGTAGCCCGGCGGGTCGGGCGCGCCGGTCGGGAGCACGTGCGCCTCGATGCCCTCCGGGAGCGCCGCGAGGTCGCCGATCACGCGGTGGCGGCGGGCGATCTCGAACGCGACCAGCCCGACCTGCCACGGCCAGCGCGGCGGCTCGAGCGGCCGGTCCAGCCGCCCGACGTGGAGCACGAAGATCCGCGTCGCGCCCAGCTCCACCGCCCGGTTGACGGGGATCGAGTTGACGATCCCGCCGTCGACGAAGTGCTCCCCGCCGATCTCGGCCGGCGGCAGCAGGCCGGGCACGGAGGCCGACGCGACCACGGCGTCCACGACCGGGCCGTCCGTGAACCAGTGCTCGCCGGCCCGCTCGATGCTCGCCGCGACGCACTGGAACCGGACCGCGAGATCCTCGATCCGGGCGTCGCCGAGGCCGCCGGCCAGCAGGGCGCGCAGCGGCGCGCTGTCGTGGAGGTGGGTGCGGGTGCGGGCGAGCGTGGCCACGCGCCCGAGCAGCGAGCCCGAGAAGACGTCGCCGTCCTGCATCGAGCCCCACATCCCCGCCAGCCGCTCGACGCCCGCGGCGGTCGGGTCCGCGGCGAAGGCGGCGCCGTTGATCGCGCCCACGGAGGTGCCGAGGACCAGGTCGGGGACGATCCCGCGGTCGGCGAGCGCGCCCAGCATCCCCACCTCGTGGGCGCCGAGCGGCCCGCCGCCCCCTCCGAGCACGAACGCGATCACAGGGCCGGCAGCTCCTGCACGAGCCGTTCGACGGGCTCGAAGAGGTCGCCGCGCTCAGCGACCCGCTCGAGCACCTGCGCCGAGGTGAAGGCGAGCTCGCCGGGGTCCTCGGAGTCGGTCACGGCCTCGACCTCGTCCCACGCCAGCGGCGTCGACGCCGTGGGCTGCTCCTTGGCCCGCAGCGAGTAGACGGCGACCGTGGTCTTGTGCTCGTCGTTCTGGCTCCAGTCGACGAACACCTTGCCCGGCCGCAGGTCCTTGCGCATCTCGGAGACCACGAGCTCCGGGTGGCGGCGCTCCAGCAGCTGCGCGATCGCCTGCGAGAAGCGCTTGGTCTGCGCGTAGGTCGTCCCCGGTACGTTGAGCGGCACGTAGACCTGCATCCCCTTGGACCCCGAGGTCTTCGGGAAGCCCTCCAGGCCGAGGTGCGCGAACACCTCGCGCAGCCGCAGGGCGACTCGGGCGCACTCCACGATCGTGGCCGGCGGCCCGGGATCGAGGTCGAACGCCAGGATCGTCGGGCTCTTGGGGTCGTCCGCCTTGGCCAGCGACGTGTGCAGCTCGAGGTCGGCGAGGTTGGCCAGCCACACCAGCGTCGGCAGGTCGTCGGCGAGCACGAAGTCGATCGTGCGGCCGTCCGTGCGGATCGGGATCGTGGCCGTCCTGACCCACTCCGGCCGGTGGCTCGGGGCGTTCTTCTCGTAGAAGAACTGCGCGTCGACGCCGTTGGGATAGCGCTTGAGCGTCAGCGCCCGGCCCGCCAGGTGCGGCAGCACATACGGGGCGACCCGCGTGTAGTAGTCGATGACGTGGCCCTTGGTGAAGCCGGCCGCCGGATACAGGACCTTGTCGAGGTTGGAGAGGGACAGCGTCCGGCCCTGGACCTGGACTTCGACCCGTTTCGGCTGCGGCATCCCTTCGAACGTAGCGGTTGCGAGGTTCGTTGCAGTGCGTCAAGTCCGTGACCACGGCCGGTTGATCCACTCCCGGACCGGGCAGTCCAGTGTGAATGGCGATAAGACGGTTCAATGGAGGCGTGACGGCCGCGCGCTGCGCGCGGCGCGCCGTGCGGGAGGAGCTGCAGGACGCCCTGCCCCGGCGCGCGCTCGCCGACGTGGAGCTGATCGTCTCCGAGCTGGCCACCAACAGCGTGCGCCACGCGGGCTGCGCGGACGCCGACGAGCTCGCGATGGAGGCCGACGTGCAGCCGGACCGGGTGCGCGTGTGCCTGTTCGACCAGGGCGAGGGGTTCGACGTGCACTCTCCGGACCCGCCGAGCAGCGGATCGGCCGGCGGATACGGCCTCGTGCTGCTCGACCGGCTGGCCGATCGCTGGGGCGTCCAACGCGAGAACGGCTTCAGCGTGTGGTTCGAGGTGCAGCGGGACCGGCTACCGTTCCGGGATGACCGCGGCCCCCGAGCGCGATCAGCCTGAGCGCCCCGGCGAGCCGAAGCTCGTCCGCAAGCTCCGCGAGCGCCAAGAGGAGCACAAGCAGCGCAGTCGCCTGTACCGCTGGGCCTTCGTCCTGCTCGGCACGGCCGTCCTCGGCGTCGGGATCGCGATGCTGGCGCTCCCGGGGCCGGCGTTCGTGGTGATCCCGATCGGGCTCGCCATCCTGTCGCTGGAGTTCGCCTGGGCCGAGCACCTGCTCGAGAAGGCGCTGGTCAAGGGCGAGGAGGCCAAGCGCAAGGCCTCGCAGGCCTCGCGCGGCCAGAAGATCCTCTCCGGGCTCGCGATCGCGTGCGCCGCCGCCGCGGCCGCAGCGGCCGCGATCCTCTGGGACATCCCCTACCTGCCCGTCTGACTGTGGTCGCATTGCGAACCGCGACCGCGCCGCGATCATTGAAGCGGGGCGGTTCGAGGGTAGGTCGGCCTGCAGTGCCCCAGACCCTCAAGCGATCGCCCCAGACGGGCACCACCGACCGCGCCCGCCGCCAGCGCCAGGACCACCGCCTCGCGCAGCGCCAGAAGCGCGGCGAGCCGGGCGCCCGCAACGAGCTGATCGAGCGCTACATGCCGCTCGCGCGCAGCCTCGCCCTGCGCTACCGGCGCGCCTCCGAGCCGCTCGACGACCTCATCCAGGTCGCCTCGGTCGGCCTCGTGAAGGCGGTCGACCGCTGGGACCCCGACCGCGGGCTGGCGTTCTCCAGCTACGCGGTGCCGACGATCCTCGGCGAGCTGCGGCGCTACTTCCGCGACTCGACCTGGGACGTGCGCCCCGCGCGCGACATGCAGGAGCTGTGCCTGGCCGTCGAGGAGGCCCGCGACGCGCTCTGGATCGACCTCGGGCGCTCCCCCACCGTGACCGACATCGCCGCGCACGTCGGCCGGGCGCCCGAGGAGGTCATGGAGGCCCTGCAGGCCTCCGACGGCCGCTCCCTGCGCTCCCTCGACGCCCCCGTGCACGAGGAGGAGGGCGATTCCGCGAGCGCCGGCGACCTGATCGGCGACAGCGACCCGGGCTACGAGTTGGTCGAGGCCAGCGCGACGATCGACCAGCTGACGGCGATCCTCGACGACCGTGCCCGCGAGATCCTGCGGCTGCGCTTCGAGGAGGACCTATTGCAGTCGGAGATCGCCGAGCGCGTCGGCTGCTCCCAGATGCACGTGTCGAGGATCATCCGCTCCTCACTCGAGCGTCTGTACGCCTACGGCCGCGGGTAGGCCTCTCACATGCAGACCCCGATGACCCTGGAGATCCCGCAGCCCGCGGAGCCCGCCCAGCCCGTCGTGCCCGAGACGCCGACGGTGCCCGCGGACCCGACTCCCTCGCGCGAGACCCCGGAGACCCCGACCGGCCCCGACTCCCCGCCGCCCGACGACCCGCTGCCGCCCCAGCCGGACGGGCCCACGGTCCCCGGCGACCCCGCCGAGTAGCGCTGCCGGGCCTCTCGTTCGCCGACCCCTGGGCGGTCGGCCTCGCATTCCTGGGCCTGGCCGTGTTCGCGGCCGTCGGCGCGCTCTCGCACGAGCACGAGCGCGCCTTCTCGGCCTCGCTGATCTACCTCGGCCTCGGGCTCGTGGCCGCCGCCGGCCTGACCGTGCTCGGCCTGGACTGGCTGGACCCGGTCGGCGACGCCTCGCTGGTCGCGCACATCACGGAGCTCGCGGTCGTGATCGCGCTGTTCTCGACCGGGCTGAAGGTGGAGCGCCGGCTGCGCTGGAGCGAGTGGAGCACGGTCACGCGCCTGCTCGCGATCGGGATGCCCGCCTTCATCGTGCTGGCCGCGCTGTTCGGCGCCGGCGTGATGGGCCTGTCCGCGGGGGCGGCGATCGTGCTGGCGGCCGCGCTGGCGCCGACGGACCCCGTGCTCGCCGGCGACATCGGCGTCGGGCCGCCCGGCGACGACGACGAGGAGCACGAGCCGCACTTCGGCGTCAGCGCCGAGGCGGGCTTCAACGACGGCCTGGCGTTCCCGTTCGTGCTGCTCGGGATCGCCGTGGCGGCCGACGACTCGCTGGCGTCGTGGCTCGCCTGGGACGTCGTCTACGCGATCGCGGGCGGGGTCGTGCTGGGCGCGGCGCTCGGGTACGGCATCGCGGCGCTGATGTCGCGCCTGCGGGCCCGCGAGCTGCTGATCGATGCGCTCGACGGCTGGGTCGGCGTCGCCGCCACGCTGCTGATCTACGGCGTGGCCGAGACGGCCGGCACCTACGGCTTCCTGGCGGTCTTCGCCGGCGGCCTGGCCTTCCACCGCTACGAGCACGACCACGAGCTCAACGCGCGCGTGCACAACGGCGCCGAGATCGTGGAGAAGTTCGGCGAGCTCGCGGTGATCCTGCTGCTCGGCTCGATGCTGACGCTCGACGGGCTCGGCACGCCGGGCTGGGCCGGCTGGGGGCTCGCGCTGCTCGTCGTGTTCGTGCTGCGGCCGGTCACCGTCAACCTCGCGCTGCTCGGCTCGCGCCTGCAGCGGCCCGGCGAGCGCGCGTTCCTCGCATGGTTCGGCGTGCGCGGCGTCGGGACGCTGTTCTACGTCGCCGCCGCGACCGGCCTCGGCGCGCTGTCTGGCGAGGAGGCGGAGCTGATCACCTGGACGGCGATCGCGGTCGTGATCCTCTCCGTGGTCCTGCACGGCATCACGGCGGGGCCGCTGAACCGCTGGCTCGAGGGCAACGTGCTCAACCCCGGCTAGGCGGCGACCTTCTCGACGCCCGGCGCCGAGGTGCGCTCGTCGATCAGGTCCAGCACCGCCTTCTCCAGGGCGGGCTGGTGGATCGCCGGGGCGTCGTCGTCGACCTCCGCCGCGGCCTCCAGCGCCGGGCGGATGATCAGGCCGCCCTCGTAGGCGTCGAACACGCGCGGGTCGATGTAGGAGGCGCGGCAGACCGCCGGCGTGTTGCCGAGGTAGTGCGCGACCTCCTTGACCGCGCGGGAGATCGCGCGCTTGCGGCCGGTCTTGGTGTCGGCGACCTCGCCGGAGACCGCCAGCGCGACCGCCGCGAGCACGGTCGCGTTCCAGGTCCGGAAGTCCTTGGCGGAGTACCCCTTGCCGGTGATCTCCTTGATGTACTCGTTGATGTCGCCCGAGCGGATGTCGTACCAGCTGCGCCCGTTGCGGTAGGCGAGCAGCTCGTCCCCGCCGCCGCGGCGGCGCTTGAGCGCGCCGACCACCTCGACCGCGACCGGGTCGACGACCGCGCGGATCTGGCGCTTGCCGGACTTGGCCTTGTAGTCGAAGATCATCGTGTCGCCGTCCTCGACCACGACGTGCGCCTTGCGCATCGTGGCCAGGCCGTAGCTCTCGTTCGACTCCGTGTACTCCTCCGTGCCGATCCGGAAGAAGCCGCGGTCGAGCAGCCGCACGGCGCAGGCGAGCACGCGCGCGCGGGTGAGCTTGTCGCCCGCCTCCAGGTCGGCGGCCACGCGGTCGCGCAGCGACGGCAGGTCCTTGGCGAAGTCGAGCATCTCGTCGAACTTCTCGGCGTCGCGCCGGGTGCGCCAGTCCGCGTGGTAGAGGTACTGCTTGCGGCCGGCCGCGTCGACGCCGGTGGCCTGGATGTGGCCGCGGTCCCACGGGCAGATCCAGACGTCCTTCCAGGCCGGCGGGATGCCGAGGCTGCGGATGCGCGCGACGACGTCGGGCTCGTCGATCGGGTCGCCCTCCTCGTCGAGGTAGGAGAACCCGCGGCCCCGCTTGACGCGCTGGAACCCGGGGCTTGAGCAGTCCGCGCGACGCAACCTCGTCATCCTGCCGGGTCTCCCCTGTTGCGCGGCCGTTTACGCTTCACTGCGAGGTGGCCCCCCTCGCTTTCACAACGACGCTCACGCGCGCCGGCGACGCGCTGATCGCGCTCACGGGCGAGCTCGACCTGTCCGCCACGCCCTCGCTCGAGGAGGAGATCGGCCGGCTGGCCGGCGACGACGGGGTCCGCCGGGTCGTGCTCGACCTGCGCGAGCTGGAGTTCATGGACTCGACCGGGCTGCGGATGGTCGCGCTCGCGTCGCGCTCGCTCAGCGCGGCCGGTCGCCCGCTGGTCCTCGTCCGCGGCCCGGACCCGATCCACCGCGTCTTCGCGATCACCGGCATGGAGGAGCATCTCTCCTTCGTGGACGACCCGGCCACGCTCGACGGCGACGGGGCGCCATGACGTTCGACGTCGAGCTCGAGAGCACGCCGTCGGCGCCCGCCCGCGCGCGCGGCGCCCTGGCCGAGATCGAGGGGCGCATCAGCGCCGAGCGGATGCGCGACGTGCGGCTGCTCGTCTCGGAGCTCGTCACCAACGCCGTCCGGCACGCCGGCGGCGCGGTGGTGCGGCTCGTCGTCGCGCTCGAGGGCCGCACGCTGCGGATCGAGGTCCACGACCCGGGCCGCGGGTTCGAGCCCGAGCCGCCGCCGGACGACCCGCTGCGCGCCTCGGGCTGGGGCCTCGTGCTCGTCGACGAGCTCGCGGACCGCTGGGGGATCGACCACCACCCGCGCACGCGGGTGTGGTTCGAGATGGACTGAGCCCGAATCCCGGGCTAGGCGGCCTTCGCCTTTTCCTTCTTCTCGGACTTCTTCGAGCCCGAGGACTTCTTCTTGCCCGCCCCGTCGTCCTTGACCGCGGCGAGGCTCGCCTCGAGCGCGGCCATGAGGTCCGGGACCTTCGCGGGCTCGGGCGCCTCGGGCTGGACGGCGATCTCCTGGCCGGAGGCCTTCATCTCGATCAGCTCGAGCACCTTCTCGCGGTACTCGTCGTGGTAGCTCGTCGGGTCGAACTCGCTCGAGAGCGAGTCGATCAGCTGCTGCGCCATCTTGAGCTCGCGATCGGTGGCCTTGAGCTCCTTGCTCTCAGGCAGGTCCTCGATGTCGTGGGCGGGCACGACCTCGTCGTGGAAGAGCATCGTCTCCATCATCAGGACGTCGCCGGCCGGGCGGATCGCGACGAGCTGCTCCTTGGAGCGCAGCACCACGCGGGCGATCGCGACCTTGTTGGCCTGCTTCATCGCCCCCAGCAGCAGCCCGTAGGCCTTCGTCGCGCCCTTGTCGGGGACGAGATAGTACGGATGGTCGTAGTAGACGGGGTCGATCTCGTCGAGGTCCACGAAGTCCTCGATGTCGACCGTGCGCGTCTTCTCCGGGTCCAGCGCGTCGAGCTCGTCGGGGGTGATGACGACGTAGCGGTCCTTCGTGAGCTCGTAGCCCTTGACGATCTGGTCGTAGCCGACCTCCTCGCCCGTCTCGGGGTCCACGCGCTTCTGCGCGATCCGGTTGCCGGTCTCCGCGTTGAGCTGGTTGAACCGGACGGTCTTGCGCGAGACGGCCGAGTAGAGCTTGACGGGCACGTTCACGAGGCCGAAGGAGATCGCGCCACTCCACATCGATCGGGGCATGGGCTGAGATTCTATGCGGTCTGCGCGATCCCCCCGATCGCCTGCAACTCCTCGTGCGAGAGCTCGAGCTCGATCGCCTTGACGGAGTCGGTGATCGACTCGGGGCGGCTCGCGCCCGGGATCGGGATCATCACGGGGCTCAGCGCCAGCAGCCAGGCGAGGACGACCTGCTGGGGCGAGACGCCGTGCGCCTCGGCGGCGGCGCGCACCGGGTCGTGCGCTGCGGGGGCGTCGCCCGCCTTCGAGATGCCGCCGAACGGCGACCAGGGCAGGAACGCGATGCCCTCTCGCTCGCACAGCTCGACCTCGCCCTTGCCGATCGGGGAGCCGTACTCGAGCGAGAGCTGGTTCTGGACGGAGACGAGGTCGACGATCCCGCGGGTCTCCTCGATCTGCTCCGTGTTCGCGTTGGAGATGCCGATCCAGCGGACCTTGCCCTCGTCCTGGAGCTCCTTGAAGGCGCCGATCGTCTCCGCGTAGGGCACCGTGGGGTCGGGGCGGTGGTACTGGTAGAGATCGATCCGGTCGGTCTCCAGCGCCAGCAGCGACTGCTCGCAGGCGCGCTTGATGTACTCGGGGCGGCCGTCGAGCTCCCAGGCGCCGTCCTCGGTCCGCGTGTGGCCGCCCTTGGTGGCGATGATCACGCCGTCCCGGCGATCCTTGAGCGCCTTCGCGATCAGCCGCTCGTTGTGGCCGAAGTCCGTGGCGTCGGCCGAGTAGGCGTCGGCCGTGTCGATGAAGTTCACGCCCGCGTCCAGCGCCGCGTGGATCGTGCGGATCGACTGCTCCTCGGGCGGGCGGCTCGAGAGCGACATCGGCATGCCGCCGAGGCCGATCGGGAACACGTCGGCGTCGCCGAGCTTGCGTGTGGGGGTCATGCCCTTAGGCGTACCACCTCAGGAGATCGGCACACGCGCGGTGGCCATGGCTGGCGCGACCGCGGCTAGCGGAGGGGCGCGACGGCGCCGCCGCTGACGAGCGCGCGGGCGCGCTCGGGGTCCGGGCTGTAGACCTCGACGAGGAGGTCGCTGCCCGGGCTCGCGGCGTACACGCTCTGGGGCCGCTCGACGCTCCACAGCATCACGCCGCCGTCCGGCAGCTCGGCCGACCGCTGCTGCTTGCCCTCGGCGGCGGCCTGCGCGGCCGCGAGCGCGTCATTGCGGGGGTAGGTGCCGACCGTCAGGTGGTCGGCGCGCGGGTCGCCGAGCTTCGCGCCGGCGCCCAGGTAGCGGACCCACACCTCGCCGCCGGACCCGCGCGTGACCTCGGGCCGGGTGCCGGCCGGGGCGCTGATGCCGTAGACGTCGTGGCCCACGGCGGCGGTGACCGCGGAGAGCACGCCGCCGGTCAGCAGCGCGGGCTTGCCGGCGGCCGGGACCGGGGCGGCGTCGTCGCGCGTGAGCTGGAGCGCCGCGAACGCGCCGGCCGCCGACAGCAGCGCGGCGAGCAGCAGCGCGACCACCATCCCGCGGCGCGGGCGGCGACGCTTGCGCGTCACGGGGACCGCGCTGGCGGGGACGGCGGCGCTCATGCTTCCGTATCGGCCTTAGGAGCCCGAGGCTCCAGCGCTGCCGGCGACGCGGTTGGTCGCGCCGAGCGGCGTCGCGATGATCTTCGTCTCGCGCGCGCTCGCGGCCGCCGTCGTGCGGCAGCGCAGGACGATGGTGCCGGCCGCGCTGAGCGTCGCGGTCAGGTGGAGGTTCGCGGTCACCGAGTTGTTCTGCGTGTGGCCGAAGTTGCCGGAGTCGGTGTCGTCGCCGGTGCCGTTGGCCGTCGGGTCGCCGTTGAGCGCGCAGGCCCAGTCGGCCGTGCCCGGGCTCTTGGTGAGCCGGGTCACGCCGTCGAGGCGGTAGCTGCCGGCGGGCAGGCTGATCGCGGTGACGGCGACGGTCGCGTCGGCGGGCAGCGCGACCGCGGAGTCGAGGTAGACCTCCTTGGCGGTCACCATGCCGCTCTGGCCGGCCGGACCCTGGGGCCCGGTCGCGCCGGTGTCGCCCTTGGCGCCCTGCGGGCCCTGGGCGCCCGTGTCGCCCTTGTCGCCCCTGTCGCCCTTCGGGCCCTGCGCGCCGGTGGCACCGTCGGCGCCCGTGGCACCGGCCGGACCCTGAGCGCCGGTCGCGCCGTTCGCACCAGCCGGCCCTTGGGCGCCGATCGCGCCGGCCTGACCCTGGGAGCCGGCCGCGCCGTCGGCGCCGGCCGCGCCGGTGTCGCCCTTGTCGCCCTTCGGGCCGGTCAGGCCCTGCGGCCCCATCGGGCCGGCGGGGCCCTGCTCGCCCGTGTCGCCCTTCGCGCCCTGTCGGCGCCGGCCGCACCCGTATCGCCCTGCGGACCCTCGGGACCGGCGGGGCCCTGCGCACCGTCGGCGCCGGCCGGGCCCTGAGCACCCGTGTCGCCCTTCGGGCCCTGGAGCCCCTGCGGCCCCTGCGGACCCGCGGGGCCCTGCGCGCCCGTGTCGCCCTTGGCGCCGTCGGCACCGGCCGCGCCGGTGTCGCCCGTGTCGCCCTTGGCGCCATCGGCACCGGCCGCGCCGGTGTCGCCCGTGTCGCCCTTGGCGCCATCGGCACCAGCCGCACCCGTATCGCCCTTGTCGCCCTTGGCGCCATCGGCACCGGCCGCACCCGTGTCGCCCTTGTCGCCCTTGGCGCCATCGGCACCGGCCGCGCCGGTATCGCCCTTGGCGCCCGCCGGGCCCTGAGCGCCGTCGGCGCCGGCCGGACCCTGGGCGCCCGTCGCGCCGGTGTCGCCCTGGGCGCCGTCCACGCCAGCGGCGCCCGCGATGCCGTCGATGCCGTCCGCGCCGTCGAGGCCGTCGCGCCCGTCCACGCCGTTGACGCCGTCGAGACCGGCCGCACCGGTGGCGCCCGCCGGGCCGACGAGACCCGTCGCGCCGGCGGCGCCGTCGAGGCCGTTCACGCCGTCGAGGCCGTCCGCGCCGGCGGGACCCGCCCCGCCGCGCGCGCCCGTCACACCCTTGATCCCCGGACGGCCGGTGCGGCCGACGGGCCCGCGCGCGCCGACGGCGCCGCGGTCCGCGCGCACGTCGCGGACGATCTTGGTCCGCTCGCCGCCCGTGCTCTTGGTCACGCCGGTCGCGCCCACCGTGGCCGTCCCGGCCGCGAGGGCGACGCCGACGACGGGGAGCGCCTTCGCGGCGGTCACCTCCGAGAGCGTTGCCAGGATCTTCGTGAGCATGCGTGCTTCTTCCCTGAGTCCGAGGTCGGACGGGGACTCCTTCCCCCCTCCGATGTCACCATCGGCCGCCCTTGTGAGGGGCACGATGGAGACTGGACAGGTGTCCGGTCAGACGGTCCGGGGGGCGACACGCGCCGCCAGCGGCGCGGTGCCGGCCCACGGCGGGCCGGGCCGGCCGAGGCGGTAGCCCTGGCCGAGGTCGACGCGCGCGTCCACGAGCACGGCGAGCTCCTCGTCGGTCTCGATGCCCTCAGCGCACAGCAGCGCGCCCGTACGCGCCGAGAAGGCCGCGAACGACTCGATCAGCGCGAGCCGCTCCGCGTCCGAGTCGACCCCGCGCACGAGGCTGCGGTCGAGCTTGATGATCTCCGG
Organism: uncultured Solirubrobacteraceae bacterium; assembly: GCA_963816955.1. Taxonomy (GTDB): domain Bacteria; phylum Actinomycetota; class Thermoleophilia; order Solirubrobacterales; family Solirubrobacteraceae; genus DATFQI01. The sequence continues at coordinate 417,909 of CAWFME010000004.1, read as the reverse complement.
CCGGATGCGGACCACGTGCTGCAGCCCCGCGTAGCCGGCGCCCGCGTCGTCGAGGGCGATCTTGGCGCCGCGCCTGCGCAGGTCGCCGAGGATCCGTTGCAGCGCCTCGTCGTCCGGCGGCAGCTCCTGCTCGGTGATCTCGATGACGATCCCGGCGAGGTCCTCGGGCAGCGCGCCCTGGACCGCGTCCGTGGCCAGCGCGCCCGCGTCGAGGTTCAGCGACAGCCAGGTCCGGTTCGGGCGGCCGGGGACCTCGACCAGCCGCCGCAGCGCGAGCGCCTGCAACAGCGGTCCGAGGCCGCAGCGGCGCGCGAGGTCGAACCATTCGTCGGGGCGGCGGCCGTCCTCGGCCGGGAAGCGCGAGAGGCCCTCGTAGCCGGCCACGCGGCCCGTCGCGAGGTCGACGATCGGCTGGAAGACGGGCGTGATGAGCGACGGATCGTCGAGCAGCCGCCGCACGGCCGCGCGCTGCTGGTCGACGGCCGCCTCGCCCGAGTCGGCGTCCACCCGCCGGGACTGCCCTCTGCCCATGCGCTTGGCCTGGTAGAGCGCCGCATCGGCGAGGTCGAGCAGCCGCTCCGGGGTGTCCGTGTCCGTCGGCCACGCCGCCACGCCCGCGGAGCAGTCGAGCGAGAACCCGTCGATCGGCAGCCCGCGGATCAGCGCGCGGGCGCGCTCGGCGACGCGGAACGCCTCGTCGGCGCTCACGTCTGCGAGCAGGATCCCGAACTCCTCGCCGCCGAGCCGGCCGACGAGGTCGTGCGCGCCGCGGACCGCCTCGCGCAGCTTGGCGGCCACCTCGCGCAGCACCTGGTCGCCGTAGGGATGGCCGCGGGTGTCGTTGAGGAACTTGAAGTGGTCGAGGTCGAGCACCACGACCGCGGCCGAGCGCGCCGCGCCGATCGCGTCCTCGAGCGCCTGGTGGAAGCGGCGGTGGTTGGCCAGCCCGGTCAGCGGGTCGCTCTCGGCCAGCGTCTGGAGGCGGTCCCGCTGCGCTTCCACCAGCGTGGCCATGTCGTTGAAGCCGCCGACCAGCGTGCGGATCTCGCCCGCGCCCGACGGCGCTACGCGCGCGGTGTAGTCGCCGCCCTCGACGAGCTGCATCGCCGCGCGCAGGCCCTCGACGGGCCGCACGACGGACCGCCGCAGCAGCTTGGAGAGCACGAGCATCAGGCCGGCGACGATCAGCACCCCGGCGCCGCCGACGAGCAGCAGGCTGGAGACCGTGGCGTCCCTGCGGGCGTCCGAGGCGACCGCGACCTGCACCCGCGAGGTCGAGCCGTCGGAGAGCCGCAACGGCCACTCGAACCCGGCGGTCCCGTGCGGCGAGGCGGTCTTCGCCGCGTGGATCGTCTCGAGGCGCACGAGCACGCCGGTCGCTTGCTCCACCTTCGCGAGCAGCCCGCGGTCGACCGAGCGCCCGACGACGAGCGCGCGCCCCGCCTTGGTCCATGCGACGGCGACCACGAACGGCTCGTCCTGCCTGGAGCGACCGGTCCCGGAGGCGGGCCGCCCGGAGCGGCGGGCCTGCTCGAGCAGCGCGCGCGTGAACGGGAGCCGCGTCCACGCCAGCCGTCCGTCGCCCACGGGGCTGCCGCCGTCGTCGATCGCGGCCGCGAGCGTCAGCCGCTCCCGCCGGGAGAACGCCATCAGGTGCTCCTCGAGCGCGAGCCCGCTGCCCGTGGCCTCCTCGGTCCCCAGTTGGCCGACCTCGGCGGTCAGCCGCTGCCGGATCGAGCCGATCTCGTTCGCGACGAGGTGCCGAGCGGTCTCGGCCTGGGCCGCGAGCTCACGGTCGACCGCGGAGCGCGCGACCATCGCCGCGCCGACCGCGGCGAGCGCCACCACGAGCGCAAGAGCGAGAGCGAACGGGACCAGAGCCTGCGCGCGAAGGGGCAACGAGGCGCCCGGCGTCGCCGTAGGGGAAGCCGACGCCCGAGGCGCGAATCGCATGTGACGTGCGTCGGCGGCGGCGCGAGCCACCGCGATAGCCACTGGACGGTTGATTGATGCGCGAGCGTGCAGTTGTTCTGTCTATGCCGCACTAATCGACCCGTCGCGGCGCGCCGGCGGCGGCGAAGCGGCGGAGGGTGGCGGTTTGCTCTGAGATCGCCTGCGCCCACGTGACCCTCACGACCCGGTATCCGTGCGCCTCGAGGATGTGCTGGCGCTCCCTGTCGGCCGCGCGCTCGAGCGGGTCGTCGTGATGCGGTCCGTCGGCCTCGATGATGAGTCCCTGCTCGGGCCAGAGGAAGTCCGGGACGATCCGGCGGCCTGCGAGGTACAACGGCGCATTGACAAGGGGATGAGCAAGTCCTCCCCGCAGGATCAGGTCGAGCACCGCGTCCTCGAGCTCGCTCTGGGTCGGCGCGGCGCTCCAGGCCAGTATGCGAGCGAGCTTCTTGCGCCCGCGCGAAGGACCGGGACCGTGCAGCACCTCGGTCAGCGAGGGGATCGTGGTGAGCTTGAGGAACCGAGCCCGGCGGACCGCCCTGCGCAGCCGGTGCTCGGGCAGCACTCCCGCGAGGTCCAACAACGTGCGTGCGGCGGTCGTGACCGGGATCCCACGCACCGTGGTGACGTGATGCGCCGGCAGATAGGTGGTCCGGTGGCCGTTGATCCGCGGGTGCCTCGGGACGGTGTCGCCCAGCACGAGCACGTCCGGGTACCTGTCCTCCCACCTGATGGTGTTCACGAGCATCCCCGCCGAGTGCTTGCCCAGCACCGCCCCCACTCCACAGGCCTTCACGGCGGCGAAGTAACAGCCGTCCTGGGTGGTGCCGGCGTGCCCGACCGCGTAGACACTGCGGTGGAGCGGATGCAACCTGCCGATGGAGACGCGATACGCGATCGCCTGCGGCGTCAGCCCGCACGCTCTCAGCTCCTCGGCGCTGAGCACGCCGTGCTGCCGAGCCGCGAGCCACGCCAACCGCACATCGGCGCGAGGGGTTACTTGTTCACGCTCTGCGTGAACGATCGACCCGTCGAATTGCATGGGTGGAGCGTGGCGCGGCTGGGTGAACGGAACAACGCCCGCGAGCAACGAAAGCGCTACGAATCTGCGGGGCCTCGCACCTCGGTCGGTGGGATGTCGTCCCGAAGGCCCTTGTAGACGGGTGCGCGAAGGGTGTTGGAAGACGTCCACATCGCGAAGTCGACGGCCGCGACGAGGTCCGGCTCGACGAAGTGGGTGAGCTTCGGGGGCTGGCGGCCCTCGAACGGGCTGGTGGAGCGCGAGCGGTCCGCGAGCAGGCGGCCGAGGCGGTCGAGCTCCCGGTCGTCGAAGCCCGTGCCGACGCGGCCGGCGTAGCGCAGCGCGCCCTCCTCGTCGTAGTAGCCGACGACGAGCGCGCCGAGGCGGCCCGCACGGCCTCCCTCCCCGCCCAGCCAGCCGCCGATGACGGCCTCCGTGCGGCGGACGTTCTTGACCTTGACCCAGCCCTGGGAGCGGCGACCCGGCGTGTACGGGCAGTCGAGGCGCTTGGCGATGATGCCCTCCAGGCCCTGGGCGCGGGTGGCCTCGAGCAGCGCCGCCCCGTCGCCCACGCGGTGCGCCGGCGTCTGCCAGTTCGGCCCGTTCAGCCCGAGCTCGAGCAGCCGGGCGCGGCGCTCGTCGTAGCGCTCGTCCATCAGCGAGTGGCCGTCGAGGAACAGCAGGTCGAAGATCACGTAGGCGACCGGGTGCGCGGCCGCCAGGCGCCGCTGCGCGCTCTCGGAGGCCACGTGCATGCGGCTCTGGAGCACCTGGAAGCTCGGCTTGCCGTCGGGCCCGAAGGCCACGACCTCGCCGTCGAGCACCGCCTCGCGCGAGCCGAGCGCCCGGCCGAGCTCGCGCAGCTCCGGGTAGCGGGGCGTGATGTCGTTGCCGTTGCGGCTCTCGAGCTTCAGGCGGCCGCCCTCCGCATAGCCGATCGCCCGCACGCCGTCCCACTTGACCTCGTGCGCCCAGCGCCCGTCGTCGGGCGGGAGCGGCCCGGTGCGCGCGAGCATCGGCGCGAGCCGCGACGGCATCGGCTCCCGGCCCGCGTCCTGCGGCGGGTCCATCCGGTGGATCATCCAGTTCTTCCCGCCCGTGCGGAACAGGACGTAGCGGCCCTCGAGCCGCTCCCCGTGGAAGGTGACCATCACCTCGTCCTCGCGGAACTTGTGCAGCTCGTAGGTCCCGCGGTCCCAGATCCGCATCGTCCCGGCGCCGTAGGAACCCTCCGGGATCTCGCCGTGGAACTCGAGGTACTCGAGCGGATGGTCCTCCGTGCGCACCGCGAGGTGGTTGCGCGCGGGATCGGGCGGGATCCCCTTCGGCACCGCCCAGGAGGCGAGCGTGCCCTCGTGCTCGAGCCGCAGGTCCCAGTGCATCGAGCGGGCGTGGTGCTCCTGCACCACGTAGCGCCGGAGGTCCCCGTCGGCCGCCTCGGCGGGAGCAGGCTCCGGCGTCGCGTCGAAGTCGCGCTTGGCCCGGTAGGGCCCCAGCCGGTCGCCCATCGCCTCCAAACGGTACCGAGCGCCGTGCGGTTGGGTAATGTGCCCGCGCGATGGAAGCGAACGCGATCGTGCTCGACGACACCGCCGGCGACGTCATCGTCGTCGTCGTCGAGGGCGAGCACGACATCTACACCGCGCCCACCCTGCGGGAGCGCCTCGACGAGGCGCTGAACCGCGGCGGCGGCATCGTCGTCGACCTCACGGCGGCCACCTTCGTCGACTCGTCCGTCCTCGGCGCGCTGCTGGACGCGCGCCGGCGCGCGCTGGAATCCTCCCAGGGCTTCGTGGTCTGCGTCGGCGACACCGTCGAGCCGGGCGTCCAGCGCATCCTCGACATCACCGGCCTGGTGCCGGTGCTGCCGGTCATGCGGGGCCGCGACGAGGCGATCGAGGCGGCGCGCACCAACGGCGTGGCCGGCACGGGCTGATGAGCGAGGCCGGCCCCGCCCCCGAAGTCGTCCTCAACATGCCCGCCCGGGCCGAGGGCGTCGGGGTGGTCCGCCAGGCCCTCGCCGGGATGGCCGACGCCCTGGCCTTCGACGCAGCCGTGCTGTCGGACATGAAGATGGCCGTCACCGAGGCCTGCACGAACGTCGTGGTGCACGCCTACGACGAGGAGGCCGGCGAGCTGGAGGTCGAGATGCTCGCGGGCGAGGAGGACCTGACGATCGTCGTGCGCGACCACGGCGCGGGCATCCAGCCCAAGCCGGCCCGCACCGAGCCGCCGGCGCTGGGCCTCGGCCTGCCGCTGATCGCGGCGCTGTCGGACGCCTTCGAGCTGCGCGGCACGGCCGGCCAGGGCACCGAGGTCCGGATGACCTTCACGTACGTGCGCGACGGCGATCCCGCCGACTCGAACCCCGTCCCGGGCCAGGTCGGCGAAGACGGCCGCTGGGAGCCGGGCGAGCCGCCCGTCTAGCCGCGCGCCGGAGCGCGCGGCGCGGCGCTAGGCCGCCTGGCGCAGCGCGTCGAGCTCGCGCATCCGGCCGAGCCGGCCGAGCGCCTTGGACTCGATCTGGCGCACCCGCTCCGGCGTGATGCCGAGCTGGCGGCCGATCTCGCGCAGCGGCGTGGGATCAGCGCCCGCGATCCCGTAGCGCATCTCGACCACCGTCCGCTCGCGCTCGGGCAGCTCGCCCAGCGCGCGCCGGAGCGTCTCCTCGCGCAGCGAGATGTGCACGACGTCCTCCGGCGGCGGCGCGTCGGACGGAAGCAGGTCGCCGAATGCGGCGTCCTCCTCTTCGCCGAGCGGGCGGTCCAGCGACGTCACGGTCCGCGCCGCGTCACGCAGCGCGTGCAGATCGTCGACCGCGATCCCGGCCTCCGCCGCGATCTCGCCGTCCGTCGGCGCGCGGTCGAGCTTGAGCGCCAGCGCGTTCTCCGCGCGGGCGACCTTGCGCTGGGTGCGCACGAGGTTGATCGGCAGCTTGATGGTGCGCGCCTTCGCGTCCATGCCGCGCTCGACGGCCTGGCGGATCCACCACGTCGCATAGGTGGAGAAGCGATAGCCGCGGCGCCAGTCGAACTTCTCGACGGCGCGGATCAGGCCCAGGATGCCCTCCTGGATGAGGTCGAGCAGCGTCAGCTCCGAGCCCTGGTACTTCTTCGCGATCGAGACGACGAGCCGCAGGTTCGCGTTGATCATGCGGTCCTTGGCGGCGAGGTCGCCGCGCTCGATGCGCTTCGCGAGCTCGATCTCCTCCGCCGGCGTCAGCAGCTGGTGGCGACCGATCTCGTTGAGGAACAGCTGCAGCGTGTCCGTGGTGACGGTCGCGAGCGCGGCGTCGTCCACCGGAGCGGCGACCGCGTCCTCCCGGCCGCAGTCGTCGCGCAGGTCGATCCCGCGCACCTGCAGCTGCTCGTAGAGGTTGCCGAGCTCGTTGTCCTCGAGATCGAGCGCCTGCGCCAGCTCGTCGACCTCGGAGAGATCGAGGCAGCCTCGCTCCTCCCCTCGGTCGATCAGCGCCGCGATGGGCCCGCCCGAGGCTTCACTGGCTGTGGTCATCACTGTGAATGACTCACCGGAACGGCGTGCGATGAAACGTCGGCCGCCGCTCGTGCGTTTGATCACAGGCGATCGACGGGAACCATCAAAGCAAGACCTTCAAGGGAGGAATGACCCGTGTTCGAACGCTTCAAGAGGGATCCGGAAAGGACCGCCACCGACCGCGAGGCGCGCCCCACCAACGGCCGGACCGCCGTCGCGGAGCGGCCGTCGGAGACCCGCACCACCGCGATGGACAGCGAGCCCGCCCACACGCGGGCGCGCGACGAGGCGAAGGCCGAGGAGCCGGCCACCCGCAGGCACGTCCCGGCGCGCGGCTCCACCGCGGCCACGGCCGGCGGCGCCGTCGGCACCCGTGAGCACATGCACGCCGCCCGCGCCCGTCAGCGCGAGGAGTTCGGCGGCATCAACTGGGGCGCCGCCTTCTTCGGCTGGCTCGTGGCCGTCGGCCTCGGCTCGCTGCTCGCGGCGATCCTCGCTGCGGCCGGCGCCGCCGTCGGCCTGACCCAGAACGTGTCGGAGAGCGACGCGACGAGCAACGCCGAGACGATCGGCCTCGGGGGCGCGATCGCGCTGCTCGTGGTGCTCATGATCGCCTACTACTGCGGCGGCTACGTGGCCGGCCGCATGTCGCGCTTCGACGGCGCGCGCCAGGGCTTCGGCGCCTGGATGTTCGGCATCATCGTGACGATCGCGCTCGCGCTCGCCGCCGTGATCCTCGGCTCGGAGTACAACGTGCTCGAGCAGCTCAACCTCCCGTCGCTGCCCGTCGGCGACTCCACGCTGACGACCGGCGGCGCGATCGCGCTGGCCGCGGTCGTGCTCGGGACCCTGCTGGCGGCCGTGGTCGGCGGCAAGGCCGGGGAGCGCTACCACCGCAAGGTCGACCGCGTCGGCTTCGTCGACTAGCAGCGGGAAGCACCTCCCCCCACCGGCGTCTGATTTCTGGCGCCGGTGGGTAGGGGAAGGTGGTGACGGGAGTAGCGATGCGCATGACGAGAGCGCCTGGAACGGTGCAGTTGCTCGAGGCCGACCCGGACCTCGGGATGCTCCTTTCCGAGTCGCGGCGGACCGAGGCGGAGCGCGAGCTCACGGTCCGCACCTACCAGGTCCCGACGGGCCCCTGGGACGTCGCCCGCCTGAGCGGCACGTCCGGCGACCACGTCGGCCTCCTGATCCTCGACGGCGTCCTCTCGCGCGAGCTCATCGTCGCCGACCAGGTGAGCGCCGAGCTGCTCGGCCCCGGCGATGTCATCCGCCCGTGGCAGACCGGCAACCGGGCGAGCCTGCTGCCGGTCGAGGCCGTCTGGTCGGTGCTCTCGCCGGTCACCGTGGCCGCGCTGGACCGCCACTTCGCGGTCGAGCTCGCCCGCTATCCCGAGATCACCTCCGTGCTGCTCGAGCGCTTCGGCGAGCGCTCGATCCGCCTGGCCACCACCCAGGCGATCTCCCAGCTCACCCGCGTCGACCGCCGCCTGCGGGCCCTCTTCTGGCACCTGGCCGAGCGCTGGGGCCGCGTCACCGGCCAGGGCGTGATCGTGCCGCTGGCGCTGACCCACCGCGTGCTCGGGCAGCTCGTCGGCGCCCGGCGGCCGACGGTCTCGACCGCGCTGGCGGAGCTCGCCGAGCGCGGCGAGCTGATCCGGCGCTCCGACGGCGCGTGGCTGCTGCAGGGCGATCCGCCGGACGCCGAGACGCTCGCGCGCCGGCCCCCGACACAGAGCGACCTGATGCGCTCGTCGCGCCGCTTCGAGCGCACACCGGGCGCCGTCCAGCTCAGGGATTGACGCGGCCGACGCCCGTGCGCAGCTCGCGCACGCGCAGCGGCCCGCCCGCGCCCGCCGCCAGCGGGGGCGTCGCTCCGCCGTCGCGGCGGCGCATCCCGTCCAGCAGCTCCAGCAGCGTCTCGCCCGCGCCGCGGCGCGGCGTCCAGCCGAGCTCGTCGCGGGCGCGCGAGACGTCCATCGTCGGCACACCGAGCCCCATGTCCAGCCAGCCGGGCGGCGTCGGCTGCAGCCGGGCGCGCCACGTCCAGTCCGCGGCGGCGCGCAGGACCCGCGGCGGCACGCGCACGGGCCGCGCCCCGAGCAGCTCGCCGAGCTGCGCCGGGCCGAGCACCGGCTCGGCGGCCACGTTGTAGGCCCCGCGGGCATCCGGGTCGGTGGCGGCGAGCCGGTAGGCCTCGGCGACGTCGTCGGCGTGCACGACCTGGAGCACGAGCCGGTCGGTGACCGGGAGCACGGGCAGCAGCCGCGGGTGCAGCAGCGGCGAGGGCAGCAGCGGACCCGCGAACAGCCGGCGGATCTCCTGCGCGGCGCTGCGCTGGAAGATCAGGCCGGGCCGCAGCCGCGCGACGCGCAGCTCGGGGTGGCGCGCCTCCAGGTCGTCCAGCGCGCGCTCGGCGAGCGCCTTGTGGCGCGAGTAGAAGGACGTCTCGATGCCGTCCGTCGGCCACGACTCGTCGACCCGCCGGTCCTTCGGGCCCGGCGAGTAGGCGCCGACCGAGGAGGCGTGGATCAGCGCGCCGGCGCCGGCCTGCGCCGCGGCCTCGAACACGCGCCGCGAGCCCTCGACGTTGACGCGCTCGAGCTCGGCCTCGTCCCGCGAGGGCTGGATCAGCCAGGCGAGATGGACGACGGCGTCCGCGCCCGCGAAGTGGGGCTCGATCGGGTCGGCGGCGACGTCGGCGCGCACCCAGCGCGTGCGCGGGTTCCGCCAGTCCGGCAGCCGCCGGGCGATGCCGACGATCTCCTCGACGCGCTCGTCGGCCGCGAACGAGCGCAACAGCGCGGTGCCCACATTGCCCGTGGCGCCCGTGACGACGATCCGCATGGGGTGAGGCCTGCCCACCCCTTCCATTAGGGAAACGGCGCGCCGGGTAGGTGGTGACGAGAAGCCGAGAACGAACAAGGAGACCCCAGATGCCAGTCCGCTCCTCCTCCGAGGGCATCCTCGCCGACGAGCGCGCGGAGGTCCGCGAAGAGCTCATCGAGATGCTCAAGAAGGCCTACTTCATGGAGATCGAGACGGTGATGAGCTACGTCACGAACTCGATCAACCCCGACGGCGTGCGCGCCCAGGAGATCATCGAGTCCCTCAAGGAGGACGTCCAGGAGGAGCTCGGGCACGCGCAGGAGTTCGCCAACCGCATCAAGGAGCTCTATGGGACGGTCCCGGGCTCGATGGAGTTCACGCCCGAGCAGACCTACCTGCAGCCGCCCGCGCAGCAGACGGACATCGTCCACGTCATCAAGGGCGTGATCGAGGCCGAGACCGGCGCGATCGAGCACTACAACCGGATCATCGAGTTCACCGACGAGATCGACCCGGTGACCAACGACATGGTCATCGCCATCCTGCGCGACGAGGAGGGCCACCGGCGCCTGTTCGAGGGCTTCCTGCGCGAGTACGAGCAGGAAGGTCTCGCATAGACTGAGGGAATGAGCGTCGAGGTCGGCTCGCTCTCCCAGCTCGAGCCCGTCCTCGACGCCGTCCCCACGCCCCTGCTGCTGATCGAGCCGGGCACGGCGCGGGTCCTGTACGTCAACCCCGCGGCGCAGCGGCTCGCCGGTGGCCGGTTGGACAAGGCCGGGGACGCGGGCTTCGTGGCGCGCGCCGCCCGCGGCGAGCGCTTCCAGGACGTGCCGATGGACTGGGAGACCCCGGCCGGGCGCCGCTCGATCGTCGTCTCGGCGAGCACGGTCGCGCTCGGCGATGCCGGCGACGTCGCGTTCGTGACCTTCGAGGACGTCACGGAGCTCGACGAGGCGCGGCGGCGCGCGACGCTGCTGGCCGAGGCGTCCTCGCAACTCGGCGCCTCGCTGGACCCGGAGGAGGTCGCGAACTCCGTCGCCGAGGCGGCGGTCCCCGCGTTCGCCGACCTCGGGATTCGTCGAGCTGCTGCAGCCCGACGGCACGCTCGCCCGCGACGCGATGGCGGTCGCGGACCCGGCCAAGCGGCCGATCGCCGAGGAGTACGTCCGCCTGTACCCGCTCGACATGGACTCGCCGGTCGGCTCGCCGCAGGTGATCCGCACGGGCGAGCCGCAGCTGATCCCCGAGCTCCCGCCCGACTTCGTGGAGATCGCCGCGCCCGACCCGCGCCAGCGCGAGGTGCTGGAGGGCATGGGCTTCACCTCGCTGCTGATCGTCCCGCTGCGCGCCCGCGGCCGCGTGATCGGCGACCTCGCGCTCGCGATGGCCGAGTCGGGGCGGCGCTACGGCGAGGCGGACATGGCGCTCGCCCAGCAGCTCGCCGACCGTTGCGCGCTCGCGCTCGACAACGCTCGGCTGTACCAGGAGCTCAGCGAGGCCGCGGTCGCGGCGCACCTGGCCGGCGACGAGGTCAACACGATCCTCGGCGGCGTGGCCGACGCGGTCACCGCCCAGGCGCCCGACGGCACGCTCGTCTACGCCAACGCCGCCGCGGTGGCGATCACGGGCTACGACAGCGTCGAGGAGCTGCTCTCCGCGGCGCCGGGCCAGATCATCTCCCGCTTCGAGATGACCGACGAGGACGGCGGGCCGCTCTCGATCGAGCGCCTTCCGGGGCGCCGCGCGATGTCCGGCGAGCAGCCCGAGCCGCTCGTCGTCCGCAGCCGGATGGCCGGCACGCGCGAGTGGCGCTGGTCGCGCGTGAAGGCGACCCCCGTCTTCGAGCCCGACGGCCGCGTGCGGCTCGCGATCAACGTGATCGAGGACGTCACGGAGCTCAAGCGCGCCGAGCAGGGTCAGCGCTTCCTCGCCGAGGCGGGGCGCGTGCTCGCCGGCTCGCTCGACTACGAGGAGACGCTGGCTGCGGTCGCCCGGCTGGCGGTGCCCGACATCGCCGACTGGTGCGCGGTCGACGCGATCGTCGACGGGCGGCTCAAGCGGCTGGCGACGACGCACGCCGACCCGCGCAAGGTCACAGAGGTGCTCGAGATCGCCGAGCGCTACCCGCCCGATCCGGCGAGCCCGTCAGGGGCGTACGCGGTGATGCGCAGCGGGCGCTCGGAGGTCTACCCCGAGATCAGCGACGAGCTGCTGGTCGCCGCGGCCCAGGACGAGGAGCACCTCGGCCTGCTGCGCTCGATCGGCATGACGTCGGCGATGGTCGTGCCGATGATCGCGCACGGCACGGTGCTCGGCGTCGTCTCGTTCGTGAGCGCGGAGACGGGCCACCAGTTCGACGACGCCGACCTGGCGCTGGCCGAGAGCCTCGCCTCGCGCGCCGCGACAGCGGTCGAGAACGCGCGCCTTTATGCCGCCCGCTCGGCGATCGCCCGCACGCTCCAGTCCTCCCTGCTGCCCCCGGCGCTGCCCGAGGTGCCGGGCTTCGAGCTGGCCGCCGTCTACCGCTCGGCGAGCGCGGGCACCGAGGTCGGCGGCGACTTCTACGACGTCTTCAACACCGCCGAGGACCAGTGGTACGCGGTCGTCGGCGACGTCTGCGGCAAGGGGGCCGAGGCGGCCGCCGTGACGGCCATGGCCCGGTACACGATCCGCGCCGCGGCCGTGCGGCGGCGCTCGCCCGCGGCGATCCTGCGGCTGCTGGGCGAGGCGATGATGCGCCAGGAGACGCCCGAGCTGGTCGGCCGCTTCTGCACGATCGCCTGCCTGCACCTGGACCTCTCGCGCTCCCCGGCGCGCGCGACGGTCGCCGTCGGCGGCCATCCCCTGCCGGCGATCCTGCGCGCCGACGGGTCGGTCGAGGAGCTCGGCACGCCCGGCACGCTGCTCGGCCTCGTCGAGCGCCCGGAGCTGCACGACCGGGCGGGCGAGCTGCACCCCGGCGACACGATCGTGCTCTACACGGACGGGCTCACCGAGGCGGGCGCACCGCACGACGTGTGGGGCCCGGCCGAGCTGGCGGACGTGCTGCGCGGGGCGGCCGGCGGCTCGCCCCAGGAGGTCGTGGACCACGCCGTGCGCGAGGCGCTCGGGGTCCAGCCCGCGCCGCGCGACGACATCGCGGTCGTCGCGCTGCGCGCGCAGAGCTGATCAGGCGGAGCGGGGGTTGCCCGTGGCCTGGCCGTCGTCGCCGCGGTCGGCCTCGTCGGGCGTGTCGCTCTCGCGATCGTCCTGCCCGCCCTCGTCGGCGACCTCGCCCGGCTGCTCCTCGGGGTAGCCCTCGTCGGACTCCTTCGGGCTCTCGCTCACGTCTTGCGCTCGAGGTTGGCGACCTCGTCGGCCTTGCGGTCGGCGCGCTCCTGGTCGCGGGCCAGCTCCTCCTTGGCCTCGCCCTTGCGCTCCTCCTGGCGGCCCTGGCGGTGCAGCGAGGGGTCGTCGGCGAGGTCGCCTGCGGCCTTCTTGACGCGTCCTGAGATCTTGTCGGTGATGCCCATCTCGGTGCCTCCTGGTGTCGGAAGGGTCACCGTTGACCTACCCGGCCCTTTCCGCCGGTCAAACGGTGGCGTTCAGCCCGTGTGCTCGGCGACGGTGCGCAGCCGCTCGAGCGCGCGCCGGATCAGGCGCGAGACGTGCATCTGGGAGACGCCGACGCGCTCGGCGATCTCCGCCTGCGTGAGGTCCTCGACGAAGCGCAGGTGCAGGACGATCCGGTCTCGCGCGGGCAGCGCCTGCAAGGTGGGCGCGATCGTCGCGCCGTACTCCACGAGCTCGAAGCGGTCGTCCTCGAAGCCGATCGACTCCGCGTAGGTCTCGCCGTCGCCCTCGTCGCCGAAGCGGTAGGACTCGAGCGAGACGGCGTCGTAGGCCGACGCGGCCTCCATCGCCTCGAGCACCTGCTCCGTCGTGAGGTTCAGCGCGGTGCCGATCTCGTGCACCGACGGCGAGCGCCCGATCTTGCGCGAGAGGTCCTTGACGCAGTTGTCGACCTGCATCACCCGCTCCTGCATCCCGCGCGGGACGTGCACCGCCCAGCCGTTGTCGCGGAAGTAGCGCTTGAGCTCGCCGAGCATCGTCGGCACGGCGTAGGAGGAGAAGGCCGTCTCGCGCGCGGGGTCGAAGCGGTCGATCGCCTTGATCAGGCCGAGCGTGGCGACCTGGATGAGGTCGTCGAGCGGCTCGTCCGAGCGCCGGTAACGGCGCGCCATCCGCCGCGCCAGCGGGAGCAGGCGTTGCACCAGCTCCTCGCGGGCTGACTGGTCTCCATGGCGGTGGTAGCGGATGAGCAGCCGCCTGTCCTGGGCGGCACGGCTCACCCCCGGCCCATCCGCGTCCTTGACGGCATCCGTGGGCCGTCGTACGGGTTCGGTGCTCATGCGGGTGGTCGTCGCTTCCTCACGACGCACCCTACCGGTCGAGCGAACGGAGGCTCCAGTGCGCGGTCACCCGAGCGGCGTCTCCGCCAGGTTCTCGCGCACCGCGACCAGCGAGTCGAACACGCACGCCGCCCCGGCGTCGAGCAGCTCCTGCTCGCTGAAGCCCCCCATCAGCACGCCGATCGTCTGCAGGCCCGCCCGCTTGGCTGACTCGCAGTCCCAGGTGGAGTCCCCGACCATCACGGCCTTCCCGCCGCCCGCCTTCTCCACGGCGGCGGCGACGAGGTCGGGCTCGGGCTTGGTCTGCTGCACGTCACCCGAGGTGGTCCAGCCGTCGACCAGGCCGCGCGCGTCGAGCAGGTCGAGGTAGTGGTCGACCTCGTCGGGCTTGGCCGAGGAGGCGAGCACGACCGGGTGGCCGGCCTCGCGCAGGTCCGCGATCAGATCGCGGGCGCCCTCGAGCGGCTCGACCTCCGGCATCAGCGACATGTAGAGCGCCTTCTCGGCCGCGCGGGCGTCCTCGCCGTACTCGGCGTCCCAATCCTCGGACACGAGGGCGGCGACCAGCTGGTCGCCGCCCATGCCGATGTGGCGGTGGATGCGCCAGATCGGCAGCACCACCCCGTGTTGGCGGAACGCCCGGTACCACGCGATCGCATGCTGGTAGTTCGTGTCGACGAGCGTCCCGTCGACGTCCAGGATCGCCGCAGGCTTGCTCACTGGACGCTCTGCGCCTGGGCGGCGTGCTCGCCCTCGCAGATCTCCTCGACGGCCTTGGCGCAGAACGCCTCGAGGTCGTCGGGCTTGCGCGAGGTCACGAGGCCCTGGTCGACGACGACCTCCTCGTCGACCCAGTTGGCGCCCGCGTTGCGCAGGTCGGTCTGCAGCGAGGGCCACGAGGTGAGCTTGCGGCCCTTGACGACGTCGGCCTCGATCAGCGTCCACGGGGCGTGGCAGATCGCGGCCACGGGCTTGGCCTGCTCGAAGAACGCGCGCACGAAGGCGACGGCGTCCTCGTCCATGCGCAGGTTGTCCGGGTTGGCGACGCCGCCGGGGAGCACGAGGCCGTCGTACTCGGACGCGTCGGCCTCGGAGACCGTGCGGTCGACCGTGAACGTGTCGGCCTTGTCGAGGTGGTTGAAGGCCTGCACCTCGCCGGACTCGGTCGACAGCAGCTCGGGCGTGCCGCCCGCCTGCTCGACGGCCTTCCAGGGCTCGGTCAGCTCGATCTGCTCGATGCCCTCGGGGGCCACGAGGAAGGCGACGCGCTTGCCGGAGAGCTTCTCGGAAGCCATGCGATCACTCCTTGGTTCGAAGGTGCGGGTTCTCCTCGGACCTACCCAGCGCCACGCGCCGTTTACCGGCGGCGACGCGCCGGGTAGCGCCGGAGCATGGGCTACGTCATCGCCGCCATCATCGTGCTGCTGCTCGTGACCGGCTTCGTCACCTTCTTCGTGCTCAACGCGACCAAGCGCTCGGGCAAGGCGGGGCCCGCCGACCCGGGCCAGGAGGGCACCCCGGCCGGGATCGCCTCGCCCGACGAGTCGGCGCTCGGCGACACCACGCAACACTCCGACGCGACCGGGGAAGAGGGCCGCTCCGAAGGCGCCGACGGCGACCAGACGCCGCGCGTCGGCGACCCCGGGCCGGAGGCCACCGCGCCCGATTCCGCTCGCTCGAGCTGACCGTTCGCCCGAGACGGTTTGAGCGGCAGCGGGCCGGGGCATGTACGGAGCGTCACGCTTCGCGGATGCCCTCCACTCTTCCGCGGCGGGACGAGACGGACCCTCCTCCTCATCGACCGGGGCGCCCAGCGGCGCCCCGGTTGCGTTAACGGCCGGCGCGGGTACGCCCGCCACATGACCGCCCCCGGCGTCCCAGCACCCGGCCCGCCCGCGCCCGACCCGCGGCCCCCCGCCCCGCCTGCCCCGGGGCCGGCGCCCACGCCGCTCCCGCCGGACCCCAATCCGCGGCCGATCTGAGCGTGCGCCCCGTCTCCCAGACGCCGACCGAGGCGACCGACTACGCGCTGCTGAGCACGACCTACGCGGCCCTGCTCGCCGGCACCGCGCTCTCGGCGCGCCGCCGCGAGCCGATTCCGGCCATGGAGATCCCGGCTCTGGCGGCCGCGACGTTCACGCTCTCGAAGCTGATCGTGCACGAGAAGGTCGAGACCTGGATCCGCCAGCCGTTCGTGGAGGAGAAGCCCGGCGGGGGCCGCCGGCCGCGTGGGCGGCGCCTGCGCTACGCCGTCGGGGAGCTGCTCACGTGCACGCGCTGCACGGGCGCGTGGACCGCACTCGCGCTCGTCGGCCTGCGCCTGCACGCGCCCGCGACCGCGCGCACCGTCAACACGGTGCTCGCCGGCTCGGCGGGCAACGACTTCCTGCACGCCGGCTTCACGTGGCTCTGCGCCCGCGCCACGGCCCAGGAGCGCGCGACCCAGCGCACCACGCCGCCGCCGGTGGCCGCCGGCCCGCGGGCGGCCTAGGTCCAGCGATCGAGCAGCGCGACGCCCGCCGCGCGGTCGTCGGCGAGCGTGAACAGCTCGGTCGTGCGGGTGAGGTCGAGCACGCGGCGCACGGCGGGCGGGATGCCCGCCAGCACGAGCGGCGTGTCGTAGCGGGCGAGCTCGGCGTTGGCGCGCAGCAGCTCCTTGAGCATCGAGGAGTCCAGGAACGTCGCGCCCGACAGGTCGAGCACGAGCCCGCGCGTCCCGGCGGCCTCGT
Organism: uncultured Solirubrobacteraceae bacterium; assembly: GCA_963816955.1. Taxonomy (GTDB): domain Bacteria; phylum Actinomycetota; class Thermoleophilia; order Solirubrobacterales; family Solirubrobacteraceae; genus DATFQI01. The sequence goes on along the minus strand of CAWFME010000004.1, from coordinate 401,488 downwards.
CGACGCAAGAGCGCACCGGAGACGTGGCGGCGATGTCCAGCTCGCCCGAGAGCTCGACCAGGCAGATGCCGGGAGGGGCCGGCCGGGGCTCGACCGTGAAGGCGCCCGAAGGCTCCACGCCGCCCTCGACGCGTGCTTCATGCAGCCGGTGACCCTCGTTCATGGCCAGGGGTGCTCGCTCCTCGGGAGGACCATCGCGCAACGATGCACGGGATCGCTCGCCCGGTCCGGTGATCATGTCATGCTTCGAACCACAATGGCCGAACATCCGACAGTGGTCTACGCGGCCCGCCCGCTCGGTTAGGGCCGCTCCGAGGCTGGGTACAGCGACCATTGTCTATGACAGAAGATCGTTCCTCGCCAGGGCTCGGCGAGGCGGAGCAGGACAGCGGCTCTGACGTCCGCCTGACCCTCCCCGCGCGGCCCGAGAACGTCGCCGTGGTCCGGCATGTCCTGGGCGCCTTCGCGGAGGCGCTGCAGCTGCCCGACCCGGTGATCGAGGACATGCGCCTCGCGGTGACCGAGGCGTGCACGAACGTCGTCCGCCACGCCTACGCCGACGGTGACCCCGGGCCCGTCGAGATCCTCATCCGCCCGGAGGGCAACACGCTGCTGGTCGTCGTGACGGACCAGGGCCGCGGGCTCGGGCCCAGCTCGGACAGCACCGGCCCGGGCCTCGGACTGCCGCTGATCGCCGCGCTCTCGCACTCCTTCGAGATCGAGCAGATCCCCGACAACGGCGCCCGGCTGCGGATGGCCTTCCACCGCGGGCCGCAGCTGGAGCTCGCATGACGGCTCCGCAGCCCGCAGGGGAGGCGCAGACCACCGTCTCGATCGTCGCCGGGCCGCTGGTGGGCCCGGTGCTGCGCCGCGTCGTCGGCATGCTGGCCGCGCGCGCCGACCTGCCGCTGGACCGCCTCGACGACGCCGTGCTCGTCGCCGACCTGATCGCCGCGCGCGCCCCGGCGCACGTGGCCGGCAGCCGAGTCGACGTCGCGCTGGAGCCGGGCCCGCGCTCGCTCTCGCTGCGCGTCGGCCCGCTGCGCGAGGGCGGCGGCCAGGCGTTGATCATCGACGCCGCCGTGCCCGGGGTGGGCAACGTCATCGAGCAGCTCGCAGACGAGCTGACCGTCTCGCCCGAGGGCGGCGAGGAGTACCTGCACGTCCGTCTCGCCTACGCCGCCACCACCGCGTAGGACCCGCGCGTGGTTGGGTAGGACTCCGCGCGGACATGGCCGTCGAGTTCGAGATCTCAGACCGGAAGGTCGATGACGACACGCACGTGATCGCGGTCACGGGCGAGATCGACCTGTTCACGGCGCCCGAGTTCAAGCAGCGCATGTCGGCGCTGATCGACGCCGGGCGCTCGCGGCTGGTCGTGGACCTCTCCGAGACGACGTTCATCGACTCCTCCAGCCTCGGGGTGCTGATCGGCGCGCACCGGCGGCTGAAGCTGCGCGGGGGCGCACTGCTGGTCGTCTCCGACACCGAGGCGATCACCAAGACGTTCAAGATCACCGGCCTCGACGGCGTCTTCACGCTCACCTCGTCGGTCGACGAGGCGCTCTCCGCGTAGCGCGTCGTTCACGGAACGACTGACCCGCTCCCCATAATGGACCCGTGTCCTCCGGGTTCTCCCAAGCCGACGCACAGGGCGACTTCTCGCGCGCGCGCCGCGCGCGCCTGCTGGCCGACATCGGCCGGCGGCTGCGGCGCGAGCCCGACGACGTCGCGCTGATCCTCCCCTTCGAGGAGGTCGTGGAGGCGCTCGGCGTGATCGGGCGCGAGGACCATGGGCTGCAGGTCGTGCCGCTCGACGCGATCGTTGGCACGGTCGACCGGGCCGCCGACTTCGACCGCGGCTTCCGGCCGACGTCGCCGCGCCTGCGCTCCCGCTGGGAGCGGATCGCGGCCGCGCAGCGGCGCGGCGAGTCGCTCCCGCCGATCTCGCTCTACCGCGTCGGCGACCTGTTCTTCGTGCGTGACGGCCACCATCGCGTGTCCGTCGCCAAGTCGCTCGGGCGCGAGGACATCGACGCCTACGTGGTCGAGGTCCAGACGCGCGTGCGGCTCGGCCGCGACCTGCGGGTCGGCGACTTGCCGCTCAAGGACCACGAGCGCCTGTTCCGGGAGCGGGTGCCGCTGGGGCGCGAGGAGCGCGCCCGGATCCGCGTCAGCGACCCGTGGGACTTCGGCAGGCTGGCCGAGGCGGTCGAGGCCTGGGGCTTTCGCGCCATGCAGGACCGCGGCTCCTACATGGACCGCCGCGAGGTCGCGCACACGTGGTTCGCCTCGGAGTACCTGCCCGTGGTGGAGATGCTCAACGCGGGCGACCTGATCGACCGCGGCGAGACGGAGACCGACGCCTACATGCGCATCTCGGGCATGCGCTACCGCGTCCTGCGCACGCACGAGTGGAGCGACGAGGTGCTCGAGGAGCTGCGCCGCGAGGAGCGCGCGCGCCGCCGGCGGCGCCGCCCGCCGCCGGACCGCGCGCGGCGCCGCAAGATCTAGGTGGAGCGCTCGAGCCGACGGCAGTTCCTCGGCGGGGCCGCGGTGCTGGCCGCCGCGGCGGCGGGGGCGGGCGCCTGGGCGGGCGGCCGCGGGCCCGGCGCGGCGGCGCCGCCGGTCCCGAAGCCGCTGCGCAAGCTGATCGACATCGGGCCGGGCGGGGTGATCGAGCCCGGCTCGGCGCAGGACCTGCGGGCCGCCGGCAACCGCGGCTACTTCGCCGACACCGGCACCCGCTGGATCCGCATGTGGGCGGACTGGCCGAGCCTGCAGCCCAGCGCCGACCACGCGCCCGACGACCCGTTGAGCCCGGCGTTCTGGAAGCTCCAGGCGCTCGACGAGCAGATCGCGCTGGCCGGTGCGCTCGGGCTGCGCGTGCTGCTGATGCCCTACCGCTTCCCGCGCTGGGCCAACGGGACCGTGGACCTCGAGCCCTCGCCGCGGGGGAAGGCGATGGAGTACCGGCTGCCCGACGACGCCTACGGGCCGGGCAGCGCCTGGGCGGGGTTCTTCGCCTTCCTGCACGACCGCTACCACGCGGGGCGCGAGACCGGCCCGCGCGTCGACGGGTTCGAGCTGGTCAACGAGCCGAACCTGCAGCTGTGGCCGCAGCCTGGGGTCGCGCGCGAGGTCGCGCGGCTGCTGGCGACCGCGCAGGAGATCTCGGCGCGCCACGCGCACTCGACGATGCTCTACGCGCCCTCGATCAGCGACGACGACGCGCGCTCGAGCGAGCGCTACACGCGCTGGAGCGAGTTCGTGCCCGCGCTGCTCGACGAGCTGGAGGCGATCGGCTACCGCCCGCACCCCGGCCAGGCGTGGTCGCATCACAACTACACCGACGTCGAGAAGCGCCAGACGTCGACCCGCACCCAGGCGATCCGCGCGCTGCTGCGGGGGCGCTGGGACGGCCACGCGGAGGGCGTCGCGCCGACCGTGTTCGTCACCGAGGGCGGCGCGCGGCTGTCGCAGATGCCGCGCCTGTACCCGGGCGAGGACGCGCGCGAGGCGCAGGCCAAGTGCCTGCGCGACGCCTGGGCGCTGCACGAGCGCGCCGACGGGCCGGGGCCGGCGTGGCGATGTTCGCCCAGTACCTGCTCTACGCCGATCCCAACTTCGACTGCGGCCTGCTCGACCCGTACCCGAGCACGGTGAAACGCCCGGCCTATGAGGCCTGGAGGGCGTTTCCCGTGTTCGCGTAGCCGGCTAGGCCGGGGCGGCCGCGCTCGCGGCCTTGGAGCCGGTGCCGTTGCCGCCGCCGTAGGTCAGGCTCCGGCCCCCGTCGGGATCGAAGAGCTTGACCTGCGTCGTGTCGAGCACCAGCTCGACCTCGCCGCCCGCGGTCGCCTTGGAGTCGGAGTTCAGGCGGGCCACCACGTGCTGGCCGACGCCGCCGCTCGGCAGGTCCTCCATGCCGGCGTCCTTGGCCAGGTCGGTCAGGTCGTCGGACTGGACGTCGGTCTCGGCGTCCACGTCGAAGTAGACGTAGAGCTCGGAGCCCATCGACTCCACGACGTCGACCTTGGCCTTGAACTTCATCAGGCCGGGCCGGTCGGGCTCGATCGACGCGTCCTCGAAGTGCTCGGGCCGGGCGCCGACGATCACGTCGCGCGCACCGCTGCCGCCACCGGACTTCAGCGCGGCACGCAGGCGCTCGGGCACCTCGGCGGTGCCGAAGGGCAGCTCGAGCTTGTCGCCGTCGAGCCGGCCGGGCAGGAAGTTCATCGACGGCGAGCCGATGAAGCCCGCCACGAACAGGTTGACCGGGTCTTCGTAGAGCGTCGCCGGCGAGTCGACCTGCTGGATGATGCCGGCGCGCATGACCGCGACGCGGTCGCCGAGCGTCATGGCCTCGGTCTGGTCGTGCGTCACGTAGACCATCGTCGTGCCGAGCCGGCGCTGGATGCGCGCGACCTCGGTGCGCATCTGCACGCGCAGCTTCGCGTCGAGGTTCGACAGCGGCTCGTCCATCAGGAAGCACTTCGGGTCGCGCACGATCGCGCGGCCCATGGCCACGCGCTGGCGCTGGCCGCCGGAGAGGTTCGCCGGCTTGCGCTCGAGGTGCTGCTCGAGGTCGAGGATCTTCGCGGCCTCGCCGACCTTCTTGTCGATCTCCCCCGGATCGGCCTTCGCGAGCTTGAGCGCGAAGCCCATGTTCTCGCGCACGGTCATGTGCGGGTACAGCGCGTAGTTCTGGAAGACCATCGCGATGTCGCGATCGCGCGGCGGTAGGTCGTTGACGCGCTCGCCGCCGATGACCAGATCGCCGTCCGTGATGTCCTCCAGCCCGGCGATCATCCGCAGCGCCGTCGACTTCCCGCAGCCCGACGGGCCGACGAGGATCATGAACTCGCCGTCGGCGATGTCGAGGTCGATCGCCTTGACCGCCTCGAAGCCATCCGGGTAGCGCTTGGTGATCCCCTTGAACTGGATCTCAGCCATCCGGTCTCCCCTCTCCTCTCTCTCCTCTGAACCCCAGGTGGAACCGGTTCCAGCGCGCAGCCTACAGCCGCTGTCCAGTCCCTGTCGCGCAACATTGCCATGCCCGCGCGTGCCGCGCCAGCTCGGCGTCAGGAGTCGGGCGCGCGGCCGTCCGATTCCGCCAGCTCGCGCAGGCGGGCGACGGACTGGCGGATCAGGCGCGAGACGTGCATCTGGGAGACGCCGACGCGGACGCCGATCTCCGACTGCGTGAGGTCCTCCTCGAAGCGCAGGCGCAGCACCTCGCGCTCGCGGTCGGTGAGGATCCGCATCAGGCGCTCGACCGTGGCGGCGTCCTCGGCCACGGAGAAGCCCGGGTCGTCGATGCCGACGGCGTCGGCGATGCCCGCGCCGTCGTCGTCGTCGTCGTCGCGCGGGCGGTCCAGCGAGACCGCGCGGTAGGCGCCCGCGGCCTCGCGCGCCTCGAGCACCTGCTCGGCGGAGACGCCGATCGTCTCGGCGATCTCGGCGGGGGTGGGCGCGCGGCCCAGCTCGCGGCCCATCTGGTCGCCGACGCGGTCGACCTTGACGGCGAGCTCCTGCAGGTCGCGCGGCACGCGGACCGACCAGCCCTTGTCGCGGAAGTGGCGCTTGAGCTCGCCGAGGATCGTCGGCACGGCGAAGGACGAGAACGCGGTCTCGCGCTGCGGGTCGAAGCGGTCGATCGCCTTCAGCAGGCCGAGCGAGGCGACCTGGACGAGGTCGTCCAGCGGCTCCCCGCCGCGCTGGTAGCGGCGGGCGAGCTGGCGGGCCAGCGGCAGGAAGCGCTCGACCAGCGCGTCGCGCGCCGCGGCGTCGCCGCCCTCGTGGTACTGCACGAGCAAGCGGCGATCCTCGCGCGAGCGCGACGCGCGATCCTCGGTCGTGACCACCTGGGCCTGCGCCCTCCGGTCGGTAGATTGTTGGCCTGCTCCGGGCAGGCTCGGTTGTTCCCCGATGATTCCCAACCCCGTCATCAACGTGCAGCGGCAATGCAGCGCCGGGTGGCTCGGGCGCCGTGGTGCCGCAGGCAAGAGGCTGGACCTCGGCATCTCCCATTGTATTGCGCGCGAGGACGCGGCTGCATGAGCTCCACTCCCGCCGTCGGAACGCGTCACGAGACCAACCTCACCGTCCTGCTCGCCGACGAGGACGAAGCGGCGCTGCGCCACCTCGGAAGCGTGCTCCAGGGGCTCGGTCACGACGTCACCCCGTTCGCCGTCTCGGTGAAGGAGGCGAGCGATCTGATCGTGCGGGAGGACCCCGACCTCACGATCGTCGTCTTCCACCGGGACGACGACCACGCGCTCGCGCTGATCGCCGAGGCCGTCGAGACCGCCTCCGGGCCCGGTGATCGCCCAGATCCGCGGCCGCGAGGACGTGGACTTCGTCGCGCGGGCGGCCGAGCGCGGGCATCTCCGCCTATGTCGAGTCCGACGACCCGCAGCAGGTGCAGGCGGCGATCGAGGTCACGATCCGCCGCTACCGCGAGGCCGCGCGGCTCAACGAGAAGGTCGCTCAGCTCGAGAGCGCGCTGGAGCGGCGCGCGGTGATCGAGCGCGCCAAGGGCATCCTGATGGAGCGCCACGGGGTCGACGACAAGGACGCGTTCGCGCGCCTGCGCGACCACGCCCGCGCCCACAACCGCCGCGTGGTGGACGTCGCCCAGGCGGTCGTCGACGGCCACGCGCTGCTGCCCGCCCGCGCCGCGCAGGATTAGCCCACCTCCGCGCCCCGTGGGGCGCGCCCTCCGGGGCCGGGAACCACCCCAGGACTAGCTGGAGTAGCCCCCGCCCGCCGCGGGAACCCATAAGGCATGGGAGCCGACTCCGGGTCGCTCGCCGCCGTCGTGCGCGACGGCCGGCCGGGCCCCGCGATCCAGGTGGGCGACTTCAAGCGCGCCTTCGCGCGCTTCCAGCGCGACCAGGTCACCGACCACGCGGCCGCGCTGACCTACTACGCGCTGCTCTCGCTCTTCCCCGGCGCTGCTGTTCGGCGTGGCGCTGCTGGGCTTCTTCGGCCAGCAGGGCCTGATCTCCGACGCCGCGAGCTTCCTCATCTCGATCGGCGCGCCGAGCGAGACGATCGACGCGGTCACGGGCGCGCTCGAGGGCGCGCAGGAGAACCGCGGCACCGCGCTGACCGCGCTCGTGCTCGCGATGGCCACCTCCCTCTACGGGGCCTCGGGGGCGTTCGGCGCCGTCGGGCGGGCGCTGAACGTGATCTGGCGGGTCGACGAGGGGCGCTGCTTCGTCAAGCACAAGGCCCACGACATCGGCTGGACGGTCGTGGTGCTCGCGCTCGTGCTCGTGACGGCCGTCCTCGTGTTCCTCGGCGGGGCGCTGTCGGAGTTCGTCTTCAGCCTGATCGGGCTCGGAGACACGACCGCCGCGGTCTGGCGCTACGCCCGCTGGCCCGCGGCGCTCCTGGCGATGATCCTCATCTACGCCGTCGTCTACTTCGCGGCGCCCAACGTGGAGATCCGCCGCTTCCAGTGGATCACCCCGGGCGCGATGTTCGGGGTGCTCGCGACGCTGCTCGCCTCGGCTGGCGTTCTTCTTCTACGTCGCGAACTTCTGCTCCTACCAGGCCACCTACGGCGCGTTCGCCGGCATGGTGATCCTGCTCGTGTGGATGTGGGTGTCCAACGTCGTGCTCCTGTTCGGCGCGGAGCTCAACGCGGTCATCGACCTGCGCCGCTCGCCCCACCTCTCCGACGGCTACGACGGCCCGCCCCTGCCGCCCAAGGAGCCGGCCGAGGACTAGGGGCGCCGGCCACCCCGCGAGCTCGAGTGGCACCTCCGTTCCCTTGACGGGAACGCAGATGCCACTCGGCCGATCCCGGTTCGCGCCCTCAGCGAGAGGCCGCGCCGGCGGGCGCCAACGTGCGCTCCTCCGGCCACGAGCACAGCGCCGCGCGCCCCGGGCAGTGGCGCAGAGCTCGCGGTGGGGGCGGTCGGTGACCTCGTAGCGCTCATCGAGCACGCCGCGGGCGAGCGAGACGACCTGTTCCTGGAGCGCGTCGGCGTCCGCGGCCGTGTAGCCGCGGACGACGGGCTCGCCCGGGCGCTCGAGGAAGCAGTAGGCGACGTCGACGCGCGGGGCGCCGTCGCGCAGGGCCGCGAGCGCATAGACGACCCGCTGGGTGGCGTAGTCGCGGTCCAGCACCTCGGCCGGGTCGGCGCCGTCCAGGCGGTCGGTCTTGTAGTCGACGATCAGCCGCCCGCCGCCGGGCTCCGTGGCGATCACGTCGACGAAGCCGTTGACCAGCGACCCGCCCCCGCCCGGCTCGAGCGAGAAGGCGAAGCCGGCCTCACGGCGAACGGCGGTCGCGGCGGCGAGGCGCTCGCACAACGGCGAGGAGGCGAACGCGCCGACGATCGCCCGCAGGTCCTCGACGTCGCCCGCCGACACCGCGACGCCGCTGCGCTCGGCCACCGCGGCGACGGTCTCGGCGTCGGGCGGCTCGGGACGCGAGAAGTCGATCGACTCCAGCAGCGTGTGCGCGAGCCCGCCGCGCACGAGCGGGTCGAGCCCTTCCCGCTCCTGCTCGGGCGCCTCGAGCGGGGGCGGCGGCGGCTCGTCCGGCAGCCCGAGCACGCGCTGGAGGTAGAAGCGGTAGCCGCAGCGCGCGTAGGCCTGCAGGGCGGTGTAGGAGAGCCGCTGTGATGAAGGCCCGCCCACCCGCGCGCGCACGGGCGGCGCCGGCATCACCTTCGGCGCCTTCGGCAGCGCGGTCGCGGGCGCCCCCGGCCGCGGGACGTCCTCGGGCCGCAGCGCCGAGCGCGGCATGACGGCGCCCAGGGTGTGCGGCGCGTTGAGCGCGCAGCGGATGCGGGCGGCACGGCCGTCCCAGGTGCGCTCGAGGATGTGGTCGGTCGCGTGTGCGAAGAGCTCGTGCGGCCGGCCGGCGACCGCGCGCACGATCCAGTCCAGCGGCGCGCCTCCGGGGCGCGGCTCGGGCCAGCGACCGGTGTCGGTGCCCCCGGAGAGGATCAGCGTCTCGCGGGCGCGGGTCATGGCCACGTACAGCAGCCGGCGCTCCTCCTCGGCGTCCGCGCGGTCCTCTTCGGCGGCCAGCCGGTCGTAGGCGAGGGCAGGCACCGCGTCGCCGCCGCCGAGCGGCGCCAGCCGCAGGCCGACCGCGCCGTCGGCGCCGATCAGCAGCCGCGGCCGGCCGCCCGCGCCGAGCCGCCCGAGGTCCGCGACGCACACGACCGGGAACTCGAGGCCCTTGGCCCGGTGGATCGTCATCAGCCGCACGGCGTCCAGCCCGTCGGACTCGAGCGCCGCCTCGCCCTCGCGCGCCTCGGCGAGGTCCTGCGTGGCCGCGAAGTCCAAGAAGCCCCGCAGGTCGCGCCCCTCCGAGTGCTCGTACTCGCGCGCCAGCCGCATCAGCTTGCGCAGGTTCGCCAGCCGCCGCTCGCCGCCCGCACGGGCGAGGATCGCGAGGTCGTACCCGGTCGCCGTGATCGCCCGCTCGAGCAGCGCCTCGGGAGGGAGCCGCTCGGCCCGCGCCCGCTCGCCCGCGAAGAACCGCGCGAACCGCTCCAGCTTCTCTCTTTCCTCTCGGGGTACTGCGTCGGCCCAGGGCCCGCCGTCGCGGAGGGCGGCCCACGGGCCCCGGGCACCTTCGCGGCCGGCCTGTGCGAGCAGGACGAGCGCGTCGCTTCCGGCGCCGCAGAAAGGGGAGGCGAGGGCGCCGTAGAACGCGAGCTCGTCGCGCGGGTTCGCGAGCGCCCCGAGGTAGGCGAGGCCGTCGCGGACCTGCTCCTGCGACCAGTACCCGCGGCCGCCGACGACGTAGGTCGGCAGGCCCTGCTCCTCCAGCGCCTGCTCGAACAGCCGCAGGGACGCGGTGGCGCGCACGAGCACGACGACGTCGCCCGGGCGGCGGCCGGCGCGGACCTCCTCGCGCAGCCGGTGCGCGACCAGGCGCGCCTCGGCCCGGCGCCACGGCTGCTCGGCGAGCGCGCCGAGCCCGAGCTCGCCGGCGCGTTCGTCCCAGCTCTTCGAGTCGGTGACGAGCAGCTCGACCGGCGGAGCGCCGGCGGGCGGGTCCGGGTCGAAGAGGCGCAGCTCGCCGTCGTCGGCGGCGACCGGCGCGGCATCGCGCGGGCGGCCGGCGACGAGCGGCTGGAACGCGTCGCCGAACACGGGCGCGAAGGCGGCGTTGAGCACGTCCAGCAGCTCGGGCGCCGAGCGGAAGTTCGCCCGCAGCCCGCGGACCCGCGAGGCGTCGAGCTTGGCCCGCCGCTCGCGGAAGATCTGCACGTCGGCGTGCCGGAAGCGGTAGATCGACTGGAACTCGTCGCCGACTGCGAACAGGTTGCCTGTGCCCGCCGACGAAGTCGGTTGGGTATCGCGCTCGAGGGCCTCCAGCAGGTCGAGCTGGAGCCGGTTGGTGTCCTGGAACTCGTCGACCATCAGCAGCGCGAAGCGCTCGCTCCAGCGGCGCCGCTCGGCCTCGTCGGCCAGCAGGTCGCGCACGCCGAGCTCGAGATCCTCGAAGTCGACCGCCGCCCGCTCCGCCTTGCCGTCGGCGTACTCGGCGGCGAACCGCGCCAGCAGGTCGTCGAGCAGGCTCACCGCCGCCCGCGCGTGGTGGTCGGCGCAGCCGGACCGGTAGGCCTCCCAGGCGGTCCGGTAGGCCTCGCACGCGTCCGTGGCGAGCGCCTTCGCGCCCGCGCCGAGCTTCGCCGCGTCGAGCTCGCCCGGCGAGGGCACGGGCGGAGCCGCGCCGGAGGCGGCGGCCGCGAGGACCCGCTCGCAGGCGGCGAGCGCGCTGCGGCCCTCGGTGACGCGGATGCCGTCGCCGGCGCCCTCGAGCTCGAGAGCCGCGACCGCCTGCGCGGCCGCCAGCGCTTCGGGCGACGGCGCCGGCCGCTCGGCCGGGACCGCCAGCCGCGGCGCGGCGCCGCGCGAGCGCAGCGTGTCGTGCGCGGCGAGCACGAGATCGCGCAGGCCCGGGCCGTAGGCGGCGGCCAGGTCGACGGCCGGGCGCCCCAGCCGCGCCACCCAGGCCTCCAGCGCGCGCTCGTACGCGGCGGCCTCGAGCCGCCCCGCGGCGGCCTCCTGGAGCACCGTGAAGCGCGGGTCCAGCCCGGCGGCGAGCGGCCGCGACCGCAGAACGCGCGCGCAGAACCCGTGGATCGTCCCGATCCACGCGGCGTCGACGGCGCGGGCGTGCTCGTCCTCGCCGAGGTCGGACAGCCGCTTGCGCGCGCGCTCGCGCAGCTCCCCGGCGGCCTTCTCCGTGAACGTGAGCGCGAGGATCGAGCCGACCGGCACCTCGTCGAGCAACACGGCCTCGACGAACCGCTCGACCATCACGGCGGTCTTGCCCGAGCCCGCGTTGGCGGCGAGCAGCGAGGAGCCCGACCGGTCCTCGATCGCGGCGCGCTGCTCGGCGGTGAAGCGGGGCGCGCTCATGCCTCCTCCTCCAGGGCCTCCTCGCCCGCCCGGCAGATCCCCGGGTAGGCGCAGCCGTTCGGCGAGCAGCGCGAGGCGCACGGCCTGATCTGCCCCGCCCGCATCGCCCGCGCAGCGCCCAGGGCGGCCTCGCGTGCCTCCAGCAGCGCGGCGTCGAGCGCCTCGGGCGCCACCACGTCGCCGTTGACGTAGCGGCCGGGCGTGCCCGCGGTGACGAAGCCGCGCGGCCGCCGGTCGCCCTTGCCGATCGGCTGGTAGAGCGCGCCGGCGAGCTCCAGCCCGAGCAGCTCCCGCACCGCCAGCGCATACAGCGCCGCCTGCAGGCGCCCGTCCTGGCCCCAGCGCGCGCCGGCGTGGACCGTCTTGCCCTTGTAGTCGCGCACCAGGGCCGTGCCGCTGCCGTCGACGTCGATCCGGTCCACGCGGCCCGTGACGGAGAAGCCCGAGCCGTTGAGCGCGAGCGCGCCGTGGCTGTCGCCCTCGCGGCCGAAGCTCCACTCGAGCCACTCGGGCTCCATCCCGGCGCCCGTCTCGGCCTCGTGGCGCAGGTAGCGCACGAGGTCCTCCTCGAGCGCGCGCAGCCCCGCCCGCCCGCGGGCGCTCGCCAGCTCACGGCCCCGGCTCGCGCGCACGGAGCCGAGCGCCCGATCCAGCTCGGCCAAAGCCGCTTCGAGCGTGTCCGGCGCCAGCCGGGCCGAGCCCGTGCGCTCCTTCAGCGAGCGCAGCGTCGTCTCGAGCACCGCGTGGGCGAGCGAGCCCTTGCGCATCGGCTCGGGATCGGGGTCGGCGCGCGTCGGCCGCAGGACCGACTCGACGAGCCAGCGCACGCCACAGGCGGCGAACGTCTCCAGCCCGCGCGCGGCCTCGGGCCCGCGGGCCGCCAGCGCCGCCAGCACGGCCTCGGACTCGGGCGCCGCGAGCGCCGCCGGCTCGGGCACGCGCTGCGCGGCCGCCTGCGCGCGCCGCAGCTCGTGCGGGGTCGGCGCCGTCCCCGGCGGCCAGGTGACCTCCGCCAGCAGCCGCGTGCCGCGCTCGCGCCACAGCTCCTCGGAGAACAGCGCCCGAACGTCGGCCACGAACGGCGACGGCTGCAGCGGGTCGCCGTCCTCGTCGGAGGTGCGGAACGACAGGAACAGGACCTCCTCGGGCCGCGAGACGCAGGCGTAGAAGAGGTGGCGCTCATCGCCGAGCACATCCTCGTGGCGGCGCAGGAAGAGCCCGCTCGCCCGCGCCAGCGACGTGCGGGCGTCGTCGTCGAGGAACGGCTCGGGCGACGGCCGGCGCGGGAACTCGCCCTCCTGCAGCCCGCAGACGAACACCGCGCGGAAGCGCCGCGCCCGGATCGCGGGCGCGGCCGCGACCAGCACGCCGCCGGGCGCGGCATCCCGGCGGACGGTGACCGCGGCGAGCGCCTCGAGCACCTCCTCGGCGCCACCCGCGAGCAGCTCGGGGTCGGCCTCGGCGAGCGCGCGCAGCTCGCGCGCCGCGCGGCGCAGCTCGGCGGCCGTGCGCGCGTCCGCGGCCTCCTCCGCCCCGAGCACGGCCGCGCGGCGGCGGTGCGGCGCGGTCCAGATCCGCCCCGCCTCTACGAGCAGCGCGTCCAGCAGCGCCATCGGACTATCGGCCGCAGCGGCGGCGAGGGCGTCCAGCTCGGACAGCGCTTCCTCCCCTTCCCAGAGCCGCCGCGCGTCCGCGGCCGTGGCCGCCTCCGAGCGCCGCGCCCGGGCGTCCAGCGCGTCGGCGGCGTCGGGATCGGCGAGCTTGCCCGGGGTGCGCAGCCACCCGATCACGTCGGCGGCGCTCCCGCCCGGCAGTGCGGCGCGCGCGAAGGCCAGCAGCCCGGCGCCGAGCCGCGTGCGGGCCAGCGCGACCCGCACGTCGGGCGCGACGGGGACGCCGTAGTCGGCGAGCCCGGCCGCCAGCAGCTCGACCGCCGCTCCGCCCTCGCGCACGAGCACCGCGATGTCGTCGGGCGCCACGCCCTCGCGCATCAGCTCGAGCACCGCGGCCGCCACGATCTCCGCCTCCGCGCGCTCGCCGCCCGCCTCGAGCAGCCGCACCGCGCCGTTGGGCGGGCACGGGTCGCCCCCGCCCTCGAACAGCCGCCGCTCCAGGTGATGCAGCGCCCGCCGCGCGGGGGCGGCGTAGTGCTCCGAGCGGTCGTCGAGCTCGAGGTGGCGGTCGGCGAGCGGCTTCAGGAGCTCGACCGTGGCGGCCCGGCCGGCGAACGCGGCGCGCCCGGCCTCGTAGGGCAGCGCGACCCACACCTCGGACTCCGCGCGCCCGGCCAACGTCTCGACCGCGTCGAGCTGGAGCGGGTCCAGGTCGTCGAAGCCGTACAGCAGCACCGGCCGCCCGCCCCAGGCGGCGGGCCGCTCGCGCAGCGCGTCCAAGACCGCGCGCGCGTACCCCTGCTCGTCGCGGCGGCCGAGCCCCTCCAGCCGCCGGTGGTAGGCCGAGTACAGCGCGGCCAGCTCCTCGGCGTGCGCGGGCGCCTCGGCCCAGCCGCGCAGCGCGCGCGTGAAGCGGGCCGGCGTGACGAGCCAGCGGCCGAGCTCGGCGAACAGGTCGCCCGCCGCCGCCGTGAAGCCTGGTGCGCGTGCTGACGCCGCCAGCACCTTCAGCCGCGTGTCGAGGACCGCAGCGCGCACCACGCGGTCGCGCGCGACCGATCCGAGCGGGCGCCCGTGCACCCCGGCGGCCGCGGCGATCTCCCCGACCAGCCGCCGGAACGTCAGCACCTCGGCCCCGAACACGATCCCGGCCGCCGCCAGCTCGCGCCGGTAGTGGTCCACGTCGGCCGACGTGGGCACCACGAGCAGCGGGTCGTGCCGGCGCAGCGCGCGCAGGCGCTCGAGCACGACGCCGGCCTTGGCGGCGTTCGCGGGCCCGGTGACGAGTGTCAGCGGCATGGCCCCTAAGAGTCGCGCGCGGACCCGACGGCATGGCTGCGGACCCCGCAACGAGCACAGATCGGACGAACTTCAAACCTCGATTGGACGAATGTTGGGGTACCTCGAGGCGCTCAAGTTGTCAGGCTCGCTGTCGTAACTCCGATAAAGGGATCAGAGCCACCGACGGGAGCAACCATGCCGCACCTGTATCTGCCCACCGAGCACACCGACGCGGACCTCGTTCTCGCGGCGGACGTCGCCGCGGCCGTTTCCAGTGCGGACCTGTACGTCACCTGGACCCTCGACGCCGGCGCCGGCGCCCCAGAGGTCGAGGCCGTGGTGCGCGAGGAGCGCCCCGCCCCCGAGGCCAACCCCTTCGCCGACCTGTTCGTCGCCCTCTTCCAGGGCATCGCCACCCTGTGGCGCACGCTGACCGGCCCGCCCGCGCAGCGCCTGCCGGCGACGCGGGTCGCCGGCGCCACGCGCGAGCCGCAGCTCTAGGTCTCAGGCAGCTTTGGCCGCGCCGTCGGCGGCGCGGTCCCGCGCCGCCTGCGCGTTCTCGTCCTCGCCCTCCGGCGGCTTGGCGCCTTCGCGCGCCCACGGCTCGTCGAACTCGACGCGCCACTTGCCGTCCTCGGTCTGCAGCAGGGCCAGGCGGGCGCGGAAGGAACGGCCCGAGCGGCCCTTGAAGCCTGCCACCGCGCGCTCCGTGCGGCCGGTGGAGATCAGCTCGCGCGCGACCGCGGCCGGCAGCGTCTTGCCGGCCTTGGACTTCCAGATCACGAAGCCGCAGCCCGGGTCCTCGCGCGACCAGCAGGAGAAGCCCTTGCGGTTCTCGACGATGTCGTGGCCGCAGACCGGGCACGGCCCGAGGTTCGCGCGCGGGATGCGCACGTCCTTGAGCTTCGCGTCCAGCTCGGTGACGGTCTCGTTGGCGAACAGCGCGATGTCGCGCATGAAGTCCTCGCGCGGCTCCTGGCCATGCTCGATCTTGCCCAGCCGCGTCTCCCAGTCGCCCGTCAGCGACGGCGACGTCAGCGGGTGCTCGCCGAGCAGCCGGATCACGTTGAGGCCCTTCTCGGTCGCCACCAGCGAGCGGCCCTCGCGCTCGACGTACTCGACGTCGATCAGGCGCTCGATGATCGCCGCGCGCGTGGCGGGCGTGCCGATGCCGGAGTCCTTCATCGCCTCGCGCAGCTCGTCGTCGTCAACGAGCTTGCCCGCCGTCTCCATCGCCGCCAGCAGCGACGCGTCGGAGTAGCGGCGCGGCGGCTTGGTGACCTTCTCCTCCGCGGCGAGGAGCTTGGTGTCGACGGCCTCGCCGCGCTCGAGCTTGGGCAGCGTCTGCGGGCCGCCCTCGTCGTCGTCGGAGGCCGACTGCGAGCCGCCGTCGAGCGCCTCCTCGCCGTAGACGCCGCGCCAGCCCGCCACGAGCAGCACGCGGCCGCGGGTGCGGAAGACGTGCCCGGCGACCGTGGTCTCCAGGCGCGTGTTCTCGAACACGGCCTCGGGGTGGAAGATGGCCAGGAAGCGGCGCGCGACCATGTCGTAGATCCGCCGGTCGTCGTCGGACATCTTCTCGAGCCGGTGCGACGAGTTCGTCGGGATGATCGCGTGGTGGTCGGTGACCTTCGCGTCGTTGATCACGCGCCCGGTCGGCAGCACGTCGAGCCCCGTCACGTAGCCGGCCGCCTTCGCGTACTCGCGGTGCTCGCCGACGTGGCCGGCGATCGGCTTGATCTCCCCGCCCATGTCCGAGGGCAAAAAGCGCGAGTTGGTGCGCGGGTAGGTCAGCGCCTTGTGCTCCTCGTAGAGCCGCTGGGCGGCCGCGAGCGTGCGCCGGGCCGAGAAGCCGTAGCGGGTGTTGGCCTCGCGCTGCAGCGTCGTGAGGTCGTACAGCAGCGGCGCCTTCTCGGAGCGCTTGGTCGTCTCGAGCTTGGTGATCTCGCCCGTGCGGCCGCGGACGGCCTCGACGATCGCCTCGGCCGCGTCGGCGGTCTTCAGCCGCGGCTGCGAGCCGTCGTGGTAACGGCCCGCGTAGCCGCGCCCCGAGTCGCCCGAGGTCGGCTCGAAGGTCGCGTCGACGAGCCAGTACGGCTCGGGCCTGAAGGCGCGGATCTCCTCCTCGCGGCGCGCGATGATCGCCAGCGTCGGCGTCTGGACGCGGCCCAGCGTGACCGCGCGGTCGAACGAGGAGCGCAGGCGGATCGTGGCCGCGCGGGTGGCGTTCATCCCGACGATCCAGTCGGCCTCCGAGCGCGAGCGGGCCGCCTCCTCGAGCTTGGCGAAGTCCTCGGCGGGCCGCAGTCCGGCGAAGGCCTGCTTGATCGCGCCCGTCGTCATCGAGGACAGCCACAGCCGCTTGACCGGCTTCTCGACGCCCGACTTCTCCAGCGTCCAGGCGAAGATCAGCTCGCCCTCGCGGCCGGCGTCGCAGGCGTTGACGATCTCTTCGACGTCCTTGCGCCGCAGCAGCTTCGAGATCACGGTCATCTGCTTGCGGGAGCGCTCGTCGCGGACCATGAGCTTGAAGTCGTCCGGGATGATCGGGAGGTCCGCCATCTTCCACTTCTTGTACTTGGCGTCGTACTCGTCGGGCTCCGCGAGCTGCACGAGATGGCCGACCGCCCACGTGACGACGTGGGAGTCGGACTCCAGATAGCCCTCGTGCTTGTCGAACTGACCCGGGAGGACCCGGGTGAGGTCGCGCCCGACGGAGGGCTTCTCGGCGAGGACGAGTGTCTTGGCCATGGCCGGTCGAGGGTAGCGGGCCGCCTCGGGGCCGCTCGGCTCGCGCGCGCTACGCGCAGGGACCGGTCGAGACGCGCCCGCTCGAGTCGTCGAGCGCCGAGCGCACGACGGCGTTGGGCACGCCGTAGCCGCCCCGCGGCCCGCTCGTGGTGGCCGCGAAGATCGTGGTCACGACGCGCCCGCGGCCGTCGACCATCGGGCCGCCGGAGTTGCCCGAGCGCACCGCGCCGCGCAGCGAGGTGATCGACCGCCGCACCGGGCCGCGCCCGTAGGCGTCCTGGGTGACGACCTCGCGCGTCTGCCCGAGCCGCCCCGCGCGCTCGTCGTAGGGCCCGTTGCGGGGGAAGCCGAGCACGGCGGCGGACGTGCCTGGCCGCGGCGAGCCCGCCAGCGCGAGCGCCGGCGCCCCCAGGCCCGGCACCCGCAGCACCGCGACGTCGTTGCGCGGGTCGAAGTGCACGACCTCCGCGTCGGTACCGGGCTCGTCGCCCTCGGGGAGCACCCGCGTGTCCTTCTGGCCGGCCACGACGTGCGCGTTGGTCACGACGAGCCCGTCGCCGGCGACCCAGCCCGAGCCCTCGACGCCGAGCCCGCACGCCGTGCCGAGCACCTTGACCACGCTGGGCGCCGCCGCGTCGACCTGCGGGTCGCCCACGATCCCCTGCGACGGAGCCTTCACCCGGACCTCGGGCCCGTCGATGCGCGGGAACGGGTCGAGGTTCTCGAGCGCGTTGAGCAGCCCGCTCGTCGGCGGCAGGATCGTGTTGAGGCGCTGCAGGACCGCCGAGCGCTGCACGGCCCGGCGCAGCTCGCCGCCCGAGCCGAGCGCCACCGCGCCGAGCACCCACACGACGCCGAGGCCGACGCAGGCCGTCAGCAGCGCGCCGAGCGCGCCGTCCAGCGCAGCCCCCGCGGGCGTGCGCACGCGAGCGCGCAGGCGCGCGCCGATGCCCTCGAAGCCCATCGCCAGCACCGCGCCGGCGACGAGCGCGCCGATCAGCCCGAAGGCCGGCGCCCAGCCGGAGTCGGCGCCGTCGGAGAGCACCAGTGGGCCGACCCGCGTCCCGACCCAGGCGCCGATCGCGAAGCCGACGAGCGCGAGCGCGCCCGACACGAAGCCCTGCGCCCACCCGAACAGGGCCAGCAGGATCACGATCCCCAAGACGATCCAGTCGAGCCCCGTCATCTCCAGGCGTTGAGGCTACCCTCGCCCGACGCGCGCCATGGCCCCGCACCCTCCGTCGCCACTCGTCGGTCCTCCCCCGCGGCGCCCTCCACGCCGGAGCCGCCGCTTGCATCGGCTCGTCCCGCTGCTCGCCTTCGCCGCGATCGCGTTCGTCGTCGGGATCGTGCTCGGCTCGCGCCACGAGCCCTCCGAGCGGCGGGTGGCGGCGCGCTTCGCGTCGGCCTGGGAGCGGGGGGACTACGCGACGATGCACTCGCTGCTGACCGCGAAGGCGCGCGGCGAGTACCCCCTGCGCCGGTTCGGGCGCGCCTACGCGCGCGCGGCCGACACGACGACGCTCGCCGAGGTCCGCACCTCGCGCCCGCGCGTGCGCGACGGCGGGCGGGTCGCGCTCGACGTGACGTCCTCGACGCGCATCTTCGGGACGATCTCGGGCGACCTGACCCTGACGGTCGAGGAGGAAGAGGACGGCACGGCCGGGATCGCGTGGCGGCCGGAGCAGGTGTTCCCCGGCCTGCGCAGCGGCGAGCAGCTCGCGCGCACGACGCAGATGCCGCCGCGCGCGGCGATCCAGGCGCGCGACGGGACGATCATCGCCCAGGGCGAGCAGCGCCTCTCCGACCTCGGGCCGCTCGCCTCGGAGGTCGCCGGCCGGCTCGGCCCGGCGCCGCCCGAGCGCGAGGAGGAGCTCGCGCGCCGCGGCGTCCCGGAGGGCACGCCCGTCGGGATCTCAGGCCTCGAGCGCACCTTCGACGAGCGGCTCGCGGGCAAGCCCGGCGGCACGCTGAAGGCCGGCGCCCGCGTGCTGGCGCGCAGCGAGCCCGAGGCCGGCGCCGCCGTGCGGACGACGATCGACCCCGAGGTCCAGGAGGCGGCGGTGATCGCGCTGGCCGGCCGCTTCGGCGGGATCGCGGTCATGCGCCCGCGCGACGGCGAGGTGCTCGCGCTCGCCGGGATCGCCTACAGCGCGCCGCAGCCGCCCGGCTCCGTGTTCAAGATCGTGACGCTCGCGGGAGCGCTCGACGCAGGCGTCGTCGAGCGCAACGAGAAGTTCCCGGTCGAGACGATGACCACGCTCGAGGGCGTCGAGCTCGAGAACGCCAACGGCGAGGCCTGCGGCGGATCGCTGCGCGCCTCCTTCGCGGAGTCGTGCAACTCGGTCTTCGCTCCGCTCGGCGCGGAGCTGGGCGCGGAGCGGCTCGTCGCCACCGCGGAGAAGTTCGGCTTCAACGAGGAGCCCGGGCTGCCGGGCGCCGGGCGCTCGACGATCCCCGCGGCGGCTGAGATCGGCGACGACCTCGCGGTCGGCTCGACCGCGATCGGCCAGGGCAAGGTGCTGGCCACGCCGCTGCTGATGGCCGACGTCGCCTCCGCGATCGCCCAGGGCGGCCGGCGCCCGAAGCCGACCCTGCTCAAGGGCGGCGGCGGCGTCGCGGGCCGCGCCACCACGCCCGAGACCGCGAAGTTCATCGCGCGGGCGATGCGCTCCGTCGTCACCGACGGCACCGGCATCGGCGCGGCCGTGCCGGGCGTCAAGGTGGCGGGCAAGACCGGCACGGCCGAGCTGCGGTCGACGGTCAGCGAGGACCCGATCCCCGAGGATCCGTCACAGCCGCCACCCGAAGAGGACCTCACGGACACCGACGCCTGGTTCACGGCCTTCGCGCCGCTGCGCGACCCGCAGGTGGCGGTCTGCGTGCTGCTCGTGGGTCAGGGCGCCGGCGGCGCCACCGCGGCCCCGGCGGCGAAGACGGTCATCGAGGCCGCGTTGAAGGGCTGAACTGCGGCTGGGTGGGGAGGCGAGGGAGCCACCCGCGAGCCCGATCCACCGCTCGAAGCAGAGCGGCCGGAAACCCACCCCCTCAACACCGCGGCGCGAGGCGCCAGCCGTCTTAGACGTCGAGATCGACGATGCCGGTCGTCCCGGAGCCGCGCCTGAAGCGGAACTCCAGCGGCCGGTTCTGCAGCGACTCGGTCTTGACCTTGAACAGCAGCATCGAGCCCTGGATCGTGCTCTCCGAGGCGACGGAGCCGATCTCGGGGATCAGGCCCTTCGGCGGGATCGGCTCGGGCGTGTAGGCGAACGGGTTGACGTCCGCGTCGATCGGGACGGGCCGGTAGAGGTTCTTCTGCGTGTCCTCGATCACGAAGTCGTTCGCGGGCGCGATCGTCTCGTCCGTCGTGTTCTGGACGCGGATGAAGACCCCGAACCACGTCTCGTCCTCGCCGGTCTCGGTCGAGTCGCCGGGGAGGCCCTTGAGGTACGACCGGTCCTCGACGTCGTCGGGGTTCATGTAGCGCGAGATCTGGATCTGGTACTTCAGCTCGTCGATGTCGAGGTAGATGCCCTCCGTCTCGCCGAGCGTGATGGTCTCCTGCTTGTTGCCGCAGCCCGCGGCGAAGAGCGCGCACGCCAGCGCGGCGGACATGACGAGAAGACGCCTCATGCGCGGAATCCTAGACGCCGGCGACCGAGACGCGCTTGCCGCGGTCATGGTCCTCTTCGAGGATCGACTGGAGCCGCTCGAGCGCCTTGCGGCCGCCGCGCTTGAACCACCGGCGCTTGCCGCCCAGCCCCTCCATCAGGCGGTCCGTGGGGAGCTTGGGCTCGATCTCGGTCGTGTGCTCGACCTTGGTGCCGCCGCCCGAGGGCGAGAGCGTCCAGGTCGTGTAGGTCTTGTTGCGGTTGAACTTGCCGCCGCGGCCGGCGGCGACGATCCGCAAGGGCCGCTCGACCTCGATGAAGGTCATGTCGGCCCAGCCGAAGCGGTCCAGGCGCTTGTCGTAGCGGAACCTGGCGCCCGCGCCGCGGCCCACGGAGTCGACCCGCGTCAGGTGCCAGTCCTTGAGGTAGTGGTCGCTGAACTCGGCGTGGTTCGCGATGTCGGCGAGGTAGTCGAAGACCTCCTCGCGGGGCCGGCCGATCGTGATCGTGCTGGTGACGGGGTCCACGGCGGCCGTGAGTCTAGTGGCCGCGCGGCGCCCTAGGCGGCTCTCGGGCGCAGCGACTCGGAGCGCTTGACCGTCCGCCGGTGCTCGGAGGAGTGCACCACCACGGTGGCGCCCGGCGGCTCGCGCCGCAGGTGGCGGCAGAGCTGGCACACGAGCCGCTCCCCGTAGACGTGCACGTGCTCGCCGATCAGCGGCGTCCGGTGGCAGTGCGAGCATTCCCCGCTCGCGGGCTGCACGCGGCCCTTGCCGAGCAGGGAGATCTCCGTCGGGATGCGGAGCTTGGAGCGGTGGTGAGGGAGCACCTGCATGGTGCAGAGGCGGTTCGCCGCGGGCACGGGGAGCCCTGCTGCTGCAACGATTGACCCGCATATGCGGTCCCGACCCCATTGACCTGGTGCGTAGAATTCTCACCCGGAGGTCGGGGCGCACCTGCGCCGAGACAGGAGAGAAGCTGAATGGATCCACGTGAATCGAGCGACGTCCAGGCGACCGGCACGCTGCCCCTCTCGGGGCAGGAATCGGTCCCTGTTCAGCCGCCCGCGGCCGTGGAGCGCGAGCGCCCCGTCTGGCTGCAGGACGCCCGCGACGGTCTCACCCAGCCCGGCAAGTACCTCGCCTACGAGGAGAGCGGGCGACAGGTCGTAAGCCCCCTCAACCAGGAGTGGACCCGGATCGGGCGCTCGCTGGCCGCCGACATCCGCTTCGACGACGCGACGGTCTCGCGCCGTCATGCGCTCGTCGTCAGCCAGGCCGAGGGCGTACGCGTGCTCGACGACCGCTCGCTCAACGGCGTCTACGTCAACGGCGATCGCGTGGAGTGGGCGCCGCTGGCCGACGGCGACGAGATCACGATCGGCCGCCACAGCATCTTCTTCCTGGACACGGCGACGGTCGGCTCGGCCTCGCCCGCACCCGCGCTGACCGAGTAGATATCGTGCGGCCGCTATGGCCGAGACGATCGCCGTACTGTCGCTGAAGGGCGGCACGGGCAAGACCACCACCGTGCGCACGCTGACGGACGTGTTCCGGCGGATCGGGCTGGACGTGCTCGCCATCGACCTCGACCCGCAGGGCAACCTGTCGGACTACTTCGACGTCGCTCCGGACGCCACGCCCACGATCGCCGACGTGCTCGGCGGCCAGGCGAAGGCCAGGTCCGCCGCCCACGGCGGCGTGATCCCCGCGACGCCGATCCTCGCGGAGGTCGAGCGCTCGATGTCGGGCAAGATGGGCCGCGAGCTCGTCCTGCGCAAGGCGCTCAAGGACGTCCGCAAGGAGCACGACCTCGTCCTGATCGACTGCCCGCCGGCGCTCGGCCTGCTGACGATCAACGGGCTCGTCGCCGCCGACTGGGCGCTCGTCTCCTCCGAGGCGCAGTACTTCGCGCTGCAGGGCGTCGAGGGCGCGCTCGAGGTCGTCGAGCAGGCGAAGGAGTTCTACAACCCGGACCTCGAGTTCCTCGGCGTGGTGCTCAACATCGCCGACATGCGCACGAAGCACTCGCGCGAGGCCTACGAGCAGCTCAAGCAGCACTACGGCGAGAAGGTGTTCGAGACGGTCGTGCGCTCCTCGATCGCCTACGCCGAGTCGGCCGAGAAGGGCGTCTCGATCCTCGACCACCGCCCCGACCTCGGCACGGACTACCTCACGCTGGCCGACGAGGTCCTGCGCCGCGTCGGGCTCAAGGACGCGCGCAAGAAGCTCAAGCCGCTCCTCGCGGCGTAGCTGCAGGCTCACGTCAACTGCGCTGGGTAGGGAGGTGAGGGAGCGGCCCGCGCCGGCGGTCCCCACGGCTTACCCAGCCGCAGTTCGGGGCCCTGCAGGGCGCGCCGGGTAACCATGTCTCCATGAGCCGACTCGCGCCACTGCTGTTGCTCGTGCTGGCAGGCTGCGGCAGCGCGCCGCGCGAGGCCGCCGAGCGCGCGCCGAACCCTCACTTCGCGGTGGCGCGCGCGCCGGAGCCCGCCGCGGAGGGTCGCTGGGCCACCGCTCGCGTCGTGCGGGCCACGACGCTGCGGGCCGCGCCGCGGGGCCGCAAGGTCGGGCGCCTGAAGCCCCGTACGGAGTTCGGCTCCCCCAAGGTCGTGTCGGTGCTGCGCCGCCGCGGCGGCTGGCTGCGGGTCGTGGTGCCCGAGCGGCCGAACGGGCGGCCGGGCTGGATCCCCGCCGCCGCGACGAGGCCCGGGGCGACGGACGTCTCGCTGCACGTGGACCGGTCCGCGCGCCGGCTGACCGTCCGCCGGAGCGGGCGCGTGCTGCGGCGCGTCGAGGTCGCCGTCGGCCGCCCCGGCACGGAGACGCCGACCGGGCGCTTCGCGGTCACGGACAAGCTGCGCACCAAGCGCGCGGACTCGCCGTATGGCTGCTGCGCGATCGCGCTCTCGGGCCACCAGCCCAAGCTGCTGCCCGGCTGGCCGGGCGGCGATCGCCTCGCGATCCACGCGACGCCCCAGGCGAACACCGTCGGCACAGCCGCCTCGCTCGGCTGCCTGCGCGCGAGAACCCGCGATCTGCAGGCGCTCTTGCGGATCGTGCCGCTCGGCGCCCCGGTTTTCATAAGTTCGTGAACACAGTGTCAATTGCGTAGGCAGCCATGCCTCGAGTCGGGTATGAGGTAAGTTCGTGCCCCAGCAGATCCGCATCTTCCACTGCGACGACTCGGCCGCGTTCACGCGGTTGGTCCGGCATTGGCTCGACGACCACCCCGACATCGAGCACGTCGGCGCGGCGCACTCTGGTCACGATGCGGTGACGACGATCGGTCAGGCCCGGCCGGACGTCGTGCTGCTGGACACGATGGGCTCCCCCGGCGACACCACGCTCCTCAGGCGCATCAGGAGCGAGGTCCCCCGAGCGCGGGTCATCGTCTACAGCGGTTATGTCTCGCTCCTCGAGGACGGCGAGCTCGGCGCGGAAGCCGACGCCTACATCGAGAAGAGCGACGACGAAGGTCCCCTGGTGGCGATGATCCGCGCCGTCGCCGCCCGGCGCAGGAGCCCGAGTTGTGGTCGGCGATGGTTGTAGGTCCATAGCCAGCCGTCAAGGGCGTTGGTTCGTTCTCGGCTGGAGCCGTAGATGGCGCCGTAGGCCCAGCCGCCCAGCAGCGTGCGGATGAAGCGCTCAGCCTTGCCGTTGGTGCTGGGGCCGGTAGGGGCGGGTGCGGAGGTGGCGGATGCCCAGGGCGCGGCAGGCGAAGGCGTGGATCGTGGAGCGATAACAGGCGCCGTTGTCGGACATGACGGCGCTCGACGGTGATCCCGTGGCGGTCGGTAGAAGGCGACGGCGCGCCGCAGGAAGCCGACCGCGGTGGTGGCTTTCTCGTCGGCGAGCACTTCGACGTAGGCCAGGCGGGTGGCGTCGTCGACGCAGACGTGGACGAACTCCCAGCCGACGAGCTTGCGCTCGCGTCCGGCAGCGTCGCGCTTGCGTGGGCTGCGCTGCAGGCGCCGGTTGCCGTGGATGCGGTGTCCGGCTCGGCCCTCGGCGATGCGCCCGAGTTTCTTGACGTCGATGTGCAACAGCTCGCCGGCGTGGCGGCGTTCGTAGCGGTTGGGGGGCTCGGGCGGCTCTAGCCGCGAGAGCTTGCCCAGCCCGACGCGCTGCAGGACGGCTGAGACCGTCGAGAGCGCCATTGCCAGAGCACAACGCGATCTCCGCGCCAGTCATCCGCAGCTTCCTGCAGCAGCACGATCACCTCGACGAGCTCGCTCCGGCGTGCGGTGCGGGATCGACTTCGGCGCCGACGAACGATCCAACAACCCGGCCTCGCCCTCGGCCCGGTAGCGCTTGACCCACTTCGAGCAGGTGCGCTCGCTCACTCCGGCCGCCTCGGCGGCCTTCGTTCGCGACCACCCCTGCTCGAGCACCCGCAACACCATCGTCTCGCGGCCTTTCGGGCCGAGCGGCGCGTTAGCGTGAACCTTCATCCGGTGCCCTCCTTTGGAAGGACTGAGTGGCTTGAGCACCTCTCAGCCTCCAAGGAGGCCCGGATGGCTCACCTCACCGGCCGAACAACGTGGCTCAGGAACTACACCTAGAGCTCGCGCACGTCGGCGCCCTGCGGCTCGAAGGGCACATGCATGACCTGCGCCCACCCGGCCGTGGCCGGCTTGAGCCTGGCCATCACGGCGCCCGTCGCCTCGTAGTGCGTCCAGAACAGCACCGCCGGCCCGGCGCCCGAGATCGTCGCCCCGAGCGCGCCGAGCTCCTGCGCGCGGCGCACCAGCGCCATCGACTGCGGGTACAGCGAAGCGCGCCGCGGCTGGTGCAGCCGGTCGTGCAGGCCGGCGCTCACGAGGTCCCAGTCGCCGCGCGCGAGGCCGAGCACGAGCATGCTCGCGTGCCCGACGTTGTGCACGGCGTCCACCAGCGGCACCTGGCTCGGCAGCGCGGCGCGGGCCTTCGCGGTGCGCACGTGCTTGTGCGGCACGACGAGGATCGACTCCAGGCCGGCGGGGATGTCGAAGCGCGCCGCCCGCGCGCCGACGCAGACGACGAAGCCGCCCAGCAGCGCCGCGGCCGCGTTGTCCGGGTGGCCCTCGAGCCGGGTCGCGTTGTGCAGCAGCGGCGCGTCGAGCTCGAACAGCGAGTCGGCCGCCATCAGGCCGGCGACATAGGCAGCCGCGCTCGTCCCCAGGCCGCCCGACAGCGGCACGTCGGAGCGGATCGTGAACTCGAAGTCGTCGGCCGGGTGCAGCGTCTCGAACGCCCGAACGGCGAGGTTGCGCCGGTCGCGCGCGATCTGGAGGTCGGTGTGGACGGCGAAGCGGCCCGTCTCCTCCACCTCGAGCTCGACGTGGAGCGCGAGCGCGGCGGCGAGCACGTCGAAGCCCGGCCCGAGGTTCGCCGAAGAGGCCGGCACCCGGACGAGCCGGCGCCTATGCATCGATGGCGCGCTCGACCGCGGCGATGTCCGGCTCGCACGGCACGACGGAGCCGGCTTGCGCGAGCGCGGTCTGCGGGTCCTTGAGGCCGTGGCCGGTGAGCACGCAGGCGATCCGCTCGGCGCCCTCGGCGCCGTTGGCCAGCAGCCCCGCGACGCCCGCGGCCGACGCCGGCTCGCAGAACACGCCCTCCTCGCGGGCCAGGAACCGGTAGGCGTCGAGGATCTGCTCGTCGGTGACGGCGCGCACCTGCCCGCGCGAGCTCGTGAAGGCGTCGAGCGCCTCCTCCCAGCGCGCGGGGTTGCCGATCCGGATCGCGCTCGCGACCGTCTCGGGCGACTCCACCGGCGCGCCGTGCACCAGCGGCGCGGCGCCCGCGGCCTGGTAGCCGAGCATCCTCGGGCGCGAGTCGCGCTCCTGGAACCCCTTCCAGTACGCCGTCACGTTGCCCGCGTTGCCGACCGGGATGCACAGCGCGTCGATCTCCCCGAGCTCGTCGAGGATCTCGAACGACGCGGTCTTCTGGCCCTCCAGCCGGAACGGGTTGACCGAGTTCACGAGCGCGATCGGCCGCCGCTGCGCGAGCTCGCGCACGAGCGTCAGCGCCTGGTCGAAGTTGCCGCGCAGCGCGATCACGCGCGCGCCGTGCATCAGCGCCTGCGCGAGCTTGCCCGTGGCGATCTTGCCCTCGGGCACGATCACCACGCCCGCCAGCCCGCCGCGCGCGGCGTAGGCCGCCGCGCTGGCCGCGGTGTTGCCGGTCGACGCGCACACGAGCGCCTCGGCGCCCTCGCGCACCGCCGCCGACACGGCGCAGGTCATCCCGCGGTCCTTGAAGGAGCCGGTCGGGTTGGCGCCCTCGATCTTCAGCCACACCTCCGCCCCGGCGCGCTCGGAGAGCCGCTCGGCCAGCACGTGCGGGGTCGAGCCCTCGCCGAGCGACACCACGGGATCCTCGGGCGCGAACGGCAGCCGCTCGCGGTAGCGCTCGATGAGCCCGGGCATCAGGTCCGGGAGCGTAGCTGTCAGCGCCCGATCCGGAACCGCACGCGCACGACCCGGCCGGGGCGGCCGTCGGCCGCGAGCGGCGTCGCGACGAGCACGTACCAGCACGAGCGCGACGAACAGCCGCATTGCGCGACGTCACGCCGGAAGGCTGACCGCCGTCAGGCCTAGGAGAAGTCCTCGTCGATGACGCGGATCGCGCGCGGGGCGGCGCGCATGAAGTCGAGCTGGCCGATCATCCGCACCGCGGCGTAGAGACGCGACTCCAGCAGCGGATGCAGGACCATCACGAGGCGCGCGTTGTCGCCGAGCCCGTGCTGCACGAACGACTTGATCGAGGCGCCCTGCATGCCGAGGAGCTCGGCGATCTGCGCGAGCACGCCGGGCCGGTCGGCGACCTCCATGTGCAGATAGAAGGCCGAGGTGACGTCGCTGACGATCGGCAGCGCCGCCGTCGTCTCCGGCGTGGAGGCGGGCGGGATCATCGCCGAGACGACGTCGCCGAGCACCGCGCTGGCGGTCTGCGGGCCGCCTGCGCCGGGGCCGGACATCGTGATCTCCGTGATCGACGCGGACTCGACCGTCACCGCGTTGAAGGGGCCGTTGACCGTCGCCAGGGGGTGCTCGCCGTAGAGGAAGGCCGGGTGCACGCGGACGCTGATCCCGCCGTCGACGCGCTCCGCGGTCCCGATCAGCTTCAGCCCGAGCCCGAGCTCGTCCGCGTAGGCCATGTCGTCGGCGGTGATGTGCTCGATCCCCTCGTAGACGACCTCGTCGAGGTGCACCGGGGTCGAGAACGCCAGCCGCGCGAGGATCGCCATCTTGGCGGCGGCGTCGCGGCCGGTGACGTCGTCGGTCGGGTCGGACTCCGCGTAGCCGAGCTCCTGGGCCTGCAGCAGCGCCTGCTCGTAGGAGATCCCGGCGCGCGCCATCTCGGAGAGGATGTAGTTCGTCGTGCCGTTGACGATCCCGTGGATGCGCTCCACGTGCGCGCCGGCCAGCGACTCCTGGAGCACGCGGATCACCGGCACGACGCCGGCCACGGCGCCCTCGAAGCGCAGCTGCACGTCGTGCTCGCGCGCGCACGCCCACAGCTCCTCCCCGTGCTGGGAGAGCAGCTGCTTGTTGGCGGAGACCACGTGCTTGCCGGCGCGCATGGCCCGCAGCACGTAGTCGCGCGCCGGCTCGATGCCGCCGATCAGCTCCACGATCAGGTCCGAGCCCTCGAGGATCGCCTCGAAGTCGCCGCGCGAGCGGGTGAGCACGCCGCTGATCTCCGGGCGCAGCCCGACCGTGGCGGCGACCGCGTCGGCGCGCTCGCCCAGCAGCGCCTCGAAGGCGGCGCCGACGGTGCCGTGCCCCAGCAGACCGACCTTAAACGTCGCGGCCATGCAGCTCCTCGTAGGTCTCCCGGCGCACCACGACGCGCGAGCGTCCGCCGGAGCAGAACACCACCGGCGGGCGGGGCTGGCCGTTGTAGTTGTTCGCGAGCGCGTATCCGTACGCGCCGGTCGCCGGGGTGACGACCACGTCCCCGGGGCGCGCGTCGGGCAGCATTGCGTCGCGCACGAGCACGTCGCCGGACTCGCAGTGCTTGCCGACGACCGTGCTCGGGACGCCCTCGGCGCCCATCCGCGTGACCACGTGCGCCTCGTAGGAGGCGCCGTAGAGCATCGGCCGCAGGTTGTCCGACATGCCGCCGTCGACGGCCACGAGCCGCTCGCCGGCCGCGCCGTCCTTGACGGAGTCGACCGCATAGAGCGTCACGCCGGCGTTGGCGACCAGCGCGCGGCCCGGCTCGAGCACGAGCTCGCGGCCGTCTCCGAGCTCTGCGTGCGCGGCCTCGACCATCCCGGCGACCCAGGTCTCGAGGTCCAGCTGCGGGTCGCCCGCCGTGTAGGGCGCGCCCAGCCCGCCACCGAGGTCGTAGGTCGCGAACTCGCCGAGCGAGCCGAGCGCGCGGATCGCGCGCCGGTAGGGCTCCAGCGCGAACAGCTGCGAGCCCAGGTGCATGTGCAGGCCCGCGATCTCCAGGCCGGCGGGCGGGCCGGCGATCAGCGCCAGGGCGTCGGCGGGAGCGAAGCCGAACTTGGAGCCCGCCTGGCCCGTGAGGATCGCCTCGTGGGTGTCCGCGTCGACGCCCGGCGTGACGCGCAGGAGCACGCGCTGCGAGCGGCCGCCGAGCAGCTCCGACAGCCGCAGCGCCTCCTCGCCGTTGTCGAGCACGATCGTGCCGACGCCCGCCTCGACGGCCATCGCCAGCTCCGCGCGGGACTTGGCGTTGCCGTGCAGGTAGATCCGCCCGGGCGCGAAGCCGGCGTGCAGCGCGAGGTGCAGCTCGCCGCCCGAGGCGACGTCGCAGCCCAGGCCCTCCTCCGCGAACAGCCGCAGCACGGGCGTGCACGGGAGCGCCTTGGAGGCGAACACGACGTCTCCCGGCCCGTCGTGGTGCGTGGCCAGCGCGTCGCGGAAGGCGCGGGCGCGCGAGCGCAGGTCGTCCTCGGCGAGCACGTATGCCGGCGTGCCGTGCTCGCGCGCGAGCGCCTCGGCGTCGCAGCCGCCGATCAGCAGGCGGCCGTCGCGGATCTCCGAGTCCTCGGGGAGCACGTGTGCGGTCGCGGCGGCCATGGGGCGCGCCATTATTCCGTTTCCGTCGATCATCGTGGATGGCTCGGCGTCGTGGGCCGAGTCAGAGTCGATTGACCGCGGTTCCTCGTGGCGGGTCACTTGGATCGCGGTCGATCGGCTCTGGCGAACGGCCACGGCGGCGAGACGCCGCGAGAATCGGCGGAAGCGGGATCAATCGCGTCAGGCACGCTGGCGGGCGGTGCGCGCGCGTGCGGGCGCCGGCTCGGCGACCGGCGCCGGCCCGCGGTGGGTGAGTATCCAGGCCCCGCCGGCGAGCATCATCGCGATCGAGATCAGCTGGGGCTGCGTGAGCCCGGCGACGACCTCCTCGTTGCGCCGGATGAACTCGACGAGGAAGCGCTCGGCGCCCGCGAACACGGCCCACAGCGCGAACAGGTTGCCGGGCCGGAAGCGGTGCCGCCAGCGCCACAGCACGACGGTGACGATGCCCATGACGATCGTCTCGTAGACCGGTGTGGGGTGCACGGGCACGTCGGTCGGCACGGTGCCGTTCGGGTACGCCATCGCCCACGGCCCGTCCCACGCGATCCCGTAGTCGCCGTCGCCGGCGAGCTGGCAGCCGATCCGCCCGATCGCGTAGCCCGCGGCCAGCGGCGCCGCGCCCTGGTCGAGCGTGCGGCCCTCCCAGAACCCGCGGTGCCGTGACCACGCCAGTACGCAGATCGCGCCCCCGATCGCGCCCCCGTAGAACACGAGCCCGGCGCCCGTGAACAGCGACCCGAGCACGTCGTCGCTGGTGTCGTCCCAGTTCTCGACGACCCACCACAGCCGTGAGCCGACGAGCCCGCCGATGATCGCCGCGAAGATGAACTCGTAGGCCCAGTCGACCGGCTTGCCGATCTCCTTCAGGTAGCGCGCGGTCAGCGCCCCGCAGACGATGAAGGCGATGCCGAGCATCAGCCCGAAGGTCTGGAGGGTCAGGCCGAAGAGGTTCAGCTCTGGCTGCACGCCTCTGAGGGTACGCGGTCGCTCAGTGCGCTTCGCGGTCGCCGCACGTGTCGAGCGCGGCTGCGAGCGAGGGCCGGACCTCGCCGACGTCGTCGAGCGCGACGAGCCCGAGCAGCCGCGCGGCGCCCGAGCCGGGCGGCGCCACCACGATCAGCTCGACGCCGTCGCCGCTGAGCGCGCCGTGGACGCGGAACAGCAGCTCGATGCCGGAGCTGTCGATGTACTCCACGGAGGAGAGGTCGACGACGAGGCAGCCCGCCGAGTGCTCCGCGACGGCCTGGACCAGCGCGA
Organism: uncultured Solirubrobacteraceae bacterium; assembly: GCA_963816955.1. Classification (GTDB taxonomy): domain Bacteria; phylum Actinomycetota; class Thermoleophilia; order Solirubrobacterales; family Solirubrobacteraceae; genus DATFQI01. Next base: position 370,526 of record CAWFME010000004.1, on the reverse strand, counting down.
CCTTCAGGTCCGGCGTCACCGCCATGTCGATGTCGCCATGGGGACGCGCGACGAGCGCATCCGGCAGTGCGCCGGTGTCGTACTCGAGCCGGCTCATGCGCCGTCCCCCCTCCGGTGCTCGAGCGTGACGGTCGTGCCCTCCGCGCCGCGGTCGATCGCGACGTCGCCCGTGGCGATCGCCCGCATGATGTGCATCCCGCGCCCCCGGTGCGCCTGCGACGGAGCGGTGTCCCAGCCGCCGTGGTCGCGCATCTCGATCCGCGTCTCTCCGTTTCCGCCGCGCGAGAGCGTGGCGACGATCGCCGCCGGCGCCGGCTCGATCGGATGCTCGATCGCGTTCGACGCCGCCTCGCCGACGGCGAGCAGCACGTCGCCTGCGTCGGTGCGGGCGAAGCCCTCGGCGACCAGCCAGCGGCGCAGCCGCTGGCGCAGCGGGCCCAGCGACGTCGCGTCGGCGGGCAGGCGGACGACGAGCGGCTCGCCGGCGGCCTCGCGGCGCGAGAGCGCCATCACCGCGACGTCGTCGGGCCGCCCAGCGCTCGGCATCGCGGCGACCAGCCGGCCGGCGAGCGTCGCCGCGTGGCCGGGGCTGTCCGCCGCGGCCAGCGCGAGCCGTCCCAGCCCCGTGTCGATCGTCTCGCCGCGTCGCTCCACCAGCCCGTCCGTGTAGAGCACGAGCGCGCCGCCCGCGGGGATCGCGTCGTCGGCCTGGCGGTAGACGATGTCGCTCGCCGCCCCGACCGGCGGCGCCAGCCCCTGGTCGAGCCAGCGCGTCTCGCCGTCCGGGCCGATGACCAGCGGCGGCGGATGGCCCGCGTTGGCGTAGCGGACCTCGCCCGTGTGAATGTCCACGCACAGGCAGACGAGCGTGGCGAACCCGCCGCCCAGCGTCTCGAGCAGGCGGTTGACGCGCGCGACCGTCTGCGCGGGCCCGTAGCCCTCGAGCAGGTACGCGCGGACCGCGTTGCGCAGCTGCCCCATCGCGGAGGCGGCCCGCACGCCGCGGCCGACGACGTCGCCGATCACGAGGCCGATCGTGTGCTCGTCGAGCGCGAGCGCGTCGTACCAGTCGCCGCCGACGCTGGCCTCGCTGGAGCCGGGCAGGTACAGCGCGGCCAGCTCCGCGCGGTCGAACTGCGGCACGGACTCGGGCAGCAGGCTGCGCTGGAGCGTCTCCGCGACCCGGTGCTCGCGCTCGTAGAGCAGCGCGTTCTCCAGCCGCGTGGCGGCCACCAGCGCGAGCTGGGTCAGCACGGCGGCAGCCTCGACACCGCCCCTGCCCGTCTCGCCGCCGAGCAGCAGCTCGCCGAGCAGCCGCCCGCCCGTGCCCGTGAGCGGCACCCGGCGGGCGGAGGGGTCGCCGTCCGGCGCCTCGTCGCTCGCGAGCCGGGCCACGGCGCGCTCGGCCCCGACGAGCGCCCGCGCGCGCTCGGCCACGACCGCCAGCACCTCGGGCACCGTGGCGGCGCGGTTGATGTCGACGGCCGCGCCGGCGAGGTCGCGCAGCAGCTGCGCATGGCGCTCCGTGGCGCGGGCGGCGGCCTGGCGCATCTCCGCGAGGTCGAGGTTCGCGCGCACGCGGGCGATCAGCTCGCGCGAGGAGAACGGCTTGACCAGGTAGTCGTCGGCGCCCGCGGCGAGGCCCTCGACGGCGGCCTCCTCGCCCGCGCGGGCGGAGAGCATGATCACGGGCAGCTGCGAGGTCGCCGGGTTCGAGCGCAGCTCGGAGAGCAGGCCGACGCCGTCGAGCTCGGGCATCATCGCGTCGGAGAGGACCAGGTCCGGGCGGCGCGACAGCACCGCCTGCAGCGCGGCGCGGCCGTCGCCGGCGGTCTCGACGTCCCAGTGGCGGGCCAGCAGCCGCTCGAGGTAGTCGCGCAAGTCGGCGTTGTCGTCGGCGATCAGGATCCGCGCCCGCGCCGGGCGGGCCCGTCGTCGGTGGGCACCCCGGTCCCGACGGCGTCGAGCTCCCCGACCGAGTCGCCGGCGTCCGGCAGCCAGCGCAGCGCCTCCTCGAGGTAGGCGGCGGCGCCCGTGGTCGGCATCGCCTGCGCGGCCGCCGGGCCGGCGGACTCCTCCAGCGGCACCCGCACGGTGAACTCCGAGCCGGCGCCGAGCTCGCTCGCCGCGGAGACGCCGCCGCCGTGCAGGCGGGCGAGCTCCTGGACGAGCGCGAGGCCGATGCCGCTGCCCTCGTGCGTGCGCGAGCGCGCCCCGCGAACGCGCTTGAAGCGCTCGAACAGGCTCGACAGCTCGTCCTCGGCGATCCCCGTGCCCGTGTCGGAGACGCTCAGGACCGCGTCGGCGCCGTCGCGGCTCAGCGCGACGCGGATCTCGCCCTCGAAGGTGAACTTGAACGCGTTGGAGACGAGGTTGAGGACGATCCGCTCCCACATCTCGCGGTCGACGCGCGCCACGAGCGGCTCGTCGGGCCGCTCGACCACGAGCGCGATGCCGGCGCGGTCGGTGGCCGCGCGGAACATGCTCGCGAGGTCGGCCGTGTACGAGGCGAGGTCGGTCGGCTCGCGCAGCGGCTCGGCGCTGCCGCCCTCGATGCGGGAGAACTCGAGCAGGTTGTTGACGAGCTTCTGCAGGCGCAGGGCGTTGCGGAAGACGACGCTCAGGCGCTCCTGCTGCTCGCCGGGTCCCGCCTCGGCGAGCGCGTCCTCGGCCGGCCCGAGGATCAGCGACAGCGGCGTGCGGAACTCGTGGCTGACGTTGGAGAAGAAGTCGGTCTTCGCGCGGTCGAGCTCGGCGAGCGACTCCGCCCGCTCGCGCTCGGCCTCGCGGGCGCGCACGCTGGCGAGGCTCGACGCGATCTGGCCCGCGACGAGCTCGACGAAGCCGCGGTACTCCTGGTCGAGCTCCCGGTAGGGATTCAGCCCGGCGACGAACAGCCCGGCGGGGTCGGGGCGGCTGGAGTCTGCGAGCGCCAGCGCGAGCGCCTGTCGCGGCGGCTCGTCCCACGCGCCGGACGGCACGTCCTCGCGGCCCGCGAGGTCGACGACGACCGGCGCGTCCTGCCGCGCGGCGTCCGGCCAGTCCGGCGCGCCGGCCGTGACGGGCTCCAGCGGGGTGCCGTCGGAGGCCGTGTAGGCGAACGCGAACGGCAGGTCGTAGGGGTTGCCGGCCAGCGAGCGGTCGATCGCGGCGAACAGCTCGCGCTCGCTGGAGGCGGTGCCCGTGGCCTCGGCCAGCTCGCGCAGGGTGGCGAGCCGCCGCTCGCCGAGCACGCGGTCCGTCTCCTCGACGACCACGCACAGCATCCCGGCCGTCTCGCCGTGCTCGTCGCGCAGCGGGCTGTAGGAGAACGTGTGGTAGGTCTCCTCGCGGTAGCCGCTGCGCTGCAGGAACAGCCGCAGGCCCTCGTCCCAGGTGGCGGTGCCGCTCGCCATCACATGCTCGATACGCGGGCCGATGTCCTCCCAGATCTCCGCCCACACCGCGTCGGCGCGCTGACCGAGCGCCCACGGGTGCTTGGAGGCGAGCGTGTCCGCCGCGTAGGCGTCGTTGTAGAAGAACGTCAGCCCCTCGCCCCACGCCATCCACATCGCGAAGCGCGAGCCGAGCACGATCCTGACGGCGGTCTGCAGGCTCTGGGGCCAGCCGGAGATCGGCCCGAGGGGCGTCGACGCCCAGTCGTGCCCAGCAATCCGGTCGCTCATGTCCGGGTTGGACACCCGGAAGAGGGTACGCGTAGGAGCTAGAGGTAACCCGCCGGGTTGACCGGCGAGCCGTTGATGCGCGTCTCGAAGTGCAGGTGGTCGCCGAAGCAGTGGCCGGTGCAGCCGACGTAGCCGATGACCTGGCCCTTGGACACGCTCGCCCCGTTGGAGGTGGCGTAGCGGGACTGGTGGGCGTAGCACGTGGACAACCCGCCCGTGTGCTGCACGCAGGTGTAGTTGCCGTAGCCGCCGGTCCAGCCGAGCAGCACGACGCGCCCCGACTGAGCGGCGCGGATCGGCGTCCCGGCCGGGACCGCGATGTCCACGCCCGCGTGCAGGCGGCCCCAGCGCATGCCGAACGGGGACACGAGCGGGCCGCTGACGGGCCAGATCATGCCGCCGGAGCCCTGCTGGATCGGGCCGGCGGCCGCCGTTCCGGAGCCCGCGGAGGCCTGCAGCGCGGCGAGCACCTTGGCCTGCTCGGCCTCGAGCGCGCGCAGGTCGCCCTCGAGGTTGTGGCGGTCCTCGCGCGTCGTGGCCAGCAGGGCGGACTTCTGCCCGCGGGCCTCCTCGTAGCGGCCGCGCCGGTCGACGAGCTGGTCCTTGACGGCGGTGACCTGGCCGACCTCGTCGGCGATCTGGTCGGCCACGACCTTGGCGCGCTGCTCGAGCCGGTCGAGCCGCTTGGCGGTCGCGGTGGCCTCCCGCTTGGCCTCGACCACGATGTTGATGATGCGCGCGTCCTGGTGGGAGACGCGCTGCATGAACTCCGTGCGCTCGAGCAGGTCGGCGAAGCCGTCGGACTCGAGCACGACCGTCACCAGGTCGGGCTCGTCGGCCTTGTAGAGCTCGACGAGGCGCTTGGAGAGCGCGGCGCGGGCCTCGGCGAGCCGCGCGCGCAGGCGGGCGAGCCGCAGCCGCTCGCGGCGCAGGTCCTCCTGGATGCGCGCGAGCTCGGCGCGCTTGCGGTCCAGGCTCGCCTGCAGGCGCACCTGCTTGGTCTGGAGCACCGTGATGTCGCCCTGGAGCGAGTTGATGCGGCGCGTGAAGCCCGCGACGTCGGAGGAGAGCACCCGCTCGCGGCCCTTGCGCCAGGCGATCTGGTCCTTCTTGCGCTCGATCTTGGATCCGAGCTGCTTCTGCTGGCCGCTCGAGACGAGCGGGAGCAGGGCGAACAGGGCGAGCGGCATCAGCGCCACGCCGATCAACAGGCGGAGCCGTGAAGACATGCGGCGCGCCACTCTAGGAGCCACCCCTCGGGTTCTCCATGAATTCGCCCCGGGTTATGGAGCGTGCAAGGAATCCTGCAGGATGCAGGGACTTTCCGGGCATGCGCGACGGTCTGCTCATCGTGGTCGCCTGCGGGGTTAGCTGACGGGCTCGCGCAACGCGCTACGCCACCATCAGGCGGCGACTCGCCCCGGACTGCTCGAAATGGGTCCCCCGTCCGCCAGGCTGGTCTCCCGGCGGTTCGGCGGCGGCCAATCTACCAGCCGAGCCGTGTGGTTGCAGCAGCTAATAAGTTGCTCAAGGCCGCCTGGGGTCTGCCACCATCTCTCATCAGATGCCCAGACCGACGTCCTTCGGCCGCGACACCGGACTCCAGGTCCGCATGGCGGTCACGCTGTTCCTCCTCGGCGCCCTCTACGTGGCGCTCGTCGTCGCCCTGCTCGGCTCGGGCGTCAACGGCGTCACCGTGGCGCTGATCGCCGGCGGCCTCGCCGCGCTGAACCTGTTCGCCTCCGACAAGCTCGCGCTCGCCGCGATGGGCGCCCGAGTGGTCACGCCGGAGCAGGCCCCGCAGCTGCACGCGATGATCGAGCGCCTGTGCGTGCAGGCCGACCTGCCGAAGCCGAAGGTCGCCGTGGCGCAGACCCAGATGCCGAACGCGTTCGCGCTCGGCCGCTCGCCCAAGTCGGCGACCGTCTGCGCGACGACGGGGATCATGGAGCTGCTGTCGCCCGCGGAGCTCGAGGGCGTCATGGCGCACGAGCTCACGCACGTGCAGAACCGCGACGTGCTGGTGATGACGCTCGCCGGCTTCTTCGCCACGATCGCCGCCTACATCGTGCAGTTCGGCTTCTTCTTCGGCGGCTCCTCCGACGACGACGAGAACCCCAGCTTCATGGTGCTCTTCCTCGTCTCGCTCGGGGTCTACGTCGTCTCCTTCTTCCTGATGCAGGCGCTGTCGCGCTACCGCGAGTTCTCGGCCGACCGCGGCGCGGCGCTGATCACTGGCCGCCCGAGCGCGCTCGCCTCGGCGCTCGTGAAGATCTCGGGCGGCATGCAGCGGATCCCCCAGCAGGACCTGCGCAACACGGGCGAGCTGCAGGCGTTCTTCATCTCGCCGATCGGCCGGATCGGCGGCCTGTTCTCCACGCACCCGCCGATGGAGAAGCGGATCGCCGCCCTCCAGCGCCTCGAGGCGCAGCTGCAGGGCAACGCGTAGCCTGCAGGGACACCGCCCCGCCCACCCACCCCCAACCACCATGGGCTTCCTCGACATCATCCGCGGCAAGCGGCAGATCAAGACCGCGGCGCCGACCGACCGGGTGTTCGCGATGACGACCGCCCAGGTCACGCTGGAGATGCAGCTCTTGCTCAAGAGCACGGGCAAGTCCGCGATCGTCTTCCAGCCGCTCGCGACCGCCGACTTCGAGCAGATCGTGCGCGACATGGAGGAGGTCGTGCGCAGCACCGGCGACGAGACCGGCACGACGATCGAGACCTCCGACGACGACTTCGGCTACCGCTGGATGATCCTCGCCGACCCCGACTTCGAGGACCTCGTGGTCGGGCTCAACGCCGTCTCGACCGCGCTCGAGGCCGGCGGCTACGGCGACCGCATCCTGGCCGCTGTGTTCCCGTTCCGCGACGAGGCCGGCAAGTCCGTCTACTGGATCTACAACTACAAGCGCGGCGCCTTCTACCCGTTCGTGCCGGCGGCCGGCGCCCAGCAGCGCGACAGCGAGCGCGAGCTGCGGCTGAAGGCCCAGATCGGCGCCGAGCTGCCGATCGAGCCCGAGCTGGAACGCTGGTTCCCGCTCTGGGGCATCCCCGTCTAACCCGCGCGCGCGTTCCATCGGCTCCCCTCGGCGGGGCTTGAGCGAGACGCGCAGTGTCCGGACATCCGTCCGAAATGCTTCAAGGCGCAACCTTCGTGGTCGATACCACCGCCGTTCCCCGCCGTCCGAGGCCATCCACCTCGGCGGCGCCCTCTCGGTGAAAGGTCCCTCCATGCAGCGATTTGCTGCCGTTTGGCATGCCTCCCCCCAGAAGATGGTGGGCGTGCTGTTCGCCCTCCTGCTGGCCTCGATGCTCGCCGTCGGATCAGGCGCGAACTTCAACTCGACGTCGGCCAACGCCGGCAACGTCGTGACCGCCGGCACGCTCGATCACACCCCCGGCACGACCGGCGCGTTCCTGACCATCGACGACATCAAGCCCGGCGAGACGAAGTCCGGCACGATCACGATGGAGAACATCGGCTCCGTGGACGGCCTGATGGCGGTCGCGGGCGAGGTCGTCGCCGATTCCACGGGCCCCGCGAGCCCGTTCGCCGAGCGGCTGAACCTCGAGATCACCAACGGCGCCGGCGACGTGCTCTACGACGGCCTGCTGTCGGACCTCCAGGCCGACGGCCCGTCGCTGCAGAGCGATCTCGCCAGCGGCGACACCGACACGTACACGTTCGACGTGACGTTCATCGACGGCGGCGCGCCCAACGGCTCCGACAACGTCTACCAGGCCGCCTCGGTCGAGGCCGAGTTCGACTGGGAGCTCGTGAGCAACTAGAGGCCACCTCGGGGGACGGCGGACACCATGCCCCGGTCCAACGCCCGCCGGCTCGCCTCCATGGCGGCCGGCGGGCTCGGGCGCCTCGTGCTGCTGGCGGGCGTGCTCGTGCTCTGCGCGACGTTCCTGCCGAGCCTCGCCGGCTACGAGCGCTACGTGCTCGTCGGCCGCTCGATGGAGCCCACGATCCACAAGGGCTCGCTCGTGTTCGACGAGGTCGTCCCCGTGGCCGCGCTGCGCAAGGGCGACGTGATCACCTACGTCCCGCCCGTCACGAAGAAGCCCGTCACCCACCGGATCATCTCCGTCAGCCGCGGGCCGAAGGGCGAGCGCGTGTTCCGGACCAAGGGCGACAACAACCGCGATCCCGACCTGCGGCCGTTCACGCTCGACGACCCGACGCAGGCCCGCGTCGCGTTCGCGATCCCCTACCTCGGATGGCTCTTCATCCTGCTCGCGATGCAGGAGGCGCGGATCTTCCTGATCGCGCTGCCCGGCGTGCTGCTCGCGCTCTGGGCGCTCTACGGGGCCTGGCGCCAGGGCGGCGAGCTGCTCGCGGCGGCGGCCGGCGCCGAGGGCGAGAGCGAGGCGGCATGACCGGCGTGGCCTCCCGGCTGCTGGCCGCCGCGGCGTGGCTGGCCGCCGCGGCCACGCTCGCGCTGCCCGTCGTGCGCTCCGACGCTGCGTTCAACTCGCGCAGCCTCAACCAGGCCAACGAGGTCGCGGCCGACGACGCCTCCAACTACCTGCGGCTGTACTCGCAGTCGACCGACCCGTCCGGCCTCACGGGCTACGCCGTCAAGCGCGGCGCCGTCCCGATCGTGCCCGCCGCGACCGGCGCCGACGCCACGCTCGCGGTGGCGCTGGGCGGCCTCAAGAACGTCAACCTGCTGGCCCACACGCGCGTCCTGACGCTCCAGGCCCGCACCCCGCTGCCGGCCGGCGCCTCCCCGCTGACCGTCACGGCCTCCCTGACCGCGGACCCGACCAGCGGGCGCCAGCCGCTGGGCCAGATCACCTTCGCGAACGTCGGCGGTGCGGGCCCGACGCCGACGGCGACGCTCACCGCGGGCGCCAAGAAGCAGCTCGACCTGCGCGTCACGACCCGCGGCTTCCCGGGGAACAACGTGATGCTGCGGCCGAGGCTGACCCTGACGGTCACGTACCCCGGGTTCAACAGGTCCTTCCTCAGCTACTCGATCCCCTTCACCGTCTGGGACGGGAACGGCGCCGGCCCGTGAGGCCGGTGCCGGCCATCGCCGCCCGCGTGCTGGCCACGCGGTCCCTGCCGCCGCGCCTCGTCGCGCTCGGCGTGGTGATCGCGCTCGCGATCGCGCTCGTGGCGAGCGCGGCGCCCGCGCGGGAGCGGCCGGCCGAGCTGGGCCGGATGGCGGCCGAGGGCGCGGTCACGCTCGCGGCCTCGGGGTCCTCGCACGCGATCATCCACGCCACCGGGCTGATGCCCGGGCAGTCCGTGAGCGGCAACGTCGCCCTCGCCAACGTGGGCGACTCGCGCGGGCGGCTGACGTTGCTGCGCACGCGCATCGTCGACACGCCGGGGCGCCTCGGCGGCCGCCTCTCCGAGGCGCTGCTGCTGCGCGTGGAGGAGGTCGGCGGCGGCTCGTGGACCGGTCCGCTCATGGGCCCGGACGCGCTCGACCTCGGGGTCATGGAGCCCGGCGAGGGCCGCTCCTACAAGCTCACGCTCACGCTGCCCGATTCGGGTCCGGCCGGGCGCGACAACGCCGTCCAGGGCTCGTCGGTGACGATCGACTGGGCGTGGGCGACCGAGTCCGTCGGGCCGCCGTCCGCCACGCCGACCCCGGGCGCCACCCCGGACGCTCCGAGCCCGGTCGCCACGCCGGCCGCCGCGCCCGCGCGCCCGCGCCCCGGCCCGGCGCCGAAGCTGCAGCTGCGCATCCCGCACCAGCGCGTGCTCGGCACGCGCGGGATCACGCTCTACGGCAACTGCGACCGGCCCTGCCTGCTGTCGCTCGGCGCGCGCGTCCAGACGTCGCCGCTGGCGCGCGCCTCGGCGCGGACGCTGCTGGCCAAGCGCGTGTTCCGCGGCCTCGGGATCCGCCGCTCGCTGCCGAGCAAGGGCACCGCGGAGGGGCGGATCCGCCTGCGGCTCACGCCGCGCGCGGTCTCCACGCTCAAGCGCGCACTGCACCACCGCGGGCGCGTCGCGGTCGTCATCGTCGCGCGCGTCCGCGGCTCGGGCGGCGGCACGCGGACGGTCACCCGCCGGATCGTGCTCAAGCGCGCCGAGCGCACCATCCCCGCCCGGCGGCGCTCCCCCACGGGCGGGCGCGCGGCGCCGGAGCGCTAGCTAGTCCGGGATCAGGCCGTCGCCGGTGAACTGCTCCGCCGCCTCGGCGAGCGTCGTGTCCGGCGGCGGCAGGATCACGTCGGACTCCTCGAGCTCGTCGTCGCCGAGCGGCGTGCCGTCGCGGCGGACGAGCTCGAGCATCTCCTCGAAGAGCTGGGCGAAGCGGTCCTCGTCGCCCGCCTCGGCGGCCTCGACGGTCTGGTTGTCGAGCTCGTTGAGGCGCTGGGCGTCCTCGTCGGGCAGCTGATACTGGCCCTCGGTGGCGATCCGGACGATCACGCGGGACGCTCCTCGGACGGCGCGGCCTCCGAGCCGGCGCCGAGCTGGCCCGGCTCGGGGGCGGAGCCCTGCCCGAGCTCGGCCTTCATCTTCGCGAGGTCGTCGTCGACAACGCTCTGCGAGGTCAGCTCGTGCAGCTGGCGGTCGATGTCGTCGCCGCCGGAGCCGAGCTGCAGGCTGTCGTCGAAGGCGCCCGCGGCCTCGAGCTCCTCCATCGCGCCCGCGCGGGCTCGCATCGACTCGGTCTTGTCCTGCGCGCGCTGCATCGCGAGCCCGACGTCGGCCATCTCCTCGCCCACGCCCGTCGCGGCCTCGGAGATCTTGACCTGGGCCTCCGCGGCGGAGTACTGGGCCTTGATGACCTCCTTCTTGGTCCGGAACTGCTCGAGCTTGGAGCGCAGCTTCTGCTCCTTGTCGATCAGCTGGGCCTGCTGGGCCTCGAGCTCGGCGACCTGCTGGTCGAGCGACTGCAGCTCGGTCTGCGCGAACTGCTTGCGCTCGAGCGCGGTGCGGGCGAGGTCCTCGCGGCTCTGCGCGAGCGCCTGGCGCGCCTGCGTGTCGAGCTTGACGACCTGCTGCTCGAGCTTCTGCTGCTGCATCTGGAGGCGCTTCTTGGACGTCACGACGTCCGCGATGCCCTTCTTGACGTTCTGGAGCAGCTCCATCTGCTTCTGGTAGCTGTACTCCAGCGTCTCCGAGGGGTCCTCGGCCTTGTCGAGGAGCTTGTTGATCTTCGACTTGATCACTACGGACATGCGTCCGCCCATGCCGGCCACGAAGGCCTCCCTTCCCTCAGGATCTGCGCTGAAGGGCTAGCGTACCCATGCAGTGCCAAGCCCGCGTAAAGCCGCCGACTCGCACGCGGTGCTGGTCCGCTGGATGGGCCTCGTGGACGCCAACTCCGCGGGCTACGTCCACGGCGGCACCGTGATGAAGCTCTGCGACGAGGTGGCCGGGCTCGCGGCGGTGCGGCACTCCCGCTGCCGCGTGGTCACCGCGGGCATGGACCGGATGACGTTCCTGGAGCCGATCCACATCGGCGAGCTCGTCACCTTCACGGCGTCGGTCAACGCCGCATGGCGGACCTCGATGGAGGTCGGCGTGCGGGTCGACGCCGAGCAGCCCCGCGACGGCACGGTGCGCCACACGAACACCGCCTACCTCACGATGGTCGCGCTCGACGACGAGGGCCGCCCGACGGAGGTGCCGCCGCTCCAGGCGGAGTCCGAGGACGAGCGGCGGCGCGAGCGCGAGGCGCAGACGCGCCGGCGCAACCGGCTGGCCGAGCGCGACGAGCTGCAGCGCGACCGCTCGGGCTAGAGCCCCGGCGGCCGCTCGGGCTAGAGCCCGAGCGGGTGGCGGGCCTTGAAGCCGCGCGTCTTGCGCAGCGCGACGCGCCAGCGCGGGCCGCGCTCGGCGGTGCGCGTGATCTTGCGGCTGATGACGCCGCCGGTGCTCGTGTCCAGGCGCAGGCCGGCGATGACGGCGAACGCGTGGCCAGGGTTCGTGTAGACGGTGATCCACGAGCCCCTGCCCTTCAGGCCCCAGCGCATGAAGCTGCCGGAGTCGAGCGGGCTCTTGAGCAGCTTCGCCGCGAGCAGCGCGTAGGAGACGGTGCCCGAGCAGTCGTAGCCGGAGTCCTCGACCTTGGCGTGGCCGCCGCCGTACTTGTACGGCTTGTCGAGCAGCTTGTTGGCGGCGAAGATCGCGGCCTGGACCTGCGGGGGCGCGTCAGCCGGAGCGGCGGCCGAGCCGTCAGGCAGCAGCGTCGCCTTGGACCCCGGGGTCACGATCGGGGACGGGTCAGAAAACTGAGCCCCGCCGGTCGACGACGTTTGCGCCGCGGCACCCGCCGGAAAGATCACCCCTAGAACGAACAAGAACAGCAGCGCGAAAACCCGCGGCACGATTGATCAACCTCTTTCGTCGGCCTACGGGGTTAGCTGACGGGCTAGCGCTGAAAGAGCCTGCGCTTCGCGTCCAAACCGACGCGATTCGCCCCAAACAACATGGTTCCCCCGCCCCTCGGCCTCATGCCAAGGGTTCGGCGTAAGCGCGGCAGTGTAGCCACCACCGCGAAGTTATGTCGAGTTCACCGGCCTGCGCGTGACTTATTCGCCGAGCGCGCGGCCGTACCTACCCCTGATCGGCAGGTTATGAACCGATCTTGAATCGCTGCCCTTATGGGCACGGGCCGCTAGCTTGTCCGTCCCCATGCGTCACGCCCCTGCCGCCCTCGCCCTGATCTGCCTCCTGCTCGCCGGTTGCGGCGGCGGTGGAGGCGGCTCGGGCGACAAGCCCACGCCGAAGGAGCAGGCCGAGCAGGGCACGCCCGTGCTCGGTCAGACGGGCGACGAGGAGCCCGCGGGCCCGGCGCTCGGCTTCCCGGTCTTCGCGACCAAGAACACCACGCGCGTGGGCGGCGCCGACCCGGTCGCCGACGCGGCGGCCGTCGCCCAGGCGGTCCACACCTCGCGCTCGGAGGACACCCGGCCCGCGGCCGTCGTGCTCGTCGACCAGGACGACTGGCGGGCCGGCATCGCGGCCGCGCAGCTCGCCGCCGCCCCGCTGCGCGCGCCCGTGCTGTTCACCGAGGGCAAGGAGCTGCCGAGCGCAACGGCCGACGCGCTCGACAAGCTGCAGCCGACCGGCGCGGACCGGGCCGGCAAGGCGCAGGTGATCCGCATCGGCCAGGTGGCCGAGCCCGACGACCTGAAGGCCAGCGACATCCCGGCGGGCAACCCGGCCGCCACCGCGCGGGCGATCGACAAGCTGCAGTCCGCGGCGGCGCGCAAGCCGAGCGGCTCCGTGGTCGTCGCCTCGGCCGACCGCCCCGACTTCGCGATGCCCGCCGCGGGCTGGGCGGCCAAGTCCGGCGACCCGGTGCTGTGGACGGGCCGCGACGCCGTCCCGCCCGAGACCAAGGCGGCGATCCAGGCGCACGGGAAGCCGAAGATCTACGTCCTCGGCCCCGAGGACGTCATCTCGCGGGCGGTCGTCGAGGAGCTGGGCAAGCTCGGCGCGGTCGAGCGCGTCTCCGGCCCCGACCCCGTCACGAACGCGATCGCCTTCTCGCGCTTCGCCGACGGGGGCTTCGGCTGGGGCGTCACCGACCCTGGGCACGGGTTCGTGTTCGCGAGCACCAAGCGCACCCTCGACGCCGCCGCCGCCGGGCCCCTGTCGGCGTCCGGCAAGTACGGCCCGCTGCTGCTGCTCACGGAGGCCCAGGCGCTGCCCCAGGCGCTGCAGGACTACCTGCTCGACGTCCAGCCCGGCTACGACAAGGACCCGGTCCGCGGGGTCTACAATCACGGCTGGCTGATGGGCGACGAGGCGGCCATCTCCGCGGACGTGCAGTCGCGCATCGACACCCTCCTCGAGATCCAGCCCGTCGACACCGGAGGCGACTGACTCCCATGGCCCAAGCCGAGCAGCCCGAGCGCCTGCGCCCGACCTACCAGGTGTCGGTCGACGACGTCCGCCAGCTGATGGGCGCCTCCACCCCGCACTTCGCGCTGCAGCTGCGCAACCGCATCCGCACGCTGATCGCCGGTCTCCCGGAGGACGACCCGGCCCGCCGCCTCGGCGAGCAGGAGATCGCCCGGCTCGAGCGCCTCGGCGTCACCGGCGAGATCCGCGGCGAGGGCTTCCAGGACGGCCAGCGACTCATGCCCTCGCTCGGCGAGGACGAGCCGACGCCGCGCGTTTCCGGCTGACGCCTCCAGCCGGGAGCGTCAGCACGGGGCGTAACGTCAACGGCTCTGGGTGGGGAAGGTGGGGGAGCGCCCGAACCCGCCCGCCTCACTCGACGGGTCGATAGTTCATGCCTGGCCTGAACAATCGACCCCTCGCGCCGCGAGCGGTCGCTGCGGGCGGCTCCCTCACCTCCCTACCCAGCCGCCGTTGACGTTCGCTGCGGCCGGCGCCTAGCCGCGCGGGCGGCGCCCCGCCGTCGACCCGCGCAGCAGCACGCGCGAGCGCCGTGGCGCGACCCGTCGCGGCGCGCGCCAGGCCGCGTGCGGCGGGCCCTCGTGGCCGGCGCCGGCGAGGATCTGCGCGAGCAGGATCGCGAGCACGACGTTGCGGGCGGCCTCGGCGTGCGGGCCGCGCCCGCCGGACGCCCGCAGGGCGATCAGGAACAGTGCGCGCGTGTCACGGGTCACGACGCGAATCGTGCCATGCGGCGATGACGGCCGGATGCCGGGCTAGGGTCCGCGGTCCATGCGCGCCGGCCTCTTCCTCGCCTACTGGCCCTGGTTCACCCCCCAGGAGCAGGTCGAGCTGGCCGTGCTCGCCGACGAGATCGGGCTGGACTCCGTGTGGGTGTCGGAGGCCTGGGGCCAGGACGCGGTGTCGGTCCTCGGGCTGCTGGCCGGCAAGACGGAGCGGGTCGCGCTCGGCTCGGGGCTGTTCCAGATCCCCGCCCGGGCGCCGGCGGCGACCGCGATGGCCGCGGCCACGCTGGACGTGCTCTCCGGCGGGCGCTTCCGGCTCGGGCTGGGCGTGTCCGGCCCGCAGGTGTCCGAGGGCTGGTACGGCGTGCCGTTCGAGCGGCCCGTGAGCCGCACCCGTGAGTACGTCGAGATCGTGCGCGCCGCGCTCGCGCGCAAGACCGTCGTCCACGAGGGCCGCGAGTACCGCGTGCCGCTGGAGGGCGCCAAGCCGCTGAAGCTGCTGGCCAAGCCGGTCCAGGACCGGATCCCGATCTACCTCGGCGCCGTCGGGCCGCGCGCGGTCGAGCAGGTCGGCGAGATCGCGGACGGCTGGCTGCCGTTCATGGTCAGCCCGGAGCACGCGCCGGCGCTGTTCGAGCCGCTGGATCGCGGGCTGGAGAAGGCGGGCCGGACACGCGCGGACATCGACGTGGCGGCCTGCACGGCGGTGGCGGTCGAGGACGACCTGGACGCCGCCCGCGACGCCGTCCGCCCGTGGCTCGCCTTCTACCTCGGCGCGATGGGCTCGAAGGAGAAGAACTTCTACGTGGATCTCGCCGAGCGCGCGGGCCACGGCGCCGCGGCCCGCGAGTGCCAGGAGGCGTTCCTCGGCGGCGACCGCGAGCGCGCCGCCGCCGCGCTCACGCCGGAGCTGATCGACACGATGGCGCTCGCCACCACGCCGGACGCCCTGCCCGAGCGCCTGGCCGCCTTCGCGGCCGTCGGGGTCGACACGCTGGTCGCCGTGCCGTGCGGCTCGGACCGGCCGCGCGTGGCGCGCGCGCTCGCGGAGGGCCTGTGAGCACGGGCGGCACCCACGCCGGCGGGGCCACCGGCGCGCGGCCGGAGGGCATCCCCGGCTCGGGGCTCTCGGGGCCGTTCCCGGTCGGCCACTACGCGGCCCGGCTGCGCGAGCGCCTGCGCGGGTTCACGCGCGTGCAGGTCTTCGGCGAGGTGTTCGGCTTCAAGGCCGGGCGCGCCCGCGTGTGGTTCGAGCTGCGCGACGGCGCCGGGGCGCTGCCGTGCTCGATGTGGCGCGGTGACTGGGACGCGCTCGGCCTCCCCGCGCTCGCCGACGGCGCGCAGATCGTGGCCGCCGGCGGCTGCGACTTCTACCCCGGCTCGCGCACGTCCTCGCCACAGTTCTCGTTCGCGGTCACCGGGTTGCGGCTCGCGGGCGAGGGCGACCTGCTGGCCCAGGTGGAGCGGTTGCGCCGCACGCTGCACGCCGAGGGCCTCACGGAGCCGCAGAAGCGCCTCCCCCGGCCGGCGCTGCCGCGCACGATCGGCGTCGTCACCGGCGAGGGCGGCAAGGCGCGCGACGACGTCATCGCCGGCCTGCGCCGCCGCGGCTGGGGCGGGCGCGTGGTGTGGGCGTTCGCGCCCGTGCAGGACCGCCACGCCGCGCCGGCCGTCACCCGCGCGCTGCAGGATCTCGCCGCGTGCCCCGAGGTCGAGGTGATCGTCGTCGCGCGCGGCGGCGGCTCGCTCGCCGACCTGTTCGCCTTCTGCGACGAGACCCTGTGCCGCACCGTCGCGATGCTGCGCGTCCCGGTCATCTCCTCCGTCGGCCACCACAGCGACCACACGCTGATCGACGACGTGGCGGCCGTGGCGTGCTCGACGCCGACGCACGCGGCCGAGGCGGCCGTCCCGGTCGACTGCGCGGCGGCGCGAACCGCGCTGCGCACCCAGGCGGCGCGGCTGGAGCGCCAGAGCACGCGCGCGATCGTCGACCGCGCGCGCACGCTCGCCCGCCTCTCGCGCGCTCCCGCCCACCACGTCGCCCGCCACCGCGCGCGGCTGCACCAGCAGCTGCGGGAGCTGCGCGCGAGCAGCGCCCGCGCCGTCGCGGAGGGGGTGCGCGCCAACCGCCGCCACGCGGCCGCGCTCGAGCGCAACGGGCAGCTCGGCGGCGCCCGGGCGCGACAGCTCGACACGCTCGCGCTGGCCCTCGCGGCGCACGACCCCCAGCGCACCCTGGAGCGCGGCTACGCACTCGTCGAGGGTCCCGGCGGGGCGCCGGTGACGAGCGCTGCCGCAGCCGCCACCTGGCCGGAGCTGACCGTGCGGATGCGCGACGGCTCCGTGCGGGTCCGTCCCGACCGCGCCGTACCCTGAGGGGCCCGATGAGCGAGGTCGCCACACCCACCTACGAGAGCGCCTGCGCGCGCATCGAGGCGATCATCGCGCGGCTGGACTCGGGCGAGGCCGGGCTGCGCGAGACGCTCGAGCTCTGCCAGGAGGGCCGCACGCTCGTCGAGTTCTGCGCGGGCGAGCTCGAGGCCGTGGACCAGGGGCTCCAGGAGCTCCGCCTCGGCGAGCTCGTGACCCGGCTCGAGGCCGGGCGCGCCGCGTAGCTAACGTCCCCGGGGATGGAGGAGCGGCGGCTCGGGCGCCTCGAGGTGCTGGGCGCCTGGTTGGGCATGTGGACCCCGCCGCGCGGGGCGGTGGTGCCGCCCGTGCCGTGGCGGCCGATCGTGGCGGCGGCCGCGCTGCTCGCCGTCGCCCTGCTGGCGGGCGCGGCGCTGCTCGTGCCGGGCATCCTCGACGACCGCGAGCGCGCGGACGACCGGGCCCGCGAGGCCGCAGAGAGGCGGCACGCCCAGGCGCTCGCCGAAGCGGATCGCGAGCAGCGGCCGCGCACGGGCCGGGGTCCGGCCGACCCGGGTGCGCAGGCTCCGGACACGCGCCGCCATCGAGCCCGCAGTTCGCTGCTGGGGGACGCCCAGGAGGCGATGCGCGTCGACGCGGCCGCACGCGGCGACGACAAGGTCGGCGGCACCGACTGCGAGCCGTTCCCGCGCGGGTCCGCCCCCCGCCCGCCGGTCGAGGACCTGGCCGTCGAGCGGGCGGAGTACCAGTGCGTCGCGGTCACCTCGCGCTTCGGTGCGGGCGACCAGCGCGGCGTGATCGGGATCCCGTTCCGGCTGGTCGTCGAGTACGCCGCGGGCCGCTACGCGTTCTGCCGCGTCGTGCCGCTCTCCGACCGCGACCGGCTGGCGCACCCGCTGCCGCGCGCGTGCCGGGGCTACTAGGCGACGCGGACGACGGTGCGGCCGGTGAGGCCGCCCTTCAGGATCGCGTCGAGCGCCGGCTCGAGCTCCTCGAGCGTGATCTCGCGCGCGATGGCGTCGTCGAGCTGCGGCGGCCGCAGGTCGTCGGCCAGCCGGCGCCAGACCTCCGCGCGCTCCTCCATCGGGCACTGGACGGAGTCGATTCCGAGCAGCGCGACCGAGCGCAGGATGAACGGCATCACCGTCGTCTCGACCTTCACGCCCGCGGTCAGCCCCGTCGCGGCGACCGCGCCGCCGTAGCGGATCTGCGGGAACAGCCCGGCCAGCACGGCGCCGCCGACGCTGTCCACCGCCGCGGCCCAGCGCTGCTTGCCGAGCGGCTTGCCGTCGCCCGCCACGCCGTCGCGCCCGATCACCTCGGCCGCGCCGAGCGTCTCGAGGTAGTCGCGCGCGTCCTTGCCCGTGCTCGCGACCACCTCGTAGCCGCGCGCGGCGAGGATCGAGACGGCGGTCGAGCCCACGCCGCCGGTCGCGCCCGTGACCAGCACGGGCCCGTCGCCGGGCTGCACGCCGTGACGCTCCAGCCGAGCCACGGCGAGCGCGGCGGTGAAGCCGGCCGTGCCGATCGCCATCGCCTGCGTCGTGCTCAAGCCCTCCGGCAGCGGCACCACCCAGTCGCCGGGAACGCGCGCGTACTCCGCGTAGCCGCCGTGGTGCGCGACGCCGATGTCGTAGCCGTGGGCGAGCACCTCGGTGCCCTCGCCGGGACCCTCGACCACCGTGCCGGCGAGGTCGATGCCGGGCACCAGCGGCGAGATCCGCGCCACCTGGCCCCTCGGGATCGTCGCGAGCGCATCCTTGTAGTTGACGCTCGAGCAGTCCACGCGCACGACGACGTCGCCCTCGCCGAGCTCGCCGCTGGCGATCGTGCGCAGTCCGCGGTCCACGCCGTCGTCGCCCTTCTCGGCGACGAACGCCCGGATCTCCTCGGGGAGCTCAGCCATTGTCGTCGGCGGCGACGAGGCCCGAGCGCACCGCCAGCAGCGCGAGCTCGAGCCGCCGCTTCGCCGGCGTGCCCTCGTCGAGGCTGAGCGAGCGGGTCAGGTGGTCGAGCTCGATGGTCACGGCTCTGGCGGGGATACCCGTCTCGCGCGCGATCTCGTCATCGGTCGCCGGCGCCAGGCCGTCGCCGTCGCCCATCAGCGGCCGGCAGAGGCTGCGCAGGAGCTTCTGCTGCTGGTCGGAGAAGCGCGGCGTCGCGCTCAGCTCCCCGGGTACGAGCGTCGGGCCGATGCCGACCGAGATGGGGTTGGCGAAGATCAGGTGCGTGCGGCCCACGCGCACGTCGTCGCCGTCGGACAGTCGCCGGCGGCCGATCAGGCGCAGCTCGTTGATCCAGGTCCCGTTCTGCGACAGGCCGTCGTCGGAGATCGTCCACTCCCCCGCCCGCAGCTCCAGCTCGGCGTGCAGCCGCGAGCACTCGGGATCCCACGGGAGCGAGATGTCCGCCTCGTCGCGGCGGCCGATCGTCACCGACCGGCGGCCGCGCTCGAGCGGGTGGATCTGCTGACGGCCCTCGCCGTCGCGATAGACCAGGAACGGCAGGCCGAGCCGCTCCGCAGCCAGCCGGGCTTCGTGCTCCGCCTCGGCTTGGACCTTCATCTCACCTTCCGGAGAAGATGTTCAGCAGGGAGACGAAGATGTTCACGATTGACACGAAGATACCGGTCGCCAGCCAGATCGCGTCGTTCTCGGTCCCGTGCTTCCGGATGTAGTTGAAGTCGACGACGATCAGGGCGGCCGACAGGGCGTAGATGATCAGGGACACGAACGGGCTGATCGAGCCGGCGAACAGGCTCCACACGATCGTGCCGGCGCACGCGACGAAGACGATCAGCGACAGCGGGCGCATCCAGGGCGCGAGGTCCTTGGAGAGCACGAAGCCCAGCGCGCCGGCGCCGGCGACGGTCGCGGCGGTGCCGGCGGCGGCCTGCGTGAGCGCGCCGTCCTCGACGGCGGCGAAGTAGGCGATGACCGGGCCGAGCCCGATGCCGATCAGCAGCGCGATGGCGAACAGCCAGCCCATCGCGAACGGACCGACGCGGAAGCGCTCACCCGCGAAGGACGAGAGGAGCAGCATGCCGAAGCCCGCGAACGAGCAGAGGCGAGCGGTGCCGAGCGAGAGGTCACGACCCAGCAGGGTGCCCAGCGCGCAGAAGCCGAGGGCGATGGCGACGAGGAACATGACCTGGCCGAGCAGCTGCGCGACCGAGATGTCGCGGACCCGCGCGTCCGCATAGCCGTACTGGTGAGTGGTTTCGCTCATGGCCGGAGGATACCCGGCTCATCGGCCTCTCAGCAGGGGTCGTTCGTCCATCTGAACCCTTTCGTTTCCCATCTGTGATTTAGTGCCGCCCGCGTTGACTGGTCAGTCAATCAATGAGCGGATCGGGGTCGCCGGGAGCGGCGCGATCGCCTGCGGCCTGGCCGCTGTGGCCGCCCGTGGGGGCGAGGTCGTCCTGTGGGCGCGCTCGGACGCGTCCGCCGAGAAGGCGCGCGGCAAGATCGCCAAGCTGATCGAGCGCTGCGGCTGGGACGTCGCCGCCGACGTCGAGGTCACCACCGAGCTCGCCCGGCTCGGCGAGCACGCCACCTACGTGGTCGAGGCGATCGTCGAGGAGCGCGAGGACAAGGTCGCGCTGATCGAGCAGATCAAGCCCCACCTGGCCGCCGACGCCGTGCTCGCGACCACCACGTCTTCGCTGTCCGTCGGCGACCTCGCGACCGCATCGGGGATACCCGAGCGCTACGCGGGCCTGCACGTCTTCAACCCGGTCACGAAGATGGACCTCGTCGAGCTCGTCTTCCCCGAGGCCGCCACGCAGGAGACCCGCGACCGCTCCTTCACGCTCTGCGAGCAGCTCGGCAAGACCGCGGTCGAGGTCCCCGACCTGCCGGGCTTCGTCGTCAACCGCCTGCTCTTCCCGTTCCTGTTCGAGGCCGTGCGGCTACGCGAGGAGACCGGCCTCGAGCCGGCCGCCGTCGACTCCTGCCTGCAGCTGGGCGCCGGGCACCCGATGGGCCCGCTCGCGCTGCTCGACCTCGTCGGCCTGGACGTCGCCCAGTCGATCGGCAACACGATCGGCGCCGACGTGCCCCCGCGCATCGACTCGCTCGTCGCCGAGGGCGCGCTGGGGCGCAAGGCCGGGCGCGGGTTCTACACGTACACCTAGCCCGCTCCGGGACAGTTGAGGACGGTTTCGCCTGCCAGGCGAGACGAGCTCCTTCGTCGCCGCTCGCCTACGGCGACGTCACGGGGGGAATGTTTAGGGGAGATTGAGACAGCATTGGGACCATGCTGTTGCGACGAACGTACCCTCATCGCACCCCTCCTCCAAAACACCTAGCGCCCGGCTCGCTCCCCTGAGCCGGGCGCTTTGTGTCTCTCGGTCGATCCTCCCCAGGATCTCCCTCTCTCCTCCTCAACCGCCGAAGCGGCCAGTCGGTTGCGGGCACCGTAGCGCGTGAGCGGCCTTTGTGCAATTGCGCACACAGTTTTGTTTCGCAACCGTTGAGATGGCGGTACGCTCCGGCTTCCGATGAGGCCCTCCGAGGACACGAGGGAGCGCACGGTCAAGCAACTGCGCCACGGCTACGTCGCGGGGCGGCTCGACACGGACACGTTCAGCCGCCGCGTGGACCGAGCGCTGCGGGCCGACCACACGGAGCTGCACGGCCTCACCGCCGACCTCCCGCGCGTGCGGGCGCTGCCGCGCGGGTGGCTGCGCCGGCGCCGGCCGATCGGGCTGCTCGAGAGCGCGGCCGGCGGCCGCCTGGTGCTCGGGCGCGCCCCCGGCTGCCAGCTCGTGTTCGCCGACGACACGGTCTCTCGCCGCCACGCCGAGCTGCGCTACGCCGACGGCCGCTGGATGCTGCGCGACCTCGGCTCGGTCAACGGCACCTGGGTCAACGGCCGCCGCGTCATGGAGGCCGAGGTGGCGCCGGGAGACGACGTGCAGCTGGGCGGCTGCGCGCTGCGGCTCTAAGCCTGCGGCGCGCCGCTGGCGCGCCGCTCGCGGATGCGCACCGCCTCGATGCGGTTCTCGCGCACGGACTCGACGCGGATCGAGTAGCCGTTGTGGGTGACGGTGTCGCCGCGCTTGGGCAGCCGCCCGAGCTCGCCGAACACGAAGCCGCCGACCGAGTTGTAGGCGTCGGAGTCGACCGGCAGCTCGAGCCCGTAGTCGAGCAGGTCGGTGATCGCGACGTGCCCGCGCACGAACCAGTCGCCGTTGGAGAGCCGCCGCACGGCGCCGCCGAGCGGGTCGGTCTCGTCGTCGATCTCGCCGACGACCTCCTCGATGATGTCCTCGACGGTGACGATGCCGGCCGTGCGGCCGTACTCGTCGATCACGACCGCCAGCGAGCTGCGCTCGCGCTGGAGGTCGGCCAGCAGGTCGTCGAGCGGCTTGGTCTCGGGCACGATCGGCGCCTCGCGCACGAGCGCCTCGAACGCACGCCTCGGGCCCCTCGGAGAGCAGCAGCTGGGCGAGCGCGTTGGCGTGCACGATCCCCTTGACGCGGTCGTGGTTGTCGTCCTCGGTGACCACGAGCCGCGTGTGGCCTGAGCTCACGCAGCGCCGCAGCGCGGTCTCCACGTTCTCGGAGACGTCGACGGTCACCACCGCGGGCGCCGGCGTCATGACCTGGCGCGCCTGCTGCTCGTGCAGGTGGAAGACGCCGGTGAGCATCCCGGCCTCGCCCGGGTCGAGCTTGCCGCCGGTCAGCGACTGGGCGATCAGGACCTTGAGCTCCTCGGGCGACCCGCCCTCGTCGAACTCGGCGGTCTTGGAGATGCCGATGAGCCGCAGGATCCCGTTCGAGACGGCGTTGAGCAGGTGGATGAACGGGCTGAAGGCGTTCGTGAACGAGCTGCAGCGGCCGGGCGATCCGGCGCGCCACCGGCTCGGCCTTGTTGATCGCGTAGATCTTCGGGACCTGCTCGCCGATCGTGATGTGCAGCGAGGTCGAGATGATGTAGGCGAGCGCCAGCGAGAGCGCCAGCGAGACGCCGTGCGGGATGCTGTCGCCGAAGAGGTCCTCGAAGATCGAGGCGATCGCCGGCTCGCCGAGGAAGCCGATGCCCAGCGAGGTCAGCGTGATGCCCAGCTGGCAGGCCGCGAGGTAGCGCGAGAGATCGTCGAGCTGCGTCAGCACCAGCCGCGCGCCCTTGACGCCCTCCTCGACCTCCTCCTCGATCCGGGAGCGCCGCACGCGCACGAGCGCGAACTCGGCCGCGACGAAGAACCCGTTCAGCAGCACGAGCACGAGGACCGCGAGCAGGAGCAAGCCGGTCATGTGCGAGCCGTAGCCGGGGGACGCGCGCGCGGCGCGCCGCTACTTCGGGAGGAGTCGTCGTCGTTCATGCAGCGACGCCCAGATGGTACCCATCCCACCCGCCGACAAGCGGGACAAGCCGATTGGTCGCGGTCTGTCAGCCTTCTGGGCCATGCGGATCGTGTCCCTCGTGCCGTCGGCGACCGAGATGCTCTTCGCGCTCGGCCTCGGCCGGGACGTCACCGCCGTACGCACGAGTGCGACCATCCGCCCGCGGCGCGCGACCTTCCCAAGGTCACGCGCGACGTGATCGGCCCCGGCCTCGCGCCCGCCGAGATCGACCGCGCGGTGCGCGAGCTGACCGAGCAGGGGCAGGCGATCTACGAGCTCGACGAGGCCGCGCTGCGGCGCGCGCAGCCCGACCTGATCGTCACGCAGGCGCTGTGCGCCGTCTGCGCGGTCTCCTACGACGACGTCAAGACGGTCGCGCAAGCGCCTGGACCCGGTGCCCGCGGTGCGTCTCGCTCGACCCGCACACGCTCGGCGAGGTGCTCGGCGACGTCCGCACGCTCGCCGCCGCGACCGGCAGCAAGGACGCCGGCGTCGACCTCGTGCAGGACGCCGCCGCGCGGATCGACCGCGTGCGGCTGGCCGTGCGCGACGCCGCGCCCGTCCGCGTCGCGGCGCTCGAGTGGCTGGACCCGATCTACGTGGCCGGCCACTGGACGCCGCAGATGATCGAGTACGCGGGCGGCCTCGACGTGCTCGGCATGCCCGGCGAGCACTCCGAGCGCCGCAGCTGGGAGGAGGTCGCGGCCGCGCAAGCCGGAGGTCGTGGTCGTGATGCCGTGCGGCTACGACGCCGAGCGCGCCGCCGAGGAGGCCCACGAGTTCGCGGACGAGCTCGAGGCGCTCGGGCGCGCGCCGCGTCGTCGCGGTCGACGCCGCCGCCTACTTCTCCCGCCCCGGCCCGCGGCTCGTCGACGGCCTCGAGCTGCTCGGCGCACGTGCTGCACCCGCGACCGGCTGCCCGAGGCGCCGCCCGGCCTCGTCGAGATCGCGCTCTAGACGCGTGAACTTCGCGGTCGCGAACGCGACCGCGGCGACCACGGACGCGATCGCGATCGCCGCGCACACGAGCACGGCGGGACGCGGCGAGCGGCGCCTGGACAGCGCCTCGATCGCCAGCGTCGGCGAGCACGCCGCCGACGAGGCCGCCGAGGTGGCCGCCGACCGAGATGTTGAAGCCCGGGAAGAACGTGATCGCGAGGTTGATGATCAGGATCGGCCCGAGGCCCGAGGCCATCAGGTCGATCCCGCGGTTGCGCGCCATCACGACCGCCGCGCCGAGCAGCCCGAAGATCGCCGTCGAGGCGCCGACCACCGGCGTCGTCGGGGCTCAGCAGCACCGCGCCGAACGAGCCCGCCAGCAGCGAGGCGAAGTAGAGCGCGGCGAAGCGCACGTGGCCGAGCGACGGCTCGAGCATGCGCCCGAGGAAGAACAGCGCGTACATGTTCAGCAGCAGGTGGAACAGTCCCGCCGTGCAGGAAGCCGGCCGTGAGCAGCCGCCACCACTCCCCGTCGGCCACCAGCGGGCCGTAGAGCACGAAGTCCCGGTAGACGGCGTTGTCCGAGCTCGCCGTCTGGCCGAAGTACATGAGCACGTTGACCGCGATCAGCACGTAGGCGACGGTCGGGTCGGCCGTGCATCGTCGCGCATCGTGCGTGACCTGCGTGCGTCTGCTTGGAGCACTCCGGGCAGCGCATCCCGACCGGCGTCGGCGTCATGCAGTCGGGGCAGATCGGGTTGCCGCAGTTCGAGCACGAGACGCCGGTCTCGCGATCCGGGTGGCGGTAGCAGACGGCCATGGCGCGCGCGACGCTAGCAGCCGTATCCTCACGGCACTTTCAACCCGGACTCGTGTGGCTCAGGAGAGGTCCGCGACGCGCAGCAGATCGCCGCGTGGGCTGCGGCGAGCCGCCGTCGGGCTCGTCGGTGACCATCACCTGGTCGACGTCCGTCCAGCGAGCCGGGGACGGAGGCCGTCGCCGTGCCGTCGCGGCTGGGCATGAACAGCGCCGCCGTCGGCTCGGGCGCGTGGCCGTCGCCGCTTGAGCCAGACCTGGTAGACGCGGCCGTTCGGCGGCGCGGGCAGGTCGCGTGCCGACAGGCGCGCCTTCCTCGCCGTTCACCTCGACGCTGCGACGCTCGCGGGCCTGGCCGCGTCCGCTGACCTGCGCCGTGACCGTGCGCTCGGGTCGCGCCGCGCAGCTGCGACACGCCGACGCCGACGGCGACGCCGACCAAGAGCAGCGCGGCGGCCATGGCCGCGCGGCACGAGCCGCGGGACGCGCAGCGAGGCAGCCGCAGGCGGCGGCGCCGCGCGCGGGCGGCCGGTCGGCCTCGGGGCCGGCGGCGGCGAGCAGCGACGCCTCGCGCTCGACCTCGGCCATGATCCGCGCCTTCAGCGCCGGCGGCGGGTCGACCGGGTCGACGGAGACCGGCAGCGCGCTGCGCGGCGGGCAGCAGCTCGTCGACCTCCTCGCGGCAGGCCGCGCAGCCCGCGAGGTGCTCCTCGAAGGCGGCGCGCTCCGTCGTCGTCGAGCGCGGCCGAGCAGGTAGGCGCCCGTCGCGTCGCCCCACTGCTCGTGTCCGGGTCCGGTCACATGCATCAGCGTGTCACCGCCCCTTCGCCGAGCCGGTCTCGCATCTTCTTCAGCCCGAGCCGCATGCGGCCCTTGACGGTCCCGACCGGCGTGTCGAGCATCTCGGCGATCTCCGTGTGGGTGAAGCCGCCGAAGTAGGCCAGCTCGATCACCTGGCTCTGCTCGGACGGCAGCGTGCCGATGGCGTCGCGGACGGTGCTCGGCCTCGTCGCGCCGCGCGACCTCGACGTCGGTGCGCTCGCGCGCCTCGAAGCGCTCCTCCATGCCCTCGTCGCTCGCGCGCCGCTTGTCGTGCACCGTGGCGCGGCGCAGGTAGTCGATCGCGCGGTGGTGGACGATGCCCAGCACCCACGTGCGCACGGAGCCGCGGTCGCGGTCGTAGCGGGCGCCGGAGCGCCAGATGCTCAGGAACGCCTCCTGGGAGACGTCCTCGGCGCCGTTGCGGGTGCCGACGATCCGGTAGGCGAGCGAGAACGCCGCCGAGGCGTGGCGCTCGTAGACGACCTCGAACGCCGGCGCCTGCCCGCGGCGCACGAGCTGCATGAGGTCCTCGTCGGCGAGGCTCGCGTAGGTCCTTGGCCATCAGGTAGGGCATTCGCGCCGGCGCGGCGAGCGGATCAGTCCGCCTCAGCGTCTTGGCGCCGCGTCCTCGAAGACGCTGCAGCGCCTCGCGCGCGACGTCGCGCAGCGTGCGCTCGGCGAGGTCGAACGGCGCTGTGCGCCTGGGCGCGCCGCTTGTGGCGCTGGCGGCGGGTGCGCAGGAGCACCAGCCCGGCGCCCGCGCCGGCGCCCACGACCACCGCGGCGGCGGGCCGGAACGCGGCGCGCGGCCAGTTGCGCGGGTCGCGCATCGAGGACAGCTCCCACGCCTCGAGCTCGTCCGCGGCCAGCTCGACGAGCGTGCCGAGGCGCGCTCTCCATCCGCATGGCGAGCTCCTCGGGCGGCTCGATCGGCGCCAGCGCCGCCTTCAGGCGGGCCTCGATGTCGAACGGCTGGCTCACGTGTCACTCCGCCGTTCTCCGCCGTCTTGACGAGCTCCTCGAGCTGCCGGATGGCCCGGTGCAGCAGCACCTTCGTGGCGCCGTCCGTGCGGCCGAGCGCACGCGCGATCTCGCGGTTGTCCATCCCGAGCGCGAAGCGCATGATCAGCGCCTCGCGGCGATCGTCGGGCAGCTGCTGCACGCACTCCAGGATTCGCTTGAGGTCGTCGCGATCCTGCACCAGCGCCTCGGTCGTGTGCGCGGCCGCCAGCGTGTCCGCGTCGTCGATCGCCGTCTGCGGGCGCCGCGAGCGGTCGCGGTAGTAGTTCGCCGCGAGGTTGTGGGCGATGCGGATCAGCCACGGCCGCAGCGGGCGCCCCTGCGACTCGCGCTGCGCGCGCTCGAAGTGCCGGTAGGCCTGCAGGAACGTCTGCTCCGTGAGGTCCTCGGCGTCGTGGTGGTTGCCCACCCGGTAGTACGAGTAGGAGTAGACGTCGCGCAGGTGCGCCTTGTAGAGCGCGGAGAAGTCGTCGTCGAGGCTGCTGCTTCTGCGCCGCGCCCGCCGCTCCGCGTCGGTCGCCATGCACCGGACCCTACCCCCTGCGTAGCTCAGGCGGCCTTGGCCTTGCCGCGGCGGCCGGCGGGCTTGGGCGCGGTCAGCGAGGCCGCCCAGCGCTCGGGCTCGACACGCCCCTCGATCATCCCCGCCAGCCCGCGCAGCACGGGCGCGTCGACGCCCGAGTCGCGCACGCGCTGCGGCGAGCAGCGGCACGCTGTCGACGGCCTCGGCGGTCTGCCCGAGGGCCGAGCCGATGTCGCCGGCCGGCATGCCCTGCGCCAGCAGCTCGCCGGCGCGGCGGTTGCGCGAGCCCGAGGCGAGCACGGTGGCCACGAGGTCGCCCGTGCCGGCGAGGCCGGCGAAGGTCTCGGGGTGCGAGCCGGAGCGGCGCGCGTAGGCGTCGACCTCGGCGAACACCTTGCCGGCGGCGGCGCCGGCGGCGTTCGGCCCGGCGGACGAGGCGGCGGCCGCGGCGAGCGCGGCGGCGTTCTTCGCGCAGCCCGCGAGCTCGACGCCGACGAGGTCGGAGGTGGTGGCGACGTCCAAGCCGGCGGCGCTCGAGCGCGTCGGCCGACCTGGCGCGAGAAGGCGGGGTTGGCCGTGGCCAGCACGAGCGAGGCGCCGCCGTCGAGCGCGGCGCGCGGCGTGGGCGGGGCCGCCGATCGCGCCGACGGCCCAGCGCCGGCACGCGCTCGGAGACGTAGGCGGTCGGGAGCGTGCCGAGCGGCGGCACGAGGCCCTTGGCGCACACGAGCACGCCGCTGCGCGGCGCGATCTGGCCGCCGTGGGCGGCGACCGCCGCGGGCAGGTGGGCGGACGGGACGGCGAAGACGACGAGGTCGTGGCGCGAGGGCTCCAGCTCGGAGGCGCGCAGGACGTTGACGCCCTGCGGGCAGCTCGATGCCGTCGAGGTAGCGCTCGTTGCGGCGCAGCTCCAGCACTGCGTCCGCCTGCTCGCGCGTGCGGCAGCCGAGGTCGACCTCGAGGCCGGCGCGGGCGAGCATGACGGCGACCGCGGTGCCCCACGAGCCGGCGCCGATGACGGCGGCGCGGCGCAGCGGCGGCAGCCCGCCGAGCCACTCCCACTGGAGCATCACGTTCGGCCAGATGCGGTCGGTGACCGCGGCGGCGAGCTGCGGCGAGGCGTCCTCGACCGTCGGGAACGTCAGCGGGCGCCCGACGCGGATGCGCACCTTGTGCGGGCGGATGCGCCAGCCCTTGCGGATCGCCTCCGTGCCGATCACGGCGACGGGGACGACGGGCGCGCCCGTCTCGAGCGCGAGCCGGCCGACGCCGCGCTTCGGGCGCCCGAGCGAGCCCGGCCGGATGCGCGTGCCCTCGGGGAACATCAGCACCGAGTCGCCGCGGGCGAGGATCGCCTTCGCGGTCTCGATCATGTCGGCGTCGCCCTGGCCGCGGCGGACCGGGAACGCGCCGAGCGAGTTGAGGAACCAGGCCGTCAGCCGGTTGCGGAACAGCTCCTCCTTGGCGACGTAGTACATCGGCCGCCGCGCGATCGTGGCGATCACGAACGGATCCAGGAACGAGCGGTGGTTGGCGGCGAAGATCACGGGCCCGCTCTCGGGGACGTGCTCGCGGCCGATCCGCGAGAGCCGGAAGTACAGGTGGAAGAACGGCTGGAAGAGCGCCCGGACGAGCCAGTAGACGAGCGGGTTGACGCCGCGCTCGCGGTGCCGGGCGTGCAGGTGGGTGTGGTCGGCTGGTGGGCTGCGGCATCTGTGTGACTCCCTCCACGAGCCATACTCGCCCCCGCCGTGGTCGTTACAGTGGCCGCATGGCCTTCGACGCGACGCGAACGCTGCGAGGCGCGCTTGCGGGCGCCGCCGCCGCGGCCGTCTGGGCTGCGCAGCAGCCGCTCGACAAGCGCGTGTTCGGCGTGGACTACGACGATGCCGAGCTGCTCGGGCGCCTCGCGCGCGTACGCGCGCCCGCCACCCACCCGGTCGGCCTGGCGCTGCACGTCGCCAACGGCGCGGCCTTCGGCGCGCTGTACGCCAACGTCGCCCCGAGCCTGCCCGGGCCGGGCGTCGCGCGCGGCGCCGCCGCGGGGCTGGCGGAGCACCTGATCACCTGGCCGGGCACGCTCGTGATCGACCGGCTCCCGCTGGGCCGCGACTTCCCCACGCTCTGGGGCGACCCGCGCGCGTTCGCGCAGGCGACCTGGCGCCACCTGCTGTTCGGCGCGCTGCTGGGCGAGCTGGAGCGGCGGCTGAACCCGCCGGAGGCGGAGCCTGAGCCGATCGACGCGGCCGCCGCCGCCTCGAACGGGCACGGGTCGGCCGAGCACCTGGTCGCGACGGGTCCGTGAGAGCCCTGATCACGGGCGCCGGCGGGTTCGCCGGCGGCCACCTCGCCGCGCACTGCCGGGCGAGCGGCGACGACGTCCTCGAGGCCTCGCGCGGCACGGGCACCGACCTGACGGACGCCGAGGCGACGCGCGCGGCCGTGGCCGGCGCGCGGCCCGACGTCGTCTACCACCTCGCCGCCCGCGCCCACGTCGGCGAGTCCTGGCGGGCGCCTCAGCGCTTTCTCGCCGACAACGTCGCGATGACGTTCAACGTGCTCGAAGCGGTCCGCGCCGAGGCTCCCGAGGCCACGCTCGTGGCCGTGGCCTCCGGGGAGCTCTACGGCGCGCCCGAGGCGCTGCCCGTCTCCGAGAGCGCCCCGCTGCGCCCGCAGAACCCCTACGCGGTCTCGAAGGCGTCGGCCGACCTGCTGGCCGGGTTCTACGCCGACGCCCACGGCCTGCGGGTGATCCGCCCGCGCGCGTTCAACCACGCCGGGCCCGGGCAGGAGCCGAGCTACGCGATCGCCTCCTTCTCCCGCCAGGCGGCCGGGGCCGCCGAGCGCGGCGAGGACCCGATCGTCTTCGTCACGGGCAACCCGGACACGCGCCGCGACTACACCGACGTGCGCGACGTCGTGCGCGCCTACCGACTGCTGGCCGAGCGCGCGGAGCCCGGGATCTACAACGTCTGCACGGGCGGCTCGACGTCGGCGCGCGAGATCCTGGAGATGCTGGCCGCGGCGGCCGGCGCCGGGCTCGACCACCGGATCGACCCCGAGCTCGTGCGGTCGCACGAGGTGATGGAGGTGCGCGGCGACCCCGGGCGGCTGCGGGCGGCGACGGGCTGGGAGCCCGAGATCCCGCTCGAGCGCACGCTCGCGGACACCGTCGCCTGGTGGCGCGAGCAGCTGCGCTAGGGCCAGACGGGATCTTCGGGGCGCAGGTCGTGGGCCTCGCCGTTCGCGCAGCCCGCCTCGTGGTACTGGACGGGCATCTGCGGCACGCCGGCCTCCCAGTGCAGCGCCGCGAGGCTCTGCGCCTCGGCCGGCGTCGCGCCGAGCCCCTGCGCGGTGCTCGCCAGCGTCTGGACCGCGTAGCACTCGGCCAGCCCCTCGTCGAGGATCCCGCGCAGGTGGAACGACTCGTGCGCGAGCGTCCCGACCGCCCAGGCGAGCGCCTGGACGTCGTCGCCGCACGAGCTCGACCGGGCGGCGCACGCGAGCTGGTCCTCGCGCCGGCCCTCGGCGAGCGCGTCCAGCTCCGCGCAGGTGGCCGCGCGCAGGTCCGTGTGGTCGGCGGGCCCGCCGGACTCGTCGAGCATCACCACCCCCGCGTTCGTGTCGCCCGGCGAGAGCAGGCGGCCCCACCAGCCCGGGCACCGGACGCCGACCGGGCGGCGGGCGATGTCGGAGGCGATCGGCTCCAGCCGGTGCTGGAGCTGCATCCGGTCGTGGAGGTCCAGCGCCCACAGCGCCGGGAGGAAGAGGAGCGCCGCGGCGAGGGCCACCTTGGCCTTGACCGGCATGCGGGCTCTCACGTTGCGTCGCACCGCGGCGTGCCCTAGATCGAGAGGCGCGCGATCACGGCGCCGAGCTGGAGCGCCACGACGCGGGCGCGTTCGATCTGCGCGCGCGAGAACGCCTGCGGGCGCACCCGGTAGACCTCCATCAGCGCCCGCTTGCCGCGGCCCAGCTCGAGCGGGACCATCAGCATCGCGCCGATCCCGAGGCGCTCGAGCTCGGCGAGCTCGGCGGGGTCGCCGTGCGGGTCGCCGGCCACGACCTGTCCCGTGCGGCCGGTCGCGACGAGGTGCGCCGTAGCGGGGAAGTCCTCCAGCAGCCAGCTCTCCCCCGGCCGGTTGCCTGGGTGGGCGGAGAGCAGCTCGACGATCGCGTGCGGCTGCGAGGTCACGTTCATCAGCGAGACGTCGTCGGCGCCGAGCAGGTCGGCGACCATGCGCCCGGCGGTCGCCAGCTCGGCGAAGTCGTCCACCGCGCCAAGATGGGTCGCCAGCTCGGCCAGGCTCTGCGACCACGCCCCGCCGATCCGGCGCGACGCGACGCGCACGCCCCACTCGAGCCGGTCGGCTGCGGTGTACGCGGCGCCTGGGACGAGCTCGGGCCACGGCGGGCCGGGCCGGGCGAGCGCGTAGCCCTGGGCGTAGGAGGCGTCGAGCTCGGCGAGCGCCCGCAGGTCGTCGAGGTCCTCGACGCCCTCGCCGCAGACCGCGGCGCCGGTCGTCGACGCGAACGAGATCATCGCCTCCAGCAGCGCGAGCTTGGCCGGGTCCGCGTTGGCCCCGTGCACGAGCGAGCGGTCGAGCTTGAGGATGTCGGGCGCGACCGCGATCAGCTGCTGCAGGCCCGCGTAGCCGGCGCCGGCGTCGTCCAGCGCGATCCGGGCGCCGCGGGTGCGCAGCTGCGCCATCCGCTCCGTGAGCTCGTCCTCGGCCCCGAACACGTCGTGCTCGGTCAGCTCTACCACGATCGAGGAGAGGTCCTGCGGAAGCGCGTCGAGCACGAGCGGGTGGGCCAGGGCGCGCGGGCTCGACGTTGACCGCCAGGAACGTGCCGGGCGGGCGCTCGGGGACGGCGAGCGCGGTCCGCAGCGCCGCGGCCTCGAGCTCGACGCCGAGGCCGACGCGGTGCGCCTGGGCGAACCACTCGTCCGGGCCGCGGCGGGGCTCGGCGTGGAAGCGCGCGAGCGCCTCGAAGCCCGAGACGCGGCCCGTGGCGAGCTCGAGCACGGGCTGGAAGACGGCGCTGACGCGCGAGGGGTCGCGCAGGATCGTCTCGATCTCCTCGCGCTCCTCGCCGGGCGAGGGCCGCAGGGCGAGGCTGGGCCGGTAGCGGCAGGTCTGGCCGCGGCCCTTGTCCTTGGCGGCGTAGAGCGCGGCGTCGGCGGCCATCAGCAGGCTGGGCGCGTCCGCGGCGTCGTCCGGGTGGCAGGCCAGCCCGGCCGAGCAGGCGAGCCGGCGGCCCCCGATCTGCACCTCGGAGATCGCGATCCGGGCGCGCTCGGCCGCCTCGCCGGCGGCGGGCGCGTCCACGCCGGGCAGCACGATCACGAACTCCTCGCCGCCGAGCCGGCCGACGGCGTCGCGCTCGCGCACGACCGCGCGCAGCGCGGCGGCGGCGAGCGCGAGCGCGCGGTCGCCCTCGGCGTGCCCGAACGTGTCGTTGATCCGCTTGAAGTGGTCGAGGTCGATGACGACGACGCTCACCGGCGCGCCGTCGGCGGCGTCGAGCGCCGCGCGCAGGCGCTCCTGGCTGCCGCGGTGGTTGAGCAGGCCGGTCAGGCTGTCCGTGCGGACCTCCTCGCGCAGGAGGTCGCGCTGCCGGGCCGAGTCGTAGGCGAGCGCGGCCATCGTGGCGAAGCGCTCGACGAGCTCGACCTCGGCGCCGGTGAAGGGGACGTCGGCGCCCGTCCGGTAGACGTTCAGCGAACCCACGACCCGGTCGTGGGCGAGCAGCGGGACGGCGACGAACGCCTCCGCGACCTCGTCGGTGCCGGAGACCACGGTGCACAGCGGCTCGAGCAGCGTGTTGGGCACGTTGCGCGTGCGCCGGTTGCGGACGACCCAGCCCGTCACGCCGCTCATCACGGAGATCTCCTCGGACATGAT
The DNA here is from genome assembly GCA_963816955.1 of uncultured Solirubrobacteraceae bacterium. Taxonomy (GTDB): domain Bacteria; phylum Actinomycetota; class Thermoleophilia; order Solirubrobacterales; family Solirubrobacteraceae; genus DATFQI01. Next base: position 337,527 of record CAWFME010000004.1, on the reverse strand, counting down.
CTCCTCGACCCAGTCGCCGACGGCGAACACGGGCTTGAGCGCGTCCCCGCCGTCCTCGATCTCGTAGAGCGAGAGGTCGTCGAAGGGCACCAGCGTGGCGAGGTGGTGCGCGATCCGGCCGAGCGTGCCGGGCAGCGAGTCCGCCGCGAGGATGCCCGCCGCGGCGTCGACGAGCGCCTCCAACGCAGAGTCGCCGGCCTTGGCCGAGGACGGAATCACGGACACCTGAGGTAGATCGGCGTCACAGGACGGACCTTGATGGTCCGATGTAAGGATGAGGGCCATGGGCAAACTCATCGCCACCAGCTTCATCACGCTCGACAGCGTCGTCGAGGACCCCCACCTGTGGTCCGGCGAGTACCAGAGCGAGGACACGGGGGAGCTCAACGACGCGGTGCTGCGGGAGTCCGACGGGCTGCTGCTCGGCAAGGTCGACCTACGAGGGCTTCGCGGCCGCGTGGCCGTCGCGCTCGGGCGACCCGTTCTCGGACAAGTTCAACTCGATGCCCAAGTACGTGGTGTCGACCACGCTCGAGACGGCGGACTGGAACAACTCGACGATCCTCTCCGAGGACCCGTTCGGGCGCATCCGCGAGCTCAAGGCCGACCAGACCCTGCTGACCTGGGGCAGCCCGAGGCTCGTGCAGGGGATGCTCGACGAGGGCCTGGTGGACGAGCTCGTGCTGCTCTACTCGCCGATCGTGCTCGGCAAGGGCAAGCGGCTGTTCGGCGAGGGCTCGCGCCACGACCTGATCGTCACGGAGTGCACGCGCCTGAATGGCGGGATGCTGGCCGTGCGGCTGGCGGCCGGCCGCGGCTAGCGCGCCACGAAGAACGCGGCGAGGTCCTCGGCGACCTCGCCGGGCGCGTCCTCGACGAGGAAGTGCGACGCGCCCTCGACCGCCCGGCCGGTCGCCTCCGGCGCGAACGGCCGCCACAGCTCCAGCGGGTCCTCGTAAAAGCGCGGCAGCGCGCCCGCCGCTCCCCACAGCGCGCGGACGGGGCAGGCGATCGTGCGCTCGCCGCGGTCCGCGTCGTCGAGCGCGCGGTCGATCGTCGCGCCGGCGCGGTAGTCCTCGCAGATCGCCGCGACGGTCTCCGGGTCGGCGAGCTGCTCGCGGTAGGCCTCCAGGACCCCCTCGGGGTAGCGCTCGTCGCCCTGCTTGATCCCCATCCGCTGGATCGCGATCCAGAAGCCCGCGGGGTCGCCGAGGATCATCCGCTCAGGCAGCGGCGCGGCCTGGGACAAGAACGTCCAGTGCCAGTACCCGCTCGCGAACGTGTCGTCGGCGAGCCGCCAGATCTCTCCCGTCGGGACGATGTCGAGCACGGCGAGGCGGGTGACCGTCTCGGGATGGTCCAGCGCCATCCGGTAGGCGACGCGCCCTCCGCGGTCGTGGCCGGCGACGGCGAAGCGCTCGTGCCCGAGCGCGACCATCGCGGCCGCGAGGTCCTGCGCGAGCGCGCGCTTGGAGTGCGGCGCGTGGCTCGCGGCGGGCTCGGGCCGGAACGACCCCCCGTAGCCCGGCAGGTCCGCCGCGACCACGGTGTGCTCCTCCGCGAGCCGCGCGGCCACCGGATGCCACATCGCGTGCGTCTGCGGGAACCCGTGCAGGAGCAGCAGCGGAGGCCCGGCGCCGCCCACCCGCGCGCGCACGCGCCCGCGCACCGTCTCGACGTCCGTCAGCTCGAAGCCCGCGAAGCCGTCCACTCGTCCACCACCCGCTCGTCGAGGGTCACCGGCATCCAAAGCCCGCCGCCGGAATCGAACCGGCAACCTCCTGATTACAAATCAGGTGCTCTGCCAGTTGAGCTAGGCGGGCAGCGCTCCGTCGAGGATACGGAAGCGCCAGGCGACCCGTCCGTCGTCGAGCGGCTCCTCGCCGACCAGCGCGAAGCCCGCCTTCTCGAGCACGCGCGGCGAGGGGCCCGGCTCGGCGAGGGTGTGCGCGATCACCGCCCGGACGTCCGGGTCGGCGAACGCCTCTGCGAGGAGCGCCCGGACGGCTGCGGTGGCGAGGCCGCGACCCTGTCGGGGCGGAGCGATCGCGCGCGGCCCGTCGAGCGCGCTCGAGCAGCGGCGCGTCGAGCGTGACCAGCCGGACGTCGCTCAGCGCCACTCCCCGAGGACGCCCCAGCGGCGGCGCTCGGCCTCCAGCCGCGCGCGGCGGCGCTCGTCGAAGCAGACGGCGGGCTCGCGCTCGAGCATCAAGGCCCGCTCCGCGCGGCGCTCGGCGATCGCGGCCCGGCGTTCCGGGCCGCGGAGGAGCAGAACCGAGAACTGCTCGCGCATCCTCCCCACGGGCGCTCGCATGGGCCGACGATACGCCCGTAGGCGCGCGTGCGCGAGCGCTCGCCGCACTCTCGGGTTCGTGCATGATCGGTGGCGATGCGGCTGGTGACCTGGAACGTCGCGGGGCGGGTGCGGCGCCAGCCCGAGCAGGCCGAGGTGGTGGCGGCCGTCGGCGCCGACGTCGCCGCGCTGCAGGAGGTGACGGCGCGCACGCTGCCGCTGTGGCGCGAAGCGCTCGCCGGCGCGGGGTTCGGCCACGTGCTGTGCGCGCTCGACGAGCCGGGCACCGGCCGGGGCCGGCGCCTGCTCGGCGTGCTGATCGCCTCGCGCGAGCCGCTCGAGCGGCTGCCGGAGCCGGCGGACGTCCCGTGGCCGGAGCGGCTGCTGATCGCGCGCACGACGGGCGTCGAGGTCGTCAACCTGCACTCCCCGATCGCGCCCGCGCCGGAGCTGGCGAAGATCCGCACGCACGAGGCCGTCGCCGCCCACCTGGCGACGCTGCCGCCGGCGCCGCGGGTCCTGTGCGGCGATCTCAACACCCCGCGCCGCGAGCTGCCGGACGGCGACGTGCTCACCTTCGCCTACGACAGCGCCGCCCGCCTGCGGCCGGAGCGCGGCGAGCGCTGGGACGCCGCCGAGCGCGCGCTCGTCCACGACCTCCGCGCCCGGCACGGCTGGACCGACGCCTACCGGGAGCTGCACGGCTTCGGCGACCGTTCGGCGAGCTGGACCTTCAAGGACGACCGCGGCGGCTGGCGGCTGGACCACGTGCTGGTCTCCGGGCTCGGGGTGGTCAGCTGCGCCTACGCGCACGAGTGGCGCCGGGCGGGGTTGTCGGATCACTCGGCTCTGGTCGCCGATCTGGCGCCGGCGTCTGCAGGGTCCACGCTAGCTCGCCGACCCCGACGGAGGATCGGAAGCCCGGATCCACTGCACGATCCGCCCGCCACGCAGCAGGAACAGCGTCCTGGCACGGCCGCCGACCCCCTGGGCGCAGGCCCCGGGGCGATCGCGGCGGTTCGTCAGCCGGAACGTCGCGAGCACGTAGGTCTTGTCGCGCTCGACGGACTCGAGCCGGGCGCCGCAGGTGAGGCCTTCGTTGAACTGGCGGACCGCTCGTTGCGTGACGAGCCGGAACGGCTGGCCGCCGTTGCTGGCGATCGCGGGCACGCGGAAGTACCTCGACGCGCGCTCCACGTCGCCGCGGCGCAGCGCGTCGGCCCAGCCGCGGACCACGGCGCGCTCGGCCTTCGTCACCGGGCCGGTTCGCGGACGCGCCCGCGAGGGCGAGCCGCCCGGGGACAGCTCGGCGTCGCCGTCGCCGGCCTGCGGCGTCGTGGGCGTCAGGCGATCGCGCCGATCGCCGTCGTCGTCGCCTCCCCCGCCGCAGCCGGCGAGCGCGAGGAGGCACAGCATCAGGACCGTGGTGAGCCGCGGCATCACTCACTTATACGCACGAGGCCGCTCCCGGATCAGCCCGATAGGGTCGCCGCCGTGGAGCGCAACTGGGCCGGCAACCACGCCTACGTCGCCCGGGCGCTGCACCGGCCGGAGACGATCGAGCAGCTGCAGGAGCTGATCGCGAGCGCCCCGCGCATCCGCGTGCTCGGCACGCGCCATTCCTTCAGCGCCATCGCCGACTCCGACGAGCTGGTCTCGCTCGAGCGCCTTCCCGGCGCCGTGACCGTCGGCGACGGGACGGTCACGTGCCCGGCCGCCATGACCTACGGCGCGCTCGCGGGCGAGCTGGAGCCGCACGGCCTCGCGCTCGCGAACCTCGCCTCGCTGCCGCACATCTGCGTCGCCGGCTCCGTCGCGACCGCGACCCACGGCTCGGGCGACCGCAACGGCAACCTCGCGACCGCCGTCGCCGGGCTCGAGCTCGTGACGTCCGACGGCGAGCTGCGCACCGTCCGCCGTGGCGACGCCGAGTTCGAGGGCCACGTGGTGGCGCTCGGCGCGCTCGGGGCCGTCACGCGGATCGAGCTCGACGTCGAGCCGCACTACGAGATCGGCCAGCGCGTCTTCGAAGGGCTCGCCTGGGACGCACTCCTGACCAACCTCGATGAGGTGTTCGCGAGCGCCTACGCGGTCAGCGCCTTCACGCGCTGGGGCGGCGAGGTCGACCAGGTGTGGCTGAAGGGCCGGGAGGAGCCGCGGGGTGAGCTGTTCGGCGCCCGGCCGGCCACGGAGGACCGCCACCCGATCCTCGGCAACGACCCGGTCCACGCGACCCCCCAGCTCGGCCGGCCGGGCCCGTGGGCGGAGCGGCTCCCCCACTTCCGCCTCGAGTTCACGCCCAGCAACGGGGAGGAGCTGCAGTCCGAGTACCACGTCCCCCGCCGCCACGCGACCGCCGCGATCGAGGCGCTGCGCGCGGTCGGGCCGGAGATCCGCGGGCCCCTGCTGGTCTGCGAGCTCCGGACGATCGCGCAGGACGACCTGTGGCTCAGCCCCCAGCACGACGGCCCCACGCTCGGCATCCACTGCACCTGGGCGCGCGACCCGCAGCGGGTCGAACCGGCCATGAGCGCGATCGAGGCGGCACTCGCCCCGTTCGAGCCGCGCCCGCACTGGGGCAAGCTCTTCCACACGGGCCGCGACGAGCTCGCCGAGCGCTTCCCGCGCCTGCCCGCGTTCCGCGAGCTCGCCACCCGGCTCGACCCGCGCGGGGCCTTCCGCAACGCCTGGCTGGAAGGGCGGATCCTCTAGGAACGCTCGAGCGGGCGGCCGATCGCGGCCGGCGCGACCGAGCGCCCGACGAGGCCGGCGACCGCGATCAGCGTCAGCACGTACGGCAGCGCCTGGAACAGCGTCGCGGCCGAGGGCGAGAACACCGGCAGTCGCTGGGCGAGCGCGGTCGAGAAGCCGAACAGCAGCGCCGCCAGCAGCGCGCCGCCGGGCCGCCAGCGCCCGAAGATCAGCGCGGCCAGGGCGATGAAGCCCTTGCCGACGGTCATGTTCTGCGAGAACGAGTGCACGAAGCCGATCGAGAGGTAAGCGCCGCCCGCGCCCGCCAGCACGCCCGACGTCACAACCGCCAGGTAGCGCGTCTTGACGACCGACAGGCCGGCGGTCTCGGCGGCCAGCGGGTTCTCGCCCGCGGCTCGCAGCCGCAGCCCCGGTGGGGTGCGGAACACCACGACCCACGTGACCACGACGAGCGCGAGGCCCATCCAGATCAGCAGGTTCATCTGGCCGAAGATGTCGCCGACGAACCCGATGTCCTCGATCAGCGGCAGGTGCACGTCGGGCACCTGCGGTAGGTCGGTCGGCGTGCCCTCCGCTCCGTAGCGATTCAGGTACAGGTACGTCGTGAGGCCGAACGCGAGGAAGTTCAGCGCCGTGCCGGAGACGATCTGGTCCGCGCGCAGCGACACGGAGAAGATCGCGTGGATCAGCGCCAGCAGGCCACCGGCCGCCATCCCGATCAGCACGCCGAGGTACCAGGTGCCGGTCAGGTCCGCGCCGAGCACGGCGAAGAACGCGCCGGTCAGCAGCATGCCCTCGAGCGCGATGTTGATGACGCCGCTGCGCTCGGAGAACAGGCCGCCGAGCGAGGCGAAGATCAGCGGCGTCGCGTAACGCAGCATCGCGGCGAACAGCGCCGACCACACGACCACGCGCTCGAGGTTGCCGACACCCGACTTCGTCGCGGCGACGCCGCCCGCCAGCCCCACGACGGCGGCCGCGATGCCGCCCCAGCCGTGGCGGCGCTCGCCACCGGCAACCGCCCAGGCTCCGAGGCCGAGGCCGATCAGGCCGAGCACGACCGGCAGCACGGGGGTGCGGATCGTCAGCGGCGGGACCGCGACGAAGAACGCGAGGAACCCGGCCGCGACGGCGGCCCAGCCGAATTGGCGGCGGGTCATGTGGCCACCGCTTCCGACTCGGCGGGCCCGCGCCTGCGGATCCGCCTTCGCAGCCGCCACAGGTAGACGACCAGGATGTCCGCGCTGACGAACAGCACGATCAGGCCCTGGATGATCGAGGTGAGCGCGGTCGCCAGCTCGGGCGGGAACACGAGCGGGTCGAGGTTGCGCACCGACGTGCCGGTCAGCAGCGCGCCGAACAGCAGCGCGGAGAAGAGCGTTCCGATGGCCGTGTTGCGCCCGAGCAGCGCGACCGCGATGCCGAGGAACCCGATCTGCGAGATCTCGATGTCGTTGCGCGCCACCCGGAACTGCCAGCCGAGCACGTCGAGCGAGGCCGCCAGGCCGGCGAACAGGCCGCAGATCGCCATCACGAGGATGTAGTTGCGGCTGACCGAGATGCCGGCGGCGCGCGCGGCGTCCGGGTTGAAGCCGACGGCGCGGACCTCGTAGCCCGTCACGGAGCGGTTGAGCAGCACCCAGAAGACGAGCAGCGAGGCGAGCGCGACGAACAGGCCGATGTGCAGTCCCTGCAACTCCGGATCGCCCCAGAAGACCGGGAGCTTCGCGCCCTCCACGATGTCGGACGAGACCGGCACGGACTTCTGCTCGGTGTTCTGCAGCGGGCCGTTGAGGTTGACCAGCCAGACCCCGATCCAGAGCGCGATCCAGTTGAGCATGATCGTCGTGATCACCTCGTTGGCGCCCGTGGTCGCCTTCAGCAGGCCGGCGATGCCGCCCCACAGCGCGCCGGCCGCGCACGCCCCGACCATGCAGAGCAGGATCAGCGGAAGCGACGGCAGCGAGTCGAACGACGAGCCGAACCAGACGGCAACGTAGGAGCCGACGAGGTACTGCCCTTGGCCGCCGATGTTGAACAGGCCGCAGCGGAACGCGAACGCCACCGCGAGGCCGGTCAGGATCAGCGGCGTCGTGATGATCAACGTCTGCTGGAGGTTGAGGGCCGCGACGGTGCGATCGTCGGCCGAGATCCACGGGAAGAACCAGTTCAGGCCCGTGCCGTCGAAGATCGCCCGGTATGTCTCGATCGGGTCCTTGCCCGTGAGCGCGACCACGAGGCCGCCGACGGTGAAGGCGATCAGCGCGGTCAGGAACGGCGTGATGATGCCGCCGCCGCGCAGGTAGCCCGACAACCGCCCGGCCACCGTGATCGGGGCGCCCTCGCCGGGCGCCTCCGGGGTCGGTGCGATCGGGAGGTCGTCCTCCGGCGGGTCGCTCACGCCGCCTCTTCCCCGCTGCGCCCGCCGCCCGTCATCGCCACGCCGAAGTCCTCCTCGGAGGCCGACGGCGGCAGCTCGGCCACGATCGCGCCCTCGTAGATCACCAGCACCCGGTCGGCCAGCGAGCGGACCTCCTCCAGCTCGAGCGACACGAGCAGGATCGCGCGGCCCTGGTCGCGCTGCTCGACCAGCCGGCGGTGCACGAACTCGATCGCGCCCACGTCGAGCCCGCGGGTGGGCTGCGCGGCGATCAGCACGGCGGGGTCGGCGCTCAGCTCGCGCGCGATCACGACCTTCTGCTGGTTGCCGCCCGACAGCGACGCCGCGCGGGTGTCGCTGTCGCCGCCGCGCACGTCGTAGTCCTTGAGCATCGGGCGCGCGCGCTCGGCCATCCGGCGCGGCGACATCAGCCCGAAGCGGGAGTTGCCCTCGCGGCGGTACTCGCGCAGGAACACGTTCTCCGCAAGCGAGAAGTCGAGCACCAGGCCGCGCCGGTGCCGGTCCTCGGCGATGTGCCCGATCCCGGCGTCCTGGACGTCGCGCGGGCTCGCGCCCGTGATGTCCTTGCCGTCGACCGTCACGGTGCCCGCCGTCGGCTTGCGCAGCCCGGTCAGCACCTCGATCAGCTCGCTCTGCCCGTTGGCGTCGACACCGGCGATCGCGACGATCTCGCCCGCGCGCACCTCGAAGGAGACGTCGCGCACCGCCGGCAGCTCGCGGTCGTCCTCGGCCGAGACGCCCTGCACCTGCAGCAGCGGCTCGCCGACCTCGTGCTCGGGCTTCTCGACCTGCAGGAGCACGTCGCGCCCGACCATCAGCCGGGCCAGGCTGCGCTCCGTCGAGCCCTCGGTCTCGACGGTGTCGATCTTCTCCCCCCGCCGGAGCACGGTCACGCGGTCGGAGACGTCGAGCACCTCGTTGAGCTTGTGCGAGATGAACACGACCGAGGTGCCCTCCTCCTGGAGCGTATGCAGCACACGGAAGAGGTCCTGGGTCTCCTGCGCGGTCAGCACGGCGGTCGGCTCGTCGAGCACGAGCACCTTGGCGCCGCCGAACAGCGCGCGCAGGATCTCCACGCGCTGCTGGGCGCCGACGCCGAGGTTCTCGACCTTCGTGTCCGGGTTGACCGCGAGGCCGAAGCGCTCGGACAGCTCGCGCGTGCGCCGGGCCGCCGCCTTGTAGTCCAGCAGCGGCCCGTTGCGCGGCTCGGCCCCCAGCACCAGGTTCTCGGCCACGGTCATGACCGGGACGAGCATGAAGTGCTGGTGGACCATCCCGATGCCCAGGTTCATGGCCTGCCGCGGCGAGTGGATCTCCACCTTCTCGCCGTCGACCAGCATCTCGCCCTCGTCGGGCTGGAGGAGCCCGTAGAGGACGTTCATGAGCGTGGACTTCCCCGCACCGTTCTCACCGAGCAGCGCGTGGATCTCCCCGCGCTTCAGCTCGAAGTCGATCGCGTCGTTCGCGACCAGCGAGCCGAAGCGCTTGGTGATCCCGCGCAGCTCCAGTGCGGGGGCGTCCCCGGGCATCGTTCGGTGTTCTACCTGCGGGCTACTTGACCTCGGTCGGGATGTCGGCGATCTCGCCGGACTTGATCTGCTCCATCACCTGGTTGACCTGCTCCTCGTACTTCGAGCCCTCCGAGGAGACCTTGCCGAGGCCGACACCGCCCGACTTGACGTCGAAGATGGTGTCCTTGCCACCGGAGAAGGAGTCGTCCTGGACCGCCTTGACGGTGTCGAAGACGGCCACGTCGACCTTCTTCAGCGCGCTCGTGATCACGTGCGCGCCCAGGTAGCCCTGGTCGGCGTCGACCCCGATGCCCTGCATGCTCTTCTCCTTCGCCGCGTCGAGCGCGCCGAGGCCGCACTGGCCGGCGACCTGGAAGACCACCTGCGAGCCCTCGGCGATCTGGTTGAGCGCCAGCTCCTTGCAGAGGTCCTGCTTGACGAAGTCCTCGGAGTAGCCGTTGAGGGTCTCGATGTCCGGGTTGGCCTTCTTGGCGCCGGCCTGGAAGCCGGCGATGTAGGCGTCCACCGGCGGGATCTTCTGGCCGCCGACGGAGGAGATGACCTGGTCGCCGCCCTTGTCCTTGACGTAGAGCGCGGCGAGCGTGCCGACGAGGTAGCCGGCCTCGGCCTCCTTGAACAGCAGGCCCTGGACGTTCGCGGGCTTGCTCTTCATCGCGACCTGCGGGTAGTCGATGATCGCGAAGTTCACGTCGGGGAACTTCTTGGCGACGGTCTCCACCGCCTCGGCCATGAGGAAGCCGACGCCGATGACGAGGTCGTACTTCTGCTGGGCGAGCGAGGACAGGTTCGGCACGTAGTCCGAGTTCTTGCTCGAGGTCAGCGCGCGGCCCTCGACGCCGAGCTCCGACTTGGCCCGCTCGAGGCCCTCGTTGGCGAGCTGGTTGAACGAGCGGTCGTTGAGGCCGCCGATGTCGGTGACGATGCCGACCTTGATCTTCTTGCCCTCAGGCGTGGACTCGGCGCTGCCGCCTGAACCGCCGCTCGAGGACTCGTCCTCCCCGCAGCCGACGGCCACGAGGCCGCAGAGACAGAGCGTGAAGATCACCAACAGATGTACTGCGCGACGCGATGGCACTTCGCTTCCCTCCAAGGAATGTGATGGGTCCTGCGAAAAAGCGGCGGCAGCCTACAGGCGTCACCGGTCGTTCGCCGGATCTACAGCGGCGAGAAGAGAACGTCTGAGCTCATCGTCCGCGAATGCGCCCTCCAACGCAGTACGCGTCATCTCAACCAGTTCACCCTCATCCAAGCCGAAGCGCTCACGCGCCACGGCGTATTCGGAGCCGATACTACAGCCGAAATAGGGCGGATCATCGGAACCGAGGCAGGTCCGCACCCCGGCCTCACGGAGCGCACCGAGCGGATGGTCCTCGTAGGAGGCGAAGACGCCGGTGGCGACGTTGCTCGTCGGACACACCTCCAGCACCGTGCCGCGCTCCGCGAGCTCCGCGACCAGCGCGGGATCCTCGATCGCTCGGACGCCGTGCGCGATGCGCGTGACGGGCAACGCGAGCGCCCCGCGCACGGACTCCGCGCCCGCGTGCTCGCCCGCGTGGACGCTGCAGCCGAGTCCGGAATCTGCGGCTATTTCGTAGGCGCGCGCGAACGGACCAGGAGGGAAGCCCGCCTCGTCGCCCGCGAGCTGGAAGCCGACCACGTACGGATGGCGGCCCGCGGCCAGCCGCCGCGCCAGCGCCTCCGCGGACTCCACCCCGTGGTTGCGCACGGCCGAGGCGAGGATCCGGGCCTCGATGCCGTGGTCGCGGCGGGCGTCGTCGATGCCGGCCGCGATGCCGCCGAAGTGCTCCTCGTCGCTGAGCCCGACCGCGTCGGCGTGCCCGGGCGAGGCGATCAGCTCGACGTACACGGCGCCCTCGGCTGCGCACGACGCGAGGTACTCGTACGTGACGTCGCGGTAGTCCTCCGCGGTGCGGATCGCGGTCGCCGCCATGTCGTAGGTCGCGAGGAAGTCGAGGAAATCCGTCCAGCGGAACGAGTCGTCGTCCGCGAACAGACCATCGGGGAGCGGGATCCGGTTGCGCTCGGCGAGCCGGCGGACGAGCGAAGGCGGCGCCGTGCCCTCCAGGTGGACGTGCAGCTCGGCCTTCGGGATCATGCCTCGATCCTCCCGGCGACGGCGGGCCGCTCCTCCGGCGCCTGCTCGCCGACGCGGACCGACGCGCGCAGCGCCGCCTCCGCCGCGGCGAAGCCCGCCTCGTCGCGCGCGTGCACGACGGCCAGCGGGCGGTCGGGGCCGACCTCCGCGCCGACGGGCGCGATCTCCGCAAGCCCCACCGCCGGGTCGATCCGGTCGGCCTCCGTCGCGCGGTTGCCCCCGAGCCCGGTGATCACGAGCCCGACGGCGCGGCAGTCCATCCCGGCCACGAGGCCCGCCTGCTCCGGCGCCACGGCGCGCACGACCGGGGCCGCGTCGAGGTGCTCGGCCGGGCGCTCGAGGAAGTCGTCCGGGCCGCCGAGCTCGGCGACCATGCGCGCGAAGCGCTCGGCGGCGGCGCCGGACGCCAGCGCCTGCTCGGCGGCGGCCCGCGCGGCGTCCTCGTCGGGTGCCAGCCCGCCCTGGACGAGCAGCGAGGCGGCGAGCGCGAGCGTGACCTCGTGCAGCCGCGGCTCGCGCGCCGCGCCCGTCAGGTACTCGGCGGACTCGAGCACCTCGAGCGCGTTGCCGGCGCTCGAGCCGAGCACCTGGTCCATGTCGGTCAGCAGCGCGACGGTCGGCAGGCCCGCGCCGCCGGCGACCTCGACGAGCGCGCGGGCGAGCTCCTCGGCCGCCCCGCGCTCGGCCATGAAGGCGCCCGAGCCGAACTTGACGTCCATCACGAGCGCGTCGAGCCCGGCCGCGAGCTTCTTGGACAGGATCGAGGCCACGATCAGCGGGATCGACTCGACCGTGCCGGTGGCGTCGCGGATCGCGTAGAGCCGGCGGTCGGCGGGCGCCAGGTCGCCGGTCTGCCCCACGATCGCGCAACCCGCCGCGCCGACCACGCGCCGCAGCTCCTCCACCGCCGGGGTCGTGTCATAGCCGGGAATCGAGTCGAGCTTGTCCAGCGTGCCGCCCGTGTGGCCGAGCCCGCGGCCGGAGATCATCGGCACCGCGCCGCCGCACGCCGCCACGATCGGCGCCAGCATCAGCGAGACCTTGTCGCCGACGCCGCCCGTGGAGTGCTTGTCCAGCACGGGGCCGGCGTCCCACTCGAGCACGGTGCCCGAGTCGCGCATCGCCTCGGTCAGCGCCACCCGCTCGCCCGGCTCCATCCCGCGCAGGAACAGCGCCATCGCCAGCGCCCCGACCTGCGCGTCGCTCAGGCCTCCGTGCGTGATCCCGTCCACGAGGAAGCCGATCTCCTCGCCGCTGAGCGCGGCGCCGTCGCGCTTGCGGCGGATGACCTCGGCGGGAAGGAGCGTCATGCGGCCAAGGCCTCGCAGAAGCGCTCGACCAGCCGCGCCAGGTCGCCCGCGGCGGCCGCGGCGTACTTCAGCGTCTGCTCGTGCGAGAGCGCCTCGCCGCCCATTCCCTCGGCGAGGTTGGTGATCGCCGACACCGCGGCGACGCGCAGCCCGCAGTGACGCGCGAGGATCACCTCGGGCACCGTCGACATGCCGACGGCGTCCGCGCCGAGCGTGCGGAAGGCGCGGATCTCGGCCGGCGTCTCGAAGCTGGGCCCGTGCGCGGCGAGGTAGACGCCCTCGGGCAGCGCGATCCCGAGGTCGTCCGCGCAGCGCCGCAGGACGCCGCGCAGCGCCGGGTCGTAGGCCTCCGCCATGTTCGGGAAGCGCGGCCCTACGTCGTCGTCGTTGGCCCCGGTGAGCGGGTTGACGCCGAGCATGTTGATGTGGTCGGAGAGCGCCATCAGCGAGCCGGGCGGCGACTCGGGGCGCAGCGAGCCCGCGGCGTTGGTGGCCAGCAGCGCGAGCGCCCCGGTGCGCTGGAGGGCCCGCACGGGCGCGCGCATCGCGCCGGGGTCCCCGCCCTCGTAGATGTGCTTGCGGCCCTGCAGGAACGCGACGGGCAGGCCGCCGAGCCGGCCCAGCACGAGCCGGCCGCCGTGGCCGGCGACGCCCGGCTCCGGGAAGCCCGGCAGCTCGCGGTAGGAGATCTCGATCGCGTCCTCGGCGGCGTCGGCGAGCCCGCCGAGGCCCGAGCCGAGGATCAGCCCGAGCCGGGGCGAGAACCCGGGCGCCCGGCGGGCGATGACGCTCGCAGCGGCCTCGCCGCGCGCGACCGACGGGTCGATGTCGTGCGCCCGTGCCCTCCCCCCACTCATGGCAGGTACTCCGGGCCGAACGAGCGCGGCAGCAGCTCCTGAAGGGTCATCTCCGCGCGGGCTCCCTTCTCCGCGACCAGGTGGACGGTGGCGCCGAGCGGCATGAACTCGCGCAGCCGCTGGCGGCAGCCGCCGCACGGCACGCACGGCTCCTCGCCGTCGCCGATCACGGCCGCCTCGACGATCTTGCTGCGCCCCGCCGCGATCAGCGCGCCGATCGCCGAGGCCTCGGCGCAGTTGCCGAGCGGGTAGGCGGCGTTCTCGACGTTGGCGCCGACGTGCACGGAGCCGTCGGGCGCGCGCAGGGCGACGCCGACCCGGTAGTTGGAGTACGGGGCGTAGGCGCGCTCGAGCGCGCCGCGGGCGGCGGCGATCAGCTCCTCGCTGCCCTCCGCCGCCAGCACGCGGTCGGAGTAGGAGTCGGCGAGGATGCGCGACTCGTCGAGCCCGAGCGCCTCGCTGAGCTGCGCCACGCGGTCGTGCTCGCCCGACAGGTCCGAGCCCTCCGGCGCGACCCCCTCGAGCTCGAGGAAGGACCCGAGCCCCGCGACCGTGTCGAGGTGGATGCGCACGCCCTCCCACAGCAGCAGCCGGCGCTCCTTCTCGACCACGGCGAGCGTGCCGAGCGCGTCGTCGAGCGAGGTCCTGAGCGTCTCGGGGTCCTCGACGGGCGTGATGCGGTAGCGGCTCTCGCGCGCCTCGGGCCGGTCGTCGCGGGCGTACTGGATCAGCACGGCGCCGCCCGGCGTCTGGACGCGCAGCTTCAGGCGGCCATCGGGGACGCGGAAGTAGGTGTCGCGCTGGACGAGCACGCCGCGGTCCTCGGCGCCGAGTTCCAGCGCGATCTGCAGCGAGCGCTGGGGGTCGGGGTCGGTCGCCTTGAGCTCCACGTTGCGGCGGGGCGCGGACACCGCCGCGAGCCTAGTGGATGCCTCGACCCGGTAGCGTGCCGCGGGCGATGAGCGTGCCCGACGGCGTCACCGTGGTCGACCACGTCCTGCTGCGGCGGCTGGTCTCGATCCTGCGCGATCGCGAGACGCCGCACGGCGGCTTCCGCCAGACGCTCGACGACGCGGGGATGATCCTCGCCTACGAGGCGATGCGCGGGCTGCGGCCCGACGAGATCGAGGTCCAGACACCGCTCGAGCCCGCCCCCGGCGTGCGGCTCGCCGACCAGGTCGTGATCGTGGCGATCCTGCGCGCGGGGCTCGGGCTCGTCGACGGTTTCCTGCGGCTCGTCCCGGACGCGCGCGTCGGGCACCTCGGCATGTACCGCGACGAGGAGGCCCTGAGGCCCGTCGGCTACTACGAGAACATCCCGCCGGGCGTCGAGGACGCCGAGGTGTTCGTCGTCGACCCGATGCTCGCCACGGGCGGCAGCGCGACGCAGGCGATCGCGCGGCTCAAGCGCGCGGGCGCCAAGCGGGTCACGTTCGTCTGCCTGGTGGCCGCGCCCGAGGGCGTCGAGGCGCTGCGCAGCGCCCACCACGAGGTGCAGATCTACACCGCGGCGCTCGACCGCGAGCTCGACACCAACGGCTACATCCGGCCGGGGCTGGGCGATGCGGGCGACCGCATCTTCGGCACCGACCGCTGAGCGTGGATTCAGGCTGAACGGCCGCCGCTACCCTCGGCGCCATGCCGCTCGCCAGACTGCTCCTGATCGTCCTCGCCTGCGCCGCGCTCGCGGTCGCCGGCTGTGGCTCCGACTCCGAGGAGACCTCCTCGTCGAAGCCCGAGGCGACCTCCACGCCCGCGAAGACCAAACCGGAGATCACCGTGCCCAAGGGCAAGGCGCCCAAGAAGCTCGTGATCAACGACATCGAGAAGGGCACCGGGGCGACGGCGGAAGCCGGCAAGCAGGTCACCGTCCAGTACGTCGGCATCTCGTTCGTCAACGGCCGCCAGTTCGATGCCTCGTGGGACCGCGGCGAGCCGTTCTCGTTCCAGCTCGGCTCCAACTCGGTCATCGCGGGCTGGGACCAGGGCGTCGAGGGCATGAAGGTCGGCGGTCGCCGCCAGCTCGTGATCCCGCCCGACCTCGCCTACGGCGCGGACGGCTCGCCGCCCACGATCGGGCCGAACGAGACGCTGGTGTTCGTGATCGACCTGCTCAGCGTCCAGTAGGGCGCTCAGCCCGCCGGCAGCGCGGCGCCGGCCGCGGTGGCGGCCCCCATCAGCGTGCCGAGCAGCAGGCCGTTGAGCTGCTCGCGCGTCAGGTCGCCGTGCTCGACCCAGTCGAGGATCGCGCCGTCCATGAACCACAGCCACGCCCGCACCGCGGTCCGCAGCGCGGGCGGCGGCTCGCCCGGCGCGATGCCCGCGAGGATGCGGGCGGAGGTCGCGTCGCGCACGCGGTCGACGACCTCCCGGACCTCGGGGATCGCGGCGGCTGAGCGCACGAGCTTGGCGTAGGCCACGCGGTTGTCCTCGACCCAGGCCAGGAACGCGTCCAGGCTGCGCACGAGCTGCTCGACCGGCGGCAGCGACGGGTCGGGCTCGGTGAGCGCGGACAGCTCGGCGGCCTTCTCCTCGAGCGTCGCCGCGAAGTAGGCCTGCTTGCCCGGGAAGTAGTGGTAGAGCAGCGCCTTGGAGATGCCCGCCTCGCGGGCGATCTTGGCCATTGACAGCTCGTCGTAGGAGAAGCGCGCGAACAGGTCCGTGCCGAGCTCCAGCAGCCGGCGGCGGCGCTCGTCGACGTCGAGGCGGGTGTACGCGGGGCCGGGCACGGGTCGGCGGCGACCCTACCACGACTTGTTGACCGATGGTCGACAGGGTGCTACCGTTGTCGACCGTCGGTCAACAAGAGGAGACGCGAACGATGGTGGAGCGCGACCTGGAGACCCGCGTGGCGCAGCTGGAGCGCCGCGTCCGAGAGCTGGAAGGACGGCGCCCCGCGGCGCGCGCGGTGGCGCGGCCCGCCGCGCGACCGTTCGCCCCGCCGCCGGCTCCGCCCCGCTCCCCCGCCCCGCGCCGCGAGCCCGCCCCGCGCCGCGAGCCCGCCCCGCGCCGCGACGCGCCCCAGCTCGAGGACGTGCTCGGCGGCCGGGTGCTCGCGTGGGTCGGCGCGCTCGCCGTCCTCGTCGGGCTCGTCCTGCTGCTCGTGATCGCGGTCTCCAACGGCTGGATCGGCGAGACCGCGCGCACGCTGATGGCGGGCGCGGCATCGCTCGGGCTGCTCGCCGCGGGCGTCCGGCTGCACGAGCGCAAGGGCCGCACGGAGGCATCGCTCGCCGCCGCGGCCGCCGGCGTGGCCGGGCTGTTCGCCACCTGCGTCGTCGCGGGCGCCGTCTACGCGCTCGTGCCGGCGCCGCTCGCGCTCGCCGGTGCGCTGGCCACGGGCGCCGTCGCGACCGCGCTCGCGCTGCGCTGGGAGGCGCCGGGGATCGCCGCGCTCGGCATCGTCGGCGCGCTGCTCGCCCCCGCGCTCGTCGGCGCGATGCCGACCGGTGCGGGCGTCGCGACGCTCGCGGCCGCGACCGCGTCGGCGACCGCCGTCGTGATCTGGCAGCGCTGGACGTGGCTCGCCTTCGCGGCCTACGGGATCGCCGCGCCGCAGTGGCTCGCCTGGATCCTGTTCGAGCACCCCTCGCCGCTCGCGAGCGTCGCGGTCCTCGTCGTCTTCGGCGCGCTCGCGGCGGCCGCGGCCGTCGGCTTCGAGCTGCGCCAGGCCGAGCCCGGGCTGCGGATCTCCGCGGCGCTGCTGCTCACGCTGAACGCGCTCGTGCTCGCCTACGCGGGCTGGTCGGTGCTCGCCGAGGACGCATCGGCCACGGCGGGCCACCTCTGGCTCGGCACGCTCGCCGCCGCCCACGCCGCGGTCGGCCTCGCCGCCGCGCGGGTGCGGCGCGTCTCGCACGAGCTCGGCCTCACCTCGCTGGCGATCGCCGTCGTGCTCGCCAACGTCACCTTCGGATCGGTGCTCGAGGGCCTGCCGGTGCTGGCCGGCTGGGTCGCCGCGACCGTCGGCTTCGCCGTGCTGCTGCGGCGCGCGACATCGCCCGTCGACGCCGAGGCCGCCAAGGCGGGGCTCGGCGGCCAGCTGCTGCTCGCGATCTCCCACGTGCTGGTGATGGACGCGCCCGCCGAGACCCTCGGCTCCGGCGCCGCGTCGCCCGAGGCGATCCTCGCGCTCGCGCTCGTCGCCGCCGGCGCCGGCGTCTCCGCCCGCCTGGCCTCGGACCGTCCCGCGCTGCGCGGCGGGCTCGACGCCATCGCCATGGCCACGCTCGCCTACCTGGCCGCCGTCGCGCTCGACGGCCCGGCGCTGACCGCGGCGCTCGCCGGCCAGGCGGTCGCCTCCGGCGCGCTCGCCCGCCGCACCCGCGACGACGTCGCCGCGTGGGGCGCCGCCGGCTACCTCGCGCTGGCGGCGTGCCACGCGATCGGCGCGTTCGCGATGCCGGACGCCCTGATCGACGGGCTCGCCGAGCCGGGACGGGCGGCGCTCGCCGTCGGCGCGGTCGTGCTCGCTGCGGGCGCGCTGGCGTGGATGGCGCCGGCCCCCGCGCGCGGCGTGCTGGCCGCCCTGACCGCCGTCGGGGCGCTCTATCTCGCGTCGGTCGAGCTGGTGACGCCGTTCCAGCCCGGCCTCGAGGGCCTCGGGCTCGGCGAGCTCGGAGTGCGCGAGCAGGGCCAGGCGCTGCTGTCGGGCCTGTGGGCGCTGACGGGCTTCGGCGTGCTCGTCGCGGGCCTGCTCGCCGACCGCCCCGAGCTGCGCCGCACGGCGCTCGCGCTGCTCGGCGTCACGATCGCCAAGGTCTTCCTCTACGACCTCTCGGCGCTCAGCTCGATCTACCGCGTGGCGTCGTTCATCGTGCTCGGCCTGCTGCTGCTCGGCGGCGCGTTCGCGTGGCAGCGGATGCGCCCGCGCGCGGTCCCCGATCTGCGGGTGATGCCCGACGCCCTGCGCTGAGCCTGAATCCACCGATTCCCGCGGCGCCTCGCCGCCGTGGCCGTTCGCCAGAGCCGATTGACCGCTCCCAAGTGGCCCACCACGAGGATGCGCGGTCAATCGACTCTGACTCGGCCCACGACGGCGAGGCATCCACGGATGATCGGTGGATCCAGGCTTGGGCCTACCCTGTACGGGTGAGCGACGACGTCCACCCGCCCCGCCACCCGCGCTCGTCCGACGAGGAGCTGCTCGAGGCCGAGACCAGCGCGATCCTCGCCGAGCTGACGGACGCGCAGCGGCTGCTGCGGATCCAGGACGAGCTGCGCAACGGCTTCCAGGCGCTCGGGCGCATCGGCAAGGCCGTGTCGGTCTTCGGCTCGGCGCGCACGCCGCGCGACGATCCGCGCTACGACCAGGCGCGGGCGCTGGCCCGCCGGCTCGGCGAGGAGGGCTTCGCGATCATCACCGGCGGCGGGCCCGGGATCATGGAGGCCGCCAACGAGGGCGCCCGCGAGGCCGGCGTCCCCTCGGTCGGGCTCGGCATCGAGCTCCCGCACGAGCAGGGGATGAACGAGTACGTCGACCTCGCGCTGAACTTCCACTACTTCTTCACGCGAAAGGTCATGTTCGTCCGCTACGCGAGCGGCTTCGTGGTCTTCCCGGGCGGCTTCGGCACGATGGACGAGCTGTTCGAGGCCGCCACCCTGCGCCAGACGGAGAAGATCCGCTACTTCCCGATCGTGCTCGTCGGCTCGGACTACTGGGGCGGACTGCAGACGTGGCTGCGCGACTCGATGCTCGCCGACCGCTACATCGCCGAGGACGACATCGGGGCGATCGCGGTCTGCGACGACCTCGACCGCGTGATCGAGATCGTCGAGGACGTAGAGCACCGGCGCCCCCGCCGGGCCGCCTAGGCTCCGGGCTCCTAGCCGCCGCCCCCGCCGGTGTCGGTCCACGCGTTGCGCTTGGCCTCGACCCTGCGTGCGTCGGCCTCGGCGCGCCGCCGCAGGCGCTCGGGACGCGTGGCGCGCCGCTCGGCGCGCCAGGCCCGCACCCGCTCGAGCAGCGTCCGGAGCATCACCGGCCCATCAGCCAGATGAGCCCGGCCGCGAAGCCGATCATCAGTCCGAAGACGGCGCCCACCGTGAGCAGCACCTCGAGCCAGACGATCACCGCGATCGTGCACATGGCGCGACCGTACGCCGGGGCGCTCGCTCCCGCTACGGCGGTTCTGCCGTATTCGCGACGAGGCCCGCGCGGTGGGCGAGGGCCGCGGCCTCGACGCGGTTCGCGGCGTCGAGCTTCTCGAGGATGTTGCGCACGTGCATGTCGACCGTGCGCGGGCTGACGACCAGATCTTCCGCGATCGCGCGGTTGGTGCGGCCGATCGCGAGCAGCCGCAGGACGGCCAGCTCGCGCCTCGTGAGACCGAACGGTCTCGGCTCGGCACCGTGGTCGAGGCCGGCGCCCGCCTGCCGCGCGAGCCGCTCGACCGCATCCCGCAGCGGCCCGGCGGCCAGCGCCACCGCCACCGCGTGCGCGCGCCGCAGGGGCGGCTCGGCGCCGCCGCGGTCATGGACGGCGACTCGCGCCTCGGCCTCTCGCAGGCGTGCGTAGGCGGACTGGTAGGGCGAGCGCACCTGGTCGAAGCGGCCGGCGGCCTCCGCCCACAGCTCCGGGCGCGGCGGGCCGGTGATGCGGGACAGCTCGCCCTCGCCGAGGAGGTCGTTCGCGATCACCTCGGGCGGCGCCCACGCGTCGATGGGGGTCTCGAACGCGTACCACTGCTGGGTGCCCGGGAGGTCGGGCGCCCCGCGGAGCTCCTCGGCGGCGGCGCGCGCCGCCTCGCCCTCCCGGGGCCGCGCGGCGGCGATGTCGGCCTCGGCGCGCAGGCCGAGCGAGAGCAGCGCCGGTCCGCACAGCAGGTCCCACGTGCGGAACCGCTCGCGCGTCTCACGCACGATCGCCCGCGCCGCGTCCGGGTCTCCGCGCAGCAGCGCCAGCTCCGCGCGCCCGCTGTTCGCCTTCACGACGACGTGCGGCCCGACGTTGCCGCCGAGCAGCCGCTGCGCCTTGCGGGCGAGCTCGCTCGCCGCCTCGAAGCGTCCCTGCCGGGCCTCGAGCGCGATCAGGTAGCCGAGCACGACGAGGTGGACGTGGTCGTCCTGCGCGCTGGGGCGAAGAAGGCGCTCGAGCCGCGCGCGAGCGGCGTCCCACCGCCCCAGCCGCAGCTCGCAATCGGCGATGTCGCTGTCGACGGCGAGGCCGTAGGACAGCGCGAGCCCGACGCGCCGGATGTCATCGAGACCGGCTTCGAACGCGGCCAGCCCGTCCTCGACGCGGCCGAGCATCGTCAGCGCATCGCCGAGCAGGCCCACCGAGCGGCTCAGCTCCCGCCCGTCGCCGACCTCGATCGCGATCCGCTTCGCGGATTCGAGGTGGGCGAGCCCCGCGTCGGCGTCGCCGCTGTAGGCCAGCGCAGACCCGAGCTGGCGGCGCGCCCGGCCTTCCTCGGCGCGCGCGCCGGCCTCGCGCGCGACGGCCAGCGCCGCGTACGAGCGAGGCAGGGTCGCCGTCGGCGGCAGCCCGTAGAACTGGTGATCGATGATCGAGAGCAGCGTCGCGGCCCGCTCGGCGCTGGGGCGGTCGCCGAGCAGCTCGAGCGCGCGCTCGAGATGCGTGACCGCCGGCTCGTCCGCGTGGTACAGGTCGGCCAGCAGCCGGTGCAGCGCGGCGGCATGGTCGCGATCCGCCAGCGCGAGCGCCGCCTCGGCGATCGGCAGTGCGCCCTCCCAGTCCCCGGCCGACTGGGTCGCGACGGCGAGCCGGCGGAGGAGCTCGACCTCGTCGATTCCATCGGGCCGCTCCGTCGGCTCGACGAGCGTCCACAGCTCGCGCGCCCGCTCGAGCTGATGGCGGGCGGCGCCGAACGCGAAGATCGCGGTCGCCGCGTCGGCGGCCTCGACCGACGCCCGCAGCGCGGCCGCGTGCTCGCCGGCCGCGTGCAGATGGTGCGCGAGCGCGGCCGGGTCGGGCGGGGTGGGCGGGACCTTCATCATCGCCCGCGCGAGCGCCGCGTGGTGGGCGCGCCGCGTCGGCGGCGTCAGCTCCGCGAGCAGGATCTCGCCGGCCAAGGCGTGGCGGAACCGGTAGCGGTCCCCGTCGCAGACGAGCACGCCGTCGTCCACGAGGGCGAGGACCGTTCCCTCGTCGTTTGCCGTCACGCGCATCAGCAGGTCGTGGTCGGCGCCCTGCCCCAGCGTGGCGACGAGCTCCAGCACGCGGCGGGCGCCGGCGTCGAGGTCCGCGACCCGTGCCAGCAGCACCGCTCGCAGCGACGCCGAGCGCCCGTCCGCCGCGAGCAGCTCCTCGGCGAAGTACGGGTTCCCCTCGGCGCGGGCGTGGATGCGCGCGAGCGTCGCCTCGTCGGGCGCCGTCCCGAGGATGCCCGCGAGCTGGCGGGCGGTCTGCTCGCGGCTCAGGGGCTCGAGATCGAGCCGCTCGGCGGAGCGCGTGAGCTCGGCGATCAGGCGCTGCAACGGCGCCGGGACGTGCGGCTCGTCGGTCCGCACCGTGACCACCACGAGCAGCTCCAGCTCCCCGAGGTTGCGCACGAGGAAGCGCAGCAGGTCCTGGGTCGCCGCGTCGGCCCAGTGCAGATCCTCGATCACGAGCACCACCGGGCCGTCCAGTGCCAGGCGCCCCAGCGCGGAGACCACGGCCTCGAACCGCTGCGCGCGCGCGGCGCCGGGCTCGGCGGCGGTGGGCGGCGCCGGCGCGATGAGGCCGCGCAGGGCCGTCGCGAACGGGGCGTACGGGAGCTCGCCGGCCTGCATCGGCACGCAATCGCCCCACAGGACCGTCGCCTCCGCGGTCGCGGCGAACTCGCGGACGAGGCGCGTCTTGCCGATCCCGGCGTCGCCCGCGACGAGCACCACGCGAGGGAAGTGCGCGAGCGCGAGCGTCAGGGCCGCGAGCGTCTCCGAGCGACCCACCATCTCGGGGCTCGAGACGCGGCGCGCCATAGGCGCATTCTCACCGAACGGCGAGCGCTACGCGAGCTTCTGCAGGACCCAGTCGCCTTGGCTGCGGCCGAGGGTCAGGGTCTCCAGGCGCCCTTCGCCCTCGGCGTGGAAGACGGCGTAGTCCTCGTCGGTGCCCGGGCGGTCGATCACCTCGGTCAGGAGCAGCTCGGCGGGCTCGGCGCCGCGCTGCTCGGCGTAGAGCCGCCGCGCGGCGGCCTCGAGCGTCGGGCGGTCCCAGCCCTTGTCGGCGGCGGCGGCCTCGGCCAGGTCGTGGTTGGCCTTCTCGAGCTGGCGGCGGAACTGCGCCTCGGTGCGCTGCGTGAGCATCCTGCGCGCCACGAAGCCGCCCACCGCCAGGACGACGAGGACCGCCAGGACGATGATCAACCAGGTCGGCATGAGAGCCTGATTACAGCAGCACGGCGCGCGACTGCAGGTGCGAGCCGACCTTGCGCTTGACCCGCTGCAGCGCGTTGTCGACCGTCTTGCAGTCGCACTCGAGCTTCTCGCCGATCACGGTGTACGAGTAGCCGTCGAGGTACAGCGACAGCACGCGCGACTCGAGATCGGAGAGCACGGTCGAGAGGCACGCCACGAGCGAGCGCAGCTCCTCGGAGGAGATCACCTGGTTGACCGGGTCGTGCACCGGCGAGCCGGGCAGCACCTCGTCCAGCGTGGGCTCTGAATCGCTCGCGCCCGCGGGCGTGGCCGAGAACGAGACGTAGCCGTTGAGCGGGGTGTGCTTGTTGCGCGTGGCGGTCTTGACCGCGGTGATGATCTGGCGCGTGATGCAGAGCTCCGCGAAGTTGCGGAACGAGGACTCGCGGTCGGGCCGGAAGTCGCGGATCGCCTTGTAGAGGCCGACCAGGCCCTCCTGGATCAGGTCCTCGCTGTCGCCCCCGACGAGGAAGTAGGACGACGCCTTCAGGCGCACGAACGAGGCGTAGCGCCGCACGAGGCGGTCGTAGGCGTCATGGCTGCCCTGCCGGGCGAGGGCGAGGAGGTAGCTATCCTCGACCTGTACTTGAGCCTGAGCCTTCGTTGGGGACAGTCTGGCCACGAACACACCCTTCCAGAACCCGCAAATTGGGCTCTTTCTGTCGTGACGCACACCTCCCCCGGCGCCTATTGTGTCGGACTGGAGGGCCATCGCTAACCCTCAAGTTCAACGTCATGTAGCGCGAGCATGGCACGCTTATGTGGACGCGTCAAGCCTTTTCTGCAAGATCGCGTACATCAGGACCGCTCCGGCGGCGCTGACGTTGAGCGAATCGATGCGTCCGAGCAGGGGCAGGGACACGAGCTCGTCGCACATGCTCGCGACACGCGGGCGCAGGCCGCGCCCCTCGGCGCCCAGCACCAATACGACCCCGCCCGTGTAGTCCGGACCGTCGTAGCGGGTGGGGGCGCCGGCCGCCGCGCCGTAGGTCCAGCAGCCCGCCTCCTTGGCCTCCGCGAGGAAGTCCGCGAGGTTTCGGACCTGGGCCACGGGCAGGTGTTCGACGGCCCCCGCCGACGCCTTGGCGACCGCCCCCGTGACCTCGGCCGAACGGCGTTCGGGGATGACGACGCCGGTCGCGCCGGCGCACTCGGCCGTCCGGATCACCGCGCCGAGGTTCTGCGGGTCGGTGACCTCGTCGAGCGCGACGATGAAGGGATCGGGGGCCGCGAGCAGCTCGGCGGCGTCGGCGTACGGATAGGGGGCGACCTCGGCGGCCACGCCCTGGTGGGCGTCCGTGCCGGCGAGGGCGGTGATCTCGTCGGCCGGCACCACGGTCCCCGCGAACCCGTCCTTGGCGGAGGCCTCCGTGACCCAGACCTGCCGCACCCGCCGCCTGCCCCGCTGCGCCTCGCGCACCGCGTTGCGCCCGTAGACGACGTTCGCGGGCGGCGCGGGCGCCTCCGGGGCGTCGCCCGCGCCGCGGCCCGGCCCGCGCGGCGGCGCGTCACGGCCCCCGCCTCGCGGCGGAGCGTCGCGGCCCCCGCCCCGCGGCGGCGCGCTGCGCGGCGGCTTGCGCCCCGACCCGCCCCCGCGCGGCTTGCCGCCGCGGCCGGGGCCGTCAGGCCGCCGGGACGAGTTCCGGTCCCTGCGGGCCATCGCGAACCTCCCAGCCCATCGCGCGCAGCTCGTCGCGCAGCCGGTCGGCCTCGGCCCAGTCGCGCGCGTCGCGGGCCGCCCCGCGGCGCTCGGCGAGGGCGACGGCCTCGGGCGGCGGGCCGTCGCCGGCCGCGTCGAGCAGCGAGGCGAGGCCGAGCACGTCGAGCATCTCGCGCAGGTGCGAGCCGCCCACCGCGCCCTCCCGGCGGTTCGCCTCCCGGATCCAGTCGTAGAGCGCCGCCAGGGCGCGCGCCGTGTTGAAGTCGTCTGCCAGCGCGCCGAAGAACGCATCGCGCAGCGGCGCCAGCTCCGCGGGCGAGTCGCCAGGGCCCAGCCGCCGCCCCGCGTCGCGGATCCGCTCCGCCGCGCGCTGCGCGTCGGCCAGCCGCTCGTCGGAGAACGCGATCGGCTGCCGGTAGTGGCCGCCCGAGAAGTACAGGACGAGCACCTCGCCCCCGACCTGGTCGAGCACGTCGCCCAGCCCGCGGATGTTCCCGACGGACTTGGACATCTTCTCCTTCTCGAGCTGCAGCATCCCGTTGTGCATCCACACGCGCGCGAGCGGCTGCCCGCGCCCGGCCAGCGTCTGCGCCGCCTCGTTCTCGTGGTGCGGGAACACCAGGTCGATGCCGCCGCCGTGGATGTCGAAGTCCACGCCGAGGTACTGCTCCGCCATCGCGGAGCACTCGATGTGCCAGCCCGGCCGCCCGGGGCCCCACGGGGAGTCCCAGGTCGTGTCCTCGCCCTCCTTGGTGCCCTTCCAGAGCGCGAAGTCGAGCGGATCCTCCTTGCGATCGGCGCCCTCCACCCCCTCGCCCTGGTCCATCTGGTCGACGTCGCGGCGCGACAGGGAGCCGTAGCCGTCCAGCGAGCGCACGCGGAAGTAGACGTCGCCGCCCGCCTCGTAGGCGTGGCCGCCGTCCACCAGCGTCCCGATCAGGTCGACGATCCCGTCCACGCTCTCGGAGGCCAGCGGCTCGTGGTCCGGCCGCCCGAGGCCGAGCCGCCCCGTGTCGTGGACGTAGTGGACCGTCATCTCTCGCGCCAGCTCGGCCGAGGGCCGGCCCTCGGCGCGCGCCGCGTCGTAGATCTTGTCGTTGATGTCGGTGATGTTCGCCACCAGCGTCGCCTCCAGCCCCTCGTGCTCCAGGAAGCGCTTGAGCTGGGAGAAGACGACGAACGGGCGGGCGTTGCCCACGTGCACGCGGGCGTAGACCGTGGGGCCGCAGGCGTAGATCCCGACCTTGCCGGGCTCGCGCGGCGCCAGCGGCCGCACCTCGCGGGTCTTCGTGTCGTAGAGGCGGATTTCTCGCACGGAGCGGTGAGGCTACCTACAGAGCCCGGATCCACCGATCCCCGCGGCGTCGCCGTCGCCGTTCCAGGCGCCCACGACGCCGAGCCGGTCGCGGATCATCGGTGGATCGGCTCGGGTGGCGCGTTCCGCGCCCCCGGCGGGTAGCGTCCGGCCCGTGCCGACGCTCTCGAAGGAGGTCCAAGAGGCCTTCCGCACGCTCCCGAGCCGCTATCTCGGGGCCGAGCCGGGCTTCGACGCCACCTACCACGTGCGCCTGGGCGACGTGGGCCACACGTGGGAGATCCGCCTCACCACGCACGGCGCCCGCGTGCGGATGGGCGCCACGCGGCGCCGGCCGGACGTCACGATCGGCACCGACGCCGCCACCTGGTGCCGCCTGCGCCAGGGCGAGCTGTCGGGCATCGAGGCCTTCTCGCAGCGCCTGCTGTACGCGCGCGGCGAGCTGGACCTGGCGCTCGGCTTCGAGGGGATGTTCCGGCTGCCGGACGGGCGCCCGCCGCTGCTGCGCATCCGCGACGTGCCGGTCGGCCGCCTGAAGGTCTCGACCCTCACGATGGGCGAGGGCCCCGAGGACGTCCTGCTGCTGCACGGGCTCGGCGGCACGAAGTCCTCCTTCTTCGACACCGCGGCGGCGCTCAGCCGCCGCTACCGCGTCCACGCGCTCGACTTCCCGGGCTTCGGCGGCTCCAGCAAGCCGCCCATGGCCACCTACGACGCGGCGTTCTTCGCCCGCACCGTGATCGGCGCGATGGACGCGCTGGGCATCGACCGCGCGCACGTGGTCGGCAACTCGATGGGCGGGCGCGTGGCGCTCGAGCTGGGGCTCGAGCACCCCCAGCGCGTCGGCGGCCTCGCGCTGCTGTGCCCCGCGACGGCCTTCGTGCGGCGCGAGTGGCACCCGCTCGTCCGCGTGCTGCGGCCCGAGTTCGGCCTGCTGCCGCACTCGCTCGGGCGCAGCCGCATCGAGGCCCAGTTCTGGTCGCTGTTCGCCGACCGCGACCTCGTGGACCCGACGGTCGCCGACATCGCCGTCGACGAGTTCGAGCGCATCTACCGCAGCGCCGGCGCGCGGCTGGCGTTCCTGACCGCCGCGCGCAACATCTACCTCGAGACGCCGTTCGGCAAGGGCGGCTTCTACCCCCGCCTGGCCGGCCTGGAGCCGCCGGCGATGTTCGTCTGGTCCTCGCACGACAAGCTGATCCCGCCGGCCTTCCAGCGTCACGTCGAGCGCTGGCTCCCGTCCTCGGAGCAGATCCTGCTCGAGGGCTGCGGCCACGTGCCCCAGGTGGAGCGCCCGGACCGCACGAACGGGCTGCTGGAGCGCTTCTTCGCGCGCATCGACGCGCTCGGCCGCGCGCGCGCGGCTGGAGGCGGCGTGAGCACCACCACGAACGGCCACGGCGCGCCCGGCGCGGCACGGCGACGGCTGGAGGCCTCGGCCGAGGAGGAGCGCAGCGCCGGCGGGCTGCTCGGCTCGGCGCTCGGCGCCGTCAAGGGCTTCGTGGCCGGCCGGATCCCGCCCGCCGACCTGGACGAGCGCGACCCGGACTACATCCGCGAGAGCCTGCCGCGCCTGTGGCTGCTGTGCTCGCTGTACTTCCGCGGCGAGGTGCGCGGCCTGGGCAACGTGCCCGAGGAGGGCGGCGTGCTGCTCGTCGGCAACCACTCCGGCGGCAACCTCACGCCGGACACGATCGTCTTCACGCTCGCCTTCTCGACCTACTTCGGGGTCGAGCGCGCGTTCCACCAGCTCGCCCACAACCTCGTGCTCTCCTTCCCCGGGCTGTCGTACCTGCGCAAGTACGGAACGGTCGCCGCCTCGCCGGAGAACGCCCGCACCGCGCTGGAGGCGGGCGCGGCGGTGCTCGTCTACCCCGGCGGCGACTACGAGGTCCACCGGCCGAGCTGGCACCGCCACCGCGTGGACTTCGGCGGGCGCAAGGGCTTCATCCGGCTCGCGCTCGACCAGGACGTGCCGATCGTGCCCGTGGTCGCCGTCGGCGGCCAGGAGACCGCGCTGTTCCTCTCGCGCGGGGAGTCTCTGGCCCAGGTGCTCGGGCTCGACCGGCTGTTCCGCCTGAAGGTGCTGCCGGTCTCGCTCGCGCTGCCCTGGGGCCTGAACGTCGGCGACATGCTGGGCCACGTCCCGCTGCCCGCCAAGATCACGGTCGAGGCGCTGCCGCCGATCCACCTGCGCGAGGAGTTCGGCCCGGAGCCCGACCTCGACGAGGTCTACGACCACGTCATGCGGCTGATGCAGGACACCCTCGACGCGCTCGCCGCCGAGCGCCGGCTGCCGGTGCTGGGCTGATGCGCGTCGCCGAGTCGATCACCGTCACCGCGCCCCCCGAGCTGGTCTGGGAGGCCGTCGCCGACCCGCGCCGCTACCTGCACTTCATGTCGGGCGTGACGCGCTGGTCGGTCGAGGGCGAGCAGGAGCAAGGGCTGGGCGCGCGCTACCGGATGCTGCTCCGGGTGGGCTCGGCCGAGGTCGGCGGGCTGATCGAGGTCGTCGAGTACAAGGAGTGCCGCGACCTCGCGTGGACCTCGGTGACCGGGATCGACCAGCGCGGCCGCTGGCGGATCCGCGAGCGCGGAGGCGCCTCGCGCGTGGAGTTGCGGCTCCAGTACGGCGTCGCCGGGTCGGGCGTGTGGGGCTGGCTAGCGGAGAGCCTCGCCGCGCGCACCGTCCGCGGGCACCTGCGGCGCTCGCTGCAGCAGCTCAAGCGCCAGGTCGAGCACGAGCAGCTGCGCGTGGCCGCCGCCGCCCGGCGCTCCGCGCGCGCCCCGGGCTAGGCGCCGACCCGCCGCCCACGCTGCGGGCTAGGCGCAGCCCTCGGCGAAGTCGACCTCGGGCCGCAGGCCGGTCGCGATCTGGAAGATCTTGTCCTGCGCGTTGACCGAGAACTGGATCTCGCGCGTGCCCTTGCCGTGCAGCTCGAAGATCCGTGTCTCCGGGCTGACCACCGTGCCGCGTTCCTGCAGCTTGGAGCCGTACTTCGACCGCAGCCGGTCGAGCGAGTCGTTGACCCGGATGCCCTTCGCGGTCGGCATCGCCGTGCGGGTCACATACAGCACCCGGATCTTGCCCTTGAAGCGCAGCGTGGTCAGCCCGAAACGGCGCGGGAGCACCGTGTCGTGCCGGCAGCCCTTGGTGATCTCGGAGCCGCCCACGATGCCCCGGCGGGCCGCCTTGCGCGCCTCCGCGATCGTCATCCTGAGCTCGATCTGCCCGACGCCGTTGAAGCCGATCACGGCGTTGCCGTCCAGCGGCTTGTCGGCGGCGGGCCGGGCGGCCGCGCCGGCGGCGGGCACGAGCAGGGTGACGGCGGTCAGGGCGAGGAGGCGCTTCATGGCGCGACACTAGTCGAGCAGCGTCGCCACCGCCAGCGCCGCCGCGCCCTCGCCGCGGCCGACGAACCCCATGCCCTCGCCCGTCGTCGCCTTGACGTTGACGGTGCAGCCGAGCACGGCCTCGAGCGAGGCGCGGATCGCGTCTCGGTGCGGTGAGAGCTTGGGCCGCTCCATCATCACCGTGCAGTCCACGTGCGCCACCGACCCGACGCGTGCGACGACGACGCGCAGCAGCTCCATCGAGTCCGCGTCGCGCCAGCGCTCGTCGGTGTCGGGGAAGTGCTGGCCGATGTCCCCCAGCCCGGCCGCGCCGAGCAGCGCGTCGGTGATGGCGTGGGAGAGGACGTCGGCGTCGGAGTGGCCCTGCAGGCCCTGGTCGTGCGGGATCTCGACGCCGCCCAGGACCAGCCGGCGGCCGGGAGCGAAGGCGTGCGAGTCGATGCCGATGCCGGTCCGGCTCATCCGATCGGCTCCATGCGGCGCGTGCGGCGCTCGAAGACCGCGAGCTCCTCGACGCCCAGCTCCTCCAGCAGCTCCAGCGCCTCCTCGTAGCGGTGGCCGAGCTGGTCGGGCACGTGCGCGTCGCTGGAGAGCGCGATCGGGCAGCCCGCCTCGAGGATCATCTCCAGGTACGGGCGGGCGGGGTACAGCTCCCCGACCGGCTTGCGCAGCCCCGCGGTGCTCACCTCGACGGCGACGCCGGCCTCCGCGAACGCCTCCACGGCGGGCTCGTAGAAGTAGCGCAGGTCCTTGTCCGGCCGCGGCGCGCTGTCGCCCCAGACCTTGACGAGGTCGGGGTGGCCGACGATGTCGTAGAGCCCGCTCAACGCCGACTCCGCGAGCGTGTCGAAGTAGCGCCTCCAGACACGATCGGCCGACTCGCCCGTGCCCCAGATCGAGAAGTCCTCCGTGTCCAGCGACCGGTCGCGGAGGAAGTGGACGGAGCCGACGACGAAGTCCCAGTCGCGCTGCTCGAGCAGGTTCGCGATCCGGTCCTCGCGCCCGGGCACGAAGTCGGCCTCGATGCCGAGCTTGAGGTCGGTCTCCTCGCGCACGAACCCGCAGTACTCGTCGAGGTCGTCCGTGGCCCACTCGCGCCAGAAGGGGTGCTCCCAGACCTCGAGCGCGGCGTGGAAGCGGTAGATGTGCTCCGCGACGCCAAGCTCGGCGATCCCGCGCTCCTCGGCCACCGCCCGGTAGCGCTCGGCGTTGCCGGCCGTGAAGTACCTGGCCGCCGTCGTGCCCGGCTCGTCCGGCCGCAGGTGGACGTGGTAGTCGGTCAGCACGGGCAGGCACTGTGGCACACGCGCCGCCGCAGGTAGCGTTGGGCCGTGGAGCGAGCGGACCCCTGGGCGCGCCTCCTCGCCGCCGCGGGCGCGGCCGGCGCCGGCGTTGCGCTCGTCTACGTGATCGGCGGTGCCTCCCTGTCGATCCGCTACGACGGCTTCGGGCTCCCGGGCAACCAGGCGGCGGCGCAGACGCCGCGGGAGATGCTGCTCGCGGCGGGCCTGCGCACGCTGGTCGTGTGGACGCTGGTCGGCGCCGCCCTGGTGCTGGCTCTCGTACGGGTGCCCGACGCCATGCCGCCCGCCGTCACCCGCCGGCTGCGCAAGCGCAGGGGGCAGACGGCGGCCGCCGTCGTGGCGGTCGTGCTCCTGCTGGTGTTGCGCGTCTGGTGGCCGCTGGCCGCCTTCGCCGCCGTGCTGATGATCGTCCTCGTCACGGTGCGCTGGAGGCAGCGGCCCGTCGCCCGGGCGCTCGTGGGGGTTGCGGCGGTCGCGCTCGTCGCCGTGGCCTACGAGGCGGATCGGCTCACCTACGTAGTCGAGCGGACCTGCGTGACGCGCGCCGTCACCGGCGACCCGGTCCCCACCGCGCCCGTGTGCGGAACGCTGGTCGCCCAGTTGGATCGCGGGTTCTACCTCGGCGTGCCGCTCCCGGCCCGCGGCGAGGAGCGCACGGAGCCTCAAGCGCTCGTCTACATCCCCGCCGACCGGGTGCAGGAGGCCGTGTCGAGCAAGCAGCAGGTCAGCGTGACGACAAGCCAGGCTGAGGCTAGGCGGGAGCGGCTCCTCTCGCGCCTCTTCGGCCTGCGCGTGCGCTGACGCGGCTCCGCACCGACGTCAGTCGAAGAGCTCGTCGAGGAAGCTCTTGCGCTTCTTGTGCTTGCGGTGGGATCGGTAGTCGGAGTAGATGCGATCGGCCGTCTTGGGGTCGAAGCCGTACTGCTGCTTGCCCGGCTTTCGCTCACCGTGCCCGGTCATCTCGCGGACGAAGTCCTGCTCGTCGTCGTCGACCCCTGCGACGACGCGCCGCTCCTGCTCGACGACACGTTCGAGCTCACCCCGGTCCAGCCAGACACCGCGGCAGCGACGGCACGCGTCGATGCGGACGCCGCTGCGATCGAGCTCCACCAGCTCACCACCGCACGAAGGACAGATCATCGCCATCCGCCGATCCTAGTCAGCGGAGGGCCACGACGGCCTCAACCTCGACGGTCATGCCGAACGGCAGCTCGCCGGCGCCGATCGCCGAGCGCGCGTGGCGACCGGCGTCGCCCCAGACCTCGAGCACGAGGTCGCTGAACCCGTTGATGGCGGCGGGCGTGACGTTGAAGCCCTCGGCGCACTTGACGAAGCCGAGCAGCTTCAGCCACGCGCCCACGCGGTCGAGGTCGCCGAGCTCCCGCCGCAGCGAGGCGAACATCGACAGCGCGGTCGCCCGCGCCGCCTCGTAGGCCTGCTCGACGGTGACCTCCGCTCCGACGTCGCCGGTCACCAGGACCCGGTCGCCGTCCAGCGGCCCGTGGCCGGACACGTACGCGACGTCGCCGTGCAGGCGCACGTACTCGAAGGGCAGCTCGACCCCGGGCGGAGCGGCCGGCGGAGCCGGAAGCTCGATGCCGAGCTGGGTCAGCCGGTCGTCGATCGCACCCATGGCCACGAGTCTGTCACGGGCGCACGAAGCCCATCAGCAGCGAGCCGACCTCGATCGTGCCGGTGCCGGTGGTCACCGCGGGATCGCTCGCCGCGTGGGCGCGCACCGCTTCCTCGTCGTCGGCCTCGATGACCCCCAGCCCCCAGGAGCCCGAGCCGTCGAGGACGGGGCCGAAGACGACCATCCGGCCCTGCTCGATCAGGGGCTGCCAGTGCGCCGCATGGCGGCCCATGATCTCGCGCTCCTCGTCGCTCATGTCGAGGGCGAAGCTCGGGCGCGGCGCGATGAGGCGGAAGACGAAGGTCGGCATCCTGCCAGTCTGCCCGCGCCGTCAAGGCACGCACAGGTGACCTAGCCTGGACGCATGGACACCGGCATCGGCTACTTCCCGACCCACGACGCTCCCGGTCCGGGCGAGGTCGCCCGCCTCGTCGAGGAGCACGGCCACGCGGCGCTCTACTTCGCCGAGCACACGCACATCCCGGCGAGCCGGGAGACGCCGTACGCCGGGGGCGGCGAGCTGCCGCGCAGGTACCTCCACACGTACGACCTGTTCGTCGCGCTGACGGCCGCGGCGGCGGCGACGTCGCACCTGCGGGTCGGGAGCGGCATCTGCCTCGTCGTCGAGCGCGATCCGATCGTCACGGCCAAGGAGGTCGCGAGCGTCGACCACCTCTCGGGCGGCCGGCTGGAGTTCGGAGTCGGCGCCGGCTGGAACCGCGAGGAGATGGCCAACCATGGCACGGACCCGCGGACGCGGATGAAGCTGCTGGCCGAGCGCGTCGAGGCCATGAAGGCGATCTGGACCCAGGACGAGGCCAGCTACCACGGGCGCTTCGTGGACTTCGACGGGATCTGGTCGTGGCCGAAGCCCGCCCAGCGTCCGCATCCGCCCGTGCTGGTCGGCGGCAACGGGCCCACCGTGCTCGACCGCGCCGAGGCGTTCGGCGACGCGTGGTTCCCGAACTTCGCGCGCGGCAACGTGCTCGACCGCATCCCGGAGGCCCGCGAGCGCGGCATCCGGGTCGTGGTGATGGGCGTCCCCGCCGACGTCCACGCGCTCGAGCAGCTTCAGCACGCGGGCGTGGAGCGGGTGATCCGGTGGGTGCCCTCCGCCGGGCGCTCGCAGATCGAGGCGGCGCTCGAGCGCTTCGAGGCCGCCGTCGCGGAGCTCAACGGCGAGGCATGACCGCGCGCGAGCGGTTCGCCTCGGCCAGGGTGGCGCGGCTCGCCACGACGGGGCCGGACGGGCCGCACATCGTGCCGATCGTGTTCGCCGTCGCCGGCGACACGATCTACCACGCGGTCGACCACAAGCCCAAGCGCACCACCGCGCTCAAGCGGCTCGACAACCTGCGGGCCGACCCGCGCGCCGCCGTCCTCGCCGACCACTACCAGGAGGACTGGTCGCTCCTGTGGTGGGCGCGCGCCGACGGCACCGCCCGCATCCTCGAGCCCGGCCACGAGCCGGCGATCGAGCTGCTCCGCGAGCGCTACCCGCAGTACCGCGACCGGCCGCCCGAGGGCCCGGTCGTCGCGATCGACGTCACCCGCTGGTCCCTCTGGACCGCGAGCGGTGGATAGATCGGGCTCAGCCCGAGTTATCCACCGCTCGCGTGCGCAGGAGCAGCTCGGCGACCTGGAGGTCGTGCGGCGTCGTGACCTTGAAGTTGCCCGGCGGGGCGGGGACGACGACCACGCTGCCGCCGGCGCGCTCGACGAGCCAGGCGTCGTCGGTGGCCGAGGCGAGCACGTCGTCACCCACATCCAGGGCGCGCTCGAGCACGTCACGCCGGAAGGCCTGCGGGGTCTGGATCGCCCACAGCCGCGAGCGGTCCAGCGTCGCCGTCACCCGGTGGTCCGGCCCGGCCTCCTTGACCGTGTCGGTGACCTGCGCGGCCGCGACGGCGGCGTCAGCGCCCTCCAGAGCGGCGAGGGCGGCCACGAAGAGCGCAGGCTCCACGAGCGGCCGAGCGGCATCGTGGACGACCACGTCCCCCTCACCTGCCGCCGTCAACGCAGCGCGCACCGACGCCGACCGGGTCTCGCCACCGGGAACCCCCACACAACCGGCGGGAGCCTCCGAGCCGGCAGGGAGCGCGACCACGATCTCGGACAACCCGGCCGCCCGCAGCGCGTCCACCGACCACTCGAGCATCGGACGGCCGGCCAGCGTGACGAACGCCTTGGGCCGCGCGGCGCCAAGGCGTTCACCACTGCCGGCGGCCACCAGGAGGGCGACCGCCTTCTTCACAGGCCTGCTAGGAGCTTGCGCTGCCGGCGAGCGAGGGCTCGCGCGTCAGGATCCCGTCGAGGTAGGCCTCGGCCTGCTCCTCGTCCTTGTCGAGCGCGTACATCATCTCGCTCGCCAGGATCTTCTTCGCGCGGGTGTACATCTGCTTCTCGCCGGTCGAGAGGCCCTTGTCCTGCTCGCGGATGGCGAGGTTGCGGACGACCTCGGCGAGTTCCATGATGTCGCCGGTCTTGATCTTGTCGCGGTTGTGCTTGAACCGCCGGTTCCAGTTCTTCGGCATCTCCGAGACGTCGTCGGAGAGCACCGAGAGCACCTTCTTGACCGTGTCCTCGTCGATCACGCGGCGCAGGCCCGCCTTGCCGGCGTTCTCGCACGGGACCATGACGGTCATGTCGTTGTGGAGGATCTTGATCGTGAGGTACTCGCGCACCTCGCCGAGGATCTCCTTCTGCTCCTTCTTGATGACCTGACCCGCGCCATGGTGCGGGTAGACCACGTTGTCGCCGATCTCGAAGGCGATGCACTCGGGCTCGCGCTCGATATCGAGGTCCTCGAGCTGATCAGTGGAATCGGGGATGGTGTCCTCCTTCATCGGGGTGCGTCCGGATGCCGGACGTCCAACGGTGTCTGGGTCATGTCTGCAGGTAACGGTCGACGAGATTGATCTCCTGCAGCCGCCGAAGGCCCTCTCGGATGTCCTTCGCGCGGATCTCCCCCACGCCCTCGACCGACTCCAGCTCGGGGTCGGTCGCGGCGAGGATCTCGTCCAGCCCGCGGAACTCGCGGACGATGTTCTGCACCACGAGCTTCGGCAGGCGCGGGATGCGCCCGAGGATCCGATAGCCGCGCGGTGAGACTGGGAAGTCGAGGGTGTTGACCTTGCGGTCGTGGCCGAGCAGCTCGGCCAGGCGCCCGAAGTCGAGCAGGTCCTGGTGCGCGAGCCGGGCGATGCCGTCGAGCGCGACGGCGAAGGCGTCCTCGGCCGGCTCGGCCAGGTAGTCGTGCAGCAGGGCGGCCTTGTCGAGCGCGACGCCGACCATCGTCTCCTCGAGCTGCATCTCGATCAGCCGGCCCTCGGAGCCGAGCTCGACGATGTAGCGCTCGATCTCGACGGCCATGCGCGTCACGAGCTCGGCGCGCTGCAGGACCGTGAGCACGTCGTGCAGCGTCACGCCGCCCTCGAACTCCAGGGCGGTCAGGCGGGTGGAGACCTGGTCCAGGCGCGAGCGGTACTTGTCGAGCGTCTGCAGCGCCTGGTTGGCCTTGGCCAGGACGGCCGGGATCTCCTCGAGGATGTACTTCGCGCCGTCGACGTAGAGCGAGACGACGTCGCGGCGCTGGGAGACGGCGATCACGAGCGCGTCCGTCTGCTTGGACACGCGCTCGGCCGTGCGGTGGCGGGTGCCGGTCTCCGAGCTGAGGATCGTGGGGTCCGGCATCAGCTGGACGTTGCACCAGGCGATCTTGGTCGCGTTGCCGTTCAGCGCGATCGCGCCGTCCATCTTCGCCAGCTGGTAGAGCAGGGCGGGCGTGTAGTCGATGTCGAGCTTGATCCCGCCGGAGAACAGGAACGACAGCTCGTCAGGGTCCCCGATCACGATCAGGCCGCCGGTCCGGGCATGGACGATGTTGTCGATCCCCTCCCGCACCGCGGTACCGGGGGCGACCATCTCCAGGGCCTTGACCAGCCGGGGCTCCTGACGCGCTTCGAGCTCAGAGAGCTCTTCCCCGGACCATGGCGTCATCGCGTCCTATTCTAGCAGCCTTTTAGGCTCTCTTGAGTCGCGATTTTGGCTCCAGAGCAGGGATTTCACCGGTTGACGAACCCCTCTCGGGCTGCTACGCAGCTCGCGCCCGCGGCTGCTGCGGGAGCGCGGCTCGCAGGGCCGCCCGCAGGGTCGGGACCTCGGTCGCCCCGCCCTCGCTGCCGGCCGGCGCGATCACCGGATCCAGGCCGAACTTGCGCGCCTCGGCGAGCCTCCGGTCCGGGTGGCCGACCGAGCGCAGCTCGCCCGTCAGGCCGATCTCCCCGAAGCAGGCGACCGGCTTGGGGGAGTCGCCGCCGAGCGGCATCCCGCGGGCGGCGCTGGCCACCGCGAGCGCGACCGCCAGGTCCGCGCCCGGCTCGTCGACCCGCACGCCGCCGGCGACGTTGACGAACACGTCGGCGCTGCCCGTCGAGACGCCCGCATGGCGGCTCAGCACGGCCAGCACGAGCGCGAGCCGGTTGCGGTCGATGCCGTTGCAGACGCGCCGGGGCGGGACGAGCTCGGACGGCGACACGAGCGCCTGCACCTCCACGAGCAGCGAGCGCGAGCCCTCCATCGCCGCCAGGACGGCGCTGCCGGGCGCGCGCGTGGCCTCGCCGACGAAGCGCGCGGACGCGTCCTCGACCTCCACGAGCCCGCCCTGGCGCATCTCGAACACGCCGACTTCGTTGGTCGAGCCGAAGCGGTTCTTGAGCGCCCGCAGCGTCCGGTAGGTGCGCTCGCGCTCGCCCTCGAACTGCAGCACGCAGTCCACGAGGTGCTCGAGCACGCGCGGCCCGGCCAGCGCGCCCTCCTTGGTCACGTGGCCGACCAGCAGGACCGCGATGTCGCGCGCCTTGGCCAGCCGCGTGATCCGGTCGGCGACCTCGCGCACCTGGCCGACGGACCCCGCCGCGCCGGTCAGGTCGGCGGCGTGCAGCGTCTGCACCGAGTCGATCACGCAGACCTCGGGCCGCTCGGCGTCGAGCGTGGCCAGCACGGTCTCCAGGTCCGTCTCGGCGAGCGTCGGGACTTCCAGCGCCGCGCCGGGCAGCCGCTCCGCCCGCAGGCGGATCTGGGCCGCCGACTCCTCGCCGGAGACGTACAGCGTGCGCTTCCCCGCGCCCTGGAGGTTGCCGAGCGCCATCGAGGTCAGCGTCGACTTCCCGATCCCCGGCGAGCCGCCGATCAGCACCAGCGAGCCGGGGACCAGCCCGCCGCCGAGCACGCGGTCGAGCTCGTTGATGCCGGTCCGGTGGCGGACGTGCCGGACCGCCTGGACGTCCGACAGCCGGACGGGCTTGGCGGCGGCGACGCGCGCCGGCGCGGCGCCGCCCCGGCCCTTCGCGGCGGGCGCCGCGCGCTGCTCCTCCACGAGCGTGTTCCACTCCCCGCAGCCGGGGCACTGGCCGAGCCAGCGCGGGGCCTCGGCGCCGCAGGCCGAGCAGACGTGGACGGTGGTGGGCCGGGGCATGGTGGTTGAACCTAGGCGCTTGGCCGGACGGTTCGCCCCCCGACCGGGGGAGTCGCGCGTGGCGGACGTCAACGGCTCTGGGTGGGGAAGGTGGGGGCGCACAAACGTCACTCGATGGAGCGGCCCACCCGGTCGAAGTGACGTTTGCGGGGCTATCGCACCCCCAACGTCACACGGAGAGGGGTCGGCGCTCCACTAAGTGACGTTCGTGCAGCGCGGGCGGCTCCCTCGCTCCCCTACCCAGCGCCGTTGCCGTTGGCCGCGTCGAGCGCGGCGGTGACGTCGGCGAGGAGGTCGTCGGTGTCCTCGCAGCCCGCGGAGAAGCGGATGAAGCCCTCGGAGACGTCGTCGGTCCCCCAGCGGCCGCGGCGCTCCGCCGTCGAGTGCACGCCGCCGAAGCTCGTGGCCTCGGCGACCAGGGAGCACGCCGCGAGGAACGCCTGGGCGCGGCCGGCGGTGCCGAGGTCGAAGCCGACGAGCGGGCCCGTGAACGCCATCTGCGGCGACTCGCCCGGGTGGCAGACCTCCGCGATGTCGTCGCGCTCGCGCAGCAGCGCCGCGATGGCGGCCGCGTTGGCGCTCGAGCGCTCCAGGCGCAGGCCGAGCGTCGCGAGCGAGCGGTGGGCCAGCCAGGCCTCGAAGCCCCCGGCGATCGCGCCCGAGAGCGTCCGCCAGCGCCGCAGGCCCGCCGCGAGCGCGGCGTCGCGCACGGACACCGCTCCGAGCAGCACGTCGGAGTGCCCGCAGAGGCTCTTGGTGCCCGAGAGCATCGCGAAGTCGGCGCCGTGGGCGAGCGGCTGCTGGCCGAGCGGGGTGCAGACCGTGTTGTCCACCGCCAGCAGCGCGCCCGCGGCGTGGGCGGCGCCGGCGGCCGCGGCGATGTCGACGACGTCCAGCCGCGGGTTCGAGGGGGTCTCGAGCCACACCAGCGCGGCGCCTTCGGCGGCGCCGGCGATCTCCGTCGTCCGGACCAGGCGCGTCTCGACGCCCAGCGGCTCGAGCCGCTCGCGCGCCAGCCCGCGGATGCCCGGGTAGCCGTCACCGCACGCGACCAGGACGTCGCCCGACTTCAAGACCGAGAACAGCACGGCCGTGACCGCCGCCATGCCGGATGCGAACACGGTGCACTCGCCGCCGTCGAGGTCGCCGAGCGCTCGCTCCAGGTGCGTCCACGACGGGTTCTCGTCGCGCCCGTAGCCGTACGGCGCCGCGTCCTTGTCCCCGCGCAGGTGGTACGGCGCCGCCAGCACCGGCCCCGGCAGCAGCGGGTCGCCCTGC
Source organism: uncultured Solirubrobacteraceae bacterium (assembly GCA_963816955.1). GTDB lineage: Bacteria > Actinomycetota > Thermoleophilia > Solirubrobacterales > Solirubrobacteraceae > DATFQI01. The sequence continues at coordinate 298,923 of CAWFME010000004.1, read as the reverse complement.
TCGCCGGCGGGCACCCCCGCGTGGATGGCGCGCGTGTTGGGGCCCCCGGCGGGCACGTCCGCGCGCTCCGCGCGCGCAGCGGGGCCGGTGGGGCCGGAGCCCGGGCTGGGACCGCTCATGTCGCGGACGATAGCCTCGCGCCGCGATGCCGCCCCGCCAGCTCGTGCGCCTGCTGCTCGCCACCCGCGTCCTGCCCGCGCGCGCCGCGCTGTTCCAGGCACGGGCGATGCTGCGCGCGCAGCGGCTCGGCGACGACCGGGCGTTGCAGTCCTCCACCCGCCCCGGCGACGTGGCCGAGCTGCTGCGGCTCGCCGAGGGGCGGCGCCTGGCGGTCGAGCTCGGCACCGCCACGGGCTGGACCGCCGGTGCGCTGCTGCTCGCCGACCCGAAGCGCCGGCTGATGTCCTTCGACCCCGTCGTCCGCGAGCACCGCGAGGCCTATCTGGCCCTGCTGCCGCGCAGCGCCCGCGAGCGGCTGGAGCTCGTCCCCGCCCCCGGCCACGAGGCCCGCGGCGTGGGGGTCGAGCTGCTCTTCGCCCACTCGTCGCACGACCGCGACGAGACCGTCGCGGAGTTCCGCGCCTGGGAGCCCCGGCTCGCGCCCCGCGCGCTCGTCGTGCTGCACGACTACGCCGACCCACGGGGTCGCCGAGGCGGTCACCGAGCTCGGTCTGGCCGGCGGCCGCGAGCACGCGGGGCTGTGGGTCTGGGAGGCGCCCGCTTAGACCCGGCCGCCGGCGCGGCTGCGCGGCGCTCCTTTCCCGCCCACGGCGGGTTCGTGTTGACGGATACAAACCGATCGCAGGGGGTCACCATGCGTTTGCAGAAGCCGTCACCATCGATGGTGGTGGCGTCGATCGCGCTGTTCGTCTCGCTCGGAGGCACCAGCGTCGCCGCCGTCTCGTACGCCCGCAACGCCGGGAAGGTCGACGGCTACGACGCCGTCAAGGCGAGCTCGAGCACCAACAAGGCGGCCGGCAACCTCGTCGCCGCCAACAAGAGCGGCCCCGACAAGGGCCGCATCCCGGGCAAGCACCTCGCGGGCGTCGCCCACACGCAGACGTTCGGCAGGGCGTTCGAGGTCGCCGACAACGCGCCGGGCGCGCCGGTCCAGATCGGCGACGGCGGCAGCCTCGGTCACCTCACCGCCACGTGCAACGACCAGTCGCAGCGGCCGGGAGTCGAGGATCCGGCGACGGAGCTGAACTTCGTCAACACCTCGGGCGACTTCATCAACGTCGCGCGCCGCGCGGGCATCCGCGACGACGCCCAGTACAACGCGGTCCCGAACGGGACCGTCGCCCAGATCGTCATCAACGGCTCCAACACGTTCCTGTTCCACGTCGAGTACCGCGGGCGCAACCTGCTGGTCAACGGCGTGGTGCGCCAGGACGGGCGCGGCGGCACCGCCGCCACCTGCCTCGTCTGGGGCACCGTGCAGGAGATCGCCCCGTCGTGACCGGATCCGCCGGTAGCGTGGCGCCGATGCGGCGCGCGCTGCCGGCGGTCCTCGTCCTGCTCGGCCTGGCCCACGCCGGCCCCGCCGCGGCGAGCGCGCCGCGCGGCTGGCGCGACGGCGTGCAGGCCGCCCGCGCGTACGCGCAGGCCCGCATGGGCACCGTGGCGTTCGCGGTGCGCACGGAGCGCGGCGTCGCGGGCCTGGCCCCCGACCAGGCGTTCCCCTCGGCGAGCGTGGTCAAGGCGATGATGCTCGTCGCCTACCTGCGCCGGCCGTCGGTGCGCGCGCGGGCGCTGCGCCCGGACGACCGCAACCTGCTGACGCCGATGGTGCGCTGGTCCTCGAACAAGGACGCGTCGGCGGTCAGCGTCGAGCTCGGCTTCGGCGCGCTGGACCGGCTCGCGCGCCGCGCCGGGATGACGCAGTTCGTCGAGGCGACCCAGGACTGCTGGGGCTGCGCGCGCATCACGGCGCGCGACCAGACGCGCTTCTTCCTGAAGATCGACCGCCTGCTGCCCTCACGCCACCGCGCCTACGGGCTCGGCCTGCTGGCGCGGATCGTGCCGCGCCAGCGCTGGGGCGTCGCCCGCGCGGCGCCGCGCGGCTGGACGCTGTACTTCAAGGGCGGCTGGGGCTCGGGCCGCGGGCTCGTCGACCACCAGGTCGCGCTGCTCACCCGCGGCCGCGAGCGCGTGTCGGTCGCGGTGCTCACCAGCAGCAGCCCGAACCACGCCTACGCGAAGGAGACGTTGCGCGGCGTGTTCGGGCGGCTGCTGGCGCCGGATCGCTAGACGGTGCGCAGCGTGACGCGATAGCCGGCCGCGGCGGCCTTGGCGAGGATGCCCTGGACCGTCGGACCCTCCTCGCTGCACGCGCCGGCGCACAGGCGCGAGACGATGCCGAGCGCCTTGCCGGTGCGCTTGTGGACGAGCGGCCCGCCGGAGTCGCCCCAGTGGATCGGGCCCGAGACGTCATAGGTCGACGCGTCGTCGAAGCCCATCACAGCGGTGCGCTGCTCCTGCGTCTGCTTCGTCGTGCCGTAGCCGAGCCCGTAGCCCGAGAGCTGGATGCTGTCGCCGGTCAGCGTGTCGGCGGGCACCGTGGAGCCCTTCGGGTACGCGGGCCAGCCCTTGACCGCGGCGCTCACGCGGCCGACGTCCTCGGGCTCCACCTTGATGAACGCGTAGTCGGTCGCGGTCGCGTCGGCGTCGCCGATGAACGAGACGGTGCCGAACTGCACCCCGTCGTAGTCGCGCACGCCCTGGCCGACCTGCTCCACGCAGTGCGCGGCGGTGCCGAGCAGCGTCTCGCCGGCCGGGCCGGTGTAGGCGAAGTTGAGCGTGCAGGAGCCGACATCGGTCTCCATGTAGGCGCCGGGCTGGAGGGTCGTGGCGGCCGACGCCGCGCCCGGGAGGGCGAGAGCGACGACCGTCGCGGCCAGCGCGGCCTTGATGGTTCTCGTGATGTGCATGGAAGCGCGAACGCGCCAGCCCACGAGAACTTGCGGCCGGCGGGTGAAGAAACTCACCCGCCGGTCCGAAAGCGAACCTACTCGGGGTCGGCCGGCGGGACCGCCGGCTGGTCGAGCGCGCCGCCGTCGTCGACGGGCTCGCCCTCGGCCTCCTCGCCCTCCTTGCGGGCGCCCACGCCGACCGGCGTCGGGGCCTTCTCGGCCTTGACGATCTTGATCGAGAGATCCTCGTCGGACTCCTCGGGCGCGGTGTCCACCATCACGGTGGCGCCGGCCACGAGCTCCGAGCGGAGCACGAAGTCCGCCAGCGGATCCTCGATGTAGCGCTGGATCGCGCGGCGCAGCGGCCGGGCGCCCATCGACGGGTCCCAGCCCTTCTCGACCAGGAAGTCCTCCGCGCCCTCCGTGAGCTCGAGCTGCAGCTCGCGCTCCGCCAGCGACCCGCGGATGCGGCGCAGCAGGAGGTCGACGATCTCCTTGATCTCCTCCTTCTGGAGCTTGTGGAAGACGATCACGTCGTCGATGCGGTTGAGGAACTCCGGCCGGAAGACCTTCTTGAGCTCGCCCATGACCCGGTTCTTCATGTCGTCGTAGGTCATGCCGTGGTCCTCGTCGCCGACGGAGAAGCCGAGCGGCGTGTTGCGCGCGATCTCCGAGGCGCCGATGTTCGACGTCATGATCACGATGGCGTGCCGGAAGTCCACCGTCCGGCCCTGCGAGTCGGTCAGGCGCCCGTCCTCCAGGATCTGCAGGAGGATGTTGAAGACGTCCGGGTGGGCCTTCTCGATCTCGTCGAGCAGCAGCACGGAGTACGGCTTGCGGCGGACCGCCTCGGTCAGCTGGCCGCCCTCGTCGTAGCCGACGTAGCCGGGGGGCGAGCCGACGAGCCGTGACACGGCGTGCTTCTCCATGTACTCCGACATGTCGATCCGGACCATCGCCTCCTCGTCGCCGAAGAGGAACTCGGCGAGCGTGCGCGCCAGCTCGGTCTTGCCGACGCCGGACGGGCCGAGGAACACGAACGAGCCCGTCGGGCGCTTGGGGTCCTTGAGCCCCGCGCGCGACCGCCGGATCGCCTTCGAGATGACCTCGATCGCCTGGTGCTGGCCGATGACGCGCTTGTGGAGCTCCTCCTCCATGCGCATCAGCTTCTGGGTCTCGGCCTCGGTGAGCTTGAACACCGGGATGCCGGTCCACATCGAGACGATGTCGGCGATCTCCTCCTCGCCGATCGACGGCCGCTCGCCGCCCTCGCCGGACTCCCAGGCGTCCTCGAGCTCGCGCTTCTTGTTCGTCAGGCGCCGCTCCTTGTCGCGGAGGTTGGCGGCCTTCTCGAACTCCTGCGCCTCGATCGCGGCCTCCTTGTCGCGGCGCGTCGTCTCGATCTCGTCCTCGAGCTCCCGGTAGACGGGCGGCGAGGACATCGACTTGATGCGCATGCGCGAGGCGGCCTCGTCGATGAGGTCGATCGCCTTGTCGGGCAGGAAGCGGTCGGAGATGTAGCGGTCGGCCAGCTCGGCCGACGCCTCCAGCGCCTCGTCGGTGATGTTGACCTTGTGGTGCGCCTCGTAGCGGTCGCGCAGCCCCTTGAGGATCTGCACGCACTCCTCCAGCGACGGCTGGTCCACCGTGATCTTCTGGAAGCGGCGCTCCAGCGCGGAGTCGCGCTCGAGGTACTTGCGGTACTCGTCGAGCGTCGTCGCGCCGACGGTCTGCAGCTCGCCGCGGGCGAGCGCCGGCTTGAGGATCGAGGCCGCGTCGATCGCGCCCTCGGCGGCGCCCGCGCCGACGAGGTTGTGCAGCTCGTCGATGAACAGGATGATGTCGCCGCGCTGGGTGATCTCCTTCATCACCTTCTTCAGGCGCTCCTCGAACTCGCCGCGGTACTTCGAGCCCGCGACCAGCGCCGCCAGGTCGAGCGTGTAGATCTGCTTGTTCTTGAGCAGCTCCGGCACGTCCCCGTTCGTGATGCGCTGGGCGAGGCCCTCGACGACGGCGGTCTTGCCGACGCCGGGCTCGCCGACGAGCACGGGGTTGTTCTTCGTCCGGCGCGAGAGGATCTGCATGATCCGCTCGATCTCGGTCTCGCGGCCGACGACCGGGTCGAGCTTGCCGTCGGACGCGAGCTTGGTCAGGTTGCGCCCGAACTGGTCGAGCAGCTTCGAGGACTTCTTGCCCTCCCCGCCCTGGCCGGCCGCGGCCGCGCCGGAGCTCTGGCCCGAGCCCGAGCCGGAACGGCGCCCGCCGGGGCCCGAGAGCATCCGGATGACCTCGTTGCGGATCTTCTCCGAGTCGGCGTCGAAGTCGAGCAGGATGCGGGCGGCGACGCCCTCGTTCTCGCGCACGAGGCCGAGCAGGATGTGCTCCGTGCCGATGTAGTTGTGACCGAGGGACAGCGCCTCGCGCAGGGCGAGCTCCAGCACCTTCTTCGCGCGCGGCGTGAACGGGATCTGGCCCGATGTCACCTCCTCACCGGAGCCGACTATGCGCACGACCTGGGCGCGTACACGCTCGACGGTGATGTCCAGGCTCTCGAGGACGCGGGCCGCCAGGCCCTCCTCCTCGCGAAGGAGGCCGAGCAGGATGTGCTCGGTGCCGATGTAGTTGTGCTTGAGCGTCCGCGCCTCCTCCTGGGCGAGGACGACCACCTGACGTGCGCGTTCTGTAAATCGCTCGAACATGGTGGTGGGGTGGTTCCTTCCTGCTAAGTGCTGCCCTAGCGCTCGGTCGTGAAGTTTCCGTCGGTCGGTTGGGCGTACAGGCCGAGAGACGAAAATACCCCGGCCTCTGACCCGGTATTCGGCACGGACGCCGGACCGGATGAGCGACGCGGGGTTCGAATTGCGGCCATGAGTCAGTTTACCAATGGTCCCGACGTTCGAACGGGCGTCCGAACGGGCGGTTCGGACAGGCTTCGACAGGCGTGCCGCGCACCCTGCAGTGCGTCCCGCCGGGTCCTGCGCGATGATCCCTGCAAGCCATGCTCACGAACGCTCACCGGTCCCTGCTGCTCGGCGTGCTCGCGCTCCTCGTCCTCGCGGCGCCCGCGAGCGCAGCGGAGGTGGCGCGGATCGACGGCGGGAGCCTCGACGCCCGTGACCGCCGCGGGGACCTGTGCCTGCGGGTGTCCGAGGGCCCAGCGGAGTTCGAGGGCGGCGCCGGGACCTGCGGGCGGGCCCCGTGGCGCCCGCGCCGGTCGAGCCTCGTCACCTGGGTGGCGGACGAGCGGCTGCTCGTCGCGGGCGCCGCGCCCGCCGCGATCACGCGCGCCGAGGCCGAGCTGTCGGACGGCCGGCGGATCGGCTTCGACACCGTCGCGGGCCCGGGCTACCGCGGCCGCTACGCCGGCAAGCTGCGCTTCTTCCTGGCGTCGCTGCCGCTCACCGACCCGAGCGACGACGACGGCGGGGGCCTGGTGGCCGTGCGCCTGTTCGGCGCGGACGGCTCGCTGCAGGGGGTCGCCGTGAGCGAGTACCTCGGCACCGCCGTCGGCCGTCGCCGGGTCCTGCTGCGCGAGCGCGCGGGCCGTAACTCGACCAGCGTGACCGGGGAGAGCCGGCGCCGTGTGGTCTCCACGCCGCTCCAGCTCGACCGCACGGAGGTCCTGACCTGCATCGCCGTGCGCGAGCGCGGCGAGTACGGCGAGAGCGGATCGTCGACGACCTGCCGCGACTCCGGCCCGAGTCGCGAGACCCTCGCCGTCTTCCCGACGGCAGGTTGCGACGGGCTGCGCACGGTGCTCTCCGGTTTCGTCGGCGACGCCGTCACCGCGGTGCGCCTGCGGCTCGGGAGCGGGCGCGTGCGCGAGGTCCGCACGCGGACCTTGTTCGACGCGCAGGGCCGCGAGCACCGCTACCTCGCGACCGCGGTCCCGCGCGGTGAGGCGGTCCGGTCGGTCAGCGCGGTCGGCGCCAGGGCGGGCTACGACCTCGGCGAGGCGCCGAGCGGCCTCCCGTGCAGCGGCAGCGCGAGCTTCGGCATCCTCCGCTACTTCGCCTTCCCGGCACCGGGCACGGAGCCGGCGCCCGCCGGCGGCGAGCAGGTGGTCGCCGAGAGCGAGGGCCACCGGCTGGTGGTGCGCGACGGGCCGGCGGACCGCCTGTGCGCCGGCATCGACCGGCTGCTCGCCGACCAGAGCGACTGCCAGCTGCCGGCCGTCAACGGCGAGAACGCGTTCGGCCTCGCGACCGCGGGGGTCGTGAGCGCGGTGCTGCCGAGCGAGGTCGTCCGCGTCCGGCTCCCGGACGGCCGCGAGGTCGCGACGGTCGAGGGCGGCTACAGCGGGCGCTACGCCGGGACGGTGCGGTTCCTGCTCGCGGAGGCGACCGCGGGGCTCGAGGACCGCTTCCGGATGCTCGACTCCGCAGGCGCGGTGATCGGCACGCTGCCCGTCTACGACCCGGACCTCTTCGCCGACGAGCCCACGTTCCTGAGCTCCGCCCGGCTCGCCGGCGGGCGTGGCTGGCGGCTCGCGGCGGCCCGGCATCGCTACGGGACGTGCGTCACGCTGACGCTGCGCGGCGAGCACCCCGAGTGCGTCGCACACCTGAGCACGAACGGCGAGGACTACCGGATCCACGCGGCCGTGACCTGCACGCCGCGGCTGGCGGTGATGGCCGGCACGCTTCCCAGGGGGGCGCGCGCGGTCCGCGCGGTGCTGCCGGGCGGCCGGACGCTCCGCGCCCGCGTCGTGCGGGTGCCGCGCCGCTACGGCGGCGGGCGCGCGTGGGTGCTGGCGCTCCCCCGCACCGCGCGGGTGCGGGCCGTGCGCGTGGAGGGAGGCCGGAGCCGCGGGAGGAGGCCCTTCGTGCTGCTCCCCGCGGCCGACCAGTGCGGGTACAGCACGGACACGTACCTGCCGTCGTTCTCCTCCGCGCCGGGCTCCGGCGGCTAGCGGCTACGGCTCGCGCATCGCGGGGAACAGCACGACCTCGCGGATCGTGGTCCGCCCGGTGAGCAGCATCACGAGCCGGTCGATGCCGATCCCGATGCCGCCGGTCGGCGGCATGCCCTGCTCGAGCGCCTCGACGAACGCCTCGTCGTAGGGCTGCGCCTCCTCGTCGCCGGAGGCGGCGGCGCGCTTCTGCTCCTCGAAGCGGGCGCGCTGGTCGTCGGGGTCGTTGAGCTCGGTGAACGCGTTGGCGATCTCCATCCCGCCCGCGAACGCCTCCCAGCGCTCGACGAGGCCCTCCTGGCTGCGGTGGCGCTTGGCCAGCGGCGAGAGCTCGACGGGATAGTCGAGCAGGAACGTCGGCTCCTGCAGCGTCGGCTCGACGAACTTCGAGAGCAGGAAGTCCACGAGCCGCGCCCAGGTCTCCTCGTGCTCGGGGACCTCGTGGCCGGCCTCGCGCATCGCCGCCTGCAGTGACGCCAGGTCGCGGTGGGCGAGGATGTCGACGCCGGAGCGCGACTCGATCGCGCCCGCGAGCGTCTCCCGGTGCCACGGCGGCGCGAACCGCTCGCCCTGGCCGAGGGCGCTCGCCACGCAGTGCACGAGCTGCTCGCAGCGCGCCGCGATGTCCTCGTAGTCGGCGTAGGCCTCGTACCACTCGAGCACGGTGAACTCGGGGTTGTGCTTGGGCGAGACGCCCTCGTTGCGGAAGTTCTTGCCGATCTCGTAGACGCGCTCGAGCCCGCCGACGATCAGCCGCTTGAGGTACAGCTCGGTGGCGATCCGCAGGTACATGTCACGGTCGAGTGTGTGGTGGTGCGTCACGAACGGCCGCGCCGCGGCGCCGCCGTAGAGCGTCTGCAGGATCGGGGTCTCGACCTCGACGAAGCCGTGCTCGTCGAGGAAGCGGCGGATCTCCGAGATCACGCGCGCCCGCGCGAGGAACACGTCGCGCGACTCCTGATTGGCGATCAGGTCGAGCTCGCGGCGGCGGAAGCGCGTCTCGGTGTCGGCGAGCCCGTAGTACTCGGACGGCGGCGGCCGCAGCGACTTGGCCAGCAGCGTGACGTCGTCGAGCGAGACGGTCAGCTCGCCCGCCTTGGAGCGGATGATCGTGCCGTCGGCCCCGACGATGTCGCCGAGGTCGGCCGCGCGCAGGCGCTCGAACGCCTCCTCGCCGAGCACGTTGAGCCGGCCGAGCAGCTGGATCCGCCCGGAGCGGTCCACGAGGTCGGCGAAGATCGCCTTGCCCTGGCCGCGCTTGGCCGTCAGGCGGCCGGCGACGCGCACGCGCTCGGCGGTCTCGCCGCCGGGCTCGAGCTCGTCGTGTCCCTCGCGCGCCTGCTCGATCGGGACGACGCCGGCGAACTCGTGCGGGAACGGGTCGATGCCGGCGGCGCGCAGCTCCTCGAGCTTGCGCCGCCTGGCGGCGAGGATCTCGGCCTCACCGCCAGAAGCGGTGCCGGCCTCGTCGCTCACGCGACGTCGATCTTGGTGATCTTGAGCTCCCGGATCTTGCCGTTGGGGAGCTGCACCTTGACGGTGTCGCCCTTCTTGCGGCCGAGCAGGCCCTTGCCGACCGGCGACTCGTTCGAGAGCCGGTTCTCCGACGGGTTCGCCTCGGTCGAGCCGACGATCGTGTACTTCAGCGACTTGCCGGAGCCCTCGTCCTTGACCGACACGAGCGAGCCGACGCGCACGACGTTCGAGTCCAGCTCGGACGCGTCGATCACCGACGCGGAGCGGAGCTTCTCCTCCAGGGAGGCGATCCGCGCCTCGAGCATCGCCTGCTCGTTCTTGGCGTCGTCGTACTCGGAGTTCTCGGAGATGTCGCCGAACTCGCGCGCTTCCTTGATGCGCTCGGCGACCTCGCGGCGCTTGACCGTGGAGAGGTGCTCGATCTCATCCTTCAGCTTGTCGAGCCCCTCGGGGGTGAGCAGGACGTCTCTCTGCATCTCGTCGTCCTAAGTCTGGGTCCGGAGAAAAGAAAAGCCCGCGCAAATGCGGACCTGTGAGTGCGCTCAAGCGATTCGGCGCAGCGCGGCATGGTAGCACCGGCACAGCGGTTCAACCGAAGGTTTCGGACCCGCGCCGCGTTGCAGGTCAGCATGCGCCTGATCCTGCTCGCCGCCCTGCTGCTCGCCCTCCTCCCGACGGCGGCAGCCGCCTCGCCGGTCGCCACCGACGACGGCTCCTACGCCGCCCTCGGCCGCGTCTTCCCGGACCCGCTCGGCGGCTGCCGGCAGACCGGCGTGCAGCCGTGCTCGCCCAACGCCCAGGGCGACGTGCCGGCGGTGCAGTTCATCGGCGTCGACGAGTTCACGGACGGCATCGCCTTCATGAACTCCAAGCCGGAGTGGCAGCGCTACCTCGAGGTGTGGCCGCTCGACGGCCGCCGCGGCGCCAACGAGGACGGCACTGCCGCCGGCACCAACGAGCTGGAGGCCTTCCCGGGCAACAACCTCGGGCGCTTCGAGTTCACCCCGCGCGAGAGCTACCGCTCGGCCGGCCTGCCGACGACGGGGAACGGGCGCAACAGGAGCGACCTCTACGTCCTGCGGGTCACGGACGAGACCGTCCCGGACAAGGGCAAGAAGCGCTACGCGCTGTCGCTGTCGATCCACGGCATCGAGCGCGCGGGCGTCGAGGGCGGCACGCGCATGGTCGAGGACCTCGTCACGGCCGCGACGACCAAGCGCTCCGACGAGCGGATCGTCCCCGAGGGCACGATCGCGGGCGCGCCGACCTTCTCGGAGGTCCTGCGGCGCTCGATCATCTACGTGACGTATCCCAACCCCGACGGCTGGCGCCGCGGCTCGATCAGCTCGGGCGGCATCTCCTTCCAGCGCTACAACGGCAACGGCGTCGACCTCAACCGCGACTGGCCCGACGTCGGCTTCGCGTTCCGCCCCTACTCCGCGCTGTCGGAGCCCGAGAGCCGCGCGCTGGCCGGCTTCTTCGGCGACGTCAAGGCCACGGGCGCGCAGTTCGACGGCGGCGTCGACCTGCACGGTCAGCTGACGGCCGACGCGCTCTCCTACACGCTGCTCGGCCACGGCCGTCACGACCTCGCCAAGGACACGCGCGTGCGCGAGGTCGCCAAGGCGATCCACAAGGTCTCCGAGAAGGCGCTCGCCTGGTCGCCGCTGATCGTGCCCAACGACACCCCGAAGTCACAGAACGGCTGCACGCCGGCGGTGGACGGCACCGAGGCGTGCGCGCGCATCTACGGGCAGACCTGGGGCACGGTCTACGACACGATCAACTACACGACCACGGGCGCGCTGGGCGACTGGTTCGACTCGCCCGTCGGCCTCGACGCGGACGGCATCGACAACGAGATGTCGTTCTCGCACCTCGACCGCAACATCGTCTTCGACCCCCAGGGCGAGCAGCTGCACGTGGACGGCAACAAGGCGCTGATCTACGCCCAGCTGTCCCAGATCCTCAACCCGCCCGGCGCGACCTTCGACGGGGCGGGCCGCAAGGGCTACGTCGCCAACGCGCGGCTCGCGCGCCCCGAGCGCGACAACCAGCCCAAGACGCCGCCGGGCACGGTCGCGCAGGCGAAGATCTCCGACCAGTCCGGCACGCCGGGCGCCGGTCAGGTGGTCTTCGACTTCCCGGTCAAGCTCGGCAAGCAGCCCGCCGACGGCTCGCCCGACGCGGGCAAGGACGTCTTCAACGGCGGCCTGCGCGTCGACATCACCAAGCTCAACGTGCTCGGGATCTCCGACGGCAACGCGGTCACGACGCTGAAGGTCCAGTGCAAGGGCTGCGACGACCACCCGGGCATCGACCCCGACGCGGACGGGTTCATCACCGTCGCGGAGGACTACAACCAGTCTCCGGTCTACGCCCAGGCCGCCCTCACCGCCGCCGTCAACCGGCCGCTGGCCGTCAACCGCCAGGGCCAGAAGGTCGAGTGGCGGGCGGTGCTCGAGGGCCCGCCGAGCCTGCTCGACGCGGGCGCCCGCATGGACGTCGAGTTCAGCCAGGGCCCCGCCACGGCGGCCGGTGACACGAGCGGCGCCGCCGGCCCGCGCGAGCGCGCCTACGACGTCGCCAACACGGACTTCCTGGCCGACCTCAACCGCTACGTGCCGGGCAGCTCCGGCGACTTCGCGAAGCTCGACCCGGCGCGGATCGCCTCCGGCAGCCAGTCGCTGGACGGCTTCGGCTCGATCGTGCTCGCCGACGACCCGTTCCCGGGCGGCGGCGACGAGGCGGGCTACTACGGCAAGCTGCGCGAGTGGGTGCGCAAGGGCGGCAACCTCGTGCTCACCGACGGCGCGCTGCGCGCGCTGCCGCGGGTGACCGGCGTGCCGGCGGACGCGGTCGCGAGCCGCAAGCTCTACGTCGGGCAGGTCGCGTTCGGCCGCTCGGCGGAGGAGACGACGCTCGGCGAGCCGCTGGTCTCCTCCCCCAACGACGTGCGCCAGGACGGCGCCCGCTTCAACTCCGACAACCGCCGCCAGACCTACGAGCCGACGCCGCTCGGCTTCGCGATCCAGAACACCGACCCGAGCAAGGGCAACGTCGGCGCCGACGCGGCGGAGTCGCCCGCGTGGGACATCTCCGCGGACGCCGTGACCAAGGCCGGCGGCAAGGTGCTGGCCAGCGCGGTCGAGGCCGGCGCGAGCGGCTCGGACCCGGACTACGGGCGAGCGGCGATGGGCGAGATCCCCGAGGGCTCGGGGCGGGTGCGCTTCCTCGGCGCGCTGCTGCCGCAGCCGTCAGAGGCGTTCGACCACGACTTCGGCATCGAGCCCTACGCGGTGACGTACACGGGCTGGATCCTGTTCTGCAACCTGCTCGGCGCGGAGTGCCGGCCGCAGGCCACGACGGCCGGCGCGACCGCGTGCCCGGCCACCGCGGGCTTCGCCAAGGCCAAGGCCACGCCGCGCGGGCGCAAGGTCCGGATGGGCTTCACGCGCCGGCTCGGCCGCCGCGTCGACGTGGACGTCTTCCAGGTCTCCCACGGCCGCCGCGTGCTCGAGGAGCGCCTGGTCGCGCGCTTCAGGAACCGCCGCAAGGGGTTCACCTGGAACGGGCGGGCGAACCGCAAGGGCGTCCGGGTCTCCGACGGCGTGTTCTTCGTGCGCTACCGGACGCGCTACGGCAAGCTCGCCGACACCCGGCGCACCGTGCTGCGGCGCACGAACGGCCGCTTCAAGAGGCGCCCGCAGTTCCACCGCCGCTCCACCTGCGGCACGCTCGAGTCGTTCAAGCTCGAGCGCGCGGTGTTCGGCGGGACGCGCTCCGTCCCGCTGCGGATCGCCTACCGGCTCAAGCGCCGCGCGCGCGTGACCGTGCGGGTGCTGCGCGGAGGCAAGGTCGTGCGCTCGTTCAAGGCGCGCAGCACGCGCGGCGGGAAGACCGTGCGGCTGCGCTACCCGGCGCGCAAGGCGCGGCGCGGCGACCACAAGGTGCGCATCACCGTGGCGCGCGGGAGCCGGCGCACGACGGCGAAGCTCACGTCGCGGAGGCTGTGAGCGCGCGCAGCCCGGCGATCAGCTCGCGCTGCTCGGCGAGCGTCTCGGCGCGCTGCAGGGCGTCCTGCACGCCCGGGGCCTCGCCGAGGCGCTCGATGTACCAGGGGTGGAACTTGCGCAGGTAGCGGGCGGCGCGCTCGGGGCCGAGGTGCTCCTCCGCGCGGTCGACGACCCACGCCCACTCCTCGAGCACCTCGTCGCGGCCCGGGTCGCCGTCGCGCGTGCCGAGCACCTGCTCGAACAGCCACGGGTTCCCGAGCGAGCCGCGGGCGAGCATGATCGCCGCGGCGCCCGTGTACTCGAACGCCCAGCGGACGTGCTCGGCCTCGCGCATGCCGCCCGAGACGATCACGGGCACGGGCAGCGTCTGGACGAGCTCGGCGGCGAGCTCGTAGTCGGGGCGCCCCTTGTGGCGGACCTTGACCGTGCGCGGGTGGAAGGTGATGCCGGCGACGCCGGCCTCCTCGACCAGCCGCCTGGCCACGTCGAAGCCCTCGGCGCGCAGCTTGACGGTCACGGGCAGGCCGGAGCCCTCGGCGGCGGCGCGCGCGACCGCGACGGCGGTGTCGGGGTCCTTGAGCAGCGCGGCGCCCGCGCCGGTCTTGCAGACCTTCGGGACGGGGCAGCCCATGTTGAGGTCGATCAGGTCGGCGCCGGCCTCGGCGACGCGCGCGGCGGCCGTGCGCATGACCGCCGGGTCCTGGCCGAACAGCTGCATCGCCACCGGCCCGCCCTCGCGCTCGCGCGGGTCGATCACCAGCAGCTCGTCGAGCGTCTTGCGGTTCTCGTAGTGGATCGCGAAGCTCGAGACCATCTCCGAGACCGCCAGGCCGGCGCCGTAGCGCTTGGCCTGCAGGCGCACGAACCAGTTGCCGATGCCCGCCAGCGGGGCGAGCACGACGCGGTTGGGGATGGTCAGGCCCCCGAGCTCCCATGGATCGGTCAGCGATCGCACGGCTTCTAGGGTACGGCGGCGCATGCTGGTCATTCTCGACTGCGACGGGGTGCTCGTCGACTCCGAGCCGATCTCGAATCGGATCCTGGCCGAGCGCCTGACGGCGATCGGCCTGCCGACGACCACCGAGGAGTCGATCCGCGACTACATGGGCCGCTCGTGGGCGACGTGCGCAGCGCTCATAGAGCAGCGCCTCGGCCGGCCGCTGCCGGACGGCTTCGCCGACGGCTACCACGAGGAGCTGTACGCGGCGCTGCGGCGCGAGCTGCGGCCGGTGCCGGGCATCGCGGCGGCGCTCGATGCGATCTCCGCCCCGACGTGCGTGGCCTCCAGCGGCGCGCACGAGAAGATCCGCACCTCGCTCGACGCGACCGGGCTGCTCGCGCGCTTCGAGGGCCGGATCTTCAGCGCCACCGAGGTCGAGCACGGCAAGCCGGCGCCCGACCTGTTCCTCCACGCCGCGGCTGCGATGGGCCACGCGCCGGCGGACTGCGTCGTCGTCGAGGACGCCCCCGCAGGCGTGGCGGCCGGCCGCGCGGCCGGCATGACGGTGCTGGGCTACTCCGCGCTGACGCCGGCCGCCGCGCTCGAAGGGGCGACGGTGTTCCGCTCGATGGAGGAGCTCCCCGCACTGCTGAGCCCGGATCCACCGACCCCCGCGGCGCCTCGCCGCCGTGGCCGTTCGCCAGAGTCGATCGGCCGCAAACCCAGGTGGCCCGCCACATGAGTAGGCGGCCGATCGACTCTGACTCGGCCCACGACGCCGAGTCATCCACGGATCATCGGTGGATCCGGACTAGCGGTTCCGCTCCCAGATCAGCCGCAGGCCGGTGAGCGTGAGCAGGTCGTCGACCTCCTCGATGCGCTCGCAGTAGGGCGCGACGGCGCCGGCCAGGCCGCCCGTCGCGATCGCGCGCGACACGCCGAGCTCGCCCTCCAGGCGCGCGAGGATCCCGTCGACCATGCCGGCGTAGCCGTAGAGGACGCCGGAGCGGATCGCCTCGACCGTCGACTTGCCGAGCACGGCGCGCGGCTCCGTGAGATCGATCGTCGGCAGCGCCGCGGCGCGCTCCGTGAGCGCCTCGAGCGAGATCTCCAGGCCCGGGAAGATCACGCCCCCGAGGTACTCCCCGTCGGCGGAGACGACATCGTGCGTGACCGCGGTGCCGAAGTCGACGATCACGCAGGCGTCGCCGATCTTCGCGTAGCCGGCGACCGCGTTGACCAGCCGGTCCGGGCCGATCTCGCGCGGGTTGTCGTAGCGGATCGGCATGCCCGTGCGCATGCCCGGGCCGACGACGAGCAGCTCGTGGCCGAG
Source organism: uncultured Solirubrobacteraceae bacterium (assembly GCA_963816955.1). GTDB lineage: Bacteria > Actinomycetota > Thermoleophilia > Solirubrobacterales > Solirubrobacteraceae > DATFQI01. The sequence goes on along the minus strand of CAWFME010000004.1, from coordinate 283,334 downwards.
GTAGCGCTCGCCGACCTCGTCCCACTCGGGCCGCAGGCGCGGCACGGTCGAGGAGACGATCGACGCGTCGAGGTCGGCGAAGGACATCCCGCGCAGCGCCAGCAGGTTGCGCAGCGCCGCGCCGAGCTCGTCCGCGGTCGACTTGCGGACCGTGGCGAAGCGCCAGTGCTCGATCAGCTCGGTTCCCTCGAAGGTCCCGAGGTGGGTCTGGGTGTTGCCGACGTCGACGACCAGCAGCATGCGCGGAGGTTAGACCGCATCCACCGGTGATCCGTGGACGGCTCGGCGCCGTGGGCCGAGCCAGGGTCGATTGACCGCGGTTCCTCGTGGCGGGTCACTTGGATCGCGGTCAATCGGCTCTGGCGAACGGCCACGGTGTCGAGACGCCGCGGGGATCGGTGGATGGGGTCTAAACTCGCGCCGCCTTGCCCGCCGCGACCCTGTACGCCCTGCCGGCCTCCCACCCGTGCGCTGCGGTCGAGCTCGCGCTGCGCCTCAAGGGCGTCGACTTCCGGCGCGTGGACATGATCCCGGTGGTCTCGAAGGTCCAGCAGTACGCCAAGTTCCGCGGGCTGACGGTGCCCGCGATCGAGTTCGACGACGGCGAGAAGGTGCTCGGCTCGCGCGAGATCCTCCGAGCGCTCGAGCACCGCGCGCCCGACCCGCCGCTGCTGCCCATCGACGGCCGCGAGCGCCGCGAGGTCGAGGAGGCCGAGCGCTGGGGCGACGAGGTCCTGCAGCCGCTGGCGCGGCGGCTCGCATGGGCGGCGCTGACGCGGTCGACCGGCTCGATGATGAGCTTCGCCGAGGACGCGGATCTGCCGGTCCCGGACGCGCTCACCCGCGTCTCGGCCCCCGCTGGTGGCGCGCCTGTCGGCGTACTTCAACGGGGCCGGCGACCCCGCGGTGCGCGCCGACCTGATCAACCTCGACTTCCACCTCGACCGCGCGGACCGGTGGATCGGGACGGGCTCCGCCGGCGCGTCCACCGACGTGCCGAACGCCGCCGACCTCCAGATCGGCTCGGGCGTCCGGCTCCTGCTCACGATCGAGGACCTCGAGCCGCGGGTCTCGGGGCGACCGTGCGCCGACCTCGCGATGCGGTGGTTCCCGCGCTACCCGGGGCGAGTGCCGGCAGGGACGCTGCCTTCGGAGTGGTTGGCGGCGCGGGCACCCGCGCCCATGTGACCGGGGCCGTCATCGGCGGCGGAACCCCTTGCCGCGCACGAGGCGCGCGGGCGCCGATGACGTCCGCGTGAGCCCCTGGCCGTCCCTTGCGGCCACGTAGATGTGCGCCCGGATCCGCTTGCGGGACGCGATCGCTCGACGGCCCGGGCGGGCGAGGGCGATCGGGATGCGCTTCACGCGGCCCCGGCGCAGGGAGAATTCGCGCCGGGCGACCCGTCGCTCGGCGCCCTTGCGGGCGAGCTTGGCCGTGATCGTGACGGCGCCCGTGCAGCGGCGCACGACCCGGTCCGCGCAGGCCAGCTGGACCCAGGCGCGGCGGCGGCGGTCGACGGCGGCGCGGCGGGAGACGACGGTGGCGCCCGAGAACGGGCGCAGCCCGCGGCCGGCGGGGTCTTGGTGCGGGGTGCCGCCGAGGACGCGCGGGACGAGCGCGATCGAGTCGAAGTAGGCGTCGTCGTAGCCGCCGGCGGCGGGCACGGAGCGCAGCGTGACGGCGACCGAGCGCGTGAGCGGCGGCATCGCGCCCGCGGTCGAGCGCGGGAGCAGGTTGGTGGCCCCGCCGCGGCCGGCCGCCGTCACCGGGCCGACCTGGATCCGGCCGAGCGGGTCGCCGGCGGGGTCGCGGAACTCGGCCTCGACGATGCCGCCGTCGGCGCTCGAGCGGTAGCCGCCGACCAGGGCCGACAGCGCCGCGGAGCCGTGGCCGAGGTCGATCTCTGGCGCGGCCTCGCCGACGCGGACGACCTGCGTGGCGGTGTTGCCCTTGCCCGGGCCGGCGGTGAAGAAGGCGCTGCCGGCGCCGAGCGCCTCGCCGATCCGCCGCGACGGGAACGGGAAGTTGCCCGCGACCGTTCCGTAGCGGACGAACGTGAAGGCGCCCGTGCGCGACCACTGCGGCGGCGCCGGGCTCGAGGTGTCGTCCTCGGCCGCCGTGCCGGCCTCCGCCCCCGGGTTGGAGAGCACGTTGCCCGTCAGCGCCCCCGGCGCCGGCGGCTGCAGCTCCAGCGCACCCATGTCCCGGCGCAGGCTGCCGTCGCCCGTGCCGTCGGCGAGCCGCACGAAACCGAGCGCGTCCTCGTGGGTCTCCGTGTCCGACAGCGGGCCGGGGCGGCCGGCGTCGAGCACGGGCGAGCCGGGCTGCGGCCGCGCGTCGCCCGGCGCGGTGAAGCGCGGATCGGCCGCCAGGTTGGTCTGTCCCGTGGCCTCCGGGAAGTCCGAGTAGGTCGCCGTCAGGCTGCCGCCGCCGAGCTCGAACCCGCGCGTGTAGCCCCACACGATCGAGTCCACGGCGGTCACGGCGATCGTCCGGCCCGCGGTCGCGCAGCTCCCGCCGACCCCGGCGTCGCCGGAGCCCCGCACGGTCACGTGCCCGAGCGAGAGCCGCGTGCTCGCCACCTCGCACGTCACCTCCACGCCCGGGCCGGGCGACGCGTCGACGAGCACGCTCGCGAGCTCGACGGGGCCGCCGCGGACCCGCACCCGCCCCTCGACGACCGCGCTCGTGAGCGCCGCGCCGTCGTCGAGCTGCACCGCCGGGGGCGAAGCGCCGCCGTCCACGCGCAGCCCGCGCGCCGTGCTGCCGGGGTCGAGCAGCCGCAGCGTCGGGCCCGAGGGGCCCGCTCGCAGCCGGGTGAGCGTCGGCGCCGAGCCCGATTACGCGCACGGGCCGGCCCACCGCGTCGGCGAACGCGCCCGCCTCGCTGATGCGGCCGAGCATGATCGTGTCGCGCTCCGTGTCGGCGCGCGCGGCGGTGAACGCCTCGGCGGCGGTGTCCTTGGCCGTGCAGCCGGCCGCCCGGACGCCGACGCAGTAGGTCGCGGCGTCGGCGCTCGCGACCGGCGCCGCCATCAGCAGCACCGACCCGACCGCCCAGCTCCGCCCTCTCACCGCCCGAACGGTACCCGGGTGGGCGCGGGCCGGTCAGCCCCGCACGTCGAGCGGGGGGCCGGCGCGGCGCACGGCCTGGCCCTCCAGCGCGGCGAGCGCGACCGCCGGCGACGTGCCGTCGGGCAGCTCCAGCGCCGGGTCCAGCTCGAGCAGCGGCACGAGCACGAAGCGCCGGCGCGCGAGCTCGCGGTGCGGGATCGAGAGCCGCTCGGAGGTGTACGCATCCGTACCCAGGAGCAGGACGTCGACGTCGACGGGGCGCGGCCCGTGGCGCACGCCGCCGGCCTCGCGCCCGAGCGCCGCCTCGACCGCCTTGCACGCGTCGAGCAGCGCCTCCGGCCCGAGCGCGGTCTCGACCCGCAGGCAGGCGTTGAGGAAGGCCGGCTGGTCGAGCACCTCGCCGACGGGCTCGGTCTCGTAGACCGACGAGGAGGCGAGCGTCTGAACACCGCGGGTCCACAGGTCCTCGACCGCGGCCTGCAACAGCACGCGCCGGTCGCCGAGGTTCGAGCCCACCCCGAGGTAGCCGAGCTCGGCGCTCACCGCCGCCGCTCCCGCATCATCGCGAGCTGCCGCGACTGCGCCACCAGCGTGCCGTCCTGCGCCCACAGCTCGCCGTCCTCCTCCCAGGCGCCGCCGGCGGAGACCGCGGAGCGGTACTCGGCCAGCAGCCACTCGCCAGGAGCGGGCAGCGGAGAGCGGAAGTGGATCGTCAGGTCGAAGGTCGGGACGATCGCGAACCGCCCGAGCTTCGAGAACGCCGCCGGCATCCAGCCGTCGGACATCGCGGTCACCGCCAGGTGGTCGAGCGGGCCGCCCTCCTTCAGGCGCATCCAGGCCACGTGCCGGGCGCGCTCGGACGGCCGGCCCGGGAAGCCGCCCTCGACCCAGCGCAGGTCGAAGCGCTCCTGGAAGCGCGGGGCCCCCTCGGCGTGCGGCACCGGAGGGCTCTCCTCGGGCGGAGGAGCGGCGGGCGGCGTCCAGGTCGGCCCACTCGGGTTCGCCCTCGCGCCAGGTGGCCGCGCCCGCGAGCGCCACGGCGATCGGCCGCCCCTCCTGCTCCATGCGCAGGCTCATGACGCTGCTCGAGCGCCCGGCGCGCTCCACGCGCCACGGCGACCTCGATCGGCCCGGCCGCCGGCGCGTCGACGAAGTGCACGGTCAGCGAGCGCGGCGGCCGCTCCGGGTCGTCGAGCTCGGCGAGCATGGCGCGCACGAGGAACGCCGACAGGTAGCCGCCGAACGGCCCGCGCTCGATCCACCAGGCCTCGGAGACCTCGCCGTGGAAGCGCCCGTCGCCGTCGCGCGACAGGTTCGTGTCGGCGGAGAGCGTCACGCCTCTTGGAGCCCGATCCGCGCGTGCAGCCGCGCCAGCGGCCGCGGCGCCCACCAGTTCCAGCGGCCGAGCAGCGCCATCAGCGACGGCACGAGCAGCGCGCGCACGAGGAAGGCGTCGATCAGGACGGCCAGCGCGGTGCCGACCCCGACCTCCTTGATGAACACGACCTGCGAGCTCGCGAACGCCCCGATCGCGATGCAGAACAGCAGCGCGGCGTAAGTCACGATCCGCCCCGTCCGCTCGAGCCCGACCGCGACCGACTCGCGCTCGCCCGCGCCGCCGTCGCGCGCCTCCTTGATCCGCGTGAGCAGGAACACGCCGTAGTCGGTGGACAGGCCGAAGGCGACGCAGAACAGCAGGATGGGCTGCGTCGCCTCCAGGGCACCCTGCGAGTCGTAGGCGAGCAGCCCCTCGAAGCGGCCGTCCTGGAAGATCAGCACCAGCAGCCCGAACGCGGCGCTGACGGTGAGCAGGTTCATCACGAGCGCCTTGATCGGGAGCACGACCGAGCCCGTCATGGCGAACAGGATCAGCAGGGTGGTGGTGGCCAGGATCGCCAGCGCGAGCGGCAGCGAGTCGCCGAGCGACGTCTGCTGGTCCAGGAAGCCCGCGGTCTCGCCGCCGACCTGCACGGGGAACGGCTCGTCGAGCCCGCGCACGTCGCGCACGACCTCCTGTGCGGATGCCGACAGCGCCGTCCGCTCCGGCACGACGTCGTAGATCCAGTAGCCGCCCGCCTGCTCGGGCGGCCCCACGCTCGCCACGCCGTCGAGGCCCGCCAGGCGCGACCCGTAGTCCTGCGCCGCTTCGCTCCCGCGCTCCCCCACGCCCGCGACCACGAGCACCGGCGCGGTCGGGCCGGGCGGGAACTCGGAGCGCAGCGCCTCGTCGACCACCTTCGCGCTCTTCTCGGCCGGGAGCACCGACGCGTCGACGCCCGTGAACTCGATCCGCAGGAACGGCAGCCCCATCACGATCAGCAGCACGGCGGCCGCTCCGGCCACGGGCGCCGGGCGGCGCATGACGGTGCGCGAGAGCCGGTACCACGGGCCGGCCTGCACGTGCGCGGCGTCGCGCCGCATCGCGAGCTGCCAGCGGCGCAGCCCGAGGGCGTTCACGCGCGGCCCGAGCACCGCGAGCAGCGCCGGCAGCAGCGTCAGCGACACGAGCGCCGCGCTGAGGGCCACGAGCACGCCGCCGGCGCCCATCGAGTACAGGAAGCGCAGCGGGAACACGAGCATCGCCGCCAGCGCGGCGGCCACGGTGAAGGCCGAGAACAGCACGGTCCGGCCCGCGGTGCGCACCGTCGCGTGCAGCGCGCGGGAGCGGTCGCCGTCCTCTTCGAGCTCCTCGCGGAAGCGCGAGACCATGAACAAGCGAGTAGTCGATCGCCAGCCCGAGCCCGAGCCCCGTCGTCAGGTTGATCGCGAACGTCGACATCGGCTCGAACTCGTTGATGATCCGCAGCCCGGAGAACGTCAGCAGCACGGTCGCCGTCCCGACCGCGAGCGGCAGCAGCGCGGCGACGAGGCTGCGGAAGACCAGCAGCGAGAACAGCAGCAGGATCGGCGCGGCCAGCATCTCCGCGCGCTGCAGGTCGGACTCGACCTGCTCGCCCACCTGGTTGAAGGCGACGATCCCGCCGCCGACCGTCACGCCGGGCTCACCGCGCATGCGCTCGACGAGCGCGTCGGCGGCATCGTCCTCGTCGGCGGCCGTGAAGAACGTGACCGGCAGGTAGACCGAGCGGCGGTCCTCGGAGACGAGCGGCGACGGGCGGCCGGGCTCCGGCAGGCCGACCTCCGCGACGTCGTCGCCCTCGCGGATCCTCGCGCCCACCGCCGTCCAGCCGGCGTCCGGCCTCCGGCGCGCTCGAGCCGCGCCGCCGAGCCGGACGAGCACGAGCGCGTCGGGCGCGGCGGAGCGCCCCGTCGTGCGCTCGACCGTGTCGCGCGCCTGGATCGACTCCGACCCGGGGTCGGAGAAGTCGTCGCCCACGTCGAGCAGCCCGACCACCGGGCCGCCGTACGCCCCGGCGGCGAACACGCCCAGCACCGCGACGAGGAGCACCGCCCTCCGCCGCCGGTCGATCAGGCCGGCCAGCCGCTCGAGCACTACGCCGCCGCGGGGGGCCGTTGCACCAGCTGGCGGCCCACTCGCTCTCGCCGGCGATCGCCTCGAGGTCGAGCGACTGGGTCACGTTGAGCAGCATCCCCTGCGCGAAGAACGCCCACACGGACCCGGCGTCGGCGCCCGAGAGCTCGGTGACCTCGGCCACGAGCCGCTCGAAGCGGGCGCGGACGTGGGCCTGGATGTCGGGGTCCGACGTCGCCACGTAGCCCTGCATCTGCATCAGCACCGCGTGACGGTCGGGGAGCAGCTCGTCGATGTAGGCCTGGCCCATCGCCTGCAGCCGCTCGTCCTCGGGCGCACCGGCGGCGGCGCGGCGGAACGCGTCGCGGATGCGCTCGTTGGCGCGGTCCACGCAGGCGAGGAAGAGCTCCTTCTTGGTGCGGTAGAGCCGGAACAGGTAGGGCTGGGAGATGCCGGCCTCGCGCGCGATCGCCTCGGTCGAGGTGCCGTGCAGGCCACCGATCGCGAAGTGGCGCACGGCGACGACGAGGATCTCCTCGCGGCGCTCCTCGGCGGACTTCCTGGCGCGCGGCTCGACGGCCATGGCTACATGTTAGTGACTACTTACAAGTACGTCAAGGACGCTCTTCCCGCCACACCTCGACCGAGACCTCCTCGACCGGGAGCGGGATCGGCGGCTCGGGCTTGGCCGCCTTGACGGTGACGCTCTCGGCGCCGAACTGCGACGCGAGCCGGTCGGCGATGACCGCGCACAGCCGCTCGAGCGTCTTGTAGGAGCGCTGCTGCGCGATCAGCGCGATCACCTGGCAGACCTCGCCGTAGTCGACCGTGTCCTCGACGCGGTCCGTGATCAGCGCGTCGGGCTCGCCGACGTCGAAGCGCACGTCGAGCACCAGCCGCTGGCCGATCTCGCGCTCGGCGGCGGTGACGCCGTGGTGGGTGTAGAGGGAGAGCCCGACGATCTCGACGGTGACCCCGACCTCGGGACCCTCGTCGTCCTCGTCGTCGCTGCTCGAGAGGTCCTCGTCCTCGTCCTCGTACGGGTCCGGGTCCTCAGGGGCCATCCGGCGGCAACGTAGCAGCCGCCACAGAGAGCCCGTCGTGCACGGCGGCGACGTCGTGCACGCGGAACACGCGCGCCCCGCGCTCATAGCCGAGCACGCAGGTCGCGACCGTCCCGTGCACGCGGCCGGCGACGTCGCGGCCCGTGATGCGGCCGATGAAGGACTTGCGCGAGGTGCCGAGCACGACCGGCCGCCCGATCGCGGCGATCTCGTCCAGCCGGCGCAGCAGCTCGAGGTTGTGCTCCAGCGTCTTGCCGAACCCGATCCCGGGGTCGAGCTGCACGCGCTCCTCCGGCACGCCGGCGGCGACCGCGGCCGCCAGCCGCTCCTCGAGGAACGCCTTCACCTCGGAGACCACGTCGTCGTAGCGCGGATCCTGCTGCATCGTGCGCGGCTCGCCGAGCATGTGCATCAAGCAGCACTCCAGCCCGCGCTCGGCGACGAAGGCGGCGAGCTCCGGCTCGTGGCGGAACGCGGTCACGTCGTTGACGTACGTGGCGCCCGCGTCGACCGCCGCGCGGGCGACCTCGAGCTTCATCGTGTCGACGGAGATCCGCGCGCCCAGGCCGAGCGCGGCAAGGCCCTCGACGACCGGCACGACGCGCCGCAGCTCCTCGCCGGCGGGCACGGGCGCGGCGCCGGGCCGGGTCGACTCGCCGCCCACGTCGACGATCGCGGCGCCCTCCTCGACGAGCCGGCGGGCGTGGCGGACGGCCGCGGCGTCGTCGTCGAACGTGCCGCCGTCGGAGAACGAGTCCGGCGTGACGTTGATCACGCCCATGATCTCGAACGGCCGCATCGGCGAAGTGACGGTAACGGACCCTTCACGTAGTGGGGTCGACCGCACCGCGACAGTGGGGACGTCCTACGACGAGACACATGCGGGCCCCCTCTGGAGGCGGCCCCCGGACTGCGACATTTGCCTGGCCATGACGACCACCGAGATCCGCACCCACCTCGACACCCTCGCCGATGAGCGCGCCGCCGCCCTGGCCTGGGGCGCCGACGCGATCCCGGCCTACATCGACGATCTCGAGCGCGAGATCGAGGACTACCGCAGCGCCTACGTCGGCGCCGCCGTCACGGAGATCGCGACCTTCCGCGCGCAGCTCTCCGGCCCGCAGGTCGGCTAGGAGAGCGCCCCGTCCCGGTCCGCGTGGAACGGGAACGACCGGTCCGCGCCGACGATCTGCAACGTCCGCTCGATCGGCGACCCGGGGACGACCACGAGGTGCAGCTGCTGCTGGCGCGCCGACAGGTCGCCGCCGACCGCGTAGAGCAGGTTGATGCCCGCGCTGTCCAGGTAGCTCACCTTCGCCATGTCGACCACGACCCGGTGGACGCGGTTCTCGACCAGCCGGCGCAGGACGACGGCGACGTCGCCCACGCTGGAGGCGTCCAGCTCGCCGTCGAGCACGGCTATCACCGTGCCGTCGAGGCGCTCCTCGCTGACGCGGATCAGTGACGGCATCCGGCCTCCTCGAGCGTCAGCGTCCGCCGCAGCACCACGGAGGTGCCGCCGCCCTCGGGCCTGACGTCGACGCTCTCCATCAGCCCGCGCATCAGCGGGAACCCGCGGCCGCGGTGCTCGCCGCGAGCCTCGCGCCAGCGGCCGCGGTCGGTCACCGTCACCGTGATCGCCCCGGCGACGTGCTCGGCGTCGACGGTGAAGGCCGCGGTGCCGGGGGCGTACGCGTGCTCGACGGCGTTCGCCGCCGCCTCCTGGACGGCGACGGTGATGTCGTAGATCTCGTTCTTGCTGGCGCCGTGGCCGGCCAGCCAGCGGCGGAGGAGGTGGCGCAGGCCGCCGAGCGCGTCCGCGTTGGCCGGCCAGCGGGTGCTCAGGCGCTCGGGCAGCGGCTGCACGTGCGCGACCAGCACGGCCACGTCGTCGTCGCTGGGCCCGCCCGAGGCGGCGCCCTGGGCGATCTTGGCGCACAGCGCGCGGGTGTCGAGCTCGGTCTCGGCGAGCACGCGCAGGCGCTCCAGCCCCGCGTCGAGCGGCTCGCCGCGGACCTCGGCGGCGCCGTCGGTCACCAGCACGAGGCGGCTGCCGGGCTCGAGCGGGACCTTGCGCTCGTGGTAGCGGGCCGCGCGGAAGGCGCCGACGGGCGGGTCCCCCTCCACGTCGAGCAGCCGCCCCGTGCCGTCGGGGCCGACGACGATCGGCGGGAGGTGGCCCGCGCTGACCAGCGTGATCTCGGCCGCCTCGGGGTCGAGCACTAGGTAGGCCAGCGTGGTCAGCTTCGTCGGCCGGGAGGCGGCGAACAGCCGGTTGAGCAGCTCCACGACCATCCCCGGCGGGTGGCCCTCGAACGCGTACGCGCGCAGGGCGGTGCGGACCTGCGCCATCAGGGCGCCGGCCTCCACGCCGCGGCCGACGACGTCGCCGATCACCAGCGCGATCCGGCCGAACCCGAGCTCGAACACGTCGTACCAGTCGCCGCCGACCCGGGCATCGACCGCGGCCGGCTTGTAGGTCGCCGTGAACAGGATGCCGGGGATCAGCGGCAGCGCGGCCGGCAGCATCGCCCGCTGCATCGCCTCGACGATGTCGCGCTGCGCGTGCAGCCGCGCGTGCTCGATCGCGATCGCGGCGCGGTCAGCGGCGAGCTGGAGCAGGTCGACCTCGCGCTGGTCGAAGTGGCGGCGCGTCAGCGAGCCCACGTGCAGCACGCCGATCACCCGGCCCTCGACGAGCAGCGGCACGCCGAGCAGCGAGCGGATGCCCTTCTCGCGCAGGATCGGGTTGAGGATGTCCGCGTGGTCGACGTCCTCGATCGCCACGGGGCGCAGCTGGGCCGCGATCCTGCCGGCGAAGCCGCGCCCGACCGGGATCCGCACCCCCTGCTCGACCTCCTCCTCGATGCCCTTGGCGGCCTGCGCCACGAGCTCGTTGGAGACCTCGTCCAGCAGCAGGAAGGCAGCGGTGTCGGAGACGAGGATCTCCGCGATGCGATCGAGCAGGACCTTCAACAGCTCGTCCATCGACAGCGAGCCGAGCGCGGCGTCGGTGATCTGCTTGAGCTCCCGGATGGCCTCCTCAGGAGAGGGTGCTCCCCCGCTCATGCTCCCGATCATACGAGCGCAGGCGCGCCGGGACGCACGTCGGCCCCCGGCGCGCCCCGGAGGAGGGCGGGGACACCGTCCCCGCCCTCCCGGCGATGGGGAGGCTCTAGCTGCGGCGCCGGTTGCGGCGGGCGGCCAGTCGCTGCTGGTCGGTCGCCTGCGCGTGGATGATGTGGAGGAGGGAGTTCATCTGGTCGCCCGGTGGGTGGGCCTGATCGGGGGTGCTGCGATGGGTGAACTCTCGCAATCGGCGGGTGCCCGCGGACTGGTGCGACCCTGCGTCTGACGGGTGCGGAGGGCCGCCGCCGCGGTGCGGCCAGCCCCACCCGGCTGATAAGACCAGCGGATGCCTGCCGCCTACACGTCGGAGCTCGCGGAGGCGCTGGCCGCCGACGTCCTCGACCGCTTCCTGCGCTACGCCCGCGTCGACACGCAGTCCGTCCGCGACCGCACGCAGAGCCCGAGCACGCCCGGCCAGCTCGACCTGCTGCGGATGCTGGTGGCCGAGCTGCGCGAGATCGGCCTCGACGATGCGGCGATCGACGACAACGGCTACGTCTACGCGACGCTGCCCGCGAACGGCGGCTCGCCGCCCGCGGTCGGGCTGATCGCGCACGTGGACGTCTCCCCCGACGCGCCGGGCGCCGGCGTCGAGCCGCTCGTGCACCGCGATTACGACGGCCGGCCGATCGAGCTCCCGCGCGGCGGCACCGTGCTCGACCCGGCCGACATGCCGGTGCTGGGCGGCAAGGCCGGCCACGACGTCGTCACCTCGAGCGGCGACACGCTGCTGGGCGCCGACGACAAGGCCGGCGTGGCCGAGATCATGGCCGCCGTCGCGCACCTGGCCGCGCATCCCGAGCTGCCGCGCCCGACGCTGAAGATCGGCTTCACGCCCGACGAGGAGATCGGCGAGGGCGCGACGCTGTTCGACGTCGAGCGCTTCGGCGCGGCGTACGCCTACACGCTCGACGGCTCGCAGCCCGGCGAGATCCAGGACGAGACGTTCTCGGGCACCGAGGTCGCGGTCGTCTTCCACGGCGTCGACATCCACCCGGGCTGGGCGAAGGGCAGGCTCGTCAACGCCGCGCGGCTGGCGGGCGTGCTGCTCGCGCGGCTGCCCTCCGACCGGCTCACGCCGGAGACCACGGGCGACCGCGACGGCTTCGTCCACCCCTTCATGCTCTCCGGCGACGCGGGTCGCGCGGAGATCCGCTTCATCGCGCGCGACTTCGACGACGCGCTGCTGGCCGAGCACATCGCGCTGATCCGAAGCACCGCCGAGGCGGTCGCCGCCGAGGAGCCGCGCTCGCGGGTGGAGGTGACCGAGCGCCCGCAGTACCCCAACATGCGCCGCTTCATCGACGAGGCCCCGCAGATCGTCGAGGTCGCCGAGCGGGCGATCCGCGAGGAGGGGATCGAGCCCGTGCGGGAGCCGATCCGCGGCGGCACCGACGGCTCGATCCTCAGCGCGCGCGGCCTGCCGACGCCGAACCTGTTCACGGGCGGCCACGAGTACCACTCCGTGCGCGAGTGGGCGTCCGTGCACGACATGGCCTCGGCGGCGGCGGTCGTCGTCCGGCTCGCCGGCCTGTGGGCGCGGGAGCCGGCCGGCTGAGCTAGCCGGCCCAGGCGGCCTCGAGCACGCGCCGCCAGTTGCCCCAGGCGATCCGCTCCATCTCGTCGTCGTCGAAGCCCGTCGCGCGGATCGCGTCGAGCAGGCGCGGAAGGCCGGTGACGTCGCCGAGCGCCCGCGGGATCTCCGCGCCGTCGAAGTCCGAGCCGAGCGCGACGTGGTCGACGCCGATCCGGTCGGCGACGTGGCGCACGTGGGCGGCGATCGCCTCCAGCGGCGTGTCCGGGTCCTCGGCGCCGTCGGGGCGGACGAAGGCGACGGCGTAGACCACCCCGACCAGCCCGCCCGACGCGCCGATGGCGTCGAGCTGGGCGTCCGTGAGGTTGCGGCTGGCGGGGCAGATCGCGTGCGCGCCCGAGTGCGACGCGATCAGCGGCGCGAGCTCCAGCCCGGCGACGTCCCAGAAGCCGCGCTCGTTGAGATGGCTGAGGTCGACCGCGATGCCCAGCTCGGCGCAGCGGCGGACGAGCCGCGTGCCGGCGGGCGTGAGACCCGGGCCCGTGTCCGGCGAGCTCGGGTACGCGAACGGGACGCCGTGGGCGAACGCGTTCGGGCGGCTCCAGACCGGGCCCAGCGAGCGCAAGCCCGCGGCGTGGAGCACGTCCAGCGCCAGCAGCCCGGGGTCGACGGCCTCCGCGCCCTCGACGTGGGCCACGGCGGCGAGCGTGCCCTCGGCGCGCGCGGCGTCGAGGTCGCCGGGCCCGCGGGCGAGCTTCACGTGGCCGTCGCGCTCGAGCGCCAACAGCCGTCCGAGCGTGCGCGCGACCAGCCCGGCGGCGGGGTCCTGCCCGACCGGCGCGGCCGGCTCGCCGTCCGGCGGCTCGTCCCCCGGCGTGGGCGTGAACGCCGCGAAGATCCCGCCGCCGAGGCCGCCCCGGCGGGCGCGCGGCAGGTCCACGTGGCCGCCCGCGCGGCCGGAGGCGAAGTCGCCCGCGTCCTCGCGCGTGAGCGTGTCGTTGTGTCCGTCGAAGACCGTCAGCACCCGCGGCATGCTGGCAGCCCGCCGCGCCGCGCCGCCGCGCGGCGGCGGGTACGTTCGCGGCGTGAGCGTCGGGTTATGGACCTCGGAGGCGTGGCGGGAGCAGGCCGCCGGCTGGATCGATCGCCGGCTCGCGGAGTCAGGCCTGGAGCGGACCGGCGAGGTCGAGCAGACGCGCGTGCGCCCGTGGGCGACCGTCCTGCGCGCGCCGACGACCGGCGGCGACGTGTGGATGAAGGCCGCGGGCGCCGCGACGGCCTTCGAGGCCGGCCTCTACGGGCTGCTCGCCCGCGAGGCGCCGGAGGACGTGCTCACCCCGCTGGCGGTCGACGCACCCCGCGGCTGGATGCTGCTGCCCGACGGCGGGCCGCCGGTCGGCGAGCGCCTGGCGCCCGACGACGTGCCGGCGGCCATGGCCGCGGCGCTGGCGCAGTACGGGCGGCTGCAGCGCGCGCTCGCGCCGCGCGCCGCCGCGCTCCCGGCGCTCGGCGTGCCCGACATGCGGCCGGAGGTCGTCCCCGGGCGCTTCGGGGAGGCGCTCGAGGCCGCCCGCGCCGCGGCGCCCGCGGGCGGCGGTGACAGCGGCGCGCTCCGGCAGGTCGCCGCGCTGCGCGACGACGTGGCCCGCTGGTGCGAGCGCCTCGCCGCCTCGCCGGTGCCGGCGAGCCTGGACCACAACGACCTGCACCACCACAACGTCCTCGGGACGGGGCCGTACCGCTTCTACGACTGGGGCGACGCCGTGCTCGCGCACGCGTTCGCGGTCATGCTCGTACCCGCGCAGGTGCTCGCCGGGCCGCACCTGGAGCGCGCCCGCGCCGCCTACCTGGAGGCGTTCGCCGACATCGCCGCGCCGCACGCGCTCGCCGAGGAGCTCGCGCTCGCCTGCCGCGTCGCGCGGATCGTCCGAACGCTCACTTGGGAGCGCGCGCTGCGCTCGGCGCGCGAGCAGGACGAGCCGCTCGATCCGTTCTTCGCGCACGCTCCCTACGAGGAGCTCGCCGCCCTCGTCTCCTGAGCCCTCGTCAGCCGGCGGTCAGCGGACGGAGGCGCCAGGCGCGGGGGCGCCCGCTGCGCGGGCGCCGCCTCCCCTCGTCCGGGCGGTAGGTGCTGAGCGCGATGCCGGCCAGGACGGCCACGCCGCCGAGCAGCTGGTTGGCCGCGACGGCCTCGCCGAAGCCGATCCAGCCGACGGCGACGCCGACGAGCGGCTCGAGGTTCAGGAACGTTCCCGCCAGGTTGGCCGGCACGTGCGCCTGCCCGTGGGCGAACAGCCAGAACGGGACCACGGTGCCGACGGACGCGAGCGCGACCAGCGCGATCACCGGGCCGGCCTCGACCGGCGCGGGCGGCAGGCCCTCGAAGGCGAGCGCGTGCGGGAGCGCGACGAGCGCGCCGGCGGCGAACTGCACGGCCGTGACCGCCGCCGGGTCGCGCCCCTCGAGCAGGCGCGGCTGCACGACGATGAACGTCGCCGAGAGCGCCACGGAGGCGAACACGATCAGGTCGCCCGCGGTCGTGGCGCCCGAGCCGCCGCTACCGGCGACCATCGCGATGCCGGCCAGCGCCACGCCGTAGCCCGTCCACTGCAGCGGGCGCGCGACGCCGTGGCCGAGCGCGGCCGCCATCAGCGCGACCATCACGGGGACGGCGCCGACGACCAGCGCGGCGTGCGAGACGCTCGTGCGCTCGATGCCCGCGTTCTGGAGCAGGATGACCGCGCCGAAGCCGACCGCGCCCGCGGCGGCGATCTGCGGCGTGAGCGCCGCGCGCAGGCCGCGGCGGCCGGCGTAAGCCAGCACCGGCGCGGCGATCGCGAAGCGGATGACCGTCAGCCACGCGCCGCCGAGCCAGTCGAGCGAGAGCTTCGACAGCGGCACGGTCAGGCCCCACAGCGCGCCGGCGGCGGCGAGGGCGAGGATGGCGGAGCGGTTGCTGGTCATGACACCCGTCATGATCGGACGAGATCGCCGCTTCTCCAGGCACGATTCGTTGTATCGGCCTGATCACCGAATATTGTTTCGTGACATGGCCATTTCGCTCGATTCTGTTGACATCCAGCTGCTTGCGGAGCTGCAGGCCGACGCCGACCGCCCGAACGTCGAGCTCGCGCGCCTCGTCGGCCTCTCCCCCGCGGCCACGCTGCACCGCGTGCGGAGGCTCAAGGAGTCCGGCATCGTGCGCGGCATCGCGGCGCGCCTGGACTCGGCGGCCGCGGGCTTCGCGCTGCAGGTCTACGTCGCCGTCTCGCTCGAGCGCCACGACGACACGGCGCACCGCCGCTTCGCCCAGGCCGTGCGCGCGATGCCCGAGGTGATCGCCGCCGACTGGGTGACGGGCGAGACCGACGCGATGCTGATGGTCGTCGCCCGCGAGGTCGCCGAGCTGCAGCGGGTGCTCGTGCGGCTCTCGACCCGCGGCGGCGCCCAGCGCGTGATGACGCTGCTGCGCCTCGAGGAGCTCAAGCCCGCCTCGCCGCTGCCGCTCGAGGCGAGCCGTTGAAAGACTCGACCCCCGTCTCGCCCGGGGGGAGGGAGCGAGACGGGGGCCGCTGTGGAGATCGCTATGCGGTGCGGACGACCGGAGCCGGATGCGCCTTGGGGGTATGGCGCCGAGCGGGACGGGAGACCGTCGGGGTGGCGTAGTGCCACCAGGGGCGACGGGCGGCCGAGCGCTGCTGCTCTACGGCGTTCGCGTGATGGATGTTGAGGAGGGAGTGCATGGCGTTCTCTCTGGAACGGAACTCTCCCACCGGGCGCGACGCCGATTGTTCGTGCAGGCCAGCGAATGCCCGGTCGGGCCACCCCGCCGCGGGGGTGCGGGCAACCCCACCCCGTGCAAGAAGGGGGTCTGACCCCTTTCTTGCAGCTAGGCCAGGTCGGGCTTCTCGGGCAGCGAGAGGCGCGCTTCGGTCGTGCCGCCGGCGAGGCCGGGGCGCGGCAGGGGGCGCGGCACGTCGCGGCCGGCGCGGTCGGCGGCCGGGGGCAGCTCGGGGCGCTCGGGGGTGCCGTCGCCCGGCACGTCGTCCGGGCCGAAGACCTCCTCCTCGGACTTGCCGGCCAGCAGCGCCTCGAACTCCTCGCGCTCGATCGTCTCGCGCTTGAGCAGCAGCTCGGAGATGTGCGTGAGCGCCTCGCGGTGCTCACCGAGGATGTCCTTGGCCTGCTGGTGCGCGCCCTCGACGATCCGGCGGATCTCGTCGTCGATCTCGCGCGCGATCTCGTCGGAGTAGTCGGGCTCGGCGGAGAACTCGCGGCCCAGGAACGGCTGGCCGTGGTCGTGGCCGAACACGCGCGGGCCGAGCTTCTCGCTCATGCCGAAGCGCATCACCATCTGCTTGGCGGTCGCCGTGACCTTCTCGAGGTCGTTCGACGCGCCTGTGGTGATCTCGCCGAAGACGATCTCCTCCGCGGCGCGGCCGCCGAGCGTCATCGCCATCGTGTCGGTCAGCTCCGCGCGCGTGGTGAGGAACTTGTCCTCGCTCGGCAGCGAGATCGTGTAGCCGAGCGCCTGGCCGCGGGAGATGATCGAGACCTTGTGCACCGGGTCGGAGTGCTCGAGGTAGTGCCCGACGATCGCGTGGCCCATCTCGTGGTAGGCCGTGATCAGCCGCTCCTTCTCGCCCATCACCCGGGTCTTCTTCTCCGGGCCGGCGACGACCCGCATGATGCCCTCTTCGAGCTCGACCTGGCCGATCTCCTTCTTGCCCGTGCGGGCGGCGAGGAGGGCGGCCTCGTTGACGAGGTTGGACAGGTCGGCGCCGGTGAAGCCGGGCGTCTGGCCCGCCAGCGTGTCGACGTCGATGACCTTGGCCAGCGGCTTGCCGCGCGTGTGGACCTCGAGGATCTTCGCGCGGCCCTTGCGGTCCGGGCGGTCGACGGTGATCTGGCGGTCGAAGCGGCCGGGGCGCAGCAGGGCGGGATCGAGGATGTCGGGCCGGTTGGTGGCCGCGATCATGATGATGTTGTCCTTGGCCTCGAACCCGTCCATCTCCACGAGGAGCTGGTTCAGCGTCTGCTCGCGCTCGTCGTGGCCGCCGCCGAGGCCCGCGCCGCGATGGCGGCCGACCGCGTCGATCTCGTCCATGAAGATGATGCAGGGCGAGTTCTGCTTGGCCTGCTCGAACAGATCACGCACGCGCGAGGCGCCGACGCCGACGAACATCTCGACGAAGTCCGAGCCGGAGATCGAGAAGAACGGCACGCCGGCCTCGCCCGCGACGGCGCGCGCCAGCAGCGTCTTGCCGGTGCCGGGAGGCCCGTAGAGCAGCACGCCCTTGGGGATGCGGGCCCCCAGCGCCTGGAACTTCTTCGGGTTCTCGAGGAACTCCTTGATCTCGTGCAGCTCCTCGACCGCCTCGTCGACGCCCGCGACGTCGCGGAACGTGATCTTCGGCGAGTCCACCGACAGCCGCTTGGCGCGCGACTTGCCGAACGACATGACCTTCGAGCCGCCGCCTTGGACCTGGTTCATCAGGAAGATCCAGAACCCGATGAAGATCAGGAACGGCAGCACGTACGTCAGCAGCGACAGGATCACGCTGGAGCGCGCCGGCTTGACGTCGAAGTCCGTGATCTTGCCCTCGGCCGTGGCGGCGCGCAGCTTGTTGACCAGCACGTCGGAGTAGTCGAGCGGGTAGCCGACCTCGTAGCGGGCCTTGTCGGCGCCGCGCAGGGTCACCTCGGCCGAGTTGTCCTTCGTCCGCAGCGTCACGGACTGGATCTGGCCGCGGTCGATCTGCGTCAGGAACCCGTTGAAGCTCTTCGCGGGCGCCTGGTCGGAGCGGGCGATCAGCTTGGAGGCGAAGAACGCCAGCACGATCACGATCAGGATCGGGAACGCCGCGCTCTTGAAGAACCTGCTCATCGGCTATCGGCGCGCTGCCCGCACGCAGGGATGGAACGGCTGGACAAGATGAACAAGGCTACCAGGGGTCTTTCCGCGTTCTGCAGGGTTTCGGCCCGCCAGGACGGGCCCTTGAGCAGTGTGGCCCGAGTTCCTAAGTACGGCCTCAGCCGTCGACGCCGGTCAGCACTGCGACATAGGGCAGATTGCGGTAGCGCTCGGCGTAATCGAGCCCGTAGCCGATCGCGAACTTGTCCGGGATCTCGAAGCCGATGTAGCGCGCCGGCGTCTCGACCTTGCGCCGCTCGGGCTTGGTCAGCAGCGCGCAGACCTCCAGCGACGCGGGCTTGCGGGCCTCGAGCGTGCGCATCAGGTACTGCAGCGTGAGCCCGGAGTCGACGATGTCCTCGACGATCAGCACGTCGCGGCCCTCGAGCGGGGCGTCGAGGTCCTTGAGGATCCGCACGACGCCCGAGGAGTCCGTCGAGGAGCCGTACGAGGCGACCGCCATGAAGTCGACCTCGCAGGGCACGTCGATGTGGCGCATCAGATCGCTGAGGAAGAACACCGCGCCCTTGAGCACTCCGATCAGCAGCAGGTCCTTGTCCGCGTAGTCGCGCGAGATCTCGGCGCCGAGCTCGCGCACGCGGTGCTGGAGCTCGTCGGCCTGGACCATGATCTCGCCGATGGACTCGTCGCGGAGCACGGCCGCGCAGTCTACGTCGGCGGACGGCCCGGCGGTCGCCACGCGAGCCTGGCGCGCCGGCGCGTGCGCTCGCCGACGCGGAAGCGCTCGCCCGTGGCGACGCCGGGCACCCAGGCGATCTCGCCTTCAGAAAGGACCACGGGCGTGCGCGCGCGGCGCGCGCGCGGGACCTTGCGGTCGGTGAAGAGGTCCTGCAGGGAGCGGCTGCCGCCGAGGCCGAGCGGGCGCATCCGGTCGCCCGGCCGCCAGGGCCGGACCTCCAGCGGGGCCGCCAGCGCGTCGAGGTCGAGCGTGCCGTCGGCGATCGCGAGCTCCGGGCCGACCTCGCAGGTGAGCTCGCCGCCCGCGAACGTGGCGCGCCCGGGCACGTCGAGCCGCGCCTCTGCAGCCGGCGGGGTCCCTGTGTCCCGCTCGAACCGGAGGCGACCGTACTCGGCGACCGCCCGCAGGCCCCCGCCGAGGTCGAGCGCCGCGCTGCCGGCGCCGCCGCCGAGCGCGAGCAGCTCGCCGGCGCGCGCGCCGACGGCCGGTGCGGGGCCGGACGCCGCATCGTCGGCGAGCCGCTGCAGGCACAGGCGCGCGAGGGACGGTGGCAGCGCGGCCAGCGCCGCCTGCTCGTCCGTCAGCGCCGCGTCGACGGCCGCGTCGAGCACCGCGGCCTCGTCGCGCAGCAGCGCGAGCGTGCGCAGGATGTTGGCGTCGGCCGCCGGGTGCAGCCGCCGCAGCGCGGGCAGCAGCTCGGCGCGGACGCGGTTGCGCGCGTAGGCGTCCGAGGCGTTGCTCGGGTCCTCGAGCCACGGCAGCCCGCGCTCGGCGCAGTACGCCGCCGTCTCGTCCCTCGTCACCTCGAGCAGGGGCCGCACCACCGTTCCCGCACGCGCAGGGATGCCCAGCAGCGCGCGGCGCCCGGGCGACGCCGCGAGCCGGTACAGGATCGTCTCGACCTGGTCGGTCGCGGTGTGGCCGGTGGCGATCGCGGCCCCGCGCGGCCCCGCGAGCTCTCGAGCCGCGCTGTAGCGCCGTTCGCGCGCCCATGCCTGCAAGTTCCCGGCGTCGGGCTCGCCCGCATGCCTCACCGTCAACTCGACGCTTAGGTCATTGCACAGCTCGGTGCAGAACGCCCCATCGGAAGCCGAATCGGGCCGCAGGCCGTGGTCGACGTGCAGCGCGGCGACCTCGCAGCCGATCCGCACCGCCAGGTCGAGCAGGCACACCGAGTCGCGGCCGCCCGAGAGCAGCACGAGCACCGGCCCGCCCTCCCGCAGCAGCCCGCCGGCGCGCACGCGCGCCTCGACGCTCACGGCGCCTCCGCCGAGGAGGCGAGGAACAGCTCCGTCGCCTCGTCGAAGCCCTTCATCTTCACCTCGCCGATGTGCCGGAACGCCAGGTGGCGCCCCGCGGCCTCGACGACCGGGCGCGTGACGAGCACCTCGCCGCCCGCGGCGCGCGCGCCGACACGGGAGGCGAGGTTGACCGCCCGTCCGTAGTAGTCGCCGTCGCGGTAGAGGGCTCCGCCCACATGGATGCCGATCCGCGGCAGCGGCCGCCGCTCGCCGGAGAGCAGCTGGAAGCCGACGGCCCAGTCCACGAGCGCCGAGGGGTCGGAGCCGACGACCATCACCTCGTCGCCGATCGTCTTGATCACGCGGGCGTCGTCGGGCAGCGTCTCCCCGACCGACTCGACGAAGCGCTCGACGACGTCCAGCGCCTCCTCCTCCCCAGCCTCCTCGGTCAGGCGGGTGTAGCCCGCGAGGTCGGCGAAGGCGATCGCGACCCGCAGGCGGCCCAGCTCCCCGTCGGAGTCGACCTCGAGCTCGAGGTGGCCGACGGCGTCCTGCTCGATGAAGTGCTGCAGCCAGCGCTGGTGGACGTGCTCCATGATCGGCGCCGCCAGCGGCAGCAGCTGCGAGGCCAGGCCCTCCATCTCCTCGGCGATCTCGAGCCCGTCGACGCCCTCGCGGATCAGCGGCTCGTGCACGAACAGGTGGAAGAGCTTGACCTCGGCGTCGGCGATCCCCGCCAGCGCCTGGCCGTAGACGCGCACGAGCTGTAGGAACGCGACGAGCGGGAAGCCCGCCGACAGCACCGCCGCCATGTAACGCAGCAGCTGCACGTCGTCGGCCGCGATCCCTCGGTCGAGCGTGCCCGACGAGAAGCCGGCCGCGCTCCAGATCCGCCGGATCAGCGCGGGCTCGAGGCCGCTGTCCTCGGCCGCGTCGCGCAGGCTCACCGTCTCGGCGCGGGGCGGGAACAGCTCCTCCATGTAGCCATAGGCGAGCCGGCCGCTGCGCGCGGCCTCGCGCAGCTCGTCGAGCGAGTGCCCGCGCTCACGCAGGCGCGCGACGATCCGCGCCTGCGCCACCGCGGCGGGGGTCCACTCGCCGTCGCGCAGGGGGACGACGCCGTCGCGCGTCCACCGGCGCAGGGTGTCCGGTGACACGTCGAGCGTGCGTGCGACCTCGCTCAGCGTGGGCTGCGACATCGGCCGGAGAGAATAAAGCGGCGGAACCAATGGTTCCGCCGCTGTCGCGGGCAATGCGGCCCGCTGCCTCGGCCGGCGGCGTTCGTCAAGGGCGACGCCTTGCGGGGGCCCTGAAGAGCCACCCACTTCCCGGCCTATTGCCTTGGTCAGTGCCGCAATGTGTACCGGTCGATACCGATCCTGTCAATGGAGATTCGCGAGACCTGACGCTCAGACGAGGAGATGCGGGTGCTCGCGCTCCAGGTACTCGCGATAGCGCGCGTAGATCGGCTTGGTGATCGGGATCAGGCTCAGCGCCGCCTTCACGTCGCCGCCCGACTTGATCCGCCGGCGGGCGAGCGCGACCGCCACGTTCTCCTTGCCCTGGAAGTACTTGTTGGCGGTCTCGGACGACATCGCCATCTTGACCTTCGGCTCCCAGTCGACCTCGTCGGACCACTCCCAGTGCAGGTTGCCGCCCTCGCCGTCCTCGGCCGCGCGGATGTTGACCACCAGGTCGAGGTCGGTGAACTCGAAGCGCTGCGGCACGTCGGCGTCGCGCAGCTTCGGCCCCATGTCGGGGTCTGCGTCCATCATCGTGAAGACCTCGTCGATGACCTCGACGAACTCGTCCTCGGAGTCGAACTCGACCTTGGCCATCAGCTGCCGCCGGCCGGCGTCGTGCGCGACGCCGCCGGCTTGCGCCGGGCGGTGGTCGGCTTCGCCTTGGGTCCGGTGGTCTTGGCCGCGGTGGCGGCGGCGCTCGGCTTGGCCGGCGCCTTCTTGGCCGGGGTCGCGCGCTTGGCGGGCGCGCGCGGGGTGGGCTTGGTCGCCGTCGCGGGCGCCTGCTTCTTCTCGAGCTCCGCGACGCGCTTGCTCAGCGCCTCGATCTCCGCCCGCAGCCCGCGGACGTCCTCGAGCACGCGCAGGTCGTCGAAGCTCTCGCGGATCCGCTGCGCGGCGGATGCGACGTCGTCGAGCAGGCTGCGACCGCGGTCGCGCGCGCCCTCGGTCTGGCCTGCGGTGGCCTGGAAGGTGCGCTCGACGGCGCCCCGGACGGCTTCGACGACGTCCGCGGGCTCGCGGCTCTTGTCCTTCTTTGCGGCCTTCTTGTCCTTCTTCGCCATGGTTGCGCCAGTCTACGTCTCCGTGAGCGCGCCCGCGACCATCCACCTCCGACCGCACGAGGACGTCGCCGAGCGGGTGCTCGTCCCGGGCGATCCCGGGCGAGCGCTGCGGCTCGCCCAGCTGCTGCTGGAGAAGCCGAAGATGCTCAACCACAACCGCGGCCTCTGGGGCTACTCGGGCGTGGCGGAGGACGGCGCGGCGCTCACGATCCAGAGCACGGGGATGGGCGGGCCGAGCGCGGCGATCGTGCTCGAGGAGCTGATCGAGCTCGGCGCGCGGCGGATCGTGCGCGTGGGCACCTGCGGCGCGCTGGCCGACGGGCTCCCGCTCGGCTCGCTGCTCGTGGCCGACGGCGTGCTCGCCGAGGACGGCACGAGCCGGGCGCTCGGCGCGAGCGGCACGCTGCGGCCCGACCCCCGGCTGCGTGATGCGCTGGCCGCGGCGGCGCCCGGGGCCGCCACGGGACTCGTCGTCTCCTCCGACCTCTTCTACGACCCCGACCCCGGCCGCGCGCAGGCGTGGGCGGACGCGGGCGCGCTCGCGGTCGAGATGGAGGCCGCCACGCTGCTGGCCGTCGCGCAGCGTCGCAGCGTCGCCGCCGCGATCGTGCTCGCGGTCTCCGACGTCGTCGCGGACGGCACGCGGATCGCGCAGGAGGAGCTCGAGCGCGCCGAGGCCGAGCTCGGCCGCATCGGCCTCACCGCGCTCGGCGGCTAGGCGCTTCCCGCCCCTGCGCCTAGGACGAAGCGGACTTCTTGGTGCGCGGCTTGCGCGCCTTCGTCGCCGGCTTGTCCGGCTTGTCGACGGCGAGCCGCTCCTGCTCGCGCGGGACCTGCGCGGGCGCGGCGTCCGACGCCCGCGCCAGCAGCGCGACGTCGCCGGCCAGCTTGGCGAGCTGTGCCTCGATCGCGCCGAGCCGCTCGTCGACCGCGACGAGTGGGTTGGCGCCGTCGGCCTTGAGCTCGGCGAGCCGCTGGTCGAGCCGGTCGACGCCGTCCTCGATGCCCTCGAGGCGCTGGGAGACCGACCGCAGGCGCCGCGTCAGGCGCTCCATGTCGGCCGCGGACGGGATGTTGAGCGCGCCCAGCGCGGCCTCCTGCGCCTGCGTGGCCTTCTCACGCGCGTCGAACGCCCGCGTGAGCGCGCTGTTGACCAGCGGGTTCTCCAGCAGATCCTGCGCCAGCTTGCCGAGGGCGTCCTCGCCCTGCTTGGCGAGCCGACCGCGGAGCCCCTCGTCTGCCATGGTGTCCTCCAGCGCTACGTTCGATTTCTGGTCAGATCGGGCACGCTAGCGCAACCCCGGCACCCAACCGGGGAGGGGGAGCCGGGATCTGGACCTCTGGTTGAGGCTAAGGTGTCGCACAGCCCCGTTCAATCGCCCAGAATGACCGCAAGGTTCCGCCCCATCCTTCGTTCTTCATTGCATGCGCCCCATGCCGCTCGATAGCTTCCCCATCCTCACTGGATGATCCGACGCCCCTTTCTCACCGCCGCGGTGGCAGCCGCGATCTACGCGACCGTGCTCGTCAGCACGGCGTCCGCGGCGATGCACACGGTCCGCGTCACGCTGACCACGGGGCAGGTCATGACGTTCCAGGTCGAGGTGGCCGACGGCGCGACGGCCTCCGCCTCGCAGCTGCCGCCGCTGCCGGCGCCCACGCAGACGATCGAGGACCTCGGGCCCGTCCAGGTGCCGACCCCTGTGCCCACGCCGCAGGTGCCGCTGCCCACGGCCACGCCGCAGGTCCCGAACCTTCCCGTCCCCACGCCCTCGCCTGACAACCCGGGCGCGCCCGGGACGCCCGACACGCCCGCCACGCCGGGCAGCGGCGGCGGGAGCGGAGACGGCGGCGGCGGCCAGACGACCGACCCGGCCGCGCCGGCCAAGGGCAAGGAGAAGCGGCCAGGCGCCAACACCGAAAGCCTCAAGCGCAAGGTGAGGAAGAGGGAGAGCGAGGTCAGCCAGACCGCTCCCGATCCCGCCAACCCCGGCCGCAACCTCGACGGCACGCCGACGCTCGACAACCCGGCCTTCTCGCTGTCGACCCCCGGCGCCGCCCCGATCGGCGTCCCGAACTTCTTCATCGACAAGTTCCGGATCCCGCCGTTCCTGCTCTCGATCTACCAGGCCGCCGGCATCCAGTACGGCATCCGCTGGGAGATCCTCGCCGCGATCAACGAGATCGAGACGGACTACGGCCGCAACCTGAACATCTCCTCCGCGGGCGCCGTCGGCTGGATGCAGTTCATGCCGGCCACGTGGAAGATGTACGGCGTCGACGCCAACCGCGACGGCAAGAAGGATCCCTTCAACCCGGTCGACGCGATCTTCGCCGCCGCGCGCTACCTGCGCGCCGCCGGCGGCGACCAGGACCTCCGCAAGGCGATCTTCGCCTACAACCACGCCGACTGGTACGTCGACTCCGTCCTCCTGCGCGCTCGGGTGATCGGCGGCATCCCGAGCAACCTCGTGGGCTCGCTGACCGGCCTGACGCAGGGCCGCTTCCCCGTGAAGGCCAAGGCGACCTACGCCGACGACATCTCCGAGCGCGACATCAAGGCGCTCAAGGGCAAGGGCAACAAGGCCGTCGTCGTCGAGTCCGGGACCCAGCGCCGCGGCATCAAGATCTTCTCCCGCAAGGGCGCCGCGGTCGTCGCGGTCAACGACGGGCGCGTCACCGCGATCGGCACGAGCAAGCGCCTCGGCCGCTACGTGAAGCTCCAGGACGTCTACGGCAACACCTACACGTACGCGCACCTGGCGCAGGTCGCCGAGCGCTACCCGGCGCCGAAGGAGAAGAAGGTCTCCAAGCGCGAGATCCAGAAGGAGCTCGAGCTGCCGGCCGCCGACCTGCCGCCGACCGTCGAGGCCTCCGGCTCGAAGGCGCCGGCCGCGCGCACGCCCAAGCGGGAGACGGTCGAGAAGGCCTCGCCGTCGGTCCGCAAGCAGGCCGACCGCACCGCCAAGTCCGCCGAGCCCGCCAAGTCCAAGGACTCCGCCGCCGCCGGCAAGGCGGCCAAGCAGCGCCTGTTCGCCAACCCGCGCCGCAAGAACGCGGCCGAGGCCGGCGGCGCCCAGCAGGAGTTCGAGCGCACGGGCCGCATCGACGGCGTCTCGACCTTCCAGGGCTACCTGACCCGGGTCTACGGCCTCGACCGCAGCGACGTGCGCCTGAAGACGCTCAAGAAGGGCTCGCGCGTCGTCGCCGGCACGATCCTCGGCCGGATCGGCAAGACGCAGAAGGGCTCCGCGCCGCACACCCTGTTCGAGATCCGCCCGGCCGGCCGCGGCGCCCCGCGGATCGACCCGAAGCCGATCCTGGACGGCTGGAAGCTGCTCGAGTCGACCGCGATCTACCGCGCCGCGGGCAAGAACCCGTTCTTCGGCTCGGAGTCCGGGGCCCCCTCGATCGGCCAGATCCTGCTGATGAGCAAGGAGTCCCTGATGCAGCGGGTGGCCAACAACCCGCGGATCCAGCTCTACGAGTGCGGCCGCCGCGACGTCGAGTCGGGCCAGATCGACCGCCGCGTGCTCGGGACGCTCGAGTTCCTCGCCGCGTCGGGCTTCAAGCCGACGGTGACCTCGCTCAAGTGCGGCCACTCGATCATGACGGCCTCCGGCAACGTCTCCCACCACTCCGTGGGCAGCGCGGTCGACATCGCCGCGGTCAACGGCATCCCGATCATGGGCCACCAGGGCTCGGGCTCGATCACCGAGCTGACGATCCAGCGGCTGCTGACGCTGCAGGGGACGATGAAGCCGGATCAGATCATCTCGCTGATGAAGTTCGACAACACGGACAACACCTACGCGATGGGCGATCACGCCGACCACATCCACGTGGGCTGGCAACCGCTGTACGGCACCGACTCGAAGACCGCCAAGCAGGTCAATGCGATCCTCAAGCCCGACCAGTGGATCAAGCTGATCGACCGGCTGGGCGAGATCGACAACCCGACCGTGCGCCGCGCGCCGTCGCGCTTCTCGCTGGACGCCAAGCCGCCGGAGCGCGCGTCCGACGCCCATAAGGGCGAGTAGCCGCCGGCGCGTGACGGAGCGCGCCAGGTGACGGAGCGGCGGTTCGGCTTCGTCCAGTGGGAGTTCGCGGGGCGCCTGGGACCGGATCCCGGGCGCTATCCCGTCCGCCGCTTCGCCGGCGACGACGTGCGCGAGATCGTGGTCATCGGCGGCCTGGAGGCGCCGCGGCGCACCCGCCTTCCCCAGCGGCGACGGGTCAGGGCCGTCGCGGCGCCGTCACCGCCCGACGTCGAGGTCACGCGGGCGACGGTGATCGACGCGACGCCGATGTACGAGCGCGACGCGGCCGAGGAGTGGCTCGAGAACGCCGCCGGGCCGAACGCCGACGAGGTCATTGCGGGCGCGCTGGCCGTGCTCAACCGGGCGGTGGCGGGCCACCGCGTCTCGGCCGCCGACCCGCTGCTGCCCGACCCCGACCCGGCGCGCGCGCTGGTCACGCGGATCGGCTACGGGGTCGGCGAGCAGGTCGCCGAGGGCGACTGGGAGGCCGCACGCGAGCTTCCCGCTTCGAGCAGCGGCCGCTCCCGCGCGCTGGTGCCCCAGCAGCGCCTGGCGGCGCTGCTCGCGGGCCGCGACGTCGCGCTCGCCTGCGAGGAGCTCGCCCTGCGGGCCCGCGCCGACCTCGACGCCGGGCGCGAGCGCGAGGCCGCGATGCAGCTCCACATCGCGCTCGAGGCCGCCGTCGCCGAGCTGGAGAGCTGGCGCGGCCGCTCGGACCTCGGCGACCGGATCGACGAGCTCGCGGGGCTGCGGGCGGGAG
The DNA here is from genome assembly GCA_963816955.1 of uncultured Solirubrobacteraceae bacterium. Classification (GTDB taxonomy): domain Bacteria; phylum Actinomycetota; class Thermoleophilia; order Solirubrobacterales; family Solirubrobacteraceae; genus DATFQI01. The sequence goes on along the minus strand of CAWFME010000004.1, from coordinate 256,138 downwards.
CCGCGAGCGCCGCGAACGCGGCGATCCAGGGCGGCCTGGACCCCGACGTGGTGGCCTCGATGTCGCGTTCGCTCGAGCGCCTCGAGGCCGCACTGCGGGCCCGAGCGGCCGTGGAGGCCGCGGCGGGGCCGTAGCGCCGGCGAACGGGCGGCCCCGGCCGGGCTAGGCGGTCCGCGGGGTGGGCGCGACGGCGACGGCCTCGCGGTCCCTCTCGTGGCGCTCGGAGAGCTCGTGGATGTACTGGGCGATCATGGCGGTCAGGTGGCGGGGCGCGGGGGCGTTTGCGGGCATCGGGGTCCTCCTTGTACGATGGTTGTCGTACCGTAGCAAATAGTTCGATGAACGTCGTACAAGAACAGGACACCATCGCCCAGCCCGTTCGCGCGGAGCTCGTGCTCGCGACCGTGCTGCACGCGCTCAGCGACCCGATGCGGCTGCGGATCGTGGCGGCGCTGGCCGCGACGGACGAGCCGCCGTCGTGCGGGGCGTTCGACCTCCCGGTGACGAAGTCCACGTGCACCCACCACTTCAAGGTGCTGCGCGAGGCCGGCGTGATCTCGCAGCGCCAGCGGGGCACCGCCCGGCTGAACTCGCTTCGCCGCGAGGACCTCGACGCGCGCTTCCCCGGCCTGCTCGACTCCGTGCTGCGCGCTGCCTGAGCGCACGGCGCACCTGATCGTCGCGGGGATCGTGGCGGCGGTGGTCGCCTGGGGCGGCGCGTTCGCCGTCGTCCTGGCGGGCCTGACCGCGGTCGGCGCGAGCGACGCGCAGGCGGCCTCGGGCCTGCTGGCGCTCTCGATCGGGATGGGCGTGCTGACGCTGTGGCTCGCCGCGCGCGAGCGGATCCCGGTCACGATCGCGTGGTCCACGCCCGGGCGCGGCGCTGCTCGTCTCGGCCGGCGCCGTCGAGGGCGGCTGGCCGGCGGCGGTCGGCGCGTTCGCGGTCACCGGCGTGCTGCTGGCGCTGGCCGGGCTGTGGCGGCCGCTCGGGCGGCTGATCGCGGCGATCCCCGCCCCGCTCGCGAGCGGGATGCTCGCCGGCGTACTGCTGAGCGTCTGCCTGACGCCCGTGCGCTTCGCCGCCGACGCTCCCCTCTCAGCCGCCCCGATCCTCATCACGTGGGCCGTGCTGCTGCGGGTCGCGCGCCGCTGGGCCACGCCCGGGGCACTCGTCGCCGCCGCGATCGTCGTCGCGGTCGACCCGTCCGGACGCGAGAGCGGCGTCGGCCTGCTGCCCGCGCCCGAGTGGACGACGCCGGCGTTCGAGCCGGGCGTCCTCGTCGGGCTCGCGCTGCCACTGTTCATCGTCACGATGGCCTCCCAGAACGTGACGGGGATGACGGTGCTCGGCACCTACGGCTACCGGCCGCGGCTGCCGCGCGTGCTGGCCGGCACCGGCGCCGCGACCGTCATCAGCGCGCCGTTCGGCGGCCACGCGCTCAACCTGGCCGCGATCAGCGCGGCGCTCACCGCCGGCCCGGACGGCGGGCGCGACCCGGCCCGGCGCTGGATCGCGGCGGTCTCGGCCGGGGTCTCCTACGTCGTGCTCGGGCTCGGCGCCGGGCTGATCGCCGCCTTCGCCGCGGCCGCCCCGCCGCTGCTGATCGAGGCGGTGGCCGGGCTCGCGCTGCTCGGGGCGCTGGCGGGCGCGCTGGCCGCCGCGGCGGCGAGCGAGGAGCACCGCGACGCCGCCGTCGTCACGCTCGTGGTCAGCGCCTCGGGGATCGCGCCGCTCGGAGTCAGCGCGCCGTTCTGGGGCCTCGTGGCCGGGCTCGCCCTGCTGGCCGTGCAGCACCGCCGCGCGGCATGAGCGCCCCGCGCAACCTCGTCAACCTCAGCGGCGTCGGCAAGGACTACGCCGCCCGCACGGTCCTGCGGGCCGTCACGCTCGGCGTCGGCGCGGGCGACCGGATCGGGGTCGTCGGCCGCAACGGCGACGGCAAGTCGACGCTGCTGCGGCTGATCGCCGGGTCCGAGGCGCCCGACGCCGGCACCGTTACGCGCACGGGCACGGTGTCGCTCGAGCTGCTCGGGCAGGGCGACGACCTCGACCCGGGCCGCACGATCCGCGAGGAGCTCGTCGGCGGCCGCGCCGACCACGAGTGGGCGGCAGACCCCGCGTTCCGCTCCGTGCTCGACGGGCTGCTGGGCGGCGTCGAGCTGCGCCGCTTCCCGCAGGGGATGGACACGCCGGTCGCCCCGCTGTCGGGCGGCGAGCGGCGGCGGATCGCGCTCGCCCGCACGCTGCTGGACAACCCGGAGCTGCTGCTGCTCGACGAGCCGACCAACCACCTCGACGTGGAGGGCGTCGACTGGCTCGCGCACCACCTCGCCGCCCGCCGCGGCACGCTGCTGGTCGTCACGCACGACCGCTGGTTCCTGGACGCCGTCTGCACGGCCACGTGGGAGGTCGCCGACGGCGGGGTGAACCGGTACGAGGGCGGCTACGCGGCCTACGTGCTCGCCCGCGCCGAGCGCGAGCGCATCGAGGCGGTGCGCGAGGAGCGCCGCCAGGGACTGCTGCGCAAGGAGCTGGCCTGGCTGCGCCGGGGCCCGCCGGCCCGCACCTCCAAGCCGCGCTTCCGGATCGAGGCCGCCGAGGCGCTGATCGCCGGCGAGCCCGAGCCGCGCGACCGCACGGAGCTGCTGCGCTTCGCCACCTCGCGCCTCGGCGACCGCGTGCTCGACGCGATCGACGTGTCCGTCGCCTACGACGGCCGGCCCGTCCTGCGCGACGCCACCTGGCGGCTCGGCCCCGGCCAGCGGGTCGGGCTCGTCGGCGTCAACGGCTCGGGCAAGACGACGCTGATCCGGCTGCTCGCCGGCGAGCTCGCGCCCGACGCCGGCGAGGTCGAGCGCGGCAGCACCGTCAAGACCGCGCTGCTCTCCCAGGACACGGCCGAGATCCCCGGCGGGCTGCGCGCGCTCGAGTCGCTGGAGGCGATCAAGGGCCGCGCGACGCTCGGCGACGGGCGCGAGCTCACGGCGGGCCAGCTCGCCGAGCGCTTCGGCTTCCGCGGCGAGAAGGGCCGCACGCTGGTGCGCGACCTGTCCGGCGGCGAGCGGCGCCGCCTGCAGCTGATGCGGCTGCTGATGGGCGAGCCGAACGTCCTGCTGCTCGACGAGCCGACGAACGACCTCGACATCGACACGCTGCGCGCGCTCGAGGACCTGCTCGACGGCTGGCCGGGCACGCTCGTGGTCGTCAGCCACGACCGCTACTTCGTGGAGCGCGTCTGCGACGACGTCTACGCGCTGATGGGCGACGGCGGCGTGCGCCACGTGCCCGGCGGGATCGAGCAGTACCTCGAGCTGCGCCGGGCGGCGGCGGCCGTCGAGGCGCCGCAGCGCCCCACCGCGCGCTCCGGCGGCGCACCGGCGGGCGCGGTGCTGCGCGCGGCGCGCAAGGAGACCGCCCGCCTGGAGCGCTCGCTCGAGCGGCTCACGGCGCGCGAGCGGGAGCTGCACGCCGACATGGCGGCCGCCGCCACCGACCATGAGCGATTGCGCGCGCTGCAGGCGGAGCTCGACGCGGTGGCCGCGGAGCGCGAAGATGCCGAGGCCGCCTGGCTGGAGGCGGCGGAGACCGCGGAGGGAGATCGATGACCGACATGGAAGGGCTCGAGCCGCTCATCGGCGAGTGGACGACCGAGGTGAGGCACCCGGACATCGGCGTGCTCCACGGCGAGATGAGCATCGAGTGGCTCGACGGCGGGGGCTACCTGATCCAGCGCGCGTCCGTGGAGGACACGCGCTTCCCGCGCGGCATCACCCTGATCGGCCCGACCGAGGACGGCGACCGGATCGTCCAGCACTACTTCGACTCGCGCGGCGTCGCGCGGGTCTACGAGATCTCGCTCGAGGACGGCGTCTGGCGGACGTGGCGCGACGACCCGGAGTTCTCCCAGCGCTTCACGGGCCACTTCAGCGACGACGGCAGCACGATCGAGGTCAGCCTCGAGCGCACGGAGCCCGACGGCACCTGGGTCCACGACTTCGACGTCGTCTACCGCCGCAAGGGCTAGCGGCCCAGCGTGCGCAGGAACGCGTCCGCGTGCTCCTCGACCGCGCCGAGCGCCTCGCGCACCTCGGCCAGGCCCGCGCGCAGCTCAGCGTCGCCGACCTCGACCGGCCGCATCGAGTCCTGCAGCTCCGAGAGCCGCTCCTCGGCGTCGGCGGCCGCGTCGGCGGCGTCCTCGACCAGCTCGCGCGGTTGCGCGGCCGCGTGCGAGGGCTGCCGCGGCGTCAGCGCCCGCGCCTCGAGGCCGTGCCGCTCGGCGAAGCCCGAATGCGTGCGCCGCGCGCGCCCGAGCGCCCGCTGGAGCGGCCGGAAGAGCTGCTCCTCGAGCCGATCGGCGCTGTCGTCGTCGAGCCGCTCGTAGGCCACCTCCACGAGCGCCAGCGCGGCGCCGATCTCCTCGGCCGCCGCGGCGACGGTCTCCAGCAGCTCCTGGCGCGCCTCGCGCGCGATGTAGGACATACCGAGACAGTAGAACGCGCGATGCGCGACACTGCTCACCATGCTGGGGGCGCTGCTGGGAGCCATGATCGCGCTGTCACCGGCCGCACAGGAGCCGAGGTGCCGGCCACTGCCCGAGCCGCCGCGCCCGACGCTGATCGCCCGCTACCAGCAGATCCGCGATGAGCGCGGCTTCCGCCACGACCGCGCCTACGTCCGCCGGCTGATGAGGCGCGGCATCTACTCCCGCGGCTTCGACCGCTTCCCCGTGCGGGTCACGCGCGACCGGGCGGAGCACGCGCGGGCCATCCGCCGCCTCGCGCAGCAGCCGCGGCGCGTGCGCACGAAGCTCGTCGCGCTCAGCGAGCGCGCGCTCGGCCGTCTGCAGGACCGCATCGACTCGGAGGCGGCCGAGGGCGACGGATTCTTCATCGCCACCACGTCACCGAACATCGACGCCACCACGGTCGACGTCGAGGTGATCACCAAGCGCGCCGACGCCGCCGAGTACTTCCGCTCACGGTACGGGCCGCACGTACGCGCGAAGGTCATCGCGACGGAGCTCTACCGCCCCGCCTGCACGTCGATCTACGACTACCGCACCGGCCCCGACCCGGCCCAGCTCACGATCGGCTGGGAGGCGGGCGGCGGCGCCGAGTTCGACCACGTCCAGGTGGCCGAGTCCGACGACCGCGTCGTGCTCGGCGTCGTCGCCCGGGTCCCCAACGGCCCGAGGACCGCCGAGTTGCGCCGCGAGGAGGCCGTGGTGACGTTGTCGCGGCCGCTCGGGGACCGCGCGGTCGTCGACGCGACGACCGGCGAGCGCGTGCCGCGCCGCCGCTAGAGCGCCGCGACGACGGCTTCGAGCTCGGCCTCGACGTCGCCGGAGAGCTTGACCGCCGCGCGCCGGTCGTACGGCGTCGCGCCCATCGTGACGATCGCGAGCGCCCCGCCGGCGTCGAGCGTGACCTGGGGCAGCTCGGCGACCGGCCACACCTCCAGCGAGGAGCCGATGCACAGCAGCAGGTCCGCGCGGGCCGCGAGCTCGTAGGCGCGCTGGATCTCGGCCTCCGGGAGCAGCTCGCCGAACAGCGTCACGTCCGGCTTGAGCGGCCGCCCGCACTCGCAGCGCGGGACGCCCTCGGAGTCGGCGTCCATCCGCTCGCGCGTCTCGGCCAGCGTGTACGACGCGCCGCAGTCCAGGCACGAGGCGGTGGCGACGGAGCCGTGGACCTCGATCGGGTCCGCGGTCCCGGCCGCCGCGTGCAGCCCGTCGATGTTCTGCGTGATCACCGCGCCGAGCCTGCCGCGGCGCTCGAGCTCGACCAGCGCCCGGTGCGCGCCGTTGGGCCGCTTGCCGTCCAGGATCGCGAAGCGCTGCCCGTAGAAGCCCCAGAACGTGGCGGGGTCGCGCCGCCAGACGTCGATGTGCGCCACCGCCATCGGGTCGACGTTGGCCCACAGCCCTGTCTGCGGGGAGCGGAAGTCCGGGATCCCCGACGGCACGGAGATCCCGGCGCCCGTCAGCGCCACCACCGAGCCGGCCGCGCGGATCAGCCCGGCGAGCTCGGCGGTCATCTACCTTCGAATCTGGGGGTGCGTTTGCCGAGGAACGCCGAGATCCCCTCGCGCGCGTCCTCGGACGTGAACGCCTCGAGGAAGCCGCCCTTCTCGGCCTCGATGCCCTCGTCGAGGTCGCCGGCGTGCGAGACGCGCTTGATCTGCTCGAGTGCGACGGGCGCCTGGCGCGCGAACTTGCGGCCCCAGTTGAGCGCCGCGTCGAACAGCTCGTGGTCGGGCACGACCGAGTTGACGAGGCCGTACTCGAACGCCTCGCCGGCCGCGATCGGCTCGCCGGTGGCGTTCATCTCGAGCGCCTTCGCCGGCCCCACGAGCCGCGGCAGCCGCTGCGTGCCGCCGAAGCCGGGGATGATCCCGAGCGCGATCTCGGGCTGCCCGAAGGACGCCGAGAAGCCGGCGATCCGCACGTCGCAGGCCATCGCGATCTCGCAGCCGCCGCCGAGCGCGAGCCCGTTGACCGCGGCGATCGTCATCACCCGCGAGCGCTCCCACGAGCGGAACAGCCCGTGCGCGCGGTCCAGCAGCTCGCGGCCGGACCCCTCGTCCATGCGCGTGAACGCCTTGATGTCGGCGCCCGCGCAGAACAGCGCGGGGTTCGGCGAGGCGACGATCATCGCCCGCGCGCTGCCCTCGACGTCGGCCCAGGCCGTCCCGAGGGCCTCGATCACCTCGGGCGAGAGCGAGTTGGCGGGCGGGTTGTCGAGCCACAGCACCGCCACGTCGCCGCGGCGGTCCAGCTTGACGGGCGCCTGCTCGTAGCCGGCCTCGGGCTGCGGGTAGGGGTAGAAGCCCTGGCCGCTCTTGGCGCCGAGGCGGCCCTGGGCGACGAGCCGGCGCAGGATCAGGGGCGGCTCGAAATGCTCGCCCCACTCGTCCTCGGCCTGCTCGAGCGCCGCCAGCACCTCGTCGAGGCCCCGGAGGTCGGCGCGCACGAACGGGCCGGGCACCATGCCGGTGCCCATCATCATCCCGAGGTCGACGTCGCGGATCCCGGCCACGCCCTCCTCGAGCACCAGGCACGCCTCGACGAACGCCTTCAGCGTGAAGCGGTCGGCCAGCTTCGGGTCGATCTCAGTGCTCATAGAAGCCCTTCCCGGTCTTGGCGCCGAGATGGCCCTCCTCGACCAGCTCCTCCATCCGCTTCGGGACGTGGAAGCGGTCGCCGTAGGCGTCGTACATGTCGCGCGCGACCTTCACGACCGTGTCGAGCCCGCTCATGTCGGCGACCCGGAACGGGCCCATCGGCATCCCGGCGTGCTCGGTGATGAAGGCGTCCAACGCCTCGGGCGAGGCGCCCGTCTCGTCCTGGTAGCGCCAGATCTCCGAAGCCGTCGAGGTCAGGATCCGGTTGACCACGAAGCCGGGGCACTCGGCGCAGCGGACGGGCGTCTTGCGGATCGCCTGGGCGAAGTTGGCGGCGGCCTGCAGCGTCGCCTGCGAGGTCTCCTCGCCCTCGACTATCTCGATCAGCCGCATGAAGGAGGCAGGCCAGAAGAAGTGGAAGCCGACGACCTTGTCGGGGCGGTTCGTGGCGTCGGCGATCTCGGAGATCGAGAGCCCGGACGTGTTGGAGGCGAGCACGGCATGGCCCGGCGTGGCGGCGTCGAGGTCGGCGAAGACCTCGTGCTTGAGCTCGATCCGCTCCGGCACGGCCTCGATCGCGAAGTCGACGTCGCCGAAGCCGTCGTAGGCGGTCGTGCCGGTGATGCGCTCCAGCGTGCGCTCGATCTGCTCCGATCCCTGCTCGGCCGTGAGCTTCTCCTTGGAGACGAGCTTGCCGACCTGGCCCTCGGTCACCTCGCGGGCCTTCTGCAGGCCGGCGTCCACGTACTGCTGGTCGACGTCCTTGAGCAGGACGGGGATGTCGGCGGCCGCGATCACCTGGGCGATCTCGCCGCCCATCACGCCCGCGCCGACCACCGCGGCTTTGAACACGAACATGGGCGGACCCTAGATGATCACCCCCGGGATGCCCCGAACTGGATCTCCGCCTTGCGCTCGTTGGCGAAGCGCGTGACGGTGCGCCGCAGCGCGTCCCCCACCGCCCGGCGCACGAACAGCAGGTCGACGACCGGCGTCAGCGGCGTGCGGTCCTTGATCCGGTACTCGAGCGAGAGCGTGACCTCGACCGAGTCCGTGCCCGGCGCGAACTCGACCTTCTGGCGGCCGGTCATCGTGGCGTCCTCGACCTCGAGCGTCTGGCCGAGGCGCATCTCGTAGGCGACGACGCGCTCCGTGACCCGCCCGCGCCCGCCCGGCGGGGACTCCCAGACCAGCTCGGCGCCGCGCCGCGGCCAGTGCTCGCTGAGCGAGACGACGTGGCCGAACCCGTCGACCCAGGACGGCCAGCGGTGCTGGTCGTACCAGAGCGCCTCCGCGTCGGCCGCCCGGCCGGGCACGGTGACCGACGCCTTGGCGCGGCCGATCACGTCTCCAGCTCCGCGCGGATCGCGTCGATCGAGGCGGCGATGCGGTCCAGCCGCGGCCCGAGCTCGCCCGTCAGCCGGCGCAGCTCCTCCCGCCCCGCGTCCGTGGCGCGGTAGAAGCGGCGCGAGCGCCGCTCCGGGTGCTCCCACTCGCCGGCCACGAGCCCCTGGGCCTCGAGCGAGCGCAGCAGCGGGTACATCGTGTTCGGGTTGACGTGCAGCGCACCGCCCGTGAGCGCCTCGATGCGCTCGATCAGCTGGTTGCCGTAGGCGGGCTCGCGCGCGGAGAAGTGCAGCACCAGCAGCGGCAGCAGCCCGGCGCGGCGCAGGTCGCCGATCAGCGGGTCGCCGGAGCCGGCTCCCTTGCCCGGGGTGGGCTGCTCGACCGCCGCCCGCGCCGCCTCCAGCCCTGCGGCGGAGGCGGCTTCAGCGGTCTCTCGGGCGCGTGGCACGCCCCAATGCTAGGCGGCTGCGGGCTCCTCGATGCGCCGGGGCAGCAGCGTCTCGCGCGCGATCACGAGCCGCTGGATCTGCGAGGTGCCCTCGTAGAGCTGCATGATCTTCGCGTCGCGCATCAGCTTCTCGACGGGGTAGTCCTTGATGAAGCCGTAGCCGCCGTAGACCTGCACGGCGTCGGTGGCGACCTCCATCGCGGTGTCCGCGGCGAAGCGCTTGGCGTGCGAGGACTCGAGCGTGTTGCGGCGGCCCTGGTCGAGCAGGACGGCCGAGTTCCACGTGGCCAGGCGCGAGAGGTGCACCTTGGTCGACATGTCGGCGATCATGAACTGGATCGCTTGGTGCATCGCGATCGGCACGCCGAACTGGACGCGCTCCTTGGAGTAGTTCGTGGCGAACTCGAACGCGGCGCGGGCGATGCCGGTGGCCATGGCCGCCACGCCGGGGCGCGTGCGGTCCAGGGTCATCATCGCGATCTTGAAGCCCTTGTTCTCCTCGCCGATCAGGTGGTCGGCCGGGATCTCGGTGTCGTTGAAGGTGATGGTCGCGGTGTTGGACGCCCGCTGGCCCATCTTGTCCTCCTTCTTGTCCACCGTGACCGTGTCGTCCTTGGGCACGATGAAGCAGGAGATCCCGCGGTGGCCGGCTTCCTTGTCGGTCTTGGCGTAGACCGAGAACCAGTCGGCGTAGCCGCCGTTGGTGATGAAGCACTTGGAGCCGTTGAGGACGTACTTGTCGCCCTTGCGCACCGCGGTGGTCCGCATGCCCGAGACGTCGGAGCCGGCGTCGGGCTCGGTCAGGCAGAAGGACGCGAGCTTGAAGTCCTCGGTGAGCATCCCGAGGTACTGCTTCTTGAGCTCGTCGGAGCCGGCCAGCGAGAGCGGCGCGGAGGCCAGGCCGTTGGCGCCGAGCGACGTGGTGATGCCGGAACAGCCCCAGGAGAGCTCCTCCTCGATGATGCAACCATCCAGGTAGGACGCGCCGGGCCCGCCGTACTCCTCCGGCACGTGCGTGTTCATGAGGCCCAGCTCCCAGGCCTTGCGCAGCACGTCGTCCGGCCACGAGCCGTCCTTGTCGTGCTCCCAGGCGACGGGGCGGATCTCCTTCGCCGCGAAGTCGTGCGCCATCTCGCGCAGCGCCTTCTGCTCGTCGGTCAGCGTGAAATCGACCACAGTGGTTGGCTCCTCGGTTCGTGCGCGATTGACTGGTCAGTCAACGCCTACCGCAATGGTACCCCGTTCAGCCGAGGACAGCCCACAAGACGAGCGCGATCGAGCCGAGCAGCACGATCCCGGTGACGAGCGCGAGCGCGTACTGGTCCGGGAACAGCGCCGGGCGCCGGGGCGCCATGGTCCTGCGTCGCAGTCGTCGCCACATGCGGGACAATCCTGATGGATGCAGGAGGCCTTCGGCACCGTCGTCTTCATCGTGGTCGGGATCGCCGCCGTGATCGCGGTGATCTCGCTGTTCGGCCGCTCGCGTCTGTACGACGACATCGGCCGCGGCGGGCTCTCGATCGGCGAGGACCGCGACATGCGCCCGCGCGGCACCGCATCGGCCGCTCCGGTCAGCGCGGCGGAGCGCGACGACGACATCCGCCAGATGCTCGAGGCGCGCAACGCGCGGCGCGCCGCGCAGGGCCGCCCGACCGTCGACGTGGAGGAGGAGCTGGAGGAGCTCACACGGCCCGCTGCGGCGACCGATCCCGAGATCCTCGAGGAGGTCCGCACGCTGGTGGAGGCCCGCAACGCACGGCGGATCGCGAGGGGCAAGGAACCACTCGACGTGGAGGCCGAGATCGCGCGTCAGCTCCGCGATCTCCCTGGGTAGGCTGCCGCGCATGCCAGACGTCCGCCGCTTCGAGCTCGAGGAGCTCTCCAACCGCCCCGGCACCTACTACAACCCCACGACCGAGGTCGTGATCGTGGTCGACGACTCGACGGCGATCGAGACCGGGCTGGTGGACGAGGACGACGACATGGAGTGGGTCCTGCTCGGCGACGAGCCGGCGGTCGACGAGCACAAGCGCGATGAGCTGATCACCGCCTTCGAGACGCGCAGCGTCGGCACCGGGCCCGACACGGACGACGAGGTCGTCGAGGACGAGGACGAGCTGGAGCCCGACCCGGACGACGACTACTGACCCCTGATCCGCCGATCCCCGCGGCGTCTCGCCGCACCGACACGGATCATCGACGGATCAGGGGTGCAGGCTCGTCTCGAGCCCGAGCGCGACCGCCTGCTCGGCGAGCGCCTCGCGCACGGCCTGCAGCGCCGGTGCGTCGGCCGTCCCGCGGCGCACGGCCGTGAAGATCCGGCGCTCCAGCGGCACCTCGGCCGGCGGGCGCCACACGAACCCCTCGATCTCGTTGTGCAGCCCGAGCGCGGGCACCAGCCCGACCGCGCCGCGGCTGGCGACGAGCGACAGGATCAGCCGCACGTCGTCGACGTTGTGGCGGATGTCGGGCTCGTAGCCGCCGATCGAGCGGCAGGCGCGCGTGATCATGTCGTTCCAGGCGGTGCCGGTCTCCCCGCCCGCCCACTCGTAGCCCTGCAGGTCCGCGAACGCGATCGTCTCCTGGGCCTCCGCGGGATGGCCGACCGGGACCGCGAAGACGAGCGCGTCGCGGCACAGCTCGCGGTGCTCGAGCGCCGGGTCGCGCGGGCGCGGCGCGTGGTCGTACTCCTCGGCGACGACGAGGTCGACGTCGCCCAGGCGCAGCGCGGGCAGGGCGTTCTCGGCCTCGGCCTGCACCAGCTCGCACTCGAGCCCGGGATGGCGCTCCTCGAGCGGGCCCAGCGCGGGGATCACGAGTGCGTGCGCGCCGGTCTGGAAGCAGGCCACGCGGACGCGGCCCGCGACGTCGCCGGCCACGCGCGCCAGGTCGGCCTCGGCGGCCTCCAGGCGGGCGATCACGGCGTCCGCGTGCCCGGCCAGCCGGCGGCCGGCCTCCGTCAGCTGCACCCCGCGGCCGACGCGCTCGATCAGCGGCACGCCGGCGTCGCGCTCGAGCGCGGCCAGCTGCTGGGACACCGCCGAGGGCGTGTAGGAGAGCGCCTCGGCGACGGCGGTCACGGTGCGGCGGGCGGCGAGCTCGCGCAGGAGCCGGAGCCTTCGGACGTCCAGCATCGTGAAGCGGAGCTTACAAGTTGCGTGCAGGAAATGTCGCTGGACCTGAAGGTCGTCCGGTCCGACACTGTTCCCATGACCTCCCCAGTCTCCCTCTCCCTCCGCCACGCCACGGCTGCCGACTCCGGGGCCGTCGCGTACCTCTCCGAGCTCGACGAGGCCGAGCGCCTGACGGGCTCCGTGCTGCTGGCCTTCGCCGGCGACCGCCCGGTCGCGGCGATGTCGCTCGACGACGGCCGCACCGTCGCCGACCCGTTCACCCCGACGGCGAACGTCGTCGACCTGCTGCGCGTGCGCGCGCGCCAGGAGCGCTCAGTCGCGCCGCGCCGCCTCGGGCTCGGCCGGCTCCGCCTCGCCGCCTGACCCCGGGTCGTCCGCCTTGCGCGAGGTGCGCTGACCGCGCTCCTCGCGCTTCGCGTCGGCCTGCGGGTCGCGCCGGTCGGCGATCACCGACGCCGTGATGCCGACCGCGAACGCCGCCGCCACGATCAGCAGCGAGCCGACCGGGCCGATCTTGTAGATGTCCTCGATCAGCAGCTTCACGGCGACCAGCGCGAGCACGATGGCGATGGTCTCGTCGAGATAGCGGAAGCGGCGGATCATTCCCTCCACGAGCACGAACAGCGCGCGCAGGCCGAGCAGCGCGAACACGTTGCCCATCCAGATCAGCACCGAGTCGCGCGTGATCGCGAACGCGGCCGGGATCGAGTCGACAGCGAACGCGATGTCGGCCGCCACGATCGCCGCCAGGCAGAGGAAGATCGGCGTGACGTGCTTCGTCCCGTCGATCGTCCGGAACCAGTGGCCTCCCTCGTCGTCGGGCGTGACGGGGAAGAACCGGCGCACGAGCCGCACGATGAAGTTCTTGTCCGGGTCGACGCTCTCGTCGACGCCCTGCAGGATCCGGTAGGCGAGCACCAGCAGCAGCACGCCGAGCACGTAGATGACGAAGTGGAACTGCTCGATCAGGGCGACGCCGCCGAGGATCGCCAGGCCGCGCAGCACGAGCGCGGCGGCGATGCCCCAGAACAGCAGCCGCGCCCGATACTGCTCCGGGGTCCCGAAGTACGAGAACAGCAGAAGGAAGACGAACAGGTTGTCGAGCGAGAGCGAGCGCTCGATGAAGTAGACGGTCGTGTAGGTGATCGCGTCGTCGGCGTCGGAGAGCACCAGCACCACGACCGCCACGAGCAGCGAGAAGACCAGCCAGCCGATGCTCCAGATCACGCCCTCGCGGAACCGCGGCTCGCGCCCGCGCGCGAAGAAGTGCAGGTCGATCCACAGGCACGCGATCGTGACCGCGGCCAGGATCACCCACGGCAGCGGGCCGTTGAAGAACGCGAAGACGAGCATCAGGCGTAGAAGAAGACCAGCGCGAGCACCACATACACCGCTAGCAGCTGGAGGCCCTCGAACCAGGTCGACTCGCCCTCCTGGGTGACCTGGTTGGCGATCAGGATCGCGAGCACGATCGCCCCGAGCTCGAGCCCGTTGAAGACGAGCGCCATCGGGAATGGGCCGACCACGAACGACAGGAGCACCAGCAGGGGAGCGGCGAACAGCGCGATCTGCGCGCTCGAGCCGATCGCGATGTTGACCGCCAGGTCCATCTTGTCGCGCGCGGCGAAGTAGATCGCCACCCAGTGCTCGGCGGCGTTGCCGACGATCGCCACGACGATGACGCCGACGAAGAACGGCGACAGGCCGATCGACTCGGACGCCTCGCTGATCGAGCCGACGAGGATCTCCGACATCACGCCGACGGCCACGCCGGCGATCGCCAGCGCGATCACGGACTTCTTGACGGACCAGTGCTCGCCGACATGGTCCTCCTCGGCGTGCGCGGGATTGAACAGGTCCTTGTGCGTGCGCAGCGAGAAGATCAGGCCGGCCACGTAGGTGGCCAGCAGCACGATGGCGACGCCGAACGACATCTTCTCGAGGTCGGAGGGGAACTGCTCGGCCTCGTCGGTCGGGCTCGGCAGCCCGCCTCCGATCACGAGCTCGAAGATCGCGGGCATGATCAGCGCGACGCAGGCGAGCAGCAGCATCAGCGACTGCACGCCGGCCGCGGTGCGATCGAACGTCTGGCGCTCGCGCTTGAGTCCGCCGACCAGCATCGCGGCGCCCATGACGAGCAGGATGTTGCCGAGGATCGAGCCGACCAGCGAGGCCTTGACGACCTCCAGCAGGCCCTCGCGCAGCGCGAAGAAGGCGATGATCAGCTCGGGCGCGTTGCCGAACGTCACGTTGAGGAAGCCGCCGATGCCCGGCCCGGAGCGCGCGGCCAGCTCCTCCGTCGCGCGACCCATCAGCGCGGCGGTCGGGATGACGCCGAGCGCGGAGGCGCCGAAGATCACCGACGCGCTCGCGTGCGTGAGCTCGAGCACGACCGCGATCGGGATGAACGGGACGAGCAGATACGGCCAGCCGGATCCCGACAGCAGGAACCGGCGCAGGTTGAAGCGCTCCTCAGGCTGGGTCACGGCGCCGAGCTTACGGCCCGTGGCAAGAGGATGAGCTTACGGTGAGAGCAGCTCGGCGCACTTCTGCGCCTTCGCCGTGTCGGAGCCGGCCTCGGTCACGCAGTCCGAGTACTTCTTGAGGTCCTCCGCGGAGGCGCCGGCGCCCGAGCTGCCGGAGCCGGAGCCCGAACCCGAGCTGCCTGCGCCGCCGCCGCCGAGCCCGAGCCCGCCGAGCTGGCCCAGCAGCTGGTCGAACGGCTTCGCGTCCGAGGGCGCCTCGATCGACTGGTCCTCGTTGAGGTCGAGCAGCTGGAAGTCCAGCGTGAGCGTGCCGGCGGTCTTCTGGCCGCCGTCCTCGGCGTCCACGGCCATGTCGACGACCATCCGCCGCAGCGTCGTGTCGTCCTTACCCGTGTAGATGTCCACCGACAGGTCCTTGATCGCGTCCGCGGCCTGCTTCTTCTGCTCCTCCGTGAGCTGCTCTGGCAGCGAGTCGGAGCCCTCCACGCCGAGGCTGCGGGCCTTCTCGAGCGCCCGGTTGACGTCCTCGAGCAGCTTGGCGACGTCGACGCCGCCGGAGATCTTGATCGTGTCCGTGTCGCCGACCTTGGCCTCGCCGGCGTTCTTGGCGTCGGTCAGCCAGCGGCGCGGGTCGATGCCCAGCGTCGCCAGCGACTGCTGGTCGTTCTTCTCGGCGCTCTGCTTCTGGGCCTGCTCGTAGCCGGCCCTGAACTGCTGGAAGACCTGGTCGGAGACCGCGTAGTCGGTCTCCTGGAAGTTCACGAAGGCCTTGTCGCCCGTCGAGGTCAGGCCGGCCGTGAAGTTCTGGCCGCCGCCCTCGAACGCGGCGGCGATGTCGAACTGCGGCAGCTTGCCCTTGCCCTGCGTCTGGAACGGGCCCTTGAGGCTCAGCGAGATCGGCCCCTGGACCTGCGAGCTGCCGTCCTGGACGTCGATCTTCAGCGACAGGTCGAGCTTGCCGGAGTCGACCTTCTTCTTGCCCGAGAACGTGTCCTCGAGGACCTGGTCGACGCTCGAGTCCTCGTCGGCGGACGCGCCGTCTCCGTCACCGCCGCCGCACCCGGCGACGAGCGCTGCGAGAACGGCGAGGAGGGCGAGGAGGAGCAGGCGAGGACGCAAGTTCATGGGATCGGCGAGCCTAGCATTGGAGAAATGCCCTTTAGGCCCGTTTTCGTTTTCGTTCTGTTTGCCTTCGTTGCCCTCGCGTGCACGCTCTGCACCGCCGTGCCTGCGGCCGCCGCACCCGTCCTCGTCATGCGCGAGGACGGCAGCGTCGTCCGCCACCGCCACTCCCTGGCGCCCGCCGAGACGTTCCCTCCGGTGCGTTCGGCTGCTGACCAGGGGCGCTCGAAGGCCGTTGCCACGCTCTCGGCCAGGCGCCGCACGGTGCCCGGCGAGCTCAAGCGGCTGCGCGCCGCCGGCGCGATCGACGACGCGACCTACGCCGAGCGCCGCGGCGCCTACGACGACGCCAAGCGCACGGTCAGGCGGCTCAGCGGCCGCCGCAAGCTCGAGCTCGGCGCGGTCGTCAAGACGCTCGAGGACGTCGCGGCGCGGCGGCAGCTCTCCGCGTCGCGCCTGGCGCCGATGTTCCTGACGCTGCAGCGCAACCGCGAGTGGTGGACGAAGGGGCCGCTGCTGAGCGCGGGCCGCCGCGTCGGCTTCGACGGCTCCCAGATCGTCTGGCAGTACTACCCCGGCGCCGGCCTCCAGATCCAGGTGCTCGGCACGTTCGGCAAGGTCAACGCGCTCTGGGCCTCGCGGCAGACCACGGCGCTCGGCCAGGCCGTCGACGAGCTGCTGCCGCTCGCCGCCGAGCGCGCCGGCGGCCTCGCCTGGGAGTACTACTTCCCCTACCGCGCCGGCAAGGCTCCGTGGGTCTCCAGCCTCGCGCAGGGCACCGCACTGCAGGCGCTCTCGCGCGCGGCGCAGCGGCTGCGCCGCCAGGACGAGGTCTTCCCCGTCACCGCGCGCGGGCTGAACCTGTTCGAGCGCGCCGCGCCCGAGGGCGTGCGCGTGCCCGCCGGCGCCGGCACCCATTACGCGCAGTACTCCTTCGAGCCGGGCCTGCGGATCCTCAACGGCTTCATCCAGTCGCTCGTGGGGCTCCACGACTACGGCCGGATCGCCGCCGACGACCGGGCGAAGGCGCTGTTCGCCACGGGCGAGGCGCGCGCCCGCCAGGAGGTCCCGACCTACGACACCGGCGCGTGGTCGCTGTACTCGCGCGGGACGGTCACGCACGAGTCCGACCTCGGCTACCACACGCTGCTGCGCGACTTCCTGGAGTCGCTCTGCAACCGCACGCAGAGCGCGGTCTACTGCGGCGCCGAGGACCACTTCACGACCTACCTGACGATCGACCCCGAAGTCGAGCTGCGCTCGCGGCGGCTGCGCGGCGGCGCCTACGGCCGGATCAAGATGGCGCTCGACAAGATCTCGGGCACGACGCTGCGGATCACGCGCGGCGAGAAGCTCGTGCACACGCGCTTCGTCGGGACGCTCTCGCGCGGGGCGCACACGCTCGGCTGGCAGGTGCCGCGACGGGCCGGGACGTACACGGTCACGCTGAGCGTGCGCGACCTCGCGGGCAACACGGCCGCCACCAGCGGGGACGTCGAGGTGCTCAAGCCGCGTAGGAAGAAGCCCCGCGGGTAGCCTCGGGGCTTCATGGCCCCGCGGACCATCCTCTACACGGGCAAGGGCGGAGTCGGCAAGACGTCCGTGGCCACCGCGACCGCGCGGCGCTGCGCCGCCCAGGGGCTGCGCACGATCGTGCTCTCGACCGACCCCGCGCACTCGCTCGCCGAGTCGCTGGAGATCGGCGTCGGCGGCCGCCCGACCGACGTGGGGGACGGCCTGTACGCCCAGCAGATCCAGGCCCAGGACGAGCTCGAGCGCCACTGGTCGGGCGTGCAGCGCTGGCTCGGCGGCGTGCTGATGGAGCGCGGCGTGGACCGGATCGCGGCCGAGGAGCTGACCGTGCCGCCGGGCGGCGACGAGCTCTTCAGCCTGCTCGCGCTGAAGGCCCACCACGAGTCGGGCGACTGGGACGTGATCGTGGTCGACTGCGCGCCGACCGGCGAGACGCTGCGGCTGCTCTCGTTCCCGGACGCGGCGCAGTGGTGGCTCGACAAGGTGCTCGGCCGCGAGCGCGCGCTGCTCGCCGCCGCGCGGCCGCTCGCGCGCACCTTCCTGGACCTCCAGCTCCCGGACGACCGCGCGTTCGGCGAGATCCAGCGGCTCGTCGCCAACCTCGTCGCGATGCACGACCTGCTGCGCGACGCCGAGCACGCCTCGGTCCGGCTCGTGATGACGCCCGACCGGATGGTCGTCGCCGAGGCGATGCGCACGTTCACCTACCTGAACCTGTACGGCTACGTGACCGACGCGGTGGTCGTCAACCGCGTGTTCCCGGACGAGGTCGGGGACTACTTCGGCGCCTGGCGCGAGGTGCAGGCCTCCCAGCTGGAGCTCGTGGAGTCCGGCTTCGCCCCCGTGCCCGTCCTGCGCGCGCCGTACTTCGACCGCGAGGTGCTCGGCGCGGAGATGCTCGACCGGCTCGGCGAGGCGCTGTTCGCCGGCCGCGACGCCGGCGCGGTGCTGCACGGCCGGGTCACCCAGGAGCTCTCGCTGCACGACGGCGGCGCCGAGCTGCGGCTCGACCTGCCGTTCGTGTCCAAGGGCGACGTGTCGCTGAAGAAGATCGGCCTCGAGCTCGTCGTCCGGGTGGACGGCCACAAGCGGACGATCATGCTGCCGGGCGCCATGGCCGCCTACCGGCCCTCGTCGGCGGCGCTGGCCGACGGCTCGCTCGTGGTCGGGTTCACCGAGCCGGAGCCGGTCCGTGCCTGAGGATCCGCTCGACGCCGTGCGCGAGGCGGAGCGACTCGTCCGCGAGGCGACCGAGCGCGCCGAGCAGCTCGCGGGCGACGTACCCCCGCGCGGCTTCGAAGAGCCGCAGGAGCGCGAGGGCGGCCCGCCGCCCTTTCCCGACCTCGCGGCACTGACCGGGCTGGTCGAGCTCGCCCGCAGCTCGCTGCCCCCCGACCTCCAGCGCCAGCTCCAGCAGGCGCTGCGCGAGCTGCTGATCGCCGTGCGCGCGGTGCTCGACTACTCGATCGACCGGCTCGAGCCGGGTCCGGAGCCGCCGTCGTCGACGGTGGAGGACATCCCGATCTCCTGACAAACTCGACGTCGTGCCGAGCCTGCAGAAGCGCGTGCGGGAGATCCCGCCCGAGCACCGCATGGCCGCGATCGCGGCCGGGACGCTCGCTGTCTCGCTCGCGCTGCCGTGGTACCGCAAGTCGTTCGTGCCACGCGGGCGCAGCGAATTCGTGTCGGAGAGCCTGAGCGCGTTCGGCGTCTTCACCTTCGTCGAG
This sequence comes from uncultured Solirubrobacteraceae bacterium, assembly GCA_963816955.1. GTDB lineage: Bacteria > Actinomycetota > Thermoleophilia > Solirubrobacterales > Solirubrobacteraceae > DATFQI01. The sequence goes on along the minus strand of CAWFME010000004.1, from coordinate 237,218 downwards.
GCCGCCGTGCTGCTGGTGGCGGCGGGCGTGCTGTTCCTGCTCTGGGCGCGGCTGGAGGGCAAGGCGTTCCACCTGCCGGGCGGCGACGGCTTCGTGACCTCGCTGGCCGGCGGCTGGGCGGGCGCGCTGCTGATCTGGCGCGTGTTCGACCGCCCGGGCGACGACGCGCCGAGCACGACCGTCGGCATCCAGTGGGGCTTCATCGTCGGGCTCGGCGCCGCGGTGGCGCTCGTCGTCGCCGGCGCGCGCCTGCGGGCGGCGCACCGGCCCGAGCCGCCCAACCCGGCCGAGGACCTCGACTGGGAGGCGGCCGCCCCGCGCCCGCGCCGGCGCGCCACCGACCGCGAGCCGCGCGACGCCACCGCCGTCACCGAGGTGCTGCGCGACCGCCCGAACTGGGACGGCGAGCCGCCACCGGCGCCGGGCGAGCGCCGCAAGCCCGACCCCGACCGCCCGCCCGACCGCCTCTTCTGACGCGAGCGTGCAGTTGTTCACGCAGGGCGTGAACAACTAACCCGTCGCGCGCAACTGGCGGGATCGCGGCGCGTTGTGTTGGTATGCGGCTCGCCATCCTCACCCTGCTGGTGTTCGCCCCGGCAGCCGACGCCGCGTGGAGTGGCCAGACGCTGTCGTCCCCCCGCTCGTTCGTCGACGGCCCGGCGGTGATCGTCTCCGCCAACGGCCGCGCGCTCGCGTCATGGCGCGTCCAGAGCGGCAGCCGCGCCGGCACCGAGGGCGCCACACGGGCGCCGGGGGCGACGAGCTTCGGCGCGCCCTTCGGCGTCGTGCCCTCCAAGAGCATCGACCGGCCGCTCACGACGGTCGCCGGCCTGGAGCCCTACGGGGCGAGCGGCGCGCTGCTGGCCCTGATCACCGCGCGCCAGACGAAGCCGCAGGCGCGGCTCGGCGTGCGCTTCGGCTCGACGAGCGGGCGCTTCGGGAAGCTGCGGTCGATCCGCCGCACGCGGGCCTACTCGATCCAGAGCGCCTCGCTGGCCGTCAACGCCCGCGGCGACGCCGCGCTGGCGTGGTACGAGGACCGCGGCGTGCGCACCGACCGCGTCTACGTGGCGCTGCGCCGCGCCGGCCACGGGTTCGGTGCGCCGCGGCGGCTGGCGACGGGGCGGATACGCGGCGTCGCCGCGGCGATCGGCGCGCGCGGCCAGGCGCTGGTGGCGTGGGACGCCCGCGGGGTCCTGCGCACGCGCTTCAAGCCCCGCGGCAGCCGCGGCTTCCGCGCCGCGGACAAGATCCGCTCCGAGCCGGCCTTCAACGCCGAGATGGCCCCGGTGATCACGCCTTCCGGCCGCGCCGTGCTGGCCTGGAGCGCGCAGTTCACCTCCGAGGGCGGCAGCCGGGGGCCGGTCTACTTCCAGGTCGCGACGCGCCGCGCCGGGGCGCGGCGCTTCGACCGCGCCCGGCTGCTCGAGGCGGTCCCGGCGCGCGACTCCGACGGGCTCGGCCGCGCGATCGACGCGGTCTTGGACACGACGGGCGCGTTGGCGATCGCGTGGCGCGGCGCCGCGGGCGTGCGCGCGCAGCGCGGCGGCGCGCCGCCGCAGACGCTCTCGGCCCCCGGGACCACCGCGGTCCTCTCCGATCTCGCGGCCGGGCCGGCCGGCCGGCTCGTGGCCGTCTGGGACGACGGCGTCGACAGCCTCGCGAGCGTCGTGCACGCGGCGGTCGCGGACGGGCCGGGCGCGCCGTTCGGGCCGCCCGAGGACGTGTCGGCCGTGGGGCGCGACTCGCGCTTCGGCCACGCGGCGTTCCTCGGCGACCGGCCCGTGGTGGTGCTCGCGAGCCGGCCGACGCGGCGCGACGATTCCGTCGCGCAGGCCTACGTGAGGTAGATCGCGTAGGCGGCCGCGGTGGCCATGAACGCGATCGCGATCCCGATCGCGACGGTGGCCGGCGACTTGTAGAGGTGACCAGCGCAGCCGATCAGGAAGCCGAGCGCCATCAGGGCGATGAAAGGCGTCGGCGAGGTCTCGTCCACGGGCGCGAGTCTAGACTCGACGCCGTGAGCGTCGCCGCACCCGAATCCGCAGAGGAGGTCGCCGCCGGGCTGCGCGAGGCCGGCTACCTGCCCGGCGAGTCGACCGCGCTGGTCTCCTACCTGGCCGCCCGGCTGGGCAAGCCGATCCTCGTCGAGGGCCCGGCGGGCGTCGGCAAGACCGAGCTCGCGAAGGCGTTGTCGCGCTACCTCGGCCGCACGCTGGTGCGCCTGCAGTGCTACGAGGGCCTCGACGAGGCCAAGGCGCTCTACGAGTGGAACTACCGCAAGCAGCTGCTGCGGATCCAGGCCGAGGGCGGCGACGACTCGGGCTGGGACAGCGTCCACGACGACATCTTCGGCACGGAGTTCCTGCTCGCCCGGCCGCTGATGCAGGCGATCGCCTCCCCGAGCCGGTCGTGCTGCTGATCGACGAGATCGACAAGACCGACCAGGAGTTCGAGGCGATGCTGCTCGAGCTGCTGAGCGACTTCCAGATCACGATCCCCGAGCTGGGCCGGATCGAGGCGCGCACCCATCCCGTGGTGCTGCTGACCTCCAACAACTCGCGCGAGCTCACGGAGGCGCTCAAGCGGCGCTGCCTCTACCTGTGGCTCGATTACCCCTCGACCGAGCACGAGCTCGAGATCGTGCGCCTGCACGCGCCCGAGCTGCCCGACACGGTCGCGCGGCGGCTCGTCGAGGTGATCGCGATGGTGCGCGAGCTGGACCTCAAGAAGCCGCCCTCGATCGCGGAGTCGATCGACTGGGCGCGGGCGCTGCTGCTGATGGGCGCCGAGGACATCTCCGCCGAGGTGTTCCGGCAGACGCTGTCGATCATCGTCAAGCACCGCACCGACCTCGACGTGGTGGCCGAGCGCGTCGGGGTCAAGCTGGCGGCATGACCTTCCCCGCCCACGTCCTGCGCTTCGCCGAGGAGCTGCGGGCCGAGGGCGTGGCCATCGGCACCTCCGAGCTCAACGACGCCTTCGCCGCGCTCGGTGAGGTCGGCTGGACGGAGCGCGTGCCGTTCCGCGAGGCGCTCGCGGCCACGATCGCCAAGTCGCCGGAGGACCGGCGCGTGTTCGACCTCGTGTTCGAGCGCTTCTTCTTCCGCGCCGCCGAGGCGGCCGCGCTCGAGCAGGGCGTGCGCGAGCGCGCGGCCGCCGAGGGCGAGGAGCAGCCGGACGGCATGGCGGGCGGCGAGCGGATCGACTTCGACGCCCTGCGCGAGCAGGTGCTGCGCGCGATCCGCGAGGAGAACGACGCGGCGATGCGCGACCTGGCACGGCTGGCGATCGCGGCCTTCGGGCGCCGCGGGCAGGGGTCCGGGGTGCTCGGGGTCGACGTGCAGCGGATCCGCCGCTCGCTCGGGCTCAAGACCGAGCCCGGCGGGCCGGTGCGGGAGGACCAGGCCGGCGACCAGCCGGAGCCGCTGACGCGCGACCAGATCCGCCGCTTCGAGCTGCACCTGCGGCGCGAGCTGGAGCGGATGCAGATCGAGCGCACGCAGGCGCTCCCTCCCTCGCGGCCGCTCAACGAGCTCGACCGCGCGCTGCCGTCCGGGCCGCTGCAGGACCTCGCGGCCGTGCACCGCGTCGTGATGCAGCTCAAGCGCCGGCTCGCGACCCAGGGACACGAGACCCGCGGGCACCGCCGCCACGCGCAGGTGGACGTGCGCCGCACGATGCGGGCCTCGCTGCAGACGGGCGGGGTGCCGGTCGAGCTGCGCTACAAGCCCAAGCGCCCGCGTCGGCCGGAGCTCTACGTGCTCTGCGACGTCTCCACGAGCGTCACCTCCGCCTCCGTGTTCTTCCTTTCCGTGCTGCACGCGCTGCACGACTCGTTCCGCAGGATGCGCTCGTTCGTGTTCGTGGAGCGGATCTCCGAGGTCACCGGCGTCTTCGAGCGCGAGCGCTCCTTCAAGGCCGTCTCCGACGCGATCTCCAAGGACGCGGGCGTGGCCGACGTCTCGGGCTACACGGACTACGGCCGCGTCTGGCGCGAGTTCCTCCAGCTCGTCGAGGACGACCTGCACCCGCGGGCGACGGTGATCGTGCTCGGGGACGCGCGCACGAACGGCCGCGACCCCGCCGCGCACCTGTTCGCGGCCGTGGCCGAGCGCGCCGGCCGCACGTTCTGGCTCAACCCCGAGCCGCGGCTGTACTGGAACTACGGCGACTCCGTGATCGCCGCCTACGAGCAGTACTGCGAGGCCTACGAGTGCTGGACGACGCGCCAGCTCGAGGACTTCGTGAAGGCCCTCACCCGCCCGGCCCACGCCTGACGCGGAACGTCTTCACGGGCTCGGCGATGCCCTTCAGCCGCTTCGGGCCGGCCGAGGAGATCGCGTAGCCGTCGTCCTCGAGCGCCTCGCGCACCTCCTCCGTGACGAGCACCGAGCTCGGGCGGGCCCGCGCCGTCAGCCGGCTCGCGAGGTTCACGGTCGAGCCGAACCAGTCCCCGAAGTGGTTGGCGGCGGGGCCGAACGCGACACCCGCGCGTAGCGGCGGGAAGCCCTCCGTCCCCTCCGCGCGCTCGACGAGCCGGACCGTGGTGTCCACCAGCTCCTTCGGCTCCGGCGCCACGAGCATCACCGCGTCGCCGATGACCTTCACGAGCCGTACGGGCGGGTCGACCAGCTCGCCGGCCATCCGCTGCAGGTTGCCCGCCACGTCGCTGAGCTCGGCGACGTCGACGGTCTGCCCCAGCTCCGTGAAGCCGACGAGGTCCGCGAACGCGATCGCGGCGGTGCGCTCCTCCCCGCGCCCGGACGAGCGCTCCTGCAGCGTGACGGCCTCGTTGCGCAGCATCTGGCGCAGGTGCAGCCGGAACACGTAGTCCATCCACGGCGCGTTGAGCGGCACCAGCTCGGCGGCCAGGCTCGTGAACCGCAGGCCCAGCTCGTGCTCGTCGACCTCGGGCTCCAGCAGCGCCTCGGAGATCGTCGTCCGCAGCGCCTCGACGTAGCGCGCGATCCCCCGCCCGAGCACGCGATTGGTCTCGTGCAGGTCCTCGGTGGCGAAGCCCGCGCCGGCGACCTTCGCCTGGATCTTCGCGGCTTCGAGATCCTCGTCGCCGAGCGCCGCGTCGTCCGGACCGGGGACCGGAAGCCCCAGCGCCCGCCGCGTGGCCAGCAGCAGGTCGAGGTCGAGCCCGGCCTCCTTCGCGATCTCCCGGGCGCTGTAGCGCGTCTCCCCGCCCAGCAGCCGCTCCACCGGCACGAGCGCGAGCCGCTGCTCCTCGACGGCCTGCCCGAGCTCCTCCCGGGACACCCCGTCCTCATGAAGCTCGTCGAGCAGCTTCCGCCGCGCCTGGCGGGCACGATCGTCCGGCAGGCCCTCGAGCAGTCCCTCGGCTTCCCAGTCCACAGCGCCGGGGACGCTACCGGGCGAAATGATGTGGGAGAGTTCGTGCGAATTTGTGGCGAATCTGTCACATATTTGTGCTAGCTTCGGCACTCATGCCGAGCCCGTTCATCTACGAGGAGCCGGTGGTGCCGCCCGCGCTGGTCGATCGGACGCGCGAGCTGAAGTCGCTCCTCGACCGCGCATGGGAGGCCCGCAACAGCCGGCTCGAGGGCATGCGCCGCTTCGGGAAGACGTCGCTGATCCGCGCCGTGCTTGCTGCCGCGGAACGTGACGGGGCCGTGCCGATCGAGGTCAACTTCCTCGGCTGCGTCAGCGCTGCCGACGTCGCCGACAGGATCGAGCGAGCCTATGGTGCCCAACTCGATTCAGGGCTGCGGCGCTGGTTCGACGGCTTGATCAGGACGCTGCGCCCGACGATCACGGCCGCCCCCGGAGGCGTCGGTTTGAAGGCCCGACCGCAGGTCGGCACCCCCGGACTACTCGATCGACTCGGCCTCCCCAGGAGGATCCACGAGCGGACGGGCAAGCTCTGCGTGATCGCCTTCGACGAGTTCCAGGAGGTGCTGCGGATCGATCCGGCGCTCCCGGGCGTGTTCCGCGCGGAGCTCGAGACTCATGGCGGTGCCGCCGCCTACATCTTCTCGGGCTCCCACCCCGGGCTGATGCGCGAGATGTTCTCGGACCGCCGGCACGCGTTCTTCGCCCAGGCCGCCCCGATCGAGCTGGGCCCCCTTCCGGCGGACGAGCTCGCCGACTACATCACGGCGCGCTTCGCCGAGGCACGGCGTGACCCCGGAGAGGCACTGGGCCCGCTTCTGGACGCGAGCGAAGGTCATCCGCAGCGCGCGATGCTGCTCGCTCATCACCTCTACGAGCAGGTGAAGCCGAACGCGACCGCCTCCATCGAGCACTGGATCGACGCGCTCGAAGGAGCCCGCAGGGAGGCGTACGGCGAGATCCAGGTCCTCTGGAGCTCCTGCACCGAGACCGAGCGTCGCGTCCTCAAGGTGATCGCCCATCGCACGCTTCCGCTCGCCGGCCGGCAGGCCGCCGAGCGCTTCGCACTCCCGAGAGGCGGCTCGACCGCCGTCGCCGTCGACCGCCTGGCTCGCGAGGGACACCTCGTCGATGACGAGACGACCCGGACCGGCTGGCGGGTCGTCGATCCGTTCCTCGCCGCATGGCTGAGGGACGAATGACCGGGGCCGGGCGCCGCTCGCGCCGGCGCCGGCCGCCCGCGGCCCGGCGCTCCGGTCGCTAGTACGCTGGATGCCAAGCAAAACCAGGGGGGCTCGCGGAAGCGGGCTGAGATAGCGCCCACGGACCCCGGCGCTGACCCTTCGAACCTGTGGGGTAATGCCCGCGGAGGGAGTGGTGTGGACCTCGAGCTCACCTCGGTGAGGAAGGCCTACGGCGACGTCGTCGCGCTCGACGGCGTGACGCTGGGGGCCGGCGCGAACGAGACGGTGGCGGTGGTCGGCCCGAGCGGGTGCGGCAAGTCGACGCTGCTCGAGCTGGTCTGCCGGCTCGCGGAGCCCGACGCCGGCACCGTGGCGTCTCCGCCGGCGGCGCTGATGCCGCAGCGGGACGGGCTGCTGCCGTGGCTGAGCGCGCTCGACAACGCCGGCCTGGCGCTGCGGGCGGGCGGCACCTCCAAGCGCGACGCCCGCAAGGCCGCCCACGAGCACTTCGCGGCGTTCGGGCTGGAGGGCTTCGAGCGCTCGCGGCCCGCGGAGCTCTCGGGCGGGATGCGCCAGCGCGTGGCGTTCCTGCGCACGCTGCTGGCCGGGCGGCCGGTGCTGTGCCTGGACGAGCCGTTCGGCGCGCTCGACGCGCTCACGCGCGGCCAGATGCAGCGCTGGCTCGCGGACGCCCTGCTGAAGGAGCCGCGGACCGTCCTGCTCGTCACCCACGACGTCGAGGAGGCGGTGCTGCTCGCCGACCGGATCGTGCTGCTCTCCCCCGGCCCGGGCGGGTCGTGGAGACGATCGAGGTCGACCTGCCGCGACCGCGCGCCCGCACCGACCTCGCGGTGGTCGAGCTGCGCGAGCGCGCGCTGGGCGCGATCGAGCAGCGGGAGCTCGCCTGATGGCGGCGCTGCTGCTGGTCGTCGCGGGGCTCGCGGGCTGGGAGGCGATCGTGCGGGCCGGGCTCGTGGACGAGCTGCTGCTGCCCGCGCCGACGCACGTCGCGCAGGCGCTGTGGACCGACCGCGGGATCCTGGCCGAGGACCTGCTGGTCACGACGGGCGAGGTCGTGCTCGGGCTGGCCGCCGCGCTGGCCCTCGGCGCCGCGCTCGGGTTCGCGATGCACCTGTGGGGACCGGTGCGGCGGACGCTGCGGCCGCTCGTGATCGGCTCGCAGGCCGTCCCGATCCCCGTGATCGCGCCGCTGCTGATCCTCGTGCTCGGCTTCGGCCTGGCGCCGAAGGTGCTGATGGTCGCGCTCGTCTGCTTCTTCCCCGTGACGATCAACCTCTACGACGGCCTGCGCGACGTCGACCGGGACGCGAGCAAGCTGCTGCGCTCGCTCGACGCCTCGCGCTGGCGCCGGCTCACCCTGCTGGAGGCCCCGAGCGCGCTGCCGGCCACGTTCACCGGCGTGAAGATCGCCGCCGCGGTGGCCGTGATCGGCGCGGTGTTCGCCGAGTGGGCCGGCTCGGACCGCGGGCTGGGCCACACGCTGCTGATCGCCAACGGGCAGCTCGAGACGGCGCGCGCGTTCGCCGCCACCGTCCTGCTGTTCGCGCTCGCGATCGCCCTGTACGGACTGTTCGCGCTGCTCGAGCGGCGCGTCGTGGACTGGACGCCCCGAACCGCCCCCCGAGGAGGACCATGAGACGCCCGCTCGCGCTCGCACTTGCCGCGTTGCTGACCGTCGCCGTCACCGGCTGCGGCGCCAAGGAGGAGCCCGGCGACGGCGCGTCCGGCGCCGAGCGCGAGGATCTGCGACTCGTGCTCGACTACTTCCCCAACGCCGACCACGCGGGGCTCTACGCCGCCCGGGCGAGCGGAGAGTACGACCGCGCCGGGCTGAACGTCGACATCAAGGCGCCACCGGACCCCGCCGCCCCGCTGAAGCTCCTGCGAGCGGGCCGCGCCGACCTCGTGATCTCCTACGAGCCCGAGCTGCTGCTGGCCCGCGACAAGGGCGCGGACGACCTCGTGGCCGTCGGCGCGCTCGTCCAGAAGCCGCTGACCTCGCTGATGGCGCTGCCGGGCGGCGGGATCCGCAGCGCGAAGGACCTCGAGGGCAAGCGGGTCGGCACGGCCGGCATCGCCTACCAGTCCGCCTACCTGCGCACGATCGCCGAGAAGGCCGGCGTCGACCCCGGCTCGATCAAGGAGACCAACGTCGGCTTCGACTTCTCGCGCCCGCTGATCGCCAAGCGCGTCGACGCCACCCTCGGCGCCTTCTGGAACTACGAGGGCACCGACCTGCAGCGCCGCGGCAAGGACCCGGTGATCCTCAAGATGGACGAGCTCGGGGTGCCGCCCTACGCCGAGCTGGTGTTCGTCACCCGCAGGGAGAACCTCGACGAGGACGGCGCCTCGCGCATCCGCCGCTTCCTACAGGCGACCGGGCGCGGGCACCGGCTGCTCGAGAAGGACCCGGCCACGGGCGTCGACGCGCTGATGAAGGCCTCCAACGGCCTCGACCGCAAGCTGCAGGAGGCGGCCGTGAAGGCAACGCTGCCGGTCTTCTTCCCCGCCGACGAGGACAGGCCGTTCGGCTGGCAGGACCCCCGCCAGTGGGACGCCTACGGGCGCTGGATGGAGGAGAACGGGCTGCTCAAGCGGCCGCCGAACGCGGCGCGGGCGCTGACCAACGAGTTCCTGCCGGGCGAGGGGCTCGACCCGGGCGTGTCAGGTCTGGACTGAGTCCCGAGGCCCACGCGTAGCGCAGGTACTCGCCGGCGAGGCCCTTCCACTCGCCGTAGGGCGCGAAGAACTCGCGCACCTCGGCGACCTCGGCGCGCGCCTTCGGGTGGCCCGTGGTGAGCCGGCCGACCAGCTTGATGAACCCCAGGTCGCCGGCGGGGATGACGTCGTGGCGCCCGAGCCCGTGGAGGGCCAGGATCTCGACGGTCCACGGGCCGATGTCCGTGATCCCCAGCAGCCGCCGGGCGGCTGCCTCGGCCGCCCCCGGCGGACCGCACACGGCGGCCTCGAGGTCGGCGCGGCCCGCGGCGACCTCCACCGCCACGCGGCGCAGCGCGATCGCCCGCTTGGGCGCGAGGTCGAACGACGCCAGCCGCGCCGGCGCCGCCGCGGCGACGGCGGCCGCGTCGGGCCCGTCGCGCAGCCCGGTCTCGGTGCAGCGGTGCCCGAGCACCGCGATCATCCGCCGCTGGATCGCGACCGCGCGCTCGAACTCGATCAGCTGCTCGGTGACCGCGGCCAGCAGCGCCTCCCACGGCAGCGGCCGGCGGCGCACGCGCAGCCGCGGGTTGGCCCGCACCGCCTTGCCGATCACCGGATCGGACTTGAAGCGGTCGTGGAACGGGCGCAGGTCGTCGTCGACGCCGGTCGCGAAGCGCATCCGGGCGATGCCCTCGGCGGCCGCCTCTTCGGTACGCGCCCGCGCGGCGAACAGCACCCGCTCGGGCGCGGGCTGGATGACGCCGACGTGCACGCGCTCCCCGCGCAGGTGCATCAGCCGCTGCAGCGAGGCCCCGCGCCGGCGCATCAGCCCGTCGGCCGAGCCGCCGCCGAGCCGGAACGGCCATGGCGGCACCACCTCGACCCGAAGCTCGATCATGCGGCCGTGCCCGGACCCGGGGCGGGTCTCAGTCGCGTCGCAGTAGGTGGACGTCGACCAGGAACGAGTTGGAGGCGACGATGTCGCCCAGCCCGTTCTTGGCCTTCTTGCGCTTGCGGCGCGGGACCCGGCTGCGGCGCCGGTGCACGACCGCCACCGTCGCCGCGCCCGCGACGAACCCGGTCGCCGCCAGCGCGGCCGCCTGACGGGCGGGGACCGGCGCGGGCAGTGCCGGCTCGACCACCGCGGGGGCCGCCGGCACCGGCAGCCCGTCCACGACCTCTTCCTCCTGGGACTCCTCAGGCGTCTCGCTCACGAACGAGACAGCATGACGGGTCTCCCGGATGTTTGCGACTAGCTCCGGGCTCGCGGCCGCGGCGCAGTGCCGAACACGCGATCCCAGTACGGGGCGCTGACGCCGAAGCCGCGCTCGTGGTCCTGGAAGTGGTGGCGCATGTGCAGCTCGCGCAGCCGCTTGCCGACCGCCGTCCGCGGCACGTGGTGGTGCACGGCGTAATGGATCATGTCGTAGGCCAGGTAGCCCGCCAGGAACCCGGCGGTGAAGGCGGTCGCGGCGTCCCCGCCCAGCGCGACCCAGAACAGCGCGCCGAACAGCAGCGCCAGCGGGATGCTGGCCGACGGCGGCATGACCAGGCGCATCGGGTCGTTGGGGTGGTCGTGGTGGACGCCGTGGATCATCCAGTGCAGCCGCGCGCCGAGCCCGTCCTCGGGCTCGAAGTGGAAGACGACGCGGTGCAGCCAGTACTCCGTCAGCGTCCAGACGGCGTAGCCCCCGAGCGCGAGCCCGAGCGCGCTGAGGGCGCCGACGCGCCCGACGCCGGTGCCGAAGAGGAGGGCGATGACGGGGAGGTAGATGAGCGCCGGGACCGCGGGATGCACGCGGGTGAAACGGTCCAGCAACCCGGACTCGAACATCGGCGGGGAGGCCTTCAGGTACTCGGAACGACGCATGCCACGAACGCTAACCCTTCGGCTGCGCGGGCGTAAGTGGGGTTTCCCCCAGTTCTCGCTCGTAGACCCGGTAGCGCCGGACGACCCGTCCGCCCATCGCCTCCATCGCCTTGTTCATGTTCGTGTTGGTCTCGAGGATCCAGCCCATCTCGCCCCATTTCTGGGGCGTCGCGGAGGCCATGTCGAAGTGCTCGACGTACATCTTCGCCGCCACGCCGGTGTGCTGGAACTGCGGCTTGACGCCGAGGAAGCCGACCCGGACGCGGTCGATCGTGCGGCCCTTGCGCAGGAAGTGCCACCAGCCGAGCGGCAGCAGCCGGCCCTTCATCTTCGCCAGCACCTGGTTGACGTCGGGGACCGTGATCGCGACGGCCGCGGTCTCGCCCTCCGGCGTCTCGGCGACCATGAACCAGTGGTGGTCGAAGACCAGGTGGAGCTCCTGGGCGTAGGCGTCCAGGTCCTTCTTCGAGTACGGCGAGAAGCCCCAGTTCTCGCTCCAGGCCGAGTTGTAGACGTCGGCGAAGCGGTCCATGTCCTTGCGCAGCGAGCGGCGCGACATCTTGCGCAGCTTGATCCCGTGGCGCGGCTCGACCTCGCCGGCGAGCTTGAAGATGATCGGCAGGATCTTCTCGCGGTCGGCGATCTGCAGCTCCCACATCAGCAGGTCCATCGCCTTGCCGAGCCCCGTGCCGCCGTTCTCGGCGAGCCGCTGGTAGTAGGGCGGGTGCCACGGCTGCTTGACCATCGGGACGCGCTCGAAGCCCTCGATCATCACGCCCGACTCGTCGTTCATCGTGAAGTCCATCGGGCCGATCATGTGCTCGCGGCCCTGCGCGAGCAGCCACTGCTCCGCGGCGTCGAGCAGCGGCGGGAGGATCTCAGGGTCGTCCTCGAGCTCGAGGAAGCCGAACATGCCCCAGCGGTTGCCGTGGTGGGCGTTGAAGGCGTCGTCGTACTGGGCGCTGATGCGGCCGACGACGCGGCCGTCGCGGCGGGCGAGGAACAGCTGCGCGTCGCCGTGGCTGAAGTACGCGTTGAAGCGCTTCGACAGGAAGAACCGCCGCTCGAGCTTGAGCGGGGGAACCCAGATCTCGGAAGTAGAGTGCAGGCGGTACGGGAGCTCGATGAACTCCTTGAGGTCCCGTCGCGAGGCGACGGGCGAGACGGCCACTGACACGGAGCGGCAACCTACATGCCCACTGCGATCGACGTCTTCGAGAAGGTCCGCGGCCACGAGCGCGCCGAGCAGCTGCGCGCGGCCCGCGAAGCGGACCTGCTCCCCTACTTCCGCGTGCTCGAATCGGCCGCCGGTCCCGTCGTGGAGATGGAGGGCGCGGAGCGGATCATGCTCGGCTCCAACAACTACCTCGGGCTGACCGGCGACGAGCGCGTGATCGCCGGCGCGCGCGATGCGCTGGACCGCTACGGCACCGGCCTGACCGGCTCGCGCTTCCTCAACGGCACGATCGACCTGCACCTGCAGCTCGAAGCCGAGCTGGCGGACTGGATGGGCACCGAGGAGGCGATCGTCTTCACGACGGGCCACCAGGCCAACGTCGGCACGCTGGGCACGATCCTCGGCCCCGGCGACACGGTGATCGCCGACTCTGGCGACCACGCCTCGATCCTCGACGGCTGCCTCCTGTCGCGCGCCAAGCTGCGCCCGTTCCGCCACGGCCGGCTCGACAAGCTCGAGAAGATGCTCGACCGCGCCGGCGAGGACGGCGGCGGCGTGCTCGTCGTCGTCGACGGCGTCTTCTCGATGGAGGGCGACGTCGCCGACCTCCCGCGGATCGTCGAGCTCTGCCGGGCGCACGGCGCGAGGCTGATGGTCGACGAGGCCCACGGCGCCGGGGTGCTCGGCGCGCGCGGGGCGGGCGCGAGCGAGCTGCTCGGCGTCGAGCGCGACGTGGACCTGCGCATGGGGACGTTCTCCAAGAGCCTCGCGTCCTGCGGCGGGTTCATCGCCGGCAGCCACGAGGTGATCGACTACCTGCGCGTCTCCTCGCGGGCCTTCATGTTCACCGCCGCCGCCGTGCCCGCGGCCGTCGGCGCCGCCCTCGCCGCGCTGCGCATCGTCCGCTCAGACGAGGGCCCGCAGCTGTTCGCCCGCGTGCTCGAGAACGCCGCCTACCTCTCGACGGGCCTCGCGGACCTCGGCTTCCACGTGATCGAGGACGAGCACACGACCACGATCGTGCCCGTCGTCGTCGGCGACGACTGGAAGGCCGTGCTGCTCTGGAAGGCTCTCTATGACGCGGGCATCTACGTCAACGTCGCCCTGCACCCCGCGGTGCCGCCGGCGGGCGCGCTGCTGCGCACGAGCGTGATGGCGACCCACGACCGCGAGACGCTCGACCGGGCGCTCGCGATCTTCGCCGACGTCAAGCAGCGTTTCGAGGCGGAGCACGGCCCGCTGCCGCGTTAACACACCGTCAACTGTCGCGTGTAGCAGATTTCGGCTCTGTAGCGCGGTTTGCAGACGCCATACATTGTCCGCGGACGCACAAGGTGAAGAGCTCGATAAATCACCCGCTTTTTGCGAATGCCGAGGGTGGTTGAGCGTTGATTCCTGAGCCGAGGGCTGGCTAGCCTGGCGACCGGTCGAGCGCAGACGCGCTCGCTGGGGAAGAGATCACGATGTCAGGGGGACCGGACGGAAGCCGCCGGAGGGCGGCTTTCGCTCGGAAGTGGACTGACCGTGCCTGGAAGCCCTCGCGTGTGCGCCCGATCTCAACTGATCAACGTACGACCGGCCCGCTGGATGCGGGCCAGGGGGAGGTTCCATGCCGGAAATCGCGACAGCCCCAGCGCCGCAGCACATGCAGGCGCTGGCCCAGGCCAACAAGGTGCGACTGGCGCGCGCTGAGCTCAAGCGCCAGGTGGCCGACGGAGAGCTGTCCGTGGCGGACATCGTGCTCGACTGCCCGTGGGAGGCCGAGAGCATGACGATCGCCGATCTGCTGATGAGCCAGCATCGCTGGGGCAGGACGCGCTGCCGGCGCTTCCTCGTCCAGCTGTCGATGAACGAGACGAAGACCATCGGCACCATGACCGAGCGCCAGCGGCGCTGCCTGGCCGGGCGCCTGCGCGGCGAGACCACGGCCGAGGTCGATCCGTTCGCGATCGGCGGCCTCGCCTGGGCGGGACGCGGCTAGCCGGAGACCCTCACGCCGGCGCGCCGGCCGGGTGGGTGGAATCCACTCAGACCGGGGCGCCGGCGTTGAAGCCGGGCCCGCGGGTGGCGATCTCGACCATGTGCCCGTCGGGATCGCGCAGGTAGATCGAGCGGCTGGCGCCGCGCTCGAAGACGTCGGAGCACTCGACGCCGCGGCCGCGCAGGTAGTCGCGCCAGGCCTCCTGCTCCTCGGCCGTCTCCACGAGCAGCGCGAAGTGGTGGGTGGAGCCGACGCCGACCACGCCGGTGGGCAGCTCGGGGTACTGCATGAAGCTCACGAGCCGGCCGGGCGCGCCGTCGAGCGCCCCGAACCACACGTGGCGGGACTCCGGGTCGTCGTCCGACGGGCCGTCGTGGACGACCGCCAGGCCGAGCAGGTCGCGGTAGAACGCGATCGTCGCGTCCGCGTCGCGGCAGATCGCCGTGACGTGGTGGAGGCCACGCAGCTGCATGCGCTTCTCGTCCGACACGGCGTAGAGGCTATCCGCGCCCCCGGCGCGCGCGGCTCGCCCGGCGCATGAACACGCGCCGCATCAGCCAGAACACGCCCGCGAACACCGCGACGGCGCCCGCGATCAGCACCGGCCACGGCGCGCGGGCGAAGTAGAGGAGGGCGGCGGTCGTGACGGCCGGCAGGGACGCGATCACGGTCGTATGGGAGCGGTAGCCGGCCAGGTGCTCGCGCAGGGCGGTGTCCAGGCCGCCGAGCGACCCGAGCGCCATTCCCATCACCAGCATCAGCTTGCCGCGGTCCGAGCGCAGGTCGAGCGCGCCGAGCACGAGCAGCACGATGCCGACGAGCACGCACAGCTCCACGAGCGGCACGGGGTGCCACGGCGGCTTCGGGCGCTCCTCGAGCGAGGGGCGACCGGTTCGCCTGCGCAGCGCCGGTGCCGGCGCAGGGGCGCCCGCGGGGACGGCGTCCCCGCGCTTGCGGCTGCGCTTGCCCATCTCAGTGCCCCGTGACAGCGGTCACGGGGCGGAGGCTAACGGGCAACCGGAGGAGACCTTCACGTGCCACCAGCCGGCCAGCAGGCCGACCGGGCCCAGCCGCGGGCGGACGTGGAAGTGCTTGCAACCGGGCTCGCCGAGCTGCGCGTTGGAGACGCGCATCCACTTGTAGGCGGGCGGGTCGGCGAACATCCGCTCGAGCAGCGTGCGGGACTCCGCCTGGCGCAGGAGCTGCGCGTCGAGGTCGCCGTGCACGCGCGCGATCCGGTCGGCCAGGGCGTCGCGCACCCGCTCGAGCTCGCCGAGCGAGAGCATCCGCGGCCCGGCCAGCGACGGCAGCGGAGGTCCGGGGTCCAGGCGCGGGCAGGCGTCGAGGCAGGTGCTCGTGAGCTCGCGCTCGAGCCGGCCGATCTGCTCCCGCAGCGAGCGGCGCGCGGCGCGCTCGTCGACGTCGGGGACGACGACCCGTGCGGGGCCGGGGTTGAGCTGCTCGATCAGTGCCATTGCTGAGGACCCCCTCCGATGGACCGCATATGAGGGTACACCTATCCTCCCTCTCCGCCCATGCCCCGAAACGACCCCACCGATACGGGCGGCCTGTTCATCGGCCGCCGCCCCGGCACCGCCCCGCTCCGCTACAAGGTGGACCCCGAGCGCGCCGGGGAGCGCCGCCGCCGCACCGACGCCATGCTCGCCGCCGCGGTGCTGGTGCTGGAGTCGCTCGTCTGCCTCACGCTGTGGGGCCCGCAGCCCGTCGCGTGGCTGTGGGTGGGCTCCCAGGTCGACTACCACGCGGAGTCGATCACGCTCGCCCTGCTGGTGACGTTCCTGGGGATGATCGCCACGCTGATGGTGACGCTCGCGATCGCGACGCGCCTGGACCGCGTCTGGCGCATCCTGCGGCGCGCCGCGGGCCACGAGCAGCAGGAGGGCATCCTCCCGCGCATCTTCGCCGTGACGGCGATCGTGGCGCTGGTGCTGTTCTCGCTCTGGTTCTTGATCATCGAGGGCCCGGCGCCGATGCTGGCCCCGCGCTGATGTGAAGCGCTTCCTGGGCTACTACCGTCAGTTCGAGGAGCTCTCGCCGGAGGAGGTCTCGCGCGAGCTCAAGCAGCGCCGCGACGAGGAGAAGGCCCAGGCGCTGACCGAGACCCCGGCGCTCGACCTGCGCTCCCCGGCCTGGCACGAGCCGCCGCACGCCGAGATCGTCAACGCCGCCACCTTCGCGCTGCGGCGGGCCGTCAACGCCTATCCGGATGCAGGCGCGCTCGGCGAGGCGCTGGCCGCGCGCCACGGGGTCGAGCCGGCGCGCGTCGTCGCCGGTCACGGGGCGGGCGAGCTGCTGCGCGCCGCGTTGCAGGCCGTCCTCGCGGGCGCCGGCTCCGGCGGGGAGGTGGCCGTGGCCTGGCCCGGCTGGGGCCCGCTGCCGCGGCTGGTGCACGAGGCGGGCGGCCGCCCGGTGCCGGTGCCGCTCGGCCGCGACGGCGCGGCCGACGTCGACGCGCTCTCCGCGGCGGCCGGGCCGGCGACGCGAGCCGTCGCGCTGTGCTCCCCCAACGACCCGACGGGCGGCGTGATCGACGGCGACGCCCTGCGCCGGCTCGCGGGCGCGCTGCCCTCCGGCACGTGGATCCTGCTCGACGCCGCGCTGGCCGACTTCGAGCCACCGGACGCCGACCTCGCCGCCCTCACCGGCGAGCTCGAGCGCCTGCTCGTGTTCCGCTCCTTCTCGAAGGCGCACGCGATGGCCGGCTTCCGCGCCGGCTATGCCGTCGGGCCCGACGGCGCCGGCGAGCTGCTCGGCCGCCTGGGCCCGGCGCTCGGGGTCTCCGCCCCCGCGCAGGCCGGCATGACATGGGCGGCGGCCCACGGCGAGCGCTACCTGCCGCGGCGCCGCGAGATGGCCGCGGCCGAGCGCGAGCACCTCGCGGCGGTGCTCGCCGGGACGGACCTCGCCTTCCCGCCGGGAACGGGCCCGCTGCTGTGGCTCTCCTCAGCCTCGCTCTCGGGCAAGGAGCTCGCGGCCGGACTCGCCGCGAGCCGCATCTTCGTCACGCCGGGCAGCGCCTGGGGCGACGACCGCCACGTCCGGGTCGCCCTGCGCGGCCCGGGAGCGACCGACCGCCTCGCCGTCGCCCTGAAGGACCTGGGCTAGCGGCGCACGCGGAACGCGCCCCGCATGAACGGGTGCACGCGGCAGAAGTACGTGTAGGTGCCCGGGCGGATCGACTTGGGGGTGCGCCAGGTGATCCGCTGGGCCGCCGGGGTGCTGCCCTCGGGGCCGAAGCCGAGGTTCCCGGAGTCGAACCGCACCGGGCCGTTGGCGAGCGGGTAGGCGATCCCCGTCGCTCCGTTGCAGGGGGCCTTGCAGCTCGTGATGGTGTGGAAGATGTTCCGCTTGGCGTCGCGGTTGAGGAAGCGCAGCGTCTGGCCGGGCCGGATCGTCGGCGGGCGGCCCTTGCGGCCGGTCATGCCGAGGTCGCCGCGGCCGTAGACGAAGCCCGTGATCGGGACGGTGCGCTTGGGCGGCGGCGGGGCCGACAGCAGCCGCCGCGCGTCGGGCAGGCCTCCGAAGGCGCCGCCGTGGTTGCGGTTCTCGGCCAGGTGCCCGTGGGTGACCTTGCCGGGCACGTCCACGTTCGTGGCGAACGGGTCGGGGCCGGTCCCGCCGGGGCTGAAGGCGGTGATCATGATCCCCATCGACTCGTACCACGACGAGCGCTTCGTGTCGTAGGTCGCCGAGACCGAGAGCACGTCCCCGCGCCTGACGCCGACGCGCCAGTCGGCGGGCGTCGCGGTCATCGCCACGTCCCACGACACCGCGCCGGCGGGCTCGAAGTACTCCGCCTTCGAGCGGAACAGCCGTACCGTCTTCCCGTCGCGCGTGAGCGAGAGGTCGGTCCACAGCCCGCCCGGGTGCAGGTGGCCCGAAGTGCCGACGAGCACGCCGTCCTCCTCGACGGTCAGCTCGTGCTGGCGAGAGCTCGAAGCTCCAGGGGACTCCTGCGGATACGTGAACCGGCGGTCGCGGCCCCCCGCGCCCTTGTGGACGTCGAAGACGGGGTAGATCTTCCCGCTCTCCACGTCACTCCAGAGGGTGCGGAGATCGCGGACGCCCGCGCCGGCCGGCGTGCCGGCCGGGATGAAGTCCAGCTCGTAGGTGATGTACACCTGGGTCGCCTTCGGCGTCAGGTTGTGGATCATGTGGTTCATGAGCCAGCTGTCCTGCGGCTTGTAGCTCCAGCCGTAGCCGTCGGGCGCGTTGAAGATCGTCTTCTCCTCGCCGGCGGCGAACAGCTGCCGGCCGTTCGCGAGCCAGACGGCGTGGTGGAGGTGGATGACGTCCACGCGCGGGACGGTCCCGTCGGCGTACGTGAGGTCGGGCTTGAAGCGGACGATGTGGCCGGGCTCGTCCGGCTTGAGCTCGTTGCCCTGGAACTCGATCGTGTTCTGGCCCGGCGCGATCGCGACCGGCCCGAACTTGTAGAGGATGCGCTTCACGCCGGGCTTCGGCCCAGCCTGGACCGTCGTCTGCGCGGTCGCGCCGAACGTCGACGCGGACGCGCGCCGGCACGGCGAGGAAGAGCAGTCCTGCCGCTAGCGAGAGCAGGGGCACGATCAGACGGGGCACGCGCTCCACTCTATTCGGAACCGACGATGTCCCACACGGTCCAGAGCGCCTCCTCGACGTGTATCGGAGGCACGCCGGGCACGGCAACGGAGAACAGCACCATCTCGCGGGTGCGCTCCGTGACCCCGGCGTCGGGCAGCACGGGGGAGAAGAGCACCGCGAGCGGGCGCGCCGGCGGCCACGACGAGCCGGCGCGCCGGCACCCCCTCCCCCGGCTCGGCGGCGCGCAGCCGCAGGTCGCCCTCGACCGCCGCGGCGTCGAGCGCCCACACGGGCACGCCGGTCTCCATCACCGCGATCGTGATCGCGTCGTCGAGCAGGTTGCGGCTGCGGAAGCCGCCGTGCTTCATGCGCTCGAGCGCGAGCGCCTCGACCGGCACGCGGTGCTCGTCGGGCTCCAGCCCGATGTGGCGGAAGAAGATCCGGTAGGCCTGCGCGATCGGCTGCTTGCGCAGCGCGATCGCCTGCGGGCCGCGGAAGCGGTCCGACATCAGCCGCAGCCGCCCGCGCACCTCGGGCGGGCTCCGCTCCGGCACGAATCCGAACGTCATCGAGGCCAGCCGCAGGCCCGGCCATTCCTCGGCGAGCTCGGGCGCGATCTCGCCCTCGACCAGGGGCGGCTCGCTCACTGGTTTCTCCGCAGCTTCTCGAGCCGCGAGCGGAGCGCGACCCCCTCGATCAGCGTCAGCGACGTGCCCTCCACCTTCCCGCCCTCGTAGGCGAACGTGATCGTCGGGCAGATCGCCACCGCGTACGCGTTCGCGACCCCGCCGTCGCGGTCCCACGCGACCGGCAGCCCCCAGCCGCGCCGCCGGATCGTGCGCCGCAGCTCGTCGCGGTTCCCGCGGATCGCCACCGCGGCGAACGAGACGTCCGGGTAGTCGGCGCGCACCCGCTCGAGTATGTCCACCTGCCGGTCGCACTGCTCCGAGCGCGCCGCCACGAACGCGACCACGACGGGACCCTTCTCCGCGAGCTGGCAGGAGTTGAGGATGTCCGGCCCGCGCACCTCGCAGGCCGGGCGGTCGCCCTGCCCGCCCTGGTTCGGCTCGGTCGCCAGGTTGGCGTCGCCGTCCAGCGAGGAGAGCGCCAGCGGGGCGGCGAACGGCGGCAGCGGGTCCCCGGGGTCGAGCCCGCGCGAGCCCGGCGCGTCGGTGCGGATCGTGTTGAGCGTGATGTAGCCGATCGCGATCACCACCGCGACGCCGACGATCCACGTGACGGTCGAGCGCCGCGCCGGCGGCGCGGGCGGAGGAGGATCGGGTCCCCGCCCGCCCGGCCGCGGCGGCGGGTCCCCGCCGCGGTCGCGGACGCCGAAGGGACCGGGCTCGCTCACGCGGGGACGGCGGCCGGGTCGTCCGCCGGCGCCACCGGCTCGGCCGGCGCGCGGCGCGCGGCACGGCGCTCCGCCAGCACGAGCACGGCGGGCAGGACCGCGAGCACGCCGAGCAGCGACACGGTCAGGTCGACCACGGTCACGATGCCGAAGTCGCGCAGCATCGCCACGTCGGAGAACGCGAGCACGGCGAAGCCGGCGATCGCGGTCGCGCCCGACGCGAGCACGGCCGCGCCGGTCGACGCGTACGTCGCCCGCAGCGCCTCGGGCGGCTCCAGCCCGGCCGCCCGCTCCTCGCGGTAGCGGGCGGTCAGCAGCACGGAGAACTCGGTCGAGATCGCGATCACGAGCGCGCTCAGCGTCGCCGACATCGGGTTGAGCGGGATCCGGATCGCGAACAGCACGAGCGCCGACCAGCCCGCCGCCAGCGCGATCGGCACGAGCGGCACGAGCGCGCGCTCGAAGCGGCGGTAGACGGCGAGCAGCGCGAGCGCCACGGCCAGCAGCCCGGCCAGCAGCGTCCCGAGCCGCCGCAGCGGGTCCGAGAGCGTGTCGTTGGCGCCCGCCACGAGCACTGGCAGCCCGCCCAGCTCGGCCGTCACGCCCTCCGGCGGATCCAGCCGCTCGCGCATGTCCTCGAAGATCTCCTGCTGGCGGTCGAGCGGCATCAGCCGCACCCCGAACGCGAGGTTGGCGGTCTTGCGGTCCGCCGTGATCACCGACTGCGAGAAGTACGGCGGCACGGCGTCCAGCAGCCCGCGCACCTGCTCGCGGGTGGCGGCCGCGTTCTCGTCGCGGAACAGGTCGGTCAGCGACAGCGCCGGGCACAGCTCGGCCTTGCCGCAGCCGTTGGTGGAGGAATAGCCGTACTTCTCCAGCAGCCCGGCCTGGTAGTCGCGCATCCACTTGACGACCTTCGGGTCGGTCAGGTCGGCGCCCTCGACGATCACGTCGACCTCGCCCGCCACCCCGGTCGTCCGCTGCAGCGTCTGGATGTCGCGCACCGCGGTGAGGTCCTGCGGCACCAGCCGCTCGACGTCGGAGACGACCTCGGTCTGCGAGTCCAGCGCCAAGCCGAGCAGCGCGAGCGCCAGCCCGATCGCCAGCACGCGCCCGGGCCGCCGCAGCGCCCCGCGCAGCACCGCCGCGCCCGCGGCCCCGGCCCGCGCCGCCGGGCGCGCCAGCGCGTCGCGCGCCGCGTCGGCCAGCTCGCCCGCGCCGCGCAGCGAGCCGGCGACCAGGCCGTCGCGGCGGCGCCGCGCCGACAGCGCCAGCGCCGCGGTCCCGGCCGAGAAGGCGAGCAGCAGCGCGAACACGATGCCGACCACGAGCAGCGCGCCGAACCCGCGCACCATCGGCACCGGCGAGAGCTGCAGCACGAGGAACCCGACCGCGGTGGCGAGCGCCGCCGTCGCGATCGTCGGCCCCGACAGGCGGACCGCCTGCTCCGCGTCGCCGTCCTCCTCCTCCACCCGCGCCTGGAACTGGATCGCGTAGTCCACCCCGAGCCCGAGCAGCACCGGCAGCACGGCGATCGAGGCCATCGTCAGCGCCGCGCCGGTCAGCGCCATCGCGCCGAACGTGACCGCGACGGCCGCGAGCGCGACGAGCAGCGGCACGACCCGCAGGCGGCTGCGGAACACCAGGGCGAGCACGATCGCCATCACGATCAGCGCCACCACCAGCAGCCGCAGCACCGAGCCGGCGAGCGCGTCCGCCAGGTCCTCGAGCACCACGGGGGCGCCCGTGACCGTGTAGGAGGCCTTGTCGAGCCGCCACTCGGGCATCGCGACGGCGGCGCGGATGCTCGTGATCGCGTCCCGCCGCTGCGCGTCGGTGAGCGTCTCCTTCAGGCGCACCTGGATCACGGAGGCGTTGCGGTTCGGGAACAGGTAGGCGAAGCGGGCCTTGGGCGTGCCCGCGCCGCGGCTGGGGTCGAAGACGAGCGCGGAGACGAAGTTCGGGTCGTTGAGCTGCGGCACCCCGGTCAGGCCGAGCCCGTACTTGAGGTTGATCTGCAGCAGCTCCCTGAGCAGCCCGGCGTAGACGACCTGCTCGGCCGCCTGCGCCGCACGGTCCTGCTCCGCCGGGGAGCGCCCCTGCCCGCGCGCGACCTTCCGCGCCGCCCGGCCCGCGCGCTTGGCCTGCGCCGCCGTCTGCTGCGAGCGCACCTGCAGCTGGTCCTGGATCTCGCCGACCGCCGAGTTGACGAACGTGCCCGGGCCGTAGACGACCTTCACGGGCTTCGTCCGGGCCAGCGCCGCGCACGGCGAGCGCTCGCCGCCCGGCGCGGGCGCGTCGGCCGGCTTGTTGCCTGACAGGCAGCCCTCGAGCCCGACGAGCGTGTTGAGGTTCTTCGTCAGGACGAGGTTGGAGACGTCGCCGCGCACGAGCACGATCACCGACTGCTCGCCGAAGCGCTCGCGGTAGCGCTCCGTCGCCTGGTAGGAGTCGCTGGAGCGGTCGACCAGCGTGTCGGTCGCCGCGCTGGGATCGAGCGTCAGCGCCAGCGCGGCGCAGACCGCCGCCAGCGCGGCCACGGCCGCCACGACACGGGCCGGCCGCCGGGCCGAGGCCCGGACGATCCGCTCCAGTGCGCGCGCCGGCGTTCACGATCGCGGCGGCCTACCGCCCCGTGCCGGCCTTCACGTGCGGGTACTGCGTCGTCTCGCCACCGTAGGTATAGGGGGCCTGCTTCTTGCAGGGCGGCGCAGGCACCGATCCGGGCGGCGCGTTGGAGAACGCGAACTTGTTGATCCGGTCCAGCAGCTCGTTCGGCACCAGCGCCTGCAGCTGCTCCGTGGTCGGCAGCGGCGTCGGCACCGGCACGGGCACGGGCACCGGCACCGGGAGGCCGGGCAGGGCAGGCGTGGTGGGCAGCACCTGCGGCAGCACGCCCGCGTCGTTGCCGACGCCCGGGATGGCGCGGCCGCAGTGGCGGTCCTCGTAGACCTCGAGGCCGGTGGGCAGCTTGTTGAACATGCCGGGCTTGGCGTACGCGTTCGGCCGGTTGGTGCCGAGCCGGCGCGGATAGACCGCGAGGTTCTCGGGGTTGAACGGGTTCGTCGTGCGCAGGTAGTGCACGCGCGACGCCGTCGAGCGCGCCTGCGTCGCGCCGCGCGACGTTGGCGAAGAACGCGTTGAGCTCCGCCTTGTAGATCCCGATGAAGTCCAGGATCGGCACGAGCTGCTCGCGCCGCGGGGTCGATCTGCGCCAGCAGCGGCCGCAGCGTCCCGCAGCACCCGCTGGGCGGCCGGGAAGCCGGTCCTGGAGGCGTCGATCAGCGGGTTGAGCTCGATGAACAGGCTTCTTGAGGTCCGGCGCCAGCGCGCTGAGGTCGATCAGCGTCGGGCTCAGCTCGCGCGCGGCGGGGCGCAGCTGGTCGACCAGCGGGTCGGTGTCCGTGGCGAACTCGGCCAGGCGCCGGACGTCACGCGCGACTCGTCCTCGAACGTCGGCAGCGCGACGAACGCCTCCTTGCAGCTCCTTGTCGCGCGACGCCGTGGTCGCGAACACGCGGTTGGAGTTGCGGATCAGCGAGCGCAGCTGGCCCTGGCGCTCGGTCAGCGCGCCGAACACGACGCCGGAGTTGGAGATCAGCCGGCTGACCGCGCCCTCCTGCCGGTTGAGGATGTCCACGAGCGTCGCGGTGTCCTCGGCGAAGGGGCCGAGGTTGCCGAGCGCGTCGTTGATGTCGCGCCCGTAGCCGTCGATGCCCTGCGCCTGCGCCTGCATCCAGGTCTGCCACGCGCTTGCCGCGTCTTCGGGTCGAACGCGCGCAGGATCTCGTCGAGCTCGACCGTCGGGGAGACCTGCGCCCTGCGCGAGCGTGCCGTTCTCCGGCACCGCCTTCGGCGTCCGGCGTGCCGGGCGTCAGCTCGACGTAGGTCTCGCCGAGCAGCGTCTTCTGGCGCAGGATCGCCTTCGCGTCGGACCTTCACCGGCGCGTAGCGCGACTCCATCTCGATCACGGCGGTCGTGCGGCCCGTCTTCGTGTCGGGCTCGATCGTCTTGACCTTGCCGACGGGCACGCCGGAGATCCGGACGTCGGCCTCCTTGGCCAGCTGCGTCGCCTCGGTGAAGCTCGCCTGGAAGCGGTAGCCCTTCGGCTTGAGCGGGATCGAGCCGCCGAAGGCCAGCCACAGGAACAGCAGCAGGCCGAAGCACGACAGCGCGAAGATCACCATCGCGGCGATGCGGCCGAAGGAGGGGGTCGCTCTAACCACCGCCGGTCCCCCCTTCCTCCTGGCTGGAGCTCGGGCACAGGCCGGTGCGGTTCGGGCCGTTGAGCAGGTCGACGAGCGTGCCGAGCTGCGGGTTGGCCTCCGCGACCGAGTCCAGCAGCGCCGCGGTCTGGCAGCCGAAGATCACGAGGCCGTGGCGGATCGGGCCGTGGGCGTCCTGGGTGGCGAAGATCGTCGGGGCGAGGTGGTTGGCCCAGGAGAACCAGAAGAGGTAGCCCTCCTCGGTCTCGCCGGGCGGGTTGTAGGCGAGCTGTTGAGCAGCTAGTTGAGGCGCTTGAACGTGTTCGTCAGAGCGGCGGCGCGGCGGCCGCGAGGTCGCGCATCGCCGGGCGCAGCTCCTTGACGGTCGGCAGCGAGGCGCGCGCGAACGGGCGCAGCTCGTCGCGGATGATCGGCGTCGTCGTGCGCAGGAACGGCCGCAGCTGGCGCTGGGTCGGGCCGAGCGCGCGGGCGGTCGGGCGCAGCGCCTGCAGCGTCGGGCCGAGCTCGTCGGCCAGAGCCTGCGCCTTGCCCAGCGTGGTCTGCGTGATCTGCAGCGAGGAGGGCAGCTCGCGCAGCGTCTCGCGCAGGCCGCGTCCTGGCTGGCGAACGCTGGCGAAGACCGCGTTGGAGTCGACGACGAAGTCGGCGACCTGGTCGTCGCTTGGTCGCCGAGCTCCTCCGTGAGCAGCGAGAAGTTGTGGATCGCGCGCTTGATGTTCGCCGCGCGCTCGGCGAGCGCCTCGTTGACGCGGCGCGAGAGCTTCGCCGTCGGCTCGATCCGGCGGATCGTGTTGGCCAGCTCGCGGCCGTTGCCCTTCAGCGCCCGGCCGCCGTCGTTGAGCAGCAGCGTCAGGTAGTCGCGCGTGTCGGCGTCCAGCGCGGCGAGGATCTCGTCGAGGTTGACGTCCGGGAGCGTCTGCGAGACGGGGATCCGCCCGCCCTCGGGCAGCCGGCCCGCGGCCGCCGTGCCGGGGGTGAGCTCGGCGACCATGTCCTTCAGGCCGGTCTTGGGACGCAGCAGGATCGTCGCGTCCTTGTAGACGCGGTCGTAGCGCGGCTCGATCTTCATCCCGATGATCGCGCGGCCGTTCTCGAGCTTGACGCTCTTGATCTCGCCGACCTCGACGCCGGCGACGTTGACCGTCTGGCCCTGGCCCGGCGTGACGGACTGGGCGGTCTGCATCTCCGCCTCGATCACGTAGAAGTCCTTGCCGATCACGGGGACCCAGGCCGGCAGCGAGAGGCGCTGGTTGGAGAGGATCACCGACGAGACCAGCACGGCGATCACGATCAGCCCGATGATCGCCGCGAAGTCGCCCAGGTGCTTTCGGATCGCCGTCTTCATCGCGAGCTCGGCGGGGACGAGGGCGTGCTGGTCTCGGACTTCGCGGCGGCCGGTCCGTTGAGGTTCGGGCAGCTTGTTGGTGTGGCACTTCACGTCCGGCCGGTAAGGCGGGCGCTTGCCGGGATAGAACGGGCGGTTGCCGAGCGGCACGGCGACGTTGTTGCCGAACTGGCCGGAGCCGCCGGCCTGGTCGCCCAGCGACACGGCCTGCGAGCCGCCGCCCGGTTGGAAGCGCACGTACATGCCGTTGCCGTCGAAGTTCTGGCCCTCGCCGGACAGGCCGACCAGGCCGTACATGAACTCCTTGTAGTTCGGGCTGCCCGTCTCGAACTCGTCGCGGATGACGATGTCGCCGGTGGGCAGGATCACCTGGCGCGCGCAGCGCGAGGTCAGCGTCGTCTGCGGGAGCAGCTTCAGCGAGGCGTTGGTCAGGCGCGCGAGGTCGCGCGTGGCCGGCGAGAGCTCCTTGACGAGCCCGCCGAGCTCGCTCGGCGACACCAGCCGCCGCGTCTGCGCGATCCACGGGAACGACGCCTCGATCGTGGCGGGCGTCTCGCGCACGCCGGGCAGGATCTCGCGGGCGAACGCGCGCGTGGGCGGGAAAGCGGCGTTGAGCGACGCGAACGCCGTGTTGGCGTTCTCGAGCGTCGGGGCCAGCAGGCGGATCGTGGCGCTGCAGGTTGCCCGACTCGGAGGCGAACGCCGCCGTCGTGCGGTTGAAGTTCGTGATCAGGTCCTTGAGCTGCTCCTCGTGGCGGATCAGCGCGCCGGTGGTCCGCGCGGTCCCGTCGATCAGCCGCGAGAGGTCCTCGCCCGGCTCCTGGCCGAGGAACGCCTCGAAGACCTGGGCCGTCGAGCGCTCGGCGGCCGGGATGTCGACGTAGGCGTCGTTGAAGGACTCCGCGCCGGTCTCGCCGCGGGCCGACGGGGCGGCGTCACGGTCGTCGGCCGCCGACGGCTTGGAGTTGAGCCCCTTGGCGAGCCCGTCGAGCACGTCCTTGAGGTCCTGGCGGGTGTCGGACTGCAGCGCCGTGAGCACCTCGTCGAGCTGTACGGGCGACGACGTGTGCGTCACCTTGATCACGCCGCCGTCCTTCATCGTCGCCGCGCTGGGGGTGCCCGGCCGCAGGTCGACGAAGAAGTTGCCCTCGAGGAAGATGCGCGGGCGGATCTTCGCCGTGGCGTCCTCGTGCAGCGGCAGCGCCTGCTTCTGCAGCGACAGCGTCACGACGGAGGTGGCGGAGTCCTTCCCCGTCTCGACCTTGGCGACCTTGCCGACGTTGACGCCGGCGATCCGGACGGGCGAGCCGACCCGGATCGAGTTGGCCGACTCGAACGTCGCCTCGACCTGGAAGGGCGTCGTGAACGGGATGTCCTTCGTGAAGCCCAGGAAGGTCAGCACGAGGATGACCACGAGCGCGATCAGGCCGATCCCGAGCGGGCTGCGCGGCGTGTGGCGCTTGACGGCTCCGCGCGCCATCAGCGGGTGCTCTCCGTTCTCGCCTGCTGGGTGCCCGGCGTGTGGCCGATCACGGTCTGGCCGCTCGCGTACGGCTCGTTGCCGGCCTCGCACTCCCTCGGCTGACCCGGCGAGGCGGTGTTCGGATACGGGTTGGTGTGCAGGTGGTTGTCGACCGTCGGGCCGTCGGCGGGCGCCGAGGAGGGGCCGCCCTCGTTGTTGGGGCCCTGCGGCGTGGCGATGATGATGAACCGCTGCCAGGTGCCGTTGCGGTCGCCCTCGGACAGCAGCGAGGAGACGTTGCGGAACCAGAGGGTCACGTAGTTGCACTGCAGCTGGGCGGGCGCGAGGTGGCGCAGCGTCGGGCGCAGCGTGCGCACGACGTCGGACAGCGCGTCGACGCCGAGCTCGGTCCGCGGGTCCTCGGCGAACGTCTGCAGCTCGCGCAGCAGCGGCTCCAGCCGGCGGTTGAGCGCGACGGAGCGACGAAGCGTCGGCGTGCCGACCTCGAGCGCGTCGGCGAGGATCGGCGCGCCGGTGCGCAGGGCCCGCACGCCGGGCCGCAGCTCGCGGAAGAGCCCCTCGCTGTTCGCCAGGAACGGCCGCTGGATCGGGAACGACCGGATCGCCTCGTCGAGCGCCGGGCGGCCCTTGGTGATCGAGTCCTGGATGTAGGGCCGCGCGACCTCGCGCAGCGCCGCCATCGTCGTGTCGAGGTTGACGAACAGCTCGGCCTGCTCCTCGGCCACCGGCGCGGCCTCGGCGGCCGCGTCGCCGAGCTCGGCGATGAACCGCTTGAGGTTCGTGTTCGGGTCGGACAGGTTCCGCGCGACGGGGATGATGTCCGTCAGCAGCGGGCGGAAGGCGGCGATCGCCTGGTTGATCGACGTGCCGCGGCCGGCGAACGCCGTGCCGAATCCGTCGAGGTTCGTGGTCATCGCCTCGCGCGTCTTGTCGTCGAACATGTTCACGAACTCGTCGAACTCGACGGGCGCGGGCTCGGCGGCGCTCAGCGGGACCGTGTCGCCGTCGCCGAAGCCGTCGTCCGAGCGCCCGCGCGTGAGCTCGACGTACTTGAGGCCGAGCGCGGACTTCGTGCGGATCAGCAGCGTCGAGTCCTTGGGCAGCGGCATCTGGTCGCGCTCGAGCTTGAGGCCGAGCAGGGCCACGCTGGTGCCGTCCGCCCTGCGCTTTGTCGTGATCGAGTCGACGGTCCCGATCCGCGAGCCGCCGATCCGGACCTCGTTGCCGCGCACGAGCGCGGCGGCGCTCGGCACCTCGGCCTTGAGCGAGTAGGTCGGGACGAACGGCAGCCCCTGATTGGCGTTGTAGGCCAGGAAGACGGCGACGAGGATCACCAGGACGGTGGCCGCGCCGATCAGGACGGGGTTGCCGGCGATCCCGGCGCCACGGTTGTTCATGGCGCGTCCTTCCCGAACAGGAAGTCCAGCAGCGGGTCGTCGCTGCCGTGGGACGGCTCGGGAGCGGGCGTCGCGCTCGCCGCGGGCGCCGGGGTGGGCGTGGCCTGCGGGGCGGCGGTCGCGACCGGCGCGGGCGTGCTCTCAGGCGCCGGCGCGGGCCGCTCGCGCTTGGGCGTGGGCGTCGGCGTGGCCTGGAGGCGCGGCGCATCCTCGCCCGTCTGGCCGGCCATCGCGCGCCGGATCGCCTCCGCGGTGGCGATCAGCGTCTCGTCACGCGGACCTTGCACCGCCGACGCCGAGGCCGCCGTCGCGCTCGCCGGCGCGAAGTTCGCGGTGCACCCCGGCGTCGGGGTGACGGAGTAGGTCGAGCACTGGTTGACGATCAGGCCGGCGCGCAGGTAGTGCCCGAAGGAGTCGAAGCCGTTGACGGCGGCCACCTGGTAGAAGGCGTAGTCGAGGAAGCGCTTGAAGCCGTTGGTGTCCTCGAGCGAGGTCAGCAGCGAGGAGGCGGTCCTCGCGACGGGCTTCACGTCCTTGGCGAGCGCGCGCAGGTCGCGGGCGATCGGCAGCGCCGCGATCATCGCCGGCGTGCCCACCTCGGCCGCGTCGCCGAGCGTCTCGAAGGCAGGGATGCCGGCCTGCGCGAACGGGCCGAGCTGCCTGACGAAGCGGTTGATGGCGGGGGCCTGGTCGCCGAGGTCGGCGAGCACGGGCGTCGCCTCGTCGGCGAACGAGCCGAGCCGCACCATCGTCGGGCGCAGCTCGCGCAGGAACGCGGGCAGGCGCTCGATGTCGGCCTCGAGGTCGGCGCTGCGCTCCGCCGTCGCCTGCGCGACCTCGGCGGAGTTCTCCAGCGCCGAGGACACACGGCGGCGCTCGCGCGCCAGCGGCGCGAGCGTGGTGTCTCCGTCGACGGCGAGCTGCTCGAGCGTCTCGTTCTCCGAGGCCAGGATCTCGAGGACCTTGTCGACCTCCTTGAGCGCCGGGTTGGCGCGGCGGATCACCTCGTTGAGGTCGTCGCCGCGGCCGGCGACGCCCGTGCCGAGCTCGCTGAGGATGATCGACAGCCGTGCGCGCTGGGGCTCGCGCGTGATGTTGTTGATCAGGTCGAGGTCGACCGGCTTGGAGGTCTGCGAGACGGGCAGCAGGTACTGGCCCTTGCCCTTCCCCTCATCGATCTTCTCGAGCGCGGGCGGCGGCTCGGCGTTGGCCTGGCGCGCCTGCGTCGGCTCGCACTCGACGAACTTCTCGCCGATCAGCGACTGCGGCCGGATCATGCACTCGGCGTCGCGGCGGAAGTCCTGGTAGCCCTTGTGGTCGATCTTGAGCACGACGACGGCCTTGAAGTCCTTCGTCACGTCGAGCGAGTCGATCTTGCCGACCTTCACCCCGGCGACCTTCACGTCCTCGCCGGGGATGACGAAGCCGGCGTTGTCGAAGATCGCCCGCACGAGGTAGGGCTCCTCGTTGTCGCGCGTGGAAGCGAGCACCGCCGCCCCGATCACCGCAACGAGCAGTATGGGAACGAGGATCCGCATCAGGGGCCGGGGAGCACGAGGCTCGGGTCGCAGTCGTCGGGGCCGAGGTTGCCGTTGTCGGTGTACGGCGCGGAGTTGTCCTCGGGGCGCTGGCTGGCGGCGCCCGGGCAGCGCTTGAGCACGCCGGTCTCGGCGCCGTCCATGCGCTGGGACGGCGGGATCGGGGTGAGCACGCCGCCGGCCGGGTTGTCCGTGAACGAGAAGGCGTTGAAGATCGGCTGGATCCGGGCGAAGTGGCCGTTGGCGTCGTAGTTGGCGGCGCCCTGGCCGAAGTCGCGCAGCCAGCCGACGAAGTCCGGCGTGTAGGGCCGGATGAACTCGAGCACGGGCTGGGCCTTCTGGAGCGCGAGCCGGCCCTGCGTGAAGGCGGGGGTGGCGGCGCGCTGCAGCGCGGGCATCTTGCGCGTCGCCTCGACGAGGTCGTTGTCGGCGCCGTCGCGGCGCACGAGCGTGCGCAGGTCGCGGATCGTCGGGCGCGCGTCGCGCACGAGCGGGCGCAGCTCGCGCAGGAACGGCGCGAGGTCCTTGGTCGCCGGCTTGGACTCGGCGACCAGCACGTCGAGGTCGTCGAGCGTGGCGCGCAGGTTCACGAACGTCGTGTTGGCGCGCCGCAGCGTGGTCGGCAGCAGCTCCAGCGCGCGCGCCAGCGCCACGTTCTCGGCCGCGATCGCGCCCGTGGTCTCGTTGGCGTTGGTGACCAAGCCGGAGAGGTCGTCACGGCGTTCGGCGATCGCGGTGACCGCGCGCGAGGAGTTGACGATGAAGCGCGTCAGCGCGCCCTCGTCCTCCGTGACCTGCTGGGCCAGCACGCGCGAGGTCGACAGCAGCGGGTTGAAGTACTTCGCCGACTGCCCGACCTCCTTGCCCTTGCCCTCGTACTGGGTGGCGAAGCCCTTGATGACGTCCTGCAGGTCGCCGCGGGTCTTCTCGTCGATCGCGTTGAAGACCTGGTCGAGGTCGACCACCGAGGTCGTGCCCGACAGGTCCAACTGGGCGCCCTCGCGCAGCTCCTTGTTGGTGTTGGGCGCGAGCGTGAGGGCGACGTAGCGGTTCGCGATGCCCGACAGCGACGTCAGGCGGACCACAGCCTTGGTGCCCTCGCGCAGCGGCGCGTAGGGCTCCTGCACCTCGACGTGGACGGCGGCGAGGTTGTCGTCGCGTGAGCTCGATCGAGCGCACGGAGCCGATCCGCCGGCCGCGCGACCTGGACGTCGTCGTCCTTGACGAGCTGGCCCGCGGTCTGGAAGAGCAGCGTGTACTCGTGGCCGCCGCTGCTGCGGAAGAGCAGCAGGTAGCCCGCGAGGAGCACCACCAGGACGAGCGCGGACAGCGCGACTCCTCGCGCTGCGGTCAATCCCTACTCCTGGTGATGGGACCCATCGTCTCCTCCGGCACTGCTTCTCCCCCTCAGACCCGCGTCCTGCAATCCGTGCAGGACCGAGCACGCTACCCGGTCGAGCGGGGCGCACGCTATCCGCCGTTCGTTGACGGCCGGTTAGGAAGGGTCGGCCGGGGACTATTCCATGCCGAGGGGCCCGCGCGAGGCACCCGACAGAAATTGGCGCACGAACTGGTTGTCGGAGTTGAAGAGCTCCTCGGCCGGGCCGCTCTCCACGATGCGGCCCTTCCACAGCACGGCGATGTATTCCGCCACCCGCTTGGCGCACATGATGTCGTGCGTGATCACGACGTAGGCGCCGCCGTTCTCCTCGTGGATCTCCTGGATGAGCTCGCACAGCAGGGCGGTGCGGACGGGATCCAGACCGGAGTCCGGCTCGTCGAAGAGCACGATGTCGGGATCGAGCACGAGCGCGCGGGCGAACCCGGCGCGTTTGCGCATGCCGCCGGACAGCTCGTTCGGCATCTTGTCGGCGGCGCCCTCGAGGCCGACCTCGCGCAGGCGCCGGTTGACGATCTCGCCGATCTCCTCCTCGCTCTTGTCCGTGTGCTGGCGCAGCGGGAAGCAGACGTTGTCGAAGAGGTTCATCGAGCCGAACAGCGCGCCGTCCTGGAACAGCACGCCGAACTTCTTGCGCATCTCGAACAGGTCGTCGTCGGCCATGTTGGGCACGGACTCGCCGTGCACGA
Source organism: uncultured Solirubrobacteraceae bacterium (assembly GCA_963816955.1). Classification (GTDB taxonomy): domain Bacteria; phylum Actinomycetota; class Thermoleophilia; order Solirubrobacterales; family Solirubrobacteraceae; genus DATFQI01. Next base: position 204,947 of record CAWFME010000004.1, on the reverse strand, counting down.
GCACGTCGCCGTCGTCGGGATAGAGCAGCCCGACCATGTGCTTGATGCAGACGGACTTCCCGGTGCCCGACGGGCCGAGGATCATCGAGATCTTGTTGTTCGGGATGCCCATGTTGAGGCCGCGGAGGATCTTGTTGCGGCCGAACGCCTTGTGCACCTCGACGAACTCGACCGCGTCCTCCTCGCCGTGCGGGCGCTGGTGGCCGGTGTGCCACTCGTACTCGCCCTCCGGATCGTCCTTCTGGCGGTCGTCCTGCGGCTCGGGCTCGTTCTTGACCGTCGCCGCGGTCGCGCCGCCTCCTCGCGCGTGGGCTGCTCGTCCGGGCGCTGCTCCATCTCCTCGGGGCGCACGGGCTCCTCGGCGCGCTGCTGCTCCTCGGTGCGCTCGGGCGCGGGCTCCTCACCACGGTTGCGATCGAACAGACCCACTGCGCATCAACCTCCGATAGGTGCCCGGGGGTTCGCCCCCCAGAAGAGCTGGGTGCCGAGCATGCCGATGAGGTGCACGAGCACGATGTTGAGGACCATGGACTTCGCGGTCGCGGTGCCGACCCCGACCGGGCCGCCGCTCGCGTTGTAGCCGTAGTAGCACCCGACCAGCACGATGACGGTCGCCATCGCCATGCCCTTGATCACGCTGTACAAGAGGTCGGGTGGGTTCTGGAACATCCAGAAGATCAGGAAGTAGCCGCCGCTGGAGACCTCGCCGATCTGCTGGACCACCGCCAGATACGAGGCGAAGAAGCCGGCGCCGATGCCCGCGAGGTACATGAACGGGAGCACCAGCCAGGCCGCCAGCAGCTTGGTCGCGCACAGGAAGGTCAGCGACGGGATGCCCATGACCTCGAGCGCGTCGATCTCGTCCGAGATCCGCATCGAGCCGAGCTCGGCCACGATGCCGGTGCCGACCTTGGCGGCCATCATGTAGCCGAAGCCGTACGGCACCAGCTCGCGCAGGTCGCACCAGGCGGCGAACACGCCCGCGTAGGCGGGGACGCCGGTGGCGCGGTTGAAGTACGCGCCCTCGATGCCGCACTGCAGGCCGATGATGAAGATCAGGCCCCAGATCACGAGCGTCGAGGAGAGGATCAGCAGGCCGGCCTGCCGCAGGCCCTCGCCGAAGAAGCGGAAGACCTTCAGCGTGAAGACCTCGATCACGATGCGCGAGCAGAAGCGGACGATCTCCCCCATCGAGGAGAGCCAGTCCTTCGGGACTGCGAGCCAGGAGTTGCCCATTTACTTGATCTGCACGATCTCCGGGTGGGTGGCCAGAAGCGTCTGCGTGAACACGTAGTTGAACGCGAACACGCCGAGCGTGGCGATGACGACGGCCTGGTTCACCGCGCGGCCGACGCCCTCGGCGCCGCCGGATGCCGTCATGCCCTTGTAACAGCAGACGATCGCGATGATCGCGCCGAACATCGTGCACTTGAGGACCGACCCCCAGAGGTCCACGACCGACGCGTTGGTGAAGAAGGTCGCCCAGAAGGGGCCGAGCGGCGCGCCGTTGACGAGCGTGGCGACGATGCCGCCGAAGATGCCGAACAGCAGCGCGTAGACGTCGAACAGGCCCGTCACGAGCATCAGGGCGAGGAAGCGCGGGACGACGAGGTTCTTGACCGGGTCGACGCCGAGCACCTGCAGCGCGTCGAGCTCCTCGCGGATCTTGCGGGCGCCGAGGTCGGCGGTGATGGCGGTGCCGGCGACGCCGGCCAGCACGATCGCGGTCACGAACGGGGCGAACTCGCGGATGCTCGCCAGCACGAAGAAGCCGCCGAGGCGGTCGAGCGCGCCGAAGAGGACGAGGAAGTTCGCGGCCTGCAGGCCGGGAGCGCCGTAGCCGAACGCGACCGTGGAGACGATCAGCGGGAACCAGCACAGCTTCAGCGCGAACAGGAACTGCGAGACGAACTCGCCGCCGTACGGGTACGGGGGCCGCAGCGCCGACATGATCGTCTTCCCCGTGAGGATCATCATGTCGCCCACTTCTTCGAGCAGGCTCTTTGCCGGTAGGAAGGCCCTATCGGCGACGCTTCGGACCAATCTCTCTCCCCCTCATCGCGGGTGCCCCGGTGGCCCCCGCTGGTCAAGCAGGCGTGAAGGTTATGCCACCTACCAACGCAGCATCAAACCGGAACATGCGCCAACACGCGCCGCACCCGCCCCGCAGGCGGCGCCGACACCGCACCTCGCGGTCGCGGCATGCGACGGCCGCAAGTTCCCCATCGTGGTCGTCGCTGGCGACCGCCGCAAGTTCCACCTGCGCGCGGCGTTGAAGGCCGATGGTATGTTCGCCCGCGCCGTGTCGGCCCCCCGGCTCATCCTTCCGTTGCTCGCTGCGCTGGTGGCCCTGTCGGGCTGCGGCGGCGGCGAGTCTCAAGACGCCAACGAGCCCGAGGGCAGCTACCGGCTCGAGGTCGCCGACGCCTCCTTCCCGGCCAAGCAGGGCATCGCCCAGCAGTCGACGATGCGGATCCGGGTGCGCAACCCGGAGCAGCGCACGGTCCCGAACGTCGCCGTGACGGTCGAGACCAAGGGCGCGACCGCCGAGGACGGCGTGACCGCGTTCGGCCAGAAGTCCGACGACTCCCGGCTCGCCGACTCCAGCCGCCCGATCTGGATCCTCGACAAGGAGCCCGTCGGCGGCACCTCCGCCTACGCCAACACCTGGTCGCTGGGCCCGCTCGAGGGCGGCCAGACCAAGACCTTCGAGTGGAAGCTGACGGCCGTCGAGCCGGGCAGCTACTCGCTCGCCTACCGCGTCGCCCCCGGCCTGGACGGCAAGGCCCGCCTGGCCGCCGGCTCCAAGGCCCGCGGGACCTTCTCGGTCCGCGTCGAGGACGAGCCCGTCCCCGCACGCGTGAACTCCAAGGGCGAGGTCGTGCGCGGCGAAGAGGCCGGCGCCGGCAAGGACTGACCGAGCGCCGGCGGCGCGCACCGCGCGCCACGCCGGCAGCGCTTGCTTTCGCGGTGGCCGCCCGAATAGGGTCGCTCCAGAAGCGAGTGCGATCCGAATACGCCTGAAGGCTGCGACCTGCGTCGGGCTCGCCGGACTAGCGGCCCTCCCGGCCGTCTCCGGCGCGGCCGCCCCGCGGAGGGCGGACCTCTCGATCGGCGCGCTCACCGCGCCGGCCACGGCCGTGGCCGGCGGGAGGATCGTCGTCACCGACGCCGTCCGCAACGCCGGACGCCGGCGTGCGGGTCGCACCACGGTCGTCCATCGGCTGTCCGCCGACGGCCGGCTCGACGCCCGCGATCCGCGGTTGCGCGGAGGCCGCCGCGTGAAGGCGCTCGGGCCCCGTGGCCGCTCGCGCGGGCGCTCGACCCTGACCATCCCGGCCGGGCTCGCGGCCGGCGCGTACCGGCTGTTCGCCTGCGCCGACGGTGCTCGCCGCGTGCGCGAGCGCAGCGAGCGCAACAACTGCCGCTCGCGCGCCCTGCGCGTGACCGCGCCCGGCAGCCCGGGCCCGGTGGCCGGACCGCCCACGCCCGTGCCCGGCGCCGCCGCCACGGCGACGCCGGCGGCCACGGCGACGCCGACGGCCACGGCAACGCCAACGGCGACGCCCACCGCCACGCCCGACCCGCCCGGCCCCCCAGAGGATCCGCCGGCCGACGACCCGGTCGCCGCGGCCCCGCCGCTCAGCGCCTCGGCGGTGACCGGCTTCGCCGAATCGACCAGCTTCCTCTGGACCGGAGCGGATCCGATCCAGACCGGCGTCGCCAACGGCGCCCTCGCCCCGGCCACCGTGGCGGTGCTGCGGGGCCGGGTGCTCAACCGCATGGACGGCGGGATCGGCGGGGTGCGCGTGAGCGTGCTCGGGCACCCGGAGCTGGGTCGCACGGCCACGCGGCCTGACGGGCGCTACGACGTCGCCGTCGTCGGCGGCGGGCCGGTGACGCTCCGCTTCGAGCGCCGCGGCTACGTCGCCGCGCAGCGGCAGGCGGAGGCGCCGTGGAAGGACTTCGCCGCAGTCGAGGACGTGGTGCTCGTGCCTTACGACGACGAGGTCACCGAGGTGCATCTCGGCGCGATCGACGGCTTCGCGGTCGCCCGCGGCAGCGCCGTCTCCGACGATGACGGGGAGCGCCAGGCGACGGTGCTCTTCGCCGAGGGCACGGAGGCCGAGATGGTCATGCCGGACGGATCCACGGAGCCGCTCCCGGAGCTCCACGTGCGCGCCACCGAGTTCACGATCGGCGACACGGGCCCCGACGCGATGCCCGCGGCCCTCCCGCCCGCCTCGGGCTACACGTACGCCGTCGAGCTGAGCGCCGACGAGGCGGTCGAGGCGGGGGCGACCGACGTGCGCTTCGACAAGCCGGTCGTGACCTACGTCGACGACTTCCTCGGGTTCCCGGTCGGGAGCCCGGTGCCGATCGGCTACTACGACCGCAAGGCCGGCGAGTGGGTCGCCGCGCCGAACGGGAGGGTGATCGCGATCGTCGGCGAGGCGGCCGGCGCGGCCGAGGTCGACGGCGACGGCGACGGCGACGCCGACACCGCCGTGGAGCTCGCGGACCTCGGCATCACCGCCGCCGAGCTCGAGCAGCTCGCCGGCCTCTACGACCCGGGCAAGCAGCTCTGGCGCGTGGCCGTCACGCACTTCACGCCGTGGGACCTCAACTGGCCCTACGGCCCGCCCCAGGACGCCATCCCGCCGCCGATCGCACCGCCCTCGCCCGACGACGCGCCGCGGCCGAAGAAGGAGTGCTACGGCGACGGCTCGATCATCGGCTGCCACAGCCAGCGGCTCGGCCACGCCCTGCCCGTCACCGGCACCGGGTTCTCGCTGGACTACTGGAGCGACCAGGTCGCGGGACGGCTCGCCAGCCGCGCGCTGCAGATCCCGCTCACCCCCGCGAGCGTCCCGGCCAGCCTGCGCGACGTCAAGCTCGAGATCCTCGTCGCGGGCCGGCGGTTCTCGCACCAGTTCGGCCCTGCCCCGAACCAGGCGTTCTCCTTCGCCTGGGACGGCATCGACGGCTACGGCCGGCCGACGACCGGCGCCCAGCCCGTGACGATCCGCATCGGCTACCACTACGGGCTCGTGCGTTACGACGAGCCGAAGGCGCTGGCCGCGGCGTTCGGCGCGATCGGCGGCGCCGAGTTCGACGGCGCGCGCGGGCGGATGGACTTCACGCTCTGGCGCACGACCCACGACGAGGCCGAGGCGGCCGTCGGCGGCTTCGACGCCCGCGCGGTCGGTCTCGGCGGCTGGACGCTGGACGCCCACCACCTCTACGACCCGCGAACGCACACGGTCCACATGGGCGACGGCCGCCGGGTGAGCGCCGAGCCGATCATCACCCGCCACGCCGGCACGGGCCAGCCGCCCCAGTTCGGCGGCCAGGGCGACGGCGGCGCCGCCACGGCGGCGCGGCTCGGCTACGCCAACGACGTCGAGCTCATGCCCGACGGCTCCGTGCTCGTGGGCGAGATCGTCTCGCGCGACGTCGGCCGGATCCGGCGCATCCGCCCCGACGGCGTGATCGAGACCTACGCGTCCGGCCTCCGCTCACCGCGCGGGATCGCGGTCGGGCCGGACGGAAGCGTCTACGTCACGCAGCCGTTCGTCGAGGAGGACGTGCCCGCGGTGGTGCGGATCGCGCCCGATCGCAGCGTGCACCCGTTCGCCGGCGGTGGGGCGGGAGGCGACGGCGGGCCGGCCACCAGCGCGTCGATCCCCGTCCCGACCGAGCTCGCCGCCGCGCCCGACGGCAGCGTCTACATCTCGAACGGCCATGCGGTCAAGCGGGTCTCCCCCGACGGCATCCTCAGCAGCGTCGCCGGCGACGGCTTGGGCGGGTCCCTCGGCGACGGCGGGCCGGCCACGGAGGCGAAGCTGGGCTTCGTCGACGGCCTCGCGGTCGGCCCCTCGGGCGAGCTGTACATCGGCCACCAGGACAACGGCTCGGGCCTCGGCAACCGGATCCGCCGGGTCGACGTCGGCGGCACGATCACGACGGTGGCCGGCGGCGGACCCGACCCGGACATCCTGGGCGACGGAGGGCCGGGCACGCAGGCGACGCTCGGCATCCCCCGCGGCATGGACGTCGGCCCGGACGGGGCGCTGTACTTCGCGGAGCACCGCTTCGGCGGGCGCGTGCGCCGGCTCGGCCCGGACGGCATCATCACCACGGTCGCCGGCCGCAGCGCGAACTTGGCCGGCGGGGATCCCGGCGACCGCGGCCCCGCCCTGCGCGCCGACCTCGGGCAGGTGCAGGGCGTGGCGGTGGCGCCGGACGGCTCGATGTACGTCGGCCACCACGGGGACCCGAACGTGAACTTCACGGGGTTCGTGCGGCGCATCAGCCGCCCGCTGCCGCTCGGCGCCGGCTTCATCCCGTCGCCCGACGGCTCGCAGGCGTTCGCGTTCGACGCCGCGGGGCGGCACGCCCGCACCGTCGACGGCCTCACGGGACAGACCGTCCTCAGCTTCGCCTACGACGGGCAGGACCGGCTCGCGAGCGTCACCGACGGCGACGGGAACGTCACGCAGGTCGACCGCCAGGGCGGCCTGGCGCTCGTCGCGCCCGGCGGCCAGCGCACGGAGCTGACCGTGAACGCCGACGGCTGGCTGACGCGCTTCGAGCCCCCGGCCGGGGGCGCCACCACCGCGACGTACCCGGCGAACGGCCTGATGGAGACGCTCACCGACGCGCGCGGCGGCGTGCACCGGTTCGCGTACGACGCCTCCGGGCTGCTGACCCGCGACGAGGATCCGGCGGGCGGGGTGACGCGGCTCGACCGCAGCGCGCTCCCCGGCGGCTATCGCGTCACCCGGACCACCGAGCGCGACGCGGGGCCGGACCTCACGCAGCGCTACGAGGCCCAGGGCCTGCCGGCCGGCGGCGTCGTCCTGCGGTCCACGGACACCGCCGGCGGCGTCACCGCGGTCGAGTCGCGCCCCGACGGCACGCAGACCGCGAGCTACCCCGACGGCGCGCAGGTCGAGAGCCAGACGGGCCCGGACCCGCTCTGGGACTTCTACGTGCCGGCGCTCACCTCGCTGCGCATGGAGACCGCGGGCGGGCGCACGAGCGCCACCACCGCGACGCACACGGCGCCGCTCGCGGACCCGCGCAACCCGTTCAGCTACACGACGCTGACGGACACGACGACGACGAACGGGCGCACCACGACCACGACGTTCACCCGCGCGACGCGCACGCTGACCACCGTCACGCCCGGCGCCCGCCAGCAGACGGCGGTGGTCGACGCCCAGGGCAGGCTGACGCGCGCCGAGCGGGGCCCCGGACTGGCGCCGGTCACGATCGCCCGCGACGCCCGCGGGCGGATCGACGAGGTCCACGAGGGCCCGCACGAATGGAGCTACGAGTACGACGCCGCCAACCGGCTGCTCGCCAGGGTCGACGGGGCGGGCCGGCGGACCGAGTACGACCGCGACGGCCTCGGCCGCACCACGGAATTGCGCTCGCCCGGCGGGCGCGCGTACGGCTTCGGCTACGACGCGGGCGGCATCCGCGACGAGATCCGCATGCCCGAAGGCGCCGAGCACGCGCTGGGCTTCGACGCGGTCGATCGCCTCGAGCGCTTCACGCCGGCCGGCTCGGCGGATCCCGTCGCGCTCGAGCGCGAGCAGGACGGCGGCCTGGAGACCGTGACGCTCCCGAGCGGGCGCACGATCGACTACAGCCGCGACGCCGGCGGCCGGCCGACGGGCCAGTCCTACGGCACCAACGAGGCGTCGTTCGCCTACGCGGGCGACACCCTCCGCCCCGCGTCGGTCGACTGGTCGCCGTCGTCCGCCGGCCCCGACCAGCAGCTCGACTACACCTGGGACGCCGACCTCCCGGAGAGCGTCACCGCCAGCGGGCTCGCGGCCGGGCGCTACGACTACACCTACGACACCCACCTCCGCCTCGCCTCCACGAAGCTGACCAGCGGCGCGAGCGAGCTGACCACGGCGTACACGCGCGACGCGGACGGGCTCGTCACGGGCCTCGGGCCCTACACGCTGACGCGCTCGGGCCCCGGCGCGTCGGTCAACGCCATCTCGGACGGCACGCTGGCGATGACGATCGGCCGCGACCCCCAGGGCGATCTCGCCTCGCGCGCCCAGACCGTCGCCGGCGAGGCGGTCTACGGCGAGCAGCTCACGCGCGACGCCGGCGGCCGCATCACCCGCAAGGTCGAGACGGTCGACGGCGTCCAGACGACGTTCGACTACGCCTACGACGCCGACCGGCGGCTGCTCCGCGTCGACCGCGGCGGCGTGCCCGCGGAGACCTACACGTACGACGGGGACGGCGACCGGACGTCGCGGCGCGTCGGGGCCGACCCCGTCGAGACGCTCGGCTATGACGGCCAGGAACGGCTCGACACGCGCGGCGGCGCGGACGTCTACGACTTCGGCGAGGACGGCTTCCTCGCGCGGCGCGGCACGACCGATTTCGACTACAGCGCCCGCGGCGAGCTGCTGCAGGCGACCGGATCCTCGGGCACGGTGACCTACGGCTACGACGGCATGGGCCGGCGCGTCTCGCGCCACCAGGGGGCCGCCACGACCGAGTACCTCTACGGCAATCCCGCGGACGCGTTCCAGGTCACGGCCGTGCGCGCGCCGTCGGGCGAGCTGACGCCAGTACCGCTACGACGAGGACGGGCTGCTGTTCGCGATGGAGCGCGGCGGCGACCGCTACGCGATCGCCACCGACCAGGTCGGGACGCCGCGCGTCGTGACCGACGACGAGGGGACGATCGTCAAGGCGATCGCCTACGACAGCTTCGGCGTCCCGCTGTCGGACTCGGCGCCGGGCTTCTTCCTGCCGTTCGGGTTCGCCGGCGGCCTGTCCGACCCGGTCACCGGCCTCGTCCGCTTCGGCCTGCGCGACTACGAGCCCGAGACCGGCCGCTGGACCGCCCGCGACCCGATCCTGTTCGAGGGCGGGCAGGCCAACCTCTACCTCTACGCGGGCGGCGACCCGGTCGGCCAGCGGGATCCCACCGGGCTGCTGTGCGTCGGCGGCTCGGCCTACAGCGGCTTCGGCGGCGGCGCGCAGGTCTGCATCACCGACGAGGGCTTCTCGCTGTGCGCCGAGGCGGGGCTGGGCTTCGGCACGGATGCCGGCGTCGACATGGGCGATCTCGCCGACTCGGGCGCGTCCGTGATGGCCAAGGCCTCGGCCAAGCTCGGCCCGATCGGGGTCGAGGTCGGCGCAGAGCTCGATTCCTCGGGCTGCCTGAGCGGCGACAAGCCGACGATCAAGACCCCGATCGGCGACCTCAACGCGGACGGTTACAAGCCGCCTGGCCTCGGCGCCGACGTCGAGATCGACGCGCGCGACCACCTGCTCAAGAGCGGCAGGGCGACCGTGCAGGCGAAGGTCGCCGCCAAGGTCTGCGGCAAGGTGATGTTCTAGGGATTCGATCCCGGCACCGCCCGGCCGCCGTACCCGGGGCATGACCATCTTCCTCGCCATCGTCGCGGCCGTCGTCGCCGTCGCCGCCATCGTCTACACGATCCGGCTCGCCCCGGGCGGGACAGAGCGCGTCCCGCAGGGCCGCCAGCGCCCCGAGGGCCAGGGCGAGGAGCTCACGCCGCAGGACCGCGCCGCGTGACCCTCTTGCCGTGGGTGCGCTAGGTCAGTTCTTCGGCTGCGCCCGGGTGGGCCTGGAGCGTCTCCTCGCCGGACTCGCCGGTGCGGATGCGGTAGGCCTCCTCGACCGGCATGACGAACACCTTGCCGTCGCCGATCGAGCCCGTGCGGGCGTGCTTGAGGATCGTCTCCACCACGGTCTCGACGTCGCCGGAGGCGACGACGCACTCGAGCTTGACCTTCGGCCGCAGCCAGTTCGTGAGCTGCGCGCCGCGGTAGCGCTCCGTGATGCCCTTCTGGCGCCCTGAGCCCTTGACCTCGGAGATCGAGAGCGACGGGAAGCCGAGATTGAGCAGGTCGTTGCGGATCGGCTCGAACGCCTCGTGACGGATGAACGCCTCAACCTTCTTCATGGGGCGGCAGCCTAACGGGAGCCGCCGCCGAGCCGAGCCTTGCATCCGCGTCCCCCCGGGAACTAGGATCGTCCCGTGCTGCTCGGCCGCGCCACGTTGATCGCGTTCACCGGGCTTGCCACGCTGCTGGTGGGCGCACCCGGCGCCGCGGCCGCCACGGGCTCGGTCGCGGTCCTCGGCGGCACGCTCGAGTCCGGGCCGAGCCGGCTGCTCGTCGTGGCCGAGCGCCGGCCCGGTGGGCGGCTGCGCGTGACCGCCCTCCGTGCCGACCGCGAGCCCGGCGCGGGGCGCATCCCGCTGTACCTCATGCGGGGCGGCTGCGGTTCGCAGGGCAAGCGCGTCGGCAAGCTCGAGATCCCGAGCGGGCGCGTCGTCACGCGCTACTACGACCAATCGATGCCGATCTGGCTCCACGTGCCCGCCTTCAACCCGAAGGAGATCTCCGTCGAGAAGGCGCGTGCCTGCGCCCGCGCCGGCCGGCCCGCCGGCGTGATCCAGAACGGCAAGCTCACCGACGGCGAGACCTTCCAGGGGCTCGTCGCCGTGCAGCGGCGCGGCGAGCGGGTGCGCGTGACCGCGCTGCTCGCCGGGGAGCCGCCACGCGGGCACGTCCTCGGTGCCACCACGCGCTCCTGCTCGCAGCCGATGGGCGCCACCGACCTCGACTGGCAGATCCCCGCGATCGCCGGCAGGCCGTCGATCACGGCCCAGGACGACTGGGATGTGCCCGACGTCGGGTCGCTCGCGGTGGTGCCCCGCACGGGCACCGGGCGCGGGCCGCCCGTCTCGTGCGAGCGCGTCAAGTGGGAGCTGTCCGAGCTCGACGCCTGAGCGCGGCGGCGCCCGCGTCAGCGCGGCAGCCGCGGGGAGAGGATCCGGAAGGCCTTCAGGCCGAGGCCGAGGCGCTCGCGGTCCTCGCTGAGCGCCGGGTCGAGCCCGCTCAGCTCCTTCACGCGCTCGAGCCGGTAGGCGATCGTGTGCCGGTGCACGAAGAGGGCGCTGGCGGCGGCGCCCGTGGCGCCGTTGTGCTCGAGGAACGTCTCCAGCGTCGTCACCAGCTCGGAGCCGTAGGACTCGTCGTAGCGCACCAGCGGCGCAACCGTGTCCTCGTAGAAGGAGCGCACCTCGTCCGGGTGCGAGGCGTACACGCGGAACAGCAGCCGATAGGCGCCCGAGCCGAGGTCCTCGCCGACCGGCACCTCGCCGCGGCGCAGGACGTCGAGCACGAGCTCGGCCTCCCCGAGCGCGCGGCCGAGCTCGGCCGGCTCGCCGTAGAAGCTCGAGACCCCGACCGTCCCGTGCCGGCGCAGGTCGCCGGCGACCCGCGCGACCGCCTCGGGATCGGGGACGAGCACGTACACGCGCCCGCCGGCGGACTCCAGGCAGTGCGCGAGCACGCCCGGATGCTCACCCGAGAGGCGCGCCGCGACGTGTCGCGGGCGCTCCGTGGCGAGCTCGGCGCACAGCGCGACCGCCCCGCCGCTCAGGTCGCAGCCGAGCGACGCGCCGCGCCTGGAGACGTCCTCGGCCTTCGGCGGCCGGCGCGAGCGCAGGTCCTCGAAGAACTGGTCGCGGACCGTGCGCTCGGCCTCGGCCCTGCCGCCGCGGACGGCGACCTCCGTGAGCGCGGCGAGCGCCGCGATCTGGAGGAAGTCCCCCGCCTCCGGCCAGCTCGGCTCGCCGAGCAGCAGCACGCCGCCGACCACCTCGCCGCCGGACTGGATCGGCGCCTCGCCGGCCACGCCGGCCGGCACGGGTATCGGCCCGCCCGCCCGCCCGCGCGAGCGCTCGAGCACATAGCGCCGGAGCGCCGACACGTCGGTCCGCACCCCGGGCGAGGTGACCGCGGCGTCGAGCCGCGGCACCACGATCGCCACGGGCGCGCCGACCGCCTCGGCCGCCAGCTCCGCCACCTCGCCGAGCCCGCCGCCCCCGAGCACCGCCTCCAGCATCCGCTGGTGGACCGTGCGGAGGCTCTGCGGCTCGGCCGACGGAGCGGCCTCGCGGGCCGCTCCGCCGTCCGCTCTCATCCCGCGACTTCGACGGCCGCTTCCGGGTGGGCCTGGAGCGTCTCCTCGCCCGACTCGCCCGTGCGGATGCGGTAGGCCTCCTCGACCGGCATGACGAACACCTTGCCGTCGCCGATCGAGCCCGACCGTGCGTGCTCGAGGATCACGTTGACGACGGTCTGGACGTCCACGCTGGCCACGACGCACTCGAGCTTGACCTTGGGCCGCAGGTAGTTGGTCAGCTTCGCGCCGCGATAGCGCTCCGTGATCCCCTTCTGGCGGCCCGAGCCCTTGACCTCCGAGATCGAGATCGACGGGAAGCCCAGCGTGAGCAGCTCCCCGCGGATCGGCTCGAAGGCCTCGTGGCGGATGTAGGCCTCGATCTTCTTCATGCGATCAGGCCCCTGACGTCTGCGGCTCGGCGATGGACCGTCGCGACCCGACACCCTCGGTGCCGTTGTGCAGCGGCGCGATCGGCGTGCCGACCACCTTCGGCTCGTACAGCCCGTCGCCGAACAGCTCCGGCTGCGGGATGAACTGCTCCGGGTAGCCGTACATGCCGTGCTCGGCGATGTCCAGGCCGGCTTCCTCCGCCTCGGCGTCGACGCGCAGGCCGACCGTCTTCTTGATCGCCCAGAACGTGACGATGGAGAGCACGAACACCGTGGCGAACGCGGCACCGACACCGACCGCCTGCACGCCGAGCTGCTCGAAGGAGCCCGAGTAGAACAGGCCGGGCACGCCGATGCCGTTGAGCTCGGCGAGCCGGTCGGAGGTGAACAGGCCGCAGGCCAGGGTGCCCCACACGCCGGCGAGGCCGTGGGCCGACAGGGCGCCGACCGGGTCGTCGAGCTTGCGCTCGATCGCCAGGACGGCGTAGACGACCAGGATGCCGGCGACCAGGCCGATGATCGGCGCCGCCCAGAACTCCACGTAGCCGGACGGGGCGGTGATGCCGACCAGGCCCGCGATCGCGCCGTTGCCGGCCATGCCGACGTCCAGCGAGCGCGTCTTGAAGTACGTCACCAGGCAGGCGCCGATGACGCCGGCCGCCGCGCCGAGCTGCGTGACGAGCATGACCTCGGCGAAGCGCGAGCCGCTCGTGCCGAGGGTCGAGCCGCCGTTGAAGCCGAACCAGCCCAGCCAGAGGATCAGCACGCCGAGGCCGACCAGCGGCATCGAGTGCCCCGGGATCGCGCGCGGCTTGCCGTCGGGACCGTACTTGCCGCGGCGCGGGCCGAGCAGCAGCAGGCACGCGAGCGCGCCCGTGGCGCCGACCAGGTGGACCACCGTCGAGCCGGCGAAGTCCTGCACGCCGCCGCCGATCTCGCCCAGGAAGCCGCCACCGAAGATCCAGTGCGCGCTGATGGGGTAGATGACCGCCGCGAAGACGACGGCGTAGATCACGTAGGCGACGAACTTCAGGCGCTCGAGCGTCGTGCCCCAGACGATGGCCAGGGAGACGGCGCAGAACATGAACTGGAACAGCATGAAGGCAGCGGTGCTGCCGCCGATCTCACCTTCGACGAGGCCGCCGCTGATGGTGTGGCCGGTGGAGAAGAAGAAGCCCGAGTCGCCCAGCAGCGCACCGTCGCCACCGAACGCGAGGGCGAACCCACAAGCCCACCAGGCGATGGTCGCGATGGAGAAGTTGACGACGATCTTCGCGATGCCCATGCCCGCGTTCTTGCCGCGCGAGAACCCGATCTCCAGGAACGCGAAGCCGGCCTGCATGAACATCACGAGCACCGCCGCGACCAGGATCCACATCACGTTGACTTCTTCGGTCAACGCTTCGATACCGCTCACTACCGACCCCCTCGTTCGAGATTCACGAGCAGCAGTCTCCGGCGAGAGCGGGCAGGGGTCATTGGCCCGGTGTCGAAAGTTCTCGGTCGGGTCTTCGCCTGCGGGCGGGGGGTCTTCCTGATGGCGAAACGCTCCGTGCGGAAGTTTGTCCACGTGGACACCCCGCACGCGCGTGGGCGCAACTAGGCTGCGAGGCGTTCACCGAGGAGGAACTTCGCCACCCATGCCACGCCTTCGTAGCCAGAACGTCACAGCCGCCCAGTGGAGCCCCAACGGCGGCTCCATCGGGCAGTCGGACCTGACCCAGCCGGGCGCCAACGTCTTCGGCGCCAACGTCTTCTCCGGCGCCGTACAGCGCCAGCGGCTGCCCAAGGCCGTCTACAAGGAGCTCCAGGAGACGCTCGCCGAGGGCAAGGCCCTCGAGCCGGCGCTCGCCGACGCCGTCGCGTCGGCGATGAAGGAGTGGGCCCTCGAGAAGGGCGCCACGCACTTCACGCACTGGTTCCAGCCGCTGACCGGCATGACCGCCGAGAAGCACGACTCCTTCTACGCGCCCACGGGCGACGGGTCCGCGATCGCGGACTTCTCCGGCAAGGAGCTCATCCAGGGCGAGCCCGACGCCTCGTCGTTCCCGACCGGCGGCATCCGGGCCACGTTCGAGGCCCGCGGCTACACCGCCTGGGACCCGACCTCGCCGGCCTTCATCCTCGAGAACCCCAACGGGGCGCTGCTGTGCATCCCGACGGCGTTCGCGTCGTGGACGGGCGAGGCGCTGGACAACAAGATCCCGCTGCTGCGCTCGATGGACGCGCTCTCGCGCTCCGCCGTGCGCGCGCTGTCGCTGCTGGGAGACACGGAGGCCTCGAAGGTCTTCACGACCGTCGGGCCCGAGCAGGAGTACTTCCTGATCGACGAGCAGTACTTCTTCGAGCGCCCCGACCTGGTGACCACGGGCCGGACGCTGTTCGGCGCCCAGCCGCCCAAGGGCCACGAGCTCGACGACCACTACTTCGGCTCGATCCCCGAGCGCGTGCTCGCGTGCATGCTCGACGCGGAGCGCGAGCTGGCCAAGCTCGGCGTGCCGATCAAGACGCGCCACAACGAGGTCGCCCCGGCGCAGTACGAGGTCGCGCCGATCTTCGAGAACTCGAACGTAGGCTCCGACCATCAGCAGCTGGTCATGCAGATCCTGCAGAACGTCGCCCGCCGCTACGGGCTGATCTGCCTGCTGCACGAGAAGCCGTTCGCCGGCGTCAACGGCTCGGGCAAGCACAACAACTGGTCGATGGGCACCGACACGGGCATCAACCTGCTCGAGCCGGGCGACACGCCGCACGAGAACCTCCAGTTCCTGTTCTTCTGCGCCGCCGTCATCCAGGCCGTCGACGACCACCAGCAGCTGCTGCGCGCGTCGGTCGCCAACGCGGGCCAGGACCACCGCCTGGGCGCCAACGAGGCGCCGCCGGCGATCATCTCGGTCTTCCTCGGCGCGGAGCTGGAGAAGATCTTCGCCGCGATCGAGAGCGGCTCGGGCGACGGCGAGACCCCGCAGAGCACATTGGAGCTCGGCGCGTCCGTGCTGCCGTCACTGCCGATGCACGGCGGCGACCGCAACCGGACCTCGCCGTTCGCCTTCACCGGCAACAAGTTCGAGTTCCGCGCGCTCGGCTCCAGCATGTCGCTGGCGCTCCCGAACACGGTGCTCAACACGATCGTCGCCCAGTCGATCGACGACCTCGCCGACAAGCTCGACGCGGCGACGTCGGGCGGCGGCTCGGTCGACGAGGCGATCGTGGCCGTGATCAAGGAGACCTGGGCCGCCCACAAGCGCGTGGTCTTCGACGGCGACAACTACTCCGAGGAGTGGCACGAGGAGGCCGAGTCGCGCGGGCTGGCGAACCTGCGCCAGACGCCGGACGCGCTGCCGTGGCTGGTCGAGCAGAGCACCGTCGAGGTGTTCTCCTCCTACGACGTGCTCTCCGAGCGCGAGCTCGAGTCGCGCTACGAGGTCTACCTCGAGCAGTACACGACCACGATCAACATCGAGGGCGAGACGGCCGCGGCGATCGCGCGGACGATGCTGCTCCCGGCGGCGATCAAGTGGCTCGGGACGCTCGGGGCCACCGAGGGCGGCGCCGGCATCACCCGCCTGCGTGAGGAGCTCAGCACGCTCATCGACGACTTCGTCGAGGCGATCTTCGCGCTGGAGGCCGCCAACCGCGATCACCCGGACACCGAGGACGTCCTCGAGGGCGCCAAGTACGTACAGAGCGCCGTCATCGACGCCATGAACGGCGTCCGCGAGGTCGCCGACAAGCTCGAGAAGGTCGTCCCGGACGACACCTGGCCGCTCCCGAAGTACTCCGAGGTCCTCTTCATCAAGTGAGTACCTAGGTCCAATTGCCGATGGTGTCCGCGCCCGCACGCGCGGACACTGTCGGCATGACGACCACCACTCCGACCGCGAGCGAGCGGATCTCGGCCGAGGTCACGAACTGGCCCGGCGTGACGGCGGGCATCGGCGAGCGCGGGGAGTTCGGCTTCCGGGTCGGGCGCCGCGAGATCGGCCACCTGCACGGTGACCGCGTCCTGCACATCGGCTTCCCCAAGGCCGTCTGGCACGAGCTCCACGACGCCGGGCGGATCGACTACCACCCGGTCTTCCCCGGCAGGCCCGGCTACGCCTCGCGCGCGCTGGCGACCGACGAGGACGTCGAGGACGCGATCGCGCTGATCCGGCTCAACTACGAGCGCGCGGTGGAGCGCCACGGCGTGCCGTCCACGCCTCGCGGCTGAGCCTCCGCGTCCGGGTTGTGACGGGCGCTCAAGTCGCGCGCTCGGCTGCCGATGAAAGGAGTGAGTTCACCGGCCTCGCCCAGTCCTCACAAATCCCCTTCGTCACAGGACGAGGCTTCAAGCCGGGGGACTCAACCCCTCCCCTCCAGCGATGCGCCCGGCCACAAGCCGGGCGTTTCGCCTTTCTAGGCCGCTATCTCGTCGAGCGGGCGCAGCTCCTCGGCGTAGGACATCGAGTGCCGGCGCAGGGTGCCGTCCGTGGAGACCTCGTAGGCGCCCATCCGCCACAGCGGCGGCGAGTAGGCGTGCAGGGTCACGGCGGGCTCGGCGCCCGCGTGCGAGACCCGGTGGATGTCGGAGGCGCCGAAGGTCAGCGACTGACCGGCCGCGAGGGTGCGCGAGGACGGCGGGCCGCCGAGCACGAGCCGCTCCTCGCGGATGCTCCCGCGTGCGACCGACAGCGCGCCGGCGGAGAGGTCGTGGTCGTGGAAGCCGGTGTCGTGGTCGTTCATCCAGCAGATCAGCCACACGCCCACGTGGTCGTCGCGGTGCAGCTGCGCGTACGTGCGCGCGTCGGGCCGGTGGCAGACGAGATCGCGCCAGAGGTCGGCCTGCCCCGCCATGCCCTCCACGAGCTCGGTGAGGGCGGCGGCGTCGAGGTCGCGGTCATACGTGGGGAGCAGCATCAGACGGTCACCGGATCGGGGGACAGCAGCAGGTGCTCGGGGTTCGCCTCGGCCAGCGCGTGCGCGACGGAGGGTCCCAGGGCGCCCAGGGCGGGCGGCTCGGCGACCGGGCGGTCGGAGCCGAAGACGAGCCGGTCGACGCCGACGACGCGCAGCATCGCGTCGACGGTCCGCGGCCCGTAGGAGGAGACGTCGAAGAACGTCAGCTCGTCGTGGACGGCGTGGGCCGGGCCGCCGCGCACGGCGAGCCGCTCCGCGTGCAGCGGCGCCCCGCCCGCGAGCATCGCGAACAGCACGCGCAGGCGCGGATGCGATGCGCGACCCCACGCCGCCCAGGCGTGCCACGCCGCGTGCATGTCGGCCACGTAGGCCGTCATCGCGGGCCACCACGGCGGCGCGCCCCGGTGGGCCGGCGGCGCCGGCCCGGGATGCACGAACAGCGGCACGTCACGCGCCTGCAGCCGGTCCAGCAGGCCCGACAGCCGCACGAGGCCGACCTCGGTGGCCAGCTCGGCCGCCGGCACGGTCGCGCCGAGCGCGCCGCGGTCGAGCAGCCCGTCGATCTCCAGCTCCCCCGCCCCCGGAGCGGTCAGCGCGGTCGCGGCCCAGAAGCGGAACGGGTCGCCGAGCTCGGCGACGCCGTCGTGGAAGGCGTCCAGCAGCGGCTGTGCCTCGGCGACCGGCAGCAGCTCGATCCCGAGCGGCACCGACAGCGCGATCCCCACGAGGCCGACGCCGTCGCGCTCGGCCTCGAAGGCGCGCGCGACCGGGTCATGATCGGCCAGGTCGACATGGCAAGGCGGCTCCCCCGGCAGCTCGAGCAGCCATGCACGGCCGTCGGGGCGCAGCCGGGGCGGCTCCGAGCGCCCCGCGAGCTCCCGCAACAACGCCTCCGGCCAGAGGTGTTGGTGCAGGTCTGATCGGGGCACGGCCCCGCACAATACCACACTTTGCCTACCAATTTGGTCGAGAAGATGTGCGGAGCCGCGGACCACGGTGCTTCACGGCCAACCTTGCCAAAGGTGTGTCAAGGTTGCGCTACGATTGGTCGGGATGCGTGACTTCCTCGCCGCCACCCGTGACCGCGTGATCGTCTTCGACGGGGGCATGGGCGCGACCCTCGAGCAGTTCGACCTCGATCTCGAGCGCGACTACCGCCTCCCCGGCCGCTGCCACGAGGCGCTCGTGCTCAACCGCCCCGACGTCATCCAGGGCGTCCACGAGTCGATGGTCGAGGCCGGCGCCGAGGTCGTGGAGACCGACACCTTCCAGGCCTCGAGGATCAAGCTCGACGAGTGGGGCCTGGGCGAGCACACGCACGAGATCAACGTCAAGGCGGCCGAGATCGCTCGCAAGGCCGTCGGCGAGGACCGCTTCGTGGCGGGCTCGATCGGCCCGACGGGCTTCCTGCCCGCCTCCGAGGACCCGAGCCTCGGCCAGATCCGCTTCCGCGAGCTCGTCGGTGTCTTCGCCGAGCAGGCCCAGGGCCTGCTCGAGGGCGGCGTCGACCTCGTGATCATCGAGACCGCGCAGGACATCCTGGAGGTCAAGGCCGCGATCTTCGGCGTCCGCGAGGCGTTCCAGACCGTGGGACGGACCACCCCGATCCAGGCCTCGGTGTCCCTGCTGCCCAACGGTGGCAAGATGCTGCTCGGCACGGACATCTCCTCCGTGCTGGCGACGCTCGAGGCGCTCAAGGTCGACGTGATCGGCCTCAACTGCTCGACCGGCCCCGAGGACATGCGCGACGCGATCCGCTTCCTCGGCGAGTTCTCCCCCTTCCCGGTCCACTGCATCCCCAACGCCGGCATCCCGCACCAGGGGCCCGACGGCGAGACCATCTTCCCCGAGGAGCCCGAGCCGCTGGCCGAGGTGCTCGGCGAGTTCGTCGAGCGCTACGGCGTCTCGATCGTCGGCGGCTGCTGCGGCACCACGCCGGACCACATCCGCGCGATCCACGAGCGCTGCGCCTCGCACGAGATCGCCCCCCGGCCGGCCCCGCGCCCGCCGCACGTCTCCTCGATGATCGCCGCGGAGCCGCTCGTGCAGGAGCCCGCGCCGACGATCGTCGGCGAGCGCGTGAACTCGCAGGGCTCGCGCCGCGCCAAGGAGCTGCTGCTGGCCGACGACTACGACTCGCTCGTCCAGGTCGCCGAGGACCAGGTCGAGGGCGGCGCCCACGTGCTGGACCTCTGCGTGGCGCTCACGGAGCGCCAGGACGAGGACGAGCAGATGCGCCTCGTCGCCAAGAAGGTCTCGCTCACGCAGCCCGCGCCGATCCAGGTCGACTCGACCGAGCCCGAGGTCGTCGCCACCGCGCTCGACCAGATCCCCGGCCGCGCGATCGTCAACTCGGTCAACCTCGAGGCCGGCCGCGACAAGCTCGACAAGGTCGTCCCGATCGCGATGGAGCACGGCGCCGCGCTGATCGCGCTGACGATCGACGAGGAGGGCATGGCCAAGACGCGCGAGCGCAAGCTCGAGGTCGCCAAGCGCCTGCACGAGCTCGTCTGCGAGGAGCACGGGATGGACCCCGAGCTGCTGATCTTCGACGACCTGACGTTCACGCTGACCACCGGCGACGACGAGTGGAAGCCGTCCGCGGTCGAGACGATCGAGGGCATCAAGCTGATCAAGGAGGCGCTGCCGGGCGTCAAGACCTCGCTCGGCGTCTCCAACGTGTCCTTCGGCATCGGCCTGAAGGCGCGCTCGGTCCTGAACTCCGTCTTCCTGCACCACTGCGTCGAGGCCGGCCTGGACCTCGCGATGGTCAACCCGAACCACATCACGCCCTACGGCGAGATCGGCGAGGAGGAGCGGGCGCTGGCCGACGACCTCGTCTTCAACCGCCGCGAGGACGCGCTCGAGCGCTTCATCAACCACTTCGAGTCGCTCGGCCCGCAGGAAGCGGCCGAGTCCGCCGACCCGACCGCGGGCATGGAGCCCGAGGAGGCGCTGCACTTCCACATCCTGCGCCGCAAGCGCGAGGGCGTCGAGGACCAGATCGACAAGTCCGTCGAGAAGATCGGCGCCGTCCCGACGCTCAACGAGGTGCTCCTGCCGGCCATGAAGGAGGTCGGCGACAAGTTCGGGGCGGGCGAGCTGATCCTGCCGTTCGTGCTCCAGAGCGCCGAGGTCATGAAGCGCGCCGTCGCCCAGCTCGAGCAGTACCTCGACAAGGTCGAGGGCTACACGAAGGGCACCGTGGTGCTCGCGACCGTCTTCGGCGACGTGCACGACATCGGCAAGTCGCTCGTCAACACGATCCTCACCAACAACGGCTACAAGGTCGTCGACCTCGGCAAGCAGGTCCCGATCGGCACGATCCTGGACGCCGCCAAGGAGCACGACGCGACCGCGATCGGCCTCTCCGCGCTGCTCGTCTCGACCTCCAAGCAGATGCCGCTCGCGGTCCAGGAGCTGCACCAGCAGAAGCTGGATTACCCGCTGCTGATCGGCGGCGCGGCGATCAACCGCAAGTTCGGCTGGCGCGCGCTCTACCCCGGCGGCAAGGACTCCGAGGAGATCTACGAGCCCGGCGTCTTCTACTGCAAGGACGCCTTCGAGGGCCTCGCCGTGATGGACCGGATCGTCGAGCCCGAGCAGCATGAGGAGCTGGTGCAGAAGGTCCGCGAGGACGCCGCCAAGTTCCGCACCGACGGCGAGGAGCCCGAGGAGCTCGACACCTCCGACGACTCCGTGCGCTCGGCCGCGGCGACCGACAACCCGGTCCCCGAGCCGCCCTTCTGGGGCGTGCGCGAGATCGAGGTCGACCGCGACGAGCTCTACTCGCACCTGGACACGCACGTGCTCTTCAAGCTCCACTGGGGCGGGCGCGGCGTGAAGGGCGAGGAGTGGAAGAAGCTGCTCGCGGACGACTTCCGGCCGCGCCTGGAGCGGATGTGGGCCGAGGCCGACTACCTGCACCCGCGCGCCCTGCTGGGCTACTTCCCCTGCTACTCCGAGGGCAACGAGATCGTCGTGCTCGACCCGGAGGACCGCGAGACGGAGCTCGAGCGCCTGTACGCGCCGCGCCAGCCCAAGGGCGACCGGCTCTCGCTGGCCGACTTCTACCGCCCGAAGGACGCCGGTGAGCTGGATGTGGTCGCGCTCACCGCCGTGACCGCCGGCGACGAGGTCACCGAGGTGATGGCCAAGCTCGAGGCCGACGGCGAGTTCGCCGAGCAGCTGTTCACGCACGGGCTCGGCGTGCAGACCGCCGAGGGCCTCTCGGAGTGGCTGCACTGGCAGGTGCGTCGCGACCTCGGGATCGGCGACGCGCAGGGCCGCCGCTACTCGTGGGGCTACCCCGCGGTCCCCGAGCAGGCCGAGCACGAGAAGGTCTTCCGGCTGCTGGACGCGACGGAGCGGATCGGCCTGCGTCTGTCGGGCGGCCACGCCGTCGAGCCCGAGCAGTCGACGCTGGCGATCATCGCCCACCACCCGCAGGCGACCTACTTCGGGATGCGCAACGGGCGGCTGCTCGAGGACGGCTCGCCCGACGACGTCATCAAGGGCTCGCCGCGCGATCCGTCCCGCTTCGGCGAGCTCGGCGACGAGCTCGAAGCCGCCAGCTCGACCGCGTAGCGCCGCCGTGACGGTCGCGGAGCGGGTGCGGCAGGGCCGGTTCGTCTCGTTCGAGCTGTGGCCGCCGCGCTCGGCCGAGTCCGCCGCGGCGCTGGAGGAGGCGCTCGCCGGGCTGGCCGGGCTGCGGCCGGCGTTCGTCGCCATCACCTACGGCGCGGGCGGCTCGACGCGCGAGCGCACGCACGAGCTGGTCGCGCGGCTGGCGGGCACGGAGCTGCTGCCGCTCGCGCACCTCACGTGCGCGGCGCACGGGCGCGCGGAGCTCGTGACGCTGCTGGAGCGCTACCTGGCCGCGGGCGTGCGCGACCTGCTGGCGCTGCACGGCGACCCGCCGCTGTCGGCGACCGGGGCGCTCCCCGAGGGCGACCTGCGCTACGCGATCGAGCTCGTCACGCTGGCGCGCGAGGCCGGCTTCCCGTCGGTCGGCGTGGCCGTGCATCCCGAGGGACACCCCGCGGCGCCGTCGCGCGCCACCGACCTCCGCCGGCAGACCGAGAAGCTGCGGGTCGCCGACTTCGGCCTCACGCAGTTCCTGCACCGCGCGTCGGACTGGAGCGCCTTCGTGGACGCGGTCGCGGTCGACACCCCGGTCGTGCCCGGAGTCATGCCGATCACCAACGTCCGCCAGCTCGAGCGGATGGCCGCGATGTCGGGCACCGAGGTGCCGCTGTCGCTGGCCGAGCGGCTGCACGCTGTCGCCGAGCGCCCGGAGGAGGTCCGCCGGATCGGGGTCGAGCACGCCACGCAGCTCTGCCGCGACCTCCTGGACGCCGGCGCGCCGGGGCTGCACTTCTACACGATGAACCGCGCCGCGGCGACGCTCGAGGTCTGCGAGAACCTCGGCTTCGAGCCCTGCGCCGCGACCGCCTAGCGCCGCGCGTAGGATGCGCCGCCATGAAGGTGCTCGCCATCGACGGGGGCGGGATCCGCGGGCTGATCCCGGCGCTCGTGCTCGCCGAGATCGAGCAGCGGACGTCGCGCCGGGTCGCTGAGCTCGTCGACATGATCGCCGGCACCTCGACGGGCGGGATCCTCGCCTGCGCGCTCGGCAAGCCGGACCCGCTGCCGGCGGCGGAGGTCGCCTCGCTCTACGTCGAGGAGGGGCCGAGGATCTTCGACCGCTCGCTGCTCAAGCAGATCACCTCGCTCGGCGGCTTCATCGACGAGCGC
The DNA here is from genome assembly GCA_963816955.1 of uncultured Solirubrobacteraceae bacterium. Taxonomy (GTDB): domain Bacteria; phylum Actinomycetota; class Thermoleophilia; order Solirubrobacterales; family Solirubrobacteraceae; genus DATFQI01. The sequence goes on along the minus strand of CAWFME010000004.1, from coordinate 181,913 downwards.
TACTCGGACACCGGCCTCGTGCGGGCGCTCGAGCGCTACCTCGGCGACACCCCGATGAGCGCCGCGACGGTCCCGCTCGTCCTGACCGCCTACGACACCGAGGCCCGCGCGATCCACCTCCTGCGCTCCGAGGGCGAGCACTCCGGCGCCACGATGGTCCAGGCGGCCCACGCCACCTCGGCCGCCCCGACCTACTTCGAGCCCGTCCGCGTCGGCGATGCGACGCTGATCGACGGCGGCGTGTTCGCCATCAACCCGTCCTTGGTCGCCTACGCGGAGCTGGGCGGGAGGCTCGACCTGCTGCTCTCGCTCGGCACGGGCGAGCACACCCGCCCGCTCCCGTTCGAGAAGGTCAAGGGCTGGGGCCAGCTCGAATGGGCCCGCCCGGTGATCGACGTCGTCTTCGACGGCGGCCAGGACGCGATCGACATGCAGCTCCGCGCCCTGCTCTCCAGCGGCTACATCCGCCTCCAGACGCAGCTCGAGCAGGCCAGCGACGACCTCGACGACGCGAGCCCGGACAACCTCGAGCGCCTGCGCGAGGAGGCCCAGCGCCTCATCCGCGACAACGACGCGCTCATCGACGATCTCTGCGCCCAGCTCACGGCGTAGCGGCCAGGAGGCTCGCCCTAGGCGCCGCCGATGACGAGCGCGACGCCGGCGGTGAGCAGGACGAGGCCGATCGAGCGGGCGAGGGTGAGTGGCTGCTGGCTGACGCCTAGGAGGCCGAACTGGTCGATGATCGCGGCCATCGCGAGCTGGCCCGCGAGCAGGCAGGCGATCATCGCGCGGGTGCCGAGGGTGCGGACGGCGACGGTGGTGACGCCGACGACCGCAGCGCCGATCAGGCCTCCGGCGACGTAGTGCCACCAGACCGGATGGGCGCCGAGCCGGCCGAAGCCGCCGCCGAAGGCGACGGCGACGACGAACAGCGCGATCGTGCCGGCGGCGAAGGAGACCGTGGCCGCCGGGATCGGCCCGATGTCGCGCCCGAGCGCCGAGTTGATCGGCGCCTGCATGGCGAAGCCCGCGCCGACGGCGAGCGTGAGGGCGATGGCCGTCGGACGGTCCATCGCCTCCACGCTAACAACGCCCGCGCGCCGGCCCCTCGGCGCGCGGGCGTGCCGTTGCTCCCCCTTACTGCGGCAGCAGGCAGACCAGCGCGTTGCGCTCGGTCACGCTGACCTTCGGCAGGCCGGCGAAGTAGGCCGCCGCCTGCTTGGCGCCCATCCAGGTGCCGTTCTTGGTCGAGGTCGCCCCCGTGCCCTTGTACCTGTAGACGTCGAGGCCGCGGGCGACGTCGTTGGCGAACAGGTGGAACGACCCGTCGTCGGCGATCTCGGGCGTCTTGGCCGACCACGCGTCCATGCCCTGGATCCGGTAGTAGCCGACGCCCTTCATGCCGTCGCCCACGACCTGCTGGCCGCCGAGCGAGATGCCCGTCAGGCCGGAGAGGTCGACGACATGGACGCCGCCGTTGTAGTAGGCGATCGTCATGACCTTCTCGTCCTCGTGGATGTCGAAGACGTGGGCGGTGCAGCGTCCCTCGTCGGCGAGCTGGTCGGTCGGGCCGACCGTGTCGATGTTCCAGTAGCCGACCTTCTGCGGGTTGCGCTCCATCGCGCCGGTCGTCTCGAACACGTGGACGCCGCCGTTGGGGCACTGGCCGGTGCCGACCGCGCCGGCGAACTCGTCCTCGGCGATCACGAACTCGCGCTCACGGCCGCTCGCGTCGGTGATCGTGAACGGGTCCATCTGGTGCCAGACGTTGATGGTCTGGTCCAGGAAGGAGGAGATGATCGACGGGTTGGCGGGGTCGCGCGTGTCGATGATCACGCCCTGGGACAGCGCGGCCGAGTAGGCGCGCTTGCCGTCGTCGGAGAACGTGATGTCGTGCGACTCCGTGCCCAGGCCGGGCCGCGGCGGCAGCGCGAGCTCGCCGACGGAGCTCGGCGCGCCCGGGTTGGAGATGTCGAAGACCTCGATCGCGGGCTGGAAGGACGTGATCAGGTCCGAGTTGGAGTTGTAGAGGTAGTTGCCGCTCGGGTGGATCGACTGGTTGTGCGACCCCTGGCCGACTTCGACGAAGCCGACGGTCTTCGGCTGCAGCGGGTCGGTGACGTCGGCGATGAACGTGCCGTTCTTGCCCGTCCCGTTGGCCTTGAGCACGTCGAAGCCCAGCGCCTGCGCCTCGCGGTAGCAGGTCGAGGTGCCGTCCCCGAAGGTGTCGGACGCGTAGCCGATGAACGTCCTGCCCGGCTCGTCGGCCTGGCGGAAGACCTGGACGTCGCCCTGCGTGACGCCGCAGTCGTAGGTCGAGACGATCTGCGCGTCGTCGGGGTTCGAGATGTCGACGATCTGCATGCCGTTCTTGTACGAGCCGGCGAGGGCGTACTTCTTGCCGGCCAGCGTCGCGAACTCGATGTCCGTGCCGTAGTTCGGCGTGCCGCCGTTGTCGACGGCGTACGGCAGGTTCTTGACGTGGCTCATGTTGGAGCTGTGCTCGTGGCGCTCCTGGGCGCTCGCGGCCGGGGCGAGCACGAGTAGCGCGAGCAGCGCGATCAGAGATCTCCTCATGAGAGCCCCAACGCAGCGCGAACGAGAAACTGGCGGTCAGGGGCGCGAGACGGCGTCGGCCGCGGACGGCGCGCCGAGCGAGACCGGGGAGGTGTGCAGCGCCCGCAGCCGGACCTCGCGCCAGGACACGCCCTCCTTCACGAGCGCGGGGGCGCCCATGATGATCGCGGTGGCGATCTCGACCGCCTGCAGGATGATCCCGTAGCCGAGCGCCTGCGCCGCGTGGATGCCGTAGGCGCCGGTCAGCACGGCCACGCAGGCGGCTTGGAAGACGCCGAGGTTCGCCGGCGTGACCGGCAGCACGGCCGTGACGTTGACCGCGAACAGCACGGCGGCGGCGGCGCCGAGATCGGCGGCGCCGTCGAGCTCCAGGGCGACGAGCAGCACGTAGCAGGCGACCCACTGCAGCGCCCAGGCGCCCAGCTGCGCGGCCGTGGCGACCGTGCCGAGCCGGGCGCGCCGGAACACGATCAGGCCGCGGCGCACGCGAGCGGTGGCGCTGCGCGCCTGCGCCAGCCAGCGGCTCACGCGGACGGAGCGCGACGGGAGGCCGGAGCGCAGCAGCGCCGGGGCCACCAGCACCACGACGAGCGCCGCGAACGGCGCCAGCGCGTACCAGATCAGCGCCTGCTGGCGGCCGGCGAAGAGCCCGATCGTGATGAACATCACCACGCCGAGGATCACCAGCGCGAGCACGTTGAGCAGCGTCTGGGACACGAGCGTGCCGAGCACGACGGGCAGCCGGTCGCGGGCGCGGCCGAGCCTGCGCGAGACGATCAGCGCGCGCGAGGGCTCGCCGAGCCGGGCGGGCAGCGTGGCCGACATCAGGACGCCGATCGAGGTGCCCTGCATCGCGTCGGCGAAGCGCGGCAGCGCGTCGGGCAGCGCCGCCTTGAGGATCGCGTGCCAGGAGACGGCGCGCAGGCACATCGACACGCACATCAGGCCGAGGGCGACGAGCACCCAGGTCGGGCTGGAGGCCAGCAGCGCCTGGCCGATCGGCTCCAGCCCGATCCGGTCGAGCGCCAGCGCCGCGCCGCCCGCCGTCGCGAGCGCGGCGCCGGCGAGCAGCGCGCGGCGCAGCAGCCGCAGGGCCGGCCGTGCGGCGCCCGCGACCGGCGGCTCGAGCGTCGGCAGCCGCCGCGCGGGCTTCCGCTCGCCGTCGGCCGCGCGCACGCCTACGCGCACGGCCGCGCGCTCCAGCGCGCCCGTCGGGCGCTCGACCGCGCGCGCGTCCTCGTAGGTCTCGGCCACCTCGGCGGCGACACGCGGCCAGGCGTAGCGCGCGGCGCTGTGGCGGGCCTCGCCGGCCAGCGCCGCGACGCGGGCAGGGTCCAGCGCCAGGTCGCGCAAGGTCTCGGCCAGCCGCGTGGCGTCGCCGCGCGGGACGAGCAGCCCGTCGCGGCCGTCGCTGACCACGTCGCGGTAGCCCGCGATGTCGGAGGCGACGACCGGCGTGCCGGCCGCGAAGGCCTCCGTGAGCACCATCCCGAACGACTCGCCGCCCAGCGAGGGGGCGCACAGCACGTCGGCGGCCTCGAGCGCGGCGCGCTTCTCGGCGTCGCCGACCCGGCCGAGCGCGACCACGCCCTCCGGGTCCAGCAGCATCGGCGCCAGCTCGTCGGGATCGACGCCGACGATCGTCAGCTCGGCGCGCACCTGGCGGCGCAGCGCCTCGAAGGCGCGCAGCAGCACGGGGAGCCCCTTGCGCTCGACGGCCTGGCCGACGAACGCGATCCGCAGCGGCTCCCCGGGCGCGCGCACGCGTGGAACGGGAATCCCGCCCACCCCAACGCCCTCGGGCAGCACCACGCCATTGGGGATCACCCGGTAGCTGCCGCCGTAGAAGCGCCGCCCGGTCCAGGCGGCCGCCTCGGAGACCGCGATCCGCGCCGACAGGTGATTGATCTTGCGGCGGGCGCCCAGCAGCGAGGCCACGGCGTGCGGCGGCGCGCTCTCCGAGTAGCAGTGGAACGTGCCCACCAGCGGCGCCTCGGTCGAGGTCAGCGCGTCCCAGCCCACGACCGGCGCGACCGGCTCGTGCAGGTGCACGACGTCGAAGGCGCCCGCCCGCAGCTCCCGCCGCAACGTGGCGACGGCGTACGGCGTGTGCGCCAGGTTGGAGACGGCCCCGTTGGACGGCCAGCCGAGCGTCGGCCCGAGCGAGATCAGCCAGTCCGGCACGGGCCGCACCTGGGGGCGGGCACCGCGATGCAGCACCGCGGTGCGGCGCACGTCGTGGTCGTACGGAGCGAGCACGCGGATTTCGTGGCCCGCCGCCGAGAGCTCGGTGGCCAGGGCCTCGATGTGCCGCGTCACACCGCCGGGGTACGTCCACGAGTACGGGGAGACGAGGGCGACCCGCATGCGCAACGATCCTACGGGGCGCAGCAGCGCAACCCCGTTCGGCTAACCCCCTCTAATACGCTGTAGGCAGCTATGCCGGAGCGCCAGTTCGTCAAGTACACCTTCCTCAAGGTCGATCCCGCATGGCGCCGGCTCGACGCCGGAGACCGCGCCCGCCACAAGCGCGAGTTCATCGCGGCCTGCGAGGACTTCGGCTCCGAGCGCCTGCTGCGCGCCTTCTCGCTGGTGGGTACCCGCGGGGACGCCGATCTCATGCTGCTGGCGCAGGCGACGAACCTCGAGCGCATCCACGAGCTGCACGTCGTGCTGGCCCAGAGCGGCCTGATGCACTGGTGTCAGACGCCGTACTCCTACCTGGCGATGACCAAGGCGTCCGAGTACTCCGACGAGTCACGCCTCGAGGTCCGCCCCGCCCACGCCAGGTACCTGTTCGTCTACCCCTTCGTGAAGACCCGCGAGTGGTACCGGCTGCCACCGGACGAGCGCTGGCGCGTCATGCAGGAGCACATCAAGGTCGGCCGCGAGTACCCCGAGATCGACCTCAACACCTCCTACTCGTTCGGGCTCGACGACCAGGAGTTCGTCGTGGCCTTCGAGACCGACGACCCCGGGTCGTTCCTGGACCTCGTCCAGCGGCTGCGGACCACGGAGTCGTCGGAGTTCACGAAGCGCGACACGCCGACGTTCACGTGCGTGTCGATGTCGGTCGAGCGCGCGCTGAACGCCCTCGACGGCGCCGCGCTGCCGGTCTCGCTGCCGGGCTGAAACACGCCTCGATCGGGTCAGGGCTTCATTTTCCCGGCGAGATGCCGATGGTTGGGTCATGACCCAGCTTCATGCAGAGCGTTACCGGCTGGTGACGCGGAGCGATTTCGACGGGCTGGTCTGTGCCGCCCTCCTCCGGCAGATGGACATCCTCGGGGACGTCAAGTTCGTGCACCCCAAGGACGTACAGGACGGGAAGGTGGAGCTGGGCCCGTCCGACATCACCACCAATCTCCCGTACCACCCGGGCGTGCACCTGGCGTTCGACCACCACTCCTCGGAGATGGTCCGCATCCAGCGCCGCCACGACAACCACGTGATCTGGCCCGGCGCCGAGTCTGCTGCTCGCGTGGTGTTCGAGTACTACGGCGGGGCTCCCGTGTTCCCGAGCATCTCCGAGGAGATGATGGACGCGGTCGACAAGGCCGACGCCGCGCAGTTCACGCTCGAGGAGATCCTCAACCCCGAGGGCTGGGTCCTGCTGAACTTCCTGATGGACCCGCGCACGGGCCTCGGGCGCTTCCGCAACTTCCGCATCTCCAACTACCAGCTGATGATGCAGCTGATCGACGCGTGCACCACGAAGACCGTCGAGCAGATCCTGCGCACGCCGGACGTCGCCGAGCGCGTCGAGCTCTACTTCGAGCACGCAGAGCGCGCCAAGGAGCAGGTGCTCCGCTGCGCCACGGTGCACGGCAACCTGGTGGTGCTGGACCTCCGCAACGAGGAGGTCATCCACCCCACCAACCGCTTCATGATCTACGCGCTCTTCCCCCAGTGCAACATCTCGATGCACATCCTCTGGGGCCTCAAGCAGCAGAACACCGTGTTCGCGACGGGCAAGTCGATCCTCGACCGCTCGAGCCGCACGAACATCGGCGAGCTGATGCTCGGCTACGGCGGCGGCGGCCACGACGCGGCCGGCACCTGCCAGGTCTCCAACACGCGCGCCCCGAAGGTCCTGGGCGAGCTGATCGAGCGCATCAACGCGGACGAGCTCGTCGACGAGGACGTGCCCGCCGCCGCAGCGCCCCGCAGTGCCCGCGCGCCGCTAGACGGCGCGCGGAGATGAGGGGACAGGCCCTTCAGGTTCGGTCCTCGATGTCGAGCAGCTCGTGCTCGGCCTCGTGATCCACCTGGAGGGTCGTGTGGTTGATCCCGAAGCGGTCGTGCAGGAGCTGCTCGAGCTCGCGCCTGCGGCCGTGGCAGTCGTCGCCCGGCGCCACGAGCACGTGCGCGGCCAGCGCCGGGAAGCCCGAGGTGACCTCCCAGACGTGGAGGTCGTGGACCTCGACGATCCCGGGCGCACCTGCGAGCGCGCGACCGACGTCCTCGGTTCGCACGCCTGACGGGCTGCCCTCCAGCAGCACCGCGGCGGCGTCGCGCAGCAGGCTCCAGCCCGAGCGCAGCATCAGCCCGGCGACCAGCAGCGCCGCCAGCGGGTCGGCCTCGCGCCAGCCCGTGAGCAGCACGACGCCGCCCGCCGCGGCGGCGCCCAGCGACGCGTAGAGGTCGGCCATCACGTGGGCGCGCGCGCCCTCGACGTTGAGCGAGCGGCGCTCGGCGCGGGCGAGCTGCCAGGCGGCCGCGACGTTGACGCCCGCGCCGAGCAGGCCGACGGCGAGCACGAGCCCGCCCTCCACCTCGGGCGGCGAGCTGAAGCGCCGCACGGCCTCGATCGCGATCACGCCGGCGAGCACGAGCAGCGCCGCGCCGTTGGTCTGCGCGGAGAGCACCTCTGCGCGCCCGAGCCCGAACGTGAAGCGCCCGCTCGGCGGGCGCGCCGCCAGCCGGGCGGCGACCAGCGCGAGCGCCAGTGCGCCCGCGTCGGTGAGCATGTGCGCGGCGTCGGACAGCAGTGCCAGCGAGCCGGCGATCAGGCCCGCCACGACCTCCGCGACCATGAAGCCGAGGATGAGCGACAGCGCCGCCGCGAGCCGCCGCCGGTCGGCGTCGGGCGCCACCGCGTGGTGGTGGTGCCCATGGGATTGGTGTGCGTGGGTGTCTAAGCTCATCGACCCGATGCGTCGCCTCCCCCCCATCATGGCGCTGATCGCGGCCGTGCTCGCGCTCGCGGGCTGCGGCGGCGGCTCCGACGGCGGCGACGACGGCACCGCCAACGTCCCGGAGTCGGGCGGGCTGCGCGAGAAGGTGCGCGCGGCGGCCTCGCCCACGGCCTCGGAGTTCCCGGCCGTCGAGGGCCGCAGCCTGCAGGAGGTGGCCGACTCGATGCAGGGCGGGCCCGAGGTCGGCCTCGCCGGGCAGACGTTCACGGTCGGCGAGAACCGGCTGGCGTTCGGCGTCATCGACGCCCAGGGCGCGTTCGTCTACGGCAAGACCGCCGTCTACATCGCCCCGACGCCGGACGCGAAGGCCCAGGGCCCGTTCCCGGCGCCCGCCGACGTGCTCGTCACCGACCCGCCGTTCCGCTCGCGCCAGGCGGCGAGCGAGGGCGACTTGTTCGCCGCGGTCTACGGCGCCGACGTGCGCTTCCCCAAGCCCGGCCGCTACTCCGTGCTGACCGTGACGCAGGCCGGCGGCGGCATGCTCGCCGCGCCCACGCAGGTGAAGGTCGTCAGCAGCAAGAAGGACGCCATCCCCGAGGTCGGCGAGCCGGCCCCGCGCGTGCAGACCGACACCGTCGCCTCGGCCAAGGGCGACGAGGAGTCGATCGACACGCGGATCCCGACCGCGCCCGAGCTGCACGAGCAGTCCTTCGCCGACGTCGTGGGCAAGAAGCCGGTCGCGCTGCTGTTCGCGACCCCGCAGCTGTGCCAGTCGCGCGTGTGCGGGCCCGTCACCGACATCGCGCTGCAGATGAAGGCGGAGTACGGCGACCGGATGACCTTCATCCACCAGGAGGTCTACGCCGACAACGACCCGAACAAGGGCCTGCGGCCGCCGCTGCAGCAGTTCAAGCTGCGCTCGGAGCCGTGGCTGTTCGTCGTCGGCGCGGACGGGAAGATCACGTCGCGGCTCGAGGGCTCGTTCGGGCTGAAGGCGTTCGAGGACGCGATCAAGACCGCCCTCTAGCCGAGTGCGCCGCCGGACCCTCCTCCCGCTGCTGATCGCCGCGACGGCGCTGGCCACGCCCGCGACGGCGGCCGCGCACGGCCTCGTGCAGCGCTCCAACCTGCCGATCCCCGAGTGGCTGTTCGGCTGGGCGGCGGCGATCGTGCTCGTGATCTCCTTCGTGGCGCTGGCCGCGCTGTGGCCGAAGCCGCGGATGGAGGAGCGGCCGCCGTGGCGGCCGCTGCCCGGCGGCGCGGTGCTCGGCTCGCGGCCGGTCGAGGTGCTGTGCGGGGCGATCGGCGTCGCGCTGCTCGTGGTCGTGATGCTGGCCGGCTACGTCGGCAGCGGCGTGGCGCTGGACAACTTCGCGCCCACGTTCATCCTGATCACGTTCTGGGTCGGGATGGTGTTCCTGAGCGCGATCTTCGGCGACCTCTTCCGAGCCTTCAGCCCGTGGCGGGCGCTCGGCCGGCTGCTGCCGTCAGGCGGCCTGCGCCCCTACCCGGAGAAGCTCGGGCGCTGGCCCGCCGCGATCGGGCTGCTGATCTTCACCTGGATCGAGCTCGCCTCGGGCTGGGGCGAGGACCCGGCGCTGCTCGTCACGGCGGCGCTCGGCTACACGATCCTCACGCTGATCGCCCAGGTCGTCTTCGGCGTGGAGAGCTGGACCCGCCACGGGGAGACGTTCGCGGTCTACTTCAACCTCTTCTCGCGGATCTCGCCGTTCGAGACGCGCGAGCGCGTCGTCGGCGTGCGCCCGCCGCTGTCCGGGCTGCCGCGCCTGGACCCGGTGCCCGGGACGGTCGCGCTGGTGGCGGTGATGATCGGCACGGTGACGTTCGACGGGCTCAGCCAGGGCCGGCTGTGGAAGGACGCCGCCGTCGAGCTGACCGACGCGGTCACGGGTCTCGGCATCCCGATCACCGACGCGCCCAAGATCGTGGCCACCATCGGCCTGCTCGCCGGCGTGGCGCTCGTCGCCCTGTTCTACGTGGCCGGCATCGCGGGCGCGCGCTCCGTCGGCGGCGGCTTCGGCGAGGAGCGGCTGCGGCGCGCGTTCATCCACACGCTGGTGCCGATCGCGATGGTCTACGTCGCCGCCCACTACCTGACGTTCCTGCTGTTCGAGGGCCAGGCGATCCGCTACCTGGCCTCCGACCCCTTCGACCAGGGCTGGGACGTCTTCGGCACCGCCTCGGCGGCGATCGACTACTCCTTCCTGAGCCAGAACGGCGCCTGGTACGCGCAGGTCGCGTTCGTGGTGCTCGGGCACGTCGCGGCGCTGATCCTCGCCCACGACCGCGCGTTGGCGCTCTACGACAATCCGCGGCTGGCCGTGCGCTCGCAGTACTGGATGCTCGCCGTGATGGTCGGCTTCACCACGCTCGCCCTGTGGCTGCTCGCCCAGGCGGGCAGCTAGCCGCTCTCGTAGGCCTCCGCCATGCCGTCGGCGACGGTGCCCATGCGCTCGCGCAGCGCGCGGACGTCGCCGGCCAGCCGCTCCTGGGAGTCGGCGCCCTCGCTGGCGGACAGGCTGAGCAGGCTGCCGCGGATCGTGTCCAGCTCGACGGTCATCCGCTCCATCTCGTCGTAGAAGCGGCCGAGCTGGCCCTCCATCCGGCGCTGCACGCGCGCCTGGTGCTCGAGCGCCTCGACCAGCGCCTCGCGCCCCGGCTCCGCGCGCACCTGCCCCAGCCGCAGCTCGACGTGCTCGGGCGGGTTGTCGGCGAGCGCCTCGTAGAGCGTCTGGGCGCGCGCGGCGGTGCGCTCCATCGCGCGCACGAAGCCGTCGACCTCGACCGTGACCTCGGCGTAGGGCAGCTCGGAGCGCTCGATCGCCTCGCGGATGGTCGCCTCGCGGCGGCGGGCGTTGCGGACGTGCTCGCGGATCGGCGGGGCGAGCTCGTCGAGCCCGAGCCGCTTGCCGCCGGTCGGGAGCTGCCGGCGCTCCGCGCGCTCGCGGGCGAGGACGCGGTCGGCCTCCTCCTCGTCGAAGAAGGTGCGCGCGCAGGCCACGAGGTACACGAGCAGCGCGACGACGAGCACCAGCCCGATGGCCCCGCCGACGAGCACCCCGGCCGCCGTCGTGGCGACCAGCACGCCGACGTTGAACGGCTTGGCCGCCGCGTTGGCGGCCAGGGCGCCCGCGAACTCGTTGCGGCGGTACGGCTCCAGGTCGGGCATGGGCTAGAAGAACGAGGAGATCGAGCGGTACACGGCCTCGATGTTCTCGGGGTCGCCAGGGTAGGCGTTGCCGCCCGACGCCGCCGCGATCTGCTTGAGCGCGTCGCGCGCCCCGCGAGCGCCGGCCGAGTAGGCGATCGTGAAGACGCGGACCTGGGTGGAGGAGTCGCCCTGGCCCTCGAGGGTGCGCACGACCGCATCCACGTCGCGCACGGAGTCCGTGTCCTCGCCGTCGGTGAGCAGCACGACGGCGTTGATGCGGTCGTCGCGGTCGGCCAGGTCGCGCACCGTGGTGAAGCCCGCGACGGCCGCGTCGTAGAACGCCGTCCCGCCCTCGGCGATCAGGCGCGAGATCGTCGCGCGCAGCTCGCCCTCGTTCTCCCGGAACGGCCCGACGGGGACGAGCGGCGTGATCTGGTCGGAGAACGTGGTCAGCCCGACCCGGTCCTGCGGGGCGACCTGCGAGAGGAAGACCTCCAGGCCCTCCTTGGCGCTCTCCAGCCGCTGCTCGTCGCCCATCGAGCCCGAGGTGTCGAGCACGAGCAGCACGTTGGCCGGCTTGCGGTCCTCGCGCCAGGTGCGCTTGAGCAGCGCCAGCACGCGCGGCTCCGGCAGGCCGAGCTCGCGCTCCGGCTGCTTCGGGTCGGCGCCGTTCTCGGCCGTGATCGGGGCGACGGGCGCCGTCTCGAGGTCGGCCGGGCGGAAGCCGCCGCGCGCCGCCACCTCCGGCGTGATCTCCTCGGCGAGGAACGTCTGGAACGCGAGCGCGCCCTCGCGCAGCTCCGGCGTGACCCAGTCGGCGTCCAGCACGATGAACGGGCTGTCGGAGAAGAACGTGCCCTCCTTCGGATAGATCGCCACGAGCTTGGGCAGGTTGCCGCGCTCGCGGTTGAACTTGAGCAGCGTCACCTCCTCCATCGCGACCGCGGAGGCGTAGCCGAGCCCGTGCTTCTTCATCTCCGCGGCGATGAAGTCCGTGATGTCGCCGTAGTGGACGATGCTGCGCTCGATCGCGCGGACGGTCTCGCGTGCCTTGCCCGTGATGTCCTCGGGCCGCAGCCCCTCCTTCTTGCCGGTCGCCGCGTAGTACTCGGCGACCACGGCCGAGAGGCCGGAGGTCGAGTAGTCCGGGTTGGTGTGGACGAGCTTGAAGGCGCCGTACTCGGGCAGCCCGTAGTCGCCCCAGCCGGCCTTCGAGCGCGCGAGCTTGAGGATGTCCTCGAAGCCGAGCGGCTTGCGCGGGTAGCCGAGCGCCTTCGCCATCGGCTCCCACATCGCGATCACCAGCGGCGTGCGGACGATCGAGGGGTTCTCGTCGGGGACGAGCGGGCGGTCGGCCTCGAAGTTGAGCAGCCGGCCCCACAGCGAGGAGGCGGGCGACCAGGCGACCGGCTCGTCGCGGCCCTGGGCGACGCGCTGCTCGGTGACGCCCGAGGACTCCGCGCGGCCCTCCACGAACACCGTCTTGCCGGCGACCTCGGTGCGGGAGGCGTTGAAGCGCTCGATCAGCGGCTTCAGCAGCGGCTCCTTCTCGGGCGAGTAGGGGAAGCTGACGCGCAGCGCGCCGGCGGGCGCCGTGGCGGGCGCGTCGCCGCTCTCGCGCTTGCTCTCGGAGCCGCCGTCGTCCCCGCCGCCGCCGCTGCCGGCGAAGGCGATCGCGCCGACCGCGAGCGCGGCGAGCAGGAGGATGGCGAGCTGGCCGCGCTTCATGACGGCCACATCATCCCCTACGGGCAGGCCTCAGCCGCAGCGCGGCCCGGGCGGAGGCGCGTCCTCGGGGCGCTCGCGCGCCCGCAGGCCCCACTGCTGCCACTCCTTCAGCGCCGGGTAGGCGCGGCTGAGGTCCGTGGTGACCAGGCCGGTCGGGAACACGTCGTCCTCGCGCAGCGTGTACTGGACCGCGGCGGTGATCCGGGGGTCGCGGTACCAGGTCTCGAGGACCCGGTGGACGGCGCGGCAGCCGCGCAGCTCGGCCGGCCGCCCGCCCGTGCGCGCGCTCGCGGTGCGTGGCGCACCGGCGCCCGTCTCGGTCATCCAGATCGGCAGCTCGCCGCAGCCCTTCGCTCCCAAGCGCCGGTCGACATCGTCGAGCACGTCCTCGCCGCCGATGTAGGTGTGCTGGGTCCAGGCGCGGGCGCCGCACAGCAGCTTGGGCGGCAGGGCCTCGAGGAACTCGTTGACGGTCGTGGTGACCGACAGCCGGCGGACCATCACCGCGACCTCGCCGAGCACGTAGCGCTGGTCGCCGGGTGCCTCGCGCAGCGCGGTCCGCAGCGTGTTCGCGACCTCGACGTAGGGCTCCGCCGAGACGCTCGGCTGGGCCGCGGCGCACGGCGCGGCGCGCTGCGGCGAGGACGAGTAGGGGTGGTTGGGCTCGTTCCAGGGCGCCCAGTAGCGCAGCGTGGCGCCCTCCTGATCGGCCACCTCGATGATGTCGCGGACGAGGCGCCGGTAGGCGGGCAGCGCGCCGGTGCGCGGCATCCGGTTGGTCGGCCCGATCCGGCGCCGCTCGCAGCCCGACGGCGGGCGGGCCGCCCACTCGGGCGTGCCGGTGATCACGACGAAGCCCTCCCAGCCGCCCTCGGCCTGGCGAGCGGCGAGCGCCTTGAGCTGGTCGCGGACGCCGAGGTAGCCGGCGCACGGCGTCTTGTCGCGCAGGCAGCCGCCGTTGAGCGCGCCGAGGTCGGCGGGCGCGTCGGCGCCGGGCTGGATCGCGGGCCAGTAGACGACGAGCCGGTAGAGCGCCGGGTGCAGCTTCGCCAGCGCGTCGCGCCAGCGCGCGAACGGCTTCGGGATCTGCGGGCTGGGCGAGACGAAGTTGGGGTTCTGCTCGGTGATGCCGACGGCCAGGTGCCGGCCGCGCGTCTCGAGCGACTTCCACAGCGGCTCGGGGGTCGGAGCCGGCGCCGGCGCCTCGGTGGGTGCGGCCGTGGCGGTCGGCGTGGGGGTCTGCTGCGCCCGCGGCGGGGCGGGCCCGTCCTTCCGGCCGCATCCGGCTACGGCCAGCGCGAGGGCGCCGGCCGCGACGAGGGCTCGGAGGCGGATGCGGCGGCTCCGCTTAGCCTGATCCAGGCCTAGACGGCGGAGACCTCTTCCTCCTCCGCGACGCGGAAGGAGGAGCCGCAGCCGCAGGCCGCGATGACGTTCGGGTTGTCGACCTTGAAGCCGGCGCCCTGGAGGCCCTCGACGTAGTCGACGATCGCGCCGCGCACGTAGGGGAGGCTCGGCCCGTCGACGAGGATGCGCAGGCCGTGGTCCTCGAAGACCTGATCTCCGTCACGCTGCGTGTCGAAGGCGAGCGCGTACTGGAAGCCGGAGCAGCCGCCGCCGCGCACGCCGACGCGCAGACCGGAGGTCTGGATGTCTGCGCTCTGGGAGGCCAGGAACTCCTGGACCTTCTCTGCGCCCTTTTCGGTGAACGTGATCAAGTTGCTCGCTCCAGTGCTCACGGAGTCCAATGCTTCACGAAGTGTAGCGACCGCTAGGCTGTCTTCGATGCCTTCCACCGATGAGCTCCGACAGCGCATCGAGGCCGCGATTCCCGGCGCCACAGCGGACGTCCAGGATCTCACGGGCGGCGGCGACCACTTCCGTGCCACCGTCATCGCCCCGAGCTTCGCGGGCTTGAGCCGCATCGAGCAGCACCGCACCGTCTACGCGGTGTTCGGAGCCGAGATCGGCGGCCCCATCCACGCCCTTTCCCTAGAGACCAGAGCGGAGTGACCATGTCCGAGAACCCCGTCCGCGACGCCATCCAGGACGCGATCAGCGACCACGAGGTCATCCTCTTCATGAAGGGCACGCCCGAGCGGCCCATGTGCGGCTTCTCCGCGCGGACCGCGGCGGCCCTGGAGGCCCTCGGCGCCGAGTACGCGGCCGTCGACATCCTGCCCGACCCGCGCATCCGCCAGGAGCTCTCGGCCCTCTCCAACTGGCCGACGGTCCCCCAGCTGTTCGTCAAGGGCGAGCTGGTCGGCGGCTGCGACATCGTCACCGAGATGTACGAGAGCGGCGAGCTCGCCACGGCGCTGGGCGTCGAGCCGCCCGCCGACGCGCCGTCGGCGGGCGCCGTCGAGCCCGGCGCGCCGCTGCAGATCGACAACCGTCTTTAGAGGTCGCGGCGCGCGAAGGCGCGCAGCGCGAGGAAGCCGACGAGGCCGAGGTAGGCCACGGCCCACGGCCACAGCAGCGGCCCGAAGTCCTCGGCCCCGCCGAAGGGGCCGAGGTCGATCGCCAGGCGCGTGAAGCCGACGGTGTCGGCCGTCAGCGCGCCGAGTGCGGACTGGTAGAGCCCCTCGAACGGCAGCAGCCAGCTCGCGGTCTTGGACACGTCGCTCAGCGTCTCGGAGCCGATCCCCTCGCCGATCTGGCCCAGCAGGCCGGCGACGAGGCCCGCCCCGAAGACCATGAAGACGGCGATGCCGTTGGCGGTCGAGGCGAGGAAGACCGAGCCGGCCAGCGACAGCGCGCACAGGATGGCCACGGCGCCGGCAAGGCCGAGCGCCGGTTCGACGAAGCGGTCCGGCCACCAGCCGCCGAGCGCCCAGGTGATCGTCGTGGCGAGCGCGAAGACGACGATCACGTAGGCCCCGCAGACCAGCGCCCCGGACGCGAAGCGCGCCGCGAGCAGCGTCCACCGCGGCACCGGCCGCACCAGCAGCGGCTGCAGCAGGCCGCGCTCGGCGTCGCCGCGGACCGCGCCGAGCGTGAGGAAGACGGCGAGGATCGTGCCGAGGAACAGCGTCCCGAACATGTTCAGCCCGAGCAGCGTGGCGCCGGCGATCACGTCGGGCTCCACGCCCCGGAGGCCGGACGGCCCGAAGCCCTCGTCGACCTCCTGGAACGCCTGCCAGGTTCCCAGCCCGTAGAGCACCAGGTAGGCGACCGTGAGCACGGCGACGATCAGGAACACGCGCCGGCGCACCGCCTCCTGGAGCCCGAGCCGGGCGATCGTGCGGGCGGCGTTCACCGGGCGTCCTCCCCGACGGCCTCGAGGTAGGCGTCCTCCAGCGAGGAGGTGAGCACGCGCACGCCGTAGACCTCCTCGCCGGCCGACACGAGCTCGCGCACGATCCGCGGGGCGTCGTCGCGGCCGGCCGCGGGGAACATCCGCGCGCCGTTGCCCGTATCGACCTCCACGCCGCCCGGCTTGGACAGCTCGGCCGGCGTGCCGGCGGCGACGACCTCGCCGCGGGCGATGATCGCCACGCGGTCGCAGACGAGCTCGACCTCGGACAGCAGGTGCGAGTTGAGCAGCACGGCCACGCCGCGCGAGCGCAGCTCCTCGAGCAGGCGGCGCACCGTCCGCCGGCCGGAGGGGTCGAGCGCGCTCGTGGGCTCGTCGAGCAGCAGCAGCCGCGGCGAGCCGACCATCGCCTGGGCGATCCCGAGCCGCTGCTGCATGCCCTTGGACATCTGGGAGACGGGCCGGTCCGTCGCCTCCGCGAGCCCGACGAGATCGAGCAGCTCGGCGCGCTCCTTCGCGCCGCCGGGCGACTCGGCGAGCCGCTGGTGCAGGCCCAGCACCTCGTCCGCCGACTGCCACTCGGGGAAGCGGAACAGCTCCGCGAGGTAGCCGAGCGCGCGCTGCGCCTCCAGCGTGCCGGCCGCGGCGCCGGCGATGCGCGCGCTGCCCGTGGTCGGCCGGACGAGGCCGCAGGCGATCTTCACCAGCGTCGACTTGCCCGCGCCGTTGGGCCCGAGCAGGCCGAACAGCTCGCCCTCGCCGACCTCGAGCGCGACGCCGCGCAGCGCCTCGGTGCGCCCGTAGCTCTTGCGCAGGTCTGTCACGGCGAGGGCGGGCGGCACGGACCCGTAGCTCTAGCATCCCGAGCGATGGCGACGGGAACTTGCACGGAATCTCCTCCGCCCCTGCACTGGAACGGCACAACGCTGCGCATCCTCGATCAGACGCGCCTGCCCGCCGAGGAGGTCGTCCTCGAGCTGCACGGCACGCCGGACACGGTCGAGGCGATCAAGCGGCTCTCGGTGCGCGGCGCGCCGCTGATCGGGATCGCCGCCGCCTACGGCCTCGCGATGGAGCTCGCGCGCGACGAGTCGCCCGAGGCGCTCGAGCGCGCGGCCGCCCTGATGGCCGGCGCGCGGCCGACGGCGCGCAACCTCGGCTGGGCCGTCGAGCGCGTCACGGCCGCGGCGCTCGCCGCGCCCGACCGCATGGCCGACGCCGCGCGCGAGGCCGCGGAGCAGATCCACCGCGAGGACGAGGCCGCCAGCGCGGCGCTCGCCCGCTACGGCGCCGAGGCGCTCGAGGCGGCCCTGCCCGACGGTCCGGTCGCGGTCATGACGCACTGCAACTCTGGCGCTCTGGCCGCCTCGGGCCGCGGCACCGGGCTCGGCGTGATCGCCGAGCTGGCCGACCGCCGGCCGGTGACCGTGCTGGCGTGCGAGGCCCGGCCGCTGCTGCAGGGCTCGCGGCTGACCGTGTGGGAGTGCCGCCCGGCTCGGGCTCGACCACCAGCTGCTCGTGGACTCCGCGGCCGCCGGCCTGATCGCCCGCGGCGAGGTCGCAGCGGTGGTCACCGGCTTCGACCGGGTCGCGGCCAACGGCGACGTCGCCAACAAGGTCGGGACGTACGGGCTGGCGCTGGCGGCTCGCGCCGCGCGGATCCCGTTCGTGGCGGCGGGGCCGTCGTCGTCGGTGGACCTGCGTCTGGCTTCCGGCGACGCGATCGAGATCGAGGAGCGGCCGGCGGACGAGGTCCTCTCGGTCGGGGGCTCGCTGGTGTCGGTGGCGGGCACGCGTGTGCGCAACCCGGCGTTCGACGTCACGCCCGCGGAGCTCGTGTGGGCGCTGGTGACCGAGCGGGGCGTGGCGCAGCCGGTCACGGTTGCATCGGTCGCCGCCGTCGCCTGAGGCGTTCACTGCGGCTGGGTGGGGAGGCGAGGGAGCCGCCCGCGGCGCCTGCTCCCGGCCGCACCGCCGCGCCACCGCCGCGGCCCCTCCCGACGCGAGCGGTGGATTAACGGGCCTGAGGCACAGTTATCCACCGCTCGGTGCAGAGCGGGCGGCTCCCCCCCCCCCTTACCTGCCCGCCGTTCGCCCCAACTCGGCGAGGCGCTCGCGCAGGAAGCTGCGTTCGGCGGGCACGGCCGCGAGCTCGACCGCCCGCGTGTAGGCGGCGCGCGCCTCCGCGCCGCGGCCCAAGCCGCCGCAGCAGGTCGGCCCGGGTGGCGTGGAGCAGGTGGTACTCGGCCAGCGCCTCGGCCTGCTCGTCCGCGAGCGCGAGCCCTGCGGCCGGGCCGCGGGCCATCGCGACGGCCACCGCGCGGTTGAGGGCGATCACGGGGCTCGGGTCGATCTGGGCGAGGCGGTCGTAGGCGGCGGCGATCCGCTGCCAGTCGGTGTCCTCGGCACGGCGGGCGCGCGCGTGCTCGGCGGCGATCACCGCCTGCACCGCGTAGCGGCCGCGGGAGCCGAGCGCGAGGGCGCGCTCGGTCAGCGCGAGGCCCTCGGTGATCGCCTCGCGGTCCCAGGCGCCGCGGTCCTGGTCGGCGAGCAGGACGAGCCGGCCGTCCGGGCCGACCCGGGTCGCGCGGCGCGAGTCGTGCAGCCGCATCAGCGCCAGCAGCGCCAGGGCCTCGGGCTCGTCGGGCATCAGCGCGCACAGCACGCGCGCGAGCCGGATCGCCTCGGCGGAGAGCTCGCGCCGGATCAGCGTCGTCGCCGGCCGTCGCGGCGTAGCCCTCGTTGAAGACGAGGTAGAGCGTCGCGAGCACGGAGCCCAGCCTGGCCGGGAGGTCGGCGTCGCGCGGCACCTCATAGGCGATCCCGGCCACGCGGATCTTCGCCTTCGCCCGCACGACGCGCTGCGCCATCGCCCCTTCCGAGACGAG
The DNA here is from genome assembly GCA_963816955.1 of uncultured Solirubrobacteraceae bacterium. Taxonomy (GTDB): domain Bacteria; phylum Actinomycetota; class Thermoleophilia; order Solirubrobacterales; family Solirubrobacteraceae; genus DATFQI01. The sequence goes on along the minus strand of CAWFME010000004.1, from coordinate 163,154 downwards.
GAACGCACGGGCGACCTCCGCGGTGGTGAGCCCCCCGAGCAGGCGCAGCGTGAGCGCCACCCGGGCCTCCGGTGCGAGCGCCGGGTGGCAGCAGGTGAACATCAGCCGCAGCCGCTCGTCGGGGATCGTGCTCACGTCGTCCTCTGCGTCCTCGCCGCTCGCGCCGGGGGCGCCGCCCGCGCCCGTGAGCGCCTCGAGCCGCGCGCGCTCCTCCGCCCGCGCGGCCGAGCGCCGGTCGGCGCGGATCCGGTCGAGCGCCCGGTTGCGGGCGACGGTCGTGATCCACGCCGCCGGGTTCGCCGGCGTCCCGTCGCGCGGCCAGCGCTCCAGGGCGGTCGCGTAGGCGTCCTGGACGGCCTCCTCGGCGCGGTCCAGGTCGCCGAGCGCCCGGGCGAGCGCCGCGACCGCCTGCGCCGACTCGCGCCGGAACAGGCGGTCCAGGTCGGCGGGAGCGCTCAGCCGCGGGCCGCCGAGTCGCGGTTGGCCGAGCCGAGCCGCTCGTTCTCGTAGATCATCACCGGGCGGACCTCGACGGCGCCCCACTGCGCGCCGGGGATCTTGGCCGCCCAGCCGATCGCCTCGTCGAGGTCGGCGCACTCGAGCAGGTAGTAACCGGCCAGCTGCTCGCGCGTCTCGGCGAACGGCCCGTCGGTCAGCAGCGGCTCGCCGTCGCGCACGCGCACGGTGGTCGCGGTCGAGGACGGCTGCAGGCCGTCGCCGCCACGCAGGATCCCCGCCGCCTCGACCGCGTCGGTGTAGTCGGCGTAGGCGTTCGACATCCGCTCGCGGTCCTCGGGCGTGGCGTCCGCGAAGCCGGACTCGTCGACGATGATGGAGAGCAGGTAGCGCATCTGGTGGAACCTCCGGTCTCGCGCGGCGCCGTGTCGGCCGCGTTCAACCTAACCGACGTCAGGCGCCCGCGCGATCGACAGAGCTGGCGCGTTGCCGCTCGTCGTCGAGCCAGCGCAGGTGCTCCACGATCCGCCGCGAGTCGCAGATCGCCTCGCCGCCGATCTCGAGCACGGGCACGACGGCCTGCCCCGTCAACTCCTCGACGTCGGAGCGCTCTCGGCGCCGCCACGGGACCCGCCGCTCCTCGGCCTCGATCCCCCGCCGGGCCAGCTCCCGCGCCACCCGCCCGCACGCGCAGAGGCGGTTCGTCGGGGTCTTGCAGCGGTGCAGCACGACGGGCTCCATCCGGCCGGAAGATAGGCTCCGGCGCGATGTCCGGCGTCGCCGTGGTCACCGACACGACCCAGTACCTGCCCCAGGAGGTCGTGGATCGCCACGGGCTGAGCCTCGTGTCGCTGTACGTCAACTGGGACGGCAGGACCGACCGCGAGAGCGACATGCCGGGCTACGACGCCTTCTACGACTACCTCAAGCGCGGCGACGGCGACCTGCCGAGCACCTCGCAGCCGTCGGTCGGCGACTTCCTCGCGGTCTACGAACCGCTGCTCGAGCGCGGCGACGACGTCGTCTCGATCCACCTGTCGGGCGGCATCTCCGGCACCGTGCGCTCGGCCGAGCAGGCGCGCGACGCGCTGGTCGAGCGCGGCGTCGACGCCGGCCGCATCGTGGTGCTGGACTCCCGCACGGGCTGCGCCGGCCACGGGCTGATGTCGGTCGCCGCCGACAACGCCGCCAAGGCCGGAGCGGACGCGCAGGCGGCCGCCGACGCCGCCGCCAGGGTCGGCGAGCGCATGACGATCCTGTTCGCCGTCGACTCGCTCGAGTACCTGCGCCGGGGCGGCCGCATCGGCGCCGCCCAGGCCTTCCTGGGCTCGGCGCTGAAGATCAAGCCGATCCTCTCGATCGACAGCGAGATCACGCCGGTCGAGCGCGTGCGCACCCAGGGGCGCGCGATCGACCGCCTCGTCCGCGAGCTGGCCGAGCAGCGCGAGGCCGGCTCCGACGTCTACTTCATCCAGCACGTGCAGGCGCCCGACCTGGCCGAGCGGATCGCCGAGCGCGGCCGCGAGATCTACGGCCGCGACCCCGAGTTCGTCTCGGAGCTCGGGCCCGTGATCGGCACGCACACCGGCCCCGGGCTGGTCGGGGTCACGGCGCTGCCCTCCGAGCTGCTCGGCGCGGTCTAGGCTCCCAGCGAGCAGGACTCCGCGGCCGGGCTGCGAACCCCCCGAGGGTGAGCGCGCCCTCCGCCGCCGCCCCCGCGCCGACGTCGGCGCTGTCCGTCCGCGGCACCGTCCGGATCGTCCTGACGGTGCTCGCCTGCGTGCTGGCGCTGTACCTGATCTACCTGCTGCGCAAGCCGCTCACGTGGATCTTCATCGCGGGCTTCATCGCGATCGCGCTCTCGGGCCCGGTGAGCTTCCTGCGGCGCTGGATGAAGCGCGGCCTGGCGGTCGCGCTCGTCTACGTCGGGCTGATCCTGGTGCCCGTCCTGATCATCGCCGTCCCTGGTCCCGCCGATCGTCACGCAGGGCAACAACCTCGCCCAGTCGCTGCCCGACTACGCCCGCGACCTCACGGACTTCGTGCAGGGGGACTCCCGCCTGCGCCAGCTCGAGCAGGACTACGACATCACGGGCAAGCTCGAGGAGCAGGCGGCCAAGCTGCCGGCCCGGCTCGGCGACGCGGCCGGCGTGCTCGGCGACATCGGCGTGGGGGTCGTCAACTCGCTGTTCGCCGCGATCACGATCATCGTCCTGAGCCTGTTCATGCTCAACAGCGCCCGCGGCTGGCTGGACGCGTTCGCCGACCGCTACCCACCCGACCGCGCGCGCTGGATGAAGCGCCTCTACGACCGCATCGGGGCGACGGTCGGCAACTACGTCGCAGGAGCGCTGCTGCAGGCCACGATCGCCGGCGTGCTCGCCTGGCTCATGCTCACGATCCTCGGCGTCCCCTACGCCCTGCCGCTCGCTGTCGTCGTGTTCCTGCTCGACCTCGTGCCGCTCGTCGGCGCCACGCTCGGCGCGATCATCGTCGGCCTCGTCACGCTGTTCAGCGACTTCCCCATCGACACGATCGTCTGGGTGATCTTCTCCGTGATCTACCAGCAGGTCGAGAACACGGTGATCCAGCCGCGCATCCAGGCGCGCGCGGTGGCGGTGCACCCGTTCGTCGTGCTCGTCTCCGTGCTGTTCGGGAGCACGCTGTTCGGCGTGCTGGGCGCGCTGCTGGCGATCCCCGTCGCCGCGGCGATCCAGATCACGATCCGCGAGTTCAACGCCTTCAAGGACACTCCGGCGGAGGACCTGCCCCCGCCGGGCGTCCCAGCTCCCGAGGTCGAGCCCGGGACCTGACGCTCAGTAGTGGTCGCGGCGCCGGCGGCCGGTGAGCAGGCCGGTCATCGCCGCCACGCCGCCGCCGAGCACGAAGCCGGCCACGGCGGCGCCGATCAGCACCTGCTTCTGGTTGTTGCGCAGGTGCTTGCGCCAGTCGGCGACCTCGGCGACCTCGCCGCGCAGCCGCTCGACGGCGAGCCCGAGCTCGGCGCGGTTGGCCTCGATCGAGCGCCGGATCTCCTCCGGTGTGCGTGCGGCGGCCATCAGTTGCGCGTCGCGTCGGCGGTGGACTGCCGCGCGGGGTCGGAGGGCTCGACGCGGCCGCCGGCGCCGATCGGCTTGGCGGGCCGCGAGGTCTCGATCGTCTGCTTGATCAGCTGGGCCTCCTCGATGGCCATGGCGGGGGTGGGCGGCACGCCGCCCTTGAGGAACCGGGTGGCCAGGAAGCCGGCCAGGCCGCCGATCAGCAGCAGCAGCCCGCCCGCGATCAGGTAGCCGAGCCAGACGAAGTTGACGTCGTCGCTGACGAGCGCCCAGATCCCCCAGGACAGCGAGTGGACGAGGTAGATCAGGGCGAAGACGGCGAACACGCCGGCCACGATCCCGACGACCGCGCCCTTGAGCAGCTTGGTGACCTTCTCGGTCATCTCGGCCTTCGCGAGCTCGATCTCCTCGCGCACGAGCAGCGAGGCGCGCTCGGAGACCTGCTGGATCGCCCGGCCCAGCTCTGAGGTGTTCTCGTCGGGCATGTCAGTCCACCAGCCGCTTCAGGATTCGGGCGAAGACGAAGGCGCCCGCGAAGGCGGCGCCGACCAAGATCTCGGGACGTTCGGCGCCCGGCTCGCCGCCGGCGGCGAATGCGGCCGGCGCGGCGTGCCCGCGCTCGGGCCCGGCGGCCGCCTCGGCGGCCTCGGCCTCCTCGCGCTCGCGCTGTGCGATGCGCTCGGCCTGCTCGGCCCGCTCGCGCGCCTCCTTCTCCTTGCGCGAGAGCTTCTCCTTGCGCTGGGTGGCCTCCTCGACGGCCTTCTCGGCGTCCGCGGTGTCCTCTTCGGCGCGACGGGCGTCCGTCGCCGCCAGCTCGCTGCGCAGCTCGGCGCCGCGCGCCTCGGAGCGCTCGCGCTCCGCCTCGGTGTGCTCTTCGGATGTCACTCCGGCGGATCTTCCCCGAATATGCGGCGGTAAATCACCGCGGCAGCCCGGGTGGTGATAATCGACGCCAGCGCGCCGACGCCGGCCACGAGGCCGGCCCAGGCCAGGCGCTTGACCATGTCGTTGTCGCTCATGGCGCGGGAGTGTACGTCTCGAGCCCGCGGCAGACGGTCTCCACCACGTGGTCCTTGGCGCGCTCGTAGGAGTCCTCGCCCTCCTCGATGAGCCCGAAGATCCAGCCCGTGAGCACCTGCTCGATGGCGCCGTAGAACGCCATCGCGCCGAACTGCGCGGTCACCGACGTGCGGAACTCGCCGCTCGCCTGCGCCTTCTCGACGATGCCCTGGATCTGACGGTAGGCGTCGGAGATCGTGGGCAGGTGCGCGGCCCCGAAGGAGTTCGCGGCGCGCGTGACCTCGACGATGATCACCTTCATCAGCTCGGGGTCGTAGCGGTAGGAGTCGACGATGAACGACGCGACCGCGTGCAGCTTGTCGCGGGCCGGGACGTCGCGGCGGTCGATCTCGGCGATCGCCTCCAGCAGCAGGCCCCAGCGCTCGAGGAACAGCGTGTCCAGCACCTCGTCCTTGGAGCCGAAGTAGTGGTAGACGAGCCCGTAGGCGACGCCCGCCTCGTCGGCGATGTCCGACACCCGGCAGGTGTGGAAGCCCTGGCGCGCGAACACGCGCACCGCGGCGTCGAGGATGATCCGGCGCTTGTCCACGGAGGGCTTCGTGGCGGCCACTAGACGGATACCTCGCTCGGCCAGCGGTACGCGGACGGGCGGCGGTTGGCCAGCGACGGCATCGTGCGCCGGATCTCCGCCTGCCGTTCGAGGTCCAGCTCGGCCAGCGCGAACGTCTCGGTGTCGGGCGCCTGCGCGATCACGAGGCCCCAGGGGTCGACGATCATCGAGCGCCCGCCCGAGCGGTAGCCGGGAGCGTGCTCGCCGATCTGGTTGGCGGCGACCACGAACGCCTGGTCCTCGATCGCGCGAGCGCGCAGGAGAACCTCCCAGTGCTCGCGCGTGGTGGCCAGCGTGAACGCGGCCGGGACGACCAGCACGCGGGCGCCGCGCACGGCGAGGATCCGGTAGAGCTCGGGGAAGCGCAGGTCGTAACAGACGCTCAGCCCCAGCTCGACGCCGCCGGCGGTCTCCGACACCACGAGCTCCTCGCCGGGCGCCTCGTTCGCGGACTCGCGGTAGACCTTGCCGCCGACCTCCACGTCGAACATGTGGACCTTGCGGTAGACGGCCTTCTCCTCGCCGTCGGGGCCGAAGTGCACGGAGGTGTTGGAGCCGCGCTCGGCACCCTCGACGCGCTCGGCGATCGAGCCGGCCACGAGATCGATGCCGAGCTCGCGCGCGATCGCGCTCGCCCAACTCAGGGCCGGGCCGTCGAACGGCTCGGCGCCCGCGGCGGTCTCCTCGGGCGTGCCGAGCACGGCCCACTTCTCGGGCAGCACGACGAGCTCGGCGCCGGCGGCGGCGGCCGCGCGGGTCAGGCGATCGGCCGTCGCGAGGTTGCGCTCGCGGTCGGCGGTGGAGGTCAGCTGGACGGCTGCGGCACGCACGGTGATTCTCTCCCTTCCCACGGATTGACTCGTCAGTCAACCCGCGCCGGAGCATATCGTCCGGGCATGCCGGAGCTCGTGAGCGCGTGGCGTGGACCAGGACCCGGGCGGCCGGAGCTCCCGCTGCCGCCCGCGCGCATGCCGGCGTGGCGCGGCGGGCGCCCGCTCAAGCGCTGGACGTGGGTCGGCGCGTTCGGGCCGGAGCTGATGCTGTGCGCGGCGGTCGCGCGGATCGGGCCGGCCACCGCCGCGTGGTGGGCGGTGTGGGACGGCACGACGTTCACGGAGCGCTCGCTGCGCCGCCGCGGCGGGCTGGTGGTGACGCCCTCGCGCGTGCTCGTACCCGGCGTGATGGAGCTCGAGGTCGGCGACGCCGCGCCGGTCGAGGTCGTCTCCCCGCACGGCGCGCAGCACATCTGGACGCGCAAGCGCGGCGGCGTGCGGGTGCGCGGCACCGTCCTCGGGCGCGAGCTGGACGCGGCGGGGCTCGTCGACGAGTCCGCCGGCTACCACGCGCGCCGCACGGCGTGGCTGTGGTCGGCGGGCGTCGGCGTGCTCGAGTCGGGCGAGCCGGTCGCGTGGAACCTGGTCGACGGCCTGCACGACGCCGAGGCGGCCTCCGAGCGCACGCTGTGGGTGAGCGGCGAGCCGCGCGAGGTCCCGCGGCAGCCGTTCGACGGGCTCGCCGGCGTCGGCGGCCTGCGCTTCACGGCCGAGGCGACGCGCGCGCGGCGCGAGCGGCTCGTGCTGATGAGCTCCGACTACGAGCAGCCGTTCGGCACGTTCGCCGGCGAGGTCCCCGGCGGCGGCGCGCTGCGCGAGGGCTGGGGCGTGATGGAGCGCCATGCCGTCGCCTGGTGAGGAGCAGCCCGGCGTCGGCCCCGCGCCCGAGCCGTGGCCCGACGATGAGCGCCTGGACCCCGAGCTGCTCGCGGCGGGCGACCGGCGCAACGTCGCCGACCGCTACCGCTACTGGCGCATGGAGGCGATCGTCGCCGACCTCGACACGCGCCGGCACCCGTTCCACGTCGCCGTCGAGAACTGGCGCCACGACCTCAACATCGGCGCGGTCGTGCGCAACGCGAACGCGTTCCTGGCCGCCGAGGTCCACATCGTCGGCGAGCGGCGCTGGAACCGCCGCGGCGCGATGGTCACCGACCGCTACCAGCACGTCCGCCACCACCCCACGCTGCCCGCGTTCGCGGACTGGGCGCGCGCGCAGGGCCTGCCGGTGCTCGGCGTCGACAACCTGCCGGGCTCGGTGGCGATCGACGCCTACCCGCTGCCGCGGCAGTGCGTGCTGCTGTTCGGGCAGGAGGGGCCGGGCCTGTCCGAGGACGCGCGGGCGCTGGCGGAGGCCGTGCTCGCGATCCGCCAGTTCGGCTCCACCCGCTCGATCAACGCGGCCGCCGCCAGCGCGGTGGCGATGCACGAATGGGTGCGCCGGTGGGCGCCGGAGGAGTAGCGTCGCGCCATGCTCCCGCCCGGCCCGCGCTATCCCCTCGCCCTGCAGACGCTCGGCTGGATCACGCGGCCCGGCCCGTTCATGGAGCGCTGCCGCGACCGCTACGGCGACGCGTTCACGCTCCGGATCGCCAACGAGGACACGTGGGTGATGCTCAGCGACCCCGCGGCGGTCAAGCAGGTCTTCACCGGCGACGCGAAGCTCCTGCACGCCGGCGAGGCGAACGGGGTCCTGCGCCCGATCGTCGGGCCCAACTCCGTGCTGCTCCTCGACGACCGTGCGCACATGGCCCAGCGCAAGCTGCTGCTGCCGCCGTTCCACGGGGAGCGGATGAAGGCCTACGGCGAGCTGATGGAGACGGCCGCCGAGGCGGAGATCGCCTCCTGGCCCGGCGGCGAGATCGTCGCCACGCGGCCGGCCATGCAGCGGATCACGCTCGAGATCGTCATGCGCGCGATCTTCGGGATCTCGGACACGAGCGGGCTCGAGCGCCTACGGGCGGCGCTGACGTCGATGCTCGACTGGACGACGAAGCCGTCCCGGCTCGTGCTGCTCGTCGCCGCCGGGACGAAGGGCATCCCGCGCATCCCCGAGTACCGCGCCGTGATGGGCGAGCTCGACGCGGTGATCGCGGAGGAGATCGGGCGCCGCCGCGTGGCGCCCGACGTCGCCGAGCGCGACGACGTGCTCTCGATGCTGCTCGGCGCCCGCCACGAGGACGACGGCTCGCCGATGACCGATGCGGAGCTGCGCGACGAGCTCGTCACGCTCCTGGTCGCCGGCCACGAGACGACCGCGACCGCGCTGTCGTGGGCGCTCGAGCGGCTCGCCCGCCACCCGGACGCCTGGGCGCGGCTGCGCTCGGGCGACGAGCCGTACGTGGACGCGGTGATCAAGGAGACCCTGCGGCTGCGTCCCGTCCTCCCGATCGTTCTGCGGCGGCTGAAGGCGCCGATGGAGATCGGCGGCTGGGAGCTGCCGGAGGGCGTGAGCGCGGTGCCGTGCATCTACCTCATGCACCGCCGGCCCGACCTCTACCCGGACCCGCTCGCGTTCCGCCCCGAGCGCTTCCTCGAGCAGCCCGCCGGCACCTACACCTGGATCCCGTTCGGCGGTGGCGTGCGCCGCTGCCTCGGCGCGAGCTTCGCGCAGTTCGAGATGGCGGCGGTGCTGCGGGTGCTCGCGCGCCGCTGCGAGCGGCTGGAGCCCGACGCGCTCGTGCCGGAGCGGACCGCCCGGCGGTCGATCACGCTCGTGCCGGCGCGCGAGGGGCGCGTGCTGGTCGGCTGAGCGGAGGGCCCGCACACGGCGGGCCCTCCGGACGCCGGATCAGCGGGTCTCGCCGAACTTGAACAGCCCCTTGCCCTTGCCGGGCTTCCCGGCCACCGCGTTCACCGGCGACGTGTCGTAGGCGAACGTGAGGACGGTCGCGGCGAGCGCGTCGGAGTTCACGTCGAGGGCGTCGATGTTGACGTTCCCGACGAGCTCGTAGTCCTGTCTCAGCTGGTTGAACAGCGTCGCGTTCTGCCCGTCGCCGCGCAGGTTGTCGCAGAACACGTGGTAACACGGGTCCAGTTGCGCGCCGGCCACGCCGCCGAAGATGGCGGCCTCGGCCGCCGTCTTGGGCGCCTCCGCACCGGTGAACAGGCCGCCGGCCGGGATGTCGATGGCGATGAACGGGCCGTAGTCGGACCGGCCGGAGAAATCCGTGTCCTTGAACGGCTCACCGCGGGAGGTGAAGAACCGCTCGAACTGGTCCTCGATCTCCGCGGAGCCCGGCGGGATGAGCCCGGCCGGCGCCGTGCCGCCCGAGTTGTCCCCGTCGTAGATGCCGTTCGTGTAGTTGGGCGAGGCGATCATGTCGAAGTTGAGGTAGAGGGCGATGTCGTCCGCTTCCTCGTCGGTCAGGTTGGCGACGTAGTGCGTCGATCCGAGCAGACCCGACTCCTCGGCGCCCCACCAGGCGAAGCGCACCTTGTTGGCGGGCTTGACCTTCGCCATCTGGATGGCGGTCTCCAGCAGCGCGGCGCTGCCCGAGCCGTTGTCGTTGATGCCCGCGCCTGCCTGGACGCTGTCGAGGTGCGCGCCCGCCATCACGACGTTGTCGGGATTGCCGCCCGCGGTCTCGGCCAGGATGTTGTAGGAGGGACGCTGCTCGGGGGCGAGGAAGTCGACCGTCACGGTGACGATCGAGCCCGCCGTCGCCGCGAGCTCCTGCCCGATGGCGGACGTGACGAAGATGGCCGGGATGGTGAGCCCCGTCGCGTCGCCGACCATGTTGGTCAGGGCGGTCCGGCCCGGCTGGCCCTCGTTCATGATGATGACCGCGCTCGCGCCCGCCGCCTGCGCGTTGAGCGCCTTGACGGCGAAGCCGCAGGTCCCGCGCTGCATGAGCGCGACCGCGCCGGCCGGGAAGCCCGCGAAGTCCGCCGCCTCGCAGCCGCTGGTGTTCGAGTTCGGCGCCGGGGGCGGAGGGAGCACGAGGCCCACGGGCACGAGCGACCCCGTCGCGGTGCCTTCCGGCGTGCCCGAGTCGAACCGGTTGCGCAGGAAGTCGGTCCCGTTGACGAACGTCCGCGGATTCGGGCTGATGCGGCGGAGCTGCGAGTTCTCCTCCGTGTAGGAGAACATGAACTCCTGGACCTCCGGGGTGTAGCCGGCGGCCTCGAGCTGGCCGACGACGTAGTCGACGGACGCGGCGTAGCCCGGCTGCCCGGACGCCCGGTTGCCGCCGCTGGCGTCGGCGGCGGCCTGGAGCCCTTCGAGGTGGTTCAGCACACCGTCCGTCGTGACGGCCTGCGTGAGCTTGCGGACCGTGTTGTTGTTCGGTGCCGCGTTCGCCGGCGCCGCCAGTACGGTCGCGATGAGCGCGAGGGCGGCCGAAGCCGCAGACGCGCGAGCACGCCATGACATGAGGTGGGTCCCCTCTTCTGCTGTGCCGGTCCCGTGACCGGCCGATTGGCGCGACTCTAACTACGCGAGATCCGGGTGAAAAAACGCGCGAATCCGGCGTGTCGAGGCACCGGGATCCGGCTCGGCGGACGCCGACCCGCTCGTCGATCAGAGCTCGCCAGACCGGCTCGTCGCGCTCGGCGCGAGCCCGGATTGACAAGAATGTTCGTCAGGGACGCGGCGCGATGAGCAGAGACTGCGAGCCGTAGGCGACCGGGCCGGCCTCGTCGGAGAGCACGCTGCGGGCGAGCGCCCGCGCCGCCGGGCGCGATCGAGGTCGCAGCGTCGAGCACGACCCACTCCCCCTCGGGCGGGCGCAGCACGTGGACGGTGAGCTCGGGGTTGATGAACAGCCACTCGTCCCAGCTCATGACGGCGGAGATCCCGTTGCCCGAGTCGGCCACGGCGAGCACGCGCTGCAGCGGCGACGGCCTCTCGCCGGGCACGATCGCGACCTTCAGCCGGGTCCAGGCCGTCGCAGGGCCGGCATCGAACCAGCCGCCGGCCGCGAAGCGGATCTCGACCGCGTGGCCGTAGCCGAAGTCGTGCGGCGGCGGGGTCTCCTCGTCGGGCCGGGCCACCGGGGCGGGTGTGGGCCCTGCCGCGGGCGCCTCGGTGACGGGCAGCCGCCACGCGCGGGCGGTCATCACGGGCCGGCCGCCGGCGCTCAGCTGCGCCTCGAGCAGCTCGACCGTGCGACCCGGCCGGACGACCCGACTCTCAACCTCGACCTCAGCTACAGGTACGGGCCCGAGGATCTCGAACGTGATCCGCGAGAGCAGCGTGCCCTCGCGCGGGCCCGTCGCCTCCAGCGCGCGGCCCAGCAGCGCCGCCGGCGGGCCGGCGTGCTGGCTGCGGACGTCCCACGGCCCGGCCGTGTGGCGCGTCGAGCGGAAGCGCCCGTCGCCCAGGGGCTCGTAGAACGCCTCGCTCACGCCAGGAAGCTCCCGCCGACCTTCGCGTCGGCCCCCGCGACCGCTCCGGCCTCCAGCAGGGCCGCGATCTCCGCGGGCTCGTAGCCGGCCTCGGCCAGCACGGCCTCGGTGTCGGCGCCCAGCGCCGGGCCGGGGGCGCGCGACGGGTCGCCCGGGGTGCGCGAGAGCTTGACCGGCACGCCGAGCAGCCGCACGGGCGCCTCCGCGCCCGGCTGGGCCAGCTCGGCGACCATCCCCCGCGCGCGCACCAGCTCGGAGTCCAAGGCCTCGTCGAGCTCCAGCACCGGCTCCAGGCAGCAGTCGTGCTCGGCGCCGAACGCCTCCCATTCGTCGCGCGTGCGGCTCGCGAACACGGCCTCGACCTCGGCGTGCGCGTCCGAGCCCGGCGGGTCGAACTGGCGCTCGATCAGGTCCTCGCGCCCGATGCCGCGGCAGAACGCCTGCCAGAACTTCGGCTCCAGCGCGCCCATCGTCACCCAGCCGTCGCCGCAGCGGTAGGGCCGGTAGCAGAGCAGCGAGCCCGCGAGCTCGACCCCGCCGCGCTCCGGCGCCCGGCCCTCGGCGAAGTAGCGCGCGGCGACCATCGCGAGCCACGACAGCGCGCCGTCGGCCATCGAGCTGTCGACGAACTGCCCCTCGCCGGTGCGGTCGCGCTCGCGCAGGGCGGCCAGGATCCCGAACGCCGCCATCAGCGCGCCGCCGCCCAGGTCGGCGATCTGGCCCGCGGCCTGCACGGGCGGCCCGCCGGCGTCGCCGCTGAGCCCGAGCAGCCCGATCCGCCCGAGGTAGTTCATGTCGTGGCCGGCGCGGTCGCGCAGCGGGCCGTCCTGCCCGTAGCCGGTGATCGCGCAGTACACGAGCCCGGGGTTGACCTCCCGCAGCGTCTCGTAGCCGACGCCGAGCCGGTCCATCACGCCGGGGCGGAAGGACTCGAGCAGCACGTCGGCGTCGCGGACGAGCCGCAGCAGCACGTCGCGCCCCTGCTCGGCCTTCAGGTCGACGCGGATCGAGCGCTTGTTGCGGTTGAGCGAGAGGAACAGCGCCGAGGCGGCGGTGCGGTCGGCGCCCTCGTAGAACGGCGGCGCCCAGCGGACGTAGTCGCCCATCCCGGTGTCCTCGACCTTGACGACGTCGGCGCCGAAGTCGGCCAGCAGCAGCGAGCAGAACCCGCCGGGCAGCAGCCTCGACAGGTCGAGGACACGCGTCCCGGCGAGCGCGCTCACGCCAGCGCCGCCCGCTCCCGCAGGCCGAGCCGCTGCCGGGCCTCGGCCACGGTCGCCACGCGCCGGCCGCTGTCCTCGGCCATGCGGCGCGCCCGCGCGATCAGGTCGCCGTTGGAGCGGGCCATCTCTCCGTCGGGCAGGTAGAAGTTGTCCTCCAGCCCGACGCGCACGTTGCCGCCGAGCGCGAGCGCCGCCGCCACCAGCGTCCACTGGTCGCGCGAGACGCCGATCACGCCCCACTCGTGCGGGACGTCGGGGACCTGCTCGGCCATGTGGGCCAGGTTGCGCGCCGTCGGGCGGATCCCGCCCGTCACCCCCATCACGCAGGAGACCTGCAGCGGCGGCTGCAGCGCACCCATGTCCAGCAGCGGGTCCAGGTTGGCCAGATGGCCGGAGTCGAAGCACTCGTGCTCGGGGCGGATCCCGCACTCGTTCATCGCCTCGAGCAGCGAGCGGATCTGCTCGAAGGAGTTCTCGAACACGAACGAGAAGACGAACTCCTTGCGCCGGCGCGAGTACTTCGCGTAGTTCATCGAGCCCATGTTCAGCGCGCCGACGTCGGGCCGCAGCTCGCGCAGGTAGGCGATCCGCTTCTCGACCGGCACCCCGAGCGCGCCCGTCGAGTAGTTGATGACGACGTCGCCGACCTCGGCCAGGATCGCCTCGGTGATCGCGCGGAAGTCCTCGACCTCGTAGGACGGCGTGCCGTCCGGCGTGCGCGCGTGGATGTGGATCATCGAGCCGCCCTCGTCGACGATCCGGCGCGCCTCGGCCGCGTACTCCTCGGGCGTGTAGGGGATCGCCGGGCACTGGTCCCGGTTGGCGACGGCGCCCGAGATCGAGCAGGTGAGGATGACGGGGTCGTCGAGGCTCATGGCAGCGGAGGATTGCAGGCACCGGCCCTTGGGCAGGCTCGGGCCATGATCGGAGAAATCATCGCCGCGATCTTCATCGGCATCATCGCGGGCTTCCTGGGTCGCGCCCTCCTTCCGGGGGACGATTCCATGGGCCTCATCGCCACCATCGCCGTCGGCATCGCCGGCGCCATCGTGGGTTGGCTGATCTTCGCCTACCTGCTCGGCATCGGGGACAACGACAAGTTCGACCTCGGCAGCATCGTCGGGTCGATCATCGGCACGATGCTCGTGCTGCTGGTCCTGCGCGCCGTCCGCGGTCGCGACCGCACCGCCACACCCGGCGGACCAAGGGTCTGACGCTGCGCGCGCGGTGCCCGTCGCTCAGACGGGCACCACGCCGTGGCGCTTCCACGGGCGCTCGAGCCGCTTGCCGGCGGCCATCTCGAGCGCGCGGATGATCGTCGGGCGCGTCTCGCGCGGGTCGATCACGTCGTCGATCATGTCGTTGCGCGCCGCGATGTAGACGTCGATGATCTTGCGGTAGGCCTCGATCAGCTCGGCCTTCTTGGCCGCCGGGTCCTCCGCCTCCTCGACCTGCTTGCGGAAGACGATCTCGACGGCGCCCTCGGCGCCCATCACGGAGATCTCGGCGCTCGGCCAGGCGACGATCAGGTCCGGCTCGTAGGCGCGGCCGTTCATCACGTAGTAGCCCGCGCCGTAGGCCTTGCGCAGGACGACGGTGACCTTCGGGACGGTCGCGTTGGCGACCGCGTGGAGCATCTTCGCGCCGTGGCGGATGATCCCGGCCTGCTCGACCTTCGTGCCGACCATGAAGCCCGGCACGTCCATCAGGAACACGAGCGGGATCCCGAACGCGTTGCAGAGGTTCACGAACCGCGCCGCCTTGTCGGCCGAGTCGTTGTCGAGGATCCCCCCGAGCTGCCGGGGCTGGTTGGCGACGATCCCGACCGGCCGGCCGCCCATCCGCGCCAGGCAGGTGATCACGGTCTTCGCCCACTGAGGCTTGAGGTCGAGCCACTCGCCGTCGTCGACGATCCGGCGGATCACCTCGTACATGTCGTAGGGCTTGCGGTTGGACTCCGGCAGGACGTCGAGCAGCTCTTCGTCCATGCGGTCGATCGGGTCGCCCGCGGGGCGGATCGGGGGCGCCTCCTCGCAGTGGGAGGGGAAGAACGAGAGGTACTGGCGGATGCGGGCGATGCACTCCTCGTCGTCGGCCACCTCGAGGTCGCCGACCCCGCTCTTGCGGCAGTGCACGCGCGAGCCGCCGAGCTCCTCCTGGGTGACGTCCTCGCCGACCGCCGCCCGCACCAGGTGCGGGCCGGCGAGCGCCATCGAGCCGCGGCCCTTGACCATCGGGACGAAGTCGGCCAGGCCGGGGATGTAGGCCGTGCCGGCGGCGCACGGGCCCATCAGCGCGGCCACCTGCGGGATCACGCCGCTGGCGATCACCTCCTCGCGGAACAGGTGGCCCGAGCCGGCGAACAGCGAGCCGACCGCCTCCTGGATCCGCGCGCCCGCGGAGTCCAGCAGCCAGACGAACGGGAACCGCTTGGTCAGCGCGAGCTCGCGCAGGCGGGCGACCTTGGTCTCGCCGGTCATGCCCATCGAGCCGGCCATCACCGTGAAGTCGTAGGCGGCGACGGCGATCATCCGGCCGTCGACCTTCCCGTAGCCGGTGATGACGCCGTCGGCGGGCGCCTCCTTGTCCTCGAGCCCGCGCACGGAGTGGTGGATGCCGGCGTGGATGCCCAGCTCGGTGAACGTGCCCGGGTCGATCAGCAGCTCGATGCGCTCGCGCGCGGTGAGCTTGTCCGCCGCGTGCTGGCGGGCGATCCTCTCCTCCCCGCCGCCGAGCTTGGCGCGCTCGCGGCGCTCGGCCAGCTCCTCCACGAGCGGGCGGAGGATCGAGGTCGGCTTGGTGGTCTCGCTCACGCGGGTGACTCCTTGCCGCGCAGCGCGGCCTCGAGTTTCTCGGCCAGCTCCACGGCCTCCCTGGTCGTGCGGCGCAGCTCGATCTCGGTGACGGTCGCCGCCGCGAGGTCGCGCAGGACGTTCCGGTCGCGGTCGGTCCAGATGCGCGGCTCGCGGTCGATCGCGCACAGCGAGCCGAGCGTCTCCCCCCGGCGCGTGATCAGCGGCACGCCCAGGTAGGCGATCACGTCCAGCTCCTCGATCGCCGGGTTGCCCTTGACGGTCGGGTGCTCGCGGGCGTCCTCGACCTCCAGCGGCGCGCTGGAGTGGATCACGTACTGGCAGAAGGAGTGCGAGAGCGGCGTGCGCCGGGTGGTGGCGATCGGCTCGGGCAGCCCGATCTGGCTGCGGAAGAACTGCTCCTCGCCGGTGATCACGGTGAAGAGGGCGATCGGCGCCTCGCAGATCTGCGCGGCCAGCCGCGTGAAGCGGTCGTAGGCCTCCTCCGGCGTGTCCGTGAGCAGCCCCATGTCCCGCAGGGCGGCCACGCGCCGCCGGTCGCTGAGCCGGACGTCGGGCATCGTGCGGCGAACCCTACGGGCTCAGTCACCGCGCCACCACGCCGCGAGGCCCCAGAGCGCCAGCGCGACGAGCGCTCCGCCGATCCCCCACAGCACGAGCGGAGTTCCGAGCGAGGGCTTGGTCGCGTGGTCGGTCCCGTGGATGCGCACGTCGATCGTCTTGCCGACGTCGCCGAAGCCGGCGCCCTCGACCCGCCCGACGGCGACCCGGCCGCCGTCGAGGATCGGACCGCCGACGGTCCAGCTCCCGCGGCAGCGGATCCCGGGCTGGTACTTGCGCCCGCCCTCGCACTCGGTGACCTTCGCCGTCCCGGCGACACCGGAGCGCTGGTCGCGGTAGACGGACATGCCTCCGAGAGCGACCCCGGCGCCGACGAGCAGGACGGCGAGCAGCAGGAGCGGTGGGCGGCGGCGGCGCACGCGCGCAGTATCTCCGGACGGTGGGCGGATACCGTGGAGGGCCGTGCGGATCGCGACCTGGAACGTCAACTCGGTCAAGCAGCGGCTGCCGCGCTTGCTGCCGTGGCTGGACCAGCGCCGGCCGGACGTCGTGTGCCTGCAGGAGACCAAGCTCGCCGACGACGCGTTCGCCGAGCTGCTGGGCTCCGAGCTCGCCGATCGCGGTTACGAGGTGGCCACCCACGGCGAGGCGGCGTGGAACGGCGTCGCGATCCTGTCTCGCGCGGGCTTGTCGGACGTCGTGCGCGGGATCCCCGGCGGGCCGGGGTTCCCCGAGCCCGAGGCGCGGGCCGTGTCGGCGGTCTGCGGCGACCTGCGGGTGGTCTCGGTCTACGTGCCCAACGGGCGCTCGCCGGGGTCGGAGCACTACGCCTACAAGCTCGCGTGGCTCGGCGCGCTGCGCGACCTGGTCGCCCCGGATGCGGAGCGGGCGCTCGTGTGCGGGGACATGAACATCGCGCCTGCCGACGACGATGTCTTCGACCCCGAGGCCTACGAGGGCCACACCCACGTGACCGCGCCGGAGCGGGCCGCGCTGGCGGAGCTGCAGGCGCTCGGCCTGGCCGACGTCGTCCGCGACCGCTGGCCCGGCGAGCGCGTGTTCAGCTACTGGGACTACCGCGCCGGGATGTTCCACCAGGACCTCGGCATGCGGATCGACCTGATCCTCGCCGGCGGGCCGGTGGCGGAGCGCGTGAAGGCGGCCTGGATCGACCGCCACGCGCGCAAGGGCAAGGGCCCGAGCGACCACGCGCCCGTGATCGTCGACCTCGACGAGGCGCCGGACGGCGACATCGGCCCGGTCGTCCCGCCGCCGTCGGCGCCGGTCACGCGCCGCGGGGCCAAGAAGCTCCCGCAGACGCCGTGACGGTCGAGGCGATCATCTTCGACCTCGACGGCGTGCTGCTCGACTCCGAGCAGCTCTGGAACGAGGTCAAGGAGGCGCTCGTCCGCGAGGCCGGAGGCACCTGGCGCGATGAGGCGCCCGAGGTGATGATGGGCATGAGCTCGCCCGAGTGGTCGGCCTACCTGCGCAACGACCTCCAAGTGCCGATGGAGCTCGAGGCGATCAACCGCGAGGTCGTGCGCCGGATGGAGGACGGCTACCGGGACGAGCTGCCCTTGCTCCCCGGGGCCGGCGAGGCCGTGCGGGCGCTCGCCGCGAGCTGGCCCCTCGGGCTCGCCTCCTCGTCGAACCGCGAGCTGATCGACCTCTTCCTCGAGCTCGCCGACTTCGGCCGCGAGTTCCTCGTAACGGTCTCCTCCGAAGAGGTCGCCCGCGGCAAGCCCGCCCCGGACGTCTACCTCCGCACCGCCGAGAAGCTCGGAGTCGACCCG
This sequence comes from uncultured Solirubrobacteraceae bacterium, assembly GCA_963816955.1. GTDB lineage: Bacteria > Actinomycetota > Thermoleophilia > Solirubrobacterales > Solirubrobacteraceae > DATFQI01. The sequence goes on along the minus strand of CAWFME010000004.1, from coordinate 145,434 downwards.
GCGCGAGCCGTCGCCATCGAGGACTCCAGCAACGGCATCCGAGCCGGCGCCGCGGCGGGCATGCCGGTCATCGCGATCCCCAACCCGCACTACCCACCGGCAGACGACGCCCTCGCCCTCGCCGCCGTCACGGTGACCGGCGTGGCCGAGGTCACGCCAAACCTGATCGAGTCCGCGGCCCGTTAGCCCAGCCGCGGGTGCGGCGCGGGAAGGCGGTGTGACAGGCGGATTGCTCTGACAGCTTCACCGTGAGATAGTCGCATCGTGGACGTCGGACGCTCGACCGACACATCCCCGAAAGACCCCGGTGACGTCGCCTCCGAGGCTCGACGGCTCGTTGCGCAGATCCAGGAGGAGCAGCGGATCGCGAACGCCCGGATCTCCCAGGCGGTGGAGGCTGCCGCCGACGCCGCCGGCGCCACGGCCACTGCGGCCAACGCCACGGCTCAAGCGGCTCAGCGCACGCCGAACGGCCTGGAGACCTTCGCCATATCCGTGGCCAGCTCAGCCTGCGCGATCGTGCTGGCGGGCGTCGTGCTGATCGTGGTCGCCGATGCGGTGGATCTCGTCGATCCGATCAACATCTGGCCGTTGGCCACCTTGGCAGTCGCCATCGTGGCGATCGCCGCGCTCAGCCTCACCGCGGGGCGACGGCGCCGGGCGATCGATCTCATCCCGGGGGTGGCCGACCTGCGTCGCCAGATCGAGACGTTCGACAAGACGCTGAATCGGGTGATGCCGCAGCTCGAGCGGGTGTCGGGATCGACCCCGTCTGCGGAACCGCCTCCCGCAGGGGACAGAGCAGCGAAGAGCTGATCGTGAGCTGCGCCGCCGGAATCTTCGCAGCTGGCGGTGGAGGCAACAGTGACGTTCTGGTCGCGATCATCGGCGCCGGGGGAGCGGTCCTGGGATCGCTGCTGACCATCTTCGGACAGTGGTTGCTGGACCGGAAGCGCTCGGCCAAGACGGAGGCGACCTCCTACAAGAACGCCATCGGCGCGGCAAGCGTGATCGACGGCCGCCTCGCGAATGTGGAGCAGACGCTGGAAGCGACGAAAGAGACATGGTTCCCGGCGAGGGAGTACTGCCTCGAGGTCGATCCAGAAGACCTCAAGACGGTGGTGAGTTCCCTGGAACCCCCTTCGAGAGGAGCAATCGCGCAAGCGCAGTCCACGCTGGAGAGCGTGCGGATGGTCGTCGAGGCCCAGGGCGAGGCGACCGGCTCCCTGACGCTGTCGGACACCGCCCGCAATCTTCGCGACCGCGCTGCCGAGGCAGTCGGTGGCGCCCGCTCCGCGATCGCCTCCCTCGCGACCGCCGACCCCCAGAAGCCATGAGAACTACCGCGCCTTTGCCGCCCAGGTCGGGCGCCGGCGAGGGCGTTCGTAGGATGCATCGCCGTGGGCGACCATCTCATCGTCATGCACTCCGCGGTACGGGCGTGTGCGGGCTACAGCCGGCACGACGCTCCGTCGATCCTGATGGACGGCGCGTCGATCGCGCGCGACACGGAGCACGGTCGCGCGGTCGCCGCGCAGATCACGCGCCGCCAGGACACGCTCGAAGAGGCGATCGAGGCGGGGATCCTCGGCCTCAGCGCCGCTGGCCTGACCAAGGGCATCCGGCGCCAGGCCCGCGCCGCCTGCGAGGACTACTTCTATAAGCCGGCTCGGCCTCAAGCCGGACGACGCGCTGGGCCGGCCGGCGGAGATCGCCAACGGGCTCGAGCCGATGCCCGAGGGGATGCGCAGGGTGCTCGAGGACGTCGTCGAGCTCGTCGTGGACGGCGACTACGCGGAGCTCCGCGCGCTGTCGCGCGATCAGCTCGGGATCGAGGACATGCGCCGTCGCGTCGAGGACGACTGCCCGGAGGCGCTGGTGCTGCCGCCGCGCGAGATCTACCAGGTCGAGGCGATCACCAAGTCCGACGACCCGGACCAGCCCGGCTGGGCCTACTTCCTCGACCTGTGGACCGAGGACGGCCCGGCGCGCCTGCACATCGAGGGCGAGATCGAGGAGGAGTCGGGCGACCGCTACACGGCGACGCTGACCGACATCCTGCCCTGAGCGAGCCCCTTAACGCGGAAAGCCCACCCATGGGTGGACTCTCGGCCATCAGAAGATCAGGCGGCTTACGCGGGAAGGGGACGTTCAGTGTGAAGGTCTCGCCCTCAGGTTGCCCTCGCTGTCTGACCCCGTCAGGGTAGCGCGCCCGGCGCTGAGCGTCCTGATCAGGCCGAGGCCGTGTGCTCGATGGCGCCGAGGGCGAGCTTCTCGTCGATCTCTCCGGGCAGGCCGCTGACGCCGACCGCTCCGATCCGGCGGTCGCCCTCGAAGACGGCGATGCCGCCGAGGAAGAAGGTGAAGAAGGGGTCGAAGCTCGCGCGCTCGACGGGATCCTCGCGGGCCTTGTCGGCGAGCTCTCGCGTGGACCTGGCGTCGCTGCGGGCCGCCGTGTAGGCCTTGCGCTGGGCGTTGAGGCGCGTGTCCGGCGCGGCGCCGTCCATCGTCGCGGCCGCGACCAGCTCGCCGTGGGTGTCCGCCACGAAGACCGCGACCGGCCCGGAGGCGTTGGAGACCACGTGGTCGACGATCGCGCGCGCCCGGGCCAGCTGCATCGGCCGATCTTAGGAGAGGGCCGGGGTGGGCATCCTTGTGGCATGGCTTCATCGGACACGCTCAAGAAGGCCGCCCACGCCGTGGGCGCGCACCGCATCGCGACCCACCCGTTCGCCGGACACGTGAAGGTCGAGAAGGACGGCGAGATCCTCGCGGCCTCGGATCGAGCCCTGGCGCTGGAGGAGACCGGCCTGCCGACGCGCTACTACCTGCCGCGCGAGGACGTGCGGACGGATCTGCTCGGGCCGAGCGAGACCACGTCGCATTGCCCGTTCAAGGGCGACGCCACCTACTTCGACGCCCCAGGAGCGAAGGACGCCTTCTGGGTCTACGAGTCCCCTTCCGAGAAGGCCGCGATGCCGATCGCAACGATGCTCGCGCCCTGGCCCGGCCGGGTCGAGGTCACCGTCAGTCCCGGCTGAGCGAGTCGGCCGGGTTGCGATCGTCGGTGAGCACCCGGCCGCCGGCCACCTCCACGCGCGATCCGGCGATCGCCTCGGTCGACAGGCCGAGCGTCTTGGCCTGCGCCGCTTCGCATCCGGGTCGCGGGTCGCCGGCGGGCGCCGTCCAGACGAGATTGCCGGTTCCGGGGCTCGGCTCGCGTACCTCAGCCGACCCGAAGACGTCGGTCATCGTTCCGTGTATCGCTTCGGCGAGATCGGAGCCGTCGTCGGCGATGACGTTGGCGGCGAGCACACCGCCCGCGGTGAGGTCCTCGCGGGCGAGCGTCATGAACTCCCGCGAGAGGAGATGGGGCGGGACGCGCTCCGTGCCGAAGGCGTCCAACACGATGAGGTCGTAGCGCGCGTTGTTCCGGGTGAGAAACCGGCGGCCGTCGTCCACGTGGTAGTCGACCCAAGGCCCTTCGGGAAGATCGAACCAGCGGCGGGCGAGGTCGAGGACCGGCTCGTGGAGCTCGACCGCGTCGATGCCGGCGGAGGGTGCGACCCGGTGGAGGGAGCGGACGAGCGAGCCGCCGCCGACCCCGATCAAGAGGACGCGGCCGAGCTCGCGGGCATGGCAGGAGGCCCCGTGGACGGCGTGCGTGTACCCGAGCTGCAGCTTCCCGGGGCTGCGGACGTCCTGCTCCGACTGGACGAGGTCGCCGGGGAACACCAGCCGCCGGATCGGGCCGTCGTCGACGACGGACACGGACACCGCTCCGGTCTCGACGTGCGCCCGGATGCCCCCGCCGAAGGAGCCAGAGGCGGCGTGGAGTGCGGCCGAGGCGAGGGCGAGCGCCGGGACGCCGGCCGCCAGCAGGAGCCAGCCGCGCCGGCGCGCGCTCAGGAGCAACATGCCCGCGGCGGCGCACACGACCAAGGCCGCGGCGCAGCCGGCGAGCAGCGCTCGCAGGCCGACGAGCTCGACCAGCCAGAACGCAGCGCCGAGCGACCCGGCCACCGAGCCCACGGCCCCGGCGGCGTAGACCCGGCCGGCGTCGCGGCCGGCCGCCGAGGCGGTCAGCACCGCCGTGAGGGCGACCGGGCTCGCCGCGGCGAGTACGGCCGCCGGAGGTGCGAGCGTCAGCAGCGCTCCGGTGAGCGACCCGGCGCGCGGGCCGGGCAGCACGTCGGCCACCGCGTCGAGGACGCCGGGGCCGGCGAAGGCGACCGCCAGCAGCGCGCCTGCGGCGACGAGCAGCAGGCCCACCAGCGTCCGCGCGCCCGGCCGGCGGTCGGCCAGCCGGCCTCCGGCGGTGTATCCCATCGCCATCCCGCCGAGCACCACGGCGATCGTCGACCCCCACACGATCAGCGACGACCCCCAGCGGGTCTCGAGCATCCGCGCCCCGGCGAACTCGGCGATCATCAGCACCGCTCCACAGACGGCGACCACCGAGATCGTCCAAGCCCGTGCCCCGTTCACACCGTCAACGGTACGGTGCCCGAATGGTCGTCGTCGACGGCAACAACGTGATGGGCAGCCGGCCCGACGGCTGGTGGAAGGACCGCGCCGGCGCCGCCAAGCGCCTCGTCGGGCAGCTCGGCGAGTGGGCGGCCCGCACGAAGGAGGACGTGCTCGTGGTCTTCGACGGTGCGGAGCCCCCTGCCATGCCCGCCCCCGAGCGGGTCGAGGTCCGCTTCGCCCGCCGCCGCGGACCCGACGCCGCGGACGACGACATCGCCGAGCTCGTGAGCACCGCAAGCGACCCCGCGAGCCTGCGAGTGGTCACCTCCGACGCCGGCCTGGCGCGGCGGGTGCGCGAGCACGGCGCTGACGTCGCGGGCGCCCGCTGGCTGCTCGATCAGCTCTGAGCCTTGTAGCGCTTGTAGTGCTCGAGGTAGTCGAAGAACTTCAGGCCGTCGACGGTCGCGTCCCTTGCGATCTCCTCGGCGGTCCAGCAGTGCTCGCTGTAGTCGTCGACCGCCACGCCGCCGTCGGCCAGCAGCTCGAGGACGATCCCGCGGATCTCCTCGTCGCCCGGGATCCCGCCGCTCACGTCACACACGACGGACCACGGCGGGAGCTCTCCCAGAGCAGCCTCGAGCGACCGGATGTCCGACGGCTCCCAGTCGCTGTAGAGGGGCGTGGGGTCCTCGGGCGACGGGATCATCGTGACGGAGATGTCGGGAGTCTCGAGGCGCGAGAGCCGGTCGCGCACGGCCTCCTGGTCGGCCAGTGGAAAGACGAAGACGCTCCGCACGCCACCATTGTCCTGGATGGCTAGGCTCGAGGCGATGCCGAAGCTGCTGCCCACGACGGTGATCGGGAGCTACCCCCAGCCCGACTGGCTGGTCGACCGGGAGAAGCTGCGCGGCTCGCTGCCGCCGCGGGTGCGGGCGAGGGAGCTGTGGCGGGTGCCGGAGCCGTATCTCGCCGAGGCGCAGGACGACGCGACCGCGCTGGCGATCGCCGAGCTCGAGCGCGCCGGGCTGGACATCGTCACCGACGGCGAGATCCGGCGGGAGAGCTACTCGAATCGGTTCGCGACCGCGCTGGACGGCTTCGACATCGACGACCCCGCGATGGTGCCCGGCCGCGCCGGCGGGACGAACGCCGTCCCGCGCGTGGTCGGAAAGGTCTCGCGCGCCCAGCCGGTCGAGGTGGAGGACCTGAAGTTCCTGCGGGCGCGCACCGACCGCACGATCAAGATCACGCTGCCCGGCCCGTTCACGATGAGCCAGCAGGCCTCCAACGAGGCCTACGACGACGAGGCCGAGTTGGCGATGGACCTCGCCGTCGCGGTCAACGAGGAGATGCGCGACCTGTTCGCGGCGGGCGCGGACATCGTGCAGATCGACGAGCCGTGGCTGCAGTCGCGCGCGGAGAAGGCGCGCGAGTTCGCGCTGCCGGCGATCAACCGCGCGCTGCAGGATCTCCCGGGCACGACCGCGCTGCACACCTGCTTCGGCTACGCCGCCGTGGTGCACGACAAGCCGGACGGCTACCCGTTCCTGGCCGAGCTCGCCGACTGCACGGCCGACGTGCTCGCGATCGAGGCCGCCCAGCCCGGACTGGACCCGGCAACACTCGAGCCGATCGCCCACAAGACCGTGATCGTCGGGGTGCTCGACCTCTCCACGGAGGAGGCGGAGACGCCCGAGCAGGTCGCCGAGCGGATCGAGGCCGCGCTCCAGGTGATCCCCGCCGAGCGGTTGCAGGTCGGCCCGGACTGCGGCATGAAGTACCTCCCCCGCGAGCTGGCCTTCGCGAAGCTGCGCGCGCTCGTCGAGGGCGCGCAGCTCGTGCGCGAGCGGCTCTAGACCAGATCGCGGCAGGGCGCGCAGCGCACCACGCCCGCGTCCACCAGCTCGCGCACCCGCCCGAGCACGTCCCGGATCACGGCGACACGCTCGTCGGTGTCGGCCAGGAACGGGTGGAACAGCAGGGCGAGGAACCCCTCGCCGCGGTCGAGCGCGTCGAACACGGTCTCGCGCAACCGCGCCGGCGGCAGCGGCTCCTCCCGGCCGCGGCGGTCCGCGAAGTGCGGCAGGTAGTGGTAGGCGTCGAGCAGCTCCCAGCGGAACGGCAGCGCCGGGAAGCCGCCCGTCTCCGCGCCCTGCTCGGGCGAGCAGTAGGCGAAGCCGAGCTCGCGCAGCAGCCCCGGCGTCGCCGCCGTCAGCTCCCCGCCCGGCGGCCGGAACCCCGCCGGCTCGAGCCCCAACGCCCGCATGCCCCCGACGCTGCGCCGCAGGCTCTCCCGCTCGGACGCCGGGTCGAGCCCCTCCCAGCGCTCATGGCGCCACCCGTGACAGGCGACCTCGTGGCCGCGGGCGTCGAGCTCGCGCAGCGTGTCCGGATAGAGCTCCGTGTTGAGCCCCTCGACGAAGAACGTCGCGCGCAGCGACACGGCGTCGAGCGCGTCCAGCACGCGCGGCAACGCGCGCGTCACCGAATGGTGATGCCCGAGCGGCTCGTCCTCCGGCCACCAGCCGCGCTCGAGGTCGCTCGCCTCCCCGAGGTTGTCGAAGGTGACGCTGACGTTCACTCGGCGGCGACGGGGTTCTCGAGCCGCCCGACGCCGGAGATCTCGACCACGATCCGGTCGCCGTCCTTCAGGAGCACCTTCGGGTCGCGCCGGTAGCCGACCCCGGCGGGCGTCCCGGTCAGCACCACGTCGCCGGGCGCCAGCGGCGTGAACTCCGAGATCGTGGCGACGACCGTCGGGAGGTCGAAGATGAACAGCCGCGTGTTGGCCTCCTGCATCCGCTCCCCGTTGAGGTCGAGCGTGATGTCGAGCGCGTGCGGGTCGCCGACCTCGTCGGGGGTGACGAGGAACGGGCCGAGCGGCGTCGAGCGCCCCCACGCCTTGCCCGCCATCCACTGGTGCGACTTGTACTGGTAGTCGCGCATCGAGACGTCGTTGGCGATCGTGTAGCCGCCGATCGCCGCCAGCGCCTCGTCCCCGCGGACCCGCCGCACGGGCGACCCGACCACGAACGCCAGCTCCGCCTCGAAGTCGACCGCCTCCGACTCCGGCGGCAGCACGATCGGCTTGCCGGCGGCTATCAGCGTGTCGGCGAACTTCGGGAACAGGGCCGGGTAGTCCGGGAGGTCGTAGACGCCCTCGTCGACGTGCGCCTTGTAGTTGAGCCCGACGCAGATGATCTTGCCCGGCCGGGGCACGACGGGGCGCAGCGTGATGTCCGCCAGCCGAAGCTTCTCCCCCGTCAGCGGCGGGTCGGCGAGCACGGAGGACGGCGTCGCTGCCCCCAGCTCCTCCACGTCGCGCAGCGGCAGCACGTCGTCGCCCTCGACGAGCGCCGCGAACCGGCGCTCGCCGGCCGAGCAGCTGGCGAAGCGGCTCACGCCGGCGCGAGCGCGATGTCGAAGTCGCAGCCCAGGTGCTCGCCGCGCCGCTCGACCGGGCGCACGAGCGCCGGCTTGACCGCGCCGATCGTGTCGTTCTCCAGGTACGGGTCCTCGGGGAAGAAGACCTGCGTGACGAGGGTGCGGTGGCCGGGCGCCGTCACCTTGAAGTGGATGTGCGCGGGCCGCCAGGCGTGCTGGCCGACCGCCTCCAGGTAGCGCCCCACCGGGCCGTCGGTCGGCACGGTGTAGGGCTTCGGGAGCATCGTCTGGATCTGGTAGCCGCCGTCCTCGGCCACTCGGATCTTGCCGCGGAAGTTCATCTCGGGCTGGCGCTCGTCCCAGATGTCGTAGCCGCCGTCGGGCCCGGTCTGCCACACGTCGACGACCGCATCCGGCAACGGCCCGCCCGAGGTCGAGGTGACGGTGCCGCCGATCAGCAGCACGTCGGCGTCGCCCATCCCCTCGTACTCCTCGTAGATCTTGGCCGGGGTGCCCTCGCGGAACGGCGGGTCGTCGACGTACAGCGGGCCCTCCACGTCGCTCGCCGTCGCGCCGTCGTCGTCGCGGTGCGAGAGCGCGTCGATCAGCACCGACGTGCGCGTGACGTCCGAGAGCAGGACGAACTCGTCCGCCCGCCCGACCTCGGTGAGGTAGGCGAGCGCCGCCATCCACTCCTGCTCGGTGACCTGATGGCGTTCGAGCACCTCGTGCAGCGCCGAGAGGACATCTCCCGCCACCGCCGCCAGGCGCTCGTTTCCGACCGTGCTCATCGCTTCCATTGCGCTGCTCCTGCGTCCCACTGGGTGTACTGGTACGGGTTCTCGAGGATCTTGGTCTCCGGGATCTCCGGGTGCATCCCGCTCGTCCAGGCGTCGCCGAGGGTCTGCTCCGCGTAGGACACGGTCTCCTCGATCGCGCGCCGCGCGTGCGCGAGGTCGACGCCGACCAGGCGCCCCTCGGACTTCACGATGCGCCCGTTGACGATGACGGTGTGGACGTCGGCCCGCTGCGCCTGGAAGGCGACGTGGCCGTACGGGTGCAGCACGGGGAACATGACGGGCGAGTGCTCGTTCTTGACGAGCACCACGTCGGCCTTCTTGCCCGGCTCGAGGCTGCCGATCCTGTCGTCCATCCCGAGCGCCTTGCTGCCGCCGCGGGTGGCCCAGTCGACGACCTGCTCGGCGCGCAGGTGGTGGTTGGTGACCGTCTCCTGCTTCGCGTGCGCCTCGAGGTGCTCGCGCGAGCGGTCGGCGCCGAGCGTCGAGCGCATCGCGCAGAACAGGTCGCCGCTCCACCACACGCTCGTGTCCATCGAGAGCGACACGGGGATGTCGTGCTTGCGCAGCTGCCAGGTCGGCGGGTAGCCCTGGCCCGCGCTCTGCTCGCTCTCCGTGGAGACGCTCACCGAGCCGCCGGTGGCGGCGATCCGGTGGTAGGAGTCCTCGGTCAGCGTCGCGGCGTGCACGTAGATGTGGCCGGGCTGCATGCAGTCGTGCTCGTGCATGAGCCGGATGCCGTCGTCGTTGGTGGCGCCCCACACGCCGGCGTGCGTGGTGACCTGGACGCCGAGCTCGCGCGCGACCTCGAACGCCGCCTTCTCGGGGAACTCGGGATCGCCCGTGACGTCGAAGGCCATCTGGAGGCCGAGCATGTCGTCCTTGGCGCCGAAGCGGCGCTCGACGAAGGAGCGGAAGTCCTTCGCGGTCGCCCACTCCCACGGCCCCTGCTGGATGTTGCCGTAGGCGAGCACGAAGCGGCCGGGGACGGCCTGGAGGGCGTCGACGGCGGCCTCGGCGTGGTCGACCGTCTGCAGCCCGTGCGACCAGTCGACGGTCGTCGTAACGCCGGCCTCGATGGACTCGAGCGCCGACAGCAGGTTGCCCGCGTAGATGTCCTGCGGGCGGAAGACCTTGCCCCACTCGAGGTAGTAGAAGACGAAGTACTGGGCGAGCGTCCAGTCGGCGCCGTAACCGCGCATCGCCGTCTGCCACATGTGGCGGTGCGTGTCGATCATGCCCGGCATGACGATGCCGTCGGAGGCGTCGATCTCCGCCGTCCCCTCGGGCACCTCCAGCCCCGGGCCGACGGCCGCGATCTCCTCGCCCACGACGAGCACGTCCGCATCCCGCAGGATGTCGTGCGCGTCGTTCATGGTCAGCACGGTGCCGCCGCGCAGCACGACCGGACGGCCGGCCTCGATCTCGCTCAACGTGGGCTCCTCTCCCTCGCCTGCCCGGCACCATTCCAGACGGGCCGTTGCGCGGTCAAGGAACCAGCACGAGCTTCGCGCCGCCCTCGGCGCGGCGCTGGCGCTCCCAGGCCTCGCCGACCTGCTGCAGCGCGACGGGCTCGACGTCGACGGCGACGTCGCCGGCGGCGACGTGGCGCGTGAGGTCGAGGAACGCCTGCCGGCGCTGCTCGGGTGGCGGGAGGTCGACGCGGAACCCGCGCAGGTCGAGCGAGATCGACCGCAGCGCCGGGGCGGGCAGCGTGATCGTGGGCCCGGCGACGTGGCCGACCTGCACGTGGCGGGCATGGCGGCCGGCGGCCTGGATCGCCGCGACCGCGGGGTCGCCCCACAGGGTGTCGATGGTGACGTCCAGCTCGCCGCCGGCGGCGTCCTTGATGGCTTCCGCGAGGTCGTCGGCGTCGCCGATGGCCACGACCGCGTCGGCGCCGCGGAGCCGCTCCAGGCGCTCGCCGCTGCGGTCGGCGGCGACGACCCGGCCCGCGCCGCGCAGCTTGGCGATCTGCACGGCGAGCGAGCCGAACGCGCCGGCGCCGAGCACGAGCACGGTGTCGCCCTGCTCCATCCCGGAGCGCGAGGTCACCGCGAGCCACGCGCCGAGCCCGGTGTTGCCGAGCGCCGCGGCGGTCACGTCGTCGATGCCGTCGTCGACGTCGAACAGCGCCGTGTCGCGGGCGAGCGCCCGCTCGGCCATCGAGCCGAACGGCTGCACCGTCTCGTCGAAGTACACGCGGCGGCCGTCCTCCAGGCGCCCGACGCCGTCCGTGCCGACCGCGCTCGGCAGCGGCGGCGGGCCCATGTAGAAGCTCCCGGAGGCCTTCAGCAGGTCGAGGTGGTGCAGGCCGGCGGCCGCGACCTCGACGACCACGGCGCCGGGCCGGGGCTCCGGGTCCTCGAAGGGCCCGTAGACCGGCGCCTCGTCGTGCTCTTGCAGGACCGCGGCGTTCACCGTCGCCCAGTCTGCCAGGGCGCTAGTGTCGGAAGCGTGGTCAGGGTCGACGCCGCCAGCCGCCGCATGCTGCGGGCTCGCGACAAGATGGACCGCTCCTACGACAAGCCGCTCGACGTCGCCGCGCTGGCCCGGGTCGCGCTGACCTCCGAGGCGCACTTCATCCGCACCTTCAAGCGCACGTTCGGCGAGACGCCGCACCGCTACCTCCAGCGCCGCCGGCTGGAGCGCGCGATGGCGCTGCTGCGCGAGACCGAGCGGCCGGTCACCGAGATCTGCCTGGACGTGGGGTTCACGAGCCTCGGGACCTTCAGCCGGACGTTCACGCGGGTGGTCGGCATGTCGCCGAGCGCGTACCGGCGTGCGTGGCGGACCGGCGCGGGCACCGCGGGCTACGTGCCCACCTGCGTCGTGATGTCTTGGACGCGGCCGCGGCAGGACAGCAATTTCGGAGAAGCGGATCGCAACGGCGCGGCGTAGCGTGCCGCCCATGCTCAACTCCCTCTCGCACTCCTTCATCTACGTGCTCGACCACGAGGAGGCCCTCGACTTCTACGTCGGCAAGCTCGGCCTCGAGGTCGGGACCGACGCCGATCTCGGCCCGTTCCGCTGGCTGAGCGTTCACGTGCCCGGCAAGCCCGAGTCGGCCATCGTGCTGGCGACGCCCGAGATGGGCCATGACGCGGAGACGGCCGCCGCGATCCGCGACCTGGTCGCCAAGGGCGCCGGCAACGGCGTGATCTTCAACGTCGACGACTGCCGCAAGGCCTACGAAAAGCTCGTCGCGAAGGGCGTCGAGTTCACCCAGGAGCCGACGGAGCACTTCTACGGCATCGACTGCGGCCTGCGCGACCCGTTCGGCAACTCGCTGCGGCTCACGCAGCCGGCGCAGGGCCCGATCGAGATCCCGACGCCCGAGGAGTTCGCCAACGCCGACTGACCCCCCGCCCAGCACAGGCGATCCCTCTTTCAACGAATCGTTCAGCGTGGCTGCAAGGTCGCCCGCGCCGGGCGGGCGAGGGCGATCAGCACGAGCCCCGCGGCAGTGGGCGCCCACACGAGCGCCCAGGACAGTGCCGAGGGCTCCAGGTCCCAGTAGGCCGTGGGTGAGAACGGCACGAGGTGGACGAGCGCGAAGCCGGCGGCGATGCTCGCGCCCAGCGCTATCGCCGCAGACCGGCGATGGCCCGGGTCGCGCACGATGATCGACATCACCAGCGCCAGAACGATCCACTGCGGGATTGCGACGAGCGCGAGCTGGCCGGGCGAGGTGTCCAGGCCGCCGTCGGCGAGGTGCGTGACGTCATGCGCCGCCAGCAGGGCGAGGACGATCCACGACCACCTGACGATTCCGCATCGCATCCGTGCATGGTCGCACCGCTAGGGCTCCTCGCGTGTGACCTCCCGCACGGGCTTGTCGAAGCGCAGGCCGAGGAATGACGGGTGGCGAAGGCGGCCGTCGGACGTCCATTCCATGAACGCGATCTGCGCCACGACCTCGGGCTCGACCCAGGTCGCGGCGCGCGGGATGCCCTTCTCGGGCTCGAACGGGGGCGTCTCGCGCACGAGCGGGGCGAGCCTCTCGGCCAGCTCGCGCAGCGTGGCGCGGCTGAAGCCCGTCCCGACCTTGCCGGCGTAGCGCAGCCGGTCGCCGTCGTAGTAGCCCACCAGCAGCGCGCCGAGGTCGGTGCGCGAGCCGCGCGGCGCGGTGAAGCCGCCGACGACCAGCTCCTGCGCGCGCGTGCACTTGAGCTTGAGCCAGTCGCGCGAGCGGGTGGACACGTACGGCGTGCCGAGCTTCTTGGCGATCAGCCCCTCCCAGCCGTCGCCGCAGGCCTGCTCGAGCAGCGCCGCGCCGTCGCCGGTCACCTGCTCCGTGACGCGCAGCGGGTCCTTCCACCGCAGGACGTTCTCGAGCTGTCGGCGGCGCTCCTCGAGCGGGAGCTCTCTGACGTCGCGCCCCTCGGCGACCAGTACGTCGAAGACGTAGTAGAAGAGCTCGCTGCCCGCTCCCCCGCCGAAGCGGTCGCGGCCGCCGACGAACGCCACCGCCTCGCCGTCGATGACGAACCCGTCTGCGGGGTCCGCGTCGAGCGCGGCGACGATGGCCGGGTAGCGGTCGTCCATCGACAGCTCGTTGCGCGAGTACAGCCGCGTGCGGCCTTGCTTCACGGCCAGGCAGCGGATGCCGTCGAGCTTGCGCTCGAACACCCACCCCGGTCCCGACGGCCGCTCGGCGGTCAGCACCGCCTTCATCGGGGTCACGAACGCCGGGCGCACGGCTTACGCGGGCCGCGGCCCGAGCAGGTCCCAGCGGTTCCCGGACACGTCGACGAACACGACGACGCGGCCGTAGGGCTCGTCGCGAGGCTCGGACACGAACTCCACGCCCGCCGCGCGCATCCGCTCGTAGGCGACGTCGAAGTCGTCCACGCGCAGGAACAGTCCCACGCGCCCCGCGAACTGGTCCCCGACCGCGCGCTGCTGGCGCTCACCGTCGGCCTGGGCGAGCAACAGCGCGGTCTCGGCGCCCGGCGGGCGCACGACCACCCACCGCTTCGCCCGTCCGTCGTTGGTCAGCGACGGCGAGTCCTCGACGAGCTCGAAGCCGAGGACGTCCACGTAGAAGCGGATCGCCGCGTCGTAGTCGTCGACGATGATCGCCATCTGCTCGAGGTGCACGGCCCGAAGGCAATCATCGCGGCCGGATGGCGTGCGGCGCGGGGGCTTACCCTGTAGGGGTGCCGCAGGTTGAAGAGCTCATCGCGCGCGACGGCTCCGCGTGCGTCTGGTGCGGCCGCGAGCTCTGGCTCCGGGACCTCACGCGCGAGCACGTGGTCCCGCGCTCCCGCGGCGGCCACATGACCGCCGAGAACGCCGTCGTCGCCTGTCGTGCCTGCAACAAGCGCCGCGGTTCGAAGCCCGTCGACGCGTACGTCCGCGAGCTGCAACGGGAGGGGGCCGCCGTCGACCTCCCGGCACTCCGCAGGGCCCTCGCCCGCCTCGCCCGTTCGCCGCGCCGGACGCACCGCGACGCCGCCCTGCGCCAGCTCCGCCGGCTCGGCTCCGCCTGAGGCGCGCCGCGTCGTGAACCTGGTGGCGGTGTTTGCGGACGCCCACGCCCACGCGGAGGCGTTGGACGCCGTGATCGCCGCGGCCGACAGCAGCGGCGCGGAGGCGCTGTGGTCGCTCGGCGACATGGTCGGCGCGGGCCCCGACCCCGATCACGTCGTCGCCCGGACGCGGGAGCGTTGCTCCGTGGCGCTGATGGGCAACCACGACTACGGCGCGACCGGCTCCGCCGAGCCGACGCGCTTCGGGCCGCCCGGCTCACCCGCCGCCCGCTCGATCGAGCTCGCCCGCGAGCGCCTCGACGACGAGGCGATCGCGTGGCTGCGCTCGCGGCGCCCGGCCGCGCGCCGCGGCGACGTGCAGTGCTGGCACGGCGGTCCGCACAACCCGGTCCACGAGTACGTCGGCCCCTCCAACGCGGCCGCCTGCCTCGCAACCCAACGAGCGACCCTCGGCCTCGTGGGCCACACCCACGCCGCGGCGGCCTGGACCCAGACACATCGAGGCGCCAAGGCCGCGCGCATCCGCGTCGGAGAGCCGCTCGACATCTCGGTGGGGAAGTGGCTCCTCAACCCGGGAGCCGTCGGAGCCCCCGTCCCACCCCGCAGAGCCTGGTGGGACGCCCTCGATACCGATGCGGTCGAGGGAGCCTTCTGGCTGTTGCTCGACCTGGAGCGACGCACCGCCGTCTGGCACCGTGCGCCCTACGACCCGGCGCCGGCCCGCGAGCGGGCGAGAGCGCTCGGACTCGACGCGTCCTAGTTGTTCGGGCCGATGTAGTCGGGCGGGAACTCGATGTACTCCGAGTCGCCCTGCCCGCCGCCTTCCGGGCCGATGTAGTCGGGCGGGAACTCGATGTATTCGGAGTCCGACTGACTCTCGCCGCCCGGGCCGACGTAGTCCGGCGGGAACTCGATGTACTCCGACCCGCTCTGACCTCCGCCGCTCTCGGGCGGGCCGATGAAGTCCGGCGGGGTCAGATCCTCACCGCCAGGGCCGATGTAAGCCGGTGGGAACTCGATGATCTCGGACTGGCTCTGGCCACCGCTCTCGGGCGGGCCGATGAAGTCCGGCGGGGTCAGATCCTCACCGCCAGGACCGATGTACGCCGGCGGGAACTCGATGATCTCGGACTGGCTCTGGCCACCGCTCTCGGGCGGGCCGATGAAGTCCGGCGGGGTCAGATCCTCACCGCCAGGACCGATGTACGCCGGCGGGAACTCGATGATCTCGGACGGCTGGCGGGCGACGCTGCGCGCGTAAGCGGTGAACGCCACGTTGCCCATCTGCGATGCCATCTGCACCGCGTCAGCGGGAGGCTGCCCGTGGCGCTCGGAGCGCTCGTCGGCGTGGTCATGCGGCGCCGGAGTGCGCTCGCGCATCGTCCGACCGTACCCCTTGGGGGCCGGGCGGCGCAACTGCATCGTGTCCTCCCTTGCTGTGCTGGCGACCCGAGTCGGCGACGACACGCTCTCGATCGTCCCAGCAGCAAGGCGCGTTCTGCGCCCGCAGCGGATCGTGTCTGCGTCAGCTACCCGCGGAGACCGAACGTCCACGGAGCAGCGGCGAGGTCGTCCCCCACCCGGATGTCAGGCAGCGACGGCGCGTCTTCCAGCGACAGGTAGTCGTCGAGCAAGAACGACCGCTCCGGGGGCATCGGCGGGCCGGCAGCAGCGGAGCGGTGGCGCGCGGACTCGACGGCAGGGGCCGGGGTCCGGGGCACCACGCGCCTGATGAACCTGGCGTTGTCGCGCTTTGCCGGGCGGGGCAGCACCGTCAAGGGCGGGGGCGGGGGCTCTCGCAGCGGGAGCATCGCACGCGGCGATACGCCTGTGTCGACATCGACCGCGCGAGACCGGACCTCGCTCAGCAGGCGGTCACGTTCGGGCGACTCCGGGAGCCGTTCGATCTGGGCCACCATGTCCCTCAGCCGCTGGATACGTCCCTGCGTAGCCATTACGCCTCCTTGCGCTGACCGTGTGAGTGCCTCGCGAAGCGAGCGCTCAGCGGCCACCAAGGTACCGGACGCGTGCGTCGCTGAGACACAACATCCGTCCGCAGTAGTAGGCAGCACGGCGGCGGCCCAGCGCCTGACCCGCCCCACATGATCGCTGCCTGCGGCAGCCCCGAAAAGCACTCGTGTCAGCTCCCGGCTATCGCAACTCGCGCAAGGCGACACTCTGTCCGCCGGCGATCGCAGTGCCGGTGGCAGGTGATCTCGGCACTCGGAGGTGACGGTCGCGCGAGTGCTGCTTCCGCGTGAAGTCAACACTGAGCGTGGGCCCCTTCGGCGTGCGTATCGCACCACGAAAGGGCCCACGGTCTCGCGCTCTCGCTTTCGCGTGATTCCCGGCAGCGGTGGCGCAGGTGTCGTAGACGGTCTTCGGCGGGTGGCACGAAAGGGCGCTTCGGGCCGGGGAGCTTTTTCGGGCGCCCTGAGCGAGGTGGCGCGGTGCTGGGCGAGGGAACGAAAAAGTCCACGGCGGGTTCCATTTCGTGACAGGACCCGCCGCCCGCAACGCCTGTCCCTCAGGCATAGCGGCTAGCGTTGCCCGACGAACCATGGACCTCTTCGCGGGCATCCCGGTCAGCGACCTCGAAACAGCCAAGGAGTGGTACTCGCGGCTGCTGGGCGCCGAGCCGAGCTTCCTCCCGAACGAGGAAGAGGCCGTGTGGACGCTGTCCGAGCACTGCCACGTCTACGTGCTGCTCGACCCCGAGCGCGCCGGCGGCGGGCTGGTGACGCTGTTCGTCGAGGACTGGGAGGGGATCGTCGAGTCGATCGCCGAGCGCGGCGTCGAGCCGACCAAGAAGGAGACGTACTCCAACGGGGTGCGCAAGGCGACCTTCCACGACGCCGACGAAAACGAGGTCGGGTTCGGCGGGCCTGGAGCCTGAGGCGTAGGGTCCGCGCATGGCGCGCACCCACTACTTCCCCGACGACCGCGTCCACTTCACGTGGGACGCGGGCAACGAGCCCGTCCTGACGATCGAGTCCGGCGACACGGTCGTCGTGCACACGCGCGACGTCAGCGACAACCAGATCACGCCGGAGTCCACGACGGCCGACATCGACCGGCTCGACTGGGATCGCGTGTACCCGCTGGCCGGACCGATCGCGGTCGAGGGCGCCGAGCCCGGCGACACGCTCGCGATCGAGGTGCTCGACATCCACACGGAAGGCTGGGGCTGGACGGCGATCCTGCCCGGGCTCGGGCTGCTCGCGGACGACTTCGGTGACGCGTACCTGCGGGTCTTCGACATCTCCGACGGGCAGTTCGCGCGGCTCGAGTCCGCGGCGATCCCGCTCGACCCGTTCCTGGGCACGATGGGCGTCTGCCCCGAGGGCGCCGAAGCCCAGCCCGTGATGCCGCCCGGCATCTTCGGCGGCAACATGGACACCCGCCAGCTCAACCAGGGCACGACGCTGTTCCTGCCCGTGCAGGTCCCGGGCGCGCTGTTCTCGACGGGCGACGCGCACGGCGTCCAGGGCGACGGCGAGGTCTGCGTGACCGGGCTCGAGGCGCCGATGTACGCGAGCCTGCGCTTCACGCTCGAGAAGGGCCGGAGCATCCCCGCGCCGCAGTACCGCACCGCCGGGCGCCCGTCGCCGATCGGCCCTCTGTACGGCACGACCGGCGTCGGAGGCGACCTCTACAAGGCGGCGCAGGACGCCGTCCGCGCGATGGTCGAGCACATCAGCGGCACGTACGGGCTCTCGCCGGAGGACGCCTACCTGCTCTCGAGCCTGTGCGTGGACCTGCGGATCTCGGAGATCGTCGACGCCGGCGAGTTCATCGTCAGCGCGCAGCTGCCGGAGCTGGTGTTCGCCGCCGCGCCGCCGATCTAGCGGACGCCGACCAAATCGACCACGAAGACGAGCGTCTCGTCGGGGCCGATGACCCCGCCGGCGCCGCGCTTGCCGTAGGCCATGTCCGGCGGGATCGTGATCCGGCGGCGGCCGCCGACCTTCATGCCGGCCACGCCCTCGTCCCAGCCGCGGATGACCTGGCCCTTGCCGAGGCCGAACTTGAACGTGTCGCCGCGGTCCCAGGAGGCGTCGAACTGGCGGCCGGTGCTCCAGGACACGCCGACGTAGTGGACCTCGACGATGCTGCCCGGGGTGGCCTCGTCGCCCTCGCCGACCTCCAGATCGTCGAGCTCGAGCTGGTAGGACGGGGAGCCCTCGGGGACGTCGACCTGCGGTTTCTCGTTGGGAGCCATGGCCGTGAACGCTACCCGTCGAGCAGCGGCTCGATCGCCTCGGCGACCAGCTCGACGGCGCCCAGGTCCTCCAGCGCCGTGATCTCCACCCCGACGATCCGGCAGCCCGCCGCGAGCTCCGCGAGCTGCGCGCGCAGCCGGCGGGCGTCCCAGCCGTCCGGAACGGAGAACTGGGCGGCCATCACCGACGGGTCGAGCACGTCGGTGTCCAGGTGCACGTAGAGCGGCACGCCGTCGGGGATCTCCGCGCTCACGCGCGCCGCCTCGACCTCCTCCTCCTCGCCCGGATCGAGGTCGCGCACGCCGAGGAAGTGCACCCGCTCCGGGTCGACCGTGCCCGGCCATCCCTCCGCCTCCCAGCGCCCGCACGAGGCGGCCAGGCACATGCCGCCGAGGAAGCCGCTCGGGGTCGTCGCGGGCGTGTTGAAGTCACCGTGCGCGTCGATCCACGCGACGTGCACGCCGGGCTCGCGCAGCACGACCTCGGGCAGCGTCGCGATGCAGATCGAGCAGTCCGAGGCGGTCAGCACGGGCAGCGCGCCGGCGGCGAAGGCGTCGCGCACGGCCGCGGCGGCGGCCTCGAGCGCCGGCCGCGCCGCCGGCAGGTCCTCGCTCCAGTCGCGCACGGCGGGCTCGCCCGGCTCGCCGGCGATCGTGCCGCCGAGCCGCTCCGCCAGCGCCTGGGCGCCGGCCCCGGCTCCCGCCGTGCGGTCCGACGTGCGGCCGCGGATGCACGTCACCTGCCGGTCCATACGGCCTCCCGCTTCTCGAAGAACGCCTTGACGCCCTCGTGGATGTCCTCGGTGGAGAAGGCCAGCGTCAGCTGCGCCCGCAGGTAGTCGAGCGCGTCCAGGAACGCCATGTCCTGCTGGCGGAACATCGCGTCCTTGCCCAGCCGCATGATCAGCGGCGACTTGGCCGCGAGCCGCTGCGCCCAGTCGGCCACGGCCGCGTCGAACTCCCCGGCGGGCACGACCTTGTTGACGATCCCGATCCGCTCCGCCTCCTCGGCGGAGATCTGCTCGCCGAGCAGCAGCAGCTCGGTCGTCTTCTTGCGTGGCACGTTGCGATAGATCAGCGCCATGATCATGAACGGGAACGCCCCGACGTTGATCTCGGGCGTCCCGAAGCGCGCGCCCTCGCGCGCCACGATCAGATCGCAGGCCAGCGCCAGCCCCAGCGCGCCGGCGAGCACGTGGCCGTTGGCGGCGCAGATCGACGGCTTGCCGAGCTCCCCGATCAGCCGGAACAGGCGCGGGAAGCGCGCGGTGCCGAGGTGCTTGTGCACGAGCGGCTGCTCCTCGGCGAACCCGCCGAGGTTCGCGCCCGAGGAGAACACCTTCTCGTGCGAGGAGGTCAGCACCACGCAGCGCACCGCCGCGTCGTCGCGCGCCGACTCGAACGCGGCGATCAGCTCGTCGAGCACCTGGTCGGAGAGCGCGTTGCGGGTGTCGGGCTGGTCGAGCGTCACCGTCGCAACGCCGTCGGCCACCTCGTAGCGCAGGGTTTCGAAGGCCATGGCCGGGACGCTACCGGCGGCGCGCCGCGAGCTGCGCGACCTGCCGCTTGCCGGACGCCGCGCGCACGAAGATCCGCACGACGTAGCGGCCGCGGCGCAGGTGGACCGGGCGCAGGCGGATGCGGTGGTAGCGGTTGCGCGTACGCACGCCGCGCTCGATCAGCCGCACGAGCTTGCCCGCCCTGGCGCCGCGCCGCAGCTTGACCTCCACGCGCGCCTTCTCGCGCAGCCGGTAGGTGATCGTCAGCGAGCGCTTCGCCGCGCCGCCGAACGACGTGCGGCTGAGCTTGAACATCTGGATCGGCGGCCGGGTGTCGAGTGCGCGGGTGATCCTGACCTCCTTGGTCGCGAACGCCGCCGCGCCGGAGTCGTCGAGCACCTGGACGCCGATCGTGCGCCGGCCGCGCGTCGAGAAGGCGGTCGTGACCTCCGGGATGCCGTCGGAGTCCAGCTCGTAGGTGCCGTCGCCGTCGAGGTCGAACAGGTAGGTGGAGATGGTCCCGTCGGGATCGTTGGCCTCGGCGCGGAACGTGACGGTCTCCTTCGCGCGCACGCTCGCGGGCCCGGTGAGCGTGACGCTCGGGGGCTGGTTGCCGAGCGTCACGGTGCCGGAGAAGTCGTCCTCGTCGGGGATGTTCTCGCCGATGCCGCAGCCCGGAGGGCCGTCGGCGTCGCGCGAGCAGACGTTGTCGACCACCACGAAGTAGCGCCCCGGCTCGACCGCGCCGCCGCTCGGCACGTAGACCGCGCGCTCGGTGTCGGAGGACTTGGAGGCCGAGCGGGCGATCGCGGGCGCCACCGCGCGGCCGGCGGCATCCGAGCGATAGACGGAGAGGTCGAAGTCGATCCGCTCGTCCTTCCAGCCGATGCTCGCGTCCAGCCGCGAGTGGCGCGTGCCCTCCGGCACGTCGACCGGGAACGTCTCGTAGCTGTTGTCCGGCCGCTCCTCGAGCGGGTCGGTGGTGCCGGGCGGGTCGCCGGCGTAGTGGCCGGAGCGGACCTCGCTCGAGGTCCCGTCGCGCGACTCGTCATGTTGGAGCGTCGTGGTCGGGCTGTCCTGGGCGCCGGCCACCGCCGTGAGGGCGAGGAGCGACAGGATCATGGCGAACGTCAGGCGCGGCACGACCAGGGATGGTGCCAGGTACGGTTCCTGCATGGCCGCCACCGATGTCCTGAAGCCCGACCACGCCCACTCGCGCAAGCACTTCATCTTCACCGACGAGCACGAGCAGCTGCGCGAGTCGATCCACAACTTCGTCGTCAAGGAACTGCGCCCGCACGCGGAGGAGTGGGAGGAATCCACCTTCCCGAACTGGGTCTTCCCGCGCATGGGCGAGCTCGGCTTCCTCGGCCTCACCTACCCGGAGGAGTACGGCGGTCAGGGTGGCGACTACTACTGCGCGCTCGTGCTCGCCGAGGAGATGACGCACGCCAACTGCGGCGGCCTCGGGATGGGCATCGCGGTCCACACGGACATGGCGACGCCGCCGATCCACCTGTTCGGCACCGAGCAGCAGAAGCAGGACTACCTGGTGCCCTCGATCAAGGGCGAGAAGATCGCCTGCCTGGGCATCACCGAGCCCGACGCCGGCTCCGACGTGGCCGGGATCAAGACGCGCGCCGTCAAGGAAGACGGCGGTGACTGGGTTATCAACGGTTCGAAGACCTACATCACCAACGGCCACCGGTCCGACTTCATCGTGCTCGTGACCAAGACGGACCCCGACGCGGGCTATGACGGCTTCACGCTGTTCATCGTCGACATGGACCTGCCGGGCGTGGTCCGCGAGCAGAAGCTGCAGAAGATGGGCATGCACGCCTCCGACACGGCGCTGCTGGCCTTCCAGGACGTGCGCGTGCCCGAGAGCGCGGTGCTCGGCCAGGTCGGCAAGGGCTTCTACCACATCATGTGGGAGCTCCAGGGCGAGCGGATGATCGGCGCCGCGGGCGCCGTCGCGGCCGCCCAGAACGTCTTCGACCGCACGCTGCAGTACGCGCAGGAGCGCCACGCGTTCGGGCGCCCGATCTCGAAGTTCCAGGTCACCCGCTTCAAGTTCGCCGAGATGGCGACCAAGATCGAGACGGCGCGGCAGCTCGTCTACACGACCGCCTGGCGCTTCGCGAACGGCGAGTATCCCGTGCGCGAGATCTCGATGGCGAAGCTCTACGCGTCGCGGATCGCCTGCGAGGTCGCCGACGAGTGCATCCAGATCCACGGCGGCGCGGGCTACATGAAGGAGTACAACGTCGAGCGGGTGTGGCGCGACCTGCGCCTGAACCGCATCGGCGCGGGCACCGACGAGGTCATGCTCGAGGTCATCGGCAAGTCCTACGGCCTCTGAGGTGACCGGCACGGCGGCGCCGCGGGCGCCGGTGCCGCCCTTCGCGGCGCGCCACGAGGCGCTCCGAGCCGAGATCAGGGCCTTCGTCGAGGCCGAGCTGCGCCCGCACGCGGACGAGTGGGAGGCCGCGCGCTGGTTCCCGAACGAGGTGTTCGGGCTGCTCGCGGAGCGCGGCTGGCTCGGCCTGAAGTACGGCCCGGACGCCGACTGGGTGGCGGACGCGGTGTTCGCGGAGGAGCTCTCCCGCTCAGCCTCCGGCGGTCTCGCGGCAGGGATCGGCGCGCACACGAGCATCGCGACGCCGCCGATCGCCAAGTTCGGGACCGCCGAGCAGCAGGAGCGCTGGCTCGCGCCCGCCGTCCGCGGCGAGAAGATCGCCGCACTGGCGATCACCGAGCCTGACGCGGGCTCCGACGTGGCGGGCGTCCGCACGCGCGCGGCGCGGGTCGACGGCGGCTGGCTCGTCAACGGCGCCAAGACCTACATCACCAACGGCGTGCGGGCCGACTTCTACGTCACGGCCGTGCGCACGCGGGACGAGGCCGGCCACGGTTCGCTGTCGTTCCTGGTGATCGAGAAGGGCGAGGGCGTGACCGCGACCAAGCTCGAGAAGCTCGGCTGGCACGCCTCCGACACCGGCGAGATCGCGTTCGCGGACGTCTTCGTGCCCGACGAGCACCTGCTCGGCGAGGAGGGCCGCGGCTTCTACCTGATCATGGCCAACTTCCAGTGGGAGCGGCTGCTGATGGCGCTCGGCGCGGTCGGCTCGATGCGCGCAGGTCTGGAGCGGGCGATCCCGCGGCTGGCCGGCCGCGGCCAGGCGGTCCGCCACGCCGTCGCCGAGCTCGCCACGAGCGCCGAGGCCGGCGCGGCGATCACCCACCACGCGCTGCGGCGCTTCTTGGACGGGGGCGACGCCGTGCGCGAGGTCACGATGGCCAAGCTCGCCACCCAGCGCGCGTCGTTCGACCTGCACGACCGGCTGCTGACGCTGCTCGGCCCCGACCCCGAGCTCGAGCGCGCGGCGCGCGATTCCCGCCTCGGCCCGATCGGCGGCGGCAGCGACGAGATCATGAAGGAGATCCTCGGCCGCACGATGGGTACGTAGCCGGGATGGCGGACTTCGGCGAGACGATCACCCAGGCCTACGCGACCGAGGGCGCCGTGGTCGAGCTCGGCCGCGGCGTGCACGAGGGCGCGCTGGCGCCCGGCGCGGCCGTGCGGCTGCCGCTGGCGACGATGAACCGCCACGGGCTGATCGCCGGCGCGACCGGCACGGGCAAGACGAAGACGCTGCAGGTGATCGCCGAGCAGCTCTCCGCCCAGGGCGTGCCGGTGTTCGTGGCAGACGTCAAGGGCGACCTCTCCGGCCTGGCCGAGCCGGCCGAGGCGGGCGGCCCGGCCGAGGCGCGGATGAAGGACCTCGGGCTGCCGTTCGCGCCCGCCACCTTCCCGGTCGAGTTCCTCTCGCTCGGGGGGATCGGCCCGGGGGTGCCCGTCCGCGCGACGGTCTCGGACTTCGGGCCGCAGCTGCTGGCGAAGGTGCTCGGCGCCAACGAGACGCAGGAGTCCTCGCTCGGGCTCGTCTTCCACTACGCGGACACGAAGGGCCTGCCGCTGCTGGACCTGACCGACCTGCGCGCGCTGCTGACGTTCCTGGACTCCAAGGAGGGCAAAGCCGAGCTGGAGGGCATCGGCGGGCTCTCGGAGGCGACGGTCGGCGTGCTGCTGCGCGCGCTCGTCGGCCTGGAGACCGGCGGCGGAACGGAGTTCTTCGGCGAGCCGCAGCTCGAGATCGCCGACCTGATGCGGGTCGCCCCCGACGGCCGCGGCGTGATCTCCTGCCTCGAGCTGCCGGCCGTCCAGGACAAGCCGGGGCTGTTCTCGACGGTGATGATGTGGCTCGTCGCCGAGCTGTTCGAGCAGCTCCCGGAGGCGGGCGACCTGGACAAGCCCAAGCTCGTCTTCTTCCTCGACGAGGCGCACCTGCTGTTCTCGGACGCGACCGACGCGTTCGTGGAGTCGGTCGGGCGGACCGTGCGGCTGATCCGCTCCAAGGGCGTCGGCGTGTTCTTCGTCACCCAGGCCCCGACCGACCTGCCGGAGGCCGTGCTCGGCCAGCTCGGCAGCCGCGTGCAGCACGCGCTGCGCGCGTTCACGCCCAAGGACGCGAAGGACCTCAAGGCCGTCGTCTCGACCTACCCGACGTCGGACTTCTACGACGTCGGCGAGCTGCTGAGGTCGATGGGCACCGGCGAGGCGGCGGTGACGCTGCTGAGCGAGAAGGGCGTGCCGACGCCGGTCGTGCACACGCGGATGCTCGCGCCGGCCTCCATGATGGCCCCGGCCGCCGACGTCGACGGCCCGGCGAAGGCGTCGCCGCTGTATGCCAAGTACGGCGCGCGCGTGGACGCGCAGAGCGCGCGAGAGCTGCTGGCGGGGCGGATCGAGGCGGCCAGTGAGCCGGCGCCGGAGCCCAAGGCCGACAAGCCGATGGAGCACGTCCCGGTGCCGAAGCTGCCCAAGCGGCGCCGCGCGCCGGCGCCCGAGCCCGGCGGGATGGGCGACTTCCTCAACTCGCGCCAGGGCAAGGCGATCCAGCGCGAGGTCATCCGCGGCGTCTTCGGGATGCTGCGCAAGCGGCTCTAGGAGCCCGTCAAAGAACCCCGCCACGCCCGGATGCGGCCGTGGACGCTTCGCCGGATCGCCACCCGAACACCTCGGAAATCCGTCTGGATTCCCTTCGGATTCGTGCAGCGCCCGGCTCGGTCCACGATCGCCCCGGTCGGGCCGGTTCTTCTTTGACGAACTCCTAGCAGCGGCGCGTGCTGACCCGGCCGCGCTTGGCGGCGCGGAACCAGATCGGCGTGCCGACGGCCTCGGTGAGGAGGCCGTCCTGCACGCGCAGCCCGTAGCGGCCGGGCGCGGTGACGGTGCGGACGATCGAGCCGGAGCCCGTCGCGATCACGGTGCCGTTGTACAGCAGCTGCAGGACGCCGCCGCCGGTGGCGCGCGCGGCGAGCTTCAGGCTGCGGCCGCGGGCGCTGTCGCCGAAGATCGCGCGCTTGCGCGCGCCGGGCACGCGGCCCGTGAAGCGCAGCGTCGGGCCGGAGCGGCCCCCGAGCTTCGCGTAGGTGTGGCCGGCCTTGACCGCGCAGCGGAGGCCCTTCTCGCTGAGCTGCCTCGCGAACACCGCGGTGGCGCCGACGCCGACGGGCGCCTGGCTGGGGCTGTCCGTGCGCCCCGCCCGGTGCGAGTCGCTGACGCCGAGCGCCGCGGCGTGCGCGCCGGCGTCGAGCGCCTGCTCGTAGAACTCGATCGCGGTGCTCGTGAACGGGTTGGGCGCCTCGCCGATCTTCTGCGGACCCGTGTTGACCTCGATCGCGTCGACGAGCTTGTAGTCCGTCTCCTGCGCCGAGTAGTCCCACGGGCAGCCGCGGCAGAGCATCGCGAACAGCGGGTTGGAGGACGGGAAGATCGTCGGGTGGTTGATCTGCGTGAAGCCGCCGGCGCGGCGCACGGCGCGCAGGATCCGGCTCGCGGGCTGTGCCGGGCGGCGCAGTTGCACGCCGCCGTCGGGGCGCAGGTCGTAGATCGGGCCGGTGCGGTAGTCGACGTAGCGGCCGGAGATCTGGTTGTTCGTGTGCCCGCGGTAGGTGATGACCTCCGACGAGCGGGCGACGAGGTGGCGGCCGGTCTTGTAACGGCCGATCTCGCCCCAGGCCGAGTCCGTGACGTAGTCGGTCAGCGTGATGAAGTCGAGCTTCGCCTGCCGGAAGGCGTAGTCGAACGTCTCGCGCATCGTGGCGTCGCCGAGGGCGGAGTGCTCGGCGTGCACGTGCAGGTCGCCCGTGTACCAGCCGGCCTTCTTGCGCTTGGGCTTGGCCGGGTAGCGGGCCTTGCGGTACGGCTGGTCGGCGAACGCCTCGTCGCGGGAGTACTCGACCTCGACCCGCCAGGCGACGCGGTCGTCGGCGTCGCCGAGCTCGCGGCCGGCGATCGCGGCGAGGCCGAGCTCGGCGAACCAGCGGCCGGGCCGTGCCGGCCCGGGGCGGAAGCCGCGCGTGGTCTTGCCCGGGACGTGGCCCTTCGGGCGGGCGAGGTACTCCGCCTCGCTCGAGAAGCCCTCGGGCGCGAGGGTCACGTCCGGGTGGCTGGAGCCGCCCCAGCCGCGGAACCCGCGCGGGTCGTGGATCCCCAGGTCCAGCGTGTGGCGGACGTTGGGGGTCGGCACCTCGGGCTGGTCGAAGCAGTACTTCACGCGCACCGCCGTCGTGCCGGCCGGCACGTCGAACGGGACGAGCACGTAGCCGCCCTGCAGGTTGGACTCGAAGCTGCCCGTGGTGAGCTGGTCGATCCGGATCGGGTCGCCCGGGCACGGCTCGGCGACAGCGGCCGTGACCGCGGTCGGCGCCGTGGCGAGGGTGTGGGCCTGGGCGGTGCCGTCGAGCGCGAGGAGCAGGGCGATGATGAGCAGGGCACGGCGCACGGCGTGGGCGAGTCTATGCAGAATGGCGGGTTTGGGCGGGACTTAATCAGCGACATCAGGAGACGACCATGGGAGTCCTCGACGGCAAGGTGGCGATCGTCACCGGTTCGGCCCGCGGCATCGGGCGCGCGACGGCGGAGCTGCTCTCCGAGCAGGGCGCGAGCGTGCTCATCAACGACCTCGACGGCGACGTCGCCGAGCAGACGGCGTCCGAGATCGCCGGTGAGACGGCCGTCTACGCGGGCGACCTGACCGCCGACGGCGCCTGCGACGCGCTCGTGCAGACCGCGATCGACAGCTGGGGCAAGATCGACATCATCGTCAACAACGCCGGCTACACGATCGACGCGCCGATCCACAAGATGAGCGACGACGCGTTCCAGCGGATGCTCGACATCCACACGATCGTGCCGTTCCGCGTGATCCGCGCCGCCGCCCCGCACCTGCGCGAGCCGGCCAAGAAGGAGCGCGAGGAGGGCACGGAGGTCTTCCGGAAGATCGTCAACGTCTCCTCGATCTCCGGCACGATGGGCAACGCGGGCCAGGCGAACTACTCCTCCGGCAAGGCCGCCGTGGTCGGGTTGACCAAGACGCTGGCCAAGGAGTGGGGCCAGTTCAAGATCAACGTCAACGCCGTCGCCTTCGGCTGGATCGAGACCCGCCTGACCGCCTCCAAGGTCGACGACAACACGATGGAGATCGGCGGCGAGAAGGTGCAGCTCGGGATCCCGGACCAGATGCGCGGGATGGCCTCGATGCTGATCCCGATCGGCCGTACGGGCACGCCCGAGGAGGCCGCCGGCGGCGTGTTCTTCCTCTGCTCGCCGTGGTCGAACTTCGTGCACGGGCAGGTCCTGAACATCACGGGCGGGCAGTTCACCGGGATGACCACGTGAACGCGGTCTCCGCGGTCGGCGAGGCGGATCTCGGCGAGCTGCTGCCGCTGATGCGCGGCTACGCCGACTTCTACGAGGTCTCGCCGGCAGACGAGGCGCTCCTGGAGCTCTCGCGCGCGCTGATCGCCGACCCGGCCGGGGAGGGCATGCAGTTCCTCGCCCGCGACGGCGAGGGCCGCGCGATCGGCTTCGCGACCGTCTACTGGCTGTGGTCGACGACCAGCGCCTCGCGGATCGGGCTCATGAACGACCTCTTCGTGGCCCCCGAGGGGCGCGGCAGCGGCGCCGCCGAGGCGCTGATCGAGCGCTGCCGCGAGGCCTGCCGCGAGCGCGGCGCGACCAAGCTCACATGGCAGACCGCCAAGGACAATGCGCGAGCGCAGGCCGTCTACGACCGGATCGGCGGCAAGCGCGAGGAGTGGCTCGACTACTCGCTCGACGCGTAGGCTGCGGCGCATGAAAGTCGTCAAACCGAGCGCCGAGGAGCGCGACGTCCCGCGCGGCGTGGTCGGCGGAGCCGAGATCTCCCAGGCCACGACGGGCGCCACGAACATCTACATGGGCGTCTTCCGCGTGCCGCCCGGCGCGCGCTCCCGACCGCACTACCACGAGGCCTGCGAGAGCGCGGTCTACATGCTCTCCGGCCGCCTTTCGGTCAAGTGGGGCGACCACCTCGAGCAGGAGGTCGAGATCGGCCCCGGCGACATGGTCTACGTGCCGCCGCGGGAGACCCACATCCTCCAGAACCTCTCCGACGCGGAGCCGGCGGAGTACGTCGTAGCCCGGGACTCGCCGACCGAGGACTCGGTCGAAGTCCCCTGGGCCGGCTGACGCAGCGCCGAGCGGTGGATTGATGTGCCTCACGCACATCAATCCACCGTTCGCGCGTTCCTGACCCTCCCTACCCAGAGCAGTTGACGTTCGCCGGACTTGACGGGTCGGCGTTGTGAGTGCATACTCACTACCAATGGTTAGTGATCGCTCACAAGGAGTTTCCCGCATGCGCCCCAAGTGGACGTTCGCGGTCGTCTCGACCGCGCTGTTCATGGTCGTCCTCGACAACCTCGTCGTCACCACCGCGCTGCCGAGCATCCGCGCGGACCTCGACGCCACGATCGAGTCCCTGCAGTGGACCGTCAACGCGTACACGCTCACCTTCGCCGTCCTGCTGCTCACGGGCGCCGCGCTCGGCGACCGGTTCGGGCGCAAGCGGATGTTCGTCATCGGCGTCACCTTCTTCACCTTCGCGTCCGCCGCTGCGGCCCTCGCGCCGAGCACCAGCGCGCTGATCGCCGCCCGGGCCGTCCAGGGCGCCGCTGCCGCCTCGGTGCTTCCGCTGACGCTGACCCTGCTCTCCGAGGCCTTCCCCGCCGGGCGGCGAGGCCTCGTGCTCGGGCTCTGGAGCGGCCTCTCCGGCCTCGCCGTCGCGCTCGGCCCGCTCGTCGGCGGCGCGGTCGTCGACGGCATCTCATGGCACTGGATCTTCTGGATCAACGTGCCGATCGGCATCGCGCTCGTCCCGCTCGCGCTGCGCTTCTTGACCGAGAGCCACGGCCCGGCGCGCGAGCTCGACCTGCCCGGCCTGGCCCTCGGCGGCCTGGGCCTGCTCGGCGTCGTCTACGGCATCGTCCGCGGCAACGAGCAGGGCTGGGCCTCGACCGAGATCCTGGCCTCGCTGATCGCGGGCGCGGTGCTCGTGGCCGCGTTCGTCGCCTGGGAGCTGCGCGCGCCGCACCCGATGCTGCCGATGCGCTTCTTCCGCTCGCGCGCCTTCTCGGCCGCCAACGGCGTCGGCTTCGTGATGTCCTTCGGCGTCTTCGGCTCGATCTTCCTGCTGGCCCCGTTCCTGCAGGTCACCCAGGGCCTGTCCCCGCTCGAGGCCGGCATCCGCACGCTCCCGTGGACCGCGATGCCGATGCTCATCGCCCCGTGGGCGGGCATCCTGTCCGACCGGATCGGCTCTCGCCCGCTGATGGCGACCGGGCTTGCGCTGCAGGCCGGCGCGCTGGCGTGGCTGGCCGCGATCTCGGTGCCGGACGTCCCCTACGCGTCGCTCGTGCTGCCGTTCGCCATGGCCGGTGCCGGCATGGCGCTCGTGTTCGCGCCGTCGGCCAACGCGGTGCTCGGCTCGGTCGACCAGCGCTCGACCGGCCAGGCGTCGGGCGCCACGAACGCGATCCGCGAGCTCGGCGGCGTCATGGGCATCGCGGTCCTCGCGAGCGTGTTCAGCGCCCACGGCTCCTACGCGTCCCCGCAGGCCTACACGGACGGGATGGTCAGCGCGGTCTGGGTCGGCGCGGCCGTGCTCGCCGCGGGCGCGCTGGTCGCGCTGTTGATCCCGCGGGCGGCGGGGCGGGGCGCCGCGCCGGCGGCGGCCCCGGCCGTCGCGCAGCCGGTGGCCGCGTAACCGGGGGCGTTGCGCGTGTCCGCAGCGCCTGCTCCGCACGCGAGGGCCGGCTCGGCACTCCACCCACTCCCCCACCCAGAGCCGTTGAAGTGACGCCGCGGGCTACGCGCCCGGCTCCACGGAGCCCAGCGTGAACGCGCACCCCGAGTAGTACGCACCGGCCGGCGAGGCCAGGAAGGCCACCAGCTCCGCCGCCTCCTCGACAGCAGTCGAAGCCCCTGGCAGCACAGCGACCGGCCGCACGCCGAACCGCGCCCACTCGACGCTCAAGGTGCGCGCGAGGTTCTCCAGCCCCGCGCGCGCGGCCTCGGCCTCCGGGGTTCCCGGCCGCGGCGCCAGCAGCACGATCAAGCCGCCGCCGTGCTCGATCATCGCCGCCGTCGCGACGGGCCGGATCGTCAGCCAGGCCCCGTCGAGCACCGCCTGGATCCCCGTCACGGCGGAGCCGTCGTAGACGAGCACGTCGGCGGCGCCCTCGAACGGCGCCTCGTCGCCCGCCGGGTCGACCGCGCGCGTGGTCACGGTCGCGCCGAGCGCCGCCGCCCGCTCGCGCGCCGCGTCCCCGATCTCCCCGGAGCCCGCGACCACGATCGCGGCCCCCGCCAGCACGCCGTCCCTGAGCAGATCCACGCGGCGGGACCCTACGCAATCCCGCGGGGCCGCAACCCTGGGGTCACCATCTTCGGCGCCGACGGCGACGATCGGCTCGACGGCAGCGAGGACGCCGACTACCTCGAGGGCGGCTTCGGTCGCGACACGGTCGACGGCGGTCCGGGCCCCGACCGCGTGTTCGGCAACCAGGGCCGCGACGTGCTCGCCGGCGGCGAGGGCGACGACCGCATCAGCGCGGTCGACGGCGCGGTCGACCGGATCGCCTGCGGCCCGGGCCGCGACACCGTCCTCGCCGACCCCGGCGACGACCTCGCGCGCGACTGCGAGGCGATCCGGCGCTAGGCCGGGGCGGCCTTGTTGCGCCCGGAGCGCTCGGCCCGGCGCAGCTCGCGGACGCGGCGGGCGACGCCCTTGCGGCCCTCGGCCTCCAGCTCGGCGTACAGGGCCTTGATCGCCGCGAAGATCTCCTCGGCGACGGCCTGCTGCTGCTCCTTCGTCGGGTCCTCGACGCGGTCCCAGACGATCGGGTCGCCGTAGCGGACCGTCACCTTCGGGAACTGCAGCCGCTTCCAGTTGCGGACCTTCGAGGAGCCGTGAATGGCGACGGGGACCACCGGCGCCCCGGTCATCAGCGCCAAGCGGCCGATCCCGCGCTTGGGCTTCTCGGACAGCGCACCGGTGCGCGAGCGCCCGCCCTCGCAGTACATCGCGACGGCTCCGCCGCCCTCGAGGATCCCCGAGGCGGTGATGAAGGCGTCCTCGTCGGCGTAGCCGCGCCGCACCGGGAACACGCCCCCGTGCGTGTAGATCCACTGCAGCGGCCGCGTGAAGAGCTGCGACTTGGCCATGAAGCGGACCTTGCGCCGGATCGAGACGCCGAGGAAGAAGTGGTCCATGAAGGAGAAGTGGTTCGGGGCGAGGATCACGGCGCCGTCACCGCGCACCTTCTCGGCCGCGATCCCGCGCGTGCGGAAGAACAGCCACGCGTAGATCGTCGTGCAGATGCGCACGGCCTCGTAGACCCAGTCCGGGTCGCGCGTGCGCGAGCGCTCGTGGAAGCGCGCGAAGTACTCGACCGGCCGCGGGTCCTTGTACACCTGCGCCTTCATCGGCGCGAGGTCCTTGGGCTGCTCCTGCTCCTCCATGAGAAATTGACTCTAGCTTTCCCGCGCCCACCCGCGGCTACGCTCGAGCGCGCGGTGCCAGCCGTCGAGCAGCGACTCGCGCTCGTCGTCGGAGATCCGCGGCTCGTAGCGGGCCCGCTCGTCGCCCAGCTCGGCGACCTGGGAGAGCGTGAGCAGGTCAGCGCCGACGCCGGCCAGCAGCGCCGCGCCGAACGCCGTCGTCTCCGCCACCTCGGCCACGGCGACCGGGATGCCCAGGACGTCGGCCTGGAACTGCATCAGCCACTTGTTGACCGTCGCCGCGCCGTCGGCGCGCAGCTCGGCGAGCGGCTCGCGGCCCGTGCGGTCCATCGCCCGCACGGCGTCGACGGTCTGGTAGGCCATCGCCTCGAGCGCGGCGCGCGCCAGGTGCGCGCGGCTGCTCCCGCGCGTGAGCCCGACGATCGTCCCGCGCGCGTACGGGTCCCAGTGCGGCGAGCCCAGGCCCGTCAGCGCGGGCACGAAGTAGACGCCGTCGTTGGACTCCAGCGAGCGCGCCAGCTCCTCCGTCTCGGACGCCTCGGAGATGATCCCGAGCCCGTCGCGCAGCCACTGCACGGCCGCGCCCGTGACGAAGATCGCCGCCTCGTGCGCGTACGTGGTGTTGCGCCCGATCTGCCACGCGATCGTGGCCAGCAGGCCCTCCTCGGCCTTCGGGACCGACGTCCCCGCGTTGGCGAGCACGAACGAGCCCGTCCCGTAGGTGTTCTTGCCCAGCCCCGGCTCCAGGCAGCGCTGCCCGAACAGCGCGGCCTGCTGGTCGCCGGCCACGCCGCTCACCGGCACCTCGAAGCCATGGAAGTCGCGCGTCGTGCCGAGCACGCCGCAGCTCGGCCGCAGCTCGGGCAGCGAGCGCTCGGGGATGCCGCCGAAGAGCTCCAGCAGCTCCGGGTCCCACTCGCCCTTGGAGATGTCCATCAGCAGCGTGCGCGACGCGTTGGAGGGCTCCGTCACGTGCTCGCCCGTGAGCTTGAACAACAGCCACGAGTCGACCGTGCCGAAGACGGCGCGGCCATCGCGGGCGCGCTCGGCCAGCCCGTCGACCTCGCGCAGGAGCCACTCGATCTTGGTCGCGGAGAAGTACGGGTCGAGCATCAGCCCCGTGCGCTCGCGGATGCGCTCCTCCTCGCCGGCCTCGCGCAGCTCGTCGCAGCGCGCCGCCGTACGGCGGTCCTGCCACACGAGCGCGTGGTGCAGCGGCTCGCCCGTCGACGGGTCCCAGCAGACGACGGTCTCACGCTGGTTGGTGATGCCGACCGCCTCGAGCTCGCCGACCTCGAGGCCCGCGTCCTCGAGCGCCTCGCCGGCGACCGCGTGCGAGACCTCCCAGATCTCGGAGGCGTCGTGCTCGACCCAGCCGGGCCGCGGGAAGTGCTGGGTGAACTCGCGGTAGCCGCGGCCGATGCACTCCCCCTGGAGGTCGAACACGAGGCAGGTGGTGCCGGTCGTGCCCTGGTCGATGGCGAGCAGCATGCGGCGGAAAGGTACCTTGCGCCCATGCCGACGCTCGCCGTATCCGCCGTGGGGCTCGACCGGCCCGGGATCATCGCCGGCGTGGCCGAGCGGCTGGCCGCCCACGGGGCCAACATCACCGACTCGCGGATGGCGATCCTGCGCGGGCACTTCGCGATGACGCTGATCGTGGAGGGCGCCGAGCGGGAGGCGCTCGCCGCCGACCTCGCCACGCTCGGCCTCGAGGCCGTGTCGGTCACGGAGGTGCCCGAGGCCGCCGCCCATCCCCGCTCCGAGCCGAACGCCGTCGTCTCCGTGCACGGCGCCGACCACCCGGGCATCGTGGCCGCGGTGACGGGCGTCCTGGCGGAGGCGGCGGTCAACGTGACCGACCTCCAGACCCGGCTCTCCCGCGATCTCTACGTGATGATCATCGACGCCGCCGCGCCGCCCGGGCTCGCGCTCGAGGAGCTCGACCGCCGGCTGCAGGCCGTCGCCGCCGAGCAGGGAGTGACGATCACCGTGCGCGCGGCCGACGCCGACGTCCTTTGATCCGCGAGGTCCTGCTGCACCCCCACCCGCTGCTGACGCGGCGCGCCGAGCCTGCGAGCGACCCCGACGCCGTGATCGCCGACCTGCTGGACACGATGCGCAGCTTCGGGCACTGCGTCGGCATCGCCGCGCCGCAGATCGGCGAGCTGGTCCGGGTGGCGGTGGTCGACTGCACCGGGCACCGCAAGGCGCCCGACGCGCACGGGGAGCTGATCCTCGTCAACCCCGTGATCGTGGCCGCCGAGGGCGCCGAGGCCGGCCGCGAGGGCTGCCTGAGCATCCCCGAGCTGACCGGCAACGTGCGCCGCGCGACCCACGTCACGGTCGAGGCCGAGGGGCTGCGGCTCGACGCCGAGGGCTTCGAGGCCCGCGCGCTCCAGCACGAGATCGACCACCTCGACGGGTTACTGTTCCTCGACCGCGTGGAGTCGCTGGAGGCCGACGTCTTCCAGCGCAAGCGGCGCTGAAACCAAATCGGGGAGCATTCGTGGCGGACATCGAGGCCCACATCACGGGCACGGTCTGGAAGATCGAGGTCGGAGTCGGGGACGCGGTCGCCGAGGGCGACACCGTGGCGATCCTCGAGTCGATGAAGATGGAGATGCCGGTGGAGGCCGAGGACGGCGGGACGGTCAAGGAGATCGTCGTGGCCGAGGGCCAGGCCGTCTCCGAAGGCGACACGCTCATCGTTCTCGAGTGACGGACCTCGCCGACGGGAAGCTGCGGCTCGACGAGCCCGCGCCGCACGTCGCCCGGCTCACCATCGACAACCCGGCCAAGCGCAACGCGCTCGACCACGCGATCCTCGACGCGATCGCCGAGACCGTCCCGACGCTCGACGCCCGCTGCCTGCTGATCACCGCGGCCGGACCGGTGTTCTCGGCCGGCTACGACATCGGCGGCCTGCCCAAGGACGAGTTCGCCCACCAGGCGGAGTCGCTCGTCGCCCACCCGTTCCACGACGCGATCGAGGCGCTCGACGCCTTCCCGTTCCCGTCCGTCGCCGCGCTCAACGGCCATGCGATCGGCGGCGGCCTGGAGCTCGCGCTCGCCTGCGACCTGCGGCTGGCGTCCGAGGACGCGAAGGTCGGGATGCCGCCGGCCCGGCTCGGGCTCGTCTACTCGCACACCGGGCTGCGCAAGTTCGTCGACGCGATCGGGGCGGCGCGCACGCGCGAGCTGTTCTTCACCGCGC
Source organism: uncultured Solirubrobacteraceae bacterium (assembly GCA_963816955.1). Lineage (GTDB taxonomy): Bacteria > Actinomycetota > Thermoleophilia > Solirubrobacterales > Solirubrobacteraceae > DATFQI01. The sequence goes on along the minus strand of CAWFME010000004.1, from coordinate 110,439 downwards.
GCAACGTCTCCGCGCAGACCGCGGCGGCCTGGGGGCTGGTCAGCGAGGTCGTGCCCGCGGACGAGCTCGCGGAGCGGGCCGTCGAGTACGCGGGCGAGATCGCGGTGCTGGCGCCGCTCTCCCAGCGCGGCAACAAGCGAGTGATCGGGGAGCTGCTGGCCGCGGAGGGCGCGCTCGATCCCGAGACGGAGCGCGAGCTGGTCGAGCTGCGCGAGGCGTGCTTCCGCTCCGACGACTTCTACGAGGGGGTCCAGGCCTTCGCGGAGAAGCGCAAGCCGCAGTGGCGGGCACAATGAGGGTGTGGTCCGCCTCGTCCTCGCCGCCGCGCTGACGCTCGCGCTCGCCCCGGCCGCGCTCGCGCGGCCCCAGCAGGAGCCGCTGCCGGCGCCTGACCCGGCGCCCGAGATCGCCTACCGCGAGTCGATCCCGGTCGGCGCCTGGTGGGCCGGCAAGCTGCGCCGCGGCGTCCAGCTGCCGGCCGAGGGGCCGGACTGGTTCACCTGGGACCCGGTGCTCAAGCGCAAGCCCGGCCGCGGCTGGCGCCGCTGGGGCACCGACCGGCTCGTCCGCACGCTCGTCGAGGTGATCGCGGACCACCGGCTGGCGAACATGCTCGCGCCGCGCGTCGGCGTCGGCGACCTGTCCCGCCGCCACGGCGGGAGCTTCGGCGTGCGCTTCGGCGGCCTCGGCCACATGTCACACCAGAACGGGCTCGACGTCGACGTCTACTACCCGCGGCTCGACGGGCTCGAGCGGCGCGCGTACAAGCCCTCGCAGGTCGACCTCGAGCTCTCGCAGGACCTCGTCGACCGCTTCGTGGCGGCCGGCGCGCGCACGATCTACGTCGGGCCGCACGTGCGCCTGAAGGGCCCGCGCAAGGTCGTCGAGCCGCTCGTGCACCACGACGACCACATGCACGTGCGGCTCAACCCTTGATCTCGACGTCCCGGTTGCCGCACAGGCAGATCACCCGGTCGCCCTCGCGCACCTTGGCGACGCGCTCGTCGTCGAAGCGCATGAGCTCCCCGTCGCGGACGATCGCCAGCACCGGCTCGCCCGGCGAGACCTCCGACACCGGCCGGCCCGCCTCCTCCGGCCCGATCGACCGCTCCACCAGGTCGATCCCCGACCCCACGTTGAGCAGGTCCTCCAGCACCTCGACGGTCTGGGGGCTGTGCACCGCCTGGCCGAGCAGCCGGCCCGCCGCGCCCGAGGTCAGGATCACCGAGTCGGCGCCACTCTGCTTGAGCAGGTGGACGTTCTCGGACTCGCGGGCGGCCGCGATGATCAGGGCGTCGGGGTCGAGCTCGCGAACCGTGAGCGTCATCAGCACCGCGGCGTCGTCGCGGTTGGGCGCGACGATCACCGACTTGGCCTCGGTGACCCCGGCCGCCTCGAGTACGGAGGTCCGCTCCGCGGAGCCGTGGATCGCCGTCAGCCCCGCGCGCGCGGCGTCCTCGACCGCGTCCGGGTCGGAGTCGATGACGACGATCTTGTCCTTCTCCGTGCCGCGGGCGACCATCGTCTCGATGGCCGCGCGCCCCTTGGTGCCATAGCCGATGATGATCGTGTGGTCGCGCAAGTTCTTCCTCCATGCCTGCTCTCGAACGGCATCGCGCGTGCGTGACGCGAGCACCTCGACGGTCGTGCCCACGAGGATGATGAGGAACACGATCCTCGCAGGCGTGACGAGCAGGGTCGTCGCAAGACGCGTCCCGTCGGTGACGGGGATCACGTCGCCGTAGCCGGTCGTGGTGATGCTCACCGTCGCGTAGTAGAGGGCGTCCAGGAACCCGACCGGCGTCTCGTTGCTGTCGCGGTACCCGTCGCGGCCGACGTAGGCGACGAGCGTGACGAACAGCAGCAGACCCAAGGCGAGCGCCATCCGCAGCAGCAGCGTCGTGAGCGGGCTGCGGTCGCCGGCCGGGAAGCGGATGGTGGGAATGGACTGCGGCACCGGCGCAAACCTAGCGCCCGAGCCGTCCGGGGCCGCCCGTACCGTTGCGCCAGCGTTCCACGAACATCCGGGCGCGCGGCGTCCGGGAGGAGAGCCGATGCTGGATCTCGACGAGCGTCTCGACGAGCTGAGGGAGCTGGGCACCTACCGCCGCCTGCGCATGGTCAGCGGGCCGCAGGGCCCGCGCGTCGTGCTCGACGGGCGCCCGGTGCTGCTGCTCTGCTCGGCGAACGCGCTCGGACTGGCCGACCATCCGCGGGTCCGCGAGGCGGCGGCCGACGCGGCGATGCGCTGGGGCGTCGGCGCCGGGGCGGCGCGCGTCGCCTCCGGCACGATGACGCTGCACCGGCGGCTCGAGGAGCGCCTGGCGACGTTCTCCGGCGCTCGCTCGGGCCTGCTGTTCGGCTCGGGCTCGCTGGCCAACCTCGGCGTGATCCCCGCGCTCGCCCGCCGCGGCGAGGTGGTCTTCCACGACGAGCTCTGCCACGCCTCGATCGTCGACGCCTGCCGGCTCGCGGGCGCGGACGTCTTCGCCTACGACCACGGCGACGCCGAGCACCTCGCCTGGGGGCTGCGCCAGTCGGACGGCCGCGGCGCGCTGATCGCCACCGAGGGCCTGTTCGGGCTCGACGGCGACGTCGCCCCGCTGGAGGAGCTGGCCGAGCTCGCGCAGCGCCACGACGTGCGCCTGCTCGTGGACGAGTCGCACGCGATCGGCTCGCTCGGCCCGGGCGGCCGCGGGGCGGTCGCCGACGCGGGGCTCGACGGCGAGGTGGACGTGATCACGGGCTCGCTCGGGCTGGCGCTCGGCGCCTACGGCGGCTTCGCCACCTGCGACCACGTGACCGCGCGCTACCTCGTCAACAGCGCCCGCACGCTGCTGCACTCGACGGCGCCGTCGCCGGTGGCGATCGCCGCGGCGATGGCGGCGCTGGACCTGCTCGAGGAGCAGCCGCGGCGGATCGAGAAGCTGCAGGCCAACGCCGACGCGCTGCGCGACGGGCTGGCCCGCGAGGGCTTCGACACGGTCGGCGCGCAGGGGCATGTGATCACGATCGTCGTCGGCGACGCCGACCGCGCGCAGCGGATCGTGGACGCGGCGGTCGACCAGGGCGCGTTCATCGAGGCCGTGCTCCCGCCGGTGGTGCCGGAGGGCACCGCGCGGCTGCGGCTCGCGGTGATGGCCTCGCACACGCGGCCGGAGCTGCGCGAGGCGGCGTCGTCGCTGGCCCGCGCCTGCGTGCAGTCGGGCTTCCGGCCCGGCGAGGGCGTGCCGGTCGCGGCGGCGCAGCAGCTCGGGCGCCCGTTCGACGGCGCCGCGATGCCGCGCGCCGCCTGAGCCCGGACCCGGCTCTAGTCGTACTTCGGATGCTGGAGGCGGCCCACGTACGGGCCGCCGTCGAGCTCCTGCGTGAGGCCGGGCGGCTCGGGCTCGACGTCGCCGGCGAACGCCTCCGCGTCGTCGACCGGCGCCCACCCGAGCCACGACAGGTCCTCCTGCACGAGCCAGTTGCGCGTGTTCGCGGACACGCCCCAGATGACCGCGAAGCCGAGCTCCGGCGCGACCAGGCAGCGATCCACGAGCGCGACGCCGTCGCGCGGGCTCAGCCACGAGCCGAGGTGGCGCGTGTCGGTGGGCCGGTCGGTCCAGGACTGGATCCGCAGGCAGGCGACCTGGAGCCCGTGCTTGTCGTGGTGCAGGCGGGCGACGGCCTCGCCGAACACCTTCGAGACGCCGTAGTGGCTGTCGGGCCGGACGGGATCGGTGACGCGCATCGGCTGCGAGCGCGGCCAGAAGCCGGCGGCGTGGTGGCTGGAGGCGTAGACGACGCGCGGCACGCCGGCCGCGACCGCCGCCTCGAAGACGCGCTGGGTGCCCACGATGTTCGGCTCGAGGATCACGTCGAACGGCGCGTCGACCGGGTTCGCGGCGAGGTGGACGATCGCGTGCATCCCGTCGGCGGCCGCGCGCATCGCGGCCGCGTCGGCGACGCTCGCGGTCACGACCTCCTCCCCCTCGCCCGCCGGCTCCTGCTCGGCGACGTCGAGCAGCCGCAGCTCGTGGCGACCGCGCAGGCCCGCGCGCAGGTCGCGCCCGATCGTGCCCGCGGCGCCCGTGATGAGGACGCGCATCAGTCGTCGCCCGCCGCGTACTGGACGAGCGACTCGTCGACGAGCCACTCGACCGGCGCGTGGTCGTCGGTGTAGACGCTCCCGCCGCTCAGCCCCGGCCGCAGGCGCGACGCGGCGCGCACGGCGACCGGCTGCAGGTCGGACGACAGCTCCCCGGCGGCGGCGAGCAGACGGGCGCCGGTGATCGGCGCGTCGGAGCCCATCAGGATCGTGTTGGTCGAGTTGAGCGGATCGCGCCCGACCTCGCGGAAGACGGAGCGCAGGGTCGCGCTCAGCACGCGCTCCAGCCGGTCCGAGCCCTCCGGGTGCCCGACGTTGATCGCCACCACGCCGCCGGGCGCGAGCCGCTCGCGCGCGAGCGCGAAGAACTCCTTCGTGGTCAGGTAGAAGGGGATGTACGGCTGCCGGTAGGCGTCCACCATGATCACGTCGTAGCGGTGCTCCGTGCGGCGCAGGAACGGGCGCGCGTCCTCAGCGATCGTGTTCAGCTGCGGGCGCGCGCGCAGGTCGAAGTAGCGGCGGCCGATGTCCAGCAGCTCGCCGTCGATCTCGACCGCGTCGATCGTCGTCTCGGGCAGGTAGCGGGCGTACGCGCGTGCGGTCGTGCCCGCGGCGGTGCCGAGCATCGCCACCCGCCGCGGCGGCCGCTCCAGCACGGCGAACGGGTCGACGAGCAGCCCGTCCCAGTAGTTGCCGGTCAGCACCGTGCCGGGCTTGTAGGTGGAGTGGACCGCCTGGCCCTCGTTGAGCTCCAGCCGGCGCACGCCGTCGTCGTACTCGACCACGCGCGCGTACTGGTACTCCGTCTCGGTCTCGTAGATCACGCGGCCCTCCTCGGAGCCCTTGATCGCGCCGGGCGGGATCGCCAGCAGCAGCGCGACGGCGGCGGGCGCGGGCAGCCAGCGCAGCCCGAGGCCGAGCGCGGCGACCAGGGCGAGCGCGAGCGCGAAGACGAGGAACGTGCGCTGCGTGCCGACGAGCGGGATCAGCAGCAGCGCGGCCAGGAACGTGCCGACGAGCGAGCCGACGGTGGAGATCGCGTACATGCGGCCGGCGATCTCGCCCGAGTCCTCGACGGCGTGCAGCTTCAGCCGGATCGCCCACGGTGAGACCGCGCCGAGCATCAGCACGGGCACCGCGACGAGCGCGAGCACGCCGAACAGCGAGCCGGCGAACGTCCCGATCGAGACGGAGTCGAACGCGTCGACGCTCAGCGACAGGAACGGGTTGGCCACGATCGGGACCAGGCCGAGGATCAGCGACGCCGCGAGCACGAGCAGGCAGAGCCCGCGCAGGTGCGGATGGCGGTCAGCGAGCCGGCCGCCGAACCAGTAGCCGATCGAGAGCGCGACGAGCACGATCGCGATCGTGTTCGCCCACACGATCGTCGAGTCGCCGAAGAACGGCGCCATCAGCCTCGCGGCCGCGATCTCCGCCCCCAGCGTCGAGGTGCCGACCACGAACACGAGCAGCTCGAGGGTCGGTATCCGGCTGCGCATGGAACCCCGAGTATGGCGAGGCCGATCTCCTACCCTCTTCGGGCATGACCACCCAAACCGCTCAGAAGTGGATCTGCGAATCCTGCGGGTTCATCTATGACCCGGCGGAGGGCGACCCGGACGGCGGGATCCCCGCCGGCACCGCCTTCGATGACATCCCGGCCGACTGGTACTGCCCCGTCTGCGGCGCCCGCAAGGCCGACTTCTCGCTCTACGAGGACTGAGGCCTTGAGCCTCGAGCCGGGCGCCCAGATCAACGACGGCGAGCCGGTCAAGCCGCGCCAGGCCGCGACGGTGATCGTGCTGCGCGGCGGCTCGGAGACGCTCGAGGTCCTGCTCGTCAAGCGCAACCCCGCCCAGCGCTTCATGGGCGGCGCCTGGGTGTTTCCCGGCGGTGCCGTGGACGCCGACGAGGGCACCGGCGACGTGGCGCACCGCGCGGCGGGCGTGCGCGAGGTGCAGGAGGAGGCGTCGATCGCGCTGCCCGACCCCGACGCGCTCGTTCGCTTCTCGCGCTGGATCACGCCCGAGATCGTCGCGATCCGCTTCGACACGCATTTCTTCCTCGTCGCCGCACCCGAGGACGCGGAGCCGCAGCCCGACGGCGGCGAGACGGTCGACCTCGGCTGGTTCACGCCGCGCGGCGCCCTCGAGGCGCACGAGCGCGACGAGATCCTGCTCGTGTTCCCGACGATCAAGACGCTGGAGCAGCTCGACGAGTTCTCCACCGCCGACGAGCTGCTCGAGTGGGCGGCCGGCCGCGAGGTCGAGCCCGTCCAGCCGCAGGTGATCGGCGACGGTCCCGCGGCCCGCCTCGTGCTCCCGGGCGAACCCGGGTACGCGCCATGATCGTCGCCGTCACCGGACCGACCGGGGACATCGGCCGTGCGCTGCTCCGCCGGCTCGACGCCGACCCGGCCGTCGAGCGGGTGCTCGGCATGGCGCGCCGCCCGTTCGACCCTTCCGAGCAGGGGCTCGAGAAGACCGAGTACCGGCAGGGCGACGTGCTCGACCGCGACGCGGTGCAGGCCTTCGCCGACGAGGCCGACGTGCTCGTGCACCTCGCCTTCATCATCGTCGGCGGACGGGAGGAGACGCGCTCGGTCAACCTCGAGGGCTCGCGCAACGTGTTCGAGGCCGCCCGCGGGGTCCGGCGGCTGGTGTACACCTCGTCCGTCGCGGCCTACGGCTTCCACGCCGACAACCCGCAGCCGCTGACCGAGGACGTTCCGGTGCGCGGCACCGACGCGCACTACTACTCGGCGCAGAAGGCCGAGCTGGAGCAGACGCTGCGCGAGGCGCTCGACGGCGCCGGCACCGACGTCTACGTGTTCCGGCCGTGCATCGTCGCCGGAGGCGACGCGCTCGCGCTCGTCGAGGCGTTCCCGGCGCTGCTGCGCAAGTCGCCCGTGGGGCCCGTGCTGCCGGATCCCGGCACGCCGTTCCAGCTCGTGCACACGGAGGACGTCGCGCTCGCGCTGGCCGCCGCGGTGCGCGGCGAGGGCGAGCCCGGCATCTACAACCTCGCGGGCTCGGGGACGATCACCGCCGGCGACCTCGCGCGCGCGCTCGGCTGGCACTCCGTGCCGTTCCCGCGCGCGGGGATCGCGCTCGGCGCGGGCGTCGTGGACAAGCTGCCGCTGATGCCGCCGCAGGCCTCGTGGCTGAACGCGCTGCGCGTGCCCGTCGTGATGGACACCGAGCGCGCCCGCGAGCAGCTCGGCTGGGCGCCGCTGCACGACACCCGGGCGGTGCTGGCCGACACGGCCCGCAGCGCCCGCGAGTCCGGCCTGCTCTAACCGCGGAGGGTGAGCGTCGATGGGCGCGGCGCTCGCGAGCGGCCGAGGCTGAGTCCCGGCTGCCATCCTGACGGCTCTCTTGAGCCGACCGAGCTGGACCACCGTCGTCCCCGTGCTCGCGGCCGTGCTGACGGCCGCCACCTGGGGGAGCAAGCCGGGGACGATCGTCCTCGTGATCGCCGGAGCCGTGCTGGCGGCGGCCGTGATGGGCGCGGTGCACCACGCGGAGGTGGTCGCCCACCGGGTCGGGGAGCCGTTCGGGTCGCTCGTGCTCGCGGTCGCGGTGACCGTGATCGAGGTCGCGCTGATCGTGACGCTGATGATCTCGGGCGGCTCGGACACGGACACGCTCGCGCGCGACACCGTGTTCGCGGCCGTGATGATCACGACCAACGGCATCGTCGGGATCTCCCTGCTGCTGGGCGCGCTGCACAAGGGCACCGCGTCGTTCAACGCCGAAGGCACCGCGACCGCCCTGGCGACGGTCTGCACGCTCGCGGTGCTCTGCCTCGTCCTGCCGACGTTCACGATCGGTGCGCCGGGCGCGGAGTTCACCGCCGACCAGCTCGCGTTCGCGGCCGTGGCGTCGCTGACGCTCTACGGCCTGTTCGTCGTCGTCCAGACCGTCCGCCACCGCGACTACTTCGTGCCCGAGAACGCCGGCCCGGAGGACCACGCCGACCCGCCGACGGACCGGGAGGCGGTCACCAGCCTCGGTCTGCTCGTGCTCTCGCTCGTCGCGGTAGTCGGGCTCGCCAAGCTCGAGTCGTCGGCGATCGAGGACGCCGTCGCCTCGATCGGCGCCCCGCAGTCGGCCGTCGGTGTCGTGATCGCGCTGCTCGTCCTGCTGCCCGAGACGCTCGCCGCCGCCCGCAACGCCCGCCGCGACCGCGTCCAGACGAGCTTCAACCTCGCGCTCGGCTCGGCGATGGCGAGCATCGGCCTCACGATCCCGGCGATCGCGATCGCCTCGATCTGGCTCGAGGGCCCGCTCGTGCTCGGCCTCGGCTCCACGCAGATCGTGCTGCTCGCGATCACGGCCGTCGTCGGCGCGCTCACCGTGCTGCCGGGCCGCGCGACCCTGCAGGAGGGCGGCGTGCACCTCGTGCTGTTCGCGTCCTTCCTGTTCCTCGCCGTCAGCCCTTAGCGAGGATCTCGCGGATCAGCTCGCTCTTGGCCTCGGCGTAGTGGTTCATGTCGGGCCAGTCGCGGGTCGCGAGCTCGCGCTTGAGCGCCTCGTAGGCCGCGCGGTCCTCGGGCGAGGCCCGCAGGCGGTCGCGGAAGGCGAGGTGGCGAGCGACCTCGCTCGACCCCTCAGGCCAGAGGTGGACCTGAACGTCGAGCCCAGGCGTGCGGAACATGCGGTGGTGCTCCTCGCCGACGCGCAGGACGTAGCCGGCGCCCGAGAGGTCGGCGTCCTCGACGCGGGTGACCTCGACGAGGATGTCGACGATCGGCTTGGCGGCCAGGCCCGGCACCGCGGTCGAGCCGATGTGCTCGATCCGCAGGGCGCGCTCGCCGAGCGCCGCGAGGATGCGCTCGCGCTCCGCTGCGAAGCGCTCCGCCCATGCGGGGTCGGGCTCGGCGATCACGATCTCGCGCCGCTCGCGGCCGCCGATCAGCACCCGGTCCAGGTACGCGTCGTCCACGGTGCGCAGTCTGGAGCATTCGAGCCAGCCGCACCGGCGCGCGAGCGGTTCCCGTACGTGCATTCGCGGGTTCGCTCCGCAGACCTGGGGCTGCCCACACGCGAGAGTCCCGGAAGACCCCTCTCTCTCCCCTCTCCCCGGAGCCCTCACCCACATGTCAACAACGCAACGCTGGACGCTTGCAGTCGTCTGCGCGGCCACCGCGATGCTCATGCTCGACATCGCCGTGGTCAACACCGCGCTCTCGCGCATCGCCGAGGACCTCGACACGGGCCTCAGCGGCCTGCAGTGGGTCGTCGACGCGTACACGCTCGCCCTCGCGAGCGTCGTCCTGACCGCCGGCTCGCTCGCCGACCGCCTCGGTCGTCGCCGCCTCTTCACGATCGGCCTCTCGATCTTCACCGTCGCCTCCGGCCTCTGCGCCCTGGCGACCGACATCGTCTTCCTCAACTCCGCCCGCGCGGTCCAGGGCATCGGCGCCGCGATCATGTTCGCGGTCTCGCTCGCGCTGCTCGCGCAGGCGTTCCCGTCCGCCAAGGAGCGCGCCGGCGCGCTCGCGGCCTATGGCGCCACGATCGGCGCGTCGTTCGCGGTCGGCCCGCTGGTCGGCGGCCTGCTCACGAGCGGGCTCGACTGGCAGTGGATCTTCCTGATCAACATCCCGATCGGCATCGCCGGCCTCGTGATCACGCGCGTGTACGTCCAGGAGTCGCGCGACCCGTCGGCCCACGGGGTCGACTGGTTCGGCCAGATCACGCTGACCGCCGGCCTCGGCCTGCTCGTGCTCGCGCTCCTGCGCGGCAACGAGGACGGCTGGACCTCGACGCCGATCATCGCCGAGCTGGCCGGCGCCGCCGCCGCGCTGATCGCCTTCGTGGTCTCGCAGCTCCGCATCAAGGCCCCGATGCTGCCGATGCGGTTCTTCCGCGACGGCTCGTTCACGGGCGCGCAGATCACGGCGTTCGCGATCTCCTCGACGTTCTTCGCGATCTTCCTCTACGTCACGATCTACCTGCAGCAGATCGTCGGGCTGTCGGCGATCGAGGCCGGCCTGGTCTACCTGCCCGGCACGCTGATCATGCTGATCGTCTCCGGCGCGACCGCGCAGCTCGGCCAGACGGTCCCGGCGCGGACGATGATCTCGGTCGGCCTCGCGCTGGTCGCGGTCGGCATGGGCCTCTTCATGCTGGCCGGCACCGACTCGTCGTGGCCGATCATGATGCCGGGCTTCATCGTCGCCTCGATCGGCACCGGCCTGTTCAACCCCGCCCTGACCAACGTCGCGCTGTCGTCGGTCCCGCAGGAGCAGAGCGGCGTCGCGGCGGGCGTCAACGACACGGCCCGCCAGGCCGGCATCGCCGTCGGCGTCGCCGCCCTGGGCGCCCTGATCCCGGCCGAGCACGCCTTCGGCGGCGACCCGGGTCAGTACGTCAGCGGCATGCACGACGCGCTGCTGGTCGGCGGCATCGTCGCCGCCGTCGGCGCCCTGGCCGGCTGGCTCCTGATCTCCAGCAAGTACGGCGCGGCCGCCGAGGCCCCCGTCGAGGAGACGGAGTCCACGCCGCAGGCGACCCTCCGCCCCGCCCTGGACGCCGCCTAGGCGCCCAGCCGCCCCAGCCGGTCCGCCACGAGCTCCGCGATCGCCAGCGAAGCCGTGGCGGCCGGCGACGGCGCGTTGACGACGTGCAGCGCGTGCGCCGTCTCGGCGAACGCGAAGTCGTCGAGCAGCGCGCCGTCGCGGCCGACGGCCTGAGCCCGGACCCCCGCGGGTCCGGGCTCGACGTCGTCGGGGCCGATCTCCGGCACGTAGCGCGCGAGGTCGCGCAGGACGAGCCGGCGGGAGGCCGCGTTGGCGAGCTCGCGCGCGCCGGTCCGCCACCAGCGGCGCACGAGCCGCCGGGTGCCGGGCCAGCGCAGCGTCGCGCCGAGGTCGGCGCGGCGGATCCGCGCGAGCCGGTACGCGTCGCGCGCGCCGGCCAGCAGCGCGGTCGGGCCGAGCAGCACGTCGCCGCCGATCGTGCGCGAGAGGTGCACGCCGAGGAACGGCAGCGACGGGTCGGGAACGGGGTAGATCTGCCCGCGCACGAGGTGCGTGCGGTCGGCGCGCAGCTTCAGGTAGGCGCCGCGGAACGGGACGATCCGCAGGTCGACCCGCGCGCCGGACGCCCGCGCGAGCAGGTCCGACCAGGCGCCGCCGCAGGTCACCGCGCGAGGCACGCGCACCGCTGCGCCCCCGTCGAGCACCACCTCCACCCCGTCCGGACGGTCGACCACGGCGCGCACGGCGGCGCCCGTGCGGATCGCGCCGCCGTGCGCCTCGACGTCGCGGGCGTAGGCGGCGGCCACGGCCGCGAAGTCGACGATCCCGGTCCGCGGCGAGTGCAGCGCCGCCAGGCCGGCGGCCGCCGGCTCGATCTCGCGCACCTCCGCGGGGCCGATCCGGCGCAGCCCCGGCACGCCGTTCTGGCGCGAGCGGCGCTCCAGCTCGTCGAGCCGCGGCAGGTCGGCCGCGCGCACGGCGATGACGACCTTCCCGCAGGCCTGCGCGGGGATGCCCTGCGCGGCGCAGTAGGCGTACAGCGCGTCGGCGCCCTCCCGGCACAGCCGCGCCTTCAGCGACCCGGGCGCGTAGTAGATGCCCTGATGGATCACGCCGCTGTTGTGCGAGGTCTGGTGCGCGCCGAGCCGCTCCTCGCGCTCGAGCACGAGCACGCGGCGGCCGCGCAGCGCGAGCGCCCGCGCCGTCGCCAGCCCCACGATGCCGCCACCGACGACGGCGACGTCGGCCACTAGTCAAGGAGGTCCAGCGCGGCGCCCACGACCGACTCGGCGTCGATCTGGTGGTGCTCGTAGAGCTCCGCGAGGTCGCCCGACTGGCCGAAGTGCTGCACGCCGAGGCAGGCGATCGGCGCGCCCGCGGCGCCCGCGAGGAACGCCAGCGTGTGCGGGTGCCCGTCGACGAGCGTGACGATCGGGACGCGGCGGCCGAACAGCCGGTCGATCGTGGCCGGGTCGCCCTCCCCGAGGCCGGCGCGCGCCTGGAAGGAGCGGAACAGCAGGTCGGCGCTCGTGACGCAGATCACCTCGGCCTCGATGCCCGCCTCCTCGGCGAGCATGCCGGCGGCCTCGATCGCCTCGGGCACCAGCGCGCCCATCACCGCGATCGCCACGCGCGGCTCCTCCGGCGCCTGCAGCCGGTAGCCGCCCGCGAGCGCCTCCTCGCGCGTGCCCGTGTGCAGGGACTGGTCGAGCGGGCGCGTGGAGAGGCGGAAGTAGGCGCTCGAGCCGTCCTCGCGGCCGAGCTGCGACAGCGCGTGCAGCAGCGTCCACTCGAGGTCCTGCCCGAACGCGGGCTCCCACGCCACGCAGCCGGGCTGCTCGATCCCGATCGAGGGGGTGATGACGGACTGGTGCGCGCCGCCCTCGGGCCCGAGCGTGACGCCGCTCGGCGTGCCGACGAGGATCGACTGGCCGCCCGCGTAGATCCCGAACGACCACGGCTCGAGCGCGCGCGCGACGAACGGGTCGTAGATCGTGCCGACCGGCAGCAGCGGCTGGCCGTCCCGCGACCAGGTGGCGCCGAGCTCGCCGAGCAGCCCGACGAGGTTGACCTCGGCGATCCCCAGCTCCATGTGGCGGCCGTGATCGGACTCGCGCCAGCGCACGAGCGTGTCCGTGTCGTCGGCGAACCAGTCGATCCGCTCGCCGGGCGCCCAGATGCCCGCCTTGTTGATCCAGCCGCCGAGCTGCGTCGAGGTGCCGACGTCGGGCGAGACCGTCACGACGCGGTCGGCCACCTCCGGCGCCTCGCGCACGAGGTCGACGAAGAAGCGCCCGAACGCCTGCTGCGTGGACGCCTCGCCCTTGTGCTCGCGACCGAGGTCGCCGGGCACCTTCGGCGGGTCGGCGACGAACTTCGGCTCCGGCCGGTCCAGCCGCCGGCCCGTCGCCGCGCACAGCGCCGCCTCGGCGGAGTCGGGCTCGAACGTCGCCCACGGGTCCTGCGGGTCGGTGCCGAGCGTCTCCGCGAGCTGCACGTACTGCTCGTCGTTGAGCAGCGCGCTGTGGTTGGCGGGATGGCCCTCCGTCGGCAGCATCCAGCCCTTGATCGTGTAGGCGAACACGACCGTCGGGCGGTGCGGCTCGGCGTCGGCCTGCCGGTAGGCGTCGATCAGCGCGCCGAGGTCGTGGCCGCCGAGGTCGCGGAACGTGGCCAGCAGATCGGCGTCCTCGAGGCCGGAGACGTCGATCTCCAGGCGCTCGCGCAGCTCGCCGGCGTCCGCGCGCAGCAGCCGCTGGTACTCCTCGTTGGGCATCGCGTCGACGCGCTCGCGCAGCGGCTCCTGCGCGGCGAGCCGCGGCCCGTACTTGACCATCACGCAGTGCCAGCCCGCGGCCTCGAACATCGAGGCGAGCCGGCCCGCCGCGATGTCCGGCACGACGCGGTCGAGCGACTGCCGGTTGACGTCGACGACCCACATGACCTCGCCGAGCTTGCTCACCATCGGGTCGGCGATCGCCTCCCAGCAGGCGCCCTCGTCGAGCTCCGCGTCGCCGACCAGCGAGATCTGGCGGCCGCCGCGCGGCACCTCGAAGTGCCCGGCGACGTAGCGGTGCGCCAGCGCGCCCCAGATCGGCGCGGTCGCGCCGATGCCGACCGAGCCCGTCGAGTAGTCGACCGGGTCGGGGTCCTTGATCCGGCTCGGGTAGGACTGCAGCCCGCCGTACTCGCGCAGCGTCGTCAGGTACCTGCGGTCGAGCCTCCCCAGCAGGTAGTTGATGGCGTGCAGCACCGGCGACGCGTGCGGCTTGACCGAGACGCGGTCGGGCGCCTCCAGGTGCGCGAACCACAGCGCGGTCATCAGGCTCACCATCGAGGCGCTCGACGTCTGGTGGCCGCCGACCTTCACGCCCGACCGGGTCTCGCGCACGCGGTTGGCGTGGTGCACCATCGCGGCCGCCAGCCACAGCACCCGCCGCTGCACGCGGTCGAGCGCCTGCAGGTCCACGTCGGTCTGCTGCCCCGCGGCGGTCGCCATCGCCACTCAGCCTAAGGGACGTTCGAGGTCGAGCACGCGGCCAGGGCCGCTATCCGCGAGCAGCTCGGCGTAGGGCTCCTCCGCGCGGCGCTCCGAGCCGAAGCCGAAGACCCGCTCCGCCCCGAGGATGCGGCCGCAGATCGCCCGGGCGCGCAGGAGGTCGTGGTAGTCGTTGCGGTCCACCTCGCCGCGGTGGGCGCCCAGGACGTGCTGGAGCTCCGCGAGCCGGCCCTCGCCGAACGGGGCGAAGATCGTCGGGCGCGCGAGGTCGCGCCACAGCCCCCAGGTCCACCACGGCACGCCCGCCGTGCGCGCGACCGCCGCGACGGTCTTGTGCGCGTGGTGGGCGTCGTCGCGGTCGGGGGAGATCAGCAGGTCGACGCGCTCGTCGGCGATCAGCCGCTCGACGGTGGCGCCGAGCAGCTTGCGCGCGTTGAACGGGTCGTCGCCGGTCGAGAGGGCCAGCGGCGGGTCGTGGACCACCAGCTCGAACCCGGCGCGCGAGCACGCCTCGGTGACCTCGGCACGGCGCCGCTCGTGCTGGTCGGGGCGCCCCAGCGAGCACGCGAGGTTGATGATCCGGTGGCCCGCGTCACGCAGGCCGAGCAGGGTCGCGCCGGCCCCGAGCACCTCGTCGTCGGGGTGCGGCGAGAGGTGCAGCACCGTGAGCACGGCGCCGCACCCTATCCGTCAGGCCCGCACGGCCCGCAGCTCCGGGAGCACCTGCTCGCCGTAGACCCCGATCGCGCGCATCGGGTCGGCGCCCGAGTTGTTCTGGAGCACGATCACCGTCGCCCCGAGCTGCTCGAGCTCGCGCAGGCGCTCGACGTGGTGCGCCGGGTCCGAGCCGACGATCGCGTTCTGCGCGAACTCCTCGTCGGCCATGGAGCGGGTGCTACCCGGAGCATCGCCGCCCGGACCGTTGTCCTGAGCGGAGTCGCGCCCGCTGCTAGCTTGCGGCCATGAGCCTTTACGCCGTTGTCAATCCTGCCACCGGGGAGACCGTCAAGGAGTACCCGACGATCTCCGACGACGACCTGCGCGACGCGATCGGGCGCGCCGACCAGGCCATGCGCGACTGGAGCGCCCAGACCTCCGCCGAGGAGCGCGCGCAGCTGGTCCGCCGCGTCGGAGAGCTGCACGCCGAGCAGCGCGAGCGTCTCGCCGAGATCATCGTGCGCGAGATGGGCAAGCCGGTCGAGCAGGCGCTGGCCGAGCTCGACTTCACCGCGGCCATCTACGAGTACTACGCCGACAACGCCCCCAAGCTGCTGGCCGACGAGCCGATCGAGCTGCTGGAGGGCGAGGGCTCGGCGCACATCCGCCGCAGCCCCTACGGCGTCCTGCTCGGGATCATGCCGTGGAACTTCCCCTACTACCAGGTGGCGCGCTTCGCGGGCCCGAACCTGGCGATCGGCAACACGATCCTGCTCAAGCACGCGCCCCAGTGCCCGGAGTCGGCAGAGGCGATGCAGGAGATCTACGACGAGGCCGGCTTCCCGGCGGGCGCGTACAACAACATCCGCGCGTCGAACGAGCAGATCGAGTGGGTGATCGGCGACCCGCGCGTGCGCGGGGTCTCGCTGACCGGCTCGGAGCGCGCGGGCGCGGCCGTGGCCGAGATCGCCGGGCGCAACCTCAAGAAGGTCGTGCTCGAGCTGGGCGGCTCCGACCCGTTCATCCTGCTCAGCACCGACGACCTCGACACGGCGGTCGAGAACGCCGTCGCGGCCCGCGTCGACAACACGGGCCAGTCCTGCAACGCCGCCAAGCGCTTCATCGTCGTCGACGACCTCTACGAGCCGTTCCTGGAGAAGTTCACCGCCGCCATCACCGCGGTCGAGCCGGGCGACCCGACCAAGGCCGAGACGGAGATCGGCCCGCTGTCGTCGTCCAACGCGACCGAGCGGCTCGCCGAGCAGCTCCAGCGCGCGCTCGACAACGGCGCCAAGCTCGTCGCGGGCGGCGAGCACGAGGGCAACTTCTTCAAGACCACCGTGCTGACCGACATCACGCCCGACAACCCCGCCCGCCACGAGGAGTTCTTCGGGCCGGTGGCGCAGGTCTACCGCGCCAGCGACGAGGAGGAGGCCGTCGCGCTGGCCAACGACACGCCCTACGGCCTCGGCTCCTACCTGATGACCACCGACGCCGACCAGGCGAAGCGGGTCGCCGACAAGATCGAGGCGGGCATGGTGTTCGTCAACCTCGTCGGCGCCGACGGCGCGGAGCTGCCGTTCGGCGGCGTGAAGAACTCCGGCTTCGGCCGCGAGCTCGGCCGCTACGGCATGGACGAGTTCGTCAACAAGAAGCTGATCCGGATCGGTTAGCCCGGGCTTAGTCGAGGTCGGGTCTGCGGCGGGACCGCTTGGTCTCGCCGCGGCGCTTCTTGGAGTCCACCCGGCGCCGCTGGCTGGCCCGGGTGGGCCGCGTCTTCGTCCGCGGGCGCCGGACCTCGAGCGCGTGCGCCAGGCGGGTGGCGAGCCGCTCGAGCGCGAGCTCGCGGTTGCGGTGCTGGGAGCGGGTGTCCTGGGCGGATGCGGTGACGCGCGGGCCGAGCTTGGCCGAGATGCGCGCGCGCTGCTCGGCGCTGAGCGTCGGGCTGGCCGCGACGTCGAAGGTCGCCTCGACCCGCGACGCCGTGACGTTGGCGTGCTGACCTCCCGGTCCCGAGGAGCGGGATGTCCGAAGCTCAATTTCGCTCAGCGGTAGAGTCAGACCGGGACGGATGGGGAGGACCTCGGCCATGCGTGGACAAGCTTGGCAGGGACGAAGTTCGTAACTTCCGACCCCGAAGACGGTTAGAGTCGGCTGGACGCGTCGTTCGATTGGAGCCCTAGCGCCGTGGAAGCCTCAGCACTTCACGCACCGAGCTTGACCCGGGTTCCGCTCGGCGCCCCGTGGCTGCGGCTGCGGTCCGACGAGCAGCTGCTGGCGCTCTTCCGGGCAGGCAGCGAGGAGGCGTTCGGCGCGATCCACGACCGTTACCGGCAGCGGCTGTTCGCCTACGCGCGCCAGATGCTCTCCCCCGGCTCGCGCCAGGACGCCGAGGACGTCATGCAGGACGTGTTCGTGCGCGCGTACGGAGCGCTGCGCGCCGACGAGCGCGAGGTCAATCTCCGCGCCTGGCTCTACCGCGTCGCGCACAACCGCTGCATCGACCACCTGCGCCGCCCGACGCCTCCGGCCGCCGAGATCTTCGAGATGTCGCGCAAGCCGCTGCACGATCCGATCGAGGAGGCGCAGCGGCGCGAGGACCTCACGCGCCTGGTCGAGGACGTCGGCCGGCTGCCCGAGCAGCAGCGCTCCGCGCTGCTGATGCGAGAGATCGACGGGATGTCCTACGCGGACCTCGCCGCCGCGCTGGACGTGACCGTGCCGGCCGTCAAGTCCCTGCTCGTGCGGGCGCGGGTCGGGCTCGTCGAGGCCGCCGAGGCGCGCGACGCCGACTGCTGCGATATCCGCGACGACCTGATGGCGTCCTACGACCGCGGCGTGAAGGCCTCCGGCCGCGCCCGCAAGCACATGCGCGCGTGCGCGGGCTGCCGCGAGTACCGCCAGGCGCTGCGCGGGATGCGGCGTTCGTTCGCCGCGCTCACGCCGGTGTCCGCCGGTCTGTTCGGCTCGGTCGCCGCCAGCCTCGGCATCGGCGGCGGCGGGGCCGCCGCGGGCGGCGCGGCCGCAGGTGGCGGCGGGGTCGCCGCGACCGCCGCGGGCGGCACGCTCGCCACGGCCACGGCATGCAAGGTGGCGGCCGTCGTCTGCACCGCGGCGCTGACCGCCGGCGGCGCCGTCGAGGTCCACAAGCTCAAGCAGGAGCGCGCCGCCGCCCCCGCCAAGGCCGCCGCCGCGCCGGCCACCGCCAAGCCCACGAAGGCCGCACCGCCGGTCGCCGTCCCCGACCAGCCCGTCCTGCACCGGACGATGAGCCAGCCGGTCACCCCGGCCGCGCCGAAGGCCGCGCGCAAGAAGAAGGCCGCCGCCGGCGACAAGCAGGCCGCCGTCGCTCCCCTCGCCACCGGCGCCCCGGTCAAGCCCGACGTCCACACGACTCCGGTGACCGGGCCCGAGACCACCACCGCGCCGCCCCGCACGGGCGGCGCGACCGCGCCGGAGCAGCAGGAGCCGTCGAGCTCGCCCGGCACGACGTCGCCGGGCACGACCGCGCCGTCCGACTCCGGCACGGCGCAGCCCGGGTCCGGCACCGCCGCGCCCGAGCAGCACAGCGGCTCGGGCTCGACGGGCAGCGGGTCGCAGACGGACTCGGGCGGGTCGGACGCGCCGCCGTCCGAGCACTAGCGATCGCTAACCTCGCGGCCATCGACCGGTACCTCGAGAACCTCGATCACGAGACCCTGCTGGTCCGCCGCGGGCGGCGCTCGGGCCTCTACACGATCGTCGCGGTGCACTCGACCGCACGCGGCCCGTCGCTCGGCGGGTGCCGCATGTGGACCTACGGTGATTCGCGCGCCGCGCTCCGCGACGCGCTGCGGCTCTCCCGCGCGATGACCTTCAAGGCCGCGGTGGCCGGGCTCCCGCTCGGCGGCGGCAAGGGCGTGATCATGCTCCCGGCCGGGCACGCCCCGCCGGCCGGCGAGGACCGGCGCGACGTGCTGCTGGACTTCGGGGAGACGGTCGCCGCGCTCGACGGCGCGTACATCACCGCCGAGGACGTCGGGACCTCCGACCGCGACATGGCCGTGATCGCGGAGATCACCGACCAAGTCGCCGGCCTGGCGGTCGAGACGGGCAGCTCCGGCGACCCGAGCCCGTGGACGGCGCTCGGCGTGCAGTGCGCGATGGAGGTCGCCTGCGAGCGCGCCTTCGGCAGTGCGTCGCTCGAAGGCCGCAGCGCCTCGGTCGTGGGGCTCGGCCGCGTCGGCGGCAAGCTCGCGCGGCTGCTGCACGAGGCCGGCGCGTCGCTGGTCGTCGCCGACGTCGACGAGGGCAAGCGCGCGCTCGCCGAGGAGCTCGGCGCGACCTGGACCGACCCGGCCTCCGCGCTGACGGCCGAGGTCGACGTGCTCGCTCCGTGCGCGCTCGGCGCCGTGCTCGACGACGACACGGTCCCCGACCTGCGCTGCCGGGTGATCGCGGGCGCGGCCAACAACCAGCTCGCGGCCGACGCGATCGCCGTCCAGCTCGCCGACCGTGGGATCGTCTGGGCGCCGGACTTCGTCGCCAACGCCGGCGGCATCATCAACATCTCCGTCGAGCTGGAGGAGACCGGCTACGACGCGGCGCGCGCCGAGGAGCGCGTGCGGGGCATCTCGGACACCACGCGCCTGGTCTTCGAGCACGCCGAGGCGACCGGCGCGACGACGCTCGCGGCCGCGATGGAGATCGCGCGCCGCCGGCTCGCCGAGGCCGGCGCCGCCGCGGCCTAGGCCTAGGCCTAGCGGAACAGCGTCGGCAGCTTGGTCAGCGCGCGCGGGATGTCGCGCCGCGCACGGTCGTGCGCCTGGCGCAGGGCTGGGGTCGCCGCCGCGCCGTGGATGCCGGCGCCGTGGCCCATCAGCAGGTGCCGCGGGGAGTAGGAGCGCAACCCGCGCGGGGGCAGCGCGCGCAGCATCGGGTGCATGCCGGCGGCACCGCGGCCGCCCGTGTAGAGCTCGTTCGCGCCGACGACCTCGGCGACGATCAGCGCGTCCTGCTCCGGCCACCAGAGGGCGGTCTCCTTCCAGCCCGGGAAGCGCACCACGGGGACCGCCTTGAACGGGCTGCCGGGCACGGCGTCGGGGACCTTCAGGTGCGGTACGCCGTAGCGCTCGGCGAGCGCCGCGCAGTCGCGGTTGTGGCGGTCGAGCAGCTGCAGCACGCCCGCGACCTCGCCGAGGCGGGCCGCGCGCTCGAGCGCCTCGTCGAACGCGACGGGGTCGACGAGCCAGACCTTGCCGTCGGCCACGAGCGCGTGCGAGGTGCGCTGCATGCCCTCCTCCAGCACCCAGGAGAAGCCGAACACGTACTCGTCGTAGACCCTGACCGTCCGCGGCATGGGCGATCAGGCTAGATGGTCAGTCATCCAGCCGGACGTCTTCGGGCAGGCGGCCCTCGGCGGCCAGCTTGCCCGCGTGGGCGCGCAGGGTCAGCGCGGCCGCGCCTCGCAGGGCGGGCGGTGCGTCGGCCCATGCGGCGTCCAGCAGCTCGTCCTCGGTGCGGGCGCCCGCCTCCAGCGCGGCGAGCAGCTTGCGCTCGCGCTCGGCCCGGTGGGCGACGTACTCGCCGAGCTTGGCGTGCGGGTCCCAGACCGGCGGCCCGTGCCCCGGGCACAGCAGCGCGAGCCCGAGCCCGCGCAGCCGCTCCAACGCGCTGAGGTACTCGCCCAGCCGGCTCGTCACGAACACGCTCCCCTCGCCCAGCACCGCGTCGCCGGTGAAGGCGGCGGCGCCGGCCACGAACGCCAGGTGGTCGTCCGCGTGGCCGGGGATCGCGACGGCGCGCAGCGGCCCGAACTCGTCGCCGTCGGCGAGCGCCACGTCGCCCGGGTAGCGCGCGGCGGCGACCGGCGGGCCGCCGAGGCGCTCGCGCAGCGCCGGCACGGCCTCGGCATGGTCCGCGTGGTCGTGCGTGAGCGCGATGCCGCCCGCCCCGCCGCGCGCGGTCACCTCGGCCGCCACGGCGTCGAGGTGGGCGTCGAGCGCCGGCCCCGGGTCGACCACCCACGCCGGGTCGCGCCCCAAGACCCAGGTGTTCGTGCCGTCGAGCGTGTAGGGGCTCGGGTTGTCCGCGCGCAGGCGGGCGATGCCGTGCTCGGCCAGATCCCCCACGGGGTTACCGCCGCGCAGCGATCCGGTAGACCGGGCCCTCGAGCGACGTGACGTAGACCCGCCTGCGGGCGTCCTCGCCGAACGAGGACAGCATCGGGACGCGCAGCCGTGTCCTGCGCTGCTGGGTCGCGCTGCCCGGCCGCAGCTTCGCCGACTCGACCCGGCCGACGCAGAAGTCGCCGAACACGTAGCGGCCGTAGAGCGCGGGGACGGCCCGGTCGCGGACCACGACGCCGCCCGTGATCGAGCAGTTGCCGTCGTCGTGGAAGCGCTGGATGACCGGCCGCACGTGGCCGGGCGCGGACTCGCCCGGCGCGTAGCGGCGGCGGCCCTCGAACACGCGCCAGCCGAAGTTCTTGCCCCGTCCGCTGCGCACGAAGTCGATCTCCTCGACCTCGCCCTGGCCGACGTCGCCGATCGCGAGGTCGCCGCGGTCGAAGGAGAAGCGCCACGGGTTGCGCAGGCCGTAGGCGTAGATCTCGCCGCGCGCACCGGAGCGGCCGACGAACGGGTTCGAGCGCGGGACGCCGTAGGCGCGGCCGCCGGACGGCCGCGGGTCGATCCGCAGGATCTTGCCGAGCAGCGAGCCCAGGTCCTGGGCGGTGCCGCGAGCGCCGTGGCGGTCGCCTCCCCCGCCGCCGTCGCCCGTGCCGATGTAGAGGTGCCCGCCCGGACCGAACAGCAGCAGCCCGCCGTTGTGGTTGACCTCCCCGTCGGGCATCTCCAGCACGAGCCGCGCGGACCCGGCGTCCGCCCGGTTGGCGCTCGCCCGCCGGTACTCGACCACCCGCTGGTAGCCGTTGCGGGCGGTGAAGTAGACGTAGAAGCGCCCGCTGCTGGCGTAGTCCGGGGCGAACGCCATCGACAGCAGGCCCTGCTCCACGTAGCCGGACTGGACCTGCGTGCGGATGTCCAGGAACGGCCGCGCGCGCACTCGGCCGTTGCGGACGACCTTGATCCGGCCGGCGCGCTCGACCACGAACTGCACGCGCCGGTCGCCGCGCGGAGCCGTCACGAAGACGGGCTCCTGGAAGGACCCGACGCGCACGAGCCTCACGCCGCGGCGCCGCTGGGCGGCGGGCGTCGCGGTGGCCGCCGGCTCCGCGGGCGTGGCCGACGCGGCCGGCGTGGCGCTGGCCGCCGAGCCGCCGCTCGACCCGCCGCAGCCGAGCACGAGCGCCGCGAGCGCGCCCGCGGCGGGAACGATCACCCTGAACCGCACCATCAGCGCGAGGATGTCACACGCGCCGCGCGGCTGGGCGCCGGGCCCGGTGCAGCACGCGCGCCGCGACGCCGCCGCCGAGCGCCCCGAACAGGTGCCCCTGCCACGACACGCCGGGCGTCGGCACGAGGCCGACCAGCAGCGTCGAGCCGTAGATCACGAGCACGACGAGGCCGCCGACGATGTGCCACGGCAGCCGGCTGTAAGCACCGCGCGCGACGAGGTAGGTGGCGAACCCGAACACCAGCCCGCTCGCGCCGATCACGACCGTGTCCGACGGGGCCGTCAGCCACGTGCCCACGCCGCCGACGACGGCCACGATCCCGACGACGGCGAGCGTGCGGATCAGCCCGCCGACGGCGATCGCCATTCCGAGCACGAGGAACGGGATCGAGTTGCCGATCAGGTGCCCGAAGCCGGCGTGCAGGAACGGCGAGGCGGCGATGCCGGCGAGCCCCTCGGCGTCGCGCGGGTGGATGCCGGCGCCGTCGAGGTCGCCCGCGGCGACGTCGATCGTCTCCACGAGCCACATCAGGATCACCATCGCCGCGATCACGACGTAGCCGCCCGTGCGCTCGCGCTCGTTCGGCTGCGGCCTGGAGGGGTGCGCGGTCATGGCCCGGTGAAGGCTAGGCGCCCTCGGTCAAGCGGCGCTCAAGCCAGCCCGCGACGGCCGCGCGCAGACCCGGGCGGTCGGCCTTCAGGCCGTGATCCCCGCGCAGGCGCACGACCTCGCGGCCGGGCGCCTCGGGCGGCATCCCGAACGGATCGGACTCGCCCTGCACGATCAGCACCGGCACCGTGACGGCCTCGAGCTCGCCCAGCCGCGTCTTCTCCGGCCGCCCGGGCGGGTGCAGCGGGAAGGCGAGGCACAGCACGCCGGCCGCGCCGGCCTCCGCCGCGGTCCGGCAGGCCACGCGGGCGCCGGAGGAGCGCCCGCCGCACAGCACGGGCGCCTCGCCGCGCAGCGCCTGCACGACCGCGAGCCAGGCGGCGTCGAGCTGGTGCGCCGGCGCGGGCGACTTGCGGCCCGCGACGCGGTACGGCTGCTCGACGAGCGCCACCGAGATCCCGGCGGCGTTGGCCTCCTCGGCGGCCGTCACGAGGTCGGGCGCGGTCACGCCGCCGCCCGCCCCGTGCCCGAGCACGAGCAGCGCGCGCGGCGAGTCGACCGGGCTCAGGTGCGCCCGGGCCGGGCCGTGCGGGGTGTCGATCTCAGGCGCCTTCATCCGCGCCGCCCCGGCCGGCTCACGAGCTCGGCGAACAGCCGCTCGAGCTCGCCCGCCGGATCGCCGGTGAGCCCGGTGTGCACCGGCGAGGCCTGCAGGATCGTGCTCGCGGGCGCGGTCAGCCAGTGGAAGCGCTCGGACTGCGGCATCGTCGCCACGTGGCCGCCCTCGGCGCGGCCCGCGGCGACCGCCTCGATCGTGTCGAGCTGCGCCTGCACCTCCCCCGGCTCGCAGCCCGGCGCGAGGGCCGCGAGCAGCGCGGCGTCGAGCTGCGTGCGGGCGGCGAGGAAGCGCAGCGGGCGGCAGAACAGCACGACGCCGGCGTTGAAGGCCTCGCCGCGCTCGACGCGCGGGACGACGCGGACCATCGCGTACTGGAACGGCTCAGGCTTGGCCACGGGCGCCCTCCGCCTCCTCCACGAAGCCGGCGCGGTCGGCCAGCCGCGCCGACAGGTGCGCGCCGTAGGCGTCCGCGTCGGCCCAGTCGCCGGGCAGCGCGCCGGCGATCGCGTCCAGCCTTGCGGCGTCGAGCTTGGGGGCGAGCCGGGCGTCGGCCTCGGGGATCGGCGCGGCGAACGGGAGCAGCACGTGGTCGCGGATCGCGGGGAAGCGCTCGCCGGCACGCGCGACCGCGTCGCCCGGCGCGTGGTGGACGTAGAGCGCCGCCCCGTGGTCGATCAGCCACAGGCCGTGGTGCCAGCGCAGCAGGTTCGGGTTGCGGGGCGTGCGGTCCACGTTGAGCACGAACGCGTCGAACCACACCACGTCGGCGGCCAGCGTGGGCTCCGGCGGCCGCTTGGGGGTGAACGGCAGCGCGCCCGGCAGGAAGTCCATGCCGAGGTTGCACCCTCCGCTGGCCGCGATCAGCTCCTGGATCTCCGGGTCGGGCTCGGCCGCGCCGAGCGCGGGGTCGAGCTCGACGAACACCAGCTCGGGCACCGGCAGGCCCAGCGCGCGGGCGACCTCGCCGGCCACCAGCTCGGCCGCGAGCGCCTTGGCGCCCTGCCCGGCACCGCGGAACTTGAGGACGTAGAGCCCGTCGTCGTCGGCCTCCACGACGCCCGGCATCGAGCCGCCCTCGCGCAGCGGGGTCACGTAGCGGGTGGCGGTCACGGTCCGCAGCACGACTGGCATCATGCCGGTCGTGGGGCCACTGATGCCGACGAAGCTGTGGGAGCCGCCGGAGGAGCTGGTCGAGGGCGCGCTGATGACGAGGTACATGCGCTGGCTCGACCGGGGGTTCGAGTCCTACGAGGACCTGCGCCGCTGGTCGGTCGAGGACCTCGAGGGCTTCTGGGCCTCGATCTGGGAGCACTTCGAGGTCGAGGGCGGCTACGAGCAGGTGCTCGCGGACCGCTCGATGCCGGGCGCGAAGTGGTTCACCGGCGCCGAGGTCAACTACGCCGAGCACGCGTTCCGCGGCAAGCCCGACGAGCGCGTCGCGATCGTCCACGCCGGCGAGCTGCGCGACCAGGCCGAGGTCACGTGGGGCGAGCTGCGCGAGCAGGTGGCGGGGATCGCCGCCGGGCTGCGCGCCCTCGGGGTCGAGCGCGGCGACCGCGTCGCCGCCTACATGCCCAACATCCCCGAGGCGATCGCGGCCTTTCTCGCGACCGCCTCGATCGGCGCGGTGTGGTCGAGCTGCTCGCCCGACTTCGGCGCGCGCAGCGTGATCGACCGCTTCGCGCAGATCGAGCCCAAGGTGCTGCTGGCGGTCGACGGCTACCGCTACAACGGCAAGGACTTCGACCGCGCGGAGACCGTCGCCGGCATCCACGACGAGGTCGGGGGCGAGCTCGTGCGGCTGGGCTACCTCGACGGCTCCGGCTGGCAGGACGGGTTCCTCGGGGACGGCGAGCTCGAGTTCGAGCGCCTGCCGTTCGACCACCCGCTGTGGGTCCTCTACTCGTCGGGGACGACCGGCCTGCCGAAGGCGATCGTGCAGAGCCAGGGCGGGATCCTGCTCGAGCACCTCAAGAAGCTCCACCTGCACGTGAACGCGCAGGAGGGCGACCGCATCTTCTGGTTCACCACGACGGGCTGGATGATGTGGAACTTCCTCGTCGGCTGCCTGCTGACCGACGCGGCGATCGTGCTCTACGACGGCAGCCCCGGGCACCCGGACATGGGCGTGCTGTGGGACCTGACGGAGGCCGCCGGCGTGACGACGTTCGGCACCAGCGCGTCCTACATCGCCTCGTGCATGAAGGCCGAGGTCGAGCCCGGCGACGGCCGCGACCTCTCCGCGCTGACGGCAGTCGGCTCGACCGGCTCGCCGCTCTCCCCAGAGGGCTTCCGCTGGATCTACGAGCACGTCGGCTCCGACACGTGGCTGTTCTCGACCAGCGGCGGCACCGACGTCTGCACCGCGTTCGTCGGCGGCTGCCCGCTGCTGCCGGTCTACGAGGGCGAGCTGCAGGCGCGCGCGCTCGGCTGCGCGGTGGAGTCGTGGAGCCCGGAGGGCGAGCCGCTCGTCGGCGAGGTGGGCGAGCTCGTGATCACGGAGCCGATGCCGTCGATGCCGGTCTTCTTCTGGGGCGACGAGAACGGCGAGCGCTACCGCGAGAGCTACTTCGACATGTTCCCGGGCGTCTGGCGCCACGGCGACTGGATCGAGATCACCGAGCGCGGCACCGCGATCATCACGGGCCGCTCGGACTCGACGATCAACCGCGGCGGCATCCGCATGGGCACGGCGGAGATCTACCGCGCCGTGCTCGCGCTCGACGACATCACGGACGCGCTCGTCGTCGACATCCCGCGCGAGGGCGAGGAGAACTTCATGCCGCTGTTCGTCGTGCTGCGCGAGGGGGCGGAGCTCGACGAGGCGCTCTCGAAGGCGATCAAGGCGCGCATCCGCGAGGACTGCTCGCCGCGGCACGTCCCGAACGAGATCGTGACGGTCGCCGAGGTGCCGCGGACGCTGTCGGGGAAGGTGCTCGAGCTGCCCGTCAAGAGGATCCTGCAGGGGACCGATCCGGAGAAGGCGGCGAGTCGTGACTCGCTGGCCAATCCGAAGGCGCTGGACTTCTTCGTCGAGTACGCGGACCGCGGCTGAGCACGCCCTGTAGCCCGGGCGGCAGGCGCCCGTCGGTCGACAGCCACGAGCCGGCGAGGATCAGCAGCAGGCCGGCGATCGCCCCGGCGCCTGGCCGCTCCCCGAGGATCGCCATGCCGAGCGCGAGCGCGACGACCGGGTTGACGTAGGTGATCACGAGCGCGCGGCCAGGGCCGATCTCGGCGATCAGGCGGCCGAAGACGACGAACGCCGCCGCCGTGCAGAGCAGGCCGAGCACGACGATCGAGATGATCGCGTCGGCCGAGGGCGGCTCGCTCGGCAGCCCGACGGCGGTGATCGGCGTGAGCAGGACGGCGGCGATCGCCAGCGCGACCGCCATCACCGCGCGCTGGTCGAGGTCGGAGAGGTGGCGGCGCAGGATCATCGGGCCGGCGGCGTAGCCGACCGAGGCGAGCAGGATGAAGGCGGCCCCGAGCAGCTCGTCGCTCTCGCCCGCGACGTCGACGCCCACCAGCACGACCACGCCCGTGAAGCCGACCAGGAGGCCGGCGAGCCGGCTGCCCGTCGCCCGCTCGGCGTGGTCGAAGCGCAGCGCCAGCACCGCGATCAGCAGCGGCACGGAGGCGATGATGATCGCGGCCATCGACGAGTCGACGTGCTCCTCGCCCGCGGCGATCAGCGGGAACGGGATCGCGATCTCCAGCAGCGCGTAGAGGGCCAGCCACCGCACGCGGCCCGTGAGCGATCCCAGCGCGCCGGCCCGGTGGGCGATCGCCAGCAGCACCGCCGCGGCCATCACGACCCGCGACCACGAGACGAACGCCGGCGAGAGCCCCTCGTCGACCGCGACCTTGATGAACAGGTACGGGATGCCCCAGAGGAACGACATCGTCGCGAACCCCGCCCACGCTCTCGCCGTCATCGGGCTCAGTCTCTCACCCCGGGTTGTGCAGATCAGCGAGGCTCGCTGCCACCCTGAGACGGGTGCCGTGGCGGAGCCTGATCGCGTGGCTGCTCGTCCTGCCGGTCGCCGGATGGGTGGTGCTGCGGGCGTTCGGGCTCGAGCGCGGCTACCCGATGGTGCCGCTGCTCGCCTACACGCCGCTCACGATGGGGGGCGCAAGGCGCCAGCCGGCCGGCCCCGGCACTCAGAACGCGGTGGCAAGCGCCAGCGGGAACACCGCGGGCGCCCCGCGGCGGCGGAGCTGCCCGCCGGTCATCGCGAGCGTCCAGCCGCTGAAGCGCACGTCGTCGACGAGCAGGCACGCCCCCGGCGGGAGCTCGCCCTCCACCCGGAACGCCCCGCGGACGTTGGCGACCTGCTGCGCCGAGTTGGCCATCTCGCGCTGCGGCGGGCGGTCCTGCGCGCGCTCGAGCACCGGCGCGAACGGCTTGCCGAGCGACGCCGCGAGCCGCGCGGCGAAGTCCGAGACGAGGTCCGCGGCCGCGCCGCCGGCGTCGCAGAGGGGGCCGGCTTCCCGGGCGCGCCGGTGACGGCGCGGCGGGCGGGGACGGCGGTGATCCAGCCGGCCGGGATGGCCCAGGCGCGGACGAGGTCGGCGGCCGCGGTGACGAGCTCGTCGGAGAGGCGGCCCTCTCGGAGACCCCGCTGGATCTCCGGGTGCCAGCCTCCGTCGCCGAGGCGTGCGAGGGCCCGGCCCTCCTCGGCGCGGACGTCCTCGGGGAGCTTCTTCATCGCTCCCGTGTCGTCGGGGGCCATCTTCTTGACGTCGATGACGAGCGGGCGCGAGCGCAGCAGCAGGGCGGCCTCGCGCACCAGCGCCGGATCGAGCGTGCCGGCGAACCGCGGGCCGGCGCAGACCGCGCAGATCCCACAGTCCTCGGCGGCGGGGTCGTCCAGCTGCTCGCGCAGCACGCGCATCAGGCAGCGGCCGTCGGCGCCGAAGGCGGCCATCGCGCGCTGCTCCTGGCGGCGCAGGTCGGTGATCCGCGCGTAGCGCTCCGCGTCGTAGCTCCAGCCTCCGCCCCCCGACACCCAGCGCGAGCCCGCCCGGGCGACCGCGCCCTCGACGTCGAGCACCTTGAGCATCGCCTCGATCCGCCCGCGGCCGAGGTTGACCTCGGCGGTCAGCTCCGGCGTCGAGGCGCCGTCGGCGCCGGCCGCCTCGATCCGCGCGAGCACCCGCTCGACCAGCTCCCGGCGCGGGAACGCCTGCTCGATGAAGAAGTCCTGGATCCGGCGGTCCTCCGCGCCGCGCAGCAGCACGACCTCCGCGCGGTCGATCGCACGGCCGGCGCGGCCGACCTGCTGGTAGTAGGCGATCACGGAGCCCGGCGCCTGGTAGTGCACGACGAACCCGAGGTCGGGCTTGTCGTAGCCCATCCCGAGCGCGCTCGTGGCGACGACGCACTTGAGCTCGTTGCTGAGCAGGCGGTCCTCGACCGCGATCCGGCGCTCGGACTCGATCTCGCCGCTGTAGGCCTCGGCCGCGATCCCGCGCGTGTTCAGCCACTCCGCGACGACGTCCGCGTCGCGCTTGGTGAGCGTGTAGACGATCCCCGAGCCCGGCAGCTGCTCCAGCCACGTCGCCAGCCAGGCCAGGCGGTCGGCCTGCCCGGGCAGCTCGACGACCTCGAAGCGCAGGCTGGAGCGCCCGAGCTCGCCCCGGTAGGTCTTGACCGCGCCGCCCAGCTGCTCCTCCACGTCGTCGACCACGCGGTCGTTCGCCGTCGCCGTCGTGCCGAGCACCGGAACGCCTTCGGGCAGCGCCGCGAGCATGTCGCGCAGGCGCCGGTAGTCCGGCCGGAAGTCGTGCCCCCAGTCGCTGATGCAGTGCGCCTCGTCGACCACCACGAGCCCCACACGCGAGGCGAACAGCGGCAGCATGTCCTCGCGGAAGCGCGGGTTGTTGAGCCGCTCCGGGCTGATCAGCAGCAGGTCGACCGCGTCGTCGGCGAGCAGCGCGCGCACCTCGTCCCACTCGTCGCGGTTGGTCGAGTTGATCGTCAGCGCGCTGATGCCGAGCCGTTCGGCCGCCGCGATCTGGTTGCGCATCAGCGCCAGCAGCGGCGAGACGATCAGCGCCGGGCCGGCGCTGCGCTCCCGCAACAGCGCCGTCGCGAGGAAGTAGACCGCCGACTTGCCCCAGCCCGTGCGCTGCACGCAGAGCACCCGCGCGCGGTCGGCCACGAGGTCGCGCACCGCCTCGAGCTGGTGCTCGCGGAACTCGGCCTCCGGGCCCGCGAGCTCGCGGAGCAGCTCGTGGGCGCGGGCTTGGAGTGTGGCGGTCTCGGACATCGTGACCACGTTAGGCGCTCCGCCGGATCTTTCGCCCCCTCCGGCCGCAGCCGCCGCTCGCCGGCGCGCCGCTGCGCGCACCGCGCGGCGGTCAGGCGGCGAGGATCTTCGGCGCGACCTGCTTCTTGCGGCTCATCACGCCCGGAAGCGCGATCGCGCCGTCCTCGGCGCGCGAGTCGAACGCCCGCTCGAGCGCGCCGACCTCGCCCGCGACGAGCAGCGTCGTGGCCCGCTCGAGGATGTCGGTGACCATCAGCGCGGCGATCGCGTGGCCGCCGTCCGAGCACTCGGACTCGAGCGTCTCGCGCAGCTCGCCGGCGCGCGAGAGCAGGTCGTCGCCGACGACCTCGACCTGCCCGACGAGCGCCGTCCGGCCACCCGACAGCTCATAGGACTTCGCGTCGCGCCCGACGATCTCGGACGCCGACAGCTCGGAGACGTCCGAGGTGGCGCGGAACATCTCCATCCCGAACCGCTGAGGATCGACGTCGAGCTGCTCCCCGAGCCGCGCCGCGACGCGGCGGTCGCGGTCCGTCGTGGTCGGCGAGGTCAGCACCACGGTGTCCGAGAGCAGCGCGGCGAGCAGCATCGTGGCCGCGGCCCGCCCGGGCTGGACCTCCGCAGCCGCGAAGCGCTCGAAGACCAGCGTCGCCGTCGAGCCGACGGGGTCGAACGTGGCACGCACCGGCACGCGCGTCTCGATCGACCCGATGTGGTGGTGGTCGAGGATCTCGACGATCTCCGCCTGCTCGATCCCGGGCGCGCTCTGGGACTCCTCGGCGTGGTCGACGAGGATCACCTTGCGCGGCGCCGGCCCGACGAGCGCGGAGCGCGTGACGAGCCCGATGGGGCGATGCGAGCCGTCGACCACGACCGCCGCCCGGTACTCGGCGTCGAGGATGTCCGGCGTCACGTCCTCGAGCACGTCGTCGGGGTCGACGGTCAGCGGCTCGTCGTCCATCACCCGCCCGACGGGGACGGCGAGCTGGATCATGCGCGCGCTCACGTAGGAGTCCAGCGGCGAGACGACGAGGTTGACGTGCGCCTCGCGCGCGGCGGCGAGGACCTCCTCGCCGGGCCGCGTGCCGTTCGAGAGCACGAGCAGGTCGACGCCGAGCTCGATCGCGGCCAGCTGGGACTCCGGGAGGTCGCCGACCACCGCGATGTCCCCCTCGCCGACGATCTCGCGCAGCGCGCCGGCCTCCATCGCGAGCACCCACAGCCGGCCGGAGACGTCGCCGTCGCCCGTGACCAGGATCTCGCCGCCAAGGACCTCGCAGACGGCCTCGAGTCGCACGGGCCGACCGGAGAAGTCCGAGGCGTCGCGGGACTCGCGGATGTAGCGGCGCGCGAGGGCGCTCTCCGACAGCACGCCGGCGAGCGCGCCGTCGTCGTCGAGCACGGCGACGACGTCGACCCCCTCCCGGCCCATCGCGAGCCCCACGTCGCGGATCGGGTCGCCCGCCGATGCGGTGACCGGGCACGGCACCATCACGTCGCAGACGCGCAGCTTCACATGGGCCAGCAGCTCCGGCGGCTCGGCCCCCGCGCGCTCGAGCGCCCACGCCGTCTGGGCGTTGACCTCCCCCAGCCGCGCCGCGACATACTCGTGCTCGCCGTCGTCCAGCGCGGCCCTCAGCTCGGCGTAGCCGATCGCCGCCCCGATCGAGTCGAGGTCGGGGTTGCGGTGCCCCGTGACGAGGATCGTGGCCACGGCGCGCAGAATAGGTCCCAGACAGCGATGGCCTTCGTCTACCTCCTCCGCTGCGCCGACGACAGCCTCTACTGCGGCTGGACCGTCGACGTGCCCAAGCGCGTCGAGGCCCACGCCAAGGGCACGGCCAGCCGCTACACCGCGGCCCGCCGCCCCCACGCCCTGGCCGCGGCCTGGGAGGTTCCGAGCCACACGGACGCCCGCAAGCTCGAGGCCCGCATCAAGCGCCTCCCCACCGCCGAGAAGCGCCGGCTCGTCGCCGGCGCGGAGCTCGACGGCGCGACGCCGGTGCGGTTTGCTTCACCCGACCCGTAGGGGAGGTTCCTCACAGGAGAGGCATGGCACCCGCCTTTCTCCGGAGTCCGGAGAAAGGCATCCTGGATGGCGTCAGGGACACGCACACCAACTGAATCAGGGAACCATGAACACCACGACCGACGCCGACGGCGCCGACGAGCGCGCGCACTGCCGGCGCGACGCCCTCCTGCTCACGATCACCGGGCCGCTCGTCGCGGCCGTCGTCATCGCCGCATGGCTCGCCACCGGCGCGGGCTACTTCTGGCCCATGTGGCCGATGCTCGGGATGTCGATCGCGGTCCTCGTCGCGCTCTGGCGCGCGTTCGGGCCGCTGCCTCAGGCCGCCGCCGGCTCGCCCGATCCGGGGCGCGGCGCCTCGCCGCCGATGTAGCGCCGGCCGATGTGGGCCGCCAGGCCCAGCAGGAACAGCGCGAGCAGCGGGTGGACCGCCGCGAGCTCCGGCACGTCGCCGCGCAGCTCGGGCAGGTAGACCTGCACGGTGGCCAGGACGGCGAACAGCGCCCCCATCCCGATGTCGCGGCCCGTGCGCGGGCCGGCGAGCGCGAGCAGGAACACGATGACCGCGATCGTGTGGAACAGGTAGCCGACGCCCTCGTGTGCGGAGAAGCTCGAGGCGCCGAAGATGCCCAGCCCGGCGAGGAAGAACTGCAGGACGCCGAGGGCGAGGGCCAGCCAGGCCAGGCCGGAGTAGGCCTTGGAGAGTGCTCTGCGCATGGCGCGGCACCTTAACGACGAAGCCGGCCGGACGCCCCCCTGGCGCCCGGCCGGCTCGATGTCGTGGTGTTCCCCTCGGACTAGAAGCCGAGCTCCATGACGTCGTCGACGTTGTCCTTGGTCACCGTCGTGGCCGGGACCGTGATCTTCGACGGCACCTCGGGCTCCGTGAGCTCCTCGAAGCCCTGGCCGCGCACGATCAGGCGGGCCATGCGGATCGCCGAGGCCGACATCGACGGGTTGTAGAGGAACGTCGCCCGGTACAGGCCGCCCTCCTTGATCTGCTCCATCGCGGCCTTCGAGCCGCCGGCGCCGGTGAGGAACATCTCGTCCTCGCGGCCCGCGTTCTGGATCGCCGAGACGACGCCCTCGGCCATGTCGTCGTCGTGCGTGTAGACGGCGTCGATCTGCTTCTCCGCCTGCAGGATGTTCTCCATCACGGACAGGCCCTTGTCCGGGACGAAGTCGGCCGGCTGGCTGGCGACGATCTTCACGCCGTCCTGGCACTTGCGCTTGAGCGCGTCCGCGAAGCCCTGCGAGCGCTGCTCGGTGACCGGGATGCCGGCGATGCCCTGGATCTCCACCACGTTGCCGGAGCACTTGAGCTCGTCGGCGAAGTAGTTGCCGGCCTGGTAGCCGATGCCGTAGTTGTCGCCCGTGATCAGCGCGCGGAAGGCGCCCTGCTCGGTGAACTCGCGGTCGACGTCGATGACCGGGATGCCGGCCGCCATGGCCTTCTGCGCCACGGGCATCAACGCGTCGGGCTCGTTGGGCAGGATCACCAGCGCGTCGGGCTTGCCGGCGATCAGCGTCTCGACCTGGTCGGCCTGCGCGGCCGAGTCGGTCACGCCCTCGGCGACCTTGAGCTCGACGTCGCCGAGCTTCTCGGCCTCGTTGCGGGCGTTCTCGGTGATCGCGGCCATCCAGCCGTGATCGGCGCCGGGCGCGCTGAAGGCGATCTTGACGGGGCCCTCGGACTTGGTGGCCGTGGAGCCGCTGGTCTGCTTGGCGCTGTCACCCGAGTCGCTCGAGCTGGAGTCGTCGCCGCCACAGGCCGCGACCCCCAGCGCCAGCGACAGGGTCAGGGCCCCGGCGATGTGCTTGATGGACATGGAACTTCCTCCTCTGGAAGGGACGAACGTGGGCATAGGGGTCAGCGCTCCTTGCGCTGCACGAGCACGGCGGCCAGGATGATCAGGCCCTTGGTGATCTGCTGGATCTCGACGGCGAGATCCATGAGCGTCAGCAGGTTGAAGATGAGCGCGAAGGTGACGACGCCGAGGAACGTGCCGACGATCGTCGCCCGGCCGCCCTGGAGTGCGGAGCCGCCGATCACGACCGCCGCGATGGCGTCGAGCTCGTAGAGGTTGCCGATGATCGGCGAGGAGCTCGCGAGCCGGCCGGAGACCAGGATCGCGGCGATCGCCACGCAGATGCCGGAGATGACGTAGACGCTGAAGACGATCCACGGGACCTTCACGCCGGCGATCCGCGCCGCCTCGCGGTTGCCGCCGGTGGCGACGACGTAGCGCCCGTAGCGCGTGCGGTTGAGCAGCACCCAGGCGAACGCGGTGACGGCCAGGAAGACGATCGCGGCCGACGGGATGCCGAGCACCTCGCCGTTGCCGAACCAGCGGACGCCGTCGAGGCTGAACAGCGAGACCGGCGTCTTGTCGCTCAGCCACAGCGCGAGGCCGCGGGCCATCGTGAACATGGCCAGCGTGGCGATGAACGGCACGACGCGCCCGAAGGCGATCGCGCCGGCGTTGATGCCGCCGAGCAGGATGCCCATCGCCAGCGCGCCGAGGATGAACGCGACGCTGCCGGATTCGGCCAGCTGCCCGCCCGCGACCGCGGCGGCGGCGACCATCGAGCCGACGGAGAGGTCGATGCCGCCCGTGGCGATGACGAACGTCATGCCGATCGCCAGCACGCCGACGACGGAGGCCTGCCGCAGGACGTTGAGCATGTTGTCCGACGTCAGGAACGCATCGGGCTCGAGGATCGCGCCGACGATCAGGATCAGGGCGACGACCCCGACGAGTGCGTATTCCTGCAGCTGGATGCGGCCGCTCGGCTTCGGGAGCGGCAGCGACTTCTTCTCCGCCGTCGCGTCGGTGGTGCTCATCTAGATCTCCTCCCCCGCGAGAACGGGCTCCGTGTCGGTGGGCGCGACGGCGTGACGCAGCAGCTCCAGCTCGGTCGCCTCGTCGCCGGCGACCTCCGCGACCAGCACGCCCTCGCGCATGACGAGCACCCGGGTGCACATGCCGGCCAGCTCGGACAGCTCCGAGGACACGACCACCACACCGAGGCCCTCGCCGGCGAGGTCGGCGATCACCTTGTAGATCTCGGCCTTGGCGCCGACGTCGACGCCGCGCGTGGGCTCGTCGAGCAGCAGCACCTTGCACTGGCGCAGCAGCCAGCGCGCGAGCACGACCTTCTGCTGGTTGCCGCCGGACAGCTCGCGCGCGATCCGGTCGCCGTCGTCGGGCACGGTCTTGAGCGCGCGCAGCTGCTCGAGTGCGGCGTCGCGCTCGCCGCTGCGGTCGATCATCGGCCCGCGGCTGAAGCGGCCGAGGTCCGACAGCGTGACGTTCTTGGTCAGCGTCCAGTCGAGCAGCAGGCCCTGGGACTTGCGGTCCTCGGGCGCGAGCCCGAGCCCGGCGGCGATCGCCGCGGCGGGCTTGCCGGCCGGCAGCCGCTTGCCGCTCATGTACACCTCGCCCGTGTCGGGCTTGTCGAGCCCGTAGATCAGCCGCAGCAGCTCGGTGCGACCGGCGCCCACCAGGCCGCCGATGCCGACGACCTCGCCCGCGCGGACCTCGAAGGAGTTCTCCTTGACCATCGGCGCGCCGGAGACGCCGCGCACCGAGAGGACCACGTCGCCCTTGGCCGCCGGGCGCGCGGGGAACAGCTGGTCGACCTTGCGGCCGACCATGTGCTCCACGAGGGTCTGCTGGGGCGTGTCGGCGGGCAGGCCGGTGGCGACCGTGCGCCCGTCGGAGAGCACCGTGACGCGGTCGCCGATGCGCGGGATCTCGTCGAGGCGGTGCGAGATGTAGATGATCCCGACGCCCTCCTCCCGCAGGCGGCGGACGACGCCGAAGAGGGTCTCGACCTCCTCGTCGTCGAGGATCGCCGACGGCTCGTCCATGATCAGCAGCCGCGCGTCGTGCGAGAGCGCGCGGGCGATCGAGACGACCTGCTGGGCGGCCGGGCGCAGCGCGCGCACGTGGGCGCCGGGCGGGATGTTCGGGTGGTCGAGGCGCTCGAGCAGCTTCACCGTCTCGCGCTTCATGGCCTCGCGGTTGAGCAGCGGGCCGCGGCGGATCTCGTGGCCGAGGAACACGCTCTGGGCGACGGTCAGGTCCTCGACGAGGTCGAGCTCCTGGTAGATCGTGGCGACGCCGCGCTTGAGCGACGTGCCGGGGGCGCCCACCGGCAGCGGCTCGCCGTCGAC
Source organism: uncultured Solirubrobacteraceae bacterium (assembly GCA_963816955.1). Classification (GTDB taxonomy): domain Bacteria; phylum Actinomycetota; class Thermoleophilia; order Solirubrobacterales; family Solirubrobacteraceae; genus DATFQI01. The sequence goes on along the minus strand of CAWFME010000004.1, from coordinate 74,658 downwards.
GAGGATCTGCCCGCGGGTCGGCTCGACCACGCCGGAGACGCACTTGATCAGCGTCGACTTGCCCGCGCCGTTGGGGCCGAGCAGGCAGTGCACCTCGCCGGGCCGGACGTCGAAGTCGACGCCCTGCAGCGCGCGCACGCCCGGGTACTCCTTCTCGAGCCCGCGCACCTCGAGGATGGGCCGCCGCTCGCTCATGACGCCACCTCCTCGGCCACGGCCGGCACGTCGACCCAGCGCTGCTCGGCGGCCGAGGCCAGCACCGCCTCGACGATCTGCGCCGAGCGCATCCCGTCGGCGAACAGCGGCATCCCGTCGGCGGGCGCCTCGCCGCGCGCGACCGCGTGGGCCTCGGCGACGAACTGGTCGAAGCAGTCGACGTAGCCCTGCGGATGGCCGGCGGGCAGGAACGAGAGCCGCGAGGCGTCCGCACTCATGCCGGCGATGTCGCGCGGCAACAGCCTCGCGCCCTCGCGGGTCCCGGTCCACAGCGTCTCCGGCTCCTCCTGGGAGAAGGTGACGGCTTCCTTGGCGCCGTCGACCTCGATCCAGAGCCGGTTCTTGCGGCCGGGCGAGATCTGCGAGATGACCGTGCTGCCGATGGCGCCGCCGTCGGTCTCGAACTGCACGACCGCGGCGTCCTCCGTGTCCACCGCGCGCTTCTCGCCGGCGCCGTTGCCGCGGGCGAACGCGGCGGCGTGCTCGGCGTGCAGGCGCTCGGGGATCGCGGTGAGCGTGCGGGCGCTGAGCCGCACGATCCGCTGGCCCGTGACGAACTCGGCCAGGTCGCACCAGTGCGAGCCGATGTCGGCGAACGCGCGCGAGGCGCCGCCGAGCACGGAGTCGACGCGCCAGTTGTCGTCCTCCGGGTCGGTCAGCCAGTCCTGCAGGTAGGTGCCGTGCACGAGCCGCACCGGGCCGGTGGCGCCGGAGCGGACCCGGTCGCGCGCCTCGCGGACCGTGGGGTAGTAGCGGTAGACGAACGGGACGGCCGCGGCGGTGCCGGCGGAGGCGGCCGCGTCGACCAGGCGGACCGCGCCGGCCAGGTCGGTCGCGAGCGGCTTCTCGCAGATGACGTGCTTGCCGGCGGCCAGGGCGGCCTCGGCGAGCGGCAGGTGGAGGTGGTTGGGCGTGCAGATGTGCACGACGTCCACCTCGGGCGAAGAGACCAGCTCCTCCGAGCTCGCGAAGGCACGCTCGGCGCCGATCGCGCGGGCCGCCTCCTCGGAGCGGGAGGGCGAGGATGCGGAGACGCCGACGATGCGCGCGCCGGCCAGACGCGCAGAGCGGGCGTGAACGGCGCCGATGAAGCCGGCACCGGCGATCGCGACTCGGAGAACGGAAGCCATGGCCAGGACCCTTCCACGACTTTGATCGTTTGTCAAGCAGAAGTCTGATAGGTTTGGTCTAGAAGCTCGCGACAAACGAAGACACATGGCGTAAGGCGGAAGGACTGACGGCGAAGTGAGTTACAGTCCGTTCATGAGAGGCAGCGGCCAGGGAGGCGAACGCGCATCCACCCCGCTGCTCGGCGCCGGCTCCGTGTTGCGACTGATCCGCGACGGGGAGGCGGTCACCCGGGCGGACCTCGCGCGCCGGACGGGCCTCGCCCGCTCCACCGTGGCCCAGCGCGTCGACGCCCTGCTCGCGCACGAGCTCGTCTACGAGGCGGGCGGCAGCACCTCGACGGGCGGCCGGCCCCCGACCATCCTCGCCTTCAACGAGCTCGCCGGCGTCGTCCTCGCGGGCGACCTCGGCGCCACGCACTCGCGGCTCGCCGTCAGCGACCTCGCGGGCGCGCCGCTCACCGAGGTGGCGCTGGACCTGGACATCGCCACGGGCCCGGAGGCCGCGCTCGGCAAGGTCCAGGACGAGTTCGCCGCGATGCTCGGCCAGCTCGACCGCAAGCCCGAGGACGTCCGCGGCATCGGCATCGGCGTGCCCGGGCCGGTCGCGTTCGCGACGGGGCAGCCCGTCAACCCGCCGATCATGCCCGGCTGGGACGGCTTCTCGCTGCCGCGCTGGTTCTCGACGCGCTACGAGGCCCCGGTCCTGGTCGACAACGACGTCAACATCATGGCGCTGGGCGAGCACTGGTGGCACTGGCGCGACACGGACCACCTGCTGTTCATCAAGGTCGGCACCGGCATCGGCTGCGGGATCGTCGCCGGCCGCGTGATCCACCGCGGCGCCCAGGGCGCCGCGGGGGACATCGGCCACATCCGCGTGCCCGGCAACGAGGAGGTCCTCTGCCGCTGCGGCAACGTGGGCTGCCTCGAGGCCGTCGCGGGCGGGCGCGCGCTCGCGCTGCAGCTCCAGGCCATGGGCCTCGAGGCGCACAGCAGCCGCGACGTCGTCCGGCTCGTGCGCGCCGGCGAGCCGCAGGCCGCGCGCATGGTGCGCGAGGCCGGCCGCTCGCTCGGGCGGGTGCTCGCCGGCTCCGTGAACTTCTTCAACCCGGCGGTGATCATCCTCGGCGGCGATCTCGGGGAGGCGCACGAGCAGTTGCTCGCCGGCGTCCGCGAGGTCATCTTCGAGCGCTCCCTCCCGCTGGCCACCCGCGACCTGCGCACGGAGCCGAGCCGCCTCGGCGACCGGGCGGGCGTCGTCGGCGCCGCGATCATGGTGATCGAGCACGTGCTCGCGCCGGACGTCGTGGATCGCGCGCTGCAGAGCGGCATCGCCGCCGCCTGAACCCCCTCTCGTTCTGACTCGTCGAACGCGGAACACCCGCGTGATTCACTGCTTCTTGGAGTGGTTTCGCAGGTTCTCCGACAAACTTTTGCTTGCTTAACGGCAAAAGCCGGAGTAGGGTCGGCTCGTCCGGTTCCTTGTGGAGGAGGGGTAGGAAATGACCGCGCTGTCGCGGACGATTCGACGTGCCTGCTTGACCATGCTGGTGCTCCTGTCGGTCCTGCCCGCCGCCGCGGAGGCGGCCGGGCGCGAGTACAAGGTGCTCGTCTTCACCAGGGCGGCCGGCGAACAGCACGCCTCCACCGCCACGGGCGTCAAGGCGCTCAAGGACCTGGGCAAGGAGCACAGGTTCGTCGTCAACGCCACGGCGGACCCGACGGAGTTCCGCGCCGACCGGCTCAAGCAGTTCCGGGCCGTCGTGTTCCTCAACACCTCCGGCGACGTCCTCAGCGACGCCCAGCAGACGGCCTTCGAGGAGTACTACCGCGCCGGCGGCGGCTTCGTCGGCATCCACTCGGCGATCGAGACCGAGCCCTCGTGGTCGTTCCTGACCGACGTCCTCGGCACCCGTGCCACGCGCGCCTCCGCCGTCACGCAGGCGACGATCAAGGTCGCCGACCGGGTCCACGTCGCCAGCAAGAGCCTGCCGGAGTACTGGCAGCGCACGGACGAGTGGTACGACTTCGCCGCCAACGTGCGCGGCCGCTCGCACGTCCTCGCGACGGTCGACGAGACGACCTTCAGCGGCGGCACCAACGGCTTCGACCACCCGGTCGCCTGGTGCAAGGACTACCAGGGCGGGCGCTCGTTCTACACCGCCGGCGGCCACACCGCCGCCGCGTACGGCGAGCCGGCCTTCCGCCGCCACCTTGCGGGCGGCATCGAGTGGGCGGCCGGCGTGGCCGACCCGGTCTACAGCGACTGCGGCGCCACCGTGCTCGCCAACTACGAGCAGACCAAGATCGGCGCCCCGCCGAACCTCAACGAGCCGATCGGCTTCGACCAGCTGCCCGACGGCCGCATCCTGCAGACCGCGCGCGCCGGCCAGCTGCGGCTGCACGACCCGCGCGACAACTCCTCGCGCGTCATCGCGAACCTGCCGGTCTACACCAACAGCGAGGACGGCCTCTACGGCCCCGCGGTCGACAACGACTTCGCGACCAACCGCTGGGTGTACCTCTTCTACGCGCCGCTGGCCATGGAGGCGCCGTACCCGCCGAGCACCCCGCCGGGCGCCGCGCCGGTGACGCCCCAGGCCGACCCGAGCGCCTGGGACGCGTGGAAGGGCTACTTCCAGCTCTCGCGCTTCAAGTTCGTCGACGGCGAGAACCCGACGCTCGATCTCGCCAGCGAGCAGAAGATCCTCAAGGTCGAGAACAACCGCGGCGCGTGCTGTCACGTCGCCGGCGACATCGACTTCGACCGCCAGAACAACCTCTGGATGGTCACGGGCGACGACACGCCCGCGGGCGGTGGCAACTCGGGCGGCTTCTCGCCGTTCAACGACATGCTCACGAACGAGACGCAGACCGTCCGCGTCACGGGCGCGAGCGGCGGCACCTTCACGCTGACGTTCGATGGCCAGACCACGGCGCCGCTCGCGTTCAACGCGACCGCGGCGCAGGTGCAGGCGGCGCTCGAGGCGCTCAGCAACGTGGGCGCCGGTGACGTCGCGGCCACGGGCGGGCCGGTGAACACGTCCAACGTCTCGGTCAACTTCCGCGGCGCGCTGTCCGAGCGGAACGTCGCGCAGATGAGCGCGGACTCGTCCGGGCTGACCGGCACCGCGCCCGCGGCTCCGACCGCCACGGCGACCCAGGGCGGCCTCTTCAACCCGCCGTGGTTCGACGCCCGCCGCACGGCGCTGAACACCAACGACCTGCGCGGCAAGCTGCTGCGCATCAAGGTCGCCGCCGACGGCTCCTACACGGTGCCCGCCGGCAACCTGTTCCCCGAGTCCGAGGACGCCGCCGAGGAGACCCGTCCCGAGATCTACGCGATGGGCTTCCGCAACCCGTTCCGGCTGCAGGTCGACGAGAACGACGTCGCGTACCTGACGGACTACTCGCCGGACTCGAGCGTGCCGGGGCCGTTCCGCGGCCCGGCCGGCACCGGCCGGATGGAGATCGTGCGCAAGGCCGGCAACTACGGCTGGCCGCTCTGCTACCGCAAGGACCTCCCGTACTACAAGTGGGACTTCAACACCTCGACCACGCTCGGCGAGACGTTCGAGTGCGGCGACGCGTCCCACGGGCCGGAGAACACCTCGCGCTGGAACACCGGCCGCACGGTGACCCCGCCGATCACGAACCCGGACCTCTGGTACTCCTTCCAGGACGCCACCTGGGGCACCCCGTGCTTCGACAGCTACAACACGGCGACGGCGAGGGCGTGCCCGTGGCTGTGGCCCGAGCTCGCCACCGGCGGCGTCGGCCCGCACGGCGCGACGAAGTACCACTACGACGCGGCCAACCCGAGCACCACGAAGCTGCCGCCGTACTACGACGAGGCGGTCCTGTTCGGGGAGTTCACGCGTGACTACCTGAAGGAGATCCGGCTCGACTCGGCCGGCAAGGTCTTCAAGATCAACCCGCTGCTCAACTGCGGGGCGGTCGGCTCGGCGGCCCAGCCGTTCGAGTGCGACAACCCGATGGACCTGCAGCTCGGGGCGGACGGCAACCTCTACCTGCTGACCTACGGCGACGGCTTCTTCGCCGCCAACGCCGACGCGGGCATGTACCGGTTCGCCTACGTCAAGGGGCTGCGAGCGCCGCGCGCCGTGCTCTCCGCGACGCCGACCGACGGCCGCGCGCCGCTGGCCGTGGCGTTCTCGAGCGACGGCTCGCGCGATCCCGACCCGGCCGACTCGATCCGGTTCGAGTGGGACTTCCAGAACGACGGGGTCGTCGACTCCGTCGACCCGGACCCCTCGTTCACCTACACCGCCAACGGCGTCTACACCGCGCGGCTGACGGTCACGGACTCGAGCGGCAAGACCGACTCGCAGACGACCGAGATCACCGTGGGCAACACCTCGCCCACGATCGCGATCGAGACGCCGCTCGATGGCGACTTCTTCGAGTTCGGCCAGGACATCCCGTTCTCGGTGACGGTTACCGACCCGGAGGACGGGCCGGTCGACTGCTCCCGCGTCGAGGTCACGTTCGTGCTGGTCCACGACACGCACGGGCACGGCGAGGACAGCGTCAACGCCTGCTCCGGCGTGCTGCACACGGACGCGGCGGACGCCAGCCACGGCGGCGCCCTCGCCGGCGGGATCAGCGTCACCTACACCGACCTCGGCGCCAACGGCCAGCCCGCGCTGACCACGGTCGAGCAGCACATCGTGCAGCTGCGCCGTCAGCAGGTCGAGTTCGTGCAGGACCAGCAGGGCACCACCGTGGCCAACACCAACGACACCGGCGGCGGCCAGCACCGCAACGGGCTCGATCCGGGCGACTGGATCGCGCTCAACAACCGGTTCACGTTCGCCCACATGGACCAGGCGATCACGTTCCGGTTCGCCAGCAACGCGGCGGCGAACTCCGTCCGCGGGCTGGTCGAGGTGCGCCTCGACTCGCCGGCGGGCCCGGTGGCCGCCACGTGCACGCTGCTCGCGACCGGCAGCAACAACGTGTTCACCAGCCAGACCTGCCCGTTCACCAGTCCGGTGAGCGGCAGCCGACGGATCCACCTGGTCTTCCGCCAGGCCGACGGCGGTCCCGCGACCGGCTTCGGAAACCTCAACTGGGTCGAGTTCACCGGCCCGGGCATCCAGCAGTGACAAGGAGGAGAACCATGGGCAACGAGCACAGCATCAGCAGGCGGCGGTTCCTCGGGACCGCCGCAGGGGCGGCCGGCGCGGCAGCGCTCGGCTCCTGGGCGCCGCGGGCCTTCGGCGGCCCCGGCAACGGCGTCGGCGAGCGACTCGTCCCGCCGGGCAAGCTCGGCGTCCAGCAGTTCTCGATCCGCGACGCGATCACGCGCCGCAGCATCGCGAGCAGCACGGCAGCCGGCATCGCGCCGACGATGGGGCGCCTCGGCGGCCCGAACTTCCCGGACGACCCGACGGACCTCGGTCCGCTCGTGCCGCTGCCCGGCGGGTTCATCGAGGTCTTCGAGTACCTCGCGTCCGTGGGCTACCGCGGCTTCGAGTTCTTCCAGTTCACGCAGAACATCAACGAGCTCGGCCGCCAGCCCACCACCGCCGAGATCCGCTCCTACCTCGACAACGCCGGACTCGTCTCGTTCGGCACGCACACCGGCGGCCTCGCCGCGATGGTCAACCCGACCACGCGGCAGGCGCAGATCGACATCGCCCACGTGCTGGGGCACACGATGATCGGCACCGCCGGCGACCCGGTCGGCGGCGGCGGCGCGAACCTGCTCGCCAACTGGGAGGTCGCGGCCAACAACTACAACCTCGTGGGCCAGGCCCTGGCGGCCGAGGGCCTGCGCTACTACCTGCACGCGGAGCAGAACAACTTCAACTTCTTCAACGATCCCGCCAACCCGCAGCTCTCGCGGGTCCACCGCCTCGACTGGTTCACGGAGAACACCGACCCGAGCGTCGTGTTCTTCGAGCCGGACATCCTGCACACCTTGGCGGGCCGGGCCCGCTTCCGCGACCCGGTCGACGGCTCCCTGTGGGGCGCGCCGCTTGACTACTGGAAGGAGAACTCCAAGCGGATCCTGGCCTGGCACATCAAGGACGGCACCCGCATCTCCCCGCCGCCCACGAACCCCAACACGAACCCGTTCACGCAGGTCCTCCAGCGCACCCCGACGTTCCAGGACGCGGTCCTGTCCGGCGAGGGCTCGATCGGCCAGGGCTACCCCGTGGACCCGGACCCCGCCGTGGTGGGCTACAAGCGGATCTTCGACGAGGTCGGCGAGAAGGGCTCGCGCTACTACATCGTCGAGACCGACAGCGGCCTGGGCCAGGCCGCCGACCCCGGGCGCTCGCTGCGCCACGCCAAGTACAGCCTGCAGAACATGCTGGGGCTGCGCGGCGGCGTGAAGCCGCAGCGCAACAGCACGGTGGCCGACGAGGCCACCTACGAGAGCGACTCGCTCGAGGTCGCCGGCTGACGTGCGACTCCGCACGCTCCTCATCGCTTGCGTCGCGGCGTCCCTGGGCGCCGCGGCGCCGGCGTACGGGCACGGCGATCCGACCGGGCACTACCTCGAGACGGATTCGCTGTACCCCTCGATCGCCGCACGGGGCTCGCAGGCGATCGAGCTGCAGCTGCTCGGCGTGCTGCAGGCAACCCAGCGCGACGGCTACCCGGTGAAGGTGGCGATCCTCGGCGACGAGAGCGACGTCGAGGAGAACCCCGGGTACTACCGGCGGCCCCAGCGCTACGCCGAGCGGCTCGCCGCCGACCTCGGGGCCGTGCGGCCGGTCACCGCGCCCGTGCTGGTGGTCACGCCGCACGGCGTCGGCGTGGCCGGGCGCTCGATGGACGACGGCACCTACGGGCCGGTGACGCGGGCGCAGGCGCCCGCGCTGCTCGGACCGCTCGGTGCCCGCCGGCCGGCCGACGGCGACGCCCTGGCGGTGCTGGCGACCGACGCGGTGCGGCGGGTCGCGCGGCTCGGCGGCCACGCGCTGCCGGCCGACGTGCCGCCCGCCAAGCTGCTCGCCCCCGGACCGTCGCGCGGCGTGCCGTCCGACGGCTCGCCGCCGGGATGGCTGCCGTTCGCCGTCTTCGCGGCCGTGTTCCTGCTCGCGTGGCTCGCCTACGAGCTGCGCATCCGCGCCCCCCGGCGCCGCCGTCCCGTCATCACCTGAACCCTGGAGGTCACCATGCCCAACATCGGTCCCATGGAGCTCGTCATCGTCCTCGTCATCGCCCTCGTGATCCTGGGGCCGAAGCGCCTGCCGCAGGCCGGCCGCTCGCTCGGCCAGGGGATGCGGGAGTTCAAGGACTCGCTCACGGGCACCGGCGCCCGCACCGCCGACGAGCCCAAGGCCGTCGAGCAGGCCTAGAGCTCCTAGATCGCCGCGCGGTCGCGCTCGGCGTCGCGCAGGCGGGCGATCGCCCGCGGCACGGCGTCGGGCGCGACGTGCGCGTGGCGCGGCAGCTCCACGGCGACGAGCCCGCCGTAGCCGGCCTCGGCGAGCGCGCTCACCGCCGCGCGCAGGTCGAGGTCGCCGTCGCCGAGCATCAGCTGCTCGGCGCCGGCGCGGCGCATGTCCTTGGCGTGCACGTGCAGGAGCCGGCCGGCGCCGCGCCGGACGCTCTCCTCGATCGGCCCGGACTCGACGGCCGCGCAGTGCCCGAGATCGAGCGTGAGCCCCAGCCCCGGCGGGTCGCCGAGCCGGCGCGAGAGCGTGAAGAAGTCGTCGAGGCGCTCGACCAGCATGCCGCCCTCGGGCTCGAGCGCGATCGCCACGCCCGCCTTGCCGGCGACGGCGAGGATGCGCTCCAGGCCGTCCATCAGCAGGGTCCAGGCTGTGACGGGATCCTGCTGGCGCGGGGCGGGCCCGGAGCGCAGCGAGACCACGGGCGCGCCGACCGCGGCCGCGACGTCGACGGCGCGCCGCAGCAGCTCGATCCGGCGCTGCCGGCTCTCGGACAGCAAGCTCGGGTGGTCCGGCCGGCGCCGGTCGAGCACGAAGCGCGAGTCCGTCTCGACGACGCGCGCGAGCCCGAGCTCGTCGAGCCGCGCGCCGAGGCGCTCGGCGCGCGCTCGCAGACGCGGCGCCAGCGGGTCGAAGTGGACGTGGTCCAGCGTGAGCGCGACGCCGTCATAGCCAGCGTCGAGCAGCAGCTCCAGCGCATCGTCGAGCCGGTGCTGGGACAGGCCGCTCGAGACGTAGGCGTACCGGAGCATCGCCCTTCGAGACTTTAGGCGGTTCTCAGATCAAAGTCCACTGTCTGGTTTCAGACTTCTGCTTGCTTAACGATCAAAGTCCAGTAGATTCCTCACCCGCAGCGGTCGCGAGGGGCGCCCGCTCGAACGAGGAGAGGAAGCGTCATGTCCACATGCATGCGCCGCGCGTTCGCGGCCGCACTGTGTCTTTGTGCCGTCGCCGCCGCGCCGGCGAGCGCCGCCCAGCCCGCCTGCAAGGACCGAGGGGTGCCCATCAACAAGATCTCCATCCAGGAGTTCACCTTCGCCGACACCATCGGCTTCGGCAGCAGCGCCCAGGCCCAGGCCCGCGTCGAGGAGGTCATCGCCTTCCTGAGCAAGACCGGCTACCGCAACATCGAGCTGTACTCGCTCAGCGGCTATTCACCCGAGCGGATGCGCGCCCTGCTGCGCGAGTACGGGATGAAGGCGCCGTCGCGCCACGTCAACGTGGGCTCGCCCGAGGCGCCCGTCGACATCGACGCACTGCTGGCAGAGAACAAGACGATCGGCATCAAGTACTTCGGGTCGGGCGGCACGCCGCGCTACACGACCGAGGCCCAGTGGACCGCGTACGCCGAGTACCTCGACGAGATCGGCGAGCGGGCCCGCAAGGCCGGCCAGACGCTGATGATCCACAACCACGACTGGGAGTTCGAGACGTCCTTCGCCGACACGAGCGCCTACGAGATCCTGTTGGCCAACACGGATCCGCGCAACGTCGTCTTCCAGGTCGACCTGCACTGGGCGACGAACGGTCTCGGCACCGCCGAGGGCGCCACGAGCGTGAGCCAGGCCGACGACCTCGCCGCGGAGCTGGTCGCGCGGCTCGGCAACCGGGCGCAGCTGTTCCACGTCAAGGACATGGCGACCGGCGCCTTCCCGGGCCGGATCGAGATCCTCGGTCGCGGCGGGATCGACTTCCCGTCGATCTTCGCTGCCTCGAAGGGACCCGTCCGCTACTACGTGGTCGAGCACGACCCGCGCTTCGGGGACTCGACGTTCAAGGCGGAGGTCGCGGCGACCGAGGGGTTCGCGTACCTGAGCTGCGTGACCTACTAGTCCTCGCGGGCGAATGCGGCGTCGAACGCGACGCGCGACGGCGGGAAGTCCGTTCTGCGGACGAACGCCAGCGCGTCGCGGGCGCCGTACTCGCGGTCCATCCCCGAGTCCTCCCACTCGATCGAGAGGGGACCCTCGTAGCCCGCGCGGTTGAGCGCGCGGAAGAGCGATTCGAAGTCCACGTCGCCGTGGCCGGGCGAGACGAAGTCCCAGCCGCGGTCTGCTTCGCCGAAGTTCAGGTGGCTGCCGAGGATCGAGCGGCGCCCGTCGAGGCGCCGCTTGGAGTCCTTGACGTGCACGTGGTGGACGTGAGCGGCGAACTCGTCGACGAACGCCGCGGAGTCCAGGAGCTGGGGCTCGAGGTGGCTGGGATCGAAGTTGATGCCGAAGCCCGGCCGGTGGTCGAGCGCGGCCAGCGCCTTGCGCGTGGTGACGAAGTCGTAGGCGATCTCCGTCGGGTGCACCTCGAGCGCGAAGCGCACGCCCTCCGCGTCGAAGACGTCGACGATCGGCCCCCATGCCTCGGCGAAGCGCTCGTAGCCGCGCTCGATCTCGGCGAAGTCGTTGGGCGGGAACGAGTAGAGCATGTGCCAGACCGGCGAGCCGGTGAAGCCCGTCACGACCTCGACGCCGAAGGCCGCGGCCGCGCGCGCGGTGTCCTTCATGCGCTCCGCCGCCCGCTGGCGGACGCCGTCCGGGTCGCCGTCGCCCCACACCTCGGGCGGCAGGATCGCCTCGTGGCGGGCGTCGATCGGGTCGCACACGGCCTGGCCGACGAGGTGGTTGGAGATCGCCCAGCAGCCGAGGCCGTGGGACTCGAGCAGCCGCCGCCGCTCGGCGCAGTAGTCCGGCTCCTGGAGCGCGCGCGCGACGTCGAAGTGGTCGCCCCAGGAGGCCAGCTCGAGCCCGTCGAACCCCCACTCGCCGCACTTGGCCGCGAGCTCCGCGATCGGCAGGTCGGCCCACTGGCCGGTGAAGAGGGTCACGGGGCGCGTCATGGCCCGAGATCCTTCCATACGCTCCGCGCCATGAGCCTCATCGACCGCTTCCGACTCGACGGCAAGGTGGCGATCGTCACCGGCGCCTCCTCCGGCCTCGGCGTCGCGTTCGCCGACGGCCTCGCCGAAGCCGGCGCCGACGTCGCGATCTGCGCCCGCCGCGCCGACCGCCTGCAGGCCACGAAGGAGCGCGTGGAGGCCCACGGGCGCCGCTGCCTCGCGATCGAGGCCGACGTCTCCGAGCCCGAGGACTGCGAGCGCGTGGTGGCGCAGACCGTCGCCGAGCTCGGCAAGGCCGACGTGCTGGTCAACAACGCGGGCGTCGGGACCGCCGTGCCGGCCACGCGCGAGACGCCGGAGCAGTTCCGCAAGGTGATCGACATCAACCTCAACGGGACGTACTGGATGGCGCAGGCGTTCGCGCGCGCGATCGGCGAGGACGGCGGCTCGATCGTCAACATCGGCTCCGTGCTCGGCTCGACCACGGCCGCGCTGCCGCAGGCGGCCTACGGCGCCTCCAAGGCGGCGATCATCGGGCTCACACGCGACCTCGCGCAGCAGTGGACGGGCCGCAAGAAGATCCGCGTCAACGCGCTCGCGCCGGGCTTCTTCCCGTCGGAGATGACCGACCAGTACCCGGACGGCTACCTCGACGCCATGATGATCCGCGTCCCGGCCGGCCGCGGCGGCGACCCCGCCGAGCTGACCGCGGCGTTGCTGTTCCTCGCCTCCGACGCCTCCTCCTACGTCACCGGCGTCACGCTGCCGGTCGACGGCGGGATGCTGACCACCTAGCGCGGCTGGAAGCGCCGCCGCATCGGCGCGCGGCCGGGCGGTTGCGTCGGCTCGGGGCGGTGCGGCGCGGGCGGGACCTTCAGCGTCAGCGGCTCGTCGGGCTCGAGCATGATCCGGTCGCCGTGGTGGGAGATCTCGAGCGCTTCCCCCTCCAGCAGCGTGTAGGTGGCCTCGTCGGCCCGCACCTCGACCTGCAGGCGCCGCTCGCGGTAGGCGAGCCGGAAGGACAGCCGCATCAGCGCCGGCGGGAGGCGCGGCGAGAAGCTCAGCCGCCCGTCGTAGTCGCGCAGGCCGCCGAAGCCGTGCACCACCGCGCTCCAGGCGCCCGCCAGCGAGGCGATGTGCAGCCCGTCCTTGGTGTTGGCGTTGAGGTCGGCGATGTCGATCATCACCGCCTCGCCGAAGTAGTCGTAGGCCAGCTCGAGGTGCCCGACCTCGGCCGCCATCACGGCCTGCGTGGAGGCCGACAGGGACGAGTCGCGGACCGTGATCGCCTCGTAGTAGGCGAAGTTGCGCGCCTTCTGGTTGGGCGTGAAGGCGTCGCCGCGGAACTGCATCGCCAGCACGAGGTCGGGCTGCTTGACGACCTGGCGGCGGTAGAGGTCGAAGTACGGGAAGTGCAGCAGCAGCGGGTACTGCTCGGGCTTGGTGTGGCGGTAGTCCCAGCCGGCGTTGCGCGTGAAGTCCTCGTTCTGCGGGTGGACGTCGAGCGCGTCGTCGTACGGGATCGCCATCTGGCTGGCCGCGTCGCGCCAGGACGCCTCCTCCTCGGCGTCGACGCCGAGCGCGTCGGCCTCGTCGGGATGGCGGGCGCACCACTCGGCCGCCGCGCGCATGTTCCACTGCGCCATCAGGTTCGTGTAGACGTTGTCGTCGACGACGGCCGTGTACTCGTCTGGGCCGGTCACGCCGTCGATGTGGAACGCGCCCTCGGCGTCGTGGTGGCCGAGCGAGCGCCACAGCCGCGCCGTCGGCACGAGCAGCTCGAGGCCGACGGTGCGCTCGAACTCCAGGTCGCCCGTGGCCTGCACATAGCGGATCACGGCGGCCGCGATGCCCGCGTTGATGTGGAACGCCGCCGTGCCGGCGGGCCAGTAGCCCGAGCACTCCTGCCCGCGGATCGTGCGCCAGGGGAAGGCGGCGCCCTGCAGGTGCAGCGTCTGCGCGCGCTCCACAGCGAGGTCGAGGGTCGACCAGCGCCAGCGCAGGGCGTCCGCGGCCGCGTCGGGCACCGTGTAGGTCAGCAGCGGCAGCACGAACGACTCGGAGTCCCAGAACGTGTGCCCGTCATAGCCCGGCCCGGAAAGACCCTTGGCGGGGATCGCGCGCTGCTCGGCGCGGGCGCCCGCCTGCAGGGTGTGGAAGACCGCGAAGCGCACGGCCTGCTGGAGCTCGAGGTCGCCGTCGAGCTCGACGTCGGCGCGGTCCCAGAAGTCGTCGAGATAGTGCCGCTGCTCCTCGGCCAGGCCGTCGAAGCCGGACTTGCGCGCGGCGGCCAGCGCGGCGTCGACCTGGTCGCGCACCGAGGGCAGCGAGCGCACGCTCGACCAGCCGTAGGCGAGGAACTTGTCGACCTTCAGCGGCTCGCCGGGCGCGATGTCGGCCGTGACCGTCATCCGCCCGAGGTCGTCGTGGCTCTCGACGGCGCTCACGTAGCCCTCGGGGCCCTCGATCTCGTGGTCCATGCCGGCGGCCATCCGCAGCCGGCTGCGCTTGGTGATGTGGACGAGCACGGCGCGCAGGCCGTGGGTGGAGTGGTCCTCGGCCTCCAGCGGGGCGGCGAGCGCCGCGGCGGCGCGCGGGTCCTTGGTGAGCACCGGGACCGGCTCGTTGGAGACCAGCTCGCTCTGGACGACGACCCGCATCGGGGCCTCCAGCGGCTCGACCTCGTAGCGGATCGCGGCGACGGAGCGCTGGGTGAACGAGACCAGCCGCGTGGACTTCACCCGCACCGCGCCGCCGGTCGGGGAGCGCCACTCGACGATCCGCGTCAGGACGCCGGCGCGCCAGTCCAACCGGCGCTCGTGGCGCAGCAGCTCGCCGTAGCGGATGTCGAACGGCTCGTCGTCGACCAGCAGCCGGATGATCTTGCCGTTGGTGACGTCGACGACCGTCTGGCCGTCCTCGGGGTTGCCGTAGGCCGCTTCGGCGTACGGCAGCGGGCGCGTCTCGTAGAAGCCGTTGAGGTAGGTGCCCGGCAGGCCGAACGGCTCGCCCTCGTCGAGGTTGCCGCGCAGCCCGATGTGGCCGTTGGCGAGCGCGAACACGGTCTCCGTGTGCGCGAGCCGCTCGAGGTCGAGCTCGGCCTCGTGCAGGCCCCAGGGCTCGATCGTGAACCGGCCGCGGTCGGTCACAGGAGCTCGTCGAGGTCCTGTACGACGCGCGTCGCGCCGTGCTCGGCCAGCGCGTCCGCCTGCCCCACCCGGTCGACCCCGATGACGGCGCCGAAGTCGCCCGCGCGGCCGGCCTCCACGCCGGCCAGCGCGTCCTCGAAGACGGCCGCCTGGGCCGGCTCGGCGCCCAGCATCCGCGCGCCCTCGAGGAACGTGTCGGGCTTCGGCTTGCCCGGGATCCCGCGCTCCTTGGCCACCACGCCGTCGACGCGCGCCTCGATCAGCGGCGCCAGCCCCGTCACCTCGAGCACCTCCTGGGTGTTCGCGCTCGAGGACACCACGGCGCGGCGCAGGCCGGCGTCGCGTGCTGCCTCCAGGTAGCGGCGGGAGCCCTCGAAGACCTTCACGCCGTCCTCGCGGATCTTGCGCTGGACGGCCTCGTTCTTGCGGTCGCCCAGCTCCTTGACGAGCTCCTCCTTCGGCTCGATGTCGCGTGACTCCAGGAACGAGCGCACGCCGTCGTAGCGCGGCTTGCCGTCCACGTACTGCTCGTAGTCGCGGCTCGTGAACTCCGCGAAGCCCTCGGCGTCGCGCTCGCGCAGGAAGTCGTCGAACATCGACTTCCACGCCGTCTGGTGGACCGACGCGGTGTCGGTGAGCACCCCGTCGAGGTCGAACAGGAGGGCGGTCACGCCGTCTGGGAGCCCGAGCATCGGGCGAGTGTAAGCGCAACCAGCGAGAGGTGATACATCGGGGCGCCCGGATTTGAACCGGGGACCTCGCCGACCCGAACGGCGCGCGCTACCAGGCTGCGCCACGCCCCGATGGGGGCCAGTCTAGCCGGGTTGCCCGTTCACGGCACGGTAGTAGCGGACGGCCAGCCCGGTGACGAGCGTCTGGAACGCCGCCTCCGGCTCGATCGCCTCCTGCTGGGCGTAGCGCTCCAGGCCCGTGCGCTCGATCGCGTCGGCCTGGGCGACGACGTCGTCGACCAGGCCGGGGTTGGAGTCCACGAAGTACGCGCCCACCGAGTACAGGTGGGTGTCCATCAGGGACTCGACGAAGGGGTCGCGATCGGGCACGGCGCGAGTCTACGGGCGCCGTGTCGTGCCTTGAAGCGACTACGGGAGCTGGACGCCGGTGACGGCCTCGACGGACTCGCTCACGCCCGTCGTGACGTCTCGCACCGTGCCGCTGACGCTCTCGACGGTGGGCGCGACGTCCACGGACGGGAGGACCTGGGCGGTGCCGTCGATCGCGTGCTCGGGCATCGTCACCGTCGGCAGCTGCGGCGTCGTGAGCTCGATCTGCGTCCGCGGCGCCGTCGTCTCGGGCGCCGGAGGCGCGTCAGGCGCCGACGGGGCGGCGGGGACGCCCGGAGCGGACCCGCCGACGGGGGCGTCGGGGACGGCGTCGCCCGAGCCGCCCGAGGCTGCCGGGGCCGAAGCGTCCTTGCGCTGCTCGGCGGCGCCGGTGCGGCGTGCGTCGCTGCCCGCGACCAGGTTCTTGCCGGCGCCGGCGCGCGGGGCGCCGGCGACGGCGCCGCGGTCGGACGCCGAGCGCGCGGCGGCGACGCCGGCGGAGATGGGAGCCGTGACGCTCGAGGACGCCGCGGGCGGCGCCGTGCGCTCGCCGGCGCGCGCCGGGCGGTCGGCCGCCCGCTCGTCGCGCTGGGAGACCTGCGTCCCGACGCCGGCGCCGAGGCCCGCGACGACGAGCGCCGCGACGGCGGCCAGCTTGGCGCCGCCGGCGGCGGCATGGTCGGAGAGCATCGGCAGCTGGCTCGACCAGCCCTCGCCCGAGCCGCCGCGGCGGCCGCGCAGCAGCAGCGGGATCGGGAACAGCGCCGCGACCTTCTCGATCGCGCGCTCGCGGATCGGCTTGCGGGAGACCAGCGCGGAGTCGACGCCGGCGGCGAGCGCCTGGCGGCGGCACGGCTGGCAGTGCGCGACGTGGCGCGCCAGGCGGCGCGTGTCGCGCGCCCCGAGGCGGCCGGAGGTGGCGGTGGCGATGATCGACTGGACGCGCAGGCAGCGCTGGCCGGAGGCGAGCTCGTCGTACTCCTCCGTCAGGCGGCGGCGGGCGCGGAAGAGCGTGCTCTCGACCGCGGGGCGGCTCATGCCCATGCGCTCGCCGATCTCGCGGTAGGAGAGGCCCTCGAGCTCGCGCAGGACGAGGATCTGGTGGTGGGCCTCCGAGAGCCCGCCGAACGCGCCGACCATGTGGTCGAGCTGCTGCTTGGCGGCGACGGCGACGTCGGGCACCGGCTCGCGCGAGACGAGGCGCGTGTAGTCGGACGGCGCGAGGCCCTCGTCGGCGTCGAAGGAGATCTCCTCCGCGCGCTTGGAGCGCCGGAACTGGTCGATGCAGGCGTTCTTGGCGATCTCGTAGATCCAGGGCTTGAACGCGATCGGGCGCTCCGTGGCGCGCATGCGGCGCAGGGCGGAGACGAAGACCTCCTGAGTGACGTCCTCGGCGCGCTGGTGGTCCTTGACCATGCCGTAGACGTACGCGTGGATGCGGCGCTGGTAGCGCTCGTAGAGCGCCTCGAAGGCGCGGTCGTCACCACGCCGAAGCTGAGCGACCAGCGTGTGGTCGCTGATTACGTCGGCTTCGGCGGCGCTGTCAGGCGCTTGCAAGAGCGCACTCATGTGCCCCTACCCACTTCGGAGATCCCTCCTGCGCTTCCGCGATGATGACGTAGCCCCCTGCCACGCCCCCTGGAAGCGAGACGGGAAACCCTAGCGTTCAGATGACCGATTCCAAGCTCTCCCAAACATTCGGCGCACGCAGATGACAGGCTCCGCCCACATCGCGTCGATCGTCGCGGCGCTCGATGAGCTGCTCGAGCCCGGCACGTTCGCCGATCTGGGGCCCAACGGCCTGCAGGTCCCGGGCGGTGAAGAGGCGCGCCGCGTCGTGACCGGGGTGTCGGCCCAGCGCGAGCTGATCGAGCGCGCGATCGAGCTCGACGCGCAGCTGCTGCTCGTCCATCACGGGCTGTTCTGGGACTTCCACCCCACCGGTCTGACCCCCGTCCTGGCCGAGCGCCTGCGGCTGCTCTTCAAGCACGACCTGGCGCTGGCCGCGTACCACATCCCGCTCGACGCCCACCCCGAGGTGGGCAACAACGCGATCCTGGCCACCGCGCTGGGCTGCGAGCGCCACGAGGCATTCGGCGACTTCCGCGGGCGGGCGATCGGGCGGGCGGGGACGTTCGCCGGCGACGGGGTGCCAGCCGGGGAGTTGTTCGCGCGCGTGCGCGAGGTGACGGGCCGCGAGCCGCTCGTCCAGGGCGCCGGGCCCGAGCGGGTGCGGCGGATCGGGATCGTGTCCGGATCGGCCGCCGACGCGCTCGGCGAGGCGGCCGCGCTCGGTCTTGACGCGTTCTTGACGGGCGAGCCGCGCGAGCACGTGATGGCGGACGCGCGCGAGCTCGGCATGCACTTCATCGCGGCCGGCCACTACGCGACGGAGACGTTCGGCGTGCGTGCGCTGGGCGACTGGCTGGCAGGCCGGTTCGGGCTCGAGCACGTCTTCGTGGACATCCCGAACCTGGTGTGAGCGGACCGGCGTCGCCCCGGGGACAAATGTTTAGCTCAGATTGAGCAATCCCGCTTGAGGGCGTCCGGATGAGGCTGTACCTTCCAGTTCTGCACGTGGCAAACCTCACAGGAGGCACATAGCGATGGCAATCCACCTCACGCCCACCGAGCTCGCGCGAGAGTCCGGAATGGAGCGTCGCGAAGTCATCGAGAAGTGCATGGAGCTGGGCGTGCCCATCTTCCAGGGACGCATCGACAAGACCCTCTTCCTCGCCAACGTCAGCGAGCAGAGCTCGTCCCGCAGCAGCACCGCCGCCCGGGTAGCCACGGCCTGAGGCGCCGGCGGCGCGCCCCCGGCGCCCCGCCCACATAGAATCCGCACTCCTGGAGGGACTCGAGGAGGAGCGGTAATGGAAGCGAGCACGGTGCCCGCCGTCGAGGAGTCGACGGGCTCGAAGACGATCGCCGACATGATGGCGCGCGCAGCCGAGAAGTTCGGCGATCGCGCGGCCGTCAAGTACAAGCGCGACGGCGCCTGGCACGACGTGTCGTTCGCCGAGGTGGGCGAGATCGTGTCAGAGATCGCGCGCGGGCTGATCGACCTGGGCCTTCAGCCCGGGGACCGCGTCGCGCTGCTGTGCACGACGCGGCCCGAGTGGACGTACGCGGACTTCGCGATCACCTGCGCCGGCGGCGTGGTCGTGCCGATCTACCCGACCAACTCGCCGTCGGAGTGCGCGTGGGTCACGGGCAACTCGGAATCCCGCTTCGTCGTGGTCGAGGACGCCGAGCAGGCGGCCAAGATCGCCGGGGTCAGGGGCGACCTGCCCGCTCTGGAACAGATGATCGCGATCGAGCCGGCGGTCGACGGCGCGATCTCGCTCGAGGACCTGCGCGAGCGCGGCCGCGGCCGCGACGCCGCCGAGGTGGCCGAGCGCGCCGCCGCGGTCAAGCCGGAGGACCCGTACACGTTCATCTACACGTCGGGCACCACCGGGCCGCCGAAGGGCTGCGTGCTCTCGCACGGCAACTACCGCGAGGTGCTCAACTCGTGCGAGTCGATCGGCGCGCTCGAGTCGGGCGAGGTGGCCTACCTCTACCTCCCGCTCGCGCACTCCTACGCGCTGCTGATCCAGCTGCTCGCGATCGACCTCGGCTCCACGATCGCCTACTTCGGCGGCGATGTGAAGCAGATCGTGGTCGAGCTCAACGAGGTGCACCCGACCTACCTGCCGTCCGTGCCGCGGATCTTCGAGAAGATCTACACGCTCGTCACCTCCAACGGCGACCCCGAGCAGATCAAGGGCGCCACGAAGGTCGGATTGGCGGTGCGGCAGCTGCAGGCGGCCGGCCAGGAGGTCCCGGCCGAGCTCCAGCAGCACTTCGACGCCGCCGAGGAGGCGCTGTTCAAGAACGTCCGCGCGGCCTTCGGCGGCAACCTCAAGCAGGCCAACACGGGCGCGGCGCCGATCGCCAAGGAGATCCTCGAGTTCTTCTACGCGTGCGGCGTGCCGGTGCTCGAGGGCTACGGCATGACCGAGACCTCGACGGTGGTGACCACGCAGACCCGCGAGCGCTTCAAGCTCGGCACGGTCGGCTTCGCGATCCCGGGCAGCGAGGTGCGGATCGCCGACGACGGCGAGGTGCTGCTCAAGGGCCCGAACATCTTCCAGGGCTACTACAAGATGCAGGACGAGTCCTGGGGCACGATCGTCGACGGCTGGATGCACACGGGCGACCTGGGCTCGCTCGACGAGGACGGCTTCCTGAGCATCACGGGCCGCAAGAAGGACATCATCATCACCGCCGGCGGCAAGAACCTCACGCCGGCCAACATCGAGAACGACCTCAAGCAGAACCGCTGGATCTCCCAGGCGGTCATGCACGGCGACCGGCGCCCGTACCCGGTGGTGCTGATCACGCTCGACCCGGAGGAGGCGCCCGCGCTCGCGAAGGAGCTGGGCATCGAGGACGCCGACCCTGCCGCGCTCGCCGAGCACCCGAAGGTGCACGAGCGCGTCCAGGCGATCCTCGACGAGGTCAACCGCAACTACGCGCAGGTCGAGCAGGTCAAGAAGTTCACGATCCTCGACCACGACCTCTCGCAGGAGACCGGCGAGCTGACGCCGACCCTGAAGGTCAAGCGCAACGTGGTCAACGAGAAGTACGCCGACCGCTTCGAGAAGCTCTACAGCGGCTGAGCGATGACCCGCGCGCCGCGGGCCGGCACCTGGGTGATGCCGCGCCTGCGGCGCCGCTCGGGCGCCGGGTCCGCGGGGCGCAGCGTGCGTTGGGCGAGCACGACGCTGAGCACCTGCCGCATCTCGAACTGCGCGAACGCGGCGCCCAGGCAGCGGCGCACGCCGCCGCCGAAGGGGATCCAGCCGTAGGTCTCCGGCTTGGCGCCGACGAAGCGCTCGGGGCGGAACGCGTAGGGCTCCGGGTACAGATCCTCGCGGCTGTGCATGAGCACCACCGAGGTTCCCACGGTGGCGCCCTGCGGCACCCGGTGGCCGGCCACGTCGAGCGGCGCCTTGAGCGTGCGCATGGCGAAGGTCAGCACCGGGCGCGTCCGCTGGCCCTCCTGGACGGCCGCGTCGAGGTACGCCTCGTCGTCGCGCGCCCGCGCCATCGCCTCCGGGTGCCGGACGAGCCGCTCGAACGTCCACGACAGCTGGGTCGCGGTCGTCTCGTGGCCCGCCACGAGCAGCGTCACCAGGTGATCGCGCAGCATCTCGTCGGAAGCGTCCTCGTCGGCCTCCATCAGCATCGACATGACGTCGTCGCCGCGGGCGCCGCTCTCGCGGCGGCGAGCGATCTCGGCCAGCAGCAGGCGGTCGACCTCGGCGCGCGCGGCGGCGAAGCGCCCGGCCGGGCTCCAGGGCCCGAGGTCGCGCTGCAGCGGCGGCACGAGCATGATCCGCGTGGCCAGCGGCAGCGAGCGCACCAGCGCTTCCTCGAGCTCCGCCATGCGGGCGCCCTCGTCCAGGCCGAAGACCGTGCGGAGGATGATCCGCAGGGTGAGCCGCTGCATCTCTGGAAGCAGCGGGAACGCCTCGCCCACCGGCCACGTCGCGACGGCCTGCTCGGTGAGCTCCCGCATCACGTCGCCGTAGACGCGCATCCGCGCGCCGTGGAACGGCGGCAGCTGCATCTTGCGGGTGCGCAGGTGCTCCTGCTCGTCGAGCACCAGCACCGAGTGCGAGCCCACCATCGGCTCGAGCACCTGGTTGCCCTCCCCCGCGTGCAGCTGCGCGGCGTCGCCCGTGAAGATCTGCTTGACACCGGCCGGGTCGCCGACCACCACGAGCGGGTGGAACGGCCAGACCTCGAGCGCGAACACGTCGCCGTAGCGGCGCCGGCAGCGGGCCAGGTAGCGGTACTCGTCGGCGAGGAACAGCGCGCCCTGCAGCGGGCGCGGCGTGCGCGGGCCCGGGATCGCGTGCTCGCGCGAGGAGATCAGCACGACGCCGACCCTCTCATATGCCGGCGCCCGGCGTTGTGCGCTGCGTCACTGGTGACCGGCGCTCTGCCGCAGCAGCGTGCCGGTGGTCTGCTCGAGGATGCGGCGCCACGCACGGGTCTTCTCCTTCTCCGCCCCGTAGTGCTCGACGATCTTGCGCACGCGCGTCGCCGAGATCCTGATCCCGTGGCGCTCCGCGACCTCGCGCCAGTCGTCGTAGCTCTCGGCCAGCTTGAGCGTGACCGAGTGGAAGCCGTGGCGGGCGACCGCGATCCGCGAGTTGTAGTTGAGGATGTTCGTCTGGAACATCAGCTCGTCGTCGGGCTCGGGCTCGATCAGGACGATGTCGACGCCCGGGTAGCGCTCCTTCCAGCTCTCGGCCATCTCGTGCAGGCGCTGGTAGGCGAGCAGCTTGAACGTCTGGTAGCCGATCTTGGGGAAGCCCATGTCAGAGACGCGCCGCGTGCGGGTGCCGAACAGCGTCGGGATCTCCTTCGTGAAGTCGTTCACGAACGGCACCAGCGGGTTGACCACGACGATGAACTTCGCGCCCGCCTCGACGGCGATGTCCAGGTTCGTGGTCGAGACGATCCCGCCGTCGACGAGCTCGCGGTCCTTGACCCGGTGCGGCTCGTAGACCATCGGCAGCGCGGTCGAGGCGCGCACGGCCGAGGAGATCGGCACGTCGTCCCAGCCCTCCGCGCCCAGCACGAGGCGCTCGCAGGTGTCCAGGTCGGTCGCGGCCAGGTAGAGCTCGCACTCGAGCTCGCGGAAGTCGTCGGTGCAGCCCTGCGTGCCGAGCACCTCGCGCACGTAGGCCTCGACGCCGGCGCCGGTGTAGGCGCCCGAGGGCAGTGCGTCGGCGAGCGCGATCGCCAGGTCGACGGCGCCGAAGGAGCCCAGGTTGCGGGTCAGCTCGCGCAGCACGCCGACGAGGTGGAACGGGAACTTGACGCCCTTGGCCGCGAACTCGCGGTAGTTCGGGCGCAGCAGCATCTCGCGCTGGATCGCCGGGAAGCCCGGGACGGGCTGGCCGTTGACCACCCGCATCATCGTCTCCGGCGTGATGCCGTTGGCCGTCATCGAGGCCACCAGCGAGCCTGCACTCGTGCCGACGTAGACGTCGAAGTCGTTGATCGTGCGGTTGACCGACAGCAGGTCCAGCGCGCGCAGCGCGCCGATCTCGTACACGGCGCCGGTGAAGCCGCCCCCGCCGAGGACGAGCGCCGTCTTGGAGCGGCGCGTGCGGCGGCGGGACTTGGAGTCGAGCTTGACCACGTTGCCCATGGGAGCCCGCAGTCTATTGGCCGGACCTGCGCGACTTCGCCGCCTCGCGTGGGTTCGTGATCCGATGGTCCGGATCGCCCTGCTCGCCTGCGCCCTGCTGTGCGCCGTCGTCGTGCCCTCCGCCGAGGCGGCCGGCCTGGCGCAGACCAAGCGGATCCTGCGCAAGGAGATGGCCAAGGCGGGCGCCGCGTCGGGCGCCCACGTGGTCGATCTGGAGAGCGGCCGCGCGCTCTACACCGAGGACGCGTCCGTGCCGCGGATCCCGGCCTCGGTCGAGAAGCTCTACACCGGCGCTGCGGCGCTGCGGAGGTTCGGGGCGCTCGGGACGATCAGCACCGACGTGCTCGGCTCCGCGGCGGTCGATCCCGCCACCGGCGTGCTGACGGGCAACCTCTACCTGCGCGGCAACGGCGACCCGAGCTTCAACGCCGCGGCCGCCGGGCTGCTGGCGGACCAGCTGATCGAGCGCACCGGCATCACGGAGGTCGACGGGCGCGTGATCGGCGACGAGACGGCCTTCGACGGGCTGCGGGGCCCGCCGTCGGAGGGCTTTCGCACCTCGATCTGGGTCGGGCCGCTCAGCGCCCTGACCTTCAACCGCGGCTTCACCGGCCGCCGGCGCCCGCTCTTCCAGGCCAGCCCGCCGCTGTTCGCCGCCAAGGCCTTCACCGCCGCGCTACGCCGCCGCGGGGTGAGGGTGCGCCGCAGCGCGCGAGCCGGGGCCTCGCCCGAGGGCGCCCTGACGCTCGCCCAGGGCGCCTCGCCGACGATCGAGAGCCTCGTCGCCGCGATGAACGTGCCCTCGGACAACTTCTACGCGGAGACGCTGATCAAGGCGCTCGGCGCGGCCTTCGGCACGGGCGGGACCACCAGCGCCGGAGCGGCCGTGGTGCGCGACGACGCGGCGCAGCTGGGGATCCGGACCACCGCGGTCGACGGCTCGGGCCTCTCGCGCGCCAACCGCACCTCGCCGAAGGCGGTCGTGGCGCTGCTGACCGCGATGGACGAGAGCGAGCTCGCCCCTGGCTTCTACAACTCGCTGCCGATCGCCGGCCGCAGCGGCACGCTGGTCGACCGGATGCGGCGCAGCGCGGCCCGCGACGACTGCCGGGCCAAGACGGGCACGCTGTCCAACGTGTCGGCGCTGGCCGGCTACTGCGAGACGCGCTCGGGCGGCCGCGTCGCGTTCGCGTTCCTCATGAACTACGTCTACACGCCGGGCGCCCGCCGGCTGCAGGACCGCATGACCGCGGCGCTCGCGCGCTACGACGGCTGAGCTACTTCGTCCCGCCGCAGATGCGGCCGGCGAGCTTGCCACCGAGCTTGCAGCGCGTGCCCTCGACGAGCACCTCGACCGGCGAGTCGACGTC
This sequence comes from uncultured Solirubrobacteraceae bacterium, assembly GCA_963816955.1. GTDB lineage: Bacteria > Actinomycetota > Thermoleophilia > Solirubrobacterales > Solirubrobacteraceae > DATFQI01. Next base: position 50,256 of record CAWFME010000004.1, on the reverse strand, counting down.
GAGCTTGGCCGCGGCGTCGCCGTCGGCGGTCAGCTCGAACGGGCCGAGCTTGCCCTTGAGCTTGGGGTCGAGCCCGCACTCGTCGAACTTGAAGCCGACCGTCGCCCCGATCGGCCCGCATTCGGCGGCCAGCTCGCCGACGATCTCCGAGCCCGAGTCCTCCGAGCCGCCGGAGTCGACCCCGAAGTCCACGCCGACGCCGAAGCCCAGCTCGCCGCACACGGAGAAGCCGTCCTCGTCCCAGCAGACGGTCGCCCCGCCGCCGATGCCGCCGTACGCGGTGGCGCCGATGCACCACAGGCCGAGCGGGTCGCGCGAGGACACGGGGTTGCCGTTGACATAGGCATAGAGGTTGTCCTGGCCGCCCTCGTAGAGCACCGGGTCGCGGGCCGTCCAGCGGCCGCTCGCCGGTTCGTAGTCGCGCAGCCCGAAGCGGACGAGGCCCGTGACCGGATCAGCGATGCCGCCGGCATAGCCGACGGGCAGGTCGAGCGTGCCCGTGCCGCCCGTGGGGACGCCGAACGCGTCGTAGGTCCACGTGCGCACGATCGCGCCCGTCGCCGCGTCAGCCATCGCCCTCGGGGTGCCCACCTGGTCCGTGGCGACGTGGTAGCGGGCGGCACCGCGCTGGACGGAGACGAGTAGGCCCGCCTCGTCGTAGTCGAGCGTGGTCAGCGTGCCGTCGGGCGCCCGGCTGGCGGTCACCTGCGCCGGCTGCGACGGGTTGCCGTACAGGTAGGTGGTCGTCTCGCCATCCTGGGTACGCGCAACGCGGCGGCCCATGGCGTCGTAGGCGTAGGTCACCGTGGCGTCGCCGACGGTGGCCTCCAGCAGCTCGCCGCGCGCGCTGTAGCGGAACGTGTCCGCCCCGCGCTTGGTCATGAACCCGTCCGCGTCGAAGTCGTAGTCGATCCCGTCGCGCGTGAGCAGCCGGTCCTGCGAGTCGTAGGTGGCCTCCTCGCCGTTGGCCTCGGTGCGGTTGCCGTTGTCGTCGTACTCGTAGGTCTCCGCCGTCGCGCCGCCGGTGACTCCGGTGAGCCGCCCGCGCTGGTCGTAGCTGTAGTCGAGCACGCGCTGGGCGCCCGTCCCGACGGTCTCCGTGCGCCGGGTGACTCGGTCTGCGGAGTCGTAGACCACCTCGCCGGACAGCAGCGCCGCGCCGGCGGCCTGCGTGACGCGGCGCGTCTGCCGCCCGGCCCCGTCGTACGCGTAGCGGAGGTCGAGCCCGTCGCCGGTCAGCGCGCTGGCGGCCCCCGCGGGACCCTCCCGTTCCACCGTGAAGGCGCCGATGCCCGTGAGCAACCCGTCGTCGTCGCGCGTGAGCGGCGTCGCTCGGGTGTCGGCGCCGCTGGTCAGCGTGACGCCGGTGAGCGTCCCGATCGCGTCATAGTCATAGGCGAAGCTGCCGTCGGCGGGGCCGGAGAACGTCGCGCCGGTCAGCAGGTCGCCGGCGAAGGCGAGCCCGAGCGTCTGTGCGGGGGCGGCGCCCTCGGGATCGCGCGAGAGCGTCTCGGCGCGAACCGCGTCGCCAGGGTAGGCGAACGTCGTCGTGCCGTCGGGATCGGATGCGCCGGTCGGCCGGCCTGAGCCGTCGTAGGTCCAGTCGACGACGCGGGCGCCGGGGAGCGTCGTCTTCTGCAGCCGGCGGGCGGTGTCGTACTCGCGCACGAGGCCGTCGGCCTGGCCCGGCGGCTGGTAGCGCCGGAGCAGGCTGCCCGGCGTGTAGGCGAGGTCGTGGAGCTGCCCGCCGGGCATCGTCACCCGAGTGCGGTTGCCGGTCTTGTCGTGGTCGAAGCGGGTGGTCGTGCCGTCGGCGTAGCGCACCGACGTCAGCCGGTCGGCCCCGTCCCATCCGTAGGTCAGGTCGCGGCCCGTGCCGTCGCCGCGGGTGGCGACGCGGTCGTGCTCGTCGTAGGTGTAGGTGACGACGCGGTTTCCGCGCTGTTGACGGACGAGGCGCCCGTGCGCGTCCCAGGCGTAGGTCTGCTCCGCCGGGCCGGTGCCGTCTGCGCCGGTGCGCCGCACCTCGACCGGCCGGCCCTTCGCGTCGTAGGTCGTGCGCGTCTCGCGCTGCGCCGGGGTCGTCTCGGTGAACGTGCGCCCCGCGCCGTCGTAGGACTTCGTGCGGGTGCGGTCGCCGACGCTGACCTCCTCGCTCCAGTACGCGAGGTCCAGGAGGTCGTTGGGGGTCGCGAGCTCGTGCGAGCGCGAGGCCGTCGCGGTCACTGCGGGGCGGCCGGGGCGGCGGTAGACCTGGCGGCCCGCGAACGGCGCCAGCAGGCCCCAGCGCGGGTCGGCCGCCTCCGTCGCCTCGACCTGGGTGCCGTCGGGGAACGTCGTGGTCGTGGTGCCGGCGAGTGTGGTCTCGCGCACGGTCTCGGCGCCGCTGGGGCCAGTCACCGTGGTCCGGGTGCCGCCGGCCGCGCGGGGGCGCGTCTCGAAGGTCGTCTGGTTCCCCGCGGCGTCCTCGGCCACGACCCGGCGGCCGCCGCCGTCCAGGCGCTCCCCGCTGAGCTGGAGCGAGCTCCCGTCGGGTCCCTCGTCGCGGGTCAGCAGGCCCTTCGCGTCGTACGTGAAGGCCCGGTCGCGCTCCTCGGCGTCGGTCAGCTTCGTCAGCAGCCCGCCGGTCCCGTACTCGAGCTCGGTCGTCTCGTCCGCCGGGTTGGTGAAGCGATCCAGCCAGCCGTCCGCGTTGACGTGCAGCACGGTGCGCCGGCCGCCGGGCGCCACGATCCCCGTGGCCGCGCCGCTCGCGTCGCGCTCGATCGTGGTGACGTCGCCGTCGACGTCGGTCACGGAGGTCAGCCGGCCCTTGCCGTCATAGCCGAACTTCCACAGCCGCGCCTTGGTGAACGCGTCGCGCGTCTCGAGGTGGTGGCCCTGGGCGTCGAAGCGGTAGGCCTCCCGGCCGTCCTCGGAGGGCAGCATCACGTCGCCCTCGCTGAAGCCGGGCATCGGCGGGCGGATCTCGCGGATGCGGTCGTGCAGGGTGTCGGAGACGAGCACGCTCCCGTCCGGGAGCGTCTCGACGCCCTGCGGGCTGTTGAGGCTCGCCTGCGTCGCGAGGCCCTCGTCGCCGAGCTCGCCGTCGAAGCGGCCGGTCCCAGCGACCGTGAAGATCTTGCCCTCCGTCGTGATCCGGCGCAGGCGGTGACCCTGCTCGATCACGTAGATGGAGCCGTCGCGGGCGACGCTGACGCCGCGCGGGCCGCCGATCGAGACGCTCGTCGCGGGCACACCGTCCCCGGACCCCGACCCGCCGCCGCCGATCCTCGTGACCTTGCCGGCAGGGTCGATCTTGAACACGCGGTTGGCAGCCAGGTCGCCGACGATCACGTCGCCGGCCGGAGTGGTGTCGATGCCCCAGGGCCAGCGCAGGCCGTCGCCGGAATCGGCGACGGTGCTGATGGTGCCGTCGGTCGCGACCCGCCGCACGCGGCCGCAGCTGCAGCCGAAGCCGGCCTCCTCGGCGAGGAAGAGCGAGCCGTCCGGGCCGAACGCGATGCCGCGCACGGTCAGCAAGCTCGCCTCGGTCGCCGGCCCGCCGTCACCGCCCGAACCGCCACCGGCCACGGTCTGGATCGTGCCGTCGGCGTTGATGCGGCGGACGCGGTTGTTGCTGCCGTCGGCGATGTAGAGCAGGCCGTCGGGGCCGAGGGCGACGTCCTGTGGGCTGTCCATCGTCGCGCTGGTGGCGGGCCCGCCGTCGCCGCTGAAGGAGCCGAACTTGTAGCTGCTGTCCTGCCCCGAGCAGATCGGCTTGTTGAAGATGCCGGAGCCGGCGATCGTGTCGATCTTGCCGTCGGGGTCGATCTTGCGGATGCGGTGCGAGTAGGTGTCCGCGAAGTAGATCGAGCCGTCGGGCGCCACCTCCAGCCCGCCGGGCACGTAGATGTGCGCCTCCTTCGCGGGACCCCCGTCGCCCGCGAAGCCCGCGTCGCAGCGTCCCTGGGTGACGCCCGCGACCGTGCCGATCACGTTGCTGCCGCCCTCGGCCTCGCGCAGCTCGCCCGTCCCGAGATGGAGAACGCCCGCGGCGGCGTCGTAGGCGTGGTGGATGCTCAGCGTCCAGCCGCCGAGCCCCTCCCCGCCCTCGATGTCGGGGCGGGCGGCGCCGAGGGTGCCCAGCGTGACCGTCGGGTGGTACTGCGCGCCCTCGACGGCGGCCCGCTGGGCGCCGACGCTCGTGCCGGGGACCGGGAACGACGCCCAGGACGAGCCGCCGCCGGCGGGGAGGCCGTACTGGCGCGTGGCCGCGTAACGCATGGCGACCCAGGCTTGGGCGGCGCCGTGGACGGGACGGCCGTAGGCGTCCTCGCCGTTCCAGGCGTAAGTGGTGCGGTGGCGCGCCGCGAGCGGCTGCGGCGCCGCGACGCTCGTGGTTCGCCCGGCGACGTGCACGAACGCGCGCATCTCGAGCAGCTGGGACGGGATCGAGTTCGGCGTGACCTGGATGTCGAGCTCGCGCGAGTGGTCCGCGCGTCCCGGCGCGCGCAGGCTGGAGTAGCGCAGCGCGAGCCCGGTCCCGGCGACCCGCAGCTCCTCGGCGAGCGCCTGGCCCTCGCAGGAGATGACCGACCAGCCCTCGCGCTTGCACTTGGACTCGCGCGGCTCCACGGGCGTCTCGGGCTCCGGCACGGGCGGGATCTCCGGCAGCGGGCCGGGAGGCCAGTTGCAGTCCCACGGGGTGAAGTGGCCCAGCTCCACGCGCCACAGCTCGTCCCCGGCGTCGTAGAGCTCGGCGAGGACCTTGCGCTCCTCCTCGTCGATGCCGAGGCCGTCGTCCGCGAGGCCGTCGCCGTCCGTGTCGACGGTGACGCTCCCGTTGGCCTCGGTGAGGATTTTCACGACCGTGCCGTCGGGCGCGCCGACCCACACCCCGCGCTCACGGTCGTAAGCGCCGACGGGGACCGGGGTGCCGACCCCGAAGCCCAGGAAGTTCTCCACGTAGCTGACGACGGGCTTGGAGAACTCGACCTCGCTGGCGCCGGCCGTCACGGCCTCGTCGATGGAGAACTCCGCCGCCCACGTGTACGCGCTCGAGGGCGGCAGCTCGCCCGGCATCGCCGCGGGACCGTCGTCGCCGACGGTGAACTCCGTCAAGCGCACGTCGAGGTCCTCGACCTCCTTCTCCGTCCCGTCCGGGAGCTTCATCGTCGCGGTCGTGCCCTCCGCGAACAGGGCGGTCGCCTGCCGCGAGCCGTCGTCGTCGGCGATCGGGCTCCCCTGGGCCACCTGGTAGGGGATGTCGGCGCCGAGGTCGATGTCGGTGACGCGGGTGTCGTAGGCGACCATCACGACGTCGTCCGCGACGGCGAAGTCGCGCCAGGGGGCGGTCACCTTGCGCTGGACGGCGACGTAGCCGTCCTTCTCGTAGACGAACGTGGTCAGCCCGCCGCCGTTGAGCGCCAGGTCGTACCAGCCGTCGTCGCGCGTCAGCGTGCTGCCCAGCTCCGGATGGTCGAGGACGCTGACGCGGACGCCTTCGAGCGCGCTGCCGACCGACGTCACGACGCGGCCGCGGACGACGGCCATCGTGCGCTCGGCGATCGCGCCGGCCGCGACGCCCGTCTGGAGCGGGTTGGAGCCCGCGAACAGGAACGAGTTCGCCTCGAAGAACGACGTGGTCCCGCTCGCGTCGAGCGGAGGCGCGGACTCCTCGGGCGGCAGCGGCGGGCCGCTCGGCGTCGGCGACGGCGTGGCCGTGGGGGCCGGCGTCGCGCTCGGGCTCGGGGTCGGGGTCGGCGTGGCCGAAGACTGGCCGGCCGGCGCAGGCTCCGTCCGCGGCGGAGGGATCGTGCCGGGCGGCAGCGAACCGCCGGCCGGCGGCGCACCCCCGACCTTCAGGGCCGCCGTCGCGCGGCAGTTGTTGGCCTCCTTGCGCTCCTTGACCTTGCGAGCGGCGTCCGCGCACGCCAGCAGCCGCCACGAGCCCGCGGCCAGCGCGGCGGGCAGGCGCAGCGTCACCTTCGCCTTGGCCGCCTTACGGGGCCTGAGCGCCTTGACGGACTTCGGCCGTCCGAGCACGACGTCGCCCCGGCCGAGCCTCTTGTCGCGGGACAGCGCGAAACGCACGGCGCTCTTGCGCGCGGCGCGCGGGCCCGCGTTGCGGACGGTGGCCCTGACGGTGACCGTCCCGCCGGGCGCCAGCGAGCCCGCCGGGGCCGTGAGCTTCGTGACGACGAGGTCGGGCGCCTTGACGGCAGCCCCCGCCGGCGCGGCGAGCAGGAGCGCGAACGCGAGCGCCGCCGTCCCCGCCCAAGCGGCCGCTCCGCGGCCTCTGGTCCCGTCCTCATCCATGAACAGCCGCGAGCGTGCCGACGCGCGGCGCCCGTCGCAACCGAAATCGGGGGCGTCGCGCCGCAGCGCGGAACCGAGCGCCCCGTCGTGTGCGCTCTCTGACACGCGCGGCGCCCGGCGCCGCGCTGGATCAGCCGCCGTGCTTCTCCTGCCAGCGCTTCTGGGCGCGCTCGATCGACTCCAGCGCCTCCTCGCGGTGGTACCAGCCGTCGACCTTGACGACCTTCCACTCGGGCGTCTTGTAGATCGAGAAGAAGTGCGAGATCTCGTCGCGCAGCGTCATCGGGAGGTCGTCGAGCGTCTCGACGTGGCTCCAGTTGGGGTCGGAGTACGGGACGCAGAGGATCTTGTTGTCCTCGGCCTTCTCGTCGCGCATGCGGAACAGCGCGACCGGCTTGACCTCGATGCGGCAGCCGGGGAACGTCGGCTCTGAGACGACGATCATCACGTCCAGCGGGTCGCCGTCGGCGGCCAGCGTGTCCTGGAAGAACCCGTAGTCGGTCGGGTAGCCGAGCGACGCGAACAGCAGCCGGTCCAGCTTGATCGCCCCGAGCTCCTCGTCGTACTCGTACTTGTTCGATGACCCCTTCGGTATCTCGACGATCGCGACGAGCGGCTCGGTCGGGTCGGTCTCCGGCATGGCCCGGAGGGTACCCGGACTGACACACTCGAAGCGTGCACGGCAACGGGGCGCTGACGGCCGTCCGGACGTCGCTGTCGGAGCAGCTGGCGGCGTTGCGGGGCGTCGAGGTGGGCGAGCTGCCCGCCTCGCTGCTCGCGGTCGCCGTGCGCCAGGTGGCGGGGGTGCACGTGCTGCTGCCGGCGGACTGGGAGGCGCTGCGCCACGACGAGGGCGGCGCCGGCCGGCCCGTGCCGTTCTGGGCGCGCCCGTGGCCGGCCGGGACGGCGCTCGCGGAGGCGCTGGCGGCCGACCCGCCGCCGCAGGGGGCGCGCGTGCTCGAGCTCGGCTGCGGCCTGGGCGCGCCGAGCATCGTCGCCGCCCGCGCGGGCGCCGAGGTGCTCGCCACGGACGGCGCGACGGACGCGGTCGCCTACGCCGCGCACTCGCTCGCGCTCAACCAGACGGTCGGCGACGTGGCGCACGCCGCCTGGGCCGAGCACGGCGACGAGCTGGCCGCACGCGGGCCGTTCGAGCTCGTGCTGGCCGCCGACGTCACCTACACGACCGAGAACGCCGACGCGCTCGTGCGGCTGCTGCCGCGGCTCGTGGCGCCCGGCGGCGAGGCGCGGCTCGCGGACCCCGGCCGCACCAACGCGCGGCGCTTCCTCTCCGCCGCGCGAGCCTCGTTCGCCCTCGACGCCCGCCCGGCCGGCGCGGTCACGCTGTACCGGCTGCGCCCCCGCTGAGCAGCTCGAGCAGCCCCGCCTCGTCGACCACGGGGACGCCGAGCCGCTCGGCCTTCTCGAGCTTGGAGCCCGGCGAGGCGCCCGCGACCACGTAGCTCGTCTTCTTGGACACCGAGCCGGTGACCTTGCCGCCCTGCTCGAGGATCCGCTCGGTCGCCTCCTCGCGCGTGAGGTCGGGCAGCGTGCCCGTGAGCACGAACGTCGTGTCGCGCAGCGGGCCTTCGCCCGGCGGCGGGCCCTCCTGCTCCATCCGCAGCCCGAGCGAGCGCAGGTCCTCCAGCAGCGCCCGCATCTGCGGGTCCTGGAGCTGGGAGTGGACGAGCTCGGCGAGCTTGGGGCCGACGCCCGGCGTCTGGCCGATGTCCTCGGGCGTCGCGGCCAGCAGCGCTTCGAGCGTGCGGAACTGGCCGGCCAGGCTGCGGCCCGTCACGTAGCCGACGCCCTCGATCCCGACCGCGAACAGCACGACGCCGAACGGCTGCCCCCTGGAGGCCTCGATCGCGCGCACGAGCTTCTCGGCGCTGACGCTGCCGAACCCCTCCAGCTCCGTCAGCTGCTCGGGACGGAGCCGGAAGAAGTCGCCGGCGGTGCGCACCAGCCCGTGCTGCTGCAGCGCCGCGACCTGCTTCTCGCCGAGCCCGTCGACGTCCATGATCCCGGCGAAGGCCTTCAGCAGCTGCCAGCGGCGGTCCGGGCAGTCGCGGTTCGGGCAGCGGGTGAAGACGGCCCCCTCGGGCTTGACGGTCGGGGTGTCGCAGGAGGGGCAGCGCTCCGGCGGCCCCGGCGCCGGCGCGCGGTCGGGGTTCTCGACGGCGTGCGGCGCGGGCGAGAGCACCTGCGGGATCACGTCGCCCGCGCGCAGGACGATCACCTCGTCGCCCGGGCGCACGTCCTTGCGGGCGAGGTCCTCCTCGTTGTGCAGCGTCGCCATCTTGACCGTCACGCCGCCGACGTGGACCGGCTCCAGGCGCGCGAACGGGTGCAGGTCGCCGAACTTGCCGACGTTCCAGAGCACCTCGTGCAGCGTGGTGACGGCGGTCGTGGGCGGGAACTTCCACGCGATCGCCCAGCGCGGGTCGCGGCCGACCACGCCGAGCCGCCGCTGCAGCTCGACGTCGTCGACCTTGATCACCACGCCGTCGATCTCGAAGTCCAGCGCCCCGCGGCGCTCCTGCCACGCCAAGCAGCGCTCGACGGCCTCGTCCTCGCTGTCGAGGCGCGCGACGTCGCCGTTGACGCGGAAGCCGTGCTCGCGCAGCCACTCCAGCGCCTCCCAGTGAGAGCCCAGCTCGAGCCCCTCGGTGGCGCCGATCCCGTAGCACCACAGGCTCAGCGGGCGCTCGGCGGCCAGCGCCGGGTCGAGCTGCCGGATCGTGCCCGCGGCGCTGTTGCGCGGGTTCATGAAGGTGGAGAGGCCCGCCTCCGCGCGGCGCTCGTTGAGTGCGGTGAAGTCCGGCAGCGACATGTAGACCTCGCCGCGGACCTCCAGCAGCGGCGGGGCGCCCTCGACCTTGAGCGGGATCGCCGGGATCGTGCGCAGGTTGTGGGTGACGTCCTCGCCGACCTCGCCGTTGCCGCGCGTGGCGCCGCGCTCGAGCACGCCGTCGCGGTAGAGCAGCGAGATCGCGAGCCCGTCGATCTTCGGCTCGGCCACGAAGCGCAGGTCGGGGTCCTCGATGCCCTCGCGCGCCAGGTGGGCGCGCATGCGCGCCACCCAGGCCCGCAGCTCCTGCTCCGAGCGCGCGTTGGCGAGGCTGAGCATCGGGCGCAGGTGGCGGACCTTCTGCAGGCTCGAGACCGGCTCCCCGCCGACCCGTTGCGTCGGCGAGTCGGGCGTGACCAGCTCGGGGTGCTCGCGCTCGAGCGCGCGCAGCTCGTCGAGCAGCGCGTCGTAGGCGTCGTCGCCGATCTCGGGGTCGTCGAGGACGTAGTAGCGGTGCCCGTGGTAGGCGAGCTGCTCGCGCAGCTCCTTCGCACGGGAGGCCGCGCTCCACGCCCCCAGCAGCGCGCTGAGGTCGTAGTCGCGCAGGGCGTCGAGCCCGTGCGCGGCCGTGAGGTCGAAGTGCAGCGGCGTGACCGCCACCCGCCCGGCGGAGACGGCGGCGAGATCGGTGCCCTGCTCGTCGTCGTGGACCGGCGAGTCGCCGTAGATGTGGTAGCGCCGGCGCCCGTCCCCCTGCTCGACGACCTTCAGCTCGTCGCGGTAGATGCGCTTGCCGAGCCGCGTCACCTCGACGCCGTGGGGGTCGCCGGCCGGCACGTTGATGTTCAGCAGCGTGCCCTCCGGGAGCGGCACGTCCTCGAGGCGGTCGACGATCCGCGCCGTGAAGGAGGCCGCGGGCTCGAACTCGAAGCGCTCGCCGAGCCGGAAGTCCATCTCGCGGGCCAGCGACTGCTGGGAGACCGCGATCCCCGGCACGCCCAGCATGATGCCCTCCAGCGCCGCCGCGACCGTCCCGGAGTACGTGATGTCGTCGCCGAGGTTGGAGCCGTGGTTGATGCCGGAGACCACGAGGTCGGGCTCGAAGCCGTCGATCAGCCCGAGCGCCGCCAGCCGCACGCAGTCCACCGGCGTGCCGTCGCAGGCGTAGCCACGCGTGCCGTCCTCGAAGTCGACGTCCGTGACCCACAGCGGGCGGCTGAAGGTGATCGAGCGCGCGGTCGCCGAGCGGTTGGAGTCGGGCGCGATCGTCACGAGCTCGATGTCGTCGAGCTCCAGCAGCGCGCGCCGCAGCGTCTGCAGCCCCGTGGCGCCGATCCCGTCGTCGTTGGTGAGCAGCACCCGCAGCATCGCGATCCAGCCTAGAGGGTCGATTGCACGAGGCCCGTGCCGTGGGGGCGGTGCCGGGCGGATGCCGGGCGTCGCACGCATCCGAAGGGAATGCGCCAGCATTTTCGAGGGTGCGGGTGGCGATCCGGCGCCGTCCGGTGCCGTCATCCACGGTGCGGAGTCGTGCAATCGCCCCTCAATAGGAGACGGATTCGAGGTAGAGCCCGTGCGGGGGCGCGGTGCGGCCGGCCTCCGAGCGCGGGCGGCCCTCCAGCAGCCGCGCGAAGGCGGCGACGTCACCGCGGCCGCCGGCGAGCTCGAGCATCGTGCCGACGAGCACCCGGTTCATGTTGCGCATGAAGGAGTCGGCCTCGATGGCGAACTCGAGCACGTCGCCGTGGCGCTCCCAGCCCGCCCGCAGCACGACGCGGTCGAAGCGCCGGTGGTAGCCGTCGGAGGGCGTGAAGGCCCTGAAGTCGTGCGTGCCTGGAAGCAGCGCCGCGCACGCGTGCAGGACGGCCTCGTCGAACGGGTACGGGTGCCAGAGCGCGCGGCCGCGCTCGAACGGCGACGGCGCGCTGCGGGCGAGCACGCGGTAGCGGTAGGAGCGGCTGCGGGCGTCGTGGCGGGCGTTGAAGCCGTCAGGGGCGCGCTCGGCGCTCAGCACGGCGATCTCCGGCGGCAGCACCGCGTTGACGGAGCGCAGGCGCGGCAGCTCGCCCTCGTAGGAGACGACCTGCCCCAGCGCGTGCACGCCGCGGTCGGTGCGTCCGGCGACGGTCAGCCTGACGGGCCGGCGCAGCACGGTGGCCAGAGCGGCCTGCAGCTCGCCCTCGACCGTGCGCTCGCCCGGCTGGACGGCCCACCCCATGAAGGGGGAGCCGTCATACGCGAGGACGAGCTTAGAGCTCAGACGAGCTCGAGGTAGACCATCTCGGTCGCGTCACTGGAACGCGGACCGAGCTTGAGGATCCGGGTGTAGCCACCCGGCCGCTCCGTGTAGCGCGGGGCGATCTCCTCGAAGAGCTTGTAGATGACGCCCTTGTCGGGGTGCTGCAGCGTCGAGATCGCCTGGCGGCGCGCGTGCAGGTCGCCCTTCTTGGCGAGCGTGATCAGCTTCTCGAGCTCCGGCTTGACCGCCTTGGCCTTGGCCTCGGTGGTCTTGATGCGCTCGTGGTCGATGACCTCGACGCACAGGTTCGCCAGCAGCGACTTCCTGTGCGACGAGGTGCGCGAGAGCTTGTGTCGGGTCTTCTGGTGGCGCACGGCGGTGAAGGTTAGTCGGTCCGCAGCGTCAGGCCGCGCTGGGACAGGGTCTCGATGACCTCGTCGATCGACTTCTTGCCGAAGTTCGGGATCGCCGCCAGCTCGCCCTCGGACTTCGAGACGAGGTCGCCCACCGTCTGGATGCCCGCGCGCTTGAGGCAGTTGTAGGAGCGGACGCCCAGCTCGAGCTCCTCGATGAGGATGTCGTCCATCGGGCTGCCGCCGGTGCGGCCGCCGCCGGGCGCCAGGGCGCCGGCGCCCGCGCCGTTGGGGTCGAGCGCGGTCATGCCGCCCGGGCCCGCGCGCAGGTCCTCGATGCGGTCCTCGTCGGTGAAGATCGCCAGCGAGGAGATCAGGATCTCGGCGGCCTCGCGGAGCGCGGTCGTCGGGTCGATCGAGCCGTCGGTCTCGATGTCGAGCGTGAGCTTGTCGAAGTCGGTCCGCTGGCCGACGCGGGCCTGCTCGACGGAGTAGGCGACGCGGCGCACCGGCGAGAAGATCGAGTCGATCGGGATCACGCCGATCGGCTGATCGGACGACTTGTTCTCCTCGGCGGGGCGGTACCCGCGGCCGCGGCCGATCGTCAGGTACAGCTCGAGCTTGGTCTTCTTCTCGAGCGTGGCGATGTGGGCGTCCGGGTTGAGGATCTCGACGCCGGAGGGCAGGTCGATGTCCTTCGCGGTGATCTCGCCCGGGCCGGTCACGACCAGCGGGGCCTCGATCTCGGTCGCGTCGGAGTGCATCCGGCAGACGATGCCCTTGAGGTTGAGGACGATGTCCGTCACGTCCTCGGTGACGCCCTTGATCGTCGAGAACTCGTGCGCGACGCCCTCGATGCGGACGGAGGTGACCGCGGCGCCGGAGAGCGAAGCCAGCAGCACGCGGCGCAGCGAGTTCCCGAACGTGTAGCCGAAGCCACGGTCGAGGGGCTCCACCACGAAGTTGCCGCGGTTGTCCTCGACGGACTCTGCGGTGATTCGGGGGATCTGGAAGTCGAGCATCAGGGTCCTAACGTGTCGTCGGGGGTGGAGCGAGGCGGCCTTTGGTGGGGAGCGGCCGCAAGTGGACCCGCCGCGTGCTCGGTCCGCACGCGGGGGTCTTCGAAGGGCGGGCTACTTGGAGTAGAGCTCGACGATGAGCTGCTCCTGCACCGGCGCGGCGATCTCCGCGCGCTCGGGCTTGCGCAGCACCTTCGCGGTGAGCTGGTCGTGGTCGGCCTGCAGCCAGGCCGGCACCGCCGCCACGAGCTCCGTGGCGTCGCGGATCACCTGGTTGGCACCGGTGTCCATCTTGATCGCGATGACGTCGTTCTCCCGCACCTGGTAGCTGGGGATGTCGACGCGGCGGCCGTTGATCGTCCAATGGCCATGGCGGATCAGCTGGCGCGCCTGGCGGCGCGACGCGGCGAAGCCCAGGCGCACGAGGACGTTGTCGAAGCGGCACTCGAGCATCCGCAGCAGGTTCTCGCCGGTGATCCCGGGCTGCCGCGACGCCTTGGCGTAGTACGTGCGGAACTGCTTCTCGAGCACGCCGTAGTACCGGCGCGCCTTCTGCTTCTCGCGCAGCTGCACCCGGTACTCGGACTGCTTCTGGCGTCCGCGGCCGTGGTCGCCGGGCGGATACGAGCGTCGCTCGACGCCGCACTTGTCGGTCAGGCAGCGCTCGCCCTTGAGGAACAGCTTCTGGCCCTCGCGGCGGCACTGCTTGCACTGTGGGGAGGTATCGCGTGCCATGAAGTCCTAGACCCTTCGCCGCTTCCGGGGGCGGCAGCCGTTGTGTGCCTGCGGGGTGACGTCCTTGACGCCGGTGACCTCGAGGCCGGCCGCCTGGAGCGAGCGGATCGCGGTCTCGCGGCCCGAGCCCGGGCCCTTCACGAAGACCTCGACCTTCTGCATGCCCTGCTCGATGCCCTTGCGGGCGGCGGCGTCGGCGGTCACCTGGGCGGCGAACGGCGTCGACTTGCGGGAGCCCTTGAAGCCGGCGCCGCCGGCGGACTCCCAAGCGATCACGTTGCCCTCACGGTCCGTGAGCGCGACGATCGTGTTGTTGAAGGACGTCTTGATGTGCGCCTGGCCGATCGGGACGTTCTTCTTGACCTTGCGGCGGCCGCGCTGCGGGCGGCGGGGAGCGGGGCTCACTTCTTACCCGCCTTCTTCTTGCCGGCGATCGACATGCGCTTCGGGCCCTTGCGGGTGCGCGCGTTGGTCTTGGTGTTCTGGCCGCGCACGGGCAGGCCTCGACGATGCCGGATCCCGCGGTAGCAGCCGATCTCCATCAGGCGCTTGATGGCCTGCGAGCGCTCGCGCCGCAGATCGCCTTCGACCAGCAGGTCGTTGTCGATCTTGTCGCGAAGCTTGGAGACCTCGTCATCGGTGAGGTCTCGCACGTAGGTGTTCAGGTCGATGCCGAGGTCGGACAGGATCTTGCGAGAGGTCGGCTGGCCGACCCCGTAGATGTAGGTGAGACCGATCTCGACCCGCTTGTTGAGCGGGATGTTGACGCCGGCGATGCGTGCCAAGTTCTTTACCCCTGCCGCTGCTTGTGTCGTGGGTTCTGGCAGATCACGAGGACCCGCCCGTGACGGCGGATGATCTTGCACTTCTCGCACATCGGCTTGACCGACGGTCGTACCTTCATGATCCCTTTCGGAGTTGTTCCAGACGGGGTGGCTCTGGTGGCCGTGCCGGCCACCGCTACCATGCCCCCGGAGCGCAGACATTTGCGCACCGAGGCCTCGCGGGCCCGAGCGCGACCAAGCAGAATACCAAACGTCTCCGACGCGACATCCGACCGCTCAGCGTCGTCCTCTGGGTCGCCCTCCTCGCCTTCTGCAGCGCCGTTTCCGAGGCCTCAGCCGCACCGCCGATCCTGGTCCACGCGGCCTCCGAGCGCCATCTGGCGACCTCCGTGCCCGGCTCTCCGGGCCGCCCTGAGGTCTACGAGCGGCGCGCCGGCGGCTGGGTCCAGTACTGGATCTGGTTCGAGGACAACACGCAGGACCGAGGGGTCCTGCGGAGCGGGCGCCACGAAGGTGACTGGGAGCTCGTCCAGTACCGCGAGGACGGCTCGGAGGCCGTCTACGCGCAGCACTCCGGCGCGGAGCGCTGCGCGGCCGGTGACCTCGAGCGCCGCGACGGGCGCTTCGTCGTGTACGTGGCCAACGGCTCCCACGCCTCGTACTTCCACGCGGGCACGCGCGACCGCATGTGGCCCGACCCCAACGACGAGGCCGACGGCCGCGGCACGGTGCTGCGGCCACGCGCGGTGCGGGTGTCGGAGCGCTCGCCGGCGTGGATGCGCTTCCGAGGCCGCTGGGGCGGCGCCCGGGCGGGCTGGTTCCCGGCCGAGAGCTCCTCCCCCCGCGGCCCGGCGTTCCAGGGCGTCCGCTGGGACGACCCGTCGGCCTTCGCCCGCTCCGCACGCCCTTGCACCGCCCGCCGCTGCGTCCAGGCCGGCGCCTGCGACGGCGGCGAGGCCGCCCTGGCCGGCGGCTTCGGCGCGGCGCTGCTCGTTCTGGCCTGCCCTGGTCGCGCGGCGCTCGCGCCATCGACGGGTCGATTCTTCACGCTCTGCGTGAACAACTGACCCCTCGCGTGAGTTCGGGGCGCGCTAGGCCGCGGCGGAGGCGGCTTTGCTCTCGTGCCACGGCGTGAGGATGCGCGGACCCTCCGCCGTGATGGCGATCGTGAACTCGAAGTGGGCGGCCAGGGAGCCGTCCTGGGAGTAGATCGCCCAGCCGTCGTCGCCCATGCGGACCATGTGGCGGCCGGCGGTGACCATCGGCTCGACGGCGAGCACCATGCCCTCCTCGAGCGGGATGCCCTTGCCGGCCGGGCCGTAGTTGGCGATCTGGGGCTCCTCGTGCATCGAGCGGCCGATCCCGTGGCCGACCAGCGAGCGCACGATCGAGAAGCCCTGGGACTCGACGTGCTCCTGCACGGCGTGCGAGACGTCGCCGAGGCGGTTGCCGACGCGGCACTGCTCGACCGCCTTGAAGAGCGAGCCCTCCGTGACCTCGAGCAGCTTCGACGCCACCGGGGTGACCTCGCCGACCGCGAACGTGCGGGCCGCATCGGCGACCCAGCCGTCGTAGACGACGCCGATGTCCACGGACAGCACGTCGCCGCGCGAGAGCTTGAACTTGCCGGGGATGCCGTGCACCACCATGTGGTTCGGCGACGCGCAGATCGAGCCCGGGAAGCCGCGATAGCCCTTGAAGGCGGGCGTGGCGCCCTGCGAGCGGATGAACTTCTCGGCTGCCGCGTCGAGCTCGCCGGTGGTGATGCCCGGGCGGATCTTGCCCGCCATCAGGTCCATCGTCTTGACGAGGATGGCGCCCGCCGCCGCCATCTTGTCGAGCTCGGCCGGGGACTTCTTGATGATCATGACGACCTCAGAGACGTTCTTCGAGGCGGAGCGTGGCGAGCGTCGCGCGGATGTGGTCGTGGACCTCCACCTTGTCGCGCGTCCCGTCGAAGCGGCGCAGGAAACCCCGCTCCTCGTAGTAGTCGATCAGCGGCTCGGTCTGGTCGTGGTAGGTCTTCAGGCGCTTCTTGACCTTCTCGGGCTCGTCGTCCGAGCGCTGCTTGAGCGGCTTGCCGTCCTGGTCGCAGCGGCCCTCGTGCTTCGGCGGGTCGAACTCGACGTGGTAGAGGTGGCCGTCCGAGCACTGGCGCCGCCCGGACAGCCGCTGGATCACGGTCTCGTCCGGCGCGTCGATCAGCAGCGCGGCGGTCAGCCGCCGGTCGCGCTTCTCGAGCTCGTCGGCCAGCGCGTCGGCCTGCGGCACGGTGCGCGGGAAGCCGTCGAGCAGGAAGCCGTCGTCGCCCTCCTCGTCGATCTTGTCCAGGATCATCGCGATCACCAGATCGTCGGGCACCAGCCCGCCGTTGTCCATGTACTCCTTGGCCTGCTTGCCAAGGTCCGTGCCCTCGTCGACGTTCTGGCGCAGGAGGTCGCCCGTGCCGATGTAGGGCAGCCCGAAGTCCTCGGTCAGGCGCGAGGCCTGCGTGCCCTTGCCGGCCCCGGGAGGACCGAGGAGGATGAGATTGAGCTCTGACACGGAACGCGGAAGCCTACTTCAGGAAGCCTTCGTAGTTGCGCATCATGAGCTGCGCCTCGAGCTGTTTCATGGTGTCCAGGGCGACGCCGATCACGATCAGGATCGAGGTGCCGCCGAAGTAGAAGTTCGCCGACGTCTGGTTGATGAGGATGGTCGGCAGCGCCGCCACGGCGGCCAGGTACAGCGCGCCGGGGAACGTCAGCCGCGCGAGGATCCGGTCCAGGAACTCGGCCGTCGGGCGCCCCGGGCGCACGCCCGGGATGAAGCCGCCGTACTTCTTGAGGTTGTCCGCCTGGTCGACCGGGTTGAACGTCACCGCGGTGTAGAAGTAGGTGAACAGGATGATGAACACCGTCTCCCCGGCGATGTAGGCCCATCCGCTCGGGTTGAAGAAGTTCGCGAGCCCCTGCGCGCCCGGCACGAGCTGGCCGATCGTGGGCGGGAAGGCCATGATCGAGGCCGCGAAGATGACCGGGATGACGCCGGCCATGTTCACGCGCAACGGCAGGTAGGTCTGCCCGCCGGAGCTCATCCGGCGCCCGATCACGCGCTTGGCGTACTGGATCGGGATCCGCCGCTGGCCCTCCTGCACGAACACGATCGCCGCGATCACGCCGAGCGCCAGGAACGGCATGAGGACCTTGAAGACCTGGTCCGGGCTCGTCCACCAGGCCTGCACGCCGTTGGGCAGGCCGGCGACGATCGAGGCGAAGATCATCAGCGAGATGCCGTTGCCGATGCCGCGCTGGGTGATCAGCTCGCCCATCCACATCAGCAGCACGCAGCCGGCGGTGAGGCAGACGACGATCAGGATGATCCCGCCGGGCGAGAAGTTGTCGATCACCGGCGCGCCGGCGTTGTTGCCCTGCGAGCGGAAGAGGAAGACGTAGCCGATCGCCTGGGCGGCCGACAGGCCGACGGTCAGGTAGCGCGTGTACTGCGTGATCCGCGCCTGGCCGACCTCGCCTTCCTTCTGCAGCTTCTCCAGCGACGGCGAGACGACCGTCAGCAGCTGCAGGATGATCGAGGCCGTGATGTACGGCATGATCCCGAGCGCGAAGATCGCGATCCGCGACAGCCCTCCGCCCGTGAACAGGTTGAGGAAGCCGAGGATGTTGCCCGTGGAGTAGTTCTCCTCGAGGGCCTTGACGGCCTCGGTGTCCACCCCCGGCACCGGGATGAAGGAGCCCAGCCGGTAGAGCGCGAGGATCGCCGCCGTGAAGGCGAGCTTCTTGCGGATCTCCCCGACCCTGAAGGCGCTGAGGATTGTGGAGACCATCGCGGTACCTGCCGGCCCCGGTCTAGGGCTCGACGAGCTGGCAGGTCCCGCCGGCGGACTCGATCCGCTCGCGGGCCGTCTTGGAGAACTTGTGGGCGTGGACGGTGAGCTTCTTGTCGAGCTCCCCGCGGCCGAGGATCTTCACCGGGACGTCGCGCTTGGTCGCCAGGCCGGTGCGCTTGAGCGCGGCCAGGTCGACGGAGGCGCCGTCGTCGAACCGGCGGGCGAGGTCGTCCAGGTTCACGTGCTGGGTGTGCGTTCGGAAGGGCTCGAACGGCATCGACATCTTCTTGTTCGGGCCGCGCAGCTTGCGCATCCGCATGTGGAGCGGGTTCTGGCCGCCCTCGAAGCGGGTGCGCTGCTTGGCGCCCGCGCGCGAGCCGTAGCCCTTGTGGCCGCGGCCCGACGTCTTGCCGTGCCCCGAGCCGTGGCCGCGGCCGACGCGCTTGCGGTTCTTCCGCGAGCCGTCGGCGGGCTTGAGGTTGTGAAGGCCGATCTCGTCGGGCTCCATCACTTCTCCTCCACCGTGACGAGATGCCGGACGGCGTGCACCATCCCGCGCAGCTGCGGGGAGTCGGGACGCTCGACCGTCTTGTTGATGCCGCGCAGGCCCAGCGAGCGCAGCGTGTCGAGCTGCTTGCCGTTGGCGCCGTTGGCGGACTTGACCTGGGTGATGACCAGCTCGCTCATGCCTCGACGGTCTCCTCGGCGGCCGGCTCCTCGGCGGGCGGCTCCTCGGCGGGCGGCTCCTCGGCGGAGGAGACCTGCGAGTCATCGACGACCTTCACGCCCTCGGACAGGCCGAGCACGGCGTTGACCGACAGGCCGCGCAGCTGCGCGATCTCCTCCGGCTTGCGGAGGTCCTGGAGGCCGGCGATCGTCGCCTTGACCAGGTTGATCGGGTTCTGGGAGCCCAGCGACTTCGAGAGGATGTCGTGGATCCCGGCGAGCTCGAGCACCGCGCGCACGCCGCCGCCGGCGATCACGCCGGTACCGGGCGAGGCGGGCTTGAGGAACACGCGACCCGAGCCGTAGATGCCCGTGGTCTGGTGCGTGATCGTCGCGCCGTGGCGCGGCACCTTGAAGAGGTTCTTCTTCGCGCGCTCGACGCCCTTCTGGATCGCGAGCGGGACCTCGTTGGCCTTGCCGTAGCCGTAGCCGACGATGCCGTTCTCGTCACCGACCACGACGAGCGCGGTGAACGAGAAGCGCCGGCCGCCCTTGACCACCTTCGCGACGCGGTTGATCTCAACAACGCGCTCCTGGAGGTCGAGGCTGGACGACGAAACGGATCGATCGGGGGCGGGCATGGCTCCTTCGAGGGTAGCGATCTAGAACGCGAGGCCGCCCTCGCGGGCGCCTTCGGCCAAGGCCTTGACACGGCCGTGGTACTGGTAGCCGCCGCGGTCGAACACGACGGTCTCGACGCCGGCGGCCTTGGCGCGCTCGGCCAGCAGCGCGCCGGCCTTGTTGGCCTGCTCCATCGGCTTGAGCGAGCGCAGGTCCGACTCCGTCCAGTTGACGGAGGCCAGGGTGCGCCCGGAGTCGTCGTCGATGAGCTGGGCGAAGATGCCCCGGTTGGAGCGGAAGACGCTGATCCGCGGGCGCTCGGCGGAGCCGTGCACCTTCGCGCGGACGCGCCGGCGTCGCTTGAGGCGCTTGGCGGGGGCGTGCGTGACGGTCATGCGCGCTTACCGACCTTCCGGGCGACGTACTCGCCCTGGTAGCGGATGCCCTTGCCCTTGTAGGGCTCCGGCGGCCGCTGCTTGCGGATGATCGCCGCGATCTCGCCGACCTGCTGCTTCGAGTTGCCCTTGATGATCACGCGCGTCGGCTGGGGCACCTCGAACTCGATGCCCTCCGGCGCCTTGATCGGCACGGGGTGCGAGTACCCGAGCGCGAGCTCGAGGTCGCGGCCCTTGAGCGCGGCGCGGTAGCCGACGCCCTGGATCTCGAGGGTCTTCGTGAAGCCGTTGGTGACGCCTTCGACCATGTTCGCCACGAGCGAGCGGGTGAGCCCGTGCAGGGCCCGGTGCTCGGCGCGGTCGGTCGGGCGGGTGCAGAGCAGCGTCCCGTCCTCCTCGCGGACCTCGATCGCGCGCGCCTTGCGCTCCGAGAGGTCGCCGCGGGGGCCGGCCACGCGGACGACCTCCGGCTCGATCGTCACGGTGACGCCGGTGGGGATGGGGATGGGCTTCTTGCCGATGCGGCTCATGATTGTGTCTTGGTATCTAGGGGTGTGGCGGGTGGGGGCTACCAGACCTGCGCCACGACCTCGCCCCCGACGCCCGCCTTGCGCGCATCGTGGCCGGTCATGACGCCCTGCGAGGTCGACATGATCGTCGTGCCCATGCCGCCCAGGACCTTCGGGACGTGCTTGGCGTCGACGTACGTCCGCTGCCCCGGGCGGGAGACCCGCTTGAGGCCGGAGATGACGGACGTGCGGTTGTCAGTGTACTTGAGCCGGATGTGGATCCGGTCGCCCGGAGCGCCGCCCTCGGCGGGGCGGACGTCGAAGCCCTCGATGTAGCCCTGCTCGGCGAGGATGCGGGCCATCTCGGCCTTCAGGCCCGAGGCGGGGATCTCCACGTCCTCGTGCGCGGCCTGGATGCCGTTGCGGATCCGGGTCAGGAAGTCGGCGATCGGGTCGGTCATCGACATGCGATCACCAGCTCGACTTCGTCATGCCGGGGATGAAGCCCTGGTGCGCGAGCTCGCGCAGGCAGATGCGGCACAGCCCGAACTTGCGGTACACCGCACGCGAGCGCCCGCAGCGACGGCAGCGGCTGTGCGCCCGCGTGGGGTACTTGGGCGTGCGGTTGGCCCGCACGATCATGGATGTCTTGGCCATCTGCTTCCAGTTCTCCTAAGTTTCAGGCTGCCGCCAGGGGCTCGATCTCGAGCGTCTCGAAGCCGGCCGGCCGCGTGTCGCGGGCGAACGGCATGCCGAGGGCCGAGAGGAGCGCGAACGCCTCCGCGTCGGTCTGCGCGCTCGTCGTGAGCGTCACGTCGAGGCCGCGCACCTGGTCGATGTTGTCGTAGTCGATCTCCGGGAAGATGATCTGCTCCCGGATGCCCATCGAGTAGTTGCCCCGGCCGTCGAACGACCGCGGGCTGAGGCCCCGGAAGTCGCGCAGGCGCGGGAGGGCGATCGAGACCAGCCGGTCGAGGAACTCGTACGCGCGCTCGTCGCGCAGCGTGACGGTGAGCCCGACGGGCATGCCCTCGCGCAGCTTGAACGCCGCCACGGACTTGCGCGCGCGGCGGATGTTCGGCTTCTGGCCGGCGATGTCCGCCAGCTGCTGCTGGGCGGCCTCGAGCATCTTCGAGTCCTGCTTGGCCTCGCCGACGCCCATGTTGATCGTCACCTTCAGCAGGCGCGGGGCCTGCATCGGCGAGGAGTAGCCGAACTTCCGCACCAGGGCGGAGCGGATCTCGTCGTTGTATCGGTCTTTGATTCGTGCCATGTCAGTCGAGCTCTGCGCCGGAGCGCTTGGTGACGCGCATGCGATTGCCGTTCTCGTCACGGCGCACGCCGACGCGCGTCGGCTTGTTGTCCTTCGGGTCCACGATCGCCACGTTGGAGACGTGGACCGGGCCCTCCTTCTCGATCACGCCCACCGGGGCGTTGGGCCGGCCCGGCGTCGGGCGCATGTGGCGCTTGACCATGTTGACACCCTCGACGTAGACGCGGTCGCGCTTGGGGTCGGTGCGGATGACCTTGCCCGTGCGGCCCTTGTCCTTGCCGGAGATGACGATCACGTTGTCGTCGGTGCGGATCTTCATCACAGCACCTCCGGGGCGAGCGAGACGATCTTCATGAACCCGCCGTCGCGCAGCTCGCGGGCCACCGGCCCGAAGATGCGCGTCCCGCGCGGGTTGTTGGCGGCGTCGATGATCACCGCGGCGTTCTCGTCGAAGGCGATGTAGGTGCCGTCGTCGCGCCCGAACTCCTTCTTGGTGCGCACGACGACCGCCTTGACGACCTCGCCCTTCTTGACCGACCCCTGCGGGTTGGCCTGCTTGACCGTCGCGGTGATGATGTCCCCCACGCCCGCGTAGCGGCGGCGGGAGCCGCCCTGCACGCGGATGCAGAGGATCTCGCGGGCGCCCGTGTTGTCGGCGACCTTGAGGCGGGTCTCGTTCTGGATCACTTGGCGCGCTCCACGACTTCGACGAGCCTCCAGCGCTTGCTGCGCGACATCGGGCGGCACTCCTGGACGCGCACGGTGTCGCCGGCTCCGGCGTCGTTGCGCTCGTCGTGGGCGTGCAGCTTGATCGAGGTGCGCATGATCTTGTGGTAGCGCTTGTGGCGCCGGACCACGTCGATCCGCACGGTGATCGTCTTGTCGGCCTTGTCGGAGACGACGATGCCCTGGCGCACCTTCGCGCGGCCGGGGCCGTGCTCGGGGGCGTGGTCGGGCTCCTGGGCGGGCTGCGTCTTGCGCAGCTCGACCTTCTTGGCCTTGGTGCGCGCGCGGTAGCGGCGCCGCTCGGCGGCGGTGTGCTCGCGCTTGGCCTTGCGCTCGGCGGCACGCTCCTCGGGCGAGGTCTCGCCGCGCGGCTTGCGGCGCGCGGCACGGCGCTGCTCGAGGCGCTCGCGACGGGTCGTCGCGGCCGGAGCGGCCGGCTTGGCCTCCGCCGCCGGCGTCTCCTCGGCGGGAGCCTCCTCAGCCGCGGCAGCCTCGGTCTCCGTGGCCTCAGGGGCCTCGGTCGCCTCGGTCGTCTCTTCGGTCTTCGGGGTCTCTTCGGGGGTCTCAGCCATTATCAATCTCAGCGGTGGTGGTCACTTGCGGGTCGATGCCGCGCTGGCGGGCCACGGTCAGCGCACGCGCGAGATCGCGCTTGGCGTGCCGCAGGCCGGCCGTGTTCTCCAGCTCGCCGGTGGCGTGCTGGAGGCGCAGGCCGAAGACGTCGCGCCGCGCGACGGCGATGTGCTCGCGCAGGCGGTCCTCGGGGATGTCTCGCAGTTCGGAGGCCTTCATCACGGGCCGTCCTCTCGCATCACGAACTTGGTCTTGACGGGCAGCTTGTGGCCGGCCAGGCGCATCGCCTCGCGGGCGAGCGGCTCCGGCACGCCGGAGAGCTCGAACATCACGCGGCCCGGCTTGACGACGGCCACCCAGCCCTCGGGCGAGCCCTTGCCGGAGCCCATGCGGGTCTCGGCCGGCTTCTTGGTGAACGACTTGTCCGGGAACACGTTGATCCAGACCTTGCCGCCGCGCTTGATCTTGCGCGTCATGGCGATACGGGCGGCCTCGATCTGGCGGTTGGTCAGCCAGCCCTGCTCGAGGGCCTTGAGGCCGTACTCGCCGAACTCGACCTGCTGCTGGCCCCGTGAGAGGCCGGCGCGGCGCCCGCGGTGCTGGCGGCGGAACTTGACTCGCTTCGGAGAGAGCATTACCGGCTGATCCCTCCGCTCAGGTCGGGACGCTGGCCGCCACGGCCACCCTGGCCGCCACGACCGCCGCCACCGCCGCGACCTCCGCCGCCGCCGCCGTAGCCGCCACCGCCGCCGCGGCCACCCGGACCGCCGCCACGGCCACCCGGACCGCCGCCACGGCCACCCGGACCGCCGCCGCGCCCACCGGGACCGCCGCCCTGGCCGCCGCCACGGCCGCCGCGGCCACCGCCGCGACCGTCGCCACGCCCGCGGCCGTCACGCCCGCGGCCACGGCCGCGGTCGTCGTCCTGCGGGCCGCCCTGCGGCTCGTCCAGCGAGGTGAGGTCCTGGCCGCTGAAGCCCTTGGGCATGATCTCGCCCTTGTTGATCCAGCACTTGACGCCGATGCGGCCGAACGTCGTGCGGGCCTCGTAGAAGCCGTAGTCGATGTCCGCGCGCAGCGTGTGCAGCGGGACGCGGCCGTCGGAGTAGCTCTCCGTGCGCGCCATCTCGGCGCCGCCGAGGCGGCCGCCGACCTGGATCTTGCAGCCCTTGGCGCCCGAGCGCATGGCGCTCGTGAGCGCGCGCTTCATCGCGCGGCGGAACGCCACGCGGTTGACGAGCTGCTCGGCGATCGACTGCGCGACGAGCTTCGCGTCGAGCTCCGGGCGCTTGATCTCGAGGATGTTGACCTTGATCGACTTGCCGGTCATCCGGTGCAGGTCGCGCCGCAGGGCGTCGACCTCCGACCCGGACTTGCCGATCACGATGCCCGGCCGCGCGGTGTGGATGTTGACCTCCACCTCCGCGGCGTCCTTGCGGATCGTGATGTCCGACAGGCCGGCGTGAGCGAGCTTGTTCGTGATGTGGTCGCGGATGCGCACGTCCTCGATCAGGAAGTCGGAGAAGTTCTTCTCGGAGAACCAGTTCGACTTCCAGTCGTGGATGTAGCCGACGCGCATCGCCTCTGGATGGACTTTCTGACCCATGGCGGTTCTAGAGCTCCTTCGGCGTGAGCGTGATCGACAGGTGCGAGGTGCGCTTGCGGATCCGCGTCGCGCGGCCCATGGCCCGCGGGCGGAAGCGCTTGAGCGTCGGCCCCTCGTCGGCGTGCACGGCGGCGATCTTCAGTTCCTCGCCGACCAGCTCGTGGTTGTGCTCCGCGTTGGCGACCGCGGACTCCAGCAGCTTGAGCCAAGGCTTGGCGGCGGCGCGCGGCGTGAAGGCCAGGATGGCCCGCGCCTCGGCGACGTCCTTGCCGCGGATGTGGTCGCACACGAGCCGCGCCTTGCGGGCGGACGTGCGCACGTAGCGGGCGCGGGCCTGCACCAGCACGCCCGGCTCGGGCTTGCGACGGCGGTCGCGCTTGCGCCCGGCGACCTTCTCGGCGGCCTTCTTCGTCGCCTTGTCGGCGCCGGCGGCGGCGGACTTGTCAGCGCCCTCGGGCTTGGTGCCCTCGGGGTTGCGGGTCTCCGCCTTCGGCTTGCGGACCCGCTTGGGCTTCTCGGCCGTGGCCTCGGCGGCGTCCTTGTCGACGCCGGTCGCGGCAGCGGCCTGCTCGTCGGCCTTGGGCGCGACCTTCTTCGCGCGCGTGCGCTTGGGCTTGGCCTCCGGCTGGGCGGCGCCGGCCTCCTCGGCGGCGACGTCCTGCTTGGCCTGCGTGGCCTCCTCGGCCGTCGTCTCGTCGACCTTGCCCTCGGCGGGGCTCTGCGGCTTCTTGGGGGCGGGGCTCATCGCACCCGGCCCTTGGAGTCGTGCCCGCGATAGGTGCGCGTGGGAGCGAACTCGCCGAGCTTGTGGCCGACCATCGCCTCGTCGACGAACACGGGCACGTGCTTGCGCCCGTCGTGGACGGCGATCGTGTGCCCGACCATCTCGGGGAAGATCGTCGACGCGCGCGACCAGGTGCGGATCATCGTCTTGGAGTTGGAGGCGTTCATGGACTCGATGCGGTCCATCAGACGGTCCTCGACCCACGGCCCCTTCTTGGATGAACGAGACATCAGCGGCTGCCCTTCTTGCCACGGCGGCGGCCGCGGACGATGTAGCGGTCGGACTGCTTGCCCTTCTTGCGGGTGCGGTAGCCGATCGTCGGCACGCCCCAGGGCGTCATCGGGTGGTTGCCCAGCGGGGAGGCGCCCTCGCCGCCGCCGTGCGGGTGGTCCACCGGGTTCATGGCGGTGCCGCGCGTCTGCGGGCGCACGCCCATGTGGCGCTTGCGGCCGGCCTTGCCCACCGTGACGTTCTGGTGGTCGGCGTTGCCGACCACGCCGACGGTGGCGCGGCACTCGGCGCGCACCATGCGCATCTCGCCGGAGGGCAGGCGCAACGTCGCCATGTCGCCCTCCTTGGCCATCAGCTGGATGCTCGAGCCGGCGGAGCGGGCGAGCTGGCCGCCGCGGCCGGGCTGGAGCTCGACGTTGTGCACGAGCGTGCCGACCGGCATCGCCGACAGCGGCATCGCGTTGCCGACGGCGATGTCCTGGCCGACGCCGGAGACGACGTTCATGCCGACGCGCAGCCGGTTCGGCGCGAGGATGTAGCTCTTGACGCCGTCGATGTAGTGCAGCAGCGCGATGTAGGCCGACCGGTTGGGGTCGTACTCGATCGCGGCGACCTTCGCCGGGATGTTGTCGCGCGTGCGCTTGAAGTCGATCCGCCGGTACAGGCGCTTGGCGCCGCCGCCGCGATGGCGGGCGGTCTTGCGCCCGTTGGCGTTGCGGCCGCCGGACTTCTTGAGCCCCTCGACGAGGGACTTCTCAGGCGTGGTCTTCGTGATCTCGGCGTAGTCGGCGTAGGAGACGAACCGACGGCCGGGGGAGGTGGGCTTGGGCTTGCGGATCGGCATCAGAGATCGGCCTCGAGGCCCTGGAAGATCGGGATGGAGTCGCCCTCGCGCACCTGCACGATCGCCTTCTTCCAGGCGCGCGTGCGGCCGCTGGTGTAGCCGCGGCGCTTCGGCTTCGAGGGGACCTTCGACGTGCGCACCTCGAGCACGGTCACGCCGAACAGCTGCTCGACGGCCTGCTTGATCTGCGTCTTGTGCGCGTCCGGGTGGACGCGGAAGGTGTACTTCTGTGCCGTCGCCAGCACGTACGACTTCTCGGAGACGACGGGCCGGATGATCACCTGGGATGCATCCATCAGGCGCTCGCCTCCTCTAGGCCGATGCGGACGACGGGCTTCTTCGCCCGCTCGGTGAGCGTGTTCAGCGCGACCTCGGAGACCAGCAGCGTGGCGTGGCCGACGAGGTCGGCGACGCCGCAGGCCTCGGTCGGGATGACGCTCACACCCGCGAGGTTGCGGAAGGACTTGGCCGCGGCGGACTCCTCCGCTCCGAGCACGACCAGCACCGAGCCGGCGCGGCGGTCGGCGATCATCTCGGCGGCCTTCTTCGTCGAAGGGGCCTCGAAGTCGGCGAGGTCGAAGGCGAAGATCGACTTGCGCTCGGCGTGCACCGACAGCGCGCAGCGAAGCGCGGCGCGGCGCGCCTTGCGGTTGACCTTGACCGTGTAGTGGCGCGGCTGCGGGCCGAACACGGTGCCGCCGCCGGTCCAGATCGGGGAGCGGCTCGAGCCGGCGCGGGCGCGGCCCGTGCCCTTCTGGCGCCACGGCTTGGCGCCACCGCCGCGGACCATGCCGCGGGTCTTGGTGGCGTGCGTGCCGCGACGGCGGGCGGCGAGCTCGGCCAGCACGACCTCGTGCACGAGCGGGCCGTTGAACGGCACGCCGAACACCTCGTCGTCGAGCTTGTGCTTGCGGGTGCCGCCGAGGATCGGAGCGTCAGCCATCGGTGCGCACCTCCACGGTGCCGCCCTTCGGGCCGGGCACCGAGCCGCGGACGAGCATCAGGTTCTGGTCGGGGATCAGCTCGACGATGGTCAGCCCGCGCTGGGTGATCCGCCCGCCGCCCATGCGGCCAGGGCCCTTGATGCCCTTGAACACGCGCGAGGGGGTCGCCGAGGCGCCGATCGAGCCCGGGGCGCGCACGTTGTGCGAGCCGTGGGACTTGGGACCGGCGGCGAAGTTGTGGCGCTTGATCGTGCCCGCGAAGCCCTTGCCCTTGGACTTGCCGGAGACCTTGACCTCCTGGCCGACCTCGAAGGCCTCGACGGTCACCGTGTCGCCCACGGTGAGCTCGCCGGCGTGGTCGCGGAACTCCTTGACCGTGCGCAGCGGCGGCGCGTCGGCCTTCTTGAGGTGCCCGAGCTCGCCCTTGGAGAGCGCCTTCTCGCGCACGGAGCCGAAGCCGAGCTGGACGGCCTCGTAGCCGTCCGCGTCAGGCGTGCGGATCGCGAGCACGGGACAGGGGCCGGCCTCGAGCACGGTGACGCGCTCGACGCGACCGTCGTCTGAGAACCGCTGGGTCATGCCCAGCTTCTTGGCGAGGATGGCGGTCATGTGCTCAGCCGAAGGCGAGTCGGATCTCGATGTCCACGCCGGCGGGCAGATGGTCGAGCCGCTGGAGCGAGTCGACCGTCTTGGGCGTGGGCTGGTGGATGTCGATCAAGCGCTTGTGCGTCCGGATCTCGAAGTGCTCCTGGGAGTCCTTGTCCTTGAACGGCGACTTGATCACCGCGTAGACGTTCTTCTCCGTGGGCAGCGGCACGGGCCCCGACACGGTCGCGCCGGTTCGCGTCGCCGTCTCGACGATCTCCTTCGCAGCCGTCTCGATGGCCGACGAGTCGTAGGCCTTGAGGCGGATGCGGATCTTGTTCTGGGCTACTGCGGCCACTGGGCTCTTTCTCTGTCCGGTCTCTCGTGTGGAATCTCTGGCTGGGTGCTTGCGCACTAAGGGCGGACTCCGGGCATCGGAGCCCGCCCCTAGGTCGTATCTGACGAAACTGCGCGGGTACTACTTGATGATCTCGGTGACCACGCCGGAGCCGACGGTGCGGCCGCCCTCGCGGATGGCGAAGCGCAGGCCGGCGTCCATGGCGATGGGCTGGATCATCTCGATCTCCATCTGCACGTTATCCCCGGGCATGACCATCTCCGTGCCCTCGGGGAGCTTCGCGACGCCGGTGACGTCGGTCGTGCGGAAGTAGAACTGCGGCCGGTACCCGTTGAAGAACGGGGTGTGGCGGCCGCCCTCTTCCTTCTTGAGGACGTACACCTCGGCCTTGAACTGGGTGTGCGGCGTGATCGACCCGGGCTTGCACAGCACCTGGCCGCGCTCGATCTCCTCGCGCTTGATGCCGCGCAGGAGGCAGCCGACGTTGTCGCCGGCCTGGCCCTGGTCGAGGATCTTGCGGAACATCTCGACGCCGGTGACGACCGTGTTGGAGGTCTTCTCGTGGATACCCACGATCTCCACGGTGTCGCCGGTGTTGACGACGCCCTGCTCGATGCGGCCCGTGGCCACCGTGCCGCGGCCGGTGATCGAGAAGACGTCCTCGACCGGCATCAGGAACGGCTTGTCCAGGTCGCGCTGGGGCTCCGGGATGTACGTGTCCAGCTGCTCGCCGAGATCGACGATCTTCTGGACGTACTCCTCGTCGCCGTCGAGCGCCTTCAGCGCCGAGCCGATGACGAACGGCACGTCGTCGCCCGGGAAGTCGTACTCGTTGAGCAGGTCACGGACCTCGACCTCGACGAGCTCGAGCAGCTCCTCGTCGTCGACCATGTCGGCCTTGTTGAGGAACACGACGATGTACGGCACGCCGACCTGGCGGGCGAGCAGGATGTGCTCGCGCGTCTGCGGCATCGGGCCGTCGGCCGCGGAGACGACGAGGATCGCGCCGTCCATCTGGGCGGCGCCCGTGATCATGTTCTTCACGTAGTCGGCGTGACCCGGGCAGTCGACGTGGGCGTAGTGGCGGTTCTGGGTCTCGTACTCGACGTGGGAGGTCGCGATCGTGATGCCGCGCGCCTTCTCCTCGGGAGCGTTGTCGATCTCCTCGAACGACCGGGCCTGGCCGCCGTACTTCTCCGACAGCACCTTCGTGATGGCCGCCGTCAGGGTCGTCTTGCCGTGGTCGATGTGACCGATGGTGCCGACGTTGACGTGCGGCTTGTCCCTTTCGAACTTCTCCTTCGCCACTTTGAATTCGCTCCTCTGTCGTCTCTAAGTCTTGTCGTTCAGGTGCCGGGAGAACCCGTGCAGACTAGCGCGATCAGGCGGGGACCGGATCGCCGGTCCGCGCCTCCACGACCTTCTCCGCGATGTTCGGGGGCACCTCTTCGTAGCTGTCGAACTGCATGGTGTACGTGGCCCGTCCCTGGGTCATCGAGCGCACGTCGGTCGCGTAGCCGAACATCTCGCTCAGCGGCACGTGCGCGTTGACCACCTGGGCGTTGCCGCGCTGCTCCATCCCGTTCACGCGGCCGCGGCGGCGGTTGAGGTCGCCGATCACGTCGCCCATGAACTCCTCCGGCGTCACGACCTCGACCGCGAACACCGGCTCGAGCAGCGTCGGCTTGGCCCGCTTGGCCGCCTCCTGGAGCGCCAGCGAGCCGGCGATCTTGAACGCGATCTCCGAGGAGTCCGTGTCGTGGTACTTGCCGTCGGTCAGCGTCACGCGGACGTCGACCATCGGGTAGCCGGCGCGCACGCCGGTCTCGAGCGCCTCTTCGACGCCCTTCTCGATGGCCGGGATGAACTCGGTCGGGACCGAGCCGCCCTTGACCTTGTTGACGAAGTCGAAGCCCTCGCCCGGCGCCGGCTCGATGTCGATGTAGACGATGCCGTACTGGCCCGAGCCGCCGGTCTGGCGGACGAAGCGGCCCTCGATCTTGGTGGCCGTGCCCTTGACGGTCTCGCGGTAGGAGACCTGCGGGCGGCCGACGTTGGCATCCACCTTGTACTCGCGGAACATGCGGTCGACCAGCACCTCGAGGTGCAGCTCGCCCATGCCGGAGATCTCGGTCTGGCCGGTCTCCTCGT
Source organism: uncultured Solirubrobacteraceae bacterium (assembly GCA_963816955.1). Taxonomy (GTDB): domain Bacteria; phylum Actinomycetota; class Thermoleophilia; order Solirubrobacterales; family Solirubrobacteraceae; genus DATFQI01. Next base: position 19,942 of record CAWFME010000004.1, on the reverse strand, counting down.
TGGTCCGCACCTGGAAGGTCGGGTCCTCCTCGGCCAGGCGGCCGAGCGCGACCGACATCTTCTCCTGGTCGGACTTCGTCTTGGGCTCGATCGCCACGGAGATGACCGGGTCGTCGAAGGTGATCGCCTCGAGCTTGATCGGCTTGTCCGGGGCGGCCAGCGTGTCGCCGGTGACGACCTGCTTGATGCCGACGGCGGCCGCGATGTCGCCCGCGTAGACCTCCTGGACGTCCTCGCGGTCGTTGGCGTGCATCATCAGGATCCGCCCGATGCGCTCGGTGCGGCCCGTGGTGACGTTGAGCACGCGCGAGCCGGCCTCGAGCTTGCCCGAGTAGACGCGGAAGTAGGCGAGCTTGCCGACGTAGGGGTCGGCCATGATCTTGAACGCGAGCGCCGCGAACGGCTCGTCGTCGGACGCGTTGCGGACCGCCTCGCGGTCCTCGTCGCCCTTGACGGGCTCGAGGCCGTGCACGGGCGGCACGTCGAGCGGGCTCGGCAGGAAGTCGATGACGGCGTCCAGCAGCGGCTGCACGCCACGGTTCTTGAACGAGGAGCCGCACAGGACCGGCGTCATCTGCGAGGACAGCGTCGCCGCGCGGATCGCCTTGACCAGGCGCTCCTTCGGGATCTCCTGCTCCTCGAGGATCATCTCGAGCAGCTCGTCGTCGTAGTGGGAGACCTCGTCGAGCAGGGTCTCGCGCGCCTGGGCGGCCTCGTCGCGCAGGCTCTCGCGGATGTCCTGGACGATGACGTCCTTGCCGAGGTCGTCCTTGTAGACGATCTCCTTCATGTTGATCAGGTCGACGATGCCCTCGAACTCGGACTCGGCGCCGATCGGCAGCTGCAGCGGCACGGGGTGGGCGCCCAGGCGGTCGATCATCGTCTGCACGCCGCGGTCGAAGTCCGCGCCGATGCGGTCCATCTTGTTGATGTAGGCGATGCGCGGGACCTTGTACTTGTCGGCCTGGCGCCAGACGGTCTCCGACTGCGGCTCGACGCCGGCGACGGAGTCGAACAGCGCGACGGCGCCGTCGAGGACGCGCAGCGAGCGCTCGACCTCGACCGTGAAGTCGACGTGACCCGGCGTGTCGATGATGTTGATCCGATGGTCGGCCCACTCGCAGGTGGTCGCGGCGGACGTGATCGTGATGCCGCGCTCCTGCTCCTGCTCCATCCAGTCCATCGTGGCCGCGCCCTCGTGGACCTCGCCCATCTTGTGGGAGCGGCCGGTGTAGTAGAGGATCCGCTCGGTCGTCGTGGTCTTGCCCGCGTCGATGTGGGCCATGATCCCGATGTTGCGGGTCTTCTCGAGGGTGAACTTGCGCGGCATTTGAATCTTCTCTCGTCAGCTTCTCTCGTGCGTGTGCGGGAGGGTTTCCTCTCCTGCGGGCAAAAAAACGGGCCCTACCGGGCCCAGGTCATGCACGTGGAGAGGCCCGAACGGCTCGAGGGCTATGTCTCGCGGGTCTCCATGTGAAGGACCGAGCCTGCGGCAGCAGGCAACGGCCCTCCAAGATAGCAAAGGCTTTTCCGCTCCCCAGGCCACGTACGGGGCTTCCACCCTTATGCTGCGGCGATGGCTCGCCCGATCGCCCTGCCCCGGCCGCCCGAGGCCGTCTCCGCGGCGGTCGTGCGCTACGGGCCGCTGGTCGTGCTGTGGCTCGCGGGCGTGGGGCTGATCGTCTCGGAGCTGTTGACCTACCGCGAGATCGTGGCCGTGACGGTCGTGCCCGAGGGCGGGATCACCAAGGGCGGCGAGCACCACGGCTACGCGATCGGGCTGATCGGGCTCGTGTCGCTGGTGATGAGCTACGGCGCGGTGATCGGCGGCTCGCGCCCGGCGGCCGCCGCGGTCGCGGCCCTCGGCGCGCTCGCGCTGTTGATCGCGGCGATCTTCGACGTGCCGTCGCTCGACGAGACGGGGCTGATCGGCCGCACCTACGACCTCGCCGAGGCGAACCCCGGCGCCGGCTTCTGGGTGGAGATCACCTGCGCGGTCGTGCTGCTGATGGGCGGCCTGCTGCTGCTGCGCAGCCGCGTGACCGCCGCACGCGAGCAGAGCGAGGCGCGCCACCGCGCCCGGCGCGCCCGCGCCGCCGAGACCGAGACCGAGGCCCCGCCGCCCGACGAAGACCCCGCGCCCCCGGAGCGCTAGTCGCCGAGGCTGAGGACGAGCTTGCCGCGCACGTGGCCGGCCTCGAGGCGCTCGTGCGCGTCGGCCGCCCGCTCGAGCGGATAGGTCTCCTCGATGTGGGCCTTCAGCCGCCCCTCCTGCACGAGCGGCGTGATGTGCTCGCCGAGGTCGTAGCCGCTCGGGCGCACGAAGATGTAGTGGATCTCGAATCCGTCGCACTTCTCCGGCGGCGGAGAGGCCAACGACACCATGCGCCCGCCGCGGCGCAGCGTCTGCAGCACCTCGGCGCGGCCGTCGCCGCCCCAGATGTCCAGCGCGGCGTCCGCGCCGTCGCCCGGCGAGAGCTCGTGCACGCGCGCGGGGACGTCCTCGCGCGTGTAGTCGATCGGCTCCGCCCCCAGCTCGCGCAGGAAGTCCTGGTTGTCGGGGCCCGCGGAGGAGATCACGCGCGCGCCGCGCTCGACGGCGAGCTGGATCGCCAGATGCCCCACGCCGCCGGCGCCGCCGGGCACGAAGAACGTCTCGCCGCCCCGCAGGCCCGAGCGCTCGATCGCCTGGTGCGCGGTCAGCGCGGCCAGCGGCAGCGCGGCGGCCTCCTCGAAGGACAGCTCGCGCGGCATGTGCGCGAAGTAGCCCTCGGGGCCGGTGGTCAGCTCCGCGTAGGTGCCGAAGCCGAGGTCGTGGCGGCGGTTGTAGCCGTAGACGGCGTCGCCGGGCTTGAACCACGTGACGGCGGGCCCGACCGCCTCGACCTCGCCGGCGACGTCCCAGCCGAGGATCACGGGGAAGTGGTGCGGGAAGGCGCCTGCCAGCTTGCCTTCGCGGACCTTGTAGTCGACGGGGTTCAGCCCCGCCGCGCGGACGCGGACCAGCACGCCGTCGGGGGCGACGGGCGGCGGCTCGACGTCGAGCAGCTCCATCCGCTCACGGCCGCCCCACTGGGTGACGGCGACTGCGCGCACCTACCAGCGGTAGTGGGCGAAGGCCTTGTTGGCCTGCGCCATGCGGAAGATGTCGTCCTTGCGCTTGTACGCGCCGCCCTGCTGGGACTGCGCGTCCAGCAGCTCGTTGGCGAGCCGCTGCGCCATGGACTTCTCGCGCCGGTTGCGCGCGAACTCGACGAGCCAGCGCACGGCGAGCGTGCGGGCGCGGCGCTGCGGCACCTCGACGGGCACCTGGTAGGTGGCGCCGCCGACGCGGCGGGAGCGGACCTCGAGGACCGGGGTGAGCGCCTTGATCGACGTCTCCAGGGCCTCGACCGGGTCCTTGCCCGTGCGCTCGGAGAGGATCGCCAGCGCGTCATAGACGATGCGCTCGGCGGTGGACTTCTTGCCGTCGAGCATCACGCGGTTGATGACCTGCTGGACGAGCTTGGAGCGGTGGACCGGATCGGCCTCGACCGGCCGCTGCTGTGCTGCTGCGCGACGCGGCATTACTTCGCCTTCACGCCGTACTGCGAGCGGGCCTTCTTGCGATCGCTGACGCCGGCGGCGTCGAGCGTCCCGCGGACGACCTTGTAGCGGACGCCCGGGAGGTCCTTGACGCGGCCGCCACGCACGAGCACGACGGAGTGCTCCTGCAGGTTGTGGCCCTCGCCCGGGATGTAGACCGTGACCTCCATCGAGTTGGTCAGCCGCACGCGGGCGACCTTGCGAAGCGCGGAGTTCGGCTTCTTCGGCGTCGTCGTGTACACACGCGTGCACACGCCGCGGCGCTGAGGAGCGGCCACGCGCTTCTTGCGTCCCTTGCCGGACTTCAGGCCGGGGGTCGCAAGCTTCTTCTTGGGGGCCTGGCGGCCCTTGCGGACAAGCTGGGAGGTCGTCGGCATACGGCGGGGCATGCTAGCAGCGGGTTTGCGCTCTGTTTTGCGTCGGCGTGTCGCGGAATCGCGACAACTGCGCTCGTAGAGAGTGAAAAGGAGCGTCCGCGCGGCCCGCGCGGGCCCCGGGTGAGGCAAGCTGGCCGGCATGCCCGCGCGCTGCACCAACGTCACACGCCGGAGCATCCACCCCGTCGAAAGTGACGTTGAGGGTGCTATAGCGCCGCAAACGTCACTTTGGGAGGGGTAGCGGTGCCGCCGAGTGACGTTGGGGCGTTGAGGCGCACCGCCGATCGGCAGGACGGCGTGGTGACCCGCGCTCAACTCGCGGGGCTCGGGTTCAGCCCCGACGCGGTGCGCCATCGCGTCCGCGACGGGTCGCTGACGCCGGTGTGGCGCGGCGTCTACGCCCTATGGCCGCTGTCGGACCGCGGGCGCGCCCGGGCAGCGACGCTGGCCACGGGCCCGCACTCGGCGGCGAGCTTCGACACTTCGACCGCGCTTCACAGACTCACCCTCTCGATGCCCGCCGTTCTCCACGTCTCGCTCACCCGCGGCCAGCGACGCAGCCGAGCTGGCCTGATCATCCACCGAGGACTCGAACCCGAGGACGTCACGTACGTGTACGGCATCCCGGTGACCACGCCGCTCCGCACGCTCGAGGACATGGGCTGGCCCGACCGGCTGGTTCGCGAAGCGCTCGCGCGTGGGCTCTGCCGGCCGGAGCAGCTGCCGGTCGAACGCCCGACGGAGAACGACTTCGAGGAGCGCTTCCGCGCGCTCGCGCGCCGCGCGGGCCTCCCTCAGCCGCATCGCGCAGTACCGCGTCGGCCGCTACCGGCTCGACTTCGCGTGGCCCGAGCTGAAGGTCGCGGTCGAGACCGACGGCTGGGCCACGCACGGGCCACGCGAGGGCTTCGAGGCGGACCGCGCCAGGGATGCCGCGCTGATGGCGAGAGGCTGGCGCGTGCTGCGCGTCACGTACCGCCGGCTCCAGCGTCAGCCGACGCTCGTGGCCGCGCAGCTGGCGGCCGTGCTCGCTCAGGCCGCGGCGCCCAGGGCCTCGTAGAGCTCCGTGTACTCCTGGTCCGTCGCGTCGGCGACGGGCTCGTAGGTGACCTTGCCCGCGACGACGTTGACGCCCTTGGCGAGGCCGGGGTTCTCGCGCGAGGCGCGCTCGACGCCGGCGTCGGCGACGTGCAGCACGTAGGGCAGCGTCGCGTTGGTCAGCGCGTAGGTCGAGGTGATCGGGACCGCCCCCGGCATGTTGGCCACGCAGTAGTGGGTGACGCCGTCGACCTCGTAGGTGGGGTCGGAGTGGGTCGTCGGCCGCGAGGTCTCGAAGCAGCCGCCCTGGTCGATCGAGACGTCGACGATCACGGCGCCCTTCTTCATCAGCTTGAGCTGCTCGCGGCGGATCACGTACGGCGCCTTCGCGCCGTGTACGAGCACCGCGCCGATGACGAGGTCGACGTCGGGCAGGCGCTTCTCGATGTCCAGCGTCGACGCGTAGCAGGTGTCCGCGCGGCCGCCGAAGGCGATGTCGAGCTCGCGCAGGCGGTCGATGTTGCGGTCGTAGACGTAGACCGTCGCCTCCATGCCGATGGCGATGAAGGCGGCGTTCATGCCGACCACGCCGCCGCCGATCACCATCACGTTCGCGGCCGCCACGCCCGGCACGCCGCCGAGCAGGATCCCGCGCCCGCCGAGCGGCTTCTCGAGCATGAACGCTCCCGCCTGCGTGGCGATCTTGCCCGCCACCTCGCTCATCGGCGCCAGCAGCGGCAGCCGCCCGCGCGAGTCCTCGACCGTCTCGTAGGCCACGCACGTCGCGCCGGAGTCCACGAGCCCCTGGGTGAGCACGGGGTCGGGCGCGAGGTGCAGGTAGGTGAACAGCGTGTGGCGCGGCTCCAGCAGCGCCACCTCGGGCGCCTGCGGCTCCTTGACCTTGACGATCATGTCCGCCGCGCCGAACACGGCGGCGGCGTCGGGCAGGATCTCGCGCGCCCTGCTCGCGGTAGTCGGCGTCGGAGATCGACGACCCCTCCCCGGCCCCGGCCTGGACCACGACCTCGTGGCCGTGCTCCGCCAGCTCGCGCACGCCGGAGGGGGTGAGCGCGACGCGGTACTCGTCCGTCTTGATCTCGGTGGGAACGCCGACCTTCATCTGATCCTCTGCGTGATCGTGCGGTCACGGTGGCTCCTCGGTCCGATCAGCTCGCGTCCCCGCAGGGCGAGCCAGAAGTCGATCCGGTCGCGCGCGGAGTCGCAGCGACCGGCCGGTCAGCTCCTCCACGCGCCGGATGCGGTAGCGCAGCGTGTGACGATGGCAGTAGAGCTGGCGCGCCGCCCGCTCCCACTGCCCGTTGCAGTCGATGAACGCCTCCAGCGAGCGCATCAGCTCGCCGCCGTAGGCGCCCTCGCCGTCCTCGATCGGGGCGAGGATCGAGTCGCAGAACAGCCGCAGCGCCTCGTCGTCCTGCAGCGAGAGCAGCAGCTGGAAGGAGCCGAGGTCGTGATAGGTGGCGACCGGCCCCGGCTGGCCGTTGCCGGCCAGCTCGCGCGCCTCCAGGGCGCAGCGCGCCTCGTGGAAGGTCCGCCGCGCGTCCCCGGCCGGCGCGGCGCGGCCCGCGCCTGCGGTCAGCTCGGCGCCCGCGTCGCGCGTCACGCGCAGGCGCACGCGCTCGGCGAGCGCGAACAGCTCTTCGTCGCCGCCCTTGGGCGGCGCCAGCAGCGCGCACGAGAAGCGCCCCGTCCCGGCCACCAGGCCCGCACCGGCCTCGTCGCGCACCGCGCGCGTCAGCGCGTCCTCGACGGCGGCCTTGACCTGCCGCGGCGGCGCGAGCACGACCATCCCCGCGCGGTCACCGAGCCCGAACGGCTCCAGCCGGCGCGCGAGCTCCGGCCCCGCGAGCTCGCCGGACACGAGCGCGCTGAGCACGTCGCCGGCCAGCCGCCGCTCCGTGTCGTCGGCCATCCGCCGGCGCAGCAGCTCGAGCGCGACGATCGTCACGGCCTGGTGCAGCGTGAGGCGGTCGAACTCCGTCAGCGTCCCGGTCGCCTTGGCGGCCACGAGCCACGCCTGCGGGGCGCCGCTGTCGCCGCCGCCGACGGCCCGGGGCACCGGCAGCGCGAGCGCGCGCCCCTCGAGCTGGCCGCCGGGGGCGAATCCCCTGCGCGCGCCCGCGCGCGAGCGCTCGCGCAGCTCCGCGCCGAGCTCGGCGACCACGGGGCGCTCCGCGCCGGAGGAGGCGAGCTCCTCGCCGCGGCCGTCGAACACCAGCGCCGGCCCGCCGATCAGCGCCGACAGAGCGGTCGCCACCCCGTCGAGGCCCTGCTCGGAGAGCACGATCCGCTCGAGCCGCTCGTGCGCGGCGAGCGCGCGCCGCAGCACGGCGTACTGCTCGTTGACGAGGTGGGTGAAGGCCTTCTCGGTGAGCGCGATGAACGGCAGCTCGTAGGGCACCTCGAAGAGCGCGAAGCCGTGATCGGCGGCCGCCTCCACCAGCGGGGCGGGCAGCGCCTCGTGGGCGAACCCCGTGCCGAGCCCGAGGCCGGCGAGCCCGTGGCGGGCCAGCCTCGCGACGTACTCGCGCTGCGTCTGCGCGTCCGTGAGCGCCATGCCGGTCGTGAGCAGCAGCTCGCCGCCGGAGAGGAACTGCGTCGGGTCCTCGAGCTCGGAGATGTGCACCCAGCGCACGGGCGCGTCGAACTCGTCGCCGCCGGAGACGGAGCGCACGTCGAGGTCGTTGAGCAGTTCGCGCAGTGTGAGCATCGCCAGACCGGCAGGTGTCCTACGCCGATCTGCACAAACGTACCTGACGCCCGGGCCGGCGGTGGGCCGGCCCGGGGCACGCAGGGCTACTTCGTGCGCCTGAGGATCCAGAGGCCCGAGTTCATGTCGCTCGCGTACACGAGCTTGCGGGCCTCGTCGTAGGCCACGCCCCAGACCTGCGTGGCGTTGGTCAGCGTCCCGCGCTGGGACGGCTGGATCGGGTTGTTGACCGACGGCGGGACGAAGTACGCGACCTCGCGCACGTTGCGCGGGTCCTTCGCGTCGAGCACGCGGATGCCGTCCGTGTACCAGGAGACGTAGAGGTCCGTCCCGGACAGCAACGGGTTGTGGATCGTGTAGTCGCCGGCGTTGACGTCCTTGCTCCCCGAGGCGTTCGGCGTCTCGTAGCTGCCGATCTGTACCGGCGCGCCCAGCCTCGAGTAGTCATAGACGCGCAGGTAGCCGAAGCCCTTCTCCGTGCCCGATCCGGACGTCTTGCAGAAGTCCTCGTCGGCGGCGAACAGCAGCTTGCGGCCCTCGTCGTAGTTGGACGAGTGCCCGTCGCCGTCCGCGTCACCCGGGTACGACGTGCGTCCCTTGTAGACGGGGTTCGCCGGGTTCGTGAGGTCGAGCGCGATGAAGCCGCTGTCCCAGTAGGCGACCCACGCCAGCTTGCCGTTGGCGTGCGGCTCGACGCTGTGGCCGTACTCCGGGTCGGGATCGCAGCCCAGTCCGGCCGCGCGCGGCCCTCCGAGGTTGCGGTGCACGCCCCAGTTGGAGACCTCATAGGGCAGCGAGGGGTTGGTGACGTCGATCAGCCGGAAGTCGCCCTTGCCCTGCTGGTCACGGCGGCCGCTGGGCGAGCCGGCGTCCGCGTACTCGCTGGCCGGCACGCTGGCGTACACGAAGCTGCGGTTCAGGTCGGCCCGGTGCTGGACCTCCAGCTCGTGCAGGCCGCGCGTGCAGCAGCCGGTGCTCATGAGTGCCAGCTGCCGCGGCTGCGCCGGGGCCGTCACGTCGAACACCTGCAGGCCGCGGAAGAAGCCCGTGTCGTAGCGCGAGCCGCCGCAGACCTGGATGCCAGCCACCGCGATGTCGCGGCCCGTGCGCGGGTCGGTGTAGACCACGACGTCCTCGACCGATGTGCCGGGCGGGTTCTGCAGCTTGGAGACCACGCGCGGCTTGGACGGGTCGCGCGTGTCGAGCACGGCCACCCCGCTCTTGACCGGGTCGGGGCAGAAACGCTGCTTCGAGCCCGACGCGTAGTCCGAGAAGCCCCACGATCCCACGTAGGCGTACCGCTCGTGCACCCACACGTCGGCGTTGAACCCGCGCCCGCCGATGTCGTTGGACCCGACGGCGACCATGTTGCGCGCAGCGCCCTGCGCCTCGGGGCTCTCCGGGTCGACCCACTCGACGGTCCCCGTCTGCTGTCCCACATGCGCGGCGGCAGGCGCGGCGGCGACGACCGCGAGCGCGGCGCACGCGGCCGCGAACGCTCCCAGAGCTCTCATGCGTGCACCATGCCTCTCCGGGGGGTCCGCCGTCAAGCCGTCGTAGGCTCCCGCGATGCTCGAGCACACCCGCACCGGCAGCGGCCCTCCGATCGTCCTGTTGCACGGCATCGGGCTCGACCGCGAGGTGTGGGCCCCGGTCGTGCCGCTGCTGGCGGTCGATCACGAGGTGGTGGCCGCCGACCTGCCGGGCTTCGGGGCCTCGGCGCCGCTCGCGGGCGCGCCGACCGTCGAGGCGCTGGCGGAGGCCGTCGAGGCGCTCGGGCTCGAGCGCCCGCTCGTGGCGGGCAACTCGCTCGGCGGCGGGATCGCGCTCGAGCTCGGCGCCCGTGGCTGGGCGGGCGCGGTGTGCGCGATCTCCCCGATCGGCTTCGCGGCCGGCCGCGAGCGCGCCTACGCGCAGGGGATGCTGCGGTCGATCCGCGCCATGGCGCGCACGCTCGACTCCTTCGCCGCGACGGCCTACCGCAGCCCGGCCGGCCGTACGGCGCTCATGAGCCTGATCGTGGCGAGGCCCGCGCTCGTGCCCGCGGACGCCGGCGCGCACATGAACCACGCAACGGCCACCGCGCCCGGCTGGGACGCGACGCTCCCGGCCGTCACGCGCTGGCGCCCGCGGATGCCGGCCTGCCGCACCACGATCGCCTGGGCCGAGCACGACCGCCTGCTGCTCGCCGGTCGCCAGGCGCCGCGGGCGCGGCGCCGGCTGCCCGAGGCCCGCCACGTGACCCTCCGCGGCTGCGGGCACGTGCCGATGTGGGACGACCCGGAGCAGGTCGCGCAGGCGATCCGCGATGCCCGGTCCTGACGAGCGGCCGCTGCTGCTCGTCGACGTCGACGGCGTGCTGTCGCTGTTCGGCCCTGGCGTCGACCGCGCGGCGTGCACGCCGGCGCTCGTCGAGGGCATCCCGCACTGGCTCTCTCGCGAGGTCGCCGGCCGCCTGACCCGGCTCACCGCGAGCTACGAGTGCGTCTGGTGCACGGGCTGGGAGGACCGCGCTGACGGCCACCTCCCGCACCTGCTCGGGCTGCCGACCGGCTGGCCGCACATCGTGTTCAGAGACCGCCCGGAGGACGCCGCCCACTGGAAGCTGCGCGCGATCGACGCCCACGCGGGCGCCGAGCGCCCGGTCGCCTGGATCGACGACGCCCACGACGAGCGCTGCCGGGGCTGGGCCGCCGCCCGCCCCGGCCCGACGCTGCTCGTGACGACGGACCCGGCCGTCGGCCTGACCGAGGCCCAGGCCGCTCAGCTCGAGGCCTGGGCCGCCTCCGCGTAGGTGGCCAGCAGGCCGCTCCAGCCGCCCTCGCCGGCGACCGACTCGGCGACGGCGGCGCCGCCGTCGACGCGCCGCTCGAAGCCGCGGTGCTCGAGCACGACGCGCGTGCCGTCGCCCTCGGGCGTGAAGGTGACCTCGACCTCGCTGGCCCGCGACGGGTCGGGGTCGGGCTCGAACTCCCCGTCGAGCAGCCACGAGAGCAGCAGCCGCTCGGGCGGCTCGTAGGCGAGCACCTGCCCCCAGTCGCACTCCTCGCCGTCCACCCCGCGCTCGTACCAGCGCCCGCCGGCGGCGGGCTCGATGTACGCGCCCTCCTGGTCGGCCTCGACGACCGAGTGCGAGGCCGGCCACCAGCCGGAGAAGCCCTCGGTGAAGACCTGGAAGGCGCGCTCGCGCGGCGCCTGGACGAAGACGGAGCGCCGGACCGGCGCGATCGTCGCGTTGCTCATTGGTGCTCCTTGCCGTCGGGGCCCTCGACCGCGGTCTTGAAGGACACGAGGGCCTGATCCCAGAACCCTTCGAGGTAGTCGCGCATCGCGGCCACCCCGCCGGGGTCGATCCGGTACAGCCGGCGGGTGCCCTGCGCGCGATCGTCCACGAGCCCGGCGCCCTTGAGCACCTTCAGGTGCTGCGAGACGGCCGGCCGGCTGACGGGCAGATCCGCCGCGAGCTCCCCCACCGACCGCGGGCCGTCGGCGAGGCGCTCGAAGATCGCGCGCCGCGTCGGGTCGGAGAGAGCGGAGAAGCCGTCTGCGTAAGCCATTGCTTACCGTAAGCTACTGCTTACGGTAAGCCTGTGTCAAGCGATGCGGGCGGTCGCCTCGGCCGCGCGCAGCGGCGGCGGCACGATCAGCGCGGCGACGATGACGAGCACGAAGGCGAACATCTGCAGCGCGATGCCGACGGCGTCGCCGGGCATCGGATCGCCGAAGACGACGATGCCGCCCATGATCGTGGAGACGTTGGCGGCGGTGGAGGTCGAGGCGATGACCGGGACCGCCTCGCCGTCCTGCAGGCCGCGCGCGGAGGCGTAGAACGCGATCACCGAGGCGGCGATGCAGACGAACAGCCAGGGCGAGAGGAGCACGCCGAGCGGGCCGTCGCCGACCACGCCGGTCAGGGCCTTGATCGCGACGTCGGAGACGCCGAACAGCACGCCGGCCGCTGCGCCGAGCATCACGCCGTGGTGGTGGTCGGGGGCGCCGATCCTCGGCCCGGAGATGAGGAGGAAGCCGATCGCGAGCATGCCGGCCTCGAACGAGATCATGCCGGCGACGGAGAAGCTCGAGTGCGAGCCCGAGTGGGCGGGGAGCGTGATGACCAGCAGCACCAGGCCGGCGGCGGTCATCGCCACGCCGAGCCACTGGCGGCGGCCGACCTCGAAGCCGAACAGTCGCTCGGCCATCACGGCCAGGACCACGACGCCCGTGGAGAGCACGGCCTGCACGACCGAGATCGGCGCCAGCGCCATCGCGGCCACGTGCAGCAGCCAGGCGCCGAGCGCCACGGCCATGCCGATCGCGAACCAGCGCGAGGCGAAGAGGGACTTGACCGTCTTGAGCGGGCGACGGATGTCGACCTTGGGCGCCGCACACGCGCCCCTGTGCTTGTAGAGGAAGCCGAGCTGCGTCGCCACGGCACAGGCGAACGCGAGCAGGATCCCCAGATTCAGCGTCACGGTTGGTTTCAGTTCCCCAAGTTGTGCTGCAAAGCAAGAAAGGCGAGCCGGACACCCCGTCCGGTCTCACCCTTGTAGTCGGGCTCTCGGCACCCCACCTTGAGCCCGCGCGGATCAGACTAGCGTCCAGCTGTTCCCGTTCGTGGCCTCCATCGGCAGACCTTCTCCCTTGGTTGCCCAGAACAGAGCGGAGCTAGACGCGGATCTTTGATCCGGGTCACCTGGCGCCGAAACGGTGGACGATCTCGTCGAGCGACGCGATCAGTGAATCCGTCCGGTCCCGCGACTCGTCTTAGGGGCGCTGGCGACTCAATTCGATCAATATTTCGACCCAGATCGGTAGATATCGACGATATCCACTAAATAGAGCCAAATATTTTCGACTCCGAGCCGGTAGCATTATCGAAAATGAGCCCGGCCATCACGTTCTTCCCGGCCTATCGCCGCTATACGGCGACGATGTCGGCCGAGTTGATGCGGATCGCCGGCGCGCTCGGGACGATCCGGGGGGCCACCCTACTCCCCGCCGTCGCCGATCAACTGCGCGCGTCCGCCCGGGTGGGTACCGTCCACTACTCGACGCTGATCGAGGGCAACGAACTGCCGATCGTCGAGGCCGAGCGGGCAGCGCAGGGGCAGCTCGACAAGACCAGCCGCGCCAAGGTCGAGCTCGTCAACTACGTCGACGCGCTCGACCTCATCGACCGACGACTCGAAGCCGGCGATCTCGAGCTGACGCCCGACTTCCTCTTGGGCCTGCACCACGCCGCGACCCGCGGGCTCGGGCGCGACGACGATCCGCATTTCAAGCCCCGTCACGAAGGCGCATGGCGCGACGGCCGCGCTGTCGTCGTGGACGAACTCGCGGGCGCGGTCGTGCACGAGGGCCCTCCGGCGGAGGAGGTCCCGGACAGGATCGACGGCATGCTCGCGTGGGCCCGACAGCGGCTTGAGAGTGGCGACCCCGCGTTCGTCGTCGCAGGCGTCGTCCACTATGGGATCACGGACGTCCACCCGTTCGCCGACGGCAATGGCCGCGCCGCCCGGCTGCTACAGGTCGCACTGCTGATGGGCGCCGACGCGCTCCCCGGGAGGATGTTCTCCTTCGAGCGTTATTACGCGGAAGACCGGGATGCCTACTACGCCGCGCTGCGATCCGTCCGCAATCGCACCCTGAACATGGACTCGTGGCTCGAGTACTTCCTGCGAGGGCTTGCCCAGGAGTACGAGCGCGTCGCGACGACGGTCGCGGACCTGAGCGCCCTCGTGCCCGGAGGGCAGTCACCCGTCCAGCTCACCGCAGGCCAAGAGCGCGGACTGATGGCTCTGCGGCTGCAGGGCAGGCGTGAGTTCACCAGGCGCGAGTTCGAGAACGCGGCGCGGATCGGCAGATCGGCGGCGACCGACGGGCTCCGCGCGCTGGTACAGCACGGAGTCCTGCAGACGCGTGGCTCGGGCCCGAACACGCGCTATGCCTTCCCGGGCCCCGTCGAGGCGACCGGCGCGCGCAGGGGTCGGCCCCCGACGTGGACGGACGAGCGGATCGCGCGCGATCTCCGCGACTTCCTCGCGGATCACGACGGCTGGCCGTCACCCAAGGCCTTCCGAGCGGCTGGGCGAGGCGATCTGTACTCCGCGGCTGCGCGGGCTGGCGGGATCGCGCGCTGGCGGCGGATGGTGGGACGCTGAACGTCGGGGCCCCGCCGAAGCGGGGCCCCGACGAACCGCTAGCTCTTGTCGTCGTCGGAGGAGGACCCGTCGCCCAGGTCCCCGCCGATGTCGTCGAACCCGCCGCCGGTCGTGCCGAAGCCGGCGTTGATCTCGTCCAGCTCGGCGGTGTCGAACGCGGGGCCGAAGCCCTGCAGGCCCTCGCCGTCGTCCAGGCCCAGCTCGGCGGCGAGGTCGTCGCCCTCCAGCAGCCCGACGTCGTCGATGCCGCGGGGGAGCGGCTCGGCCGGCTCGATCTCGATCGTGCGGTAGCGCTTGAGCCCGGTCGCGGCCGGGATCAGCTTGCCGATGATCACGTTCTCCTTCAGGCCGGCGAGGCGGTCGATCTTGCCCTCGAGCGCCGCGTCGGTGAGCACCTTGGTGGTCTCCTGGAAGGAGGCCGCCGACAGGAACGAGTCCGTCGCCAGCGACGCCTTGGTGATGCCGAGGATGATCTCCTCGGCCTGGGCGCCCTCGCCCCCGGCGTCGATGACCGCCTGGTTGATCTTGCGGAACTCGTGGCGGTCGACGAACTGCCCGGGCAGCAGGTCGGTGTCGCCCTTCTGGTCGACCCGGACCTTCTTGAGCATCTGACGGCAGATCAGCTCGATGTGCTTGTCGTTGATGTCCACGCCCTGGGACTTGTAGACCTCCTGCACCTGCTCGACGAGGTAGACCTCGACGCGCGTGCGCCGCTCCGGGGCCGTGTGGCCGCCGTGGGCGAGCAGCTCGTGCGGGTAGAGGTTGCCCTCGTTGAGCTGCTGGCCGACCTCGACCTTGCTGCCCTCCTCGACGAGGATGCGGGTGCGCCGCGGGAAGGTCTCGCGGTGCTCCTCGCCCGCCTCGTCGGTGATGACGACGGTGCGCGCGCGGTCGGTGTCCTCGATCATGATCGTGCCGGCGACCTCGGCGATCTTCGCCAGGCCCTTCGGCTTGCGCGCCTCGAACAGCTCGACGATGCGCGGGAGGCCGTGCGTGATGTCCGCGCCGGCGACGCCGCCGGTGTGGAACGTCCGCATGGTCAGCTGCGTGCCGGGCTCGCCGATCGACTGCGCGGCGATGATGCCGACCGCGTCGCCGATCTGGGCGGGCTTGCCGGAGGCCATCGAGCGGCCGTAGCACTGCTGGCAGACGCCCGTGGGCGCCTCGCACTTGAGCACGGAGCGCACCGGGATGGTGACGCCCTCCTCGCCGGCGAACGCCTCGACCAGGTCGGCGAGCTGCTGCAGGCCGATCTCGTGGTGCGACTCGACGAGCACGCGGCCACGCTTGGTCTTGACGTCCTTGGCCGCGAAGCGCCCGACGAGCATCTCGTTGGGCTCGCCGTTGGCCTTGAGCAGCGGCGACTCGAGGTGCTCCTCGGTCCCGCAGTCCTCCGAGCGGATGATCACGTCCTGGGCGACGTCCACCAGGCGGCGCGTGAGGTAGCCGGAGTCGGCGGTGCGCAGCGCGGTGTCGGCCAGGCCCTTGCGGGCGCCGTGCGTCGAGGTGAAGTACTCGATGACGTCCAGGCCCTCCATGAAGTTCGCCTTCACGGGCCGCTCGATGATCTCGCCCTTCGGGTTGGCCATCAGGCCGCGCATGCCCGCCAGCTGGCGGATCTGCTTGAACGAGCCACGGGCGCCGGAGGAGGCCATCATGTAGATCGAGTTCAGCTTGTCGTTGAGCTCGATGTTCTCGATCATCGCCTCGGCGACCTCGTCGGTCGCGGCGTTCCACTTGTCCGTGACGGCCAGGTGGCGCTCCTCCTGCGTGATCAGGCCCTCGTCGTACTGGTCCTGGATCGCCTGGACCTCGCCCTCGTAGCGCTTGAGGATCTCCTGCTTGGCCGGCGGCACCACGACGTCGTTCTTGGAGATCGTGATGCCCGCCTGGGTGGCGAAGCGGAAGCCGAGGTCCTTGAACGCGTCGAGGACCTGCGCGATGGCGGAGGCGCCGAAGGTCTGCACGAGCTGGTCCACGAACGCCGTCGTGTCGCGCTTGCGCAGGGCCTTGTTGACGAACTCGTACTGCTTGCGGTCGAACTCGTCGCCGAGGGTCTCCTCCAGCGCCCGCTCGATGCGGTCGTTGAAGATGATCCGGCCGACGGTGGTGGCGACGTGGCCGCCCTCCATCCAGTGCGCGCGGTAGTGCGCGACGTCGTGGAGCTGCACCAGGCCGTGCTCGTAGCTCAGCTCGGCCTCCTGGGCGGAGCGGAACACGTGCACCTTCGGCTCGATCGTCTCGGGGTCGATCGCCTGCAGCGCCTCCTCGTCCTCGCCGTAGGTGAGGTAGTAGGTGCCGAGGATCATGTCCTGCGTCGGCGTGGCCAGCGGAGCGCCGTGCGCCGGGGACAGGATGTTGTTCGACGAGAGCATCAGCACGCGCGCCTCGGCCTGCGCCTCGGCGGACAGCGGCAGGTGGACCGCCATCTGGTCGCCGTCGAAGTCCGCGTTGAACGCGTGGCAGACCAGCGGGTGGACCTGGATCGCCTTGCCCTCGACCAGCACCGGCTCGAACGCCTGGATGCCCAGGCGGTGGAGCGTCGGCGCGCGGTTGAGCAGGACCGGGTGCTCGTGGATGACCTCCTCGAGCACGTCCCAGACCTCCGGGATCATCGAGTCGACCATCTTCTTGGCCGCCTTGATGTTCTGGACGGCCTTGCGCTCGACGAGCCGGGCCATGATGAACGGCTTGAACAGCTCGAGCGCCATCAGCTTCGGCAGGCCGCACTGGTGCAGGCGCAGCGACGGGCCGGCCACGATGACCGAGCGGCCCGAGTAGTCGACGCGCTTGCCGAGCAGGTTCTGGCGGAAGCGGCCCTGCTTGCCCTTGAGCATGTCGCTCAGGGACTTCAGGGCGCGGTTGCCCGGGCCCGTGACGGGCCGGCCGCGGCGGCCGTTGTCGAACAGGGCGTCGACGGCCTCCTGCAGCATCCGCTTCTCGTTGTTGACGATGATCTCCGGCGCGCCGAGGTCCAGGAGCCGCTTGAGGCGGTTGTTCCGGTTGATGACGCGGCGGTAGAGGTCGTTGAGGTCGGAGGTCGCGAAGCGGCCGCCGTCGAGCTGGACCATCGGGCGCAGCTCCGGCGGGATGACCGGCACGGCCTCCAGCACCATCATCTCCGGGCGGTTGCCGGAGTTGATGAACGCCGAGACGACCTTCAGGCGCTTGACGGCGCGCTGCTGCTTCTGGCCCTTGGCGGTCTTGACCTGGTCCTCGAGCTCCGCGCGCTCGGCGTCCAGGTCGACCTGCTCGAGCAGGTCGCGGACCGCCTCGGCGCCCATGCCGCCGCGGAAGTACTCGCCGAAGCCGTACGGGGAGCCGAAGCGCTCCTTGAGCTCGCGGAACAGGGCCTCGTCGTTGACGACCTGCTTCGGGCTCATGGTCTGGAAGGTCTCCCAGACCTGGCGCATGCGCTCGGCCGCGTCCTCGATGTAGGCCTCGGTGTCCGCGATGTCGGACTCCATGACCTTGCGGTTGTCCTTGAGCAGCTTCGTGCGCTCGTCGTCGTCCAGCTTCTTGACGTCGATGTCGAGGTGCTCGGCCCACAGGAAGTCCTCCTCGGAGAACTTGGCCTGCGAGCCCGACTTGAGGTAGTCCTCGCGGCGCTCGAGCGACTCGCGCAGCTCGAGCAGGCGGGTCTCCTTCTCGGCGGCGTAGCCGTCGAGGACCTCGTTGACCTGGCCACCGAGGCTCTCGAGGTCGGCGGCACGCGCCTCGTCGTCGACCCAGGTGATCATGGAGGCCGCGAAGTACAGGACCTTCTCGAGCTCCTTGGGAGCCATGTCGAGCAGGTAGCCGATGCGGCTCGGGACGCCCTTGAAGAACCAGATGTGGCTCACGGGGGCCGCGAGGTCGATGTGGCCCATGCGCTCACGGCGCACCTTGGACCGCGTGACCTCGACGCCGCAGCGCTCGCAGACGATGCCCTTGTAGCGGACGCGCTTGTACTTGCCGCAGTAGCACTCCCAGTCCTTGGTCGGACCGAAGATGCGCTCGCAGAAGAGGCCGTCCTTCTCGGGCTTCAGGGTGCGGTAGTTGATCGTCTCGGGCTTGGTGACCTCGCCGGAGCTCCAGGAGCGGATCTGCTTCGAGGACGCGAGACCGATCTCGATCGCGTCGAAGTTATTGATGTCGATCATGTAAGTCCTTACTCCTCGTCCGCGACGATCTCGCTGACGGGGGCATCCTCGATTTCCTCATCCGGGGTCTCCGGGGGAGCGTCGGTCGTCCCGGCCTCCCCCTCCTCGACCTCGGCCTCCTCGGACTCGTCCGCGGCCTGGCCGTCGGTCGCGCGCACGCCGGAGAGGTCGATGCCGAGCTCCTCCGCCGCGCGCAGCAGGTCGTCGTCCTCGTCGCCCATCTCGGCGCGCGTGCCCTCCTCGGAGACCACGTTGACGTCGAGCGCCAGCGACTGCATCTCCTTCAGGAGCACCTTGAAGGACTCGGGGATCGACGGCTCGGCGATGTTCTCGCCCTTGACGATCGCCTCGTAGGCCTTCACGCGCCCGACGGTGTCGTCGGACTTGATGGTCAGCATCTCCTGGAGCGTGTACGCGGCGCCGTATGCCTCGAGCGCCCACACCTCCATCTCGCCGAAGCGCTGGCCGCCGAACTGCGCCTTGCCGCCCAGCGGCTGCTGGGTGACGAGCGAGTACGGGCCGGTCGAGCGCGCGTGGATCTTGTCGTCGACCAGGTGGAGCAGCTTCAGGATGTACATGTAGCCGACGGTGACCTGCTGGCCGAACGGCTCGCCCGAGCGCCCGTTGAAGAGCGTGAGCTTGCCGGAGGCCTTCTCGCCGGCGCGGCGGGACTCGTCCACGTCCATGCGGATCGCGCCCGTGTGCTCCTTCTGCCACTGCACGAGCGCGTTGTCGACGTCCTCGAGCGTGGCGCCGTCGAACACCGGGGTGGCGACGTACACGCGCCCGCCGTCGGCCTTGGAGTCCTTGAAGGCCTCCGAGCCGTCGTCGTACCAGCCCTGCGCGGCGGCCCACCCGAGGTGGGTCTCCAGGATCTGGCCGATGTTCATGCGGCTCGGGACGCCGAGCGGGTTGAGGATGACGTCGACCGGCGTGCCGTCCTCGAGGAACGGCATGTCGGCCTCGGGGACGATCTTGGAGATGACGCCCTTGTTGCCGTGGCGGCCGGCGAGCTTGTCGCCCTCGGCGATCTTGCGCTTCTTGGCCACGAACACGCGCACGAGGTCGTTGACGCCCGGCGACAGGTCGTCGCCGGCCGCGCGCGAGAACGTCTTGACGTCGATCACGACGCCGCCCTCGCCGTGCGGCACCTTCAGCGAGGTGTCGCGGACCTCGCGCGCCTTCTCCTTGAAGATCGCGCGGATCAGCTTCTCCTCGGCCGTCAGCTCGGTCTCGCCCTTCGGCGTGACCTTGCCGACCAGCAGGTCGCCGGACTGGACCTCGGCGCCGATGCGGACGATGCCGCGGTCGTCGAGGTTGCGCAGCGACTCCTCCGAGCGGTTCGGGATGTCGCGCGTGATCTCCTCGTCGCCGAGCTTGGTCGTGCGGGCGTCGACCTCGTACTCCTCGATGTGGATCGAGGTGAGCTCGTCGTCCTTGACCAGGCGCTCGGAGAGGATGATCGCGTCCTCGAAGTTGTAGCCCTCCCAGGACATGAAGGCGACCATCAGGTTCTTGCCGAGCGCCATCTCGCCGAGGTCGGTGGCCGAGCCGTCGGCGAGCACGTCGCCGGGCTTGACCGTCTGCCCCGTGGAGACCAGCGGCTTCTGGTGGATCAGCGTGCCCTGGTTGGAGCGCATGAACTTCTGGAGCTCGTGCTCCTCGCGCTCGTCGGAGCCCGTGACCACGATCCGCTCCGCGTCGACGTAGTCGATCGTGCCCTCGATGCCGGCCAGCACCACGTCGCCGGTGTCGACGGCGGCGCGGCGCTCCATGCCCGTGCCGATCAGCGGCGCGTCGGTCTTGAGCAGCGGCACCGCCTGGCGCTGCATGTTGGAGCCCATCAGGGCGCGGTTGGCGTCGTCGTGCTCGAGGAACGGGATCATCGCCGTGGCGACGGACCAGATCTGC
>CAWFME010000003.1:0-459122 GCA_963816955.1 uncultured Solirubrobacteraceae bacterium | reverse complement strand
GGATCGTCTGGCCGCTCCGGCCTCGGCTTCGGCCTCTCGCTGATCGTCGCGATCGGCGCCCAGAACGCGTTCGTGCTGCGCCAGGGCCTGCGCGGCGAGCGCGTCGGCGCGGTCGTCGCGATCTGCGCGGTCTCCGACGCCGTCCTGATCGCGCTCGGCGTGGCCGGCGCGGGCGCGCTGATCCAGGGCGTGCCGGAGCTGGCCGACGGCGTGCGGATCGGCGGCGCCGCGTTCCTGCTCGGCTATGCCGCGCTCGCCGCCCGGCGCGCCTGGCGGCCCGGCGTCCTCGAGGCCGGGGCCGCCGCCGGCGGCGGCTCCGTGCTCGTGACCGCGCTCGCCCTCACCTGGCTCAACCCGCACGTGTACCTGGACACGGTCGTGCTGCTGGGGTCCGTCGCCGCCTCCCACGGCGACGCGCGCTGGTGGTTCGGGCTGGGCGCCATCGCGGGCTCCGTGCTCTGGTTCACCGGCCTCGGCTACGGCGCGAGGCTGCTGCGCAAGCCGTTCGCGAGGCCCGCCGCCTGGCGTGCGCTGGACGGCGCCGTCGCCCTGGTCATGGGCGCGATCGCCGTCTCACTCGTCGCGTAGCATCGCGACCGCTCACGACGCGGCCCTGTCGAACCCGGCGGTGTCGCCGGTGTCGTGCGCCGAGAGCCTGAAGCCCTTCGGGCGCACGCGGAAGCGGTCCCCGAGGTCCATGTACGTTGGCATCATGCCAACGCCCGAGGAGATGCTCGCCGTCGCGCTCGAGGAGGCCCGCGCCGGGTTCGCGGAGGGCGGCGTCCCGATCGGCGCGGCGCTGTTCGGCCCGGACGGCTCGGTCTGGGGCCGCGGTCACAACCGCCGCGTGCAGGACGGAGACGCCTCCGCCCACGGTGAGACCGACGCGTTCCGGGCCGCCGGCCGGCGCGCGAGCTATCGCGACACGACCATGGTCACGACGCTCGCGCCGTGCTGGTACTGCAGCGGCCTGGTCCGCCAGTTCGCGATCCCGCGCGTGGTCGTCGGTGAGTCTCGCACCTTCCAGGGCGGCATCGACTGGCTTCGCGAGCTCGGAGTCGAGATCATCGACCTCGACTCGAGCGAGTGCATCGACCTGCTGGGCCGCTTCATCGCCGAGCGGCCCAAGGTCTGGAACGAGGACATCGGAGTCTGAGCCATGAACCCCTACGAGAAGCACGTCCTGCCGCGGATCGTCAACGTCGCCTGCAACATGGAGGTCGCGCGCGAGCAGCGCGCCCGCGTCTGCGAGGGGCTCGCCGGCGACGTCGTCGAGATCGGCTTCGGCTCCGGGCTGAACATCCCGTTCTATCCGGCGGAGGTGAGCCGGGTCGCGGCCGTCGAGCCCGCCGACACCGGCTGGAAGCTCGCCGCCAAGCGCCTGAGCGAGACCACGACGCCGGTCGAGCGCTCCGGCCTCGACGGCGCCTCGCTCCCGTTCGCCGACGACACGTTCGACCACGCGCTGTCGACCTGGACGATGTGCACGATCCCCGACATCGACGGCGCCCTGCGCGAGCTGCGGCGCGTGCTCAGGCCCGGCGGCACTTTGCACTTCGTCGAGCACGGCCTCGCGCCCGACGAGCCGGTGCGCGTCTGGCAGCACCGGCTCGAGCCGATCCAGAAGCGGCTGTTCGGCGGCTGCCACCTCACGCGCCCGACCGTCGAGCTGCTGCGCGGCGCCGGCTTCGAGCTCGCCGCCGTCGACGCCTACTACGAGAAGGGCTCGCCCAAGTTCCTCGGGGCCAACACGCTCGGCGTGGCGCGCTCGGGCTGAGCGCGCCACGCGGGCGCACGGCTCAGCCGGGCAGCATCTCCATGCCGTGCCGCAGCACGATCTCGGCCACGTCGTCGGGCGGGAGTACGTCAGCCGGGGGGATCGTGGCGGCCTCGGCCGGCGCGCTGACCTCGGCGACGAAGTCCTCGAACCCGCTGGGCGTGAGCACCCAGATCATGCGGGCGCCATCGGGGCCGACGGTGAAGCGATGCGGGATGTCGCGCGGGCCGAGCGCGTGCTGGCCGGCGCCGAGCTCGACGGTGGCCTCGCCGACCTCGATCGTCACGGAGCCATCGAGGACGTAGAAGCCCTCGTCCTCGCGGTAGTGGACGTGCAGCGGGGTCTGCAGCCCGGCGGGCGCGGTGATCTCGACGAGCGTGTACTGCCCGCCGGTGTCGGCGGCGGAGGCCTTGATCTCGGCGAGCATGCCGAAGAACCAGTACTGCTGGCCGGTGAGGGACTTGGGGAGGGTGGATGACACGGGAGCCTCTGGGGTTTGGGGGAGCGGGGAGAGGCGACTATACTTTGACGGAGAGAATTCGTCAAGCAAATGCCTCCGCGAAAATACGACATGACCCGCAGGGCCTCCGCCGTCGCGCAGACGCGGCAGCGGATCGTCGACGCGACGCGCGCGCTGCACACCGAGCAGGGGATCGCTGCCACGAGCTGGGACGACATCGCCGCCCGCGCGGGCGTCGGGGTCGGCACGGTCTACCGCCACTTCCCCACGCTCGACGAGCTCGTGCCCGCGTGCGGCGCGGACACGATGAAGATCCTCTCGCTCCCCCGGCCCGAGGAGGCCCCCTCGCTGTTCGAGGGCGCCGGCGACCGGCTCGAGCGGCTGGTGCGGGTCGCGTTCGCGATCTACGAGCGTGGCGCTCCCGAGCTGCACGTGATCCGGGGCGAGCCCGGCGTGCACCCGAGCGTCGCCCAGGGCAAAGAGGATCTGGAGGCTTCGCTCGCCGCGCTCGTCGAGGCGGCCGGGATCCCCGCCTCGGAGCGCGCCGTCGTGCGAGCGATGATCGACCTCGGCACATGGCAGTCCCTGCGCGACCAGGGGCTAGGGCCCGATGAGGCGGTCGACGCGGTGACCGGGATGCTCGCGCATCGCCCTACAGCAGCTCCGCGATCCGGGCGGCGGCCACGGCTGCGCCGTTAGTCTCGACGGGCAGGTAGGCGACCTCGCGCCCGATCTCCTCGGCGATCGCCTCGGCGACCACGCTCGGCGTCGCCGTCTCGAAGTCCATGCGGCGCCCGGCGCCGTAGCGCTCCAGCCGGTGCCGCACGTGGGTGTTCTGCTCGAAGTGGTGGCGCAGCGGGAAGTACAGGAACGGGCGGCGGTTGGCCGTCAGCTCCATCGAGGTGGTCAGGCCGCCCTGCACGACGGCGAGGTCGCAGGCGGCGAGGTGCCGGTAGAGATCCGGCACGTAGGCGCGGATCTCGAGGCCGGCGTGCGACGGCAGCGAGAGCGGGTCGATGCGCGGGCCGGCGACCACGATCATGCGCAGGTCGGGCACCCGCTGCTTGGCCTCGGGGAAGGCGGCGATGACGCGCTCCAGCAGCGAGCGGCCCACGCCCGAGCCGCCGACGCTGACGATGCACACCTGCTCGGCGGGGCGGTAGCCGAGCTCCGCGCGCAGGCGTTCGCGGTCGCCGAGCTCGGCCGGGTCGAACCCGGTCACGTAGCCCGCGAAGTCGAAGTGCCGGCCGGTCCAGTCGGCGATCGCCGGCAGGTCCGGCCCGAAGGCGTCGGGGACGATGTCCTCGCGGTTGCCGACGAACAGCGCCTGGTCGCGCACGCGCGGGTAGCGCGCGATGTGCTCGATCATCTCGGCGTTGTAGTCCGCGGTCAGGCCGGCCTCGTGCTCGCCGCCGTCGGCCATCGGCAGCCAGCCGACGAAGTCGGTCAGCCAGACGTAGGCGGCGCGCTTGCGCTCCGGGTTCTCGTGCAGGTAGTAGTCGATCTCCCAGCCCTCGTCGGCGATCCAGAGGTCGTACTGCTGCTCGCTGACGAGGTCGTCGAAGACCATGTAGTTGGCGACCAGGATCTCGTCCATGCGGCGCCAGGCCTGGAAGCAGTGCAGGTCGTGCTCGGCGGACTCCGACTCGATGTGCTGGGACTCGTTGGAGAGCGCGCGGCTGGCCGGGTGCACATGCTCGCCCGCGGCCTCGAGCGCGGCGGTGACGGGATGCTGGGCGAGCCAGTCGACCTGGAGGTCGGGGTGGAGCCGGCGCAGCTCGCGCGCGATCGCGATGTCGCGGCGCGCGTGGCCGAGCCCGATCGGCGAGGAGACGTAGAGCGCGCGCTTGCCGCGACTCCGGCCGCGGGACCAGCGCTGCGGCGCGCGGCGCGGCGCCGCGAACTCCCGCAGCAGCAAGTTCACGCGCACGGGATCGCGCGCGTGCGGGCAGTGCCCGGAGCCCTCGAGCGTCACGAGCTCGCCGCCCGTCACGCGCGCGTAGGCAGCGCCCTGCGCGTGCGGGCGAACGAGGTCGCGGTCGCCGTGGATGACGAGCACCGGGCAGCGTACGCGCGCGCATACCTCGGCGAACTGCTCGCTGCCGCACAGGTCGAGCGCTGCCGAGGTGTCAGCGAGTGTCTCGGGATCGGTTTCCAGCGCCCATCCAACGCCGTCCTCGATCTGCTTGGTCGAGTGCGGCTCGTTGAACATCTGCGCGAAGAAGTACTCGAGGAATCCCAGGTAGTCGCGCTGCCAGTAGTGGCGGTTGTACTTCGCCCAGCCCTCGTCGGTGTCGAGCTTCTCCTCGAAGCGCGCCACGATCGCGCGCTCCGGGTGCCCCGGCGCGAGCGGGACCCCCGGCGCGATGCACGCGACCGCGAGCACACGCTCGGGATGGCCGACCGCGAGCAGCGTCGCCCACAGCGCGCCGCATGACAGTGCGACGAGGACGGCGCGATCGGTCGCCGTCGCGTCCATGACGGCCAGAGCGTCGGCCGCGAACTCGGCCT
Organism: uncultured Solirubrobacteraceae bacterium; assembly: GCA_963816955.1. Lineage (GTDB taxonomy): Bacteria > Actinomycetota > Thermoleophilia > Solirubrobacterales > Solirubrobacteraceae > DATFQI01. Next base: position 454,374 of record CAWFME010000003.1, on the reverse strand, counting down.
CGACGTACGACGCGACCCCGCGAGGGCGGTCCGAGCGCCCGTTGCCGCGCCCGTCGAACGTCACCACGCGGGCGTGGCGGGCGAGGTACGGGATCTGCGCCTTCCAGTGGCGGGAGTGGATGATCGACCAGGTCGGCAGCAGCAGGATCGTCGGCTCGCCGGAGCCGTAGACCTCGTAGAAGACGCGCACGCCGTCGCGCTCGACGAAGCCCTCCTGGTCGGGGTAGCGAGCACGAGTCTGCTCGCGGGGCGCATCGATGATCGTCATCGACCCTCCAGCCATTCGTCGATCCACCGGAACAGCTCCGCCTGCCCGGTCTCTATGCCCGACAGCCGCTCGAGGATGATGCCCTCGTTGAAGGTGATCACCAAGGACACGAGCGCCTCGAGCGGCATCCCGATCCGGTAGCGCTCGCGCGGCTCGGCGAGCGCCTCGCTGAGCACCGCGCGCCACTCCCCGTTGACGTGCGCGACGCGCTCGCGCAGCTCGGGCCGGTTCCAGGCCAGCGCCTGCAGCTCGAACCAGACCTTCTGGTAGGAGCGGTCCGCGTCGAGGTAGCGGATCGCGGTGCGCCACTTCTCCGCGAACGGCACGTCGGGCGCCGCGTACATCGTCCGCTGGCGGGCGATCATCCGGTCGGTGAACCGCTCGAGCACACGCGCGAGCAGGTTCTCCATCGAGCCGAAGTAGTAGTGCACGAGCCCGTGGTTGGCGCCCGCCTCCTCGGCCAGGCCGCGGGTCGTGACGCCGGCGTGGCCGCCGCTGACGAGGAGGCGCTCCGCGGCGTCGAGGAACGCCTCCTCGGTCTGCTGGCGGGCTACCGACGCCGGAGCCACGCCCGCAGCACCGCCGTCGTGTACGCCGCGGCCGCGACCATCGGGGCGATCGCCGTCAAGAGCTCCTCGGCCGGCATCCCCGCGATGTGGGCGAGCGTCACTGGAAGATCTCCGTCGTGCAGTCGCCGCCCGGCAGGCGGACCTCGTGGGCGCGCGCCGGGTGGAAGTCGACGAAGAAGTCCGGGTCGAGCTCCATGCCGCCGTCCGGGCCGCAGTTCACCCGCAGCAGCCACGAGCGCAGCTCGGGATAGAACTGGTTGTCCCACGTCGAGTACAGCGAGTTGGTGACGTAGAGCCGGCGCCCGTCGAGCGAGAGCTGGAGCATCTGCGGCCCGCCGTTGAGCTCGCGGCCGGCGTCGGACGGCCGGCCGAGCACGCCGCCGAGCTGCAGCATCCCCGTCAGGCGCGGGTGCGCCGGGTCGGAGATGTCGTACTGGCGCAGGTCGCCGTGCAGCCAGTTCGAGAAGTACAGGAAGCGGTCGTCCATCGAGACGACGAGGTCGGTGATGAGCCCCGGGACCGGGAACGGCCAGCCCTCCTGCTCGACGCTGTCGACGGCGATCACGCTGTCGGCGGCGTAGGAGCCGTTGTCGCGGTGGAAGCGCCACATCGTGCTCGACAGCGCGGCGCCGACGAAGCCCTGGTCGGCGTCCGGGTCGTGCAGCCAGCGCATCTCCAGCGGCACCAGCCCCGTCTCGCCCAGCTCGACCGTCTGCTGGAGCGTGCGCTCGCTGAGGTTCCAGAAGTGCACGCGGCTGCCGTAATGGCCCTTGCCGACGTCTTCGGGGTCGAAGCCCGACTCGTAGGCGCTCGGCGCGCCGAACTCCGAGGAGGCGAGGACGTTCTGGCGCGGCTGGTACCAGAAGTCGTAGTTGAAGGGCGGGTGCGGGCCGCCGTTCTCCCAGCGGCCCTTGACCTCGAACGTCTTCGCGTCGATCACCGCGAAGCCGCACGCGCCGTTGCCGTCAGCGTCGCCGAGCATGCTGATGACGATGTTCTCGCCCGGCATGCAGTGGACGGTGTGCGGGCGGGTCAGGCCGGTCTTCTCGATCAGCTCTGCGGGCTCGATCACCGTCTCGATCCGGGGCTTGCGCGGGTCGCTGGCCACGTCGACCACGTGGATCCGCGAGGAGCGGAAGCCGGGCACGATCAGGTGCGAGCGGTCGGGCCCATGGCAGGCGGAGCTGCAGCGGTTCCAGCCGAAGTGGTGCAGCTCGTCGCCGGCGTTGGGCATCGGCAGCTCGTGGACGATGCTGCCGTCCTCGGCGTCGACCACCGCGAGGTAGTCGGGCTTGTCGACGCCGGTGCCCTCGTGCAGGCACGCCACGTAGAGGAACTCCTCGGCCGGGGCCTGCATGGCCTCCGCCGGAGAGGAATAGAACGATGGGGTGAGGCTCATGCCGCCCTCTCCTTAGTCACTTGACTAAGTCATATGACCAAAGCGCTGCGGCGTTGTCAAGGCCTAGATCGTGACGACGATCCTCCCCTCTGTGAAGATGCCGCCGCAGCCGCGGCCGCGGGACGCATCACCGCAGCGTCACCTTCCGGCTGGTGCTCCGCCCGCCGTGCGTGATGCGCAGGGTCATCCGCGCTCCCTTGAGGCGCTTGAGGCGCTTGCGCGCGGCGGCGTTCAGCCGCAGCCGGACCTTCACGGTCCCGGCCTTCGCAGCGGTCTTCGACCCGGTGGCGATGACGACGGGCCTGCCCTTGCGGCCCATGCGCGCGGCAGGGACGGTGCCGACGAGCTTGACCTTGCCGGCCGAAGCCACGCGCACCTTGACCGCCAGGCCGCGCGCGGCGCCGAGCGCCTTCGTCGTGACCTTGCCCGGGAGGATCGCCCGCGGCGCCGCCGGAGCCGTCGTCGTGCCCGGCGACGGCGAGCCACCTGCCGGCGGGCTGCCGGGCTGGGGGCTGCCGGAGGGCGATGCGGGCAGGAACGCGTTCACGTCCGCGCCACCGATCGCGCCCTGCGAGGCCGTCGGCGAGAGCACGACCGGCGGCGAGGTGAGCACGCACGGGTCGGAGGCGTCGACGGGTGTTCCCGCCACGACGAGGCCCCTGGCGTCGGTCCAGGCGACCGTCTTCGCGTCCGCCGAGAGCGACACCTCCTTGGCGACGCCGCTGGCCGGGACGAAGCAGTCCACGGCCGCAGGGAAGCTCGGAGCCTGATCCACTCCCCCGATCGCGAGCACCGCGATCTTGCCGATGGTCTGCGTGCCGCCGTTCCACTGCTCGAGCTCCAGCGCCGCCAGCTGCCCGTTCGCCGCGACGTCCGTGCGGCGCAGATCGAGGCCCGTGCCCGAGGTGTCGAGCCAGGGGGTGAAGTCGGTCCCGTAGGTGGTGGCCGTGCTCTGCGTGTTGATCGTGGCGCCCGACTTCGCGATCACCCGGCTGCCGAACAGCGTCGGCTCCTCGTAGCCGGAGACGTTGATCGGTGCGAGCGAACTGTTGGTCACGGGCCGCACGTAGAAGCCGCGGGCGAAGTTGATCGGGCAGCACCCGCTGCTGTTGGAGTAGCCGTAGACCATGTGCCGGCCGTCCGGGGTGACGTCGAAGCCGAGCGGATAGACGTACACCGTCCAGCCCGAGGGAGCGTTCAGCGGACCCTCGACCGTCGAGCTGCCGTCGGGCTCCCAGACCTTGAACCACGTGAAGCTCGACATCCTGCCGGGCACGTTGCGGGCTGCAACGATCCGGCCGCCGTCGGAGTGCGCCACGGCGAGCCACTTCTCGGTCTTGCCCTCGCCGTTGACCACCTGCCCGGCGAGGCGCGCCTTCCGGCTCCCGTCGAGCGACGACAGCCAGACCTCGCCGCCGTCGACGTAGGCGATCGAGGCGGCGCCGGCCACGGGGGCCGCCGCCGCGAGCGCGAGCGGGAGAGCGATCAGGAGCAGTACGGCGCGCATCCAACGCTCATCAAAGCTGTGCGCGCGAGCGAGCGCATCAGGGAAACCACGGAGCTGCGTCCGCCGCGTAGCATGTCGCCGGTGTCCGCGGAGGGCGCCGAGACGCACGCGCTGCTCGGTCGCGCCGACGAGCTGGCGCTGCTGAACGATCTGACGGATGGCGCGCGCACGCAACGCGGCGGGGCGCTGATGCTCGCGGGTACCCCGGGCGTCGGCAAGACGGCGTTGCTGCGTGCGGTCGACACCTCCGGCGTGCGGACGCTCGACGTCACCGCGGCCGAGACGGAGCTCGACCTGCCGTTCGCAGGGCTGGCCGCGGTGGTCGAGCCGCTGCTCGTCGGCTACGACGCCTCGCTGGCCCCCGCGGCCCGCGCGGCGCTCCGCGGCGCGCTGGCGCTCGAGGAGCCCACGATCGCCGAGAGCGCGCGCGTGCTGTACGCGGCGACGGCGCTGCTCGGCGCCGCGGCGGCCGACACGCCGCTGCTGCTGCGCGTCGACGACGTCCAGTGGCTCGACCCCTCCTCGCAGCAGGCGGTCGCGTTCGTCGCCCGCCGCGCCGAGGCCATCGGGATCGCTGTGATCGCCGTCTGGTCCCTGCGCGGCGAGCCGTTCGAGCCGTGGCACGGGGTGCCGCTGCTGACGCTCTCGGAGCTGGGCCGCGTCGACGCGCTGGCACTGGCGCGCCGCGCCGGTGTCGCTCCGGCGGTCGCGGAGTCGCTCGTGGACGCCGTCGGCGGCAACCCGCTCGCGCTGACCGAGGCGCCTGGGCAGCTGCGTCCCGAGCAGTGCGACGGCCGCGAGCCCCTACCCGCCGCGCTGCCGGTCGGGGCGCGCCTCGAGATCGCGTACGCGCGCCGGCTGGACGCCCTGCCGGCGGCCACCCGCGAGGCGCTCGTCACCGCCGCCCTCAGCAGTGACGGCGCCGCCGAGCCGCTCGCTGCGGTGCTCGGGGGCCTCGACGTCCTGGCCCCGGCCGAGGACGCGGGCATGATCGCCGTCGATGCCCGCGGCGTGACGTTCACGCACCCGATCGTGCGCACCGCGATCCATCGCGCGGCCGCGCCGAGCGCGCGCCGGGCGGCGCACCGGGCGCTCGCCGGCGCCGTCACCGGGCCGCGCAGGGCCTGGCATCTCGCTGCCGCCGCGCAGGCGCCCGACGAGTCGCTGGCCGCCGAGCTCGAGGCGCTGGGTCACGACGCCGGGCGCCGCGGAGCGCCGGCCAGCGGCGCGACGGCGCTGGCGCGCGCGGCCGATCTCAGCCCGGATCCCCAGCGGGCGATCGGACGGACGGTGGCCGCGGCGGGGATGGCGATCGTCGCCGGCAGCCCGGCGCGCGCCAAGGCCCTGCTCGACCCGCTGGTGGCGCAGGCCCACGAGCCGGCGCAGCGCGCGGACGTGCAGCTGCTGCGCGGCATCGCGATCCAGCAGACCGGCAGCCCGATGGCGGCGTTCTCGGTCCTCGAGGCAGAGGCGGAGCGCGTGCTCGCGCACGACCCCGCCCGCGCCGCCGGCCTGCTGACCGTCGCCGGCGTCGCGCTGGTGGCCCACGGGCCGATGGACCGCCTCGCGACGCTCGCCGAGCGCGCGCTGTCGCTCGCGCCCCCGGGAGCCGACCTCGTCCCCGCGGTGCTGCACGCGTCGGCGCTGGCGAGCCTCGGCGAGCACACGCGCGCGCGGGCGGTGCTGCGGCGCCGCCACGAGCAGCTGCGCGCGCTCGACCCGACGGGCCCGGGTCACGAGATCCTCGCCGTGGCGTCGCTCTGCCACCTGTGGATGGAGGACCTCGACGACGCCGAGCGAATCCTCGTCTGGCTCGTCGACACGTGCCGCGAGCGCGGGGCGATCGCCGCCCTCGCGTTCCCGCTGGCGGTGCTGGCGAGCCTGCACATCCGCCGTGGCGCCCTCGACGAGGCCGGGCGGCTCTCCGACGAGGCGCTCGCGCTCGGCGAGGACGCCGTCGGCAGCTTCCTGCACTCGGTCACGCTGACCACGGCAGCGTTCGTCGCCGCCAACCGCGGCGAGGCGGAGGCCTGCAGGGAGCACGCCGAACGGGCGCGAACGCTCGCGCTGCGCCTGGACCTGACGTCGACGCTGGCCTGCGCCGAGCAGGCGCTCGGGTTCCTCGCGCTCGGGCGCGGCGACGCCGGGACCGCGGTCGTCCACCTCGAGCACGCGCTTGGGCACTCGCGGCGCTTCGGCTCGCGCGATCCGTCGTTCCTCTACACGCACGCGGATCTCGTGGAGGCCTACGTGCGCGCCGGGCGGCCCGACGAGGCGGCGGCGCTCACCGACGAGCTGGCCGCCGGCGCCGCCGCCACCTCAGGCGCGTGGGCAGCCGCGGCGACCGCGCGCTGCCGCGTGCTGATCGACGGCGACGAGCGCCTGGACGACCACATCGCGGCCGCGCTCGCGGCGCACGCGCGCGTATCGCTGCCGTTCGAGCTCGCCCGGACGCGGCTGTGCGCCGGCGAGCGGCTGCGCCGGGCGCGGCGCCGCACGGACGCCCGTGCGCACCTGGTCGCGGCCCATGACACGTTCGCGACCCTCGGCGCGTCGACCTGGGCCGCGCGCACCGCGCAGGAGCTGCGCGCGGCGGGCGCGCGCGACGGTCTCCCTTCCCCCGCCGAGCACGGGCTCACCGCACGCGAGCGCGAGGTCTGCGCGCTCGTCGCCGCGGGGGCGACGAACAGCGAGGTGGCCGCCGCCCTCTTCATGTCGCCGCGGACGGTCGAGCATCACCTCCGGATGGCGTATCGCAAGCTCGGCGTGCGGTCACGCACCGAGATGGCGAGCCGCGTCGGCACCGGACTTCCGTGAGGTCACGCGCACGGGATCTCGGCGCTGACCCGGGTCCCTTGTGCCGGCGTGCTCTCGACCGCGAAGACGCCGTCGAGCGCCGCCACCCGGTCGGCCAGCCCGCGCAGGCCCGTGCCGCGGGTCGGATCCGCGCCGCCGACGCCGTCGTCGGCGACCGTCACCAGCGCGCGGCCGTTCGAGCGCCGCACGCTGACGCTCGCGTGCGAGGCCTGCGCGTACTTGGCGACGTTCGTGATCGACTCGGCGACGACGTAGTAGGCGGCCGCCTCGACCGGGCCCGACAGGCGCTCGTCAGGCAGCTCGGTGATCTCGATCGGCAGCGGGGCGCGCACCGCGAGCGACTCGAGCGCGGGCCCGAGGCCGCGGTCGGTCAGCACGGCCGGGTGGATGCCGCGCGCCAGCTCGCGTAGCTCGTCGAGCCCCTGGGAGAGCTGGTCGCGAGCGGCGGCCAGCAGCTCCCCAGCGGCCTCCGGGTCCTTCTCGAGCTGCGCGCCGACGACCCGCAGGTCGAGCGCGACCGACACGAGCCGCTGCTGCGCCCCGTCGTGCAGGTTGCGCTCGAGCCGGCGGCGCTCCTTGTCGCCGGCCTCGACGATGCGCGCGCGGGAGGCGGCCAGCTGCGCTGTGGCGTCGGCGTTGGCGATCGCCTGGGCGACCAGCTCGGCGAAGTCCAGCAGCCGCTGCTCGGCGCCGTCTGCGAGCGCGTCGGCCGACCGGGTCCCGGCGGCGAGCGCGCCCCACAGCCCGCCGCCGACCGTGACCGGCGCGGCCACGGCGGCGCGGTACCCGGCGTCTTGGAGCTTCTCGGCCAGCGTGCCGCCCGCACCGGCGTACTCGGCGCGCTGCGGGCTGCCGCTGCGCAGGACGCGCGCGACGACCGTGTCGCCGTCGAGGTCGATCGTGCTCCCCACGGGCAGCCGCAGCTTGCCGTCGTCGCTCCAGCCGCCCACCACCGTCGCCGTGCCCGTGTCCTCGTAGCGCACGAGGCTCGCGCCGGGCACGCCCAGCAGCAGCGCGACCTCGTTGGTCACCTGCTCGAACACGCGGCTCGGCGGCACGGCCGCGGCCACCAGCGTGGCCACCCGGCGCAGCGCGGCCTGCTCGTCGGCGAGCTTGCGCTGGGCCTTCTCCGCCTTGGAGCGCTCCGCGGTCACCGCGGCGAGCAGCAGCGAGGTGAGCGCCGAGGTGGCGATGAACAGCTGCGTCGCGAGCAGGCTGTCCGTGATCGACTCGCGCACGAACGGCCCGTCGTTCTCGGCCGTGTTCCAGACCGCGATCCCGCAGACGACGAGGATCGCGGTCGCCGCCCCGCGGGGCCCGAAGCGGATCGCCGCCCACAGCAGGACCGGGAAGACGATGAAGGGCACGTCGCGCTGCGGCGGCAGCGTCGTCAGCGCCACCAGCAGGGCGAGCACGATCCCGCCCTCGATCAGCCTCCGGCGGTCGAACCCGTGCACGCCGGCGCTCGCCCAGACCATGATCACGGGCGCCAGGACGAGCGTGCCGGCCGCATCGCCGAGCGTCCACGTCCTGACCACGCGCCCGAGATCGTCGGGGGCGATCACGTCGCCCAGTCGCAGCGAGAGCGGCCCGAACGCCGCGCTGATCACGGCCGCGACGAGCGCGCACACCACGAACGCCAGCACGTCGGTCACCCGCTCCAGCGAGCCGCGCCCGAGCGTGAAGCGGCGCAGCAGCCACGCGGCCGCCACGATCGCCAGCGTGTTGCCGACCACCTGTCCCAGCACGGTCCCGAGCGGCGTCGAGAAGTCGCCGAGCAACAGGTCGCCGATCACGATCGCGGGCCACAGCCGGATACCGAACAGGAACAGGACCGCGAGCCCGAGGCCGGCCGGCGGCCAGATGGCGGCCACCGCACCGTCGAGGTACAGGAGCTCGAGCCCGATCCGGCCGGTGAGGTAGTACGCGCCCGCCGCGAGGACGACCGCGCCGGCGTAGACGGCCGGCCCCTCGTACCGTCCGATCTGGAGCGCGGTCATGGGCCAAGCGCGAGTCTAATCCGGCGCGCCGCGGGGGCAGGTGTTTTCCCGGCTGCGGGCTGCGCCCACCAAGAGCCGGAGCAGCTCGTCGACCGTCGGCGTGCGCGCCGCGATCGGGGCGAGCGCCTCGACCGTGCGGCTCCCGTCGTCGCGCTCGGCCAGCGGCCGGGAGGTGGCGCCGTATGGAAGCGTGCTCAGCGTGAGCCCGTGCATCGGCACGACCGCGATGCCGGCGGCGGCGAACGCCTGCGCGGCGGGCAGGTCGTCGAGCTCGTAAGCGACCTCGGGAGCGAAGCCGGCCTGCGCGCACAAGTGCTCGACCAGCGAGCGGAAGCGCCCCGCGGGCGTGTCGCGGCGGGGCAGCACGAACGGCTCACCCTCGAGGTCGGCGAGGCTGACGGTCTCGCGCCGCGCGAGCTTGTGGCCGGAAGGGAGGACGACGTGGAGCCGGTCGACGAGCAGGCGCCGCCGCTCGAGCCCCGCCGTCTCCGGCACGGCCACTCCGGGTATGTGGTGGACCACCGCGAGGTCGGCCTCTCCCGCGCGCAGCCGTTCGACCGCTTCGCGGGTCTCGAGCTGCAGGACCTCCACGACGAGCTCCGGATGCGCGCGCCGCAGGTCGCGCACGGCGGCGGGCACGAACGAGGACAGCGCGCTGCCGAACGCGGCCAGCCGCAGCCGGGTCGTGCCGCCGCGCATGTCCTGAACGGCGGCGTCCGCGGTGCCCAGCGCGGCGAGCACGCGCTCGACGTGGGGCCGTAGGACCTCACCCTCGCGAGTCGCGCGCAGCGGCCGCTGCGAGCGGTCGACGAGCGCCGCCCCGACCTCGCGCTCGAGCGCAGCCAGCTGCTGCGACACCGCCGACTGGGTGTAGCCGAGCACGCTCGCCGCCGCCGAGACCGAGCCGAGGTCGAGCACCAGCGCGAACGCCCGCAGCCGCTGTGCGTCTCCGAGCACCATGAAGCAACTCTACTGGAGATAGAAGCTGATGAAGTGGCGCTCATAGCTCAGCGCGGCGACCATCCGGTCATGACCAGCACCTCCATCCCCACCGGCTACAGCCTCCCCACAGGCGAGGGCGAGCGGATCTGGATCGTCGGCGACACGATGACCCTCAAGGCCACCGGCCAGGACACCGACGGCCGCCTCCTGCTCCTCGAGAACCTCACCGCCCCCGGCGGCGGCCCGCCTCCACACATCCACACGCGCGAAGACGAGTTCTTCTACGTCCTCGACGGAGAGTTCGAGATCCGCATCGGCGACGAGCTCCACACCCTCGGCCCCGGCGGCTTCGCCGTCGTGCGCCGAGGCACCGTGCACAACTTCCGCAACGCCGGCGACCACCCCGCCCGCATCCTCGTCGGCTTCAGCCCCGCCGGGATGGAGGGCTTCTTCCGCGAGTCCGGCCGCCCGGCCACGGACGACGGCCCCGCCCCGCCCCTCGACGCCGACGAGATCACGCGCACGATCGCCGCGGCCGAGACCTACGGCGTGCAGGCCGTCGACTTCTGACATCCGCGCTCAGCCGGTCGGCAAGACGATCCAGAGCACGATGTAGAGCAGGAACTGCGGCCCGGGAAGCAGGCACGAGACCACGAAGATCAAGCGGACCTGCCACGGCTTCATCCCGAACCGTCGCGCGAGGCCGGCACACACCCCCGCGATCACGCGCGCGTCGCGGGGGCGTACCAGCGCAGTCGATCGAGCCATCGCCCGAGCCTACAGCCGTCGACGCGGATGGGTTCCTCCTGAGCCCTCTAGAGGCCAAACACGACCGCGAGCGCATCGTCGAGCTGACGCAACTCATCCGCGTCGAGTCGGCCGGCCCAGGAGGACTTCGCGCAGCTCCACCGGGCGCCTGTCGATCCACAAGTACGAGCAGCACGGCGGGCCGGGCGTCCCCGAGTGCCTGCAGCGTCAAGATTTGGGAGCAGCCGGGTGCCGTGCCGGCCGGCCGGCCGGCCGGCTGATGGCACCGGTCACGCGGCCACGAGGCTCGGCGCCGCCTCCTCCGCGTGTCGCACGCCGCGGTCGGCGATGTGGTCGGCGACGCGCCCGGCGTCGCGGCCGACGCCCCCGACGAGCATCGACGCGAACGAATAGAGGAACGGCAGCCCGACGAAGTACAGGCCGGGCGCGTGCTCGACCACGCCGCGGTCCTGCTCGGGCCAGCCGTCCTCGCCCGTGACGGGGATGTCGAGCCAGCTGACGTCCTTGCCGAATCCCGTGCACCAGATCACGTTCGCGACGTCGAGCGTGCGCCCGCCGTCGAGGACGGGACGCCCGTCGCGCACGCCGGCGACGCGCTCCTCGACGTGCTCGACGCCAGCGGCCTCCAGGTCGGCGCGCTTGACGCGCAGCAGCGGCCCACCGTGCGCGCGGATCTTCGGCCGCAGCTTGCGGCCGATCGGCGTGCGCATCGTCAGCAGGTGGTTCGCCACCCGCCACAGGATCGGCAGCGCCACGCGCGCGGCGCGGCCCTCGATGTCGAACGGCAGCTCGCCGTTGACGCGACCCGACAGCACGGTCGGGTGCCGGCCGGCGACCTCCAGCGCGATGTCCGCCCCCGAGTGGGCGGCGCCGACGACCAGGACGGGACCCGGGGCGAGCTGTCCGGGGTTGCGATACCCCGACGAGTGCATCTGGGTGATGCCGGGGTCCAGCTGCCCGGCGAACTCCGGCACGATCGGCTCTTGGAAGGTGCCCGAGGCGATGACCACGTTGGAGGCTGTGAAGCGGTGCACGCCGGCGCGCACGAGGTAGCGAGTGCCGTCCCTACGGAGCATGTCGACGCGCACGCCGGTGATCACGGGCAGCTCGAAGTGCTCCGCATAGCCCTCGAGGTAGTCCGCGAGCTCGTCCTTGGACGGATAGGTCCAGGGGTCGAGCATGCCCGCCCAGCCCGGCAGCGCGGTGTAGCGCATTGGGCTGTACAGGCGCAGGGAGTCGTAGTGGCGGCGCCAGTTGTCGCCGATCCGCTCGTTGGCCTCGAGGATCACGAACGAGCGATCCTTCTCGGCCAGGTGGTAGCCGGTGGCCAGGCCCGCCTGGCCCCCGCCGATGATGACTGTCTCGACGCTCTCGGTCATGGCTTCCTCGCTCCGTCTCGGTTGCCACCGACCGTACGTGCGGTTCTGCGGCGGCGCATCGGCCGGACCACCCATCCTGCGGGGCGCCGCGGCGTGGGTGGTTCCACCCACGCCGACGTCACAGCAGCCGGTGCTCGTAGGCGTAGGCGGTGGCCGCGGCACGCGAGGGCACGCGGAGCTTCGCGAGGATGTTGCTGACGTGCCGGTCGACGGTGCGCTCGCTCACGACGAGCGCCTGGGCGATCGCCCGGTTCGTGCGCCCCCCGGCGACGAGCCGGAGGACCTGCAGCTCGCGCGCGGTCAGGCCGTGCTCTGCGCCGCCGCTGCCGATGGCCGGGACGCGCTCGGCGTCGGACGCCGCCCCGAGCTGCTCGAACGTGCTGCGTGCCGCGGCGAGCTCGAGCTCGGCCGCGTCCTGATCGCCGAGATCACGGCAGGCTGCGCCGATCAGGACGCGCACGCGCGCCGCCTCGTAGGGCGCCTGGATCTCCTCCCAGACCCGCCATGCCCGGCGCAGCTCCGGCAGCGCGGCCTCCGCGTCGCCTGCGGCGAGTGCGACCGCGCCACGGGCCTGCGCGGCGATCGTCCGCAGCACCCCGACCTCGTGCCCGCGAGCGGCCTTCTCCAGCTCGTCCGCTGCGCGCCCCGCGGCGTCGAGATCGCCGGCGGCGAGCAGGATCTCCACGCAGGCTGGCAGCAGCCTGATGCGTCGCGCCGGATCGGAGGTCTCGGCCAGCACGCGCCGGACGGCGGCCGCCGCGGACGGTGCGTCGCCCTGCGCCAGGCGCAGGAGCGCCAGCCCGGGCTGCGGCTCGCGCCCGCATTCGCGCGCGCGCCGGTAGGCGTCCTCGGCGTCGGCGAAGGCCCCGCGGAGACGGTGCACCTCGCCCTGCACGTACGCTGCCGCGGCGAGCGCCGAGCGGTGGTTGCCCAGTGCCGCGCGGTCTGCCGCGCGGCGAGCCTCCTCGAGCGCTTCCGACCAGGCGCCCTCGAGCTGCATCAACTCCGCCCGGTGGACATGGCAGCGGCCCGTGAAGGCGACCATGTCGGGCTGGCGCGCGCACCAGTGGGCCAGCGCCGCGGTCCACTCCTGCGCCCGGCGCGGCTCGTAGGCGTCCTGGCAGCCAAGGATCACCCCGCAGTAGACCATGCCCGCGACGATCGGCGACACCTCTCCCGCGGTCACCGCCACCATCGCCTCGTCGAGCATCGCGAGTCCCTCTGGAACGCGTCCCGCCTTGACCCGCATGTGGCCCTGGATGTGCAGCGCCAGCGCGAACAAGTCCGCGTCGGCGAACCGGCGCGCGATCGCCGCCGCCTCGCCGGCGACATCGCCGCCCATCTCGAAGTCGCCCTCCATCTGGTGGCGGAAGACCGATGGCAGGCGTAGATAGCCGCGCTCCACGCAGTCCGCGTCCTGCTCGCTGACGAGCCGCTCCGCGCGCCCGATCCAGCCCGTCCCGCGCCCCATCTCGCCGGCCAGCAGGAGCTGCATTCCCGTCCAGAACGCGCACCGCGCGCTGAGCAACGGAGCACCCGCGTCGAGGTGGCGCTGGTGCGCCCGCCCGAGGACCTCGATGTAGGCCTCGAGGCGCCCGAGCATGTACGCCGAGGTCGCCAGCCGCTCGAGGTCGCCCGCCTCCAGCCCGGCCGCCTCGTCCGCGCTCGTCAAGGCCTCATACGCACCGCGCCACTCGCCCCCCTCGCACAGGGCGCGGCCACGTTCGAGCTCGTCGACGGCGGACATGCGGATGCGCTCACGCCGACACGGCGGCACGTGCGGTCGAAGGGGTCATCGCCGGCTCCTTTCCTCCGGCTGACACGCCGCGGAGGCGCGCGTCGCGAGCGGAGGTCGTACGTCAGGTGGACCCTAACGCGGCCGGACCGGAGGTTCACTCGTCGACGTCAGTGCGGCGGCGGACATGCGGGCGCGGTCGCTTCGCGCCCTACGCGGGCGGGTCGAACGGCGGCCGTCGCCGGGCGCGATCGAGGCGCGACAATGGCCCCGATGGCAAAGCCACCGGAGGGCACCGCGTCCGATCCGCTCTCGGCCGGCTGGGCTCGGCTCGCCGACGGAGAGTGGGCGGCCGCGAGCGCTGCCTTCGCGGAAGCTCTCGACTGCGAGGAAACGCCGGACGCCCTCGAAGGGCTCAGTTGGGCTGCGTGGTGGCTCGATGACGCCGAGGCGGTGTTCGATGCGCGCGAGCGCGCCTACCACCTCTACCGCCGGCGCGGGGAGCGCGCGAGCGCCGCGCGAATGGCCACGTGGCTCGCGGCCGACCAGCTCGACTTCCGCGGCGCGGCGGCGGTGGCGGCCGGCTGGTTGAGGCGGGCGGGACGACTGCTCGACAAGATCGAACCCGGGCCGGAGCACGGCTGGCTGGCCTTCCACGAGGGCTATATCGCCCACCTCTCGGGCGATACCGCGAAGACGGGGGAGCTCGGCGCTCGCGCGGCCGAGGCCGGGCGGCGATTCGACGTCGCCGACCTCGAGATGCTCGGACTCGCGCTCCAAGGAGCCGCCCTCGTCGCCTGCGCGCAGGTCGAGGACGGGATGCGCTGCCTCGACGAGGCGACCGCGACCGCCATGGCGGGTGAGGCGACGATCCCGATCTCAGGCGCCTGGGCGTGCTGCTTCATGGTCAGTGCCTGCACGGCCGTGTCCGACTACGAGCGCGCGTTTGCCTGGTGCGACCGGATCGCCGAGTTCGCGCAGCGCTACGGGAGCCGCTACATGCTCGCTTTCTGCCGCGCCGAATACGGCGCGGTCGAGCTCTGGCGGGGGCGATGGACGAACGCCGAGGAGATGTTGGAGGCCTCGGTCGAGGACTTCTCCCACTCCCGCCCGGCGATGGTGGGAGGCCCGCTGGTCGGCCTCGCGGAGCTGAGGCGAAGGCAGGGTCGGGCGCAGGAGGCGGCGCTGCTGCTCGATGGAGCGGGGGAGTCGGGGCCGGTGCAGCTCTGCAGGGCGCGGCTGGCACTCGATGAGGGCGACGCGCGTCGGTCGGTGGAGTTGGTCGAGCGGCTGCTGCGCCAGGCGCCCGTCGAGCGCAAGCTCGAGCGCGCCCCGGCGCTCCAGCTGCTGGTTCGCGCTCGGATAGCACGGGGCGAGTTCGAGCAGGCGCGTTCGGCGTTGGAGTCCCTGCATGAGATCAAGCGGCTCGTCGGGACCGAGCCGCTGCGAGCCTCCACCGAGCTGGCCGAGGGATTGCTCGCGGCGGCGGGCGGCGAGCATGAGCGGGCGAGGATGCTGCTCGAGGACGCCGTCGATCGCTTCCAGCGGATCGGCGCACCGTTCGAGGCCTCGCAGGCGCGGATCGAGTTGGCGACGAGCCTCGCCGCTACGGGTCGAACCGATCTCGCCGAGCGCGAGGCGACCACGGCCATGGATCGCCTGCTCGGGTTGGGGGCCGTGGCGGAGGCCGAGCGTGCCCGCCGACTGCTCGAGGTCTCGATTCGTGGCGGCGGAGATCGTCCAGGAGCGCCCGCGGTCACGCGGCGCGAGCGCGAGGTGCTGGCGCTCCTCGCCGAGGGGCTCACCAACCGGCAGATCGCCGAGCGGCTGGTCGTCTCAGAGCACACCGTTCATCGCCACGTCACCAACATCCTGCGAAAGCTCGATCTGCCCTCGCGCACCGCCGCGGCCGCCTATGCAGTGCGGTCAGGCGTGGTCGACGACGTCGGTAGATAGCCAGATCTGGCCATACAAGGTCCGCCCAAAGATGCTCGGTTCGGGCGAAGTCACGGCGGGCCGCCGGGGCTACGGTCCCCGCAATGGAGCGTCGGGCCACCGCAGGACGGCTCATGATTCAGGCCGCGGCGCTCGCCACGATCGAGCAGCTGGCCGAGGCCGGCGGCGCAGAGGATCGGAGGAGCCACATGACCAGGCAAGAATCCGAGGTACCGGTGGCGACCGAAGCGGGCCGCGAGCGGAACGCCGCAACCCGCGCCGCTTGGGCGCTCGGCGACTACCACCGGTTCGCGAAGGAGACGATCTGGGGGCTCGGGGAGGTCCTGGTCCGGGCGTGCGGGATCTCGACAGGGCAGCACGTGCTCGACGTCGCCGCCGGCACGGGCAACACGGCGATCCGCGCCGCCGAGGTCGGGGCAGTGGTCGTGGCCTCCGACCTGACGCCTGAGAACTTCGAGGCGGGCCGCCGCGAAGCCGACGCACGTGGAGTGGAGCTCGAATGGATCGAGGCCGACGCCGAGGCGCTCCCGTTCGCCGACGGCGAGTTCGATGTCGTCACCTCCTCGTTCGGGGCGATCTTCGCTCCCGACCATCGAGCGGTGGCCGACGAGATGCTTCGCGTATGCCGGCCCGGGGGCACGATCGGGATGCTCAACTTCACGCCCGAGGGCCTGATCTCCGACTTCTTCGGCTCCCTCGCGCCCTATATGCCCCCGTACTCGCCTGACGCGCTGCCGCCGGCGCTATGGGGGAGCGAGGGGCACGTGCGGGACCTGCTCGGCGACGGAGTGGAGTCGCTCGAGATGACCCGCAGCCAGTACGTGGAGCGGGCGGAGAGCCCGCGTGATTACCGCGAGCTCTTCAAGCAGACGTTCGGGCCGGTGGTCGCGACCTACGCGAGCCTCGCCGAGGAGCCCGAGCGCGCGGCGGCGCTCGACCGGGACTTCCTCGAGTTCGCCTCGCGCGCGAACAGCGGACCTCCCGGAGGTCCCGCGGAATACCGCTACGAGTACCTGCTCGTGGTCGCTCGCCGGCGCGCCGCATAGGCGCGAGCCGAGTTCTGCGCTTGAGCGGCCGCTCGTGGACAGCCCCCACAGTGCCGACAGACGTGCGAGCTCGGCCCAGACGACCTCGCTCCCGTCCGGTGTAGTGCGCTCACGTCGCGGAAGCGCGCGGCGGTGCCTGGATCACGAGCAGCGCGACATCGTCGTTGAGCCGGCCGCCCGCCGCCTCGGTGACCGCCGCCTCGATGCTGCGGGCGACGCTCGCGGCGACCTCTCCCCCGGCGGCTCGAAGTGCTTGGGCGAGCCGATCGGGGCCGAAGAAGCCCTCGGGGGTTCGGCTCTCCGTGACGCCGTCGGTATAGAGCAGCAGCACGTCGCCCGGGCTCAGCACGACCGTCGCGTCGTGCAGCTCCGGCTCCGACAGCGCGCCGAGCATCGTGCCGAGCTCTCCGACCGTCGTGACGTCGCCTCCGGCGGACAGGCGGAGCGGCGGAGGATGGCCGGCGACGGCGAGGGTGAGCGTCACGGGGTCGGCGTCCGCCTGCAGGATGGCGTAGACGGCGGTGCCGGTATCGCCGGGCGTCGTGGCGCTGAGCAGGACCGCGTTGAGCGCCTCGAGCACCTGGCTCGGCGAGACCTCGCGCAGGGCGGCCGCCCGGATCGTCCACCGCATCATCGCCGTCACGGACGCGGCCTCGGCCCCCTTTCCGCACACGTCGCCGATCGCGATCCCCCAGCGGCCCGCGCCCAGCTCGAAGACGTCGTAGAAGTCGCCGCCGACCATCGTCCCGACGCCGCCCGCGCGGTACGCCGCTCCCAGCTCGATGCCCGGCACGGCCGGCAGCTCAGGCGGCAGAAGACCCCGCTGGAGCGTCTCGGCGACGGTGCGCTCGAACCGCTCGGCCTCCTCCGCGCGAAGGCGTGCCGCATGCTCGCCCTCCAGGAGCCGCGCCAGCTCCTTCTCCGCGCGCACCCGCTCGGTGATGTCGCGGATGAACCCGCCGAACACGGGAGGCTCACGGCGGCCGAGGCGCGTGACGGTCAGCTCGACTGGGAACGCGGTGCCGTCGGCGCGCACACCTTCGAGCTCGAGACGGTGATTGAGGATCCGGCCCTCGCGGGTGTCGAGGTAGCGCTCGAGGGCGCGATGGTGCGCGTCGCGCAGGTCCGGCGGGATGATCGCGTCGGCGAGCAGGCGCCCGACGACGTCGTCGCGGGCGTAGCCGAAGGTCCTCTCCGCCGCGGGGTTGAAGTCCGTGATCCGGCCCTCGTGATCCATCGTGATGATGCAGTCGAGCGCGGCCCGCACGATCGACGCGCTCATCTCCTCGCTCGCGTGCAGACGCTCCTCGGCGTTCACGCGCGCCGCGTACTGGCCGACCTCGCGGCCCACGGCCCTGAGGAAGTCGAGCTGCGCGGGGTCCGGCGGGCGCACCTCCCGGGAAAGGAGCTCCATCACGCCGAGCACGCCGGACCCGCTGGCGAGCGGCAGGGCGACCGCACCGCGCAGCTTCAGCCGCGTGGCGAGGTCGGCCCGCGGAAAGTTGCCGGCGATGCTCACGTCCTCGAGCCAGGCCGGCTCGCCGGCCTCCCACACCGAGCCGGGAAGACCGACGCCGCGGACGAACGTCAGGCGCTCGGAGACCCTGCGGAACGCGACCAGGTCGGCGTCGTCGTCGGACCAACCGCCGGCGTAGCGCAGCAGCCCGGCCACCTCGTCGACCATCCACAAGCTCGCGATGTCCCAGCCGAAGTGGCGCGCCATCAACTCCGAGAGCCGCATCGCCGCATCCGGCAGCGTGGTCGCCTCGGCCAAGATGCGCACGAGCGCGTAATGGGGCCCCACCCCGACCGCGCCCGGGTCCATGGACCGAAGCCTATCCGGGTACGAGGGTCCGATGATCCGACTCCTCTCACGGTTGTTCCTGCTCAAACAGCTGATCGGCTTCTTCCGGTCGCGCAGAGCACGCGGACGCGGGCGCCGCCCATAGCCGTCAGACGTCGGTCAGCGCGCACCCACTGATCGCGGGGCTTGAACGGCCGGCCGGGATTTGGGACGGTGGGCTGACTGAGCGAAGGAGGACCGTGATGTCGCTGACGGACGTGTACTCGACCCTGACGGAGCGCCAGAAGGCCGTGTGGTCATCCGGCGACTGGCCGGCGATCGCACCGACGATCGCCGACGCATCGAGCGTGGTGGTCGCGAAGCTCGGGGTCGGCCCGGGCCAGGACTACCTCGATGTCGCCACCGGCAGCGGGACGGCCGCGATCCTCGGCGCCAAGCGCGGCGCCCGTACGACCGGGCTCGACTTCGTCCCCAAGCTGGTGGAGGCCGCGAAGGAGCGCGCCGCGGCGGAGGGCGTCGAGGCGACCTTCGTCGTCGGCGACGCGCAGCACCTGCCGTTCGGCGACGACAGCTTCGACCGCGTGTCCTCGGTGTTCGGCGCGATGTTCGCGCCCGACCAGGAGCGGGCGGCAGCCGAGCTCGTGCGGGTCTGCCGGCCGGGCGGGACGATCGCGGTGGCCGCGTGGACGCCGGAGGGGCTCAACGGCCGGATGTTCATGACGATCGGCAAGCACATGCCGCCGCCGCCGGAAGGCTTCAAGCCGCCGGTCCTGTGGGGCACCGATGCGCGGGTGCGCGAGCTCTTCGCGGGTCATGACATCGAGACTGAGCGGGTGATGCTGACGAGCGAGTTCGAGGACTTCGACGCGTTCGTCGAGCTGTTCGAGACCACGCTCGGCCCGATGGTGATGGCGCGCAAGGTGCTCGAGCCGGAGGGCAAGTGGACGGCCGCGCGCGAGGAGGTGCTCGCGGTCTACAAGGGCGCGAACGAGCTCGAGCTGCCCGCCATCCGCACGAGCGCCGAGTATCTGCTCACGACCGTCGCCGTCCAGCCCGGAGCCTGAGCGATCACGCTCGCGGGTGCCACCCGGCGGGGGCGATCAGGGAATGGAAGGTGTTGCGGAGCCGGTAGGTGCCGTCGGGGGATCGGTACGGCGCCGGCGGGCTCGTCTCCGCGCCCGACGTCCGCGCCTACGCCACGCGCGAGGCGCGTCACCTCCTGCATCAGCAGCGCTTCAAGATCGACGTGATGCGCGCGTATCGCCACCGCTGTGCGATCTGCACACTGCGTGAGCGCGAACTCGTCCAGGCCGCGGTCCCGCCGCGTCCGAGCTGATCGCCGCCGAGCGCGAACGACGCTGATGCTCGCGTCGACGCGAGCGCGGTGGCCGAGCTCCTGCTCGGATGACATCCTCGTCCCGCGGATCTAGGAGTTGCGCGAGAACTTCTCCGCGTACGACGCAAGCTACGTCGCGCTCGCCGAGGCAGTCGCCGACGACCTGTGCCGCTGCTCACCGCCGACCGGCGTGGGGCCGGGTGATCGGCGCGCAGATCGAGGTGCCGGTCCTGCTTGCGGCGTGGCGCGCTTTCCGGCCATCACTCGAGTGACTTCCGGATGTCCTTGAAGAGCATCTGGAGATTGAGCGGGTCGGTCGGCGATCGCTCGAAGCCCCATCGCTCGTAGAAGCTCCGCGCCTCCTCGTGGAGGGCATGGACGAGAAGCACGCGCGCACCGATCTGCTCGGACGCGCTAAGGGCGCGGGTCATCGCGTTCCGGAGCAGGAACGCGCCCAGGCCGCGGCCCTGGACGCTGACGTCGACCGCAAGCCGAGCGAGCAGCACGGCGGGAATGGGATGCTTGGGCTGGCCGCGGCGTGCCCGGGTCGTCGCATCCGCCGGCGAGACGGCCGCGGCGGCGAGCGCGAGGTAGCCGACGACCCGCTGCTGCTCGGCATCGACGACCACATACGTCCGTGCCGACCCGGCGCCCGCCGACTGCCGAGCGTGATCGAGCAACCACCGGTTCATCGAGGCGTTACCGCAGTCGAATGCTTCGAGCGTGTGGTGGGCGGCGAGCGGCTCGGGGTCGCCGAACCGAGGCATCACTCAGGTCGCGGGCGTTCGAACAGCTCGCGCACCGCGGGCTTGACCGCAGCTGGACGGTCGAGCGCCTCGCAGAACGCTGACCACGCTGTCTCATCGAGGACGAAGCGTGTGCGGTCACCCACCAGCCGCTCAGCGCGTTCGCGTGCACTCTCGATCAGGAACTCGGACATGCTCTTGCCGAGCAGGTCGGCGGCCTGGCGCAGGAGCGCGTCGTCGGCGGGAGCAACGCGCACGTTGAGGCGGGATGTCTTCATGGCGCTCATAGTCTGTGCTCACATTGTACGTACATCAGTCAAGCTCGCTATCGGCTCGGCGGTGCGACGCCTTGATCGTCCGCCGCTGCCGACCCTTCCGCGGGCAATCCGTAGGCGCGCCTACAAAGAGCCCAAAGCGGCCCAAGAGCGGCTGCCGACGCGGCGTCTGCACACTCGGGCACAAGAAAAGCCGCTGTTTCCAGCGGCTTCATGAGAGCCCTCTGCCGGACTCGAACCGGCGACCCCTTCCTTCCATGGACGTCAGCGGGCGCAACGAGCGGGCTCGAACGCGTACATAAGCTCACCCTTTGCAGGCAATTGGTGTTGTTGTGTTGCCAATCTTGTGAGCATCCGTGAACCCCTTTGCGCTCCTGTTGGACGCGGGGTGGACGTGCCGCATCGGCGTCACGACGGCAGGTCGCGAGCCGCGCAAAGCCGCATGGCTGGCTGTCACCTACGCAGATGGCCGAGTCGCGTAGCGACCTCCCGTAGGACGGCGCTGAGCTTGGGAGGCGTCCGAACCGCACTAGGTCCGCGAGCGACGCGATCCTCGATACCGCCCGCGGGCAGCCGCCGCGCACGGTCGAGACGGCGCTTCCTTTCCACCGCTTCACGCATCGTCCGTTCGTACACGGGCTGCAGTCTGCCGGACCCAGACCCCCATGCCAAACGGGGCTTTACCAGCGCCCCTTGCGTCGGCTCGAACCGGTGGCCGTCAGCCGCCAGCGATTAGGCACACGCCGGCGATGGCGAGCACCACGCCAATCACCTGGACGCTGCGCAGGCGCTCGTCGAGCACCGCACGTGCCATCAGGATCGTCACCACCGGGTGCAGTGAGCCCAGCACCGCGGCGACGCTCAGCAGCGTCTCTTGGGTGGCGTGCGCATAGAGGACGTTGGCGGTCAGGTCCAGCGCCCCGAGTGCGAAAAGCGCGAGAAGATGCCGGGCCTGAGGCCTGCGGAGGCTTCCGCTAGCCACCGCCCCGCCGAAGATGAGCACGACCGCAGTAGCGCGAGCGACGCCGATCGGCCAGAGGATGGAGGTGTCGTCCGACAGGGCCACTGCCTTCTCTATTGCGATCAGGTTCGCGCCGACGGCGGTCGCCGCGACGATTGCGAGCAGGATGATCCAGCGCAACGGCGCTCCGCTGCTCGGCCTTTCATCGAGCTCGCGCGAGGCCAACACGATGCCGCCGATCCCGATGGTGATGCCTGCGGACTGGAGAAAGC
The DNA here is from genome assembly GCA_963816955.1 of uncultured Solirubrobacteraceae bacterium. Classification (GTDB taxonomy): domain Bacteria; phylum Actinomycetota; class Thermoleophilia; order Solirubrobacterales; family Solirubrobacteraceae; genus DATFQI01. The sequence goes on along the minus strand of CAWFME010000003.1, from coordinate 432,594 downwards.
TGGGCCGCTCGCCCGAGAGGAGGCCGACGATGACCGGCAGCAGCGCGCTCATCCCGACGATCGGCGCGACGGTGCTCATGCGGCCAAGCGCGAGCGCGCGGTAGAAGGTGAGCAGGCCCACCGCGTTCGCCGCGCCCGCCGCGACGCCGTAGGCGAGCACGCTGTCCTCTGGGACCGGGCCGCTGACCGCGAGCAGCGGCAAGCAGATCAGCAAGGCCGCGAACTGGCTGGCGAGCCCGACGGTCCAGATGTTGAGCTCGCGGTTCTTGAGTCCCCCCAAGAAGTCCGCCATGCCCCACGCGATCGCCGAGCCGAGCCCTAGTACGACGATGAGCACTGGGACGGCCTACCGCAGAACGGTGGGCCGACGTTTGCGGGCGCTCACCCGATCGCCTCGGGCGAAGCCCAGGTCGAAGCGGGCCGGTCCGTGTCGATGCGGTAGTCGCTGCTGCGCCGGAGTGCGAGGGTTCGCCCAAGCTCTCGTGCCTCCTCGAGGGGATTCCCGGGGTCGAGGTCGACGTCACCGCGCTTGTTCCCGATGCCCCGGACGATCCCGACGATCGACGAGTGCGTGTAGCGCGCGTACTCCTGGATCTGATGGATCAGCGCCAAAGCCGCGCCCGGATAGGTCTCCTCCGAGGCGATCAAAACCGCCACCCGCTTCCCCGACAGACCCGCAACGAAGTGCTCGGAGTCCGGCTGCGAGGCCGCGATGAAGCAGAACATGCGGTCGAAGAACGTCTTGAGCTGGCCTGAGACGCCGTACCAGTAGATCGGCGTGGCCAGCACGATCGCGTGCGCGGGAACGACCTCATCGCGCAGCAGGCGCTCGTAGCCGTCGCCGAGGGTGCACCGCCCGTGCTCGTCTCGGCACCGCCGGCAGTCGCGGAGGAAATGCCGGAGATGGTCGTCGAGGTGGACGACGCTGACGACGTGGCCGACTTCGCGCGCGCCTTCTGCCGAAGCGGCGGCCAGGCGTGCAGAGTTCCCGTCGCGGCGCGGGCTCGCGTTGACCACGAGGACGTTCATGCGCGCTGGCATCGCGACGGCTAGCGCGGCGAGCGGGTGTCGCCCCGCCCCGCCTTGTGAAGCATCGTGGCCACGTAGAGGTTCGCGATCGTGGCCGGGTGCCGGAGCGATGCGCCCATGGACTTCTCGATGCGGGCCAGCCTGTAGCGCAGCGAGTTAGGGTGCAGATGCAGCGCGTCGGCGCTCCGGCCGACGTCGAGGTCGCACTCGAGGAAGCACCGGAGCGTCTCGTAGAGCTGCGGCTTGGCTTGGATCGGGCCGAGCAGTTGGTCGACGCGGGCGCGGACCGCGTCGTCGGGCGCGCCGCTGAGGAGGCAGCCGACGATGTCGAAGTCGTCGAACCACAGCACGGTGCCCGCAGCCTCGGCCGTCGTGAGCTGCGCGAGGGCGAGCGTAGCGTCATTGAGCGATCTCGTGAGCTCTTGTATCGAGCTCGCCGCGCGGCCCACCCCGATGGTGGCGCGGTCGAGCAGCGGCTCTACCGCGGCGAGCGTCTCCGCCAGGACGTCGTCGTCGCCCTCCGCCAGGCACACGATCCGCCCCTCGTGCTCAGCGATCACGAAGTGTTGATGCGTGCCCGCCAGCGTCCGCTCCAGTCGCTGTGCGGGTCGCCAATCCGGATCGCCGTCCTCTGAATGGGGAACCACGAGCTGCACGGCGCGAACGGGTGCGGCGAAGGTGAGACCCAGCCCGGCCGCGCGCTCCTCGAGCGTCCCGAGCATCCCGGGCTGCGCCGTAGCGAGGTCGGCCACGAATGCGCGCCGGATCTCGCGCTCTTCGGAGGCGCTGATCCGGCGCGCGTTGGCCATCACGGCGAGAAGGCGGCCGGCGGCTTCGACGACGGGCTGCGCCAGCTGCTCCGAGGCCTGATAGCTACGGCCGACGACCACGAGCCAGTGGTGGATCCGCCCGTCGGCCTCGACCGGGGAGGCGACGACGTTCATGCCGCCGAGCGAGAAACGCTGGAGCACGGGCGGCCGGCGACAAACCTCGACCCAGATGCCGACGCCCCAGTCGGTCTTGGGCGCCACGCTCGGACGGTGACCGCGACGGAACAGGGCCTCGAGCTGGCCGTCGGGCCGGTAGAGCGCGATGTCGCTGTCCAGGACGGCGCCGAGGCGGCGGATGAGTTCCTCCTCGGGAGACGCACTGTCTAGGGACTCCATCAGGTAGTTCTGCATCGAGACGGTGCGCCGGAGCATGTGGAAGTCGCGGCTGATGGCCGACCGCGCTGCGAACGTGCTGACCTCGCTGAAGCGTGTGGCCAAGGGAACCTCGAAGAGCGGAAACTGGCGGGAGAGCGCCTCCTCGACGATCGGCTCGGGGATCGTGTCGAAGGTCATCCCGGTGCCGAAGCCGAGCGCGACGAGGTCCGCCTCCGCGAGCTCCGCTACGAGCGAGCGCTGCTGGTCCGCGTCGTCGGGGAAGCGCATCCCGGTCGTGAGCATCACCCAGCCCGGCGCGAGCCAGCGCGACGGGTGCTCGACCTCGGTGCAGTGGACGCCACGGACGACCCGCCCGCGGCAGTCGTCGGCGCCGACGACGAGGCGGAGGCTCAGCTCCTCCTGGTCCAGTAGTGATCCGAGCGTCAGGTCCTGCATGGTCATTGGATGTGGGATCGTAGCCCCGGCCCGCTAGCCGGAGATGAACTGGTGGCCCTTGACCTTGCCCTTGCGAAGGTCGACGGACACGATGACGGCTTGCAGCGTCCCGGACGAGTAGTCGCTGCCGGGGTTGACCGCGAGCGTCCTGCCTATGCGCGTGGCGCTGCGCGCCTCGTGGATATGGCCGTGCAGCGAGACGAGCGGCTGGAACTCCTCGATGAACGACCGCACGGCGTGCGAGCCCACCGGCCCAGCGACCGGATTGCCGCCCTTGATCACGGGCCTCAGCTGGTCGTCAACGAGCGGGGCGTCGTCGAGCGTCGAGCGGTACGGCGGCACGTGAATGTTGGCCAGCAGCGGGCGGTCGCGGTCGAGACCTTCGACGGTCGTCCGCAGGCGCCGCTCGATCTCCTCCTCGGCGAACTCGCGCGGGCTGCTCCACGGCGTCGGGTTGCTGGCGCCGAAGCCCATGATCTGGAACTCGCCGACGTCCAGCAGCCGCCCGTCGCAGTTGTGCACGATCGTGGCGCGGTTGAGCGCGTCGTCGATCGCGAGCTCGTCGTCGTTGCCCGGGATGCTCACGCAGACGGTGCCGGTGCCCGCGAGCCTCTCGTCGGCCAGCTCCATCCAGCGCTCGACGGTCCCCACGAGCTCCCCGTTCATCACCGTCTCGAGGTAGCTGGGCTCGGTGCGCAGCCGCTCGATCTCCTCGGGCGTAGTCCTGTAGGGGTAGAACCCGTTGAAGCGGATGCGCTTCTCGATCTCCTCGGCCGGCTCGCCCGGCGCGACGTCGAACGGCGCGCCGAGGAACTCGCCGTGGAAGGACCCGTCCCGCTCGACGAGCGGCACGAGCCCCTTGCCACACAGGTCGCCGCCGATGACGATCACATCGGCCTTGGCTCGCGGCGCGAGGTTCAACAGCTTCCGGAAACAGACCTCGGCGCCGTGGAAGTCGGTCGCGAACAGGATCTTCAGCACGCGCTACTCGGGTGGGATCTCAGCGTAGGCCAGGTCGAGGTCGATCCCCTGAGAGCGTCGCCACGCCCGCGAGCCGAAGTAGATCAGTGGCGCGACCACGAAGAAGATGCCGAGCGAGATCAGCACGATCCGCGGGTTCTCCTGGATGCTCGTGCCCGAGCCCGGGTCCGTGAGCAGGATGATCTCCGCGATCAGGAAGCCGGTGAAGGCCAAGATCCCGACGAGCGTGAGCAGCGGCAGGCCCGCCACGCGGCGCGAGCGCGACGAGGACTCGTAAAGCTGGCGGCGCCGGTACGGCAAGACGGCGCCGGCGATCGCGACGACGAGCAGGGTCAGCGTCTCCGGGAAGAGCACGGTCAGCGTCGAGAACCAGTCGGTGAAGGCGTACGCCGCCGTGCTCAGGATGTACAGGATGCCGACGATCAAGACGGCGATGATCGGCGAGTGGGTGCGCTCGTCGACGGTCGACAGCTTCTCGGGCATCACCTTGTCGAACGACCATGCGAGGAAGCAGCGGCTGGCGAGCATCATCGTCATCGGCAGCCAGGCGACGATGCCGCCGAGGAAGCCGAGGATGATGATGAACCCGAGGATCGGGCTGCCCGAGCCGATGGCGGCGATCTCCGGGTACGCCGGCGCGCCGGCGGCGAAGCCGTAGGCGGCGGGATCGGCGGTGCCGAGCTGGTTGATGAAGTCGCGCCCGACCATGTGCTGGAAGGAGGGGATCGTGATCAGGAGCAGCAGCACCACCGCGGCGACTGCGCCGGGGATCGCGTAGAACTGCGTCCGGCGACCGGTCTTGATCTCCCCGGCGAAGTAGTTGCTCGAGTAGATGAAGCCGAAGATGAACCAGGCCACGCTCACGGCCGAGATCGTGTCGTGGACCGAGTAGCCCGTGCCGGAATAGCCGGCGTCCTTCGCTCCCGACGCGACCTTGGCAGCTCCGTCCGCAGTGCCGAGGTTCTGCGCGTACTCGTTGAACGAGCCGAGGAACGAGGCGTGCGACGTGAACAGGCCGACGAGCACGACCAGCAGGAACGCGCCGAGGATGTAGAGGACGAACGTCCCCTGCTGGAGCCGGAAGAAGAGGTGAGTGCCGCCGAGGATGAAGGTCGCCGCCGCCAGCAGCGTCATCACCACGCCGGTGGTGAAGATGCCCCAGTCCGTGGCGAACCAGTCGGCGGTGGACAGCAAGCTGTCGCTGGCGCCGAAGCCGACGAGCATGCGCAAGAGCGCGCCGATCCCGTAGGTGGACATGAACGTGGCGTACACGCCCACCACCACCATGTTCCAGAACACGTAACTGAAGTTGGCCGCGAAGCCGAGGGCGGGGTGGATCGTGCGGCTGACGAAGACGTAGTCGCCGCCCGTGCGGGGCATGAGCGTCGTGAGCAGCGCGTAGAGGAACGCGCCGCCGAGGCCCAGCACCGCGGCGATGATCACCGTGATGGGCAGGTTCGCGCCCGGGTAGAGCGTCGGCACCAGCAGGTACATGAAGGCGAGCGTCAAGGCGCCGCCCGACCACATCACGTTGTAGATGAACGCGTCGTGCGTCTTGCCCTCGCGGACGAGACCGGTGGCCTGCCGGGCGAAGAAGGTGCCGTCGTCCCCCGACCCGGTCGTCGTGCGGCGCGGTGCTTCCTCGGACGTGCTCACCCTCGGCCCCTCTCGTCGTGATTGCTTCCCCCGGGGACCGAGTCTCGTCGCCGCCGCGCGCAGGGAGCAATCGTGGTTGCCCCAAACATGGCGCGGCGATTCTGGAGATCCCACAGTAGTCAGGGCGCCCGGCGCGATGCGACGTTGCGGTCATGGCGGGTCCGCGACTCTGGCACCCCTTCGCCGACATGGCCGTCGTGGCCGGCCGCGAGTTCGTCGTCGATCGTGCCGAGGACGTCTGGATCTACGACGAGGGCGGCCGCCGCTACCTCGACGCCACGGCGAGCCTCTGGTACGCGAACGTCGGCCACGCCCGGCCGGAGATCCGCGATGCGGTCATGCGCCAGATGGAGCGCCTCGAGACGTACGCGATCTTCGGCGACCTCGCGAACCGTCCGGCGCTGGAGCTGGCCGAGCGCCTCGCGCGCCTCTCGCCGCTGCGCAACGCGTCCGTCTTCCTCGGCAGCGGCGGCGCCGACGCGATCGAGACAGCGGCGAAGATCGCCCGCCGGTTCTGGGATGTAACCGGGTCGCCCGAGCGCACGCACCTGATCAGCCGCACCAACGCTTACCACGGGACGCACGGGTTCGGGACGAGCCTGGCTGGGATCCCGGGCAACCGCGACGGCTGGGGTCCGCTGCACACGCACGTCTCGGTGATCCCGCACGACTCGGTCGAGGCGCTGCGGCGGGAGATTGCCCTGATCGGCCCGGCCCACGTGGCCGCGTTCTTCGTGGAGCCGATCATCGGTGCCGGCGGCGTGCTCCTACCGCCGGACGGCTACCTGGAGGCGGTCGCGGACATCTGCCGCGAGCACGGCGTCCTGCTCGTCGTCGATGCGGTGATCTGCGGCTTCGGCCGGCTCGGCACCTGGTTCGGGATCGAGCGCTGGGACGTGTTGCCCGACATCATCGCCTTCGCGAAGGGCGTCACCAGCGGCTACCTCCCGCTCGGTGGCGTGGTGGTCGACGAGAGCGTCGCCGCTCCGTTTTGGGAGGAGCCGGGCGCCGCCCTGCTGCGCCACGGGCCGACCTATGCCGGTCACGCCGCATGCTGCGCCGCCGCGCTGGCCAATCTCGACCTGCTCGAGGACGGCCTGCTCGAGCAGGGCCGGCTGATGGAGGGCCCGCTCGCCGCGGCGCTCGAGGCGGCCGGGGGGCACGCCGCGGTGCGCGAGGTGCGAGCCGGCCTCGGCTTCCTCGGCGCGCTCGAGCTCGAGCCGGACCTGCTCGCGGCCGATCCCGGGATCGTTGTGCGCGTCGCCCAGGCGGTGCGCCGCAACGGCGCCATGGTCCGGCCGCTCGCCGCGTCGATTGCGGTGTCGCCGCCGCTGACCGCCACCGAGCAGCACCTCGAGCTCCTCACCGGGGCGCTCGTTGCGGGCCTCGACGAGGCGATCGCGAAGACCCCGGCAGGCACCCGTGCGGCGTGATATGCCACGCGCTGCCCTGAGCATCTCGACCCGGGAGAGCAGCGTGGAATCCGACGACGACCGACCCCGCGAGGACCCGCCGCTCCTGCTGGGGCAGGCGGCCGCAGTCATCGACCGCGCCGACGAGGCGGGAGTCGCGATCCGGCTCATGGGCGGGATCGCGGTCGCGCTGCACTCGCCAAGCGCGAGCCACCGAGCGCTGCGCCGCGACTACGCCGACATCGACTTCGTGGTCGGCGCGGTCGACCGGCAGGCGCTCGACACGCTGCTGGCGGACATCGGCTACTTCCCCGACAAGCGCTTCAACAGCCTGCACGGCAAAACGCGGCGGCTCTACTTCGACGCGAGCGGCAGCCGCCAGATCGACGTGTTCATGTCGCACTTCAAGATGTGCCACGAGCTGCCGCTGGGCGAGCGGCTGTCCGTCGACTCGCCGACGATCCCGCTGGCGGAGCTCTTCCTCACCAAGGCGCAGATCGTCCAGCTCAACGAGAAGGACCTGCTCGACCTGCTGGCACTGCTCGCCGACCACCCGGTGGGCACGGGTGACCAGGAGACCATCAACGCCGACCGGATCGCCAAGCTGTGCGGCGCCGACTGGGGGCTCGCGAAGACCGTGACCCTCACGCTCGACCGGGTGGCCCAGGCCGTCGCCTCCGGTGCCCACGACCTCGACGAGACGGCCATCGGCGAGCGCGTCGAGCAGCTCCGCCACGCGATCGACGAGGAGCCGAAGTCGATGCGCTGGCGGGCACGCGCGCGGGTCGGCGAGCGCGTGCCCTGGTACGAGCTGCCAGAGGACCCCAGGCGGGGAACCGGCTGACCATCTAAGAGGAGGACTTGTGAGCGACGCAACGCAGAGCCCCGGACCGACCATGTGGAACAGCGTGCTGTTCCACGGCCTAGCCGGCACCTTCCTGAAGGCGCCCCACGTCGCGCCGGAGGCCGAGGCGATCCGCGGCAGCGGCGCCGGCGCGGCCATCTATGGGATGCCGTGGGACTCCATGGCCGTCACCCGCTCAGGCGCCAGCTACGGCCCGAGGGCGATCCGCGAGGCGACGAGCCTCTACCTGCCCTATAACGCGACGTGGGACTTCGACCTCCAGGCGTCGCTGGGCCTGGTCGACACCGGCGACTGCCTCACGGTCGTCGGCAACCCGACGAAGACCTTCGAGCGCGCGCAGGGGGAGATCGCGCAGGTGCTCGAGGGCGGCGCCATCCCCGTCGTTATCGGGGGCGACCACTCGGTCACGATCCCGGCGGTCCGGGCGGTGGCGGACGTCCGCCCGGGCGCCGGCCTGGTGCTGATCGATGCCCACCTCGACACCGCGATGGACGTCGGCGGCGAGACCCTCAGCAACTGCTGCCCGATCACCCGCGCCATCGACGCCGGGTTCGACCCTCGCAAGACCGTCCTCATCGGCATCGCCGGCTGGATGAACCCGCGCGAGGAGCTCGCGTACTGCCGCGAGCAGGGCATCACCGTGTTGTGGCTCGAGGACGTGTGGCGCATGGGCACCGCGGCCGCCGTGGAGCGCGCCCTCGAGATCGCCGGCGGCGACGACGGGCTGTACCTGACCGTCGACGTGGACGCGATGGACGGGCCGTTCGCGCCGGGGACGAGCACGGCCGCGCCCGGCGGTCTCACGTCGCGCGAGATGCTCGAGATCGTCCGCGGCGTGGCCGCCGGCGGGCTGCTCGGCTTCGACGTGGTCGAGACGGCCCCGAGCCTCGAGCACGGTGAGCGGACCGCGAACATGGCGGTGCGCATCGTGCTCGACGGCCTGGCTGCACACTGCGGCGCCGTGAAGTGAGCGCGGCCACGCGGGACGTGCCGACCCGCGGGACGTACATCGGCGGCGCCTGGCGAGAGCCTGCGCGCACGTTCCCGACGCTCGATCCCGCGTACGACGGTCGTGTTCTGGCCCACTGCGCGGCGGCGTCGCCGGACGACGTCCGGGACGCGTTCGCCGCCGCGCGGGAGGCGGCGTCCGGCTGGGCCGCCACCCCGGCGATCGAGCGGGGCGAGATGCTCCACCGCGCGGCCGCCGGCCTGGCCGCCCGGCGTGGTGAGCTCGCGGAGACGCTCACGCGCGAGGAGGGCAAGACGCTGCGCGAGTCCGAAGGGGAGATCGACCGCGCGGTCGCCGTGCTGCGGTGGTTCGCGGGCGAGGCGGCACAGCCCACGGGCTCCGTCCACCCCTCGGCCGGCCCGCGCACGCTCCTGCTCTCGATGCGGGAGCCGCTCGGCGTCGTTTCGGTGATCACGCCGTGGAACTTCCCGTTCGCGATCCCGGCGTGGAAGCTCGCTCCGGCTCTGGCGTTCGGCAACACGGTCGTGTGGAAGCCCTCGGAGGTGACACCGCTGTGCGCGGCCCTGCTCGTGGAGGTCTTCGTCGAAGCCGGGGTCCCGGCGGGCGTCCTGAACCTGGTCACCGGCCTGCCCGCGGAGATCGGCGACGCGGTGACAGCCGATCCGGAGATCGACGGGATCACGTTCACGGGCTCGCTCGCCGTCGGCCGCAGCATCCAGGCCCGTGCCGTGCCGCGTGGCGTCAAGGTGCAGCTCGAGACGGGCGGCAAGAACCCGGTGGTCGTGCTCGAGGACGCCGACCTGGACCGCGCGGTCGAACTGACAGTGCGCGGCTCCATGTGGTCGGCGGGGCAGAAGTGCACGGCGACGAGCCGCGCGCTCGTGCTGCCGCGGGTGGCGGAGGCATTCAAGGAGCGGCTGGTGGCGCGCGTCGGCGCACTGCGCGTGGGCGACCCGCTTGACGGGTCGGTCGACGTCGGGCCGCTGGCCTCGCCGGCGCAGCTCGAGAAGGTGCTCGGCTACCTCGAGGACGAGCCATCGCCGGCCGTCGGTGGCGCCCGCGTGGGCGGCGACGGGAACTTCGTGGCGCCGACGATCTTCCTCGGCGTCCACCCGCAGTCGCGCCTCGGGCAGGAGGAGGTCTTCGGCCCCGTGCTCGGCGTCATCGACGTGGGCGATCTCGACGAGGCCCTCGCGGTTGCCAACGGCGTGCGCTACGGGCTCTCGGCATCGATCTTTACGCGCGACATCGGCCGGGCGCTGGAGTTCGTCCGCGGTGTCCGCGCCGGGATGGTGCACGTTAACCGCGAGACGCCCGGGGCCGAGCCGCAGGCGCCGTTCGGCGGCATGAAGGACTCGAGCTCGCACAGCCGCGAGCAGGGGAAGGCCTCAGCCGAGTTCTTCACGGAGCTCAAGACGGTCGCCATCGATCCATGACGCGTCGTCCTTCCCACAGCGGCCACGCCGCCTTTTCGTGCGGGTCCCAATGGACGCACGCACGGGGCGCGTGCGAGGCTCGCCGCATGGCCCTCACCGTCCCGGCCGGCGCCGTTCCCGCGCACGAGATCGAGCAACGCCGGGCGCGCCGGTGGCCCTGACCGACGCATCGCTCCAGTGGCTCGACGGCATCGCGCAGGCCGACTTGGTCCGGACCGGTGAGCTGACGGCGGCGGAGCTCGCCGAGGCGGCCCTGCGGCGCATCGAGGACGCCGACCGGGAGCTCGGCTTCCTCGTCGAGCGGATGGACAACCAGGCGCGCGCACTGGCCGCGGACACGCCGCGCGAGGGCGCGCTGGCGGGCGTACCGATGCTCCTCAAGGACCACCTGGCCAGGTGTGCGGGCGTCCGCCACACGTCCGGCTCGCGGTACCTGCGCGACTTCACCCCCGAGCGCGACAGCGAGATCGTCGCGCGCTACAAACGCGGCGGGCTGGTGCCGGTGGGGACCGCCGCGACGTGCGAGTTCGCACTGCTCTCCACCGCCGAGTCGGCCCGCTACGGCCCGTGCCGCAACCCGTGGAGCACCGATCGGACGACCGGCGGCTCGAGCGGGGGCTCGGCCGCCGCGGTCGCAGCCGGCGCGGTGCCCTTGGCGCACGCCAACGACGCGGGAGGCTCGATCCGCATCCCCGCGTCGTGCTGCGGCGTCTTCGGCCTCAAGCCCACGCGCGCCCGCAACCCGCTCGGGCCTGCCTACGGGGACGTGGGCGGCGGCCTGTGGGCGGAGCACGTCGTCACGCGCTCCGTCCGCGATAGCGCAGCGGCGCTGGACGCGACCTGCGGCCCGATGCCGGGCGACCCCTACGGGGCGCCGCCGGCGGCGCGGACGTTCCTCGAGGAGGTGGGCGCCGATCCGGGGCGCCTGCGCATCGCCCTCTGCCCGGATGCGCCCACCGGAGTGCCCGTGGACGCGAGCTGCCGCGCCGCGGTGGAGCGGGGCGCGAAGCTGTGCGAGGAGCTCGGCCACACCGTGGAGGAGGCGTCGCTCCCGGTCGACGGCGTGGCGCTGGAGGAGGCCTTCTTCCTGATCTACGCGGCGGGCGCCGCCTGGCGCCTGGACGCCTGGAGGCGCGAGCTCGGCCGTGATCCCGAGCCGGGGGAGCTCGAGCCGGCGACGGAGTGGCTCGTCGAGCTGGGCCGCTCCCACGGCGCCGCGGACTACCTGCTCGCGGTCGAGGAGGTACAGGCGGACGCCCGCCGCATCGCGGACTTCCACGAAACCTACGATGCCGTCCTGTCTCCGACGCTGGCCGCGCCGCCGCTGCCGCTCGGGACGTTCGCCACAGAGCCCGGCCAGGGGCTGCGCACGTTCGAGGTCGACGCCGCGTTCGCCGCGTTCACCTGGATCGCCAACGCCACGGGCCAGCCCGCGATGTCGGTGCCGCTGGACTGGAGCGACGAGGGGCTGCCGATTGGGGTGCACTTCAGCGCGGCGTTCGGCGATGAGGCGCTCCTGTTCAGGCTCGCCGCGCAGCTCGAGGCCGCGCGTCCGTGGGCGCAGCGACGACCGGCGGCGCCGTGACGCTGCGGCCGACCACGGACGGACTGCGCGCCCTGACCGCCGCCGCGGCGCGCGTCTCGGCCGACGAGGCCGAGCGGATCGCCGCCGAGCACTATGGGGTCGTCGCCGGCGCGGAGCGGCTCCCCGGCGAGAAGGACGACAACTTCGCGCTGACGGCCGGCGGCGAGGCCTGGCTGCTAAAGGTGGTGCACCCCGAAGAACCCCCCGGCGTCACCAACCTCGCCACCGCGGCGATGCTCGCGCTGGAGGACATCCGCGACCTGCCCGTCCAGCGCGTGATCCGGGCCACGACGGGCGAGGCCGAGGTGGTCGTGCGCACCGCCGACGGTGCCACGCGGCGCGCGCGGATGACGTCCTTCCTCGAGGGCCGGATGCTGCGCTGCGTCCCGACCAGCGGGCCGTTGCGCGCGAACCTGGGTCGCGTGCTCGCGCGCTTGGGGCAGGAGCTGCGCGACTTCAGCCACCCGGCGGGGAACCGGCCGCTGCTCTGGGACCTCTGGCAGGCCGATCAAGTGCGAGTGCTCCTCGATGACCTCGACGCGCTCGAGGGCCGCGAGCTCCTCGTGGAGTCCTTCGAGCGCTTCGAGGCGGACACGCGCCCGCGGCTGGCTCGGCTGCGCAGCCAGATGATCCACAACGACATGAGCGGCGACAACGTCCTCGTCGCCGACGACGGCGTCTCCGTCTCGGGCATCATCGACTTCGGCGACGCCGTCGTCACGCAGCTGCTCAACGACGTGGCGGTCGCCGCCACCAACCTGCTCGCGCTCGATGACGATCCGCTCGCTCCGGCGCTCGACCTCGTCGCCGCCTATCACCGCGTGGAGCCGTTCACAGATGCGGAGCTCGCCCTGCTGTACGACCTGATTCGGCTCCGGATCACGATCCGGATCGTCATCACCGAGTGGCGTTCGGTGCGCTTCCCGGAAAACCGCGAATACATCATGCGCAACACGCCCGCCGCCTGGCGCCTGCTCAGGGCCGTCCCGGCGTCCGCGGCGCAGGACGCCGGCCGGCGGATCGCGGCCGCCTGCGGGCTCGAATAGGGGGATCACCATGTCGACGCCGGGCGCGATGCCGAACAGCTTCGATCCGAGCCGCGTCAACGCGCTCGAACCACGCGCGCGGTCGATGATCGCGCGGCGCCGCGAGCTGCTGGGGCCGGGCTACAAGCTGTTCTACGAGCGGCCGATCGAGGCCATCCGGGGCGAGGGGGTGCACCTCTTCGACGCCGATGGCGCCGCCTATCTGGACGCCTACAACAACGTGCCGTGCGTCGGTCACTGCCATCCGCACGTCGTGGAGGCCATCTCCCGTCAGGCCGAGACGCTGAACTCGAACACGCGATACCTCGGCGAGCCCATCCTCGACTACGCCGAGCGCCTGCTGGCCACCCACCACGACGGCCTCGCCAGCGTCATGTTCGCCTGCAGCGGCAGCGAGGCGACCGACCTCGCCCTACGCATCGCCCGCCACGCGACGGGCGCGCGCGGCGTCGTCGTGACAGCGAACGCCTACCACGGCGTCACCACCGCGGCGGCGGAGGTGTCGCCGAGCCTCGGTCCCAACGAGCCCATCGGCGCGCACGTCCGCACGGTGGCGCCTCCCGGTCCGGACGAGACCGACGCCGACGCGGCGGGCGAGGCCTTCGCCCTGCGCGTGGAGCAGGCGATCGCGGACCTCCGCCGGCACGGCACGGAGACCGCGGCGGTCCTGATGGACCCGATGTTCTCGAGCGACGGCCTCGTTGCGGGCCCCGCCGGGTTCCTGCGCCCGGTCGCCGGCGTCGCCCGGGCGACGGGGGCGCTCTTCATCGCCGACGAGGTCCAGGCCGGATTCGGACGCACGGGGTCGGCGATGTGGGGCTACCAGCGCCACGGCATCGAGCCGGACCTCGTCACCATGGGCAAGCCGATGGGCAACGGCGTGCCGATCTCCGGCGTGGCGGCGAGGCCGCAGCTGCTCGAGCGATTCGGCAACGAGATCCGGTACTTCAATACGTTCGGCGCCAACTCGATCGCGATCGCGGCCGCGTCCGCGGTGCTGGACGTCATCGAGCGCGAGCACCTCCTCGCGCACGTCGCCGACGTCGGCGAGCACCTGCGCACGGGGCTCGCCGGGCTCGCCCGCGAGCACGAGGCGCTGCGCCACGTTCGCGGCGCGGGACTCTACGTCGCGGCCGATGTCGTCGACCCCGCGACGGGCGAGCCGGACGGGCAAGAGGCGCGGCGGGTAGTCAACGGCCTCCGGGAGCGGCGAGTGCTGATCAGCGCCGCCGGGATGACGGCGAGCGCGCTCAAGGTGCGCCCGCCGTTGCCGTTCGGCCACGACCACGCCGACCAGCTGCTCTCCGCACTCGCCGACGTGCTCGCGCGGTCATGACGGGAACGCCCCCGCTCAGCCTCGAGGGGAAGTTGGCGCTGGTAACGGGCTGCGGGACGAGCGCGCCCGGGTGGGGGAACGGCAAGGCCATCGCGGTGCTGCTCGCGCGCCGGGGTGCCCGTGTCGCCGGCATCGATCGCGATCCCGACGCGCTGGAGCAGACCGGGCGGCTGATCGAGGACGAGGGCGGCAGCTTCCACGGCGCCGTCGGCGATGTCACGGACGGCGGGACGGTCCGCCGGTTCGTCGAGGAGTGCCGGGCGCTGGGCGGGCGCATCGACGTGCTCGTCAACAACGTCGGTCGCTCGGTCCCCGGGGGTCCGGTCGAGCTGGAGCCGGACGCGTGGCAGGAGCAGCTCGACGTCAACCTGAACAGCGCCTACCTCATGTGCCGCGAGGTCCTGCCGACGATGCAGCGGCAGGCCGGTGGCTCGATCGTCAACGTCGCGTCGGCCGCCGGGCTCCGGTACATCGGCAAGCCGCAGGTCGGGTACGCAACCGCGAAAGCGGCGCTAATGCACTTCACGCGAACCACGGCGGTGATCTACGCGGGGCGGGGCGTCCGCCTCAACTCCGTCGTTCCCGGGCTGATCGACACGCCGCTCGTCCGGCGACTCGCAGACCTCTACGCGGGGGGCGACCTCGAGGGCTTCAGATCGCGCCGCGACGCCCAGGTGCCCATGGGCCGGATGGGCGACGCCTGGGACGTCGCCAACGCGGTGCTGTTCCTGGCCTCCGACGAGGCGCGCTACATCACGGGAACCGAACTCGTCGTCGACGGCGGACTTACCGCCGCAACGCCCTGACGATGGCGCGGATCCCGCTGCCGGACGAACGTGCCGCCGACCTCGAGCCGCTGGTCGACCGGATCGTTACCGCACGTGGGAACCTGCTGGAGCTCTACCACGTCCTTCTTCATGCTCCACCCGTCGCCGCGGGGTGGCTGGACTACCTCACGAGCATCCGGAGCGCCACCCGTCTTCCGGGCTCCATCCGCGAGCTGGTAATCATGCGCATCGCTCACCTGAACCGAGCGCCATACGAGGCTCACCAGCATGCCCCGATAGCGCGTAGCGAGGGCCTCTCGGCGCAGCAGATCGACGGGATCGCGAACTGGAACGACGAGCCGTCCTTCGACGCACGTCAACGAGCTGCGCTCGCGTACACCGACGCAATGACTTCAACAGTCCAGGTGCCCGACGCGACGTTCAGCGCGGTGCGTGCGGAGTTCGACGCACGCGAGCTGGTCGAGCTTACGGCAACGATCGCGGCGTACAACATGGTGTCGCGATTCATCGAGGCGCTCGAGATCCGTCCCACATGATGGACGGCAGGGCGGCCGCGGCTCTTGCCGCCCTGGCACGACATCCATGGCGTGCGGACGCCGCCCGCCGTGACGTTGTCTCGATCCACCTGCTCGCCCGGCGAGCGGGCCGCAGTCTGCGGCATGTGCACGTTGAAGCGAGTGGCACCACGGCGGACTTCCGTCGGCCTACGTCAAGTGCCCCGCGAGCTCCCGTCCGGCTTGGCCGGCTGCACCTGACGGGCACGGGGCGACTTCATCAGGACCGGGGCCTACCTCGCCCTGGAAAGATTCGCCCAGTGCAACCGCAGAAACCCGTTGACGCGCGAGCGGCCGACAACCGCGACCCCTTCTCTAAATCGGAACGGATCACGACTTGGACGCGGAGTGGACGCGACCTCTTGAGTGAACGGCGGCGGACACTCGCAAGTCACGCCGCAGAGCCGAAGCCCTCTGCCGGACTCGAACCGGCGACCCCTTCCTTACCATTCACGACTTTCCCGCTATTTGCGGGAAGTGACTGTTAGGCCATGGTGCCGATTTGCAGGACTTTTCGGACTCGAGGGACTCGCGGTTCTGGCTGATGCGGCCCAAAAGCGGCCCAGGAACACGCCACGGCGGCACCTCCTGCGGAGTTGGTCACCGGCCCGTCATGCATCTTCACGCCGGATACGGTTTGGGCCATGGCCTTCTACCTCTTCAACTTCACGACCGCGGCGGCGAAGAAGGGATTTCCGCTGCGCGTCCAAGCCGCTGATCTTCTTGAGGTTGGGCTCTGGGGTATCGGGGAGAAGACCCAGAACCGCAAGGTCTTGGCACCTGGCGATCAGATCCTGGCGTTCGTTGGCGCCCCCGAACGCGCCTTCATCGGCCACGCCACACTTGGCTCAGCGACCCATGAGTGGACGACTCCAGAGAGGCCAAGTATCCAGGCACCTGGAAGTCGGGAGTGACTTTCAGTACGGCAGAGGTAGGGGCCCACCCCGTATCGATTACCAAAGTGTGGCCCGACACGCTGGCGGTGAAGAACAATCCGAACGCAGTCTTCCAAGGCGGCGTCGTGAGACTCGCAAAGGAGGACTTCGATCGCATCATGCAGCTGGGGCGTGAAAGCTCGAAGGTCCAGCAGGGCAAAGCCTTCGAGGTTCCAACCGCGGCGAGCGGCATCCCCGCAGCCGACGAGGTGTTCGCCACAGCACAACGGGTCAAGGGTTACGTCAACGACCACTTGTCGCCAGGCCTGAGCGAGGACGCGACTCGAGCGCATTTCATCAACAAGCTGCTCGAGTCTCTCGGGTATCAGAGCTTTGGTGACGTCGACTACGGCGTGCCCGTCGACTCAGGCGACGTGGCCGATTACGTGCTGAAGGTCATGGGGAGGCCATCGCGTGTGTCGAGGCAAAGAAGCTTGGCGCACCACTCGGCGCAAAGGAAGCCGCCCAAGTGGTGAAGTACTCTTCGTTCTCGGGCGTCAGATGGGGAGTGCTCACAGACGGACGAGTCCTCAAGGTCTACGACCCCCGAGTTCCCGGCGTACCGCCTTCTCCACCGACTTGTGTTCGTGCTCGATCTAGCTGACTTCTACGAACGCGAGGATTTCGAAGCTCGGATCTATCCGGATCTGAGTCTGTTGGCGAAGGACATGTTGACAACACCGAAGGCCTGGAGCGAAGGGCCGCCTGCGCTAGCGATTCGCGAATTGCTCACGGGAAGCGGCACAAAGACTCTGGCTGCGCTACGTGAGGAACTCAAGACCACCAAGCTCATGCAACTCACCGTCGACGAGTTGGCCGACGTGATGACTGACGTTCTGAGTTGAGTGTGGGCAGCGCGACGCGCGACTCTCGCGCGAGCACTACGCCCAGAACGCCGCGAGCGTCGTCTTGAGGTGCGCGGGAGTAATGATGCCTACCGACCCCACCTCCGTCGTCACCTGGGTTGCCGATGCCACGACGCCATCGGGTGCGACGACGTAGGCCTCAACGCGGTCGCTAGGCGACTACGAGCCTCGAGCGCATATGCCATCGCCTGCGTTACACCGGCTCGGCCGACACGCCCGATCCGACCGGAGTATTTGCACTCGAGGATGAGGGCTGCATCGTCGGGTCGGACCAACATTAGGTCAGGCTTAATCCGGCACGCCGGCTTCGGCCAAAGCCGCGGTCGCCTCGACGTAAGGAGACGAGCGATCATAACGCGACCAAACCCCGCCAGCCTCGAACCAGGCGTCCCATTCCCGCCTGCGGGTCCTGAATCGTGTAGGCCGGCCGAGATGAAATTCCTGTCAACGGTGTTCGGGCAATGAGCGACCCGCCGAGTTCGCGAGCGGAGAGAAGCAGCGTCCCGAGGACGCCGAGATGAAACAAGGTAGGGCGGAGATCTGGGTCCGGCGCCACAAGCCTCATCGCCCAGAGCTCAGGTGACGTCTCGACTGCCAGATCCTCTGTCGCCACTGCGGCGACCACGTTCCACGGCCTGCCCTCTCGGGATACGGCGCGCAGGTCCTCAAAGGCTGGGCGTTCCCCAATGACAGAGGCGATAGGTTCCTGTTCGAGGAGCGACAACCCTATGCCGAGCTGAGGCATCACTGCCGCGACGACGGAGGGTTCGACCTGGAGCGCATCGTCCCTAACCTCGGCCAGTCGGTCAAGCGTCCACCGCAACGTCGAAAGCAGCAGCGTGTGCGGCGTCCGCTCGCGAGTTCGGACCTCGAACGCGCTTGGGGGCCATCCGGCCCGGATGCGGGTCGCGACCCAGTCGACCCCGGCGATAACGGAGGGAGATCGCTCGCGGCGATGGACGGTCTCCGCAGGAAGCGCATCGAGCCAGGCGTACTGTGTTCGAGGCCATCGGCGGAGGGCCGGGGTGAGCGACTGGAGCAATACGCGATGAGCACGGCGTCGGACACTGAGCGCGGTCCAGGTTCGCTCGGCGAGATCGTCCGAGAGGCTTGCGGCAAGGGTTGCGAGGAGGTCCCCCCGGCCACTCCAAGCCGACAGCACCTCCCGAAGACCGTCTTGCGGCATGGGGAGAGCTACGCCTGCAGACGCTAGCCCAGATGCCGGAGAGCTCCAACACCCATTGCCACTCGGCCTCAGGCAACGTGCCACCGGTGACTATCCGCTCACCGAGTTGCTCCAATGTGTCCTCGTCGTATCGCGCGAGGAACGCTCCTACGTTGACGAGGTATGCCTCCGCGATGAGTTCCTCGACGTAATGCGGCATCGGACTTATCCTCGGTTCCTCAGCGTCGACGAGCGCATCGAGGCCAACCAACACGTAGTCCGGGATGCGCATGAACAGCGCTGGACCGAGCTGTGTCTCTTCCGCATCGAAGTGCGCGGCGTACAGGCCGGATACGCTTCTCGTGCGCCGACGGGGAGCTTCACGAGGAGTGGCTCTGCTGCGACTACGAAGAGGTCCGGGCGGATTGGGGGGATAGGAACACGAATAAACCGACGACCTAGAGCCTGGCCGAAGCGGAAGACGCGTTGCGCGTCGAGTGCGTTGTATGTGCCGAGCAGTCGCCACTCACGCCCGGCGAGGTAGCGAACGGGCATCTCGACGTCTCCTCTTCACCATCGTCGTTTCATATGTCTCGGTGATGGTCTCCATCTTCGAGGCGGCGTCAGAGTCCAGCCGAGGCGGACGCTCGGCGCTTCGCGTCCGGTCGAGGCTGGGCCGAGATCGACCTCTTGATCGGACAACCACGTCAGCAGCGCACCGAAGATCTTGTCCAAATCCGCTCGATTGGCCTCGTCCATGACGAGCCATCGACCTTCGCGGATCGCGCTGAGAACGTAGCCCTCGCGGAAGCGAAGCGCCTCGTCCTCCGCGATCGTCATGCCGCCGATCAGCTCCCGTGCCGTCCAGCTTTCCTCGGGCGTCACCGTCATCGGATCCAGGATGGCTTGCTCAAATCCAAACCCGGCGGGGTCGGCACGAATCTGCTCAATTACCTCCATTAGGAGCGTCGTCTTGCCGGTACCGGGGGGTCCTACCAGGAGGACAGCCGAGGTGGTCAGGATGCTGAACCGGATCGCCCGTCTGATCCGGTCATCGATCACCATCGGCACGAGGACGACCGGCTTCGTCGCGCCGCCTGATGTCCCGCTGGCGTCGCCGGGACCCGCCTCGCCCGAGGACTCTGGCCGAGTAACTGCGACTGGGGTGAGCTCGGGGTAGATGCCCGATGAGCTCCGCGACGACAGGATCCTGCTGATACACCTGGAGCTCCTGTCGGGTGACAGGCCGCTACCATCGTCGTACTCGACGATGAGGGCACATCTGGCCGCGGGGTCGCCTAGCTTTTGAGAGGGTGTCCTTGACCCGTGCGAGGCGCACTCGTCGTCTCCGCCGACAACGGCGCTTAGGACGATGTAGCGAGGGTTGGCCTCGCTCATCTCCTTGACGATTCGATTCCCGAGCTGCTTCTCCTGAGTGAGCAGCTTGCCCACGACTCCGGTCTGGCTCCGAGATCTCCGTCGAACACCTCGTAGTGCTGGTTCCACTTGTTGCGGGCGTTCCGAGGCACCTCACCGGCGTGTGCGATGGCCTCGTTTAGGGTCTTCGCGCTCAAGCCGCGATTGCTCCGGGCCCAGTTGGCGGTCCAGGTGCGCTTGAACGGCCTCGAGGAAGCCCGGCTGGAAGCGCAAGTTGCCCTTCCGCGTCCGCTTGAGAAATCCTGCCGGCCCGTGCGGACAGCGGCTTCGTCGGGTACTCCAGGAAGTCAACGAGGGCGGGCCGCGGGAAGCCAGAGCGGGGACGTCCCGGCGCGCGAAGCCCGAACTTTGCCGTTGACGTCGACCCAGGCGGCATAGGGCCACCGCCATTCGGAGGCGGGGCGTCGCCCGGGTCGTCGAATAGTGCGGTGCTGCGAGACGGCCGCGATCCAAGCAACGACGTCGACGGACACCGCATTGCCGACGGCTTGCCAACGGAATCCCGGCTTGACGACGCTCTCGGCCGGACGGTCCACTCAGCGTCGAAGCCTTGGAGCCTTTCTGCGTCCCTGATGTCCGGTGTGACGACTCCACCGTCCGGCATGAGAATCGCTGGCGGAGAGGCTACGCCAACCGAGGATCCGCCCTTTATTGGGGGCACGGCGTCGACCGCCCAGCCGAGTGCTCGCATGCCCTCGGTCCAGTAGAACCCGTAAGCGGGCCGCTTGGCACCTGCGGAGCCCCGCACATCGCCGGGCAGGAGTACGGCACGCGGATCGTGAATGTTGCTGCGACCAGGTACGACCGCCGACGGCGCTGCGGAAGGCCGAAGGCCTGGGTATCGAGTACGCGATAGGCCCAGCGATAACCGAGCTCTTGAAGCTGTCGTGATCAACCGCATCGCCCCGCCTCGGTCGAGCTGAAGGATGAACGGCACGTTCTCGAAGACAAGCCAGGGGACCTGCTCCTTCTTAAGCAAGCGAAGGACCTCGCCGACCAGGCTTGACCGAGCCCCCTCAATTCCGACCTTCTTACCTACCGAACTCAGATCCTGGCACGGGAAGCCAGCGCAGACCACATCAGTCGCTGAGGCAACCGATCAACCCTGCGTACGTCATCCACAAGGCGACATCTGGGAAGCGGGCGCGAAGTACGGCCTGGGCGCTGCCGGATTGTCGACGGCGAGCGTCGTCCGCGTCCCGCCCGGGCGAAGCCTAGCTCGAAATCCTCCGATGCCAGCGAACAGGCCGACGACGATTGAGCCAACGTCGCCTCGCTCATCCGAGGAGCTCCAACCCAAGGACGTACCCGAGCTTGACCGGTACGGCATTACCTATGAGGCGCGCCAGATCCCCTCGCTGGACAGCCTTCGAAGTCCACGAAATCGGGAAGGAACTGGAGCCGCGCGGCTTCATGCGCGGTAATCGTGCGCCGCTGTGACGGATGGACATATCTGCCCATGCACATGCTGTAGAAGCCCGTCGTGATCGTCTGTGCTGGTTCGTCCAGCGCATGCGTCCGTAGATCGAGCTGTAGCTGTGCTGACCGTGGGCATGGCACTTCGGCCGGTATCTGCCCGGGAGCTCCCACGAATCCTGGTCGAACAGGACATCCATCCGTGCGCGCGTTTGCGGAGCTGAACGCGCCGGCATGTCGAACGGCAGCGTGCGGTCGTCGCGACGAGATCTTCGATCGCCCATCGCACGGTTCGAACGCTGGTCCGGTGGGCGGCGCGAGGCTTCGAGTGTCGGGGCCCGGCCGTGCGCGAGGCGACCACGATCAGCCGCGCCTGAGCTGGGGCACGCCGATCTGCGCCATGTCACCGATTCCGTGAGACAGCGAGTAGCCGAGGGCCTCAAGGGCGGCCATCGAACGTTGGACACGACTGCCGAACGATCGCGAGCGCCCCGGGCACGTTCTCGATCACGACTGATCGGGCTCGAGGACTTCGCTGCCCGAACCATGTTAGGTAGAGCGCGTTGCGCTCGTCCGCATGCCGCGTGCGATTGTTGAAGGCCGAGTGTCCTTGGCATGGAGGCCCGCCGAGCAATACCGTGGTCGCGCCAGCCAGAGCCCGAAGCGCTTTCTCGCTCGCGGTGGCCGAGAACGAAGGCGACCGTCGAAGACGTCGGCGATATCGGCTTGGATGCCGCGGCCGAGTGGCATGTTGCGCTGATACGCCGCGATAGCCGCCGCGTCGAAATCGACGCCGAGGCAGCGGGCGTTTCGACCAACGGCTCGCGCCGCTTCCGCGAATCCGAGGGACAAGCCACCCAGCCCGGAGAAGAGGTCGACGACTCCAACATCGGCGCCCGCGGAAGCGATCGGCGCAGACTCAGAGCGCAGCAGGACCTGTTCGGCGACGTCCGCGGCGGTTGGCCGGGCAGGAGATGGTCGGCTGCCCCGACGTCCGAGACGACGACGGAGCCGCCTTTAGCGTCGCTGCACGCTGGATCCGCCGATTGACGACGCGAAAACGCTCCCTGACGCGCGGTACGGGGATCGCTCGCGTCGCGCGGCGGACACGACGGGTCCTGTTTGAGGGCATGGTCGGTCATTCGTGAGGCCAGCAAACTACGGTCTGACCCGGATGTGATCGAGCGTTGCGCCCCGGATTTCACAGCCTCTACGCAGATCGGCCACGATAATCGGATGAATCCCGCGTCTCTCGGAACACTTCCGCCAGCTCCGCCTCCATCGTCGGCGCATCTCGGCCGTCATGGTGGCCAATCGCGGTGCCGACACTGCGCCAGAGCTGGCTCTTCGGTCGGTGCTGCACCGACGCGGGTTGCGCTTCCGCAAGCACGTCGCGCCGCTCCCAGGCTTGCGGTGCCGGGCGGACGTCGTGTTCCCTCGCGCGAAGGTGGTGGTGTTCGTGGACGGGTGCTTCTGGCACCGCTGCCCGGAGCATGCGACCTTCCCGAAGGCCAACGCGGCCTGGTGGCGGATGAAGCTCGATCAGAACGTAGAGCGAGATCGTCGCAACGATGCAGCGCTCGCCGCGGCCGGATGGGCCGTAGTGCGGGTTTGGAGCATCAGGACGCCTCGGAGGTGGCGGATCGCGTGGAGGACTCAGTGTCGCGTCGGACCACGGCCAGCTGAACTCCAATACGCGTGTCGCACGGCGGGCGACATGACCGCTTCCGGTCAGCCACAACGGCGACAGGCAAGTGCAGAGTCAGCCCGCCGCGCCGAGGCTACGGCGCCCGCGGACATCGCCACCGCGTCCATGCAGAACCTCTCCAGGCCCTGCACACGGAGAGTGTGCAAGTGCGTGCCAGGTCTTTGGGGTTGTCGTTGAGGTTGGTTTCGGGGTCGGATCTCTGGGGCTCCTGGGGCGGCTCGGAGTGGCGTCGGTGGCGGGAAATCGTCGGCTTACGGGATCTGGGTCTCCATTGCTAGGAAGTCCGTTGTTGTCATGGTTCGGACTTCGGTTGAAATCCGATTGCCCAAACGGGCTTCTCGGCGGCCTGATGCACAGAACGATCGTGCTCTCGCTCGGCAAGCTCGCCACCGGCCAGGCCGGCTACTACCTCGACCAGGCGCAGGGGTCGATAACGCGTGCGCAGGCCGTGGCGTCGGGCGTCGAGGACTACTACCTCGGCGGACATGAGGCCGACGGGGCGCTGGGTCGGCGCCGGCGCCGCGGCGCTGGGACTGCGCGGCGAGGTCGCCGACGAGCCGCTGCTTCGGGTTCTCGCCGGTGAGCATCCGGCGACCGGCGATCCGCTCGGACGCGTGCTCGCGCGCCGGCGGCCCGGGTTCGATCTGACGTTCTCGGCGCCGAAGTCCGTCAGCGTGCTCTTCGGGATCGGCGACGATCGCGCTGCGCGTCGACGCTCCAGCGAGGCGCACGACCGAGGCGGTCGCGGACGCGCTCGGGCTACATGGAGCGCCATGCGGCCGTGACGCGCCGCGGACCGGCGGGCGTGCACGCGATCGCCGGCAACGGGCTCGTCGCCGCCGCGTTCCGGCACCGCACCTCACGCGCCGGCGACCCGCAGCTGCACACCCACGTGCTCGTCGCCAACCTCACGCTCGGCGCCGACGGGCGCTGGTCGACGCTCGATGCCCGGCGCATCTACGCGCACGCCAAGACCGCCGGCTACCTCTACGAGGCGCGGCTGCGCAGCATCGTCACCCGCGAGCTCGGAGTCGAGTGGACGCCGGTGCGCAACGGCATCGCCGAGATCGCCGGCATCCCGCCGCCGGTGCTGCGGGCGTTCAGCCGCCGGCGCGCGGATATCGAGGCCGAGCTCGAGCGCCGCGGCGCTTCGGGCGCGGCCGCGGCGCAGGTCGCCACGCTGGCGACCCGCCGCGGCAAGGACTACCGCGTCCGGCCCGAGCAGCTCGTGCCGGAGTGGCGCGAGCGGGCGCGGGCCCTCGGGCTCGCGCCCGAGGTCGGTCCGCGCGCTCGGCGGCCGCGTGCGATCAGGTCCGCTCGACGAGCGGCGTGGTCGAGCAGATCCTCGAGCAGCTCGGCCGGCGCCGGACGGCCTGACGCGCGATCGGTCGACCTTCACCCGGCGCGACGTGCTGCAGGCGTTGAGCGAGCGGCTGCCCGCGCACGCGTCGGTGTCGGCGGCCGACATCGAGCGCCTGGCCGACGACTTCCTCGCCTCGCCGCGCGCCGTGGTGCTCGCCGAGGGCACGGCGCGCGAGCCGCTGCGGCGTGCGGACGGCCGGCTGATCCCGCCGGCGCGCGCCGAGCGCTCCTACTCGACGCCGGAGCTGCTGGCGCTCGAGCGGCGGATCCTCGACCACGCGGTCGGAGCGCCAGGAGGCCGGCGTGGGCGTCGCCCGGCCACAGGCGATCGAGCGGGCGCTGCGGCGCCGGCCCTCGCTCGCCGAGGAGCAGGTCGAGATGGTGCGGCGGCTCACCGAGGACGGCGCCGGCCTCGCGGTCGTCGTCGGACCGGCGGGGGCGGGCAAGACGCATGCGCTCGCGGCGGCGCGCGAGGCGTGGGAGCGCAGCGGCGCTCGGGTGCTGGGCGCGGCGCTGGCCCGGCGCGCGGCCCGCGAGCTCGAGGACGGCGCCGGCATCCCGAGCACGAGCGTGGCCGCGCTGCTCGAGCGCCTCGACCGCCATCCGGTCGGAGTGCTCGGGCGGCGCGCGGTGCTCGTGCTCGACGAGGCCGCGATGATTCCCACGCGCGAGCTCGCCGCGCTGATCGAGCACGCGCGTACGGCGAACGCCAAGGTGGTGCTGCTGCGGCGACGACCGGCAGCTTCCGGCGATCGGCGCCGGCGGCGCGTTCGGTGGCCTGTTGTCGCGCGTCCCGGTGATCGAGCTGCAGGAGAACCGTCGCCAGCTCGCCGAGTGGGAGCGCGATGCGCTGCAGGCGCTGCGCCGCGGCGACGCGCGCACGGCCGTCGAGCGTACGCCCGAGCGGACCGGATCGTCGTCGGCGAGCGGGTCGACACGCTGCGCCGCTCGCTGGTCGCCGACTGGTGGGCGTCGGGCGACCCGGCCGGCTCGGTGATGATCGCCCAGCGGCGGGTCGACGTCGCCGACCTCAACGGCCGCGCGCATGCGCTCATGCGCGCGGCGGGAGCGCTCGGCGAGCAGGAGCTCGTCGTCGGTGACGTCGCGTTCGCCCGTGGCGACCGGGTGCTCGTGCGGCGCAACGACCGCCGGCTCGGCGTGGTCAACGGCGACCGCGGCGTCGTCACCGATGTGGATCCGGAGCTGGGACGGCTCGACGTCGACCTCGGTGGCCGGCGGGTCTCGCTGCCGCGCGCGTTCCTCGAGCAGCCGACGAGGCATGGCGGCCGCTCGCTGATGCACGGCTACGCGATGACCGTCCACCTGGCGCAGGGGATGACCTGCGACCGGACGTTCGTGCTCGTCGGCGATCAGCTCACGCGCGAGGCCGGCTACGTGGCGCTGAGCCGCGGGCGCCAGAGCAACCGCCTGTACGTGCTCGACTCGCCGGAGTCCGAGCGGGACGAGTTCGCGCCCGCCGGGCCCGGCCGGCAGGACCCGGTGCGGGCCCTGGTCGAGTCGCTCGGGCGATCGCGCCGGCAGACGATGGCCACCGACCTCGCCTCCGCCGAGCCCGAGCTCGCGCAGCTCGCCGAGCGGCGGTCCGAGCTGGAGCAGGAGCGGGCCACGGCAACGCAGGAACGAACCGCGCTCGAGCGCGAGCACCCCGCGTGGTTCCGCGCGGGCGCCCGCGCGCGTCATGCGGCGGCGCTCGAGCGGGCACACGAGGCCGCGGACCTGGCGTGCGAGCAGCTCGCTGCGATCGCGTCGCGCGAGCTGGCTCTGCGCACTCGCCTGCACCGTGAGCAGCGACGACTGACGCCCGAGGTCGTGCGCCTTCGGGAGCGCGCGGTCGGCCGGGAGCTGGGCCGCTGATGGACGAGCGGCTGCTCACGCCTGCAGACGTCGCCGAGCGCTGCCAGATCAGCGCCAAGTCGGTGCTGCGCGCCATCCACCGCGGCCAGCTGCGCGCCTACCGGCTCGGCGAGCGGGGCGCCTACCGGCTGCGCGAGGACCGACGTCGACGCGTGGCTGGAGCTGTCGATCGTCGCGCCGCTGCCACCGCGGTCGCAGACCCCGGTCGTGTCCCTGATCGAGCACCAGGCGCCCGTCTGCCGGTCGGCTGAAGCTCACGCCCGAGATGGGGCGGGCGCGCTCGTAGGGGGCCAGTTTTCGGCCGAGCCGCCTACTCGGCGAAAGCGCCCCGGGCGACGCTGGAACGTCCCCGGGGCCGGCACAGGAGGCTGAGCTCCCATGCATCACCACCGTAACGGCGGCCCGCCGCTCCGGCTGCCCGACCCCTACGGCCCCGAGTACCTCGCACAGAAGATCGTGCTGCTCGAGCTCGTGGTCGACCCGCCGGCCGCGGGCGACCACCTCGACGACCTCCGGGCGCGCCTCGGGCTCCCGCCGGAGACCGTCGAGCCGGCGGCGACGGCGCTCCAGCATGTCGGCCTCGTCGAGCGGCGCAGAGACGTCGTGCGCTCGACGTTCGCCGCCAGCTACTTCGAGTACCTCTGGCCGGTGCTGCTGTGACCGACGCCCGGCACGCCGTGCTCGCGCTGCTGCTCGAACACCACCCGGGCCTGCTCTCGATCGAGGAGCTCACCCGCGAGATGACCGGCGGCGCGGAGTCGTTCGCGGAGCGCGACCGAGTCGCGGTCGCCGTGCGCGAACTGGTCGCTTCCGGCCTCGCCAATCGTGTCGGCGAGTTCGTCTTCGCCTCGCACGCCGCGGCTGTTGCCGACCAGCTGGCGCCTTGATCAGAAGGGGTCAGTTTTGGCCCTGTTCTCCCTATCGCTGACAGGCGACCCTCAGCGAGAGGAGCAGGCTGTGATTCAGAAGCGCGACCGCAAGCGACGCGACGGAACCACGTACAGCGTCTGGAAGGTCCGCTGGCGTGACGAGCGCGGCTTCGAGCGCAGCAAGACGTTCGACAAGCTCGGCGACGCCCGAGCGTACGAGGGCAAGCTGCGCACGCTCAAGCGAACGGGCGCGCTGGCCGACCTCGACGCGGGCCGCGAGACGCTCGCTGAGTTCGTCGAGGAATGGTGGACCGTCTACGCGGGGCCGAATCTCGAGCGCGCGACCTTGCGCGCGTACGCCACGCTGTGGAACGGGCACGCGCTGCCACGCCTCGGCGCCGTTCCGCTGCGCGAGCTCACGCCCCAGACGATCGCGCACTTCCGCGCCGACCTCGAGCAGGCCGGCGTCGGCATCGAGGCGATCCGCAAGACGATGACGATGCTCCAGGGCGTACTGCAGCGCGCCGTCGAGTGGGGCCGGGTCCCGACGAACGCCGTGAAGATGACCCGCAAGCCACCGAAGCAGCTGCGGCCGGCCGTCGAGGCGATCCCGCCGCATCAGGTCGAGGTGATGCGCTCGCTGCTGCTCGAACGAGGCAGGCTTCGCGACGCCACCCTGATCTCCGTGCTCGCGTACGCGGGTCTCCGGCCCCAGGAGGCGCTCGCGCTCGAGTGGCGGCACGTCCGCGACCGCACGCTGCTGGTCGAACGCGCACTCAGCGACGGCGAGCTGAAAGTCCTCAAGAATCGCCGTCAACCCCGCACGGTGAAGCTGCTCGCGCCGGTCCGAGACGACCTTGCGGAATGGCGGAGCGCGTCTGTGCCGTCGCCGGCCAGCCCGGTCTTCTCGGCCGCGTCGGGAGGCTTCTGGCGAGCGAGCGACTGGCGCAACTGGCGCAAGCGGATCTACAAGCCGGTGGCGGAGTCGGTGGGGATCGACGGCGCTCGCCCCTACCACCTCCGACATGCCTTCGCGTCGCTGCTGATCCACGAGGGCCGGCTGTCGGTTGTCGAGATCGCGGCGCAGCTCGGGCACAACCCGACGGTCTGCCTGGACACATATGCCCATGTCATGGCCGAGCAGGAGGAGGGCGAACGGATCAGCGCGGAGGAGCAGATCGTCAGAGCCAGGCTGGCCCTGCAGTCGACCGCTGCCGAACCGGACGGTCAGCTTGACTTCGGCGATCTCGAAGGCTGACCCGGATGTATCCCATCGATCTGGCGACCTTCCTGGTGATCGCCGAGATCCACTCCGGAATCGACGCGAGCCGGCTCGCGCGTATGGATCGGGTCGTGCAGCTCGCCGGCTCGGCACTGGCAGCACCGTTCGCCGGATACGGCGACGTCGAGCTCTATCCCTCACTCGCCGACAAGGCGGCGATCTACGCGTCGCGGATCATGCGAAACCATCCGTTGCCCGACGGCAACAAGCGCACGGCCTACGACGTGATGGTCGAGTTCGTCGAGCGGAACGGGCGCGCGTTCACGCATCCGCCCGAGGGTCTGATGGCCACGGCCGAGATGATCGAGCGCGTCGCGGCTCAGACGGTCAGAGAGGACGAGTTCCGAGCCTGGGTGGCCGCTCGGATCGCCGACGGGCAGCGTGGTATCGAGATACCTTGATATCTGCCGTGAAAGGTGTCAAGGTGCATGGATCAACCGGCGAGGATGACTATGAAGCACATGACTCTGCGCCTCGACGACGAGCGCGCTGCGACACTCGAGATGATTGCTCGGGCCGAGAACAAGACCGTCACCGACACGGTGCGCACCGCGATTGACGAGCACATTGAGGCCCGGCGGAAGGACAAGGCATTCATGGACCGCCTCAAGAAACGCCACGAGCGCGAGCGGGAGCTATTCGAGCGACTGGCGCAGTAGATCTTTACCGCTCGACCGCGTGCACGACGCCTCGCAGCAGATCGTCTTTGCCCGCCGCGCTAGTGGAGCGTGTCGTGCGGCTGCGTGGGGGGCGCCGACGGGTGTGGAGATCGTCGATGAACGTGTCACGTACGACTGGCTCTCGACGCTGCGTGATCTCGGTGACGATGGGGCGGCGCATAGGAGGGAGGACGCCGCCTGTCCCCGTCTATTCCGGCGATCTATGGCGTTTAGCCTCCAGGGGCCGAGGGGTGCCTCACCGCTCAGCCGGCGGAGCTGTGCTGTCGATCGTTCTTTCGCGCGGTGATCACTGTCACCGGCAGTCCGAAGCGCTGCACCCGCGCAGGGAGGTCGAGGTGCAGCCACCGCGACACGCGCGCCGGCAGCGTGGAGATGATGATCTCGTCGTAGTCGCCGTCCTCCAGCGCGGCGGTGATCGCCGCGAACGGATCGGTGTCCCCGATCAGGCCTTCAACGTGGCTCCCGGCCGCCTCGTCGAGCAGCGGGATCGCCAGCTCGAGCGTTATCCCAGACTCCTCCGTGTCGGCATCCCAGAACGTCCGTGGGACGAGCAGCGTGAAGCGACACGAGGTCTCTGAGGCGCGCCTTCGGACCGCGTCGATCAACGCGGGCGTCGCGGCCGTTCGGTTCGCCACGATCAGGATGTGACGGACCTCGGAAGACTCCATCGACTCGCTCCTTCCTCCCTTCCATCCGGGAGCCCTGGCGCAGCCCGTGGAGGTCGCGACAGCTGCACCGGACGCGGCTGGCCCCACAGTCGATCTCGTGCGCCGTTAGTGCGTGGCCTCGTCGCGTTGATCGCTCCGTCGGCTGTACTTCGCGCTTCGGCCGGGATCGTTGGCCGCAGGGCCAGCTCGCCTCCCAGACTACTCCTGGTCGGCGGATCGCGGAAGGATGGCGACCGGGTTGAGCCGTCGCACGCCGCAGGCGTACGATCCGTGGGTACTAGCGAAGGAGAAGCCATGGTTTTCCAGCCCGGAGACCGTGTCGTCGCCGAGTCGGAGTCGACGGGGCGGGCGCCCCGCGCCGGCACGATCCGCGAGGTTCTCCTTAGCATTTTCGCCATGGAACCCGGCATCTCCCGTGCGCGGCTGGACTTCGATACGGCTGAGCGCTTCCTCCCTCTCCGCCGGCAGCTCGGGGTGACGGCCTTCGGCCTCAACCAGCTCGTGCTGCAGCCCGGCCAGCGTGGCCGCATCCACCGCCATGCGATGCAGGAGGAGGTCTACCTGGTGCTCGAGGGAACCCTCACCCTGCTGGTCGAGGGCGAGGAGCAGACGCTCGGGCGTGGAGACCTCGCCCGCGTTGCGCCCTCCGTGCGCCGCCAGCTCGTCAACCGCGGTCCCGGTCGCCTCGTCCTGCTCGCCCTCGGCGGGTCGGGCGAGCATGCCGGCCGCGACGGGGAGGCGTTCGCGGCGTGGGAGGACGAGGACGGCGTGTCGCCGCAGCAGCTCCCGCTGCCCGACGACCTTCCGCCAGGCGAGCGCGCCAGATAGCCGCCAGCGGGTCAGCCGCGCTTGGGGCCTTGGCCCTTCCGCTTGCCCTTGGCGCCGTCGGGCTTCCCATGGCCGCCCTTGCACGCGTTCGTGAGGATGGCCGGATCCTGGTTGGCCCCGCTCTGCGAGTCCTTGCCGAGCTCGCCCGTCAGAGCGCCGGTCGACTGGTCCTGCTGGACGTTGAAGTTCGCCAGCAGGCGCATCGAGTCCGGTCCGACCGTGCGCCCGCGGAGCAGCCCCTCGGATCCACCATCCGGCTCGATCACCCCGATGGCGAGGCCGTGCAGCTTCGGCTTCCCGGTCGCGGCGTCGCTCACGCGGACCTTGGCCCTGACGTGGCCGAGTCCGTTCTGCGTGTTCACGACTGACACCGCGCGGATCGTGAGCTTCCCGCTCAGTCGCTGGTCCGCGCTTGTCTGCGTGCCCTCGAACTTGACGCGGAACTTCACGTGGTTGGCGTCGCACTGCCGCTGCTTCTGCGAAACGACGGCGGCCTGGAAGTCGGCCGTCACGGCGGTCGTCTCGCCAGACTGCGAGCCGGCGATGGCGACGCCGGCCGAGAACGACGCGATCCCCGCACCGATCGCGAGCCATCTGAAGGACAACATCCGTCCCCCCTTGTGGTTGAGAACATCCCGCGCCGCGCGACCGCCCTCGGCGACGCATCGAATATCTAACTCCTGCGCGCCGGGCCTGTCCAGCACGGACGACTACAGGATTGCGCACGCGCACGCGCCCGCGCCCTTCCGGCCGAGAATCAGCGGCGGTGCGGGGCGGTCACCGATTCCGTCAGCGCCCGCGCGGACCAGCGCATGACCTCGCGCGCCTCGTCGCGGCCGAGCCCGGCGACGTCGGTGAGCCAAACCAGCGCCTCGATCCCGGCTGCCGTCCGGATGGCGAGGGCGAGGCGGCGCCGCCCGGCCTCGCCCAGATCCTCCCGCAGCGGCTCGAGCGCGTCCTCGAACCATCCGATGGCGCGGCCCTTGCGCAAGGGGAGGTCTTCCCCCGGTCCGGCCGGGTCCAGCGACAGACGCAGATGCGCGCGCGCGACCGCCTCGTGCTCGATCGTGATGTCGAGAAAGCGCTCGACGGCGAGCATGAGACGCGCGACCGGGTCGTCCGGCGCATCGTCGCCCAGCAACGAGGTCGCGTCGAGCTCCGGGAAGGTCGCCAGCAGCAGCGTACGCTGGTTCGGGAAGTAGCGGTAGGCCGTCGTGCGCGACACCGCCGCGCGATCGGCGGCCTGCTCGACCGTCGGCGTCACGCCGTCCGCGAGGCACTCCCGTGCGGCCGAGACAAGTGCGTTGCGGGTGCGGGCCTTCTGATTCGTCCTCCCCGTGAGCTCATATGGGATTGACATGCCCATAAAGGTACCGTAGTCTCATGGACACTCGAGTCCCATCTTGGAGAGGGCGCAATGAGCACGACGGCGACTGCGATCATCCGGCAGGGTGGCGAGGGCGAGCGAATGTGGTTCGCCGGGGGAGGCGTCTTCACCTGGAAGGCCACGGCGCAGGAGACCGGCGGGGCGTTCGTGCTGCTCGAGGACGACATGGAACGCGGCAAGGTCACGCCGCTGCACCTGCACCCGGACACCGACGAGACGATCTACGTGCTCGACGGCGAGCTGCTGGTACATGCCGACGGCGAGGACCACCCGGTCGGCCCTGGCGGCGTCTTCTTCGCACCGCGCGGCTACCCGCACGCGTTCATGGTGACCTCGGACACCGCGCGGGTGCTCGGGTTTCAGACGCCGGGCTCCGGCGAGAGCTTCTACCGCGACGCCGGCGAGACCGTGACCTCACCCGATGACGCGGCGCGGCCGGCCGACTTCGCCCGCCTGCGCCAAGCGGCCGAGCGCTCGCCTTCGATCGAGTTGCTCGGGCCCCCGCCGTTCGCGATCCCAGCGTCGTCCTCGTAGAAGCCAAGCTGACCGGCTCTGCCAAGAGAGCCGGACGCGCCGGCTCCACGATCACGGCCACACGCCGGCCGACGCCACCGGCGAGGGGCGCGCCCGCCGACCGCGCTCGAGGACCTGCACTGGCATCTTCTGGCGTTGATCGACGTCCGCTGCTGACCCACAATGTCGCGGACTTCGAGCTCATCGACGATCTCGTCGATGTCCGGACACCCTGAGCCGGGCGCGTAGGGACCCCTACAGATGCGGCAGCACGCCGCCGCGACCGGCACGCCGCACTGCCTGGGCGGGACGGTACCCATACTTTTCGCACCTCATCGCCGGCCCCGTGTAG
Organism: uncultured Solirubrobacteraceae bacterium; assembly: GCA_963816955.1. Taxonomy (GTDB): domain Bacteria; phylum Actinomycetota; class Thermoleophilia; order Solirubrobacterales; family Solirubrobacteraceae; genus DATFQI01. The sequence continues at coordinate 399,992 of CAWFME010000003.1, read as the reverse complement.
GCTCGCGCCCACCATGATCCGCACGCGCGCCGCCGTGGTAGTGGCGGCCGTGGCCGCGGCCATGGCTTGCACTGCCGTTGCGCCGGCATCCGCCGCCGGGGCCACGTCCGCGGCGACCAAGTGCAAGAAGGGCAAGGTGCTCGTCAAGACCGGCCGGAAGAAGCGCTGCGTCAAGCTGCGCGTCGCGCCGCCGGCCCCGAAGGCGGCCGATCGCGGGCGGCTCGCGCTGGACTTCCTGCTGTCGTCGAAGTGGCCGGCCTTGCGCGACCGTCGCGGGCGGCGCGTTCCCTCGCTCGCGAAGCGGCTGCGCAGGACGGGCCACGGCGCCGCGCCGGCGCTGCGGCGGACGTTCGCCAGGGGGCTCGCGCTCGTGGCGGCGCGTCGCGGGAGCGTCCCGGCGGCGGCGGCCGCGCGCGTCGGGCCGCACGCGCGTGCGGCCCAAGCCGGCGACGGCGGCGTGATAGGGGTCTCCGACGGCAACACGATCGGCTTCAACGGCGAGATCCCGGCCGGCGACGTCACGATCTTCGTCGAGTTCCGCACGGGCTTGGCCTCGGATCGCATCGAGGGGGAGGACTGCCCCACGGGCGCCGGCCGGCTCGAGGGCCGCAAGCGCGGAGAGACCTCGATCAGCATCCGGCTCGTCGGGCCCGGTCGCCGGCTGATCTCGGGATACTCGGCCACGCTCGCCGAGGAGAACACCTACCGGGGTCAGACGGCCGACGACGCGAAGATCGACACCCTCACGATCGATCATGACGGCATCGTGCGGACCACCGTCACCGGCGCCGGCCAGGCGCCGCTGACCCTGCGCATGGTCACGAGCCGGCGAGCGCAGGTCAACATGCGCTCGCGCACCTACACCGCGGGTGAGCGCCGGCTCGACGTGCAGGTACGGCTGACCGGCGCCCCTGCCGACGTCGCGGGCCTGCTGGAGGCCCAGGTGGCGCGCAAGCTGCAGGGCGAGACCGACCGCGAGTTCGCCGAGGTCGTGTACACGGCGATGGTCAAGTACCGGCAGATGGAAGAGCGCTTCAACCAGGACTTCAACCGCTGCGTGGCGATGCGCTTCGACCCGAAACCCGACGAGCGGCGCTACCTCGCCGGCGACCGTGGGCGCTTCACCGCGTGGCTCGAGCCGACGCTCGACAAGGGCACGCGGCCGAACGGGATCTTCAAGCGCGCGAACCAGCTCAACGTCGAGGGCTCGCCGGCCGAGGCCACCGGCACGGCGCCGGCGTTCGAGTTCGTCGTCGTCACGGCCAGCAACCCGGCGTGGGTCCAGTACCGCGCCACGTCGAAGGCGGGCGTGGCGTTCGGCAACCAGGACGTGCTCACGCAGCCGAACCCCACCTACAAGGCCGTCGGCATGGCCTACACCGACCAGATGTCGGCGAACAACATCTTCGCCTACCTCGGCTGCGCCTACAGCTCCTCGCAGAACAACACCACGACCTTCCAGGACTCGGGCGCACCGGTCGACGGCGCCGTGGGCCCCCAGCTCGACGGCACGCTGGGCGGCATCATCTTCGCCAAGGGCAGCATCGGCAAGTACGCCACGTTCAGCGGCTGCAAGTGGAACGACACGGCGTCGGCGCGCGTCGCCTGCACCCTGACCGGCACCGGCACCGAGGACTGGATCCTCCCCGTCGAGATCGAGCTGCCGGCGGGAGACGGGCCGGCCCGCGTCAAGTGGCACCCGCGAGCACCGGACATCGGCGACGTGCCGCCGACGATCAGCGAATGCGAGCCGTTCCCGGTGCGGGCGCCGCTGCCCGACCCGGTCACCACGCACGTCCCACGCAACGTCTTCTTCGATGCGGGAACCCACTCGATCGGCGTCGACGTGCCCGCGACCGTCCCGGGGATGGGCGGCATCGGGACGATCATCTCCACCGCCCACTACGAGCTGACCTTCAAGCGCGTCAACGAGGACGGCTCGCCCTACACAGGCTGACCCCGGAGCTCGCCCCGCGGTAGGGCGGGGTGTGTGTCAGGCGAGCCTTAGAGGCCGAACACGACCGCAAGCGCATCGTCGAGCTGACTCAACTCATCCGCGTCGAGTCGGCCGGCCGACCTGCCGAGGCGGTCGGTCACGACCGCCGTGGTCTGCTCCACCAGGACACGCGTCGGCTGCCCACCGATCTCGATCGTCGGCCGGAACGATCGCGAAGGCGCGGAGCGCGAGGTCGGGGCGACCAGCACCGTGCTCAGCGCCAGCAGCTCGTCGGCCTGCACGACGACGGCGAAGCGCTCACCGCCTTGCTCGGAGCCTCGACGCCCGCGCGGCGCCCGCAATCGGAACACCTCCCCGCGGACCATGCTCAGTCCTCAGGCCACGGAGCGGCGAGGCTGTCCATCTCGGCTCGAACCCTGCGGGCCTCGGCGAGATCCTCCTCATCGGCAGCGGCCCGCTCAGCCTCGAGCCGCAGCGCACTCCGGCGCCGACGACGCGCGGCCGCCTCGTGAAGGGCGAGGCGGATCGCCTCGGAGTCGTTGTGCCCTTCGCGCCGCAGGACAGCGAGGTCTTCCTCGGCGAGCCGGTCGAGCCTCGCTTGGATCGTGCGCGCCACGACGCGGAACGTACCACGAATTGTATTACGCAGCAACCGGGAGAACGTAAGGCTTCCGGCCACCGAGACCGAGGGCGTGGCCGCGGTCGTCAACGGCATCGCGCTGTGCGCCATCCACCACCTCGCGTTCGATCGCAATCTGCTCGGCATCGACCCCATGGGCGTGGTGCATATCGCCGGACGGTTGCTGCGCGAGATCGACGGGCCGATGCTGCGCACCGGCCTGCAGGGGTTCCACGGCGGCCGAATCGCCGTGCCCCGCCGCCCTGAGGACCGGCCGGACCCGCACCGGCTCGAGCTGCGCTTCGAGCGTTTCGAGAAGGCGTCAACCTGAGCGTCGCCGCCGCTGAGCTGCCACGTCCGCCGGGCAGCGCGCGTCAGGCGGCCGGCCCTCGCTGTATCACGGTCAGGCCAGTCGTCAGTGGAGCGGGATCAGTGGACGGGAGCTGCTGCAGGCGCCCGAGGAACGCCTGCGCGACCCGGTGCGCATGCGCCTTTGCAAGCTCGGCGCGCTCGCCGGCGAACAACTCGTCGACCGTGCGGGACCACAGGTTCAGCCACTGCGTGAAATGTCCCTCACGGAGCCGCACCTTCGCGTGGAGCTCGGCGTGTGGACGGAACGCGCCGCCGCTGTAGGAGCGCGCGCCGAGCAGGATCGTCTCCCAGAACGACGCGATCCGCGGGACGTGTGCTTCGAGGTCGAGCTTCGCCACATCGACGAAGATGAAGCCGATGATCGGGTCCTCGAGCGCCCGCCCGTAGAACGCACGCACCAGCCGCTCGCAATCGGCGCGGCTCGCGATGTCGTGCAGTGCCTCGCTCATCCGATCACTATTGCGAACCTCCACGGGGGCGAGATCTCCGTGCTCCGGGCCTACCGGACGCATGGACCTCGGACGCATCGCGATGGACCCCGGCGTGGCGGCGCGTCGCTTCGCCGTCCGTCTCGAGGAGGCCGGCCTGCCGCCCTTCGTCTCTGCAGAGCACGACGGGGAACTCGACCTGCTCAAGGTCACCTGGGCGCACGGGGTCACGCTGTACATGGACCTCAAGCACGACGACGTCGTGGCGCCGATCGACGAGCACGGACGAGCAGTGATCCTCGGCCTTCGGCCGTGCTGTGAGGAGTGCGCCAAGGTGGACGTCCACGTCCCCGGCTGCGCGGACGACCCGCGCGACGACCCCCCGATCCCCGGGGTCGAGATCCACCGAGGTCCGCCCGCTGCATCCGGATGACGTCACCATCCAAGGCGCGTCGCGCGCAAATAGAAGCGAGCTCAGGAAGGCCCTCGTTTCCACGGCTTTCATGCTCCGGCAGACCCGCGCCGCGATATCGCACGTGACCGGTCGTGTGCTGCCCGTGGACGCGCCCGGTTAGGCGTTGTCCCACGCGTGGGCTCGCGATCAGTTCGCGCAGACCCGTTGGGTCGATCCGATTGCGAGTCTTCTCGTGTTCTGTTGCGATGTGTCAATGCAGAACATCGCCACTGGACGAGGCTCACTGCCGGTCGCGGGTCCCGCGGGCAAACGCGCGTTCAGTCGCCACCTCGCCGCACTCTCCCTTGATCCCGCCGCTCGCGGCCTGGCAAGGCATTGAGCGGAGCCATCCATGCGAGCGCACCCAAACGAGAGGAACCCATGCGTAGGATCATCAACTCGACCTACATCAGCCTCGACGGCGTCGTCGAGGCGCCGCACCTGTGGCCGTCGCTCGGGCGTCCCGGCGACGAGCGCTTCGGGCAGATCCAGGCGGATCTGGTCCTGTCCTGTGACGCGCTGCTGATGGGCCGGCACACCTATGACGGTTTCGCCCCGGTCTGGCCGACGCGTTCCGGGGACCCTGTGTCCGATCAGATCAACGCGATGCCGAAGTACGTGGTCTCGACGACGCTCAAGGATCCTCAGTGGACCAACACCCAGGTGATCGACGGCGATGTCGTCGCCGAGATCACGCGCCTCAAGCAGGCTCCCGGCAAGAACATCGTCCAGTATGGCTTCGGGGCCGTGTCGCGACTGCTGCTCGAGCACGGCCTGCTCGACGAGCTGCGGCTCTGGGTGCACCCGCTGATCGTCGGCGCCGGCCGCCCGAGCGATCTGCTGTTCGGAACCGCCCCTGCGGTCGGTTTCAACCTGACCGGCACGACCTCGCTCAGCGACGGCGTCGTCATCCTGAGCTATCAGCTCGACAAGACGCTCCCGCGGGCGGCGTGAGTGATGAGATCAGCTGGAGCGGGAGACCTCGAAGGCAAGGTCGCCGTGGTCACGGGCGCCAGCCGAGGCATCGGCGCCGCTGTCGCGCGAGCATTCTCGAACGCCGGGGCGGCGGTCGCGCTGGCGGCCCGCGACGAGACGGCACTCCACCGTCTGACCGACGAGATAACCAGGACGGGCGGCAACGCGATCGCCTGGCCGACGGACGTCAGCGACGCCGACGCCGTCGCCCGGATGGTCGACCGGACCGTCGCCCACTTCGGCCGGCTCGATCTCGCGTGCAACAACGCCGCCGGTGGCGGGCATCGGCCCACGCCGCTGGCCGAGGTGTCGCTCGATGCATTCGACTCCGCGGTCGCCGTGAACCTGCGAGGCACCTTCGTCGCGATGCGGCACGAGATACCGGCGATGCTCGCCTCAGGCGGCGGCGCGATCATCAATATGTCCTCCACCGCCGGGAGCCAGGCCGTCGCCGGGCTCGGTGCCTACGTCGCCACCAAGCACGGCCTCGAAGGCCTCACCAAGGTCGCAGCCATCGACTACGCCGCGGCAGGCGTCAGGGTCAACGCGATCGCTCCCGGGCCGATCCTGACCGACAACTTGCAGCGCGCCGGCGCCGATGCTCAGGCCGCGGCCGCGGCTGCACTGCCGATGCGCCGCGTCGGGCAGCCCGACGAGGTCGCGGCCGCAGCGGTGTGGCTGGCTTCAGACGCCGCCGCGTTCGTCACCGGCACGACCTTGACCATCGACGGCGGAAAGCTGGCCGGCACCCCGCCGTACACGTCGCCGGGGACGTCACGCGGCCACACGAGCGCTGAATGACAGCGCCGCCGCCGATGCGTACGTCCTGGCCTCCGGCGGCGTCGCGAGCTTCCTCGAGCGCCTCGGCGGGCGAGGCGTCGAGGAACTGCGCCGGTTTCGAGCGCACTTCGCTCGCATCGCCGCGCAGCGGGCCGGCATCGAACCGCCCGCCTGGGCGCAGCGATCCGCGCCGCCCACCACTGTGGTTGGCCCTCAGATCCCACGCGACAGCGCCTCGTGATGACGGTCGCTGCTCGCGCCTTGACCGCCGATCCACGAGAAGACAAGCGAGACCACAGGAGGTAGGTATGCCGATTTCAGTGCTCGACATGTCGATGTCCCTCGACGGCTACATCGCCGACCCCGACGATTTCCTCGGTGGCGAGGACGGGGAGCGGCTGCACAAGTGGGCCGACGCGGACGGACCGTCCGGGCCGACGAGACAGTTCCAGGACCAATGGAGCGCGGCGGGTGCGGTCCTGTCCGGACGGCGGACCGCCGAGCTGATGGATCACTGGGGCGGCGATCACGGCGGCGCCCCGATCTTCGTGCCCAGCCACCGCCCTCCCGGCCCGGCCGCCCGGTGGGGATATCCGCTGGTGACCTACGTGACCGACGGGATCGAAAGCGCGATGGCACAGGCAAAAGCCTCCGCCGGGGACCGGCACGTGGAGGTGCGCGGCGGCGCTTACACCGCGCGAACGGCGCTCGAGGCCGGGGTGCTCGACGAGCTGCAGATCCACCTGATCCCGGTGCTGCTCGGTCGCGGCCGTCGCTTGTTCGACGTCTTGCCGTCGCAGATCGAGCTGGAGATCGTCGAGGTGATCGAGACGCCGGAGGCCACTCACATCCGCTACCGGGTCCGTCGCTGAAGCGCGAGGTCCCTTCCGTCGGGAGGTGATGGCGCTGGGCGACCATCTCGCTCTTGCGTTGCGTACTCACGCCGTGCCGATCACGGGACCTCAGCGTCTCGCGCGTCGAGGTCGGCGACGAGTTCGCTCTCGAGCCGGCGGAACCACTCGGCGCGCCACGCGAAGTAGTCGGCGCCCTCGCGAGCTGCGATGAGCCGGAAGCGGCCGGGCACCCGTTGCGCCAGCGGGAGGATCTCAGCTTGGAACGTGCGATCGATCTCCTCGGCCCGAGCGCGGAGGCGCCTGACCAGCTCGATCGCGTCGGCGGGTGATAGCGCGTCGGCGAAGAAGACCCGCAGCAGCCCTTCGTCGCGCTGCTCGAAGTCGGGGATGCGCTCGCTGACGAGCCAGTCATCGAGAGCCGCTCGGCCCTTGTCGGTCAGGCGGTAGGTCCTGCGTGGCCGGGCGCCCTGCGGCTCGTCGGTGCCGACGACGTACCCGTCGCCCTCGAGCGCAGCAAGCTCGGGGTAGACCTGCGCGAGCGAGGCAGCCCAGAAGAACCGGGTGCTGCGATCGACGGCGCGCTTGATCGCGTAACCCGTCTGCACACCGCTGTTGAGCATCCCGAGGATCAGGTACGAGCCCGGCTTCAGCCGCATGCTCTGCTCCGATGCATCAGTCGAGACTAACGGACCAGACCGACTGGGACGCTGCGCTCCGAGGCGGTCAAGAGCGCGAGAGCAACGTCGCATGTGGCACGCTACATGTGCTCATTCGTGGGGGAAGATCATGTGGACCTCGGCGCCTCCCAGCGCGCCGCGGGAGATCACCTCCATGCGCCGGGCGTAACCCGAGATGATCGGAAGGCCCAACCCCAGCCCGGGACTGTCGGTGCGGGGCCGCATGCCGTGGCCCTGATCGGCGATCACGATCAGCAGCTCGCCGCGGAGCCGCTCGATCCGGAGGTGCACCTCGGCGTCCTCGGGTGCGCCGGCATGGATGATCGCGTTCGTCGCGGCCTCGGAAACCGCGACGCGGATGTCCTGGACCGCCGTCTCGTCCATGCCACAGGAGCGAACGGCGCGCTCGACCGCGTCGCGAATCGAAGCCACGCTGTCCGGGCGACTCGGAAAGCGCGCCCGGAGCGGGAGGGTCACCCGCTCACGCCGGGAGGATCTCGAACCGCTCATGGAACCCGCACAGGCGCAGGAGCCGGTCGGCGTGTGGAGGCGGCGCGAGCAGGGTGACGCGGCCGTCGTGCGCGCGCACGCGCAGGTCGAGGTTCATGAACGATCGGAGCCCGGAGGAGTCGATGAAGTCCAGCGCGCTGAGATCGATCGTCACGTGCGTCCCCGCCGGGATACCGGCGGCCGCCTCCTCGAACGCCTCGAGCGACGTGAGGTCGAACTCCCCGGAGAGCTCGAGCGTGATCTCTCCCGCCGCGCGCTCCCGGCGCCGGACGCCGAACGGCCGTTCCTCGGGGAACGCACCGGAGCCGGGCGGCCTCATGTAACCCGAAGGGCGAGCGCGGCGACGTCGTCCTTGACGAGCATGTCGCCCGCCTCGATCGGTCGCCTCAGCGCGCCGACGGCCTCCTCGGCGCTCGTCGTCCCGCGCAGGAGCGCCGTCACGCCCTCCGGCCCGAGCAGCCCGCCAGGGGTACGCGCCTCGGAGAGCCCGTCCGTGTACATCGCGAGCAGGTCGCCCGCGGCGAGCTCGACGGCGACCTCCTCGTAGACGGCATCGGCATGCCAGCCGACCGGGGCGCCGGCGGTCGCAGCCTCCTCGCAGGCGCCCGTGCTCCGCACGATCAGCGCGGGCGCGTGGCCCGCCGATCCGAGTCGCAGCCAGAGCCCATCGGGCGCCCGGGTGACGAACGCAAGCAGCACCGTGCAGAAGTGCTCGATCTGGTCTCGCTTGCGGCCCAGCAGCATCGTGCGGTTGAGGTTGTCGAGGATCTCCCCCGGACCGGCGGCCCACAGCGAGGCCGACCGGATCGTGCTGCGAGCCACTCCGGTAACGGCCGCCGCCCGCGGGCCCTTGCCGCTGACGTCCCCAACGGCGAGCACCGTCGTGTCGCCGATCGTGAAGGCATCGAAGAAATCACCGCCGACCTCGGAGGCGTCGGCCGGCAGATAGAGCGAGGCCAGCTCGGCGCCCTCGAGGCTCGGCAGCTCGGGCGGCAGCAGGCTCGACTGCAGCGCAGTGGCCATCTGCTCGGCCTGCCGGCGCAGCGCCAGCTCCTCCTGGACCGTCCGCCGGGCCGAAAGCCGCAGCTCGAGCTCGTCGACGACCACCTCCGCCATCTCGCCGAGCACCTCGGCGTCCTCCGAGCTGAACTCGCGCGGCTCCTGGTCGATCACGCACAGCGTGCCCAGGTTGTAGCCGTCCCCGGTGCGCAGCGGTGCGCCGGCGTAGAACCGCAGACCGAGCTCTCCGGCCACGAGCGGGTTGGCCATGGTGCGCGGGTCGACCTCCGCGTTCTCCACCACCCACGGCTTGTCGCCGAGGATCGCCGAGGCGCACAGGCCCGGATCGCGGCCGATCTCGTCCACGTCGACCCCGTGATGGGACTTGAACCAGATCCGGTCCGTGTCGACGATGCTCACGATGGAGATCGGCACGCCGAAGTGCCGGGCCGCAAGGCGCGTGACGCGATCGAAGGCGCCGTCCGCGGGCGAGTCGAGCACGTCGTAGCGCCGAACGGCTGCGAGCCGCTCCTCCTCGTTCGCGGGAATCAGCGTCGGATCGGTCGCCATGTCCGCATGCAGCGTAGACAACCGCGAGTCGCCACGCGATACCTCCCTGGCGGCTGTTCTCCGCAGCGACGACCGGTGGCGCCCGTACGAGCTGGGCCTGGCCGGCGGCCGACGTCGCGCCGCTGCTCGACGCGATCGAGGAGGACCGCACCGGCATCTTCTGGGGCTGAGCCACGCCTCGGGGGCGAGATCTCCGCGCGTCCGCCTACGAGGCGCATGGACTCCGGACCAGCACCGATGGACCCCGTCGTCGTTGCGCGCCGCTTCGCCGCCCGGCTCGAGGAGGCCGGCCTCCCGCCGGTCGCATCGACGGCGCACGTCGCCGAGCTCGACATGCTCGAAGTCAGCTGGGCCCACGGGGTCACGCTCTACCTGGATCTCCTCATCGACGTCACCGCGGAGCCGATCGACGAGCACCTGCGCGCAACGATCCTCGGCGAGCCGTGCTGCGAGGAGTGCGCGAAGATCGACGTCTACGTCCCCGGCAGCGCGGACGATCCCCGCGACGACACGGCGATCCCGGGCGTCGAGATCCACCGTGGGCCGCCGCTGCATCCCGATGACGTCACCACGGTCGACGGCATCCCGGTCACCACGCCGTCTCGCACCCTGATCGACCTGGCCGAGGTCATGGACGCCGACGAGCTGCGAGCGTGCTTCGCCCGCGCGCGCAAGATCGGACTGCTCGACCCGGACGCGCTTCGTGCCGCCGCGAGCGCGGGTGGAGTGGCGGCCTTCATTGAAGATGCTCGACGAGGTGATCGCCGAGTTCTGCGACTGAGATCGGCTCCGGTCTCGCTTGAGTGCATGTGCATCACATGCAACCATGCTCTGCACATGAAGATGATCCAGATCCGGAATGTCCCAGACGAGCTCCACCGGTCGCTGAAGGCCCGTGCGGCGCGCGAGGGTCGCACGCTGTCTGACCTGATCCTCAGCGATCTGCCGCGCCTGGCCGACAAGCCCTCGCCGGAAGAGGTGATGGTGCGGATCAGGAGTCGCACGCCCGTCGGCGGGCCGCCCGCCTCTGATCTCATCTCCACCGAGCGCGATCGCCGCTGATGCTCGTCGTCGACGCGAGCGCGCTGACCGAGCTGATCCTCGGCCGGCCCGCGGGCACGAGCGTCGGCGAGCATCTCGTCCACCACCGGTTCGCGGTGCACGCGCCGCACCTCGTCGATGTCGAGGTCCTGAGCGCGCTGCGACGGCTCGTCGCCTCCGGCGAGACGAACGTCGAGCGCGCCGGTGAGGCGATCGCCGATCTGCAGGACCTGCCGATCGAGCGTTACCCGCACGACATCCTCGTGACGCGGATCTGGCAGCTGCGCGAGAACTTCTCGGCCTACGACGCGAGCTACGTCGCCCTGGCGGAGGGTGTGGCCGACGAACCGGTGCCGCTCCTCACCTCGGATGGGAGGCTGGCGCGGGCGATCGACGACCACACCGACGTGCCGGTCCTGCTCGCGGCCTGACCTCCGAGCGCTTCGTGCGAGCATCCGCCTGAGATGGCCGCTCCGCGCCAGACGATCGAGGCCGCGGTCGCGGAAGTCGCCGCCTACTGCGAGCAGCGCTCGACGGACGACTACCGCATCGAGCATGCCGTGCGCGGCTCGAGCATCACGCTCCTCGAGCGGCGGCCGCCCTGGAACCCCGCTTACGGCTCGGAGTGGTCGAGCTTGAAGGTCGCCCAGCTGCGCTACGACGACCGCGCCCGTCGGTGGCGGCTGTACTCACACGACAGCAACGATCGCTGGCATCCGTACGAGCTCGCCGCCCCGGCAGCGGGCGTTGCGCCACTGCTCGACGCGATCGAGCGCGATCACACCGGCATCTTCTGGGGCTGAGCTTATTCGGGGCGTCGCATTGCCGTTGCACGCGCCGCAGCGTGATCGGCGACGGTCTGCGCTGTGCAAAGTAGGCCTTGCATGTGCAAAGGAGACGAAGCATGTCCACTGACGCACTCCGTACTATCCAGTTACGCATGCTGTAGTATCCATTGACGCAAGGCCGATCAGCCGATTGCGCCCTCGCCATCCAAGCCCGTGCCGAGCGAATCCCGCCTGATCCCCCGTAGCGTCCGTCCGCTCATCGTCGAAGGGTTCGAGGACTCCCGGATCGTCTTCGTCGGTGGAGCACGGCAGGTCGGCAAGACCACGCTCGTCAACGACATTGCGGCACACGAGCATCCGATGCCCGCCTTCACGCTGGATGACCAGGCGACCCGCGATGCAGCCGCGGGCGACCCGGTCGGATTCGTGGCCGACCTTCCCCGCCCTGCGTTCATCGACGAGATCCATCGGGTGCCCGACCTCTTGCTGGCGCTGAAGAAGGCCGTCGACGAGGACACGGCACCGGGACGTTTCGTGATCACCGGCTCGGCCAACGTGCTGGAGTCGAAGCGGATCCAAGACGCGCTCCCTGGCCGCATCGATCGCATCGACATGTGGCCGCTCGCCCAGAGCGAGATCCGCGGTGGGCAGGTCAACGTCGTCGACGAGCTCTTCGCCGGGCGCGCGCCCCAGGTGACCGGCGCGCCGGTCGGTCGCGCAGCGTTCTCGGAGGTCGTCAGCGAGGGTGGCTACCCACAAGCGCGAGTACGGCCGCCCGGCCGGCGCCGGGAGCGCTGGTTCGCGAACTACGTCTCGTCGACGCTCGCGCGTGATCTGCTCGAGCTGGCCGACGTCCGGCGGCTCGATGACGTCGAGCGTCTCCTGCGACTCCTCGCCACGCAGTCGGCGAACCTCCTGAACTACCGCAAGGTCGGTGCGCGCCTCGACATGCACCACGCGACCGTACGGGCGTACGTCGTGCTTCTCGAGCAGATGTTCCTCGTCAAGCGACTGCCGGCGTGGCGTCCCGGGCTGGGCTCCCGGGAGGCGACGACGCCCAAGCTCTACGTGTGTGACAGCGGTCTGCTCGCCCACCTGCTGGGCGCCGGCATCGAACGGATCGAGGACGACGACCAGGTCACCGGCAAGCTCTGCGAGACCTTCGTGGCCGGCGAGCTGCTGAGGCACGCTTCGTGGTCCGACCAGCAGCCGCGCCTCTATCACTACCAGCGCGATCGCGAGGACGTCGACCTCGTGCTCGAGAACAACCGCGGACAGATCGTCGGCGTCGAGGTCAAAGCCTCCGCGACGCTTCGCGCCAACGACTGGAAATGGCTCGCGAAGCTTGCCGAAGCTCGCGGCGACGCGTTCAGCGTCGGGATCGTCGTGTACGCCGGCGAGCAGACGATTCCGCTTGGCCGGAAGCTCTGGGCCGTTCCCTACAGCGGCCTGTGGGCGTAGACGACGACCCCTTTCGTGCGTGACCCGTGGGCGCTCGCTTACGAAAAGTATGCGGCCCAAAAGCGGCCCACGAGCCCTTGCCGACGCCGCGTCAGCACTCTCGGGCACAAGAAAAGCCGCTGTTTCCAGCGGCTTCTCGAGAGCCCTCTGCCGGACTCGAACCGGCGACCCCTTCCTTACCATGGAAGTGCTCTACCAACTGAGCTAAGAGGGCTTGCGAGGACGCAGGGTAGCGGCGGATCGCGGCTGTTGCGACCTCGCGTGTGGGCGCGCGGGCCCGTGCCCGGCTAGAGCCGGGCGAGGCGGCGGAGCCAGGATTCGGCGGCTCGGGCTCGCTCGAAGGAGGCTCTGTGCTCGGCTGCTCGGCGCTGGCTGGGTCGTAGGCCTGCCGTGGAGGTGGGCTGGGCCGGGCGGATCGGCCGGCGCGGCGGGCTCGGGTCGGAAGGCGGGCGTTCTCGGACGGCGGGCATCGACCCGGGAGACGCTACGCCACATCAGGCCGCGCGCAACCCCGGGTTCTCACCCCATTAACGCGGGTCTGCCCGATCGGGCATCAGGGCTCGTCGGCGGGTTCGGGCTCGTCGGCTCGGACGGGTTGGCCGAACTCGGAGCAGGCCTCGTTTCGGCATTCCCACTCGTGTTCGGGGCCTCCGAGGGCTTCGCTGGCGGGCTGGCCGCAGGTCGGGCAGAGGGGTGGGCTGGAGCTCATGTGCGGGTTGTAGCGTGCCGGCCGCAGGCAGGAGGCCTGGCGCCGGGGTCGTACCGCATCCATCGGGACGGTCTGGTGTTATGGCGACCTGGACATAGGCCGAGTCTCGCCTCCTCCGCGGAGGCGGGAGCGGGGGACCCATTGGGATCGTGGTGCCGGGGGCACCGCTTTCCTCGGGGCGAATCGCCGTTGCAAAGCGGCGTAGCGCGCCAGCGCGAGCCCGTCAGCTCACCTCGTAGGCCGCGATGAGGAGGAACAGGAGCTCGGATTCGAGATGCCTACGCACGCGTTGACCGATGATGGATGGGCGATTCTCGCTCTGCCCGTGAACGGGCGGCGCGACCTGGCTTGCGAGGAGACGTGGGAGCGGTCGCTGCGGCGCTCGCAGAGCCGCCGCGAGCGTGCGGCGAGGCAGCGGGCGAACCTGCCGGCCTCGCGGAAGGTGGGCTTCGCGATCGCGGCGACGGCGCTGGTCGCGCCGCTCCTCCAGCAGACTGCGGCGGCGCAGGAGACGGCGACGACCGCATCGACGACGGCCACCGCTGCTCAGTCCGGGCTCTTGAAGAAGGGCTCGCGCGGCCCGGCCGTCGCGGCGCTGCAGCGCCAGCTCGGGATCACCGCCGACGGGGTGTTCGGCCCCGCTACGAGGGCCGCGGTCATCTCCTTCCAGCAGCGCAACGGCCTGATGGTCGACGGGATCGTCGGGCCGCAGACCCGTGGCGCGCTCGGCGGCGGCGAGCTCGAACACGAGCTCAGGCAACAACTCCGGCCCGAAGCCGAGCCGGAGCGTCACGATCGCCGTCCAGCAGAAGCTCGGGCTGTCAGCCGACGGCGCGTACGGCCCGCAGACCCGCGCCGCGGTGAAGGCGTTCCAGGCGCGTAACGGGCTCGAGGTCGACGGCGTGGTCGGGCCGGCGACGATGGCGGCGATGGGGATCTCCGGCTCGACGGCGCCAACGCCGACAAGCGGTGGCGGCGGGTCGGCGGTTTCCGCGGCGCGCGCCGCGATCGGCACCCCGTACGCGTACGGCGGCACCACGCGCGCGGGCTTCGACTGCTCGGGCCTCGTCGTCCACGCGTTCAAGCAGGCGGGCGTGGCGCTGCCGCGCACGAGCTTCGCCCAGTTCGGGGCGGGTGCCGCGGTCAGCCGGGCGAACGTCCAGGCCGGCGACCTCGTCTTCTTCAACGCCAACGGTCCCGGCGCGTCCCACGTGGGCATCGCGACCTCGAACTCGACCGTCATCTCGGCCACCACGCGCGGGGTCCGGGAGCACGCGATCGGCGACTCCTACTGGGGCTCGCACTACGTGGGCGCGCGGCGCGTCTAGGGCAGGCGGTCCAGGAACTCGGCCTGGGCGGGGTTGAGCTTCTCGCGTGCCTCGTCGAGCGTGAACCACTCGGCTCGGTCGATCTCGGGGAAGGACTGCGTGCGGCCCGAGCGCGGCGGCCACTCCATCTCGAAGGTGTTGGAGACGACCCCGGCCGCGTCGAGATCGCCCTCGCCATAGAAGGCCCGGACCTCCTTGCGGTTCTTCTGGCGGACGGTGCCGAGGTCGACCAGATCATCGGGGGCCGAAGCGCCGAGCTCCTCGAGGAACTCGCGCCGGGCGCAGGCCTCGGGGTCCTCGCCGTCGTCGTGCTCGCCCTTGGGGATCGACCAGGCTCCCGCATCGCGCCGAGCCCAGAACGGCCCGCCGGGGTGCACGAGCAGCACGCGGCCGTCGTCCCGCCGCAGCAGCACGCCGGCGCTGCGCTTCACAGCGCGACGACCACCTTGCCGAGGTAGCGCCCGCGCAGCATGTCGATGAACGCGCGCGGCGCGGCCTCGAGGCCTCCGTCGACCACCGTTTCCGCGAGCCTCAACCGGCCGGAAGCGATCAGGCCGCCGACCTCGTCGCGGAACTCGCCCTCGCGCGCCGCGTGGTCGCCGACGATGAAGCCGCGCATGTTGATGCGCTTGCCGACGAGCAGGAACAGGTTCCGCGGCCCGGGCGGCAGCTCGACGGCGTTGTACGTCGAGACCGCGCCGCAGACGGCGATCCGGCCGCCCCGGCGCAGCGCGCCGATCGCCGCCTCGAGCTGCGGGCCGCCGACGTTGTCGAAGTAGACGTCGATGCCCTCGGCCAGCGCCTCGCGCGGGTCGTCTTCGCGGTAGTCGAACACGACGTCGTAGCCGAGCTCCTCGCGTGCGAACTTCACCTTCTCCGGGCCGCCGGCGCTGCCGATCACGCGGCAGCCGCGCGCCTTGGCGAGCTGCCCCGCGACGCTGCCCACGGCGCCCGCGGCGGCCGAGATGAACACGGTCTCGCCCGAGCGCACCGGCGCGATCTCGGTGAGCCCCACCCACGCGGTCATGCCGGGCATCCCGAGCGCGCCGAGGAACGCGCTCGGCGAGGTGCCGCTCGGCACGTCGATCGGGCGAACCTCGTCCTCGCGCAGCACTGCATGCTCGCGCCAGCCGCGCCCGTGCAACACGAGCGACCCGTCCTCGAGCTCCCCCACCGCCCCGCCCTGCAACGCCTTCCCGAGCTCGAACGGCGGCACGTACGACTTGCGATCGTTCATCCGCCCGCGCATGTACGGGTCGACGCTCATGAAGCGGTTGCGCACGAGCACCTGGCCCTCGCCGGGCGAGAGCTCGCGGACGGCCAGCTCGAAGTCCTCGTCGACGGGCTCGCCGTGCGGTCTGCGGGCCAGCCGGATCTCGCGGGTCTGCATCCCAGCCACTGTAGGGTCCCGCGCCATGGAGCTGGCGGGCCGGCACATCGTCGTCACGGGCGGGGCGAGCGGGATCGGGAGCGCCTGCGCGCTGCGCTTCGCGGAGGAAGGCGCCCGCGTCACCGTCGCCGACCTGGACCTGGAGGGCGCGGAGGACACGGCGAGCCGAACCGGCGGCCTGGCCGTGCGAACGGACGTCGGGAGCGAGCAGCAGCTGCAGGAGCTGATCGCGCGAGCGGGAGAACTCGCCCCGATCGACGCGTTCTTCTCCAACGCCGGCATCACCGGCCCACCCGGCGGCCCGCCCGACCTGCTCGACGAGGACTGGGACCTGCTGTGGCGGGTCAACGTGATGAGCCACATCTGGGCGGCCCGCGCGCTCGTACCGCGCATGCTCGAAAGGGGCGACGGATACCTCATCAGCACGGCCAGTGCCGCCGGCCTCCTCTCCCAGCTCGGCGCGATCGGCTACGCCACCACCAAGCACGCCGCCGTCGCGGTCGCGGAGTGGCTGGACATCACCTACCGCGACCGCGGCATCCGCGTCTCCTGCCTGTGCCCGCAGTTCGTCAACACCCCGATGGTCACCGAGGGGCTCGACGTCGACAAGCTGCGCCAGATCGCGACGATCATCGAGCCCGAGCAGGTGGCCGACGACGTCGTCGCGGCCATGAACGAGGAGCGCTTCCTGATCCTCCCCCACCCCGAGGTCGCCAAGTACATGGCCAACCGCGGCGCCGACGCACGATCGCTGGCTCGCGGGCATGCGCAAGCTGCAGGCGCAGCTCGGCGGGCTCGAGCGCCCTCCGCAGTAGCCTCCGAGCCATGGACGACGGCACGCTGCGGGAGCGCCTGTGGCAAGGCTTTGCGCGGCTGCAGACGCTGCTGGGCGGCGACGCCGCGGGCGGCACCGTCACGGAGGGCCGGGGGATCGTCGCCAGCTTCGTCCCCAACGCGCCCGACTCCCCCACGCTCAACGCTGCGATCGTGGTCGGCCACGAGTTGCAGCTCGACCTGCTCGAGGCGATGCGCGAGCGCTGGGAGGCGATCGGCGTGCGCCGCTGGGGAGTCTGGGTGGACGGGGGCTCTTACCCCGTCACGGACACCCTGCGGCTCGCGCGCATGCGCGTGACGACGGCCTCGCCCGGGATGGCGGCCGAGCTCGCCCAGCTCTCGCTCAACGGCGGCGCGCCGGCCGGCCCGACCGACCTCGCCACCGTCGGCCACGTCAACGACCTCGCCTACGGCAACCCGGACGCGCGGCTGGAGCGCACGCTCACCCCGCTCCCGCCCGGCCTGCTGCGCGCCTACGTGGCCCAAGCCCAGGGCCGGCCCGCCTCCGTCGCGCTCGCGCTGCACCACGAGCAGGACTGCGGGATCTCGTTCGTCGCCACGGCCCCGCACGCCCGCCGCCAGGGCCTGGCCTCCGACGTGATGCAGCGGGTGGCGCAGGACGCGCGCGACGCCGGCCTCACCTCGGCCACCCTGCAGGCCACGAGCCTCGGGGAGAAGCTCTACGTCGCGCTGGGCTACCGCAAGGTGGCCGACATGCAGCTGTGGGAGCGTCGCCGCTGACCCACGCGCGACGCGCGCTCAGCCTGCTCCTCGTCCTCCTCGCCACGCTCGCGGGCGGGTACGGGGCGCTGGCCACGTTCGCGCAGACCAAGGAGCTGTCGGTCGGCGAGATCCGGCTGTCGGTCTCGCCCGGCCACAAGGGCGCGCTCGACGTCTACGTGCCGCTCGTGGACTGGGGCGCGCGCTTCGAGGCGATCCGCCTGCCCGCGCGCCTGCGCGTGGACCTGCGCACGATCGACCGCCAGACGGTGACGCGCGTCGCGCAGGCGGGCACGCTCGACATCCAGAACGTGCGCACGGAGGCGCGCGACGCGATCGCCTCCTACCTGAAGGCGCTGATCGGCCTGGCCGTGCTCGCCGCCGCTGTCCTTCGGGCTGCTGGTCGCGCTGGCGATCCGCTCGCGCACCGGCCCGCGGCTGCGCTGGACGGCCGCGGCCGCGACGATCACGGCGGTCGCGATCGGGATCGCGCTGATCGTGCTGCTGCCGCCGCGCGGGGAGATCGACCACCCGCAGTACTACGCCCACGGCGCCGACATCCCGCGCGCGCTGGAGGCGATCGACACCGCCCAGCGCTCGACCCGCGTGCTCGACGAGGAGCTCGACGCGCAGCTCGTCGGCCTCGCCCGGCTGGTCACGGAGCCGGCCAACCGCACGCCGCTGAGCGGCGCCCCCCGGCTGACCGTCGCCTCCGACCTGCACAACAACGTGCTCACGATCCCGATCCTGGAGCGCTCCGCCGCCGGCGGGCCCGTTCTGTTCCCGGGCGACATGACCGACCGCGGCTCGCCGATCGAGACCCGCGTGGTGCGGCGGGTCGTGCGCACGGGCCGGCCGTTCGTGTTCGTCTCGGGCAACCACGACTCCGACACGCTCGAGCGCGAGATCGCCCGCGAGGGCGCGATCGTGCTCACCGAGCAGGGGCGGCTGAACCCCGACGGCACGCACGGCGACCTCGTGCAGACCGTCGCCGGGCTGCGGATCGCGGGCTACTCCGACCCGTTCGAGCGCCGCAGCTCGGAGGACTACGCCGACCGCTTCCAGCCCAACCCAACCCCGGCGATGCAGGACGCGTTCACGAGCTGGATGCGCTCGATCGAGAACGAGGTCGACGTGATCATGGTCCACGAGCCGAAGCTGATCGAGCCCGCGCTGGCCGTGCTGCGCGACGACCCGCCCTCGCACCCGCTGCTGTTCGTCACCGGCCACACCCACCGGGCCGCCCTCGACACCCAGCCCGGCGTGACGATCGTCAACGGCGGCTCGATCGGCGGCGGCGGCACGGGCAACCTCGCCGAGGAGGAGACGACCGACGTCGGGATCGCCCGCCTGGCCTACACGTCGACGCCGTCCTTCCGGCCGCTGGCGGCCGATCTGGTGTCGATCGACCCCGCCAGCGGCTCGGCGACCGCGCGTCGCCAGCGGCTGGACGAGTGATAAGACGCTGCGTCATGAACCAGACCGCAACGCTCGCTGCTCCCCAGCCCAGGGTCCTCGCGGACGTCCTCGCGCACTCGCGCGTGCGCGACGCCGCCCTCGTCCTCGGCGCCGCGCTGATGACGGCCGCCTGCGCGCAGATCTCGATCCCGATCCCGGGGAGTCCCGTCCCCGTGACCGGCCAGACCTTCGCCGTGCTGCTCACGGGCGCCGCGCTGGGCGCCAACCGCGGCGCGCTCGGCCAGCTCCTCTACGTGGCGATGGGCCTCGTCGGGCTGCCGTTCTACGCCGACGGCGCCCACGGCGTCGACGTCGTGTGGGGCGCCACCGGCGGCTACCTCGTCGCGTTCCCGATCTCCGCCTGGGTCTGCGGCAAGCTCGCCGAGAAGCGCTACGACCGCACGCCGCTGACCGCGCTGCCCGCGTTCCTCGTCGGCTCGCTCGTCGTCTTCGCGATCGGGGTGCCGTGGCTGTCGGTCTCGGCCGACATCTCGCTCTGGAAGGCGCTCGACCTCGGCTTCGTGCCGTTCATCCCTGGCGGGATCCTCAAGGCTGCGCTGGCCGCCGGGCTGCTGCCGACGGCCTGGGCGTTCGCGAACCGCTGAGCGCGCGACCGGGCCGGCGAGAGGCGGTCGCCGGCCCGGACCACGCTGGGGTCTTGCAAGACCCAGAGCTGAAGACCCGAGCCGCGGCGCGAGGTTGGCGACTTAGGCAACTCGTGTGAGGCGGAAGAGCACGTGCGGCATGCCGGCGTTCTCGACGTCGGCCTCGTAGGTCATGCCGAGCTTGCGCATGACGGCCTGCGACGCCTCGTTGTCCGGCGTCGTGTAGGAGATCAGCGTGTCGAGGCCGAGCTCGGTGAACGCCAGCCGCACCGCCTCCCAGGCCATCTCGGTCGCGTAGCCGCGCCCCCACACGTCGGGGTCGATGAACCACTCCAGCTCGACCTCGGGGTGCTCGAACTTGCTCGTGTGCTCGAGCCCGGCACGGCCGACGATGCGCTCGGTGCCGCGCTCGATCACGGTCCAGGCGCCGAAGCCCCAGCGGTCCCAGTGCTCGATCGTGCGCTCGAGGACCGCGGCGACCTTCTCCGGCGTGCGCAGCTCGGCCGGCCAGGTCGCCTCGTCGATGCGCGGGTCGCCGAAGATCCGGACCCACTCGGGCAGGTCGCCCGGCTCAGGGCGACGGCCGAAGAGGCGCTCCGTGGTGACGGTCATGTCGCCTGCTCCGCGCCCCACCAGCTGGTCGACCAGTGGTGGACGGCGTACGCCTCGGGGAAATCGTCGCCGGCGCGCTCCGGCTCGTCCCAGAGGTAGGGGTAGAAGGTCTCCGCACCGAAGATCGTCACGTCCGGCTCCTGCTCGGCGATCAGGGTCATGAGGTAGGGGCCGGTGGCGTCGGCGGAGTGGGGCCCCAGCCCCACGGTCTGGCGCGCGAGGCGCGCCGCGCGCACGAAGGCGGCGTGGCCCGGCACGCCGCCCAGCACCGCGGTGCCGACCCTGCCGGGCAGCTCGAGCGCGGCGAACGCCTGGACGCCGGCCAGCAGCGCTTCGAGGTTGCGCCGGCACTCGACGTCGGTGTCGACGTACACGCCTCCGAAGCGGCTGAGCACCTCGTACCGGACCAGGTCGGAGAGCTCGGCCGGGCTGCGCGCGCGGAAGCGCTCGGCGTCGCCGATGCCCAGTGACTCGAGATCAGCGTCGCCCCACAGCCGCATCTTCCACCGTGGGTGGGCGTCCGCGAACGTGCGCCCGAAGTGCGCGTGCGCGGCCGGCATGGCAGCGCCGCCGAGCCACACGCGATGGATGAGGAGCGGGATGCGCAGCCGCCGCCGCAGGCGCCGCCGCGACGGCGGTGTCTCGCGCAGGCGCGGCCCCACGGCGGGGAGGTCGCGCAGCGGCTCGACCGCGACCTCCAGCCGGCAGCCTTGGCCGAACCAGCGCACCTCCTCGTGGACGACGTCGGCCTCGAGCACGTAGACGCCGGGATCGTCGGGCGCGAGCACCTCGAGGGGCACCAGCACCTGCTCGCCGGGGAGCACGGTGCGGGAGAAGCCGGTGCGCACGCCGTCGGCCGTGTGCGCGGAGCCGTCGGGGCGCCACCAGTGATAGCTCATGCGGATGGCCGGATCGCGGTCCAGGCCCCACGGCCACGCCTCCGTCCCCCGGTTGGCGATGCGGAACAGCACCTTGCCCGTCTCGCCGGGCGTGAGCGTCGGCGCCGGCCCCGCCGGCTCGATCTGTGCGCGGTAGGCGGACTCGGGGACGGCGCGGCGCTCCCAGTGGCGATCGAGCTCGGCAAGCGACACCGACGGCACGGCGGCCGTGTCGCCCGCGGGCACCTCCCCGTCGCCGGCGAGCGCGCGGCGCACGCCCGGGACGTCTGCCGCCGGCAGCGCTCGCGTGCGCACGCCGGCCCGTAGCTCAGGCAGGTAGAACGCCTCGTTGAAGCGCCCGCCTCCCACGGCCGTGAGATGCGGACGCGCCGCCTCGTAGCGGATCGCCTTGTCGCGGCGTTCGGCGAGCGAGCTGGCCAGCAGCTCTAGGTGGTAGATCGGCTCGGCGACGTAGTCACAGGGTCGCACCGCATCCGCGTGGGTGTGCTGCAGGCCCCGGAAGCGCAAGGTGCCGTCGTTGCGCAGCAGCCGGTTGTTGAAGTCGGACGCCCAAGGCTCCTGGTCGAGCGCGTGCGCGGCGTCGCCGTACACCCACCACCGCGCGATCCAGTACTGCTGGATCGACCGTGTGGCGATCAGCTCCGGCAGGCGCTCGGCGAGCGCGCCGCTGACGATCTCGTCGCCGTCCAGGTGCAGGATCCAGTCGCCTGAGCACTGCGCATAGAGCCAGGCGAGGTGCGCCTCGGCCTGGCGGTACTCGACGCGCAGCAGCCGATCGGCGAGCGAGGCGTAGCCGGCGAGCGTCGCCGCCGTCACCCGCGAGTCGGCGGCGATCACCACCTCGTCGGCGACTACACGGACGGGAGCCAAGACCTCGGCGATCCGACCTGCCGGCTCGCCGGTCATCAGGCATACGGACAGCGACATCGGAGGAGATGGTGGGGGCAGGATTCGAACCTGCGAAGGCTGAGCCAACGGGTTTACAGCCCGTCCCCTTTGACCGCTCGGGAACCCCACCGGGGGCGCGGAAAGTCTAGCGAGCGGCGGGGCGAGCCGGTGCTCGCCCCGCCGTGCTCACAAGACCTCAGCCCGTGTCGCGGAGGCGCTGCGCCTCGGGCAGCGACTCGAGCTTCTTGAGCGTGTGGTTCTCGATCTGGCGGATCCGCTCGCGCGTCACGTTGAACGCGCGGCCGACCTCCTCGAGCGTGAACGGGCGCGCGCCGGTGAGGCCGAAGCGCATCTCGATCACCTCGCGCTCGCGCTGCGGGAGCGCGTCGAGCGCGCGGCGGACGTTCTCCTTGCGGAGGTTCTCCGACGCCATCTCGAACGGCGAGATCGCGGCCTCGTCCTCGACGAAGTCACCCAGCTCCGACTCCTCCTCGTCGCCGATCGGCTTCTCGAGGGAGACGGGCTGCTGCGCCATGCGCAGGATGTCGCGCACCTCGCGCGGCGTGCACTCGAGCTCGCGGGCGATCTCCTCCGGCAGCGGCTCGCGGCCGAGCTGCTGGACGAGCTGGCGCTCCACGTGCACGACCTTGTTGAGCTTCTCCACCATGTGGACGGGGATGCGGATCGTGCGGCCCTTGTCCGCGATCGCCCGCGTCACCGCCTGGCGGATCCACCAGGTCGCGTAGGTCGAGAACTTGTAGCCGCGGCGGTAGTCGAACTTCTCCACCGCGCGGATGAGGCCGAGCGAGCCCTCCTGGATCAGGTCCAGGAACGAGAGCCCGCGGCCGAGGTAGCCCTTGGCGATCGAGACGACGAGGCGCAGGTTCGCCTCGACCATCTCCTGCTTGGCGAGCAGGTCACCCCGCTCGATGCGCTTCGCCAGCGCGACCTCGCGGTCGGCCGTGAGCAGCTCGACCTTGCCGATCGAGCGCAGGTACAGACGCAGCGAATCGAGGCTCGGCTCGACCGTGAGGTCGATCTCGGGCTTGCGGGGAGCGTCCGGCTCCTTGTCCGCATCCCGGACGGCCGGCTCGAAACGGCGTCCTTCGGTGGTCGCGGGCTTTCCATCGCTGCCCACGACGTCAATCCCCTCGCCCTCCAGGAAGGCGTGGAGCTCGATGATCTGCTCCTTGGTTACCTCGACCTCCTCCAAGCAGGAGGCGATCTGCTCGAAGGTCAGGAAACCTCGCTCCTGGCCTTCGGCGATGAGGGGACGTAGCTCGTCGATCTCCGTGATCGCCGGCTCGCCCTCGAGCAGTGCTTCAGTCTTAGTGCCCAACCCCTCGATCCTTCAAGGTCGTCCGTCCCATGAGCGGATCGCGCCTCCCCGGCGATGCTCCGCTCCCAGTATCCGTCTGTACCGTCGAAACGAATTTGCGACTAGACGTCGCCGTGGCAGGGCACCTAATTGGTGTGTCGTCCATGCCTCTTGGAGGTTTGTAGCACCGGATACGCGAGCGTCTAGTACGGCTGGCATCCCCTTTTCGTCCAGTTCTGTCCGGACGCTAGCCTCCGAGGGGGTCCCATGTCAGATTTTCGGCTGCTCGAAGACGTCCAGGCGCAGGCCCCGACCCTGCACGTCTCGCTCTCGCGCGTCGGCGTCACGAACGTCGAGAAGGTCATCCGGATCGGCTCCGACGGGACCGAGCGCCTGTACTGGGCCAAGCTCGACTGCTTCGTCGACCTCGGGCCGCGCCAGAAGGGCGCGCACATGTCGCGCTTCGAGGAGGTCGTCAACGACGCGATCGGCGAGGTCGTGCTCTCCGAGCGCGTGTTCCGGGCGGAGACGCTGGCGATGCACATCGCCGAGCGGGTCCGCGACCGCCAGGGCGCGCGCCGCGCCGAGGTGCGCCTGGAGGCGCGCTATCCCGAGCACAAGCCGGCGCCGGTCAGCGGGATCGAGACGCAGGAGCTCTACACGCTGCTCGGCACCGCGGTGGCCTCCGAGGCCGGCACGCGGCGGCTGATCGGCGTGCGCGCCCAGGGCATCACCGCGTGCCCGTGCGCGCAGGGTCTCGTGCAGGCGAGCTCGCGCGAGCGGCTGCTCGCCGACGGGTTCGACTCCGACGAGGTGGAGCGGATCTTCGCGGCGGTGCCCGTCGCCACCCACAACCAGCGCGGGCTGGGCACGCTGCTGGTCGGCTGTCCCGAGGACTGCGCGACCGACATCGACGCCGAGCGCCTGCTGGCGATCGTCGAGGACTCGATGTCGTCGGAGATCTACGAGCTGATGAAGCGCACCGACGAGGGCGCCGTGGTCGAGAAGGCCCACCGGCGCCCGCGCTTCGTCGAGGACTGCGTGCGCGAGTCGATCCGCGGCGTCATCGACCGCTTCGGAGACTTGACCGAGCGCCACTTCGTCTACGCGCGCCAGGAGAACCTGGAGACGATCCACCAGCACAACGTGGTCGCCGAGCGCTTCGGCCTGCTCGGGGAGATCCGCCGCGAGGAGGCCTCAGGCGAGCACTCCGAGCATCACGTCTCCACGCGCGAGTGGCTCGACGGCCGCGCGTGAACCAACGCTCTGAAGCCGAAGAAGTAGTCGGCGGCTGAGGCGACGGTCACGACGACGGTCCCGTAGACGAGCAGGTCGACCCAGAGCGGCGAGTCGTCGACGAGGATCAGCACGAGCACCATCGCGATCTGCACCGTCGTCTTGATCTTGCCCCAGGCGGACGCGTGGATCACCTCGCCGTGCTCCATCGCGAGCTGGCGCAGGCCGGTGACGGCGAACTCGCGCGCGATGATCACCATCGCCACCCACGCCTGCAGGCGGTCCAGCGAGACCAGCGAGACCAGCGCGGCGGTGACCAGCAGCTTGTCGGCGAGCGGGTCCATCAGCTTTCCGAACGTCGTGACGTCCTTGTTGCGGCGCGCGATCCAGCCGTCGAGCGCGTCCGTGATGCTCGCGATCACGAAGATCACCGCAGCCAGCAGGTCGCCGTTGTCGATGCCCGAGAGCAGCGCCGCGACGAGCACCGGGACGAGCAGGATCCTGAAGACGGTGAGGAGGTTCGGGACCGTGAGGTCGAACACGCGGCCCGAAGTATGGTCGGTCGCATGCCGTTCAGGGAGCTCGACGGCCGCGGGGCGTTCTTCGCGCGCGAGCTGGGCGGCGAGGGGTTCTTCGTCGTAGCCGGCGAGAGCGGCGGGCGGCACGCGTTCTTCAACGTCTGCCGCCACCGCGGCGCGCGGCTGCTCGACGAGCCGGAGGGCCGCGTGCGGCGGCTGCGGTGCCCCTACCACGCGTGGTCCTACGGGTTCGACGGCGTGCTCCATACGCCGCCCGACGAGCGCTTCGACCCGGCGTGCTTCAGCCTGCGCGAGCTGCGCTGGGAGGAGCTGCACGGGCTCGTGTTCGTGGACGTCTCCGGTGAGGCGCCGCCGCGCGGTCGGCTTCTGGGACACCGTCAACCGCCAGGACTGGCGGGTCTGCGAGCTCACGCAGAAGGGCCTCGGCTCGCGCGGGTTCTCGCGCGGGCGGTACACCGCCAACGAGCACACGGTGCACCGGTTCGACCGGATGGTCTGCGAGGCCTACCTCAGCGGCGCTTGACCGTGGCCCGCTTCGTCACGGTCCGGCGGTTGCCCGCATGGTCGGTGACGGCGGCGGTGAGCCTGATCGCGACCCGGCCGTGACGGCGGAGCGCGGTCCGCAGCGCCTTCGGGAGCTTCAGCGCGACGGTCCGGGCCCCGCGAGCGGGGACGATCACACGGCGGGCCGGCAGCGCCGTCCGGCGGCCGGCGCGCTCGACCGTCCGGCCGGCGAGGCGGGCCGCGACGGCGAAGGGATTCCCGTTGGCGACGCGGACCCTGAGGGGGCCCTTGGGCCGGACCCGCTTCGACGCGAGCCGCAGCGTGACGAGGGTGCGGGCACCGAAGACCCGCGACGCGGGGTCGGTGATGAGGATCGGCGGGCCTGCCGGCGTCGGGGTCGGGGTCGGGGTCGTGGTCGTCGAAGGCGGCTTCGCGACGATCGCGACGGCCCAGGACGATCTCGACCTGGCCGGCGGCACCCTGCCGTCGCGAGCGGGCAGACGTTCGTGTTCCCGAACACCTACGCCCAGAGCGCGGGCCTGACCGAGATCGCGTTCGGAGGCACGCTGTTAATCCGGGACGATGAGATTCTTCACGAATCACTCAAGCCGCGTTGGTGGTTTTCCTGCCCCACCAGCGACGGCCGGCTCGGGCGCCAGACGGCCAGCAGCACGAGCGCGGCGATGTCCAGCCGGAGCAGCGCCGCTCCGGCGCTGCCGACCTCGTCGAACAGCGTGACGGCGAACGCCGCCCCGACCTGAAGGGTCGAGACGACGACGAGCGCGATCCCTCGCGCGTCGGTTCTCACCTGCGGCCGGTCACCACCCGCCTCGAGTAGCTCGGGTCGGCCTTGATCTGGGCCTCGGTGAACCGCATCGGCAGCCACTGCTCCTGCGAGAACAGCCGGGTCTGGTCGGCGTAGAACGGCGAGTCCGGGTTCTCGGACTGGGAGTAGGAGAGGACCGCAGAGCCGCTCGGGCGCCCGCGCGAGTCGAACCCTGCCGCCATCACGAACGACGAGCCCGTGAACGGGTCGTAGTTGCCCTGGTCGTCACGGCGGGTCGAGATGATGTTGAAGCACCCCTCGCCCTCCGAGCAGCCCGGGATGCCGATGCGCTCGCTGCCGCGCGGCTCGGCCTGCTTGTCGCCGAGCGGCACGTCGAGCGGGATGCCCTTGGCGCGCAGGTCCTCGACCGCGCCGCGCAGGGCGTCGGTGACCTTGGGGTCGTTGGCGTCCAGATCGCGCGGGGTGTTGACCGGGTCGGCCGGGTCGAACGGGACCGTCCACGGCACGCCGGCCCCCGAGAGCCGCGACCAGTACTCGCGCCACAGCACGGCGCCGCGTGCGGTCGTGTCGGCGCGGCCGTCCCAGCCGATCAGCACCGCGCACGCCTCGGCGAGGTCCGCGCCGCCGCGGGCGCAGGCCTGCACCGTGGCGTCCTTGGCCAGCTCCGCCGACAGGTTGCGGTTGGCGTTGAAGACCGCCTTCATGCTGTCGATCGTGAAGCCGGCCGGGCCGAGCCCGTCCGTGCCCGCCAGCCGCTGCTCGGCCTGCACGAGCCCGAGCCGCGTGCGCAGCAGCCGCTGCGTGCCCTCCGGGCCGATGATGCGCGGGAAGCCGGCCAGGCGGAAGCGCGCGCTCGGCAGCCAGTAGGAGTCGTTGGAGTTCTCGACGTAGTCGCGCCGGGTCGCGCGCGGGAGCGCCCTCGGGCCGAGGATGCCGCGGGTCACGGCGTCGCGGTCGTTGCCCCACGCGCACGACTTCTTGGAGCCGTCGAGCAGGATCACGCCGGCGCTCAGGAGCAGCGGCGCCTTCGCCGAGGTCGAGCAGCGGCGCTGCAGCGCCGCGTCGACGTTCGGCACGACCGAGTCGTCGGCGTAGTACGCGCGGCCGGCGGAGTCGGCCGCGATCACGTTGACCCACGGGTTGCCCTGCACCTTCGCCGAGGCGCGGCGCAGGTCCCCGACGGAGCGGGCCTTGTCGTACTCGAACCACTGGTTGGTCAGGCGGAAGTTGTCCGCGTTGACGTCCGCGAGCGCGTATGCGTTCTTCGCGTCCCACGTCAGGCCCGCCACGGGGAAGTCGAACACCGGCCCCCAGCGCGTCTCGTAGAACGTGTGCCGCTGGGTGCCCGACGGCGTGCGCACGGAGACGCTGCGGCGGCGCATCTTGACCGCCTTGCCGTCGACGACGTAGCTGCGCGGGTCGCCGGACTTCAGCCGCAGCTCGTACGGCGTGAAGCGGCGCGCGGTCGAGACCGTGTGGCTCCACGCGACGTGCTTGTTGAAGCCGATGTTGACCACCGGCACGCCCTGAAGGCCGGCGCCGATCGCGTTCAGCTTGCCGGGCACGGTCAGCTGCATCTCGTACCAGCGCTCGGAGCCCTGCCAGGGGAAGTGCGGGTTGCCGAGCAGGACCGAGCGCCCGTCGCGCGTGCCCTCCGAGCCGACGCCATAGGCGTTGGAGCCGAGCGTGTGGCTGGAGCCGAGCACGGGGTCGCCGGCAAGCCGCTCGCGCAGCTGCTCCGGGGTCGGCAGCGCGGAGGCCTGCGCCGACGCTCCCGCCGCGGGCGGCGCCGCGGACACGATCTCGCGCAGGAAGTTGCCCGAGCTGGCGCGCAGGCCGAGCTGGTAGAAGCGGCGGTAGACGTCGAGCGTGGTGATCGGGCGCACCCACGCCTTGCCGCGGCAGGTCGGGTCGGGGAGCTTCGCGCGGCCCGTCTTGCGCAGGTAGGCGTTGTAGCCCGCGGCGAAGCCCTTGATGTTCTGGCGCACGGCCTTCGAGGGCCCGTGCGGCGCGCGCCGCTTGATCAGCCTCTCGACGGTCTTGGCGTCCTTGATCCGCTGCCAGAAGAAGTCCGACTGCAGGTTGGTGCCGCCGTTGGGCGACTCCGCCTCGCTGCCGAAGTAGCGCGAGCGCTGCGCGCTGACCGTCACGATCATGCTCGCGTACTCGCAGAGCTGGTCCTGCGCGTACGCGTAGCCGAGGCCGAAGCCGAGCGAGCCGAAGTCGCGCGCCTTGACGTGCGGGACGCCGCCGGTGGTGCGGCGGATCTCGGCGCGGTAGCCGGTCTTCGCCGCCAGCGCCGGGGTGGCGCCGAGGAGGAGCGCGGCGGCGAGGGGCAAGACGGTCAGGATGCGGGGCATGCGCCGCAGTCTCTCAGGAAGCGCTCCCAAACCCTTTAGGACGGATTCAGACCGGGCTGGAATCGTCCACCCCCATGACGCGCATCGCCATCGTCGATCCCCAGCCCGCCGCGCGGGCCGGTCTCGTGGTGCTGCTGCGCGCTGAGCCGGGCCTCGTGCCGGTCGGTACGGCAACCGGGGCGCATGACGGAGCAGACCTCGTCGCGCGCCGCACACCGGACGTGGTGCTTTGCGAGCACCGCCTGCCTGACGCGGACGGCCCGGCTCTGACCCGCCGCCTGCGCGCGCTCGAGAACCCGCCGCAGGTGATCATCTACACGGCGGAGCCCGACCCGTCCCTCGGGCTCCTCGCCCGCGTGGCCGGCGCGGCCGGCCTCGTCGACAAGCAGGCCGAGCCTGCCGAGCTCTTCGAGGCCGTCCGCGTCGTCGCCCGCGGCGGCACCTCCCTCCCGGAGATGGCCGCCGCCGAGCTCGAGGCCGCCGCTCATCTGGTGGACCCGGACGACCTCGCGCTGCTCGCGATGCTGATCGACCGCACCCCGCCCGGGGACGTCGCTGACGCGCTGCGGCTGGACCGCCGGCGCGTGCAGCGCCGCACCGAGCGGGTGCTCGGGCAGCTGCGCGCACGCCCGCACGCGGGCGTCGCCGCCTAGTAGGCGGCGCGCGCGGCGCGCGGTCGCGGGTTCCTGCCCCGCGACCGCGCGCCGGGCGTGCGCGTCGACGCCCCCCGTTCAAGAACCGGCGGCGCGGGCCGAATCCGTGGCTGGAGGACCTCGTCCCTTCCAGCCGCCATGCCGCTCGCCAGCCAGCTCAGCTCCCGCCTCGCCACGGCCGTACGCCTCACGGGCGCGCTGGCGATCGCGGGTGCGGTGCTCTACTTCGCCTTCCAGGTGCAGCGGCCGCAGGGCGGGATCTGGAACGCCATCGACCTGGCGCTCTACTACGGGCTGCTCGCGCTCGCCGCGCTGCTGTGCGCCGCGCGCGGGATCGCGCTGCGCCAGGAGCGCGCCGCGTGGCTGGCCCTCGGCGCCGGGATGGTCTTCTGGACGGCTGGCGACCTCGTGTGGCAGCTCGCCTATTCGCAGCTCGAGGTCGCGCCCTACCCCTCGATCTCCGACGCGCTGTACCTGCTCTTCTACCCCTGCGCCTACGCGACGCTCGTGCTGCTCCTGCGCCGCCGAGCGCAGGGCCTCGGCACCGGCGTCTGGCTCGACGGCATCGCCGGCGCCTGCGCCGCGGCATCGGTCGGCGCGGCGCTCCTCCTCCCGGTGCTATTGGCTGCGGGAGAGGGCTCGACCTCGACCGTCGCCACCAACCTCGCCTACCCGCTCGCCGACCTGCTGCTGGGCGCCTTCGTCGTGCTCGGCTGCGCGATCGCCCACTGGCGCCCCGAGCGCGCCCTGCTGCTGCTCGCCGGCGCGCTCGTGCTGCTCGGCATCGGCGACGGGCTCTACCTCAACACCGTGACGGTCGGCACCTACGTCGAGGGCACCGTGCTCGACGCGCTGTGGCCGGCCGGGATGGTGCTCGCCGGGCTCGCCGCGTGGCAGCTGCCCGAGCGCCGTCGCGTCGGGCGGCTCGCCGGCAGCCGCTTCGCGCTGGCGATGCCGACGCTGACCACGCTGACCGCGCTCGGGCTGCTCATCTACGGCAACCTGCGCTCGCTCGGCACTCCCGCGCTGGTGCTCGCCACGATCGCGCTGCTCGCGGCCGCCGGCCGCGCGGTGATCGCGTTCCGCGAGGTCCGCGTGCTCGCCGTCACCCGCAAGCAGGCGATCACCGACGAGCTGACCGGGCTCGCGAACCGCCGCCGGCTCGGCGAGCGGATGGACGAGCTGATCGTCGCCGCCGGCCGGACCGGCCGCCCGCTCGCGTTCCTGCTGATCGACCTCGACGGGTTCAAGGAGCTCAACGACACGCTCGGCCACAAGGCGGGCGACCTGCTGCTGCGCCAGATCGGCCCGCGCCTGGCCGCCGGGCTGCGCGACGACGACCTGCTCGCGCGCCTCGGCGGCGACGAGTTCGGCGTGCTGCTGCCCGACACCGGCGCCGCGGAGGCCCATGTCATCGGCGAGCGGCTGCGCGCGCAGCTCAAGACGCCGTTCGCCGTCGAGGGCCTGCTGCTGGCGGTCGACGCCAGCGTGGGCGGCGCCGTCTTCCCCGAGCACGGCCACGACGCCGACGAGCTCGTCCAGCGCGCCGACGTCGCGATGTACCAGGCCAAGAGCGCCCGGACGGGCACGGAGCTCTACGACGCCGGGCGCGACATGCACAGCCGCGACCGGCTGGCGATCGTCTCCGAGCTGCGGCGCGGGATCGAGGCCGGCGAGCTCGTCGTCCACTACCAGCCGAAGGCGACGCTGGCCGAGCAGCAGATCACCGGCGTCGAGGCGCTCGTGCGCTGGGACCACCCCGAGCGCGGGATGCTCCAGCCGGCGCAGTTCCTCCCCTACGCCGAGCAGACCGACCTGATGCGCCCGCTGACGCTGCACGTGATCGACCGGGCGCTCGCGCAGTGCGCGGCGTGGGCGGACGAGGGGCTCGAGCTCTCCGTGGCGGTCAACCTCGGCCAGGTCAACCTGATCGACCGCCAGCTCCCGGGCGACGTGGCCGCCGCGCTCGAGCGCTGGGAGGTGCCCGCCGAGCGGCTGCACCTCGAGATCACCGAGAACCTCGTGATGGCCGACCCGCGCCGCACGATGGAGGTGCTCGGCGCGCTGCGCGAGCTCGGCGTCGGCCTCTCGCTCGACGACTTCGGGACGGGCCAGACGTCGCTGGCCTACCTGAGCAAGCTCTCGCTCGACGAGATCAAGATCGACCGCTCGTTCGTGCTCGAGCTGGGCCGCGACGAGGACGCCGCCGCGATCGTGCGCTCGACCGTGCAGATGGCCCAGGCGCTGCGCCTGCGGGTGGTCGCGGAGGGCGCCGAGGACGCGGCCGCGATGCGGCGCCTGCGCGAGTTCGGCTGCGAGCTGGTGCAGGGCTTCTTCCTGAGCCCGCCGCTGCCCGCGGCCGAGATCACCGAGTGGCTGCGCGCGCAGTCGGCGGCGGCGGCCGTCGAGGCGACGCGATCCCGCTGACGCGCTCGGCTATCGTGCGGGCCATGCCGCTGGTCCCCATGGTCATCGAGCGCACCGCCCGTGGCGAGCGCGAGTTCGACATCTTCTCCCGCCTGCTCAACGAGCGCATCATCTTCCTCGGCAGCGCCGTGGACGACCAGGTCGCGAACCTGATCGTCGCGCAGCTGCTGCACCTGGAGTCCTCGGACCCCGACAAGGACATCTCGCTCTACATCAACTCGCCCGGCGGCTCGATCTACGCCGGGCTGGCGATCTACGACACGATGAACTTCATCAAGCCCGACGTCGCGACGATGTGCGTCGGGATCGCGATGTCGATGGGCTCGCTGCTGCTGGCCGGCGGCGCGAAGGGCAAGCGCATGGCGCTGCCCAACTCGCGGATCCTGATCCACCAGCCCTCGGCCGGCTTCGAGGGCCAGTCCACGGACATCGAGATCCACGCGAAAGAGATCATCAAGACGCGCAAGCGCATCGACGAGATCTACGCGAAGCACACGGGCCGCCCCGAGGAAGAGGTCCGCAGGGACATGGAGCGCGACCGCTTCTTCAAGGCCGACCAGGCCGCCGAGTACGGCCTGATCGACCGCGTCATCCACGAGCACTGAGCGCTCGGCGGGGAAGAAACCTCCCCGGGGCTGCGGCGCAGGCCGGCTGAGCCTCACTCGATCGCGTGCTCGATCGCGCCGAGGCCCTCGACCTCGCAGCGCACGACGTCGCCTGGCTGCAGGAAGCGCGGCGGGTCCATCGCCTGGCCGACGCCCTGCGGGGTTCCGGTGAGGATCAGGTCGCCGGGCGCGAGCGTGCAGGTCTCGGCGATGAAGTCCACGAGCGACTGCGGGCCGAAGACGAGGTCGGCGGTGGTCGAGTCCTGGCGGGTCTCGCCGTTGACCTGGCTGGCGATCCGCAGGTTCTGCGGGTCGGGCACCTCGTCGGCGGTCGTGATCCACGGGCCCCAGGGGCAGGAGGTGTCGAAGCCCTTGGCGCGGACCCAGCGCGGCTCGCGCTTCTGGAGGTCGCGCGCGGAGACGTCGTCGGCGACCGCGTAGCCCGCGATCTCGCCGCCGGCGCCCATGACGACCGCGAGCTCGACCTCGTAGTCGAGCCGCTTGACCACCGCGGGGCAGCGGACGGGCCCGCTGCCGGGGACGCTCGAGCTCGGGAGCTTGAGGAAGACCATCGGCGTCTCGGGCAACTGCGCGCCGGTCTCGGCGGCGTGGGCGGCGTAGTTGAGGCCGATGCCGAAGATCGCCCGCGGCTGCGGCACCGGGGCCAGCAGCGTCACGTCCGCGAGGGCGTGCGCGGCGCCGTCCGCGGGGGTCCGGTCGCCACTGGCGAGGCGGTCGAGCACGGTTCCCTCCGCGAAGGCGACGGCCTCGTCGCCGCGTACCTCGCCGGCGACCGGCTCGGAGCCGCCCGGAGGGAGGAAGGTGGCGAGTCTCATTCGCGGCAGGCTAGACGGATTACCGATTTTGAGCGGGCCTCGTCAGGGAGACAATGCATACCCATGGACACGAGCGCGATCACGGCTGCCGCCCAGGCCTCCTCGTCGAGCTATCGCTCCTTCGCGGACGCCACCCGGGCCGTGCTCGACCTGCTCGAGCGCCATATGCCCGAGGCGACGCTGTTCCTCGCGCACCTCGACCGCGGCCAGTTCATCCACCGGATCGTCGACACGCGCAAGGGCGGCGAGTTCGGCCTGCGCTCCAACCTCGCCACGCCGCTCGGCGACGCGTTCTGCTCGCACATGGCCGAGGACCGCGCGCCGCGCCTGTGCGACGACGTCGCCAAGCAGGGCGTCTACCGCTCGCTGGCGATGCAGCAGCGGATGGAGGCCGCCTCCTACCTCGGCGTGCCGCTCGAGCTCTCCGACGGCACGCGCGTCGGCTCGCTGGGGGCGCTCTCGCGCGAGTACTGCGCGTTCGAGCCCGCCGACGAGCAGCTGTTCACGATGCTCGCGCGCGTGCTGGCCTCGGAGCTCGAGCGCGAGAGCAACGAGCGCGACCTGCGCCGCTTCAACGACATGCTGCGCGACCAGGCGCGCGGGATGGGCGCCGTCGGCCGCGTCGCGAAGGCGCTCGCCGCGGGCGAGGACGCCCGCCGCGCCGTCTGCGAGGCCGCCTGCGAGGTCGCGGGCGCGCCCGTCGCCTTCCTGCTGGAGCCGTCCGGCCGCGAGTTCACCTCGACCGCGATGGCGGGCGCCGACATCGCGCCCGTGACGATCCAGACGCGCGGCGACCAGACCGGCCCCGGCCGGGCGTTCACGGCCAAGGAGACCTACTTCGTCGCCGACGCGCGCACGCACCCCGCGCTCGCCGCGCCGCTCGTCGAGGCCACCGACGCGCGCAGCGCGGTGTTCGAGCCGGTGCTGCGCGACGGCGCCGTCGCGGGCGTGCTGATCGTGATCTGGCGCGTCCCGCTCGAGGCGCTCCCGGACGCGCCGAGCGGCGTGCTTCGCCTGCTGGCGGCCCAGGCCGCGGTGGCGATCGAGCACGCGGCGCTGCGCGAGCGGCTCGCCGGACTCTCCTTCACCGACCCCCTGACCGGCCTCGCGACCCGCCGCATGTGGGACGAGGAGCTCCCGCGCGAGCTGGCGCGCACGCGCCGCTCCGAGTCGCCGCTGACGATCGCCGCGATCGACATCGACCACATGAGCGCCTTCAACATGCTGCGCGGCGAGCGCGAGGGCGACCGGCTGATCAAGGAGTGCGGCTCGCGCTGGCGCAACGAGCTGCGCGAGGTCGACTTCCTCGCGCGGATCGACGGCACCGAGTTCGCGATGATCCTCCCGAACTGCGGTCTCGGCGAGGCCTGCGACGTGCTGGACCGCGTGCGCGAGTCCACCCCGCGCGGGCAGACCGCCTCCGCCGGCGTAGCGCGCTGGGACGGCGAGGAGCCCGCCGAGCTGTTCCTCGCCCGCGCGCAGGACGCGCTCGCCGCCGCCAAGTCGGCGGGGCGCAACATCACCATCGCCGCCGACTAGCAGAGCTACTCGAGCAGCCCGCGCAGGGCGGCGCGGGTGGCGGCGTCGCGCTCGCGCTCGTCCTCGTCGGTCCAGTCCCACTGCACGCCGTCGCGGATCTCGTAGGTCGGGCGGTTGTGGTCGGCGATCCGCTCGACCGCGATCCGGACCGCGACGACGCCGCCGGCCTCGTCGAAGGCCGTCGCGCGCCCGTGGGCGGTGAACGCGTGGTCGCCCGCGGCGAGGATCGTCAGCGCGGCGCGCGGGTCCGCGCGCAGGCGGGCGAGCGCCTCGCGCCGCGGCGCCAGCCCGACGACGATCTCGTGCGGGCCGGCCCGGAGGATCAGCGAGACGGGGATCGCGTGCGGGCCGTCGCCCTGGGTCGCGAGCGTCGCGACCGTGCCGTCGGGCCACTCCGGCAGCTCATCCATGGGGCCGACGCTAGCGCGCGCGGGGCGCGCGGCGCCGCCTCGGGAGGCGAGCTAGCGGGCGGCCTCTCGCTCGAGCAGGCGGTTGGCCTTCTCGAGCTGGTCCACGGTCGACTTGGCGACGGAGGCCGCGCCGACGTCGCGGTTGATGCGCGCGTTGATGACGCGGTGCTCCTCGCCCGTGCGGCGCGCGATCGTGCCGACGAGGTTGCGGCGCTCCTCGCGCAGGCGCTCGCGCTTCTCGTAGGCGGTCTCGCCGGCCGGGCGCGAGGGGGCCGACGCGGGCGTCGTGGCGGTCGTGGTGGCGGTGATGCCGCCGCCGAACGCGGCCAGCGCCGGCGACGGCGCGGGCGTCGGGTCGGCGAACAGCTGCAGCGGGTCGCCGGGCGCGGTCGTGCGCAGGACGTCCTCGTCGCGGCGGGCGTTCGAGGACAGGGCGTGGAACGGGTCGGCGGCCTCGCCGCGCTCGCCCCGCTCGACCGCCTCGCCCTCGGGCTTGGCGACGAGCGCGTGGTTGCGCTCCTCCTCGATCTGGCCCGCGAGCCGCTTGAGCGTCGGGTCGCTGGGCAGGAACAGGTGCGACATCTGATGCTTCGGCCGCGGCGTGCGGCGGATGAAGCGCCCGACGACCTGGCGGAAGAACAGCTCGGTGCGCGCGCTCGTGGCGTACACCCCGACGCGCAGGCGCGGCACGTCGACGCCCTCGGAGACCATCAGCACCGACACGAGCCAGGTGCCGGTCCCGGCGGCGAAGCGGGCGATCCGCGCGGAGGCGTCGGCCGCGTCGGAGGTGACGATCTCCGGCCGCTCGCCGGCGATACGAGCAAGGCGGTCGGCGAGCTTCTCGGCGTGCTCCTTGTCGGCGGCGATCACGAGCCCGCCGGCGTCGTGGTGCACGCCCGCGCGCAGGTCGACCAGCTCGCGGTGGGCGTCGGCGAGCACGTGGCTCACCCAGTCGCCCTCGGGGTCGAGCGCGGTGCGCAGCCGGCGGGCGGCCTCGGCGGCGGGGAGCGCGACCGTGAAGTCGGCGCGCCGGCGG
Source organism: uncultured Solirubrobacteraceae bacterium (assembly GCA_963816955.1). Classification (GTDB taxonomy): domain Bacteria; phylum Actinomycetota; class Thermoleophilia; order Solirubrobacterales; family Solirubrobacteraceae; genus DATFQI01. The sequence goes on along the minus strand of CAWFME010000003.1, from coordinate 363,814 downwards.
CGGCCGTCGGAGACCCACTCCATGTCGCCGTCGTAGGTGTGGAAGGTGACGGGGCGGCAGACGCCGTCGATCAGCGCCTCGGTGTAGCCGTAGGCGTAGTCCGCGCTGGAGATGCCGTCGTCGCCGTAGGTCACCCACGGGATCGGCGTGTTGTCCGAGCGGAACGGGGTGCCCGACAGCAGCAGCCGGAAGCGGGCGCGCTCGAACGCCGCCTGCGTGCTGCGCCCCCACGAGGCGAGCTCGCCCATGTGGTGCGGCTCGTCGGCGATCAGCAGCGTCGGCAGCTCGGCGCAGCGGCGGCGGTGCACGCCCGGGCCGGCGGCGAGCGTCGCGTAGGTGACGGCGACGCCGTGGCGGTCGCGCGGCTCGGGGCCGGCGCCGTTGGGGCGGTTGGGCTCGAGGTCGATCCCGTAGCGGGCTGCGTCGGCGGCCCACTGGCGGCAGATGTGGGTGGTCGGCGCGATCACGGCGACGCGGCCGACCCGGCCCTCCTCGAGCATCCGGTGGGCGACCCGCAGGCCGAAGGTGGTCTTGCCCGCCGCCGGGGTGGCGGAGGCGAGGAAGGCCTCGCCCTCGTGGGCGAGGACGGCCTCCAGGGCCTCCTGCTGCCAGGCGCGCAACGGTCGGGTGGTGGGCCAGGGAGGCAGCGCAGAGGAGCGCGCCGCTCGGGGAGCGGTGTCCGGCTGGTACGTCATAGAGCGGCGAGAGGCTAGGCGTTCGGGCCGACGGAAGTCCGGGTAGCTAACCTTGCGTAAGTGATCGAGATCCTCCACTTCTCCGATCCGGGCTGCCCGTGGGCGTGGTCGGCGTCGCCGCACCTGTCCGTGATGCACTGGCGCTACGGCGACCAGCTGCGCTGGCGGCTCGTGATGATCGGCCTCACCGAGCACGGTGGCGAGTACGAGCGCCGCGGCTACACCGCCGAGGGCATGGCCCGCGGCTTCCGCACCTTCCGCCGCCGCGGCATGCCGTTCGCGACGCTCCCCCGCGAGCACGTCCACGGCACCTGGCCGATGTGCCGCGCCATCGTGGCCGCGCGGCTGACCGTGCCCGAGCGCGAGTGGTCGGTGTTCCGCGCGCTGCAGGTGGCGCAGTTCACCACCACGCTCGACCTCCAGACCGAGGAGGGCATCCGCGCCGCGCTGGAGCGCGTCCCCGGCATCGACGCCGACCAGCTGCTCGAGGCGGCCGGCTCGCCCGAGACCGAGGCCGCGTTCGCGGCCGATCGCGCCGAGGCGCGCACGGCCGCCGGCTCGCCGACCGAGTTCCAGGGCAAGTCGGCGACCACGCCCGGCGGCGAGGTCCGCTACACCGCCCCCAGCCTCGTCTTCGAGACCGATGGCGGCCGGCGCCTGGAGGCGGGCGGCTTCCAGTCGACCGAGGCCTACGACGTGCTGATCGCCAATCTCGACCCGACGCTCACCCGCCGCGCGCCGGCGGAGGACGCGGCCGAGGTGCTCGCCGCCTTCCCGGACGGCGTCACGACCGCGGAGGTCGCCGCCGTGATGGCGCCCAGCAACACGCCGCCGGACCTCGGAGCGGCCGAGGACGAGCTGATCGCACTGGCCGCCTCGGGCGGGGCGCAGCGCGTGGCCGTGGGGCACGACGCCCTGTGGGCCTCCGCGGAGGCCGCGGCGGACCGCCTGCTGCGGTCGTCCTAGTTCACGGTCAGCGTCGCGCGCATCCCGGCCGCCTCGTGGCCGTCGAGCGAGCAGAAGAGCTTCCAGCGGCCCTTCGAGAGCGCGAGCGACTTGGCCACCACCGCGCCGGAGGGCTCCTCGTCGAACGAGTACGGGGAGCCCGTGCCGTCCTCGCGGATGAGCCAGAGGTTGTGCGGGTCCTCGGCGCGCGTGAGGTTGAACTCGACGCGGACGGTGCCGGTCGACACGATCGCCTTCGAGAGCTGCAGCCCGAACTCGAAGCCCTGGACCTGGACCGCGTACGGGTTGGAGTAGATCGGCGGCAGCACCGGCTCCTCAGGGGTCGGCGTGGGCGCCGGGCCCGCCGGAGCGGGCGCGCCGGGCGCGGGCGCCTCGGCGGTCGCGAACGGCACGGGCGCGGAGAACGCGCCCGGCACGCCGATCAGGCTCGGGCGCGAGCTGCCGACGAGCGTCCGGCGCGATCCGGCGCAGCGCCGCAGCAGCGCGGCGCGGCGGCGGGCGGCGGCGCGGCGGCGTGCCCTCGACGGGCGCTTCGCGGCGGACTTCGCGGCCTTGGCGCACTGCGCCTTCGTCAGCGCGCGCGGCGCCTTCGCGCGCTTGGTCGCGGCCTCCGCAGGCCCGGCCGCGTACGCGATCGCCACCGCCGCGATGACGAGCAGGGTTCTCACGTGCGTACCAGCGACGGCGCGGTGAACGCGCTCGCCCCGGGCACGATGCCGTCCGCATCGACGCCGAGCCACTGCTCCGTCAGGCCCTTGTAGACCGCGCGAAAGTCGACGGTGTGGCGCAGGTTGGCCTCGGCGTCGAGGGTCGTGAGGCCGGGGAACTCGCCGACCATCGTGCCGCCGGCGCGCGTGCCCATGACGAGGCTCGCGCCGCCGGCGCCGTGGTCGGTGCCCGAGCCGTTGGCCTGTGGGCGGCGGCCGAACTCGCTCCACACGTGCACGAGCACGCGGTCGGCGATCCCGCGCGCCTCCAGGTCGGCCTGGAAGGCGGCCAGCGACCCCGACAGCAGCCCGAGGTTCGCCTGCAGCGTGGCGGCCTGGTTCTCGTGCGTGTCGTAGCCGCCGTTGGCGTCGAGCGCGACGACGTGCAGCGGCAGCCCGCGGTCGATCATGTCCGCGAGCGCCGCGAGCCGCTCCGGGAACGCGTTCTGCGCGCTCGGGTAGGGCACGGGCGGCGACCAGGTGCCGGCGGCCGCGCGCACGGGCGCGAGCTGGCTGCGCAGCGACGTGCTCATCCCCGCCGCGCGGCGCGCGGTGGCGAGCTCGGCGTCGGTGGTGGGGATCGAGGCTTGTCCGCCCCAGCGCGTGATGGCGGCCTCGCGCATCACGGCGTCCCAGCTGTCGCGCGACCACAGGTCGTAGCTCTCGGGCTCCGACACCGCCGCGACGGGCACGTCGCCCGTCGCGAGCGAGGGCGCCAGCGTGTAGTCCAGCGAGAGGCCCTGGAGCGGGTTGTCGGCGACGCCGTGGCGGTCGAGGTAGCGGCCGAGCCAGCCGACGCGGCCGGCCGGGTCGATCGCCCCGACCTCCCAGTAGTGGCGCGAGGTGAAGTGCGACTGGTTCGGGTCGGCGTAGCCGATCGCCGGGATCACGCTGAGCTTGCCGGCGGCGTGCAGGTCGCGTAGCGGGGCGGCGTTCGGGTGCCAGCGCAGGCGCGTGTCCTCGGCGAACGTGAAGGCCGGGTCCGGGGGCAGCGCGAGCGCGCCGCGCAGCGTCGCGTAGCGGGAGTCGCCGACCGGCGCCAGCAGCGACAGCGAGTCCAGCCCGCCCGAGCAGAAGATCGACACGAGCACGCGCTGCTCGCCGGCCGCCTGGGCGGCCGCGATGCCGGCCTCGAGCGCGCGCGGGCTGAGCGCCGCGCCGCCGAAGACGGCGAGCGCGAGCCCGCTCGAGCGGGCCAGGAACGAGCGCCGCGACAGGCCGGTGCCGGCCGGCAGCGGCATGCCGGCCTCGATCGCGCGCAGGCCGCGGCCGGCGGTGGCCGCGCCCCCGCGCAACAGCTCGGAGCGGGAGAAGCCCGCGCAGCCGCAGGAGGTGGAGGTGGGGTCGTTCATCAGCTGGTCTGGTAATCGGCCGAGGCGGCGATCAGATGACGGAGGAGGTTCTGGCGCTGCGCGCGCAGCTGCGAGCGCTGCGTGGAGAGGTACTGCGGCGTGCTCGCGGTATCGGCCGGCGGGTCGTACTCGCGGGCGAAGGCGAGCAGCCAGGCGGCGGTCTCGGGCTCCAGGCGCGGGTTGCGCCAGAAGGCGCGCGCGGCGGCGAGCGCCTGCTCGGGCGTCTCGGCCGGGTACGTGCGCCCGGCCGTCGAGCCGGGGTTGATCGACAGTCCGGCCACGGCGTAGTTGACGAGCTCCCAGCGGGCGCGGATCGTGTTGGAGTCCAGCCAGCGCTTGTCGTCCCAGCCCGAGACGTCCGGCGGGTGGTAGAGGCGCTGGCCGGCGCCCTCGGACAGCCACACCCACTCCTCGCCGGTGATCGGCCGCTCGTGCGCGCGCAGCATGCCCGCGAGCTGCACGACCGGCGGCTTGGTCATGCGCGGGCCCTCATAGAGCTGCGGGGAGCGCAGGATCGCCTCCAGCACCGGCCGGATCTGGTGGCCTGAGGCGACGTAGGTCTGCTCGAGGGCCGCGGCGACGCCGGCCGGCGGCGGCGTCGGCACGAAGTAGCTCCACAGCTTGGCCACGAAGAACGAGGCGTGCTGCGGGTGCTCGATCACGAGCGAGACGGCGTCCTCCCAGTTGAACGCCCCGGTGCGGCCGAAGACGGTCTTGGCGCCGGTGTCCCAGCGCGTCGCGTCGAAGCGGAAGTTGTGCAGGCCCGCCTCGGCGGTCCAGTCCGCGCGCCAGCCGGTCAGCGAGCGGGCGAGCTCGCGCACGTCGGTCTCGGTGTAGGCGCCGCGGTCGGCGCCGAGCGTGAACAGCTCCATCAGCTCGCGCGCGTAGTTCTCGTTGACGGCACGGCGGCGGTTGTCGATGCCGTTGAGGAACACGAGCATCGCCTGGTCGGTGGTCATCGCGCGCGCGAGTGCGCGGAACGAGCCCAGGCCGTGCGTGCGGAACACGTTCGTCTGGGCCAGCATCATCGCGTTGGAGCCGACCGCGTCGTTGGTCGTCGCCCACCAGTCGTGGAAGACGAGCGCGAGCCGCTCGACCAGCTGGTGGCCCGAGCGGACCATGCGGTCGAACCAGTACAGGTGGTCGCCGTACCACGTGTCCAGCGGGGAGAGCGGCTGGCCCTCGACGGTCGGCTCTGGCCCGGTCATCGGCGCCGCGCCGGAGGGCCGGGTGAGCGAGTACACCGCGGCATCGAGGCCCATCCCCACGAGCCGGTCGACGTCGCCGGGTCGCGGGCCGAAGCCCGCGCGCCACAGCAGCCGCTCGGCCTCGCGCGGGCCGAACGTGCCCGCGTAGACGGGGATCGGCGAGGCGTCGGGGGCGGAAGAATCCGGCCCACCCGCCGCGGGTGGGGCCGGCGGGTTCGGCGGCGCGGGCGCGGGCCCGGGAGCCGGGCTCGGCGCGGCCGGCAGCAGAGGCGCGGGATGCGTGCCGGACGGCTGCGGCTTGCGCTTCTTCTTCGGCCGGCACTTGCGCCGGGCGCGCTTCTTGGCGGCCGCGGCCGCGGACGCGCTCGGACGCGTGGACGCCGAGGTCTTCTTCTTGCGCTTCTTGACGGGGATGCAGCCCGGCTTGGCCTTGCGACGCTTGCGCTTGCGCTTGGCGGCTGCGACGGCGGTGGCGCCCACGCGCCGCTCAGCCCATCATGTAGCCGCGGGACTCCGTCGCGCGGCGGCGCTTGCCCCGGGCGGCGGTGTCGCGCTTGGCGGCCGACGGCAGCGCGCGCGGAGCCTTCTTGGCGCGGACGCAGGCCCGCAGCGGCGACGGCCGCAGCGAGGCGGAGGCGCTGGCGCACACGCCGCGCGGCTTGGGCTTCGCCTGGGCGGCGGCCGGGACGGCCAGCGTCGCGACGGCGAGCACAACCGGGAGGAGCGTGCGGCGGGCGGACGGGATCACACCCCCGTGATCGACCATCGGGGCGAGAACCTGAACTCCATGTGCCATCGTCGGACGCATGTCCACGGCTCCTCCGATCGGCGCGGACGCGGTCGTGCCGCCGCCCGGCGCGCGGCTCGCCTCGCGGCTGCGGCTCGCGCGGCTGCGCATGCGGGCGCGCGGCGCGCTCGAGGCAGGCCGCGACGTGCACGTCGCGAGCGGCGCGCGCGTGGTGGCGAGCGGCGGCGGCCGGGTCCGGCTCGGCGACGGCTGCCTGCTCGGGCCGGGCAGCCGGATCGAGGCGCCGGGCGGGACCGTCGAGGTCGGCGCGGGCGCCCGGCTCGGCGAGCGCAGCGTGATCGTCGCGCTGTCGCGGGTCACGGTCGGCGCGGGCGCGACGGTCGGCGGGTGGGCGGTGCTCTCCGACGCCGAGCCTTCAGGCGCCGACGTCGAGACACCGGTGCGGCTGCAGCCGCTGCGGCCGCTGCCGATCGCGGTCGGCGACGGGGCGAGGATCGGCGCCCACGCGGCGCTCGGCGCGGGTGCGCGGCTCGCGGCAGGGGAGGCGGTCGGCTCCTACGCGGTCGTGCCGACGCCGCCGGAGTCCGTCAGAGAAGGGCGACCCGGCCGGCACGACCGAGCCGTGGATGCCTGACGCCGCCCGAGGTAGGAGCCAATAGTGGTGTTATTGGCGACTCCTCGGGTGGCGTCAGGCGCCGCGGATCGGTTGTGTCCGGTCGTGTCGGTTTCTCTGACGGGCTCCTAGGTCTCCGTAGACCGCGGCGGTCTGGCGGGCCACGTCGGCCCAGTCGAAGCGCAGGACGTGCTCGCGCGCCTCGGCCACGAGCCGGTCGCGCAGGGCGTCGTCGGTGAGCAGCTGCTCGGCCATCCGCCCGAGCGCCTTGGAGTCCTTCGGCCGGAAGCGCAGGCCGACCCGCCCGCCGCCGGGCACGACCTCGCGCAGCCCGCCGGTGTCGGCGACGATGCACGGACAGCCCGACGCCATCGCCTCGAGCGCCACGAGCCCGAACGGCTCGTAGATCGACGGCACCAGGCACAGGTCGGCGATCCGGTAGAGCGAGTGCAGCTCGTCGTCGCCGGTCCAGCCCACGAACGAACCGTGCTCCATCAGGCCGAGCCGCTGCGCCTGCTCCTTGAGCTCGGCCTCCGCGGTGCCCGAGCCGGCGATCAGGAAGCGCACGTTCCCGAGCCGCTCGATCAGGCCCGGCAGCGCGTCGAGCGCGAGGTGGAAGCCCTTCTCGTAGACGAGCCGGCCGACGAGCAGGATCAGCCGCTCGTCCGGCCGCGCGTAGCGGGCGCGCAGCCTCGGCAGGTCGGCGACGGGCTGCAGGTCGCTGGGGTCGATCCCGTTGGCGATCGCGGTGACCTTCTTGGCGGGGATGCCGAAGACGTCGGCGACGTGCCGGCGCATGTAGTGCGAGCAGGTGATCACGCGGTCGGCGCCGCGGACCATCCGCCGCTCGACGGCGTGGATGTGGCTCTGCGGGTGCTTGTCCACCCAGCCCTGGTGGCGGCCGTACTCCGTCGCGTGGACGGTCACGAGCCAGGGCACGCCGGCGTCGCGCGCGAGCTTGCGTGCGGCGCCCGCGACGAGCCAGTCGTGCGAGTGCACGAGGTCGGGCGCGATCTCCTCCACGAGCTCCGCCCCGGCGGCCCGCATGTCCTCGTTCATGTGGTCGACCCAGGAGATGAACGCGTCGAGGTCGTCCTTGGGGAAGTCCGGCTCGCGCACGCGGTGCACGATCACGCCGTGGCGATGCTCCCGCGCGTCGAGGTGCCCGCCACCCCTGGTGAGGACGTGGACTTCGTGGTCCTGCGCGACCAGTTGCTCCGCCAGCTTGCGCACGTGCCGCGCCAGGCCGCCTTCCACGATCGGCGGGTACTCCCAGGAGAGGATCAGGACGCGCGGAGGCACGAGAGGGGCCGCGGAGCCTATCGTTGCCGGTTCCATGCCTGTGCCGATCCTGCTCGACTGTGACCCAGGTCACGACGACGCCGTCGCGATCCTCCTCGCGGCTGGCCACGACGCCGTCGACCTCCGCGCCATCACCACCGTGGCCGGCAACTGCCCGCTCGACCTCGCGACGACCAACGCGCGCCGCGTGGCGGCGCTCGCCGGCCTCGACGTGCCGATCGCGGCGGGGGCTGCGGGCCCGCGGGCGGGCGAGCTCGTCACCGCGCCCGACATCCACGGCGAGACGGGGCTCGACGGCCACGACCTGACGGCGGAGGCGCCGCTCGACGAGCGCACGGCGCTCGAGCTGATGGTCGCCACGCTGGAGGCCGCCGACGAGCCGATCACGCTCGTCCCGACCGGGCCGCTGACCAACATCGCGGCGCTGATCGAGGCCCGCCCCGACCTGCACCCGCAGATCGGCGAGATCGTGATCATGGGCGGCTCGACCGTGCGCGGCAACACCACCCCGGCCGCCGAGTTCAACATCTGGGTCGACCCCGAGGCCGCCGCGGTCGTGTTCGAGAGCGGGCTGCCGCTGACGATGATCGGCCTCAACCTGACCCACCAGGCGGGCGCCACGCGCGAGGTGCTCGAGCGCGTCCAGGCCCTGCCCGGCGCGCCGGCCCGCGCGGTCGCGGACTGGATGGTCTTCTTCGGCTCCCGCTACGAGCGCGTCTTCGGCCGCTTCGCGCCGCCCGTGCACGACCCGTGCACGGTCGCGCTCCTGATCGACCCGGAGGTGATGACGCTGACCGACACGTTCGTGGCCGTGGAGACCGAGGGCCGCTGGACGCGCGGGATGACCGTCGTGGACCTGCACGGCCGGCTCGGCCGCGAGCCGAACGCACGCGTGGCGCTCGAGCTCGACGCGCCGCGCTTCTGGGACCTCGTGATCGGCGCGCTCGAGCGGCTCGGCTCATGAGCCCCGCCGACACGGACCGGCTCGCCGTGCTGATCGACTCCGACAACACGACGGCGCGGCTGACGCCGGAGCTGCTCGAGGAGATCGCCAAGTACGGCACGCCGACGGTCAAGCGCGCGTACGGCGACTGGACCACCCAGCAGCTCGCGAGCTGGAAGGACGAGCTCGTGCGCCACGCGATCCAGCCGATGCAGCAGTTCGCCTACACGCGCGGCAAGAACTCCACCGACTCGGCGCTGATCATCGACGCCATGGACCTCCTCTACGCCGGGAACCTGGAGGGGTTCGTGATCGTCTCCAGCGACAGCGACTTCACGCGGCTGGCGACGCGGCTGCGGGAGTCGGGCAAGACCGTCTACGGGCTCGGCGCGCGCAAGACGCCCGAGGCCTTCGTCGCGGCCTGCGACCGCTTCATCTACCTCGACCTGCTCAGCCAGGACGCCCCGGAGCCGGCGCGGGAGCCCGCGCCCGACGACGAGCCGGCGCCCGCCCTGCCGAACCTGAAGCGAATCCTCTCGACGGCGATCAGCAGCACCTCCAAGGAGGACGGCTGGTCCAACCTAGGCGAGGTGGGCTCCTACCTGGTCAAGAGCCACGCGGCGTTCGATCCCCGCGTCTACGGCCACTCCAAGCTCAGCGAGCTGGTTCGCGCCGAGTCCTACGTCGAGGTGAAGGACGAGCAGGGGCCGACCGGCCTGAGCCAGCTGTGGGTGCGGCTCAAGCCGAAGGCCAAGGGCGGCGGCAAGCGCTAGCTGCGCTTCAGGCGCGCGGTGAGCTTGCCGACCTCGGCCGCGACCTCGTCGTCGCTCTCGGGGAGGCGGGTCCACTCGGAGGCGAACTCGGCCCCGAAGAGCATCACCATCGCGGAGGCGTAGACGAACAGCAGCAGCGCCATCAGCGCGCCGAGCGAGCCGTAGAGCGCGCCGAAGTCGGCGAGGTGCTCGAAGTAGAGCTCCAGCCCCTCGCGCAGCAGCGCGAGCAGCAGCACCGCGACGACGACGCCCGGCCAGACGTCCTTCGGGCGCTGCCGCTGCATCGGCAGCACGCAGTAGAGGAAGAGGATCACGCCGCCCGTGAAGACGAACGGGAGCACGTCGCCGACGAAATCGAGCAGCGAGGCGAGGAAGCCGCCGCCCTCCTCGTCGTCGAGCAGCTCGGCGGCCTTGCGCGTCGCGGTGACCGAGAGCGACAGCGCGAGCACGATCGTGGCGCCGAGGATCAGCGCGAGGTCGAGCGCCTTGCGGCGCAGCAGGGGCGGGCGGTCGTGGATGTCCCAGGCCTCGTTGATCGTGTGGCGCAGCGCGCCCATCACTCCGGTGCCGGCAGCGACCAGCAGCAGGATGGAGAACGGGCCGATGGCCCCAGCGCGTTGCAGCGACTCGCTGACCGTCGCCTCGAGCCGCTCGCGGTCGTCCTCCGTGGACAGCGGGATGTTCTCGAACACCGTCTTGACGACGCGCGTGCGGACCTCGGCGTCGTCGAAGAAGAGCCCGAACGTCGCCACGAGCAGCAGCCCGAGCGGGACGAACGACAGCATCGCGAAGAAGCCGACCTGGGCGCCGTCGCGGTGGATGCGGTCGTCGATGGACTCCAGCAGCGACCGCCACGTCGTGAGCAGCGTGCGGTTGCCCAGGCGGCGCAGGCGGCTCATGTGCGCTCGAGCAGCGCGATGCCGTCGCGCAGCGCCACGCTGGTCGCGCCGTCGTGCTCGCCGCCGTGCAGGACGTCGCGCCAGCGGCCGGCGGGCAGCTCGACCGGGTCGCCGTCGCCGCGGACCGCCGCCGCGACGAGCACGTCGCCGCCGCGCAGGAACGCGAGCGTGCGCGGGCCGGCGTCGAGCGGCTCGTACGCGCCGGCGAACGCCGGCGCGCGGGTGCGGCGCAGCACGAGCGCGCGCATGATCAGCCAGAGCTTGCGGGTGCGGTCGGAGGGCGCGGCGCCGCGGCGGAGCTCGTCGAGCGCGCGGCGGCGCTCCTCCCAGTCCACCGGGCGGCGGTTGTCGGGGTCCACCAGCGAGAGCGAGAGCAGCTCGTCGCCCTGGTAGATGTCGGGCAGCCCCGGCACGGTGAGCTTGAGCAGCAGCTGGGCGAGCGCGGCGCGGTCGCCCGCCAGCGCCAGCTCGGCCGCGAACGGCTCGAAGTCCGCCAGGAACGCGTCGTGCTCGTACAGCGCCGCGACGAACGCCTGCACCCCGGCCTCGTGCGCCTCGTCGGGCTCGACCCAGCTCGTCGTGCGCTTGGCCTCGCGCAGCGCCTTCTCCATGTAGGCCTGCATGCGCTCGAGCTCGATCGGCCAGGCGCCCGCGAGCGTCTGGAAGACGAAGTAGCGCTCCACGTCGTCCGGCCCTGTCAGGTCCCGCGTGAGCTCGAGCCAGCGGCGCACGCGCTCGGCCCACTCCTCCGCCATCGCCGACAGCGCCCCGATCCGCGCCCGCACGTCGCCCGAGCGCTTGGTGTCGTGCGTCTGGGTCACGAGCAGGTTGTGCGGGAAGCGCTCGGCCCGCTCGCGGTTGGCGGCGTGGAACGCCTCGATCGAGATCCCGAACCGGCTCGGGTCGCCGCCGACGTCGTTGAGCGCGAGCAGCCGCCCGTAGCGGTAGAAGGCCGTGTCCTCCACGCCCTTGGCCATGATCGGCGGCGTCGTCTGCTGGAAGCGCGTCACGAACGCGTCCCAGCCCCGCTCCTCCAGCCGCAGCACCTTGGCGAGCGAGTCCGGCAGACCGGCCTCCTCGATCGCCTCGCGGTCCTCGCCGGTCACCAGCCCCGACCACGGCTCGACGTAGGTGCGGTAGACCGGCAGCGAGGCGAGCGCGCGCTCCAGCCCGCCGACCTCGCGCGGCGCCTCGCGGCGGAGCCGGTCGACCTCGGGCGCGAACGTCGTGCGCGCCTGCTCGAGCTTGGCCTCGTCGGCGTAGGCGCGGAACGGCCGCGCGTCGCCCGCGACCTCCTCCCACAGCGCGGTCAGCGGCGCCTCGCCGGCCGGGTCGACGAACAGCGCCGCGACGTCGTTGAGGAACTCGTAGCCGACCGTGCCCTCGACGGCCCAGTCGCGCAGGTGCTCGCCGGGGTCGAGGATCTTCTCCACCCACACGTGGCGCGCGCCGCCCTCGCGCAGCCGGCGCAGGTAGCCGGCCGGGTCGGCGAGCCCGTCCGGGTGGTCGATCCGCAGGCCGTCGACCGTCCCCTCGCGCACGAGCGCGAGCGCCAGCTCGTGGGTCTCCGCGAACACCGCCTCGTCCTCCTGGCGCACGGCGGCGAGGTGGTCGATGTCGAAGAAGCGCCGGTGCCGGCCGGTCGCCTCGTCGAGGTCGAAGAAGCGCCGGCGCGCCTCGGGGTCCGACCAGTAGCGGTTGGCCTCGTCGGTCGCCATGTGGTTGGGGACGATGTCGAGGATCAGGCCCATGCCCGCCTCGCGCACCGCGCGCGCGAGCGCCTCGAACTCGCGCTCCCCGCCGAGCTCGTTCGAGATCGACGTGGGGTCGACGACGTCGTAGCCGTGCGTGGAGCCCTCGCGCGCCTGGAACGACGGCGGCAGGTACAGGTGGCTGACGCCGAGGTCGCGCAGGTAGGGCACGAGCTCGCGCGCCCGCGCGAAGCCGAACCCGCCGCCGAGCTGGAGCCGGTAGGTGGCGCGGAGTTCTCGCTCCGTCATGTCGCGGTCCTCCGCAGGAGCACCAGCGAGCGCGAGGCGACGTGGACCGGCTGCCCGGCGTCGTGCGTCGCGCCCGGCTCCCCGTCCGTGCGCAGCTCGCACGTGTACCGCGCGCCGAAGCGCTGCGGCGGGAGCGTGAACTCCGCGTCCTCGTGGGCGGCGTTGAAGAGCAGCACGAACGAGTCGTCGACGATCCGCTGCCCGCGCTCGTCGGGGGTGACGATCTCCTCGCCGTTGAGGAACATCCCGAGCCGGCGCGAGCTGCCGTCGTCCCAGTCGGCCTTGGTCATGCGCCGCCCGTCGGGCCGGAACCACCACACGTCGGGCAGCCCCGAGCCCTCCTCGTCGGTGCCCTGCAGGAACTGGCGCCGGCGGAAGACCGGGTGCTCGTGCCGGAGCCGGATCAGCGTGCGCGTGAACGTGAGCAGCTCATCGCCGTCCTGCTGTGCCTGCCAGTCGAACCAGGAGATCTCCGAGTCCTGGCACCAGGCGTTGTTGTTGCCGCCCTGGGAGCGGCCGAACTCGTCGCCGCCGAGCAGCATCGGCGTGCCCTGGCTGAGCAGCAGCGTGGCGAGGAAGTTGCGCTGCTGGCGGGCGCGCAGCGCGGCGATCTCCGGGTCGTCGGAGGGCCCTTCGACGCCGCAGTTCCAGGAGCGGTTGTCGTCGGTGCCGTCGCGGTTGTCCTCGAGGTTGGCCTCGTTGTGCTTGTCGTTGTAGGAGACGAGGTCGCGCAGCGTGAAGCCGTCGTGGGCCGTGATGAAGTTGATCGACGCGAACGGGTGGCGGCCGTCGGACTCGTAGAGGTCGCTGGAGCCGGTCAGGCGCGAGGCGAAGTCGGCGACGCTCGCCTGCCCGCGCCAGAAGTCGCGCATCACGTCGCGGTACATCCCGTTCCACTCCGACCACAGCACGGGGAAGTTGCCGACCTGGTAGCCGCCCGGGCCGACGTCCCACGGCTCGGCGATCAGCTTGACCTGGCTGAGCACGGGGTCCTGGTGGATCGTGTCGAAGAACGCGCTCAGGCGGTCGACGTCGTAGAACTCGCGCGCGAGCGCGCTGGCCAGGTCGAAGCGGAAGCCGTCGACGTGGCACTCGGTGACCCAGTAGCGCAGCGAGTCCATGATCAGCCGCAGCACGCTCGGGTGGACCGGGTTGAGCGAGTTGCCCGTGCCCGTGAAGTCCATGTAGCGGCGCGGATCCTCGGGCTCCAGCCGGTAGTAGCTCGCGTTGTCGACGCCCTTGAACGACAGCATCGGGCCGAGGTGGTTGCCCTCCGCGGTGTGGTTGTAGACCACGTCGAGGATCACCTCGATGCCCGCTCGGTGCAGCGCCTTGACCATGCCCTTGAACTCGCGCACCTCCTGCCCGCGGATGCCGGTCGCGGCGTAGTTGGAGAACGGCGCGAAGAACCCGATCGTCGAGTAGCCCCAGTAGTTCGTGAGCCCGCGCTCGGGCAGGAACGACTCGTCGGCGATGTGGTGGATCGGCAGCAGCTCGACCGCGGTCACGCCGAGGCGCTTGAGGTACTCCAGCGCGGCCGGGTCGGCCAGCCCGGCGTAGGTGCCGCGCAGGTCCTCGCGCACGTCGGGGTGGCGCATCGTGAAGCCCTTGACGTGCGTCTCGTAGATGACCGTCTCGTGGAACGGCCGGGCCGGCGGCCGGTCGTCCTCCCAGTCGAAGTGCGGGTCGATCACGACCGACTTGGGGATCGCGACCGAGGAGTCCGTCGCGTCCATCTCGAGGTCGGCGTCCTCGCCCGTGCCGGCGTAGGGGAGCACGTTGGCGCGGTTCCAGCGGACCTTGCCCTCGATCGACTTCGCGTACGGGTCGATCAGCAGCTTGTGCGGGTTGAAGCGGTGCCCCTTCGCCGGGTCGTAGGGCCCGTGCACGCGGTAGCCGTAGCGCTGCCCGGGGCCGACGCCGGGCAGGTAGCCGTGCCAGATGAACGCCGTGCGCTCGCACAGCTCGACGCGGGTCTCGGCGTCGCCGTCCCCGAACAGGCACAGCTCGACGCGCTCGGCGTTCTCCGAGAACAGCGAGAAGTTGGTCCCCGCCCCGTCCCACTGGGCGCCGAGCGGGAACGGCCGCCCCGGCCAGATCTCGGTCACTTCAGCAAGGCTCCGGAGAGGGCGGGCAGCACCACGAAGCCGGGCTCCAGCGTGGCGTGGTGCGTGGCCAGGACGGTCTCGAGCGTCTCCTCGACCGGCACGTGGACGTCGCGCTGGGAGAAGTTCGCGAGCAGCACGAACGGCCCGCGGCGGGCGCGCAGCCAGCCCGCGTGCTCGTCGAAGTCGATCGCGTCGAAGTCGCCGTACGGGAGCTCGGCGCGCGCCCGCAGCAGCGCCGCGTAGAGGTCGCGCAGCCCCTCCGGCTCGCCCGCGCGCGTGAGCTTGGAGGCGCGGAAGGTGGCCTCGTCCTGCGGGTCGGGCACCTCCTCCCCGGCGAACTCCGCGAAGGCGGCGAACTCGCGCCGGCGGCCGTCGCGGGTCGCGACCGCGATCTCCTCGTCGATGTGGTCGGAGAAGAACTGGAACGGGGCGCGCTCCCCGTGTTCCTCCCCCTGGAAGAGCATCGGGGTGAACGGTGCCAGAAGCGTCACGAACGCGGCCAGCGGCCGGGCCGCGACGGGCAGCCGGTCGCCGAGCGCGCGGTTGCCGACCTGGTCGTGGTTGGAGGAGAACACGACGAAGCGCTCGGGCGCGACCTCCTCGGCTCCCGCGCCGAAGCGGCGGCGGCGGAAGGTCGAGTAGGTGCCGTCGTGGAAGTGCGGCCGGTGCAGGACCTTCGCCAATGCGGCGAGCGTGCCGAACTCCGCGTAGTAGCCCTCGCGGTCGCCGGTCAGCAGCACGCGCAGGGCGTGGTGGAAGTCGTCGGCCCAGACGCCGTCGCAGCCCCACTGCGTGAGCACCTTGGGGTCGTTGAGACCGGACTCGGCGATCACGATCGCGCGCGGGTTGACGGCGTGCACGCGGCGGCAGATGGCGGCGACCAGGTGCTCGGGGTTGGAGTCCATGATCGAGTGGATCGCGTCCAGCCGCAGGCCGTCGAGGTGGAAGTCGCGGATCCACTGCTCCGCGCTCTGCAGCACCCACTCGCGGACGGCGTCGGAGTCCGCGTCGTCGTAGTTCATCGCGCGGCCCCACGGCGTCTCGTAGTGCGAGGTGAAGTAGGGGCCGAAGCACTCCAGGCCCTGCGTGCCGGAGGCGCCGACGTGGTTGTAGACGACGTCGAGCAGCACGGCGAGGCCCTCGCCGTGGGCCGCGTCGACGAACCGCTGCAGGCCCTCCGGCCCGCCGTAGGGATCGTGAGCGGCGCTGATGTAGACGCCGTCGTAGCCCCAGCCGTGGCGGCCGGGGAAGGCGGCGAGCGGCATCAGCTCGATCGTCGTGATCCCGAGCTCGCGCAGCCCGCCCAGGTACGGGATCGCCGCGTCGAGCGTCCCCTCCTCGGTGAACGTGCCGATGTGCAGCTCGTAGAGGACGCTGTCGCGCAGCGCCGGCGTCGCGAAGCCCTCGTCGGTCCAGGCGAACGCGCCCGGGTCGAGCAGCCGCGAGCGCCCGCGCAGGCCGTGCGGCTGCCAGCGGGTCGCCGGGTCGGGGAACTCGATGTCCTCGACCACGTACGCGTAGCCCTCCCCCGGCCGCGCCTCGACGGTCGCCTCGAGCACGCCGTGGCCGGCCGCGGCCAGCTCGTGGTCGCGGTCGCCGACCCGCAGCACGACGTGCTCGCGGGCGGGCGCCCAGACGCGGAACTCCGCGCGGCCGTCGCCGGCCGGGAAGGCGCCGAAGCGGCGCTCGAAGGGATAGGGGCCTGACATCTCGCTCGTGGTTATCCGTAGCAGCGTGCCGCCGAAACCCCTGAACGGCGCGCGTGTTGAAGGAGCGCCATGCGCCTGATTCTCGTGCTGTGTCTCGCTCTCGCCGTGCCCGCTTCCGTCGCCCTCGCCGCGGCCCCGTCCGCGACGACCGGCGCCGCGTCCGACGTGACGCGGACGGGCGCGACGCTCAACGGCACGATCGACCCCACCGGCAAGGCCACGAGCTACCGCTTCGAGTACGGGACGACGGCCGCCTACGGCCTGCAGTCGGCCGGGGGCGACGTCCCGGCGGGCGACGACCCCGTGGACGTCTCCGTCCCGGTCTCCGGGCTGAGCGCCGGCACGACCTATCACTACCGGGTCGTGGCCTCCAACGAGGACGGCGACGCGCCCCCCGGCGCCGATCGCACCTTCAGCACGCCCGCCGGGGCGGCGCTGCCCGGCATCTCCTCGACGACCGCGCGCGAGGTCGGGCCGACCAGCGCGTCGCTGCGCAGCCGCATCGACCCCAACCGCGGGGCGACGAGCTACCACTTCGAGTACGGGCTCACGCGGTCCTACGGCTCGCGCACGCCGGCGCGCCCGATCGGCTCGGGCGACTCGCGCGTCTCCGTCGCCGACACGATCGAGGGCCTGCAGCCCTACCGCCGCTACCACTTCCGCGTGGTCGCGACCAACGAGGCCGGCCGCAGCGTCAGCTCCGACCGCGCGTTCACGACGCAGCGCCAGCCGACCGCCGTCACGCTCCAGCTCGCTGCACCGCGCACGCTGTGGGGCGAGGGGATCGAGGTCGTCGGCAAGGTGAGCGGCGGCGGGGTCGGCGGCGTCATGGTCGCGCTCGAGCGCCAGGACTTCCCGTACGCCGCGCCGTTCTCCTCGTTCGGCACGCCCGCCCCGATCCGCGCGAGCCGCGACGGCGGCTTCCGCTTCTTCGTGCCGTCGCTGTTCACGGCCACCCGGCTGCGCGCGGTCACGCGCACGACGGTCGCGGCCGTCAGCCCGGCGGTCACGGCCAACGTGGCCGTCAGGGTCGGCGCCACGGTGCGGCGGGCGACGCGGCGCGCGGTGCGCGTGCGCGGCTCGATCGTCCCGGCCGTGCCGGCGGGCCGCGCCGTGCTCCAGCGCCGGACCCGCCGCGGCGCCTGGGTGTTCGTGCGCGGGACGAACCCGCGCCCGGCGGGCGCGAACCGCTCGCGCTACGGCTTCAAGGTCCGCAAGCGGCGCGGCGTGCGGGTCTACCGCGTGCGCGTGATCGCCCGCGACGGCGGCGCGCACGTGCCCGGCACCAGCCGCTCCGTGCGCGTCCCGAGTCTGGTCCGCCGATGACCCGTGGGTGACTCGGCGTCGCGGGCCGAGTCAGAGTCGATTGACCGCGGTTCCTCGTGGTGGGCCCACTTGGATCGCGGTCAATCGGCTCTGGCGAACGGCCACGGCGGCGAGACACCACGGGGATCGGCGGACCAGACTCCACTCAGACGCCGCTGAAGGCGGGCTCGGGCCGGCCGAAGTGGAAGCCCTGCGCGAGCGGGCAGCCCATGCCGCGCAGCAGGTCCGCCTGCTCCTCGTGCTCGACGCCCTCGGCGACGACGTCCATGCCGAGCGCCGCGCACATGAACACGACCGCGCCGACGATCGCGGCCTCCGGGCGACCGGGTTCCATGTTGGCCACGAACGAGCGGTCGATCTTGACCATGTCGACGGGCAGGTCGCGCAGATGCTGCAGCGACGAGTAGCCCGTGCCGAAGTCGTCGAGCACGAGCCGCACGCCGAGCTCCTTGAGCGCGGCGACGTTGCGCACCGTCGAGGGCGAGACCTCCAGCAGCGCGGTCTCCGTGACCTCCAGCGACAGCGCGCCGGGCGAGAGGCCGCTGGCGTCGAGCGCGCGCGAGACCGTGGCCGGCAGCCCGGGCTCGGCGACCTGGCGCGGTGACAGGTTCACGGAGGTCCAGCCCGGGCCAGCGGCGGCCGCGCGGCAGGCCTGCTCGATCACCCACGAGCCGATCGGGACGATCAGGCCCGACTCCTCGGCGACGGAGATGAACTCCGCGGGCGCCAGCAGGGCCGCGGTCCCGCCGCGGCGCCAGCGCAGCAGCGCCTCCTGCCCGACGCTCGCCCCGTCGCCTAGCGCCACGATCGGCTGGAAGACGAGCTCGAGCTCGCGGCGGTCGAGCGCGTGCTCGAGGTCGGACTCGGTGCGCACGCGGGCGACGGCGCTGCGGCGCAGCCGCTCGTCGAAGATCTCGACGTTCCCGCGGCCGGCCTCCTTCGCGCGGTAGGCGGCCGAGTCGGCGTTGGAGACGAGGCTCTCGGCGTCGGACTCGGCCCCGCTGCCGAGCGCGATCCCGACGCTGGCGGAGATCCGGTGCTGGGTGCCGGCGACCTCCAGCGGCTCCTGCACCGCCGCCGCGACGCGCCAGCCGAGCCCGAGCGCGACGCGCTCGTCGACGTCCTCGCAGACGACCACGAACTCGTCGCCGCCGAGCCGCGCCACGGTGTCGGCCGGGCGCACGGCCGACGCCAGCCGCCGCGCGAGCGCGACGAGCACCGCGTCGCCGGCCGAGTGCCCGTAGAGGTCGTTGATGCGCTTGAAGTCGTCGACGTCGACGTAGAGCACAGCCGCGGAGGAGCCCGAGCGCTCGGCGTGGGCGAGCGCGTGCTCGAGCCGGTCACGGCAGAGCGCGCGGTTGGCGAGCCGGGTCAGCGGGTCGTGCAGCGCCTGGTGGCGGATCCGCTGCTCCGAGCGCAGGCGCGAGTAGGCGGTGGCGAGCACGTTGGCGACCGCGACCAGGAACGCGCGCTGCTCCTCGGGGGCCGATGCGCCGTAGGCCGTGATCGCGCCGAACACCTCCTCGCCCGTGCGGATCGCGACGCTCCAGCCGCCCTCGACGGCGACCGGGGCCTGGGCCCGCATCGCGGCGGCGGCGCCCGGCCGGGCGTCCGGCGGGTCCTCGGCGCCGCCCCACGCGGCGACCGTGACCGGCTCCCCGCCGCCCGCGGCCGGCTCGACGATCAGCACGCGCTCGGCGTTCAGCGCCATCCCGACGCGCTCGGCCGCCTCGCGCGCGAGGTCCGACGGCGCGACGCCGCGCAGCGCCCGCTCGCCGAGCGCCGCGACGGCGGCCTGCTCGTCCGACTGCCGCCGCAGCCGCCGCTCGGTCTCCAGGCGCTCGGTGATGTCGCGCCCGACGGCGAGCAGCATCGGCCCCTCGTCGTCGTGGACGATCCCCCAGCTCATCTCGCCGACGAACTCCGTGCCGTCGCGCCGCAGCCCGTAGGCGCGCGCGGAGAACCGCAGCGGGTGCTCGAGCTGGAAGTACAGCGCGGTGTTGCGCTCGTAGCGGTCGCGCACCCGCTCCGGCCACAGCACGGAGATCGGCCGGCCGAGGAGCTCCTCCTCCGTGTAGCCGAAGAGCTCCTCGGCGAGCGCGTTGACGAACACGATCGAGCCGTCGCGACGGGCCCCGACTATGGCGTCGGGGAGGCCCTCGAGCAACCCCCGCATCGCTGCCTGGCTCTGGTGTGTCATCGACCCTCCGCCACGGGCGGAGGCGTCAGCCTACGGGCGCGGCGTCGGCTTCGCCAGTGCCTGTTCCTCGGGGACCAGCCACAGCGTGCCCAGCGGCGGCAGCGTGACCTCCGCCGAGAACGGCTGCGAGTGCCAGCCCAGCGGCTCCGCCTCGACGCCGCCGAGGTTGCCCACGTCGGAGCCGCCGTAGTAGGTCGAGTCGGTGTTGAGCGCCTCGACCCAGCGGCCCGAGCGCGGGAACCCGATCCGGTAGTCGTGGCGCGGCACGGGCGAGAGGTTGGAGACGAAGACGACGACGCGCTCGGAGTCCTTGGAGCGGCGCGCGAACGCGAACACGTTGTCCGCGGCCGCGTTGGCCTCGATCCACCAGAAGCCCGTGTGGTCGAAGTCCATCTCCCACAGCGCGGGCTCGTCGCGGTAGCGGAAGTTGAGGTCGCGCACGAGCGCCTGGATGCCGGCGTGATCGGGGTTCTCGAGCAGGTGCCAGTCGAGCGAGCGCTCGTGGCTCCACTCGGCCTCCTGCGCGAACTCCTGGCCCATGAACAGCAGCTTCTTGCCGGGGTGCGCCCACATGTAGGCGTACAGCGAGCGCAGGTTGGCGCGCCGCTGCCAGTGGTCGCCGGGCATCTTGTTGATCAGCGAGCCCTTGCCGTGCACGACCTCGTCGTGGCTGAGCGGCAGGATGAAGTTCTCCGTGAACGCGTAGACGAGCGAGAACGTCAGCTCGTGGTGGTGCCAGCGGCGGTGCACGGGGTCCTGCTGGAAGTAGGCCAGCGTGTCGTGCATCCAGCCCATGTTCCACTTGAAGCCGAAGCCGAGCCCGCCGAGGTAGGTGGGGCGCGAGACGCCCGGCCAGGCGGTCGACTCCTCCGCCGCGGAGACGATGCCCGGCTCGCGGCCGTGGGTGACCTCGTTGAACTCCTTGAGCATCGCGACGGCCTCCATGTCCTCGCGGCCGCCGTGCTCGTTGGGCACCCACTCGCCGTCCTCGCGCGAGTAGTCGAGGTAGAGCATCGAGGCGACCGCGTCGACGCGGATGCCGTCCGCGTGGTACTCGCGCAGCCAGAACAGCGCATTGGAGACGAGGAAGTTGCGGACCTCGCTGCGCCCGTAGTTGAAGATCAGCGTGCCCCAGTCGGGGTGGGCGCCGCGGCGCGGGTCGGCGTGCTCGTAGAGCGCGGTGCCGTCGAAGCGCGCGAGCGCGAAGTCGTCGCGCGGGAAGTGCGCGGGCACCCAGTCGAGGATCACGCCGAGGCCGTGCGAGTGCAGGCGGTCGACGAACTCCCTGAAGTCGTCGGGCGAGCCGAAGCGCGGCGTCGGGGCGAAGTAGCCCGTGACCTGGTAGCCCCAGGAGCCCGTGAAGGGATGCGCCATGACCGGCATCAGCTCGATGTGCGTGAAGCCCATGTCGCGGGCGTAGGCGGCGAGCTCGTCGGCCAGCTCGAGGTAGGTCAGCGAGCGGTTGTCCTCGAGCGGGTTCAGCCGCCAGGAGCCCAGGTGCACCTCGTAGATCGAGATCGGGCCCGCGAGCGCGTCGCTCTCGCGGCGCGAGCGCAGCCACTCCTCGTCGGCCCACTCGTGCGTGGGCTCGTGGACCACGGAGGCCGTCTTGGGCGGGAGCTCGGCCTCGAAGGCCATCGGGTCGGCCTTGAGGCGGACCTCGCCGTCCTGGGTGAGGATCTCGAACTTGTAGCGGTTCCCGCCCCCGACCTCGGGCAGGAAGACCTCCCAGACGCCGCTCGAGCCGAGCGCGCGCATCGGGTGCGCGCGGCCGTCCCAGAAGTTGAAGTCGCCGACGACCGAGACCGACTTCGCGGCGGGCGCCCAGACGGCGAACGCGGTGCCGCGCACGCCGTCGAGCTCGCGCACGTGGGCGCCGAGCTTCTCCCACAGCTCCTCGTGGCGGCCCTCTCCCACCAGGTGCAGGTCGAGCTCGCCGATCGTCGGCAGGAAGCGGTACGGGTCCTCGGCGGCGACCTTCCCGTTGCCGTAGGAGACCTCGTAGCTGTAGGTCAGCGGCAGCTTCGCCTTCGGGAGCCGCGCCTCGAAGACGCCGGCGGGATGGACCTGCTCCATCGGCACGGGCTTGCCGCCGTTGCCGGTGAGCACGGACACGGAGGCAGCGGCGGGACGCCACGCCCGGACGACCACGCCGTCGCCGTCGGGATGGGCGCCGAGGTAGGCGTGGGGCTGCGAATGCTCGCGGGCGTTCAGGCGATCGGCATCGGTCACGTTGGGTGTCATATCCGATCGGGCACGGAGGAAACGGCCTTCCGGACGCTGGGCGCCCCTCGAGACGGGAATGCAGAGGCTCCGGCCGTGCTCCACCGGTGACCTGGGGGCGTGCTGCCGGCCGTCGTGGCGGCGGCCGCGCGTCAGACCGCGGGGCGGGCCGGCTCGGCCGCCACGGCGGACTCCTCGGGCTCGATCGGCACGGTCTCGGCGAACAGCGCGCGGTGGAGGAAGGCGCCCACGAGCGCTCCCGCCAGCGGCGCCACGATGAACAGCCAGAGCTGCTCGAGCGCCCAGTCGCCGACGAACAGGGCCGGGCCGATGCTGCGGGCAGGGTTGACCGAGGTGTTGGTGATCGGGATGCCGACGAGGTGGATCAGCGTCAGCACGAGGCCGATCGGGATCCCGGCGAAGGCGACGCTGGCGATCCGGTCCGTCGCCGCGAGCACGGTGAACACGAGGAAGGCCGTGAGCACGACCTCGGCAACGAGCGCGGCGCCCACTCCATAGCCCTCGGGCGAGTGGTCGCCGTAGCCATTGGCGCCGAAGCCCTCGGCCCCGGCGTCATAGCCGCCGGCGCGCGCCTTCGCGATTACGAGCAGCAGCGCGGCGGCGATGACCGCGCCGAGCACCTGCGCCGCCCAGTAGCGGGCGGCCTCCGGAAGCGTGATCCTGCGCGAGACGAGCAGCCCGAGCGTCACGGCGGGGTTGATGTGGCAGCCCGAGACGGGCCCGATGGCGTAGGCCATCGCCAGCAGCGCCAGCCCGAACGCGAACGCCACCCCGAGCGCACCGACCGCCTCGCCCGCGATCACCGCGGTCCCGACGCCGCCGAACACCAGCACGAACGTCCCGACGGCCTCCGCTCCAGCTCGACGTAGTGGCATGCACACCCACCTCCGGGTTGCGTTTCTCGCCCTTTGCGCCAAGCGTCTCCCTCCGCGCGGGTGCTGTCAACCGATAGCACTTTCGGAGAAGACACCCGCGATGAGTTCCGGCACCGTATGCGGTCCTATGACCATGGATCGCAACGGAAACCGGCCGCCCGCCGTCGAGGCGCGCGGGCTGGTCAAGACCTACGACGAGGTCGAGGCCGTGCGCGGCGTCGACCTGCGCGTCGAGTCCGGCGAGGTGTTCGGGTTCCTCGGGCCCAACGGCGCCGGCAAGTCGACGACGGTGAAGATGCTCACCACGCTGCTGACGATCACGTCGGGGGGCGCGGCGGTGGCCGGGATCGACGTCGCCGGCGACCCCGACGCGGTGCGGCGGCGGATCGGCGTCGCGCTGCAGGAGGCCGGGCTGGACCCGCGCCAGAGCGGGCGCGAGCTGCTGATCCTGCAGGCGCGGCTGTTCGGGATGACGACCGCCGAGGCCGTCGAGCGGGCGAAGGACCTGCTCGCGCTGGTCGAGCTCGAGGACGCTGCCGACCGCCGCATCAAGACCTACTCGGGCGGCATGAAGCGGCGGCTCGACCTCGCCTCCGCGCTCGTGCACCGCCCCGACGTGCTGTTCCTCGACGAGCCCACGACCGGCCTGGACCCCTCGAGCCGGCTCACGGTCTGGGAGGAGGTGCGGCGGATCAACGAGCAGGGCACGACCGTGTTCCTGACCACGCAGTACCTGGAGGAGGCCGACGCCCTGTGCGACCGGCTGGCGATCATCGACGGCGGCCTGATCGTGCGCGAGGGCACGCCGGCCAGCTTGAAGGCCGAGCTGCGCGAGCGCCTCGGCCTCGACACCGACCCCTCGCTCGACGACGTGTTCCTCGACGCGACCGGCCGCTCGCGCAGCCGCGTCGCCGGTGACGTGCAGGAGGTGGCGGCATGAGCGAGGCCTGGGTGCTCGGGCAGCGCGCGCTGCGCGAGGGGTGGCGGACGCCGGAGGCGCTGCTGCCGACGCTGTTCATCCCGCTGTTCTTCCTGGTCGTCAACGTCGGCCAGGCGGCGAAGATCTTCCCGTCGGCCTCGACGGGGTTCCTGCACGGGCAGGGCTACGGGGCGTTCCAGCTCCCGAGCTCGCTGCTGCTGGCCGGCTCGTTCGGCACCGCCGCGCTGTTCTTGGTCGAGGAGATCGAGGGCGGCTACTTCGACAAGCTGCGCGCGACGCCGGTCTCGCGCTCGGCGATCGTGCTCGGGCGGCTCGTCGCCGAGGGCGCGAAGGCGCTGCTGATCGCGACGCTGATGGTGATCCTAGGGCTGATCTTCGGCATCTCGATCGCCTCGGGCGTCCTCGGATTCCTGCTGCTGATCGGCCTGACCGCGCTGTGGTCGGTCGTGTTCGTCGGCTTCATGCAGCTCGTGGCGCTCAAGACGCGCAGCGCAGCGGCGACGAACTCCGCCGGGCTGGTGTTCTTCCCGCTGCTCTTCCTGACGCCGAACTTCGTCCCGCGCGACATGCTCACGCGGCCGATGGAGATCGCGGCGACGCTGAACCCCGTCACCTACGTGATGGAGTCGCTGCGCTCGCTCGTGCTCCAGGACCTGGACTGGGCCTCGATCTGGCCCGGGTTCCTGGTCGTGGCGCTGGCCGGCGGGGCGATGCTCGCGCTCAACGTGCGGATGATCAACCGCTACGACTGAACCCGATACTCCAGGTGGACGACGCCGTTGCCGAAGCGGTGCTCGTCCACCAGGTCGAGGTCGAGCCGGACGCCGGCCGGGAGCGCGCGGGTGCCGCCGCCGACGATCGCCGGCGAGAGGAGCAGGTGGACCCGGTCGACGAGGCCGGCGGCGAACGCCTCCGCCGCGAGGGTCGGGCCGCCGATCGCGAGGTCGCGCTCGGCGGCGCGCTTGAGCTCGGCCACGGCCTCGGGCTCGAAGCGGCGCTCGAGCCGCGTGCGGGCGCTCGAGACCTCCTCGAGCGTGCTCGAGTAGACGATCTTCTCGGCGCCGCGCCAGATCTCCGCGTAGTCGCGCATGTGCGGGTCGGGGTCGTCCATCGTCTCCCACGCCACGAGCACCTCGTACATCCGCCGCCCGTAGAGGTGCGTGCCGACCGGGCGCTCGAGGTCGTTGACGAACTCGTGCACCTCGCGGTCGGGCATCGACCAGTCCCACTCGCCCCGCTCGTCGGCGACGTACCCGTCGAGCGACGCGATCGCGCTGAAGATCAGCTCCGCCACAGGCGGCGGAGCCTACCGCCAGATGAACGGCGTCGTGGTCGCGAGCGACGCGAACCCGAGCCGCTCGAACAGCGGCCGGCTGGTCTCCAGCGCGTCCGCCTGCAGGTAGCGGAAGCCGCGCTCGCGGGCGATCGCCGCGCGGCGGGCGACGAGCGCCCGGAAGATCCCGCGGCCGCGGTGCGAGGACAGCGTCGAGTCGCCGTAGAGGCCGGCGAACTGTGCGCCCGGGAAGAGCTCGAGGCGGGCGGCCGCGACCGGCTGCTCGCCGTCGTACGCGACCACCGGCACGACGCTGCCGCGCGCCAGGCCTTCCCGCACTGCGGCGGCCAGCGCACCATGGCTGCCGCCGAAGACCGCGTCGTGGACCGCGACCATGTCGCCCACGCCTTCGGCGCCGACCGCGCGCAGCTCGATGCCTGGCGGCGGCTCGGCGTCGAGCACGACCTCCCGCAGGTCGGCGACCATCAGCGTCTCGGGCTCCTCCGCCACGAAGCCCGCCGCGAGCAGCCGCTCGGGCAGGTCCGGCGGGGCGTCGTGGGAGTGGTGCTTCCACTCCCACGGCACGGGAAGACGCGCGATCTGGGCCGCGATCGCGGCGTCGACGTCGCGGCCGCTCAGGTCGGCGAAGGTGATGCCGGTCCAACCCGAGGCGGAGAGGACGCGCACGACGCCGTCGGCGTGCTCGACGACGTCGTCCGGATGGTCAGGCGCCGGCCGCCTGCGCACCTGCTCGTCGTAGGCGGCCAGCAGCTCAGGACCGGATGCGCTGGTGGTGCGTCTCACCAAGCCAGATCGCGAGGCAGGGCGCGGTGGTGGCGAGCGAGGCGAGGAGGAGGATGGTCATGGTCATGCTCCTCTGAACGCCGCCCGCCCACGGTTTATTCCCGGCTCAGCGGCCGTTGAAGGAGAAGTGCATGTAGTCCTTCGTGTCGCCGGCCCACGAGCCGCCCCAGCCCCAGCCGGCGTTCGCGAACGCGCGCACCGTGCGCCCGCCGACCATGCCGGGGCGCTGGCGGCTGCGGTCGCGGTAGGACTGCGCCGTCGGGTCGTCGCTCTGCCCGCAGCCGACGTAGGGGTTCTCGCGCGGGTTGACGTCGATCGCGAGGCCGTAGGCGTGGTTGGACCAGGTGCCGGTCCGCTTGCCGCCGGTACACGGTGAGGGCACCGCCTGGCGGCACTCGAACGACGCGGTGACGTCGTTCTTCCGCTCGCGCTTGGGGCCGTAGAAGTCGCGGAAGCGCATGTGGCGGATCGGGAACCGGTTGCGGTACATCACGCGGAACGCGCTGCTCAGCGGGCCGGTCGCGCGCTCGTTGACGACGAGCCGGCCCCGGTGGGTCTCCCCGTCGAAGCCGAGGTGCGAGACGGTCAGCAGCCGCAGGTCGCCGAGGCCGACCGGGCAGCCCTTCTTCCAGAAGCCGCGCTCCTTGAGCTGGGTCTTCATCTCCCGCGGGAGCGGCTTGGCCGACCAGTGGAACGGGGCCAGCGCGACGAGCAGCGCCGAGACCGCGAAGTACCGGACCATGCCGGCGCACTTTACGCGGCTGCCGGTCAGCGTCGGGCCGCCGGCGCGCCGAGAGGACGACCGGGCGGGATCAGAGGTCTGACTCGAGCAGGCGCACGATGCCGGCGACGGGGATCGCGACCCAGTCGGGGCGGTTGTTGAGCTCGTAGCGCAGCTCGTAGACGACCTTCTCGAGCTCGAAGACGGTCAGCAGCTGGTCCGTGGCCTGCTGGCCGGGCGGGAGCAGGGAGGGCTCGACCGTCTCGCGGTAGCCCTCGAGGTAGGCCTCGCGGGCGCGGTCCTCCCAGTCCTGCGGGGCGTCGACCCCGCGCAGGATGGAGCTGCCGGCGGCCGCGTAGGAGAACGACCGCAGCATCCCCGCGACGTCGCGCAGCGGGGAGCGCTTGAGCCGGCGCTCCGGCAGCGAGCGCGCGGGCTCGCCCTCGAAGTCGAGGATCGCCCAGCCGCGATCGGGCGTGAGCATGGTCTGGCCGAGGTGCAGGTCGCCGTGGGTGCGGATGACCTTGCCGCCCGCGCCGATGTACGAGAGCAGCTGCAGGCGCTCGCGCACGTCCTGGCCGCGCCCGAGGATCGGCTCTGTGTCGGGCGTCTCGGGCAGCTCCACGAACAGCCGCTCGATCTGCTCGTCGACGTTGGCGGTGAGGATCGAGAGCGACTCCATGCTCGGCTCGTCGGGCGAGAACGCCGCGTCGGAGGCCTCCGAGCCCAGCACCGTGTGCAGCTCGCCCGTGACGCGGCCGAGCGCGCGGACCTGCTCGAGCAGCCCGTCAGGATCGGAGCCCAGCCCGTCGAGCACGAGCTCCCAGCCGTCCTCCGCGCCCGCCAGGTACTCCTGCAGGATGCCGAGCGTCGCGTCCAGCCGGCGGCCCTCGAAGTCGTACCAGCCGGCGAGCGGCGCGATGTTCGGGAACCCGCGCGCGGACAGGAAGCGCAGCAGCTCCAGCTCGGGGTTCTCGCCCGGCTCGACGCGCCGGAACGCCTTCAGGATCAGCGAGTCGCTGAACACGATCGAGGAGTTGGACTGCTCCACGCCGACGGGCCGCACGTCGACCGTGCCGCCGAGCGAGGACGACGCCGAGGGCGCCCAGTGGAACCCGAGCAGCCCGTCCTCGGTGGTCACCTCGGAGTCCTGGCGCATGCGGTGCAGCAGCTCGCGCCCGAAGGCGGGGTCGGCCAGGCCGTCGTAGACCGTCCAGCCCTCCGCCGTGCAGATCACGCGCTCGTCCCAGCCCTCCTCGGAGGGCCGCAGCCCGAGCGGCACCTGATAGGTCTCGTGCGTCCCCGCCGGGAAGACGGCCTCCATCAGGGCGAGCACCAGCAGCGGCGACTCCGAGCGCAGCGGCACCGACTCGACGACGTTGAGGTGCGTCACCTCGCGCGACTTCGACGCGAACCAGCGCTGCTCGACGACCCAGTCGTGGAGCGGCTGCTCCGGCAGCCAGGAGAGGTCCCGGAGGTCAGGCATCGCCGCCTCCCTCCTCCTCCACGAGCTGGAACCAGTAGAAGCCGCGCGGCGCCATCGTCAGCAGGTACGGCCACTGGCCGATCTTCGGGAAGCGGGAGCGGCCGAAGATCTCCACGGGATAGCGGCCCTCGAACTCGCTCAGGTCGAGCTCGACCGCCTGCGCGCTGCGCGCGAGGTTGTGCACGCACAGCATCACGTCGTCCTCGTAGCGCCGCACGTGGGCGAAGATGCGCGGGTTCGACGGCTCCAGCGGCTCGTAGGTGCCGAGGCCGAACACGGGGTGCTCCTTGCGCAGCGCGATGAAGCGCCGCATCCAGCGCAGCAGCGAGGTCGGCAGCCGCAGCTGCGCCTCCACGTTGACGGACTGGTAGCCGTAGACCGGGTCCATCAGCGGCGGCGCGTAGAGCTGCGCGAAGTCGGCCCGCGAGAAGCCGCCGTTGCGGTCGCCCGTCCACTGCATCGGCGTGCGCACGCCGTCGCGGTCGCCGAGGTAGACGTTGTCGCCCATCGAGATCTCGTCGCCGTAGTAGAGGACCGGCGAGCCGGGCAGCGAGAACAGGATCGCGTGCATCAGCTCGATCTCGTCGCGGCCGCCCTCCAGCAGCGGCGCCAGCCGGCGGCGGATCCCGACGTTGATCTTCATGCGCGGGTCCTTGGCGTACTCCGCGTACATGTAGTCGCGTTCCTCGTCGGTGACCATCTCGAGCGTCAGCTCGTCGTGGTTGCGCAGGAACAGGCCCCATGCGCAGTTGTCCGGGATCGGCGGGGTGTTGCGCAGGATCTCGTACATCGGCGTCGCCGTCTCGCGGCGGAGCGCCATGAACATGCGCGGCATGATCGGGAAGTGGAAGGCCATGTGGCACTCGTCGCCGTCGCCGAAGTACTCGACGACGTCGGCGGGCCACTGGTTGGCCTCCGCCAGCAGGACGCGGTCCGGGTAGTTGGCGTCGACCTCGGCCCGCACCCGCTTGAGGTACTCGTGCGTCTCGGGCAGGTTCTCGCCGTTGGTGCCCTCGCGCTCGTACAGGTAGGGCACGGCGTCCAGCCGGAAGCCGTCCATGCCGAGGTCCAGCCAGAAGCGCAGGACCTCGAGCATCGCCTCCTGGACCTCGGGGTTGTCGAAGTTCAGGTCGGGCTGATGCGAGAAGAAGCGGTGCCAGAAGTACGCGCCCGCCTGCTCGTCCCAGGTCCAGTTGGAGGTCTCGGTGTCCGTGAAGATGATCCGGGCATCCTCGTACTTGTGGACCGTGTCGGACCACACGTACCAGTCGCGCTTGGGCGAGTCGGGCGACGAGCGCGCCTCCTGGAACCACGGGTGGTCGCTCGACGTGTGGTTCATGACGAGGTCGGCGATCACGCGGATGCCGCGCTGGTGGGCGGCCTCGATGAAGTCGCGGACGTCGTCGACGGTCCCGTAGTCGGGCTGGATCTTGAAGAAGTCCGCGATGTCGTAGCCGCCGTCGCGCAGCGGCGACTCGAAGAACGGCAGCAGCCAGATGACGTCGACGCCGAGCCACTGCAGGTAGTCGAGCTTCTCGGTCAGCCCGCGGAAGTCGCCCGAGCCGTCGCCGTTGGCGTCGAAGAACGCCCGCGTGTGGATCTCATAGAAGACCGCGGTCTTGAACCACAGCGGCTCGGCCTCGAACCAGTGGCCGGGGTCGTTGGCGCGCGGCGGGGTCACCCGACCACCCGCAACACGTGCGCCTGCCGCTGCCCGGCCTCCATGCGCACGTAGTTGCCGCCGATCCGCCAGTCGAAGTGCTCGCCCGTGAAGAGGTCCTCGACGGGGAACACGGGCGGGAGGCCGAGCTCGGCCGGGAGGATCGCCGAGCCCTCCTGGACCCCGTACGGGTCGAGCGAGACGACGGTGATGATCGTGTTGCCGGGCGCGCGCTTGACGTAGGCGACGATCGCGTCGTTGTGCGTGTCGAGGAAGTGGACGTTGTCGAGCACCTGCAGCGCCGGGTTCTCGCGCCGGATCTCGTTCAGCCGCGCGATCGTCGGCAGCAGCGGGCCGTCGAGCTTGCGCT
This sequence comes from uncultured Solirubrobacteraceae bacterium, assembly GCA_963816955.1. GTDB lineage: Bacteria > Actinomycetota > Thermoleophilia > Solirubrobacterales > Solirubrobacteraceae > DATFQI01. Next base: position 333,892 of record CAWFME010000003.1, on the reverse strand, counting down.
CCCAGGTCTCGTACTTCTCCGAGTTGAGGTACTCCTCCGAGCCCTCCTTGACCGGCACGTTCTCGTAGTGCTCGTAGCCCGAGTAGATGCCGTAGGAGGGGGCGAGCGTCCCCGCGAGGATCAGCCGCGCGTGGAACGCGCCCGGGCCGCCGTGGACGAGGTAGGCCTCGAGGATGTCCGGCGTGACGGGGAAGAAGTTGGGGCGGAAGTACTCCCGCTCCTCGCCGTGCGCGAGCTCGTTGACGTACTCCATCAGCTCCCAGCGCGAGGTCTTCCAGGTGAAGTAGGTGTAGGACTGCGTGAAGCCGAGCTTGGCCAGCTCGCGCATCACTGCGCGGCGCGTGAACGCCTCCGCGAGGAAGACCACGTCGCGGTCGACCTTGTGGACCTCCTTGATCAGCCACTCCCAGAACAGGAACGGCTTCGTGTGCGGGTTGTCGACGCGGTAGACCTTCACGCCAGCGTCGACCCAGAACAGGAAGATCCGCAGCCACTCGTCCCAGAGGCCGCGCCAGTCCTCGCACTCCCAGTTGACGTTGTAGATGTCCTGGTACTTCTTGGGCGGGTTCTCGGCGTACTTGAGCGTGCCGTCCGGGCGGCGGTGGAACCACTCCGGGTGCTCGGTCAGCCACGGGTGGTCGGCGGAGGCGTTGATCGCGAAGTCCATGCAGACGTCCATGCCGTGCTCGCGCGCGGTGGCGCACAGCGAGCGCACGTCGTCGACCGTGCCCAGCTCGGGGTGCACGGCGTCGTGGCCGCCCTCCTCGCCGCCGACGGCGTACGGCGAGCCCGGGTCGTCGGGGCCGGCGACGAGCGTGTTGTTGCGGCCCTTGCGGTTGGTGACGCCGATCGGGTGGATCGGGGTCATGTAGACCACGTCGAAGCCCATCTCGGAGAGCTCTGGCACGATCGCCTCGACGCCTGCCAACCCGCCCCAGGAGCGCGGGAAGACCTCGTACCAGGAGCCGAAGCGCCCGCGCACGCGGTCGACCTCCAGCGGCAGCGCCTTCTCCAGCCGAGTGGCTCCATGGCGGCCCTGCGAGCGCTCCATCGCTTCGGCCAGCTCGGGCGAGAGCGCGGCCTCCCAGCGAGCCTGCTGGGTCGCGCCGGAATCCTCGAGCACGGTCAGGGCGTGGGCGATCGCGCGCTTGTCCGGCGCGCCCTTGGGCTTGGCCCGCTGCAGCAGCACGACGCCCTCGGACAGCTCGCCCGAGAGGTCCTCCTGGGCGACGGCGACCTTGCGCTGGATCTCGTCGCGCCAGGTCGCGAACAGGTCGATCCACGCCTCGACGGAGAACTCCCACGAGCCCTGGATCTCGACCGGGAAGCTGCCCTCCCAGCGCACGCCGTTGTGGTGGGCGTCGATCGGCCGCATCTCGGCCTCGAGCCAGTTGCGGCCGCCCGGCGCGCGGAAGCGGACGACCGCGCGGAGCTTCTCGTGGCCGTCGGAGAACACGTCGGCGGCTACCGTCACGGCGTCCCCGACGCAGCGCTTGGGCGCGTAGCGGCCCGCATCGATGACCGGCGACAACGGCCGGATGCGGATCCGTGGCGGAGCTTGGGTGCGCTTAGCTGCGGGCATCCCGGACCGGAGTATCCGACTTGGACCCCCGATGAAACTCCATCATTCCAGCGGCGTTCAGCTGCATCCGACCTCCCTACCGAGGGGACGATTGGGCGCGGAAGCCTACGCGTTCGTCGATTGGCTGCATGCGGCGGGGCAGTCGTGGTGGCAGATGCTGCCGCTCGGCCCGCCCGACCGCTACGGCTCGCCCTACAAGGCCAAGTCGGCGTTCGCCGCCTGGGCGGGGCTGCTGGCCGAGCCGAAGGCGCCCGTCTCGAAGGCCGAGGAGATCGACTTCCGCGAGCGCAACGCGTTCTGGATCGACGACTGGGCGAAGGCCGGCGGCTCGGTCGCCGACCAGGTGCGCTTCGACCGCGAGTGGGCGGCGCTGCGCCGCTACGCGCTCGACCGCGACGTGAAGCTGATCGGCGACGTTCCCATCTATGTCGCGCCCGGCAGCGCCGACCATCGGGCCCACCCCGAGCTCTTCCAGGACGGCGCCGTCGCCGGCACGCCGCCCGACGCGTTCACCGACAAGGGCCAGCTGTGGGGCAACCCGCTCTACGACTGGCCGGCGCTGCAGCGCCGCGGCTACCGCTGGTGGGTCGAGCGGCTGCGGCGCACGTTCGACCTCTACGACCTCGCCCGCGTGGACCACTTCCGCGGCTTCGTCTCCTATTGGGCCGTGCCGAAGGGCGCGCGCCACGCGCTGTCGGGCCGCTGGAAGCGCGGCCCGGGCCGGGCGGTCTTCGACGCCGCGACGGCGGAGCTCGGCGACCTGGCGCTGATCGCGGAGGACCTCGGCGTCATCACCCCGGCGGTGGAGCGGCTGCGCGACGGCCTCGGCTACCCGGGCATGGTGATCCTCCAGTACCACTTCGACCCGGACCCCCACTCCCCGCACAACCTCGCCAACCACCGCGAGCACCAGATCGTCTACACGGGGACCCACGACCACGACACCTTGCGCGGCTGGTACGCGTCGCTGCCCGCGGACCGGCGGGATCGGGTCGACGCGCAGATCGGGTCCGCCGAGGATCCGCACTGGCGGCTGATCGAGCTCGCGTTCTCCTCCCCGGCGGCCGTCGCGATGGTGCAGACGCAGGACGTGCTGGGCCTCGGCTCGGAGGCCCGGATGAACATGCCGGGCACCGCCAAGGGCTCGTGGCAGTGGCGGCTGCGCGAGGGCGCGCTGACCGCCGACCTCGCCCGCCGCCTCCGTGCGGCGAGCGAGGCCGCGGCCCGCGCCTAGCGGGCGCGGCGCATGGGCGCGGTGCCGGACGCCGCCGAGGCCGAGGCGGCCTTGATGACCCGGCCCTTGCGCCAGGTGTAGAGCCCCGCCGGCGTGCGCCGCGATGTGCTGAGCACGAGCCGGTAGGCACCGGGCTTGACCTTCGGCACGCGGACACGCGCCACGAGGTCGCCGCAACCGGAGCTGAGGACGCCGGCGCGGACGGCCTTGACCGTGGTGCGGCCCTTCTGGAAGTGGAAGTAGAGCGGCTTCCCGGCGGCGAACGCCCAGCCGTAGGCCTCCACCTCGACCTTGCGGCCGCGGACGTAGCGGCCCGGCGAGAAGCCGGCCCAGCGCGTGAAGGTGAGCTGCGTGCTGCCGAACTGCGACTCGGGCGGCTGCGTCCCGGCGTCGGCGCGCGTCGTGTCGGTGGCCGTGACGGTCAGGTCGCGGCGGTTCTCGTCGTCCGTGAGCAGCGTGTCCTCCTCCACGCCGAGCCGGCCCGCGATGCCGCCAGACGCGTCGGCGGTGCCAGCGAAGCCGGCTCGCCGCTCGCCTGGGACGGCGAAGTCGAGGCTGATCGTCCCGGAGGGCGTGTAGCCCGTGCCGGTGAAGGCGAGCGCCTGCTCGGCCGTGTAGCACGGCCGGTCGAAGGCGATCGTCGGCTGGGGCGCCTGCGCGGCGGCCGCGGGAGCGAGCGTGGCGGCCGCGGCGACGGCGAGGGCGATGGGAAGGCGGCTGGTCATGGGGCCCATCGCACACCCGTGCGCGGGCCGCCGCGACCCCCCAAGGTGTGGAGCGGGCTCCCCCCTGGCCCTACACTCACCGCGCCGTGGCCGCCCCTGCGTCCAAGACCGAGATCCTCGACGTCAACCGCCGCTACCACGACGTGGCGGCGGACGAGTACGACGCCAAGTGGGGCATCTCGTTCGCCCGCAACGGCCAGGAGCAGGTCGTCGGCAAGCTCGCCAAGCTGCTCGGCGCCCGGCCGGGGCCGTACGCGCGCTCGCTCGAGATCGGCGCGGGCACGGGCTACTTCAGCCTCAACATGCTGCAGGCGGGCGTGGTCGGCGAGGCCACGTGCACCGACATCTCGCCCGGCATGCTCGCCACGCTGGAGGCCAACGCCGCGCGGCTCGGCCTCGACGTGAGCACCGCGGCCTGCGACGCCGCCGCGCTGCCGTTCGAGGACGCGAGCTTCGACCTCGTCTTCGGCCACGCGGTGCTGCACCACCTGCCCGAGCTCGACCGCGCGTTCGCGGAGTTCCATCGCGTCCTGCGCCCGGGCGGCACGCTGTTCTTCGCGGGCGAGCCGTCGCTGCGCGGCGACCGCATCGCCGCCGTGCCCAAGCGGGTGGCGTGGCGGATCTCGCCCGCCTGGCGCGCCGCGCTGCGCGTGCCGAAGGCGCCCCACCTGAACGGTCATCCGACGCCGGCCGGGGACGACCACCACCTGGAGGGGCAGGTCGACGTGCACGCCTTCGTGCCCGCGGACCTCGAGCGCCACGCGCATGCCGCGGGGTTCGAGCAGGTGCGCGTGCGGGGCGAGGAGCTGCTGGCGAACTGGTTCGGCTGGTTCAACCGCACGCTGGAGGCCAGCGCCGACCCGAAGGGGATCCCGATGCCCTGGATCCACTACGCGCACCGGGGCTACCTGCTGCTCCAGGGCGTCGACCGGCGCCTGCTCGAGGGCCGCCTGCCGCCGCAGCTCTTCTACAACTTGATGCTCGCGGCCACCAAGCCCGCGTGAGCGCCGGGCCCGAGCCGGAGGAGGAGCGCCGGCCGGAGCTGCCGCCGAGCCCGCTGGAGATGCTCCGCGACCGCCGGGCGATCGTGGACACCGGCGTCGGCCCCGTCGCGTTCGTCACCGTCAACGCGCTCGCGGGGCTCGAGACCGCGGCCGCCGTCGCGGTCGGGATCCAGCTCGTCATCGCCGCCGAGCGCCTGATCCGCCGGCGGCCGGTCACGAACGCCATCGGCGGCCTGCTGGGCACCGGCCTGGCCGTCTTCATCGCGCTGCGCAGCGGCAGCGCCGAGGGCTACTTCGTGCCGCGCATGGTCTACGCGGCCGTGCTCGCGCTCGTGTTCGCGGGCTCCGTGGCGATCCGCAAGCCGCTGGTCGGGATCCTGATCGGCGCGCTCTACCGCGCGCCGAAGGAGTGGATCGAGGACCGGCGGGTGCGCCGCGCCTTCTCGGAGGTCACGCTCGCCTGGGCCGGGCTGTTCGCCTTCCGCGCGCTCGTCTACCTGGTGCTGATCAGCGCCGGCAAGGCGGGCTGGCTGGCGGTCGCCAGCGTCGCCATGGGCTGGCCGGCGTTCCTGCTGCTGCTGCTGGGCTCCTACCGCTACGTCCCGCGGCGGCTGGAGCAGCTCGGCGCGCCGCCTAGGCCTGAAGGAGCTTCGTAAGAGCCGCGGCCGGCATCGGCCGGCCCAGGTGGAAGCCCTGGCCGTGGCTCGCCCCCGCGGCCCGCAGATGCCCGAGGTGCTCCGCCGTCTCGATGCCCTCCGCGACGACGTAGAGGTCGAGCTCGCGCGCCAGCTGCAGCATTGCGGCGATCAGCGCGGCGCCGCGCGGGTCCTCCGGCACGCCGGCCAGGAACGAGCGGTCGAGCTTGAGGATGTGCACCGTCAGGTGGCGCAGGCGGGTCAGCGACGAGAAGCCCGCGCCGAAGTCGTCGATGGCGACCTTCACCCCGAGGTCGGCGATGCGCTCGAGCACCGGCGACACGACCGCCGGCTCGGACAGCGCCGACTCCGTGAGCTCGATCACCAGCGTCCCGGGCCCGAGCCCGTGGGCGCGCATGCGATCGGCGAGGCGGTGGAGGAAGCCCGGGCTCGTGAGCTCGAGCGGCGAGACGTTGTAGGCCACCTCGATCTCGAGGCCCGCGTCGCGCCAGGCGCGCGCCTGCCTGCAGGTCGCGTCGAGCACCCACTCGCCGATCGGCTCGATCAGGCCCGTGTCCTCGGCGAGCGGGATGAACTCGGCCGGCGAGACCATGCCGCGCTCGGGGTCGTTCCAGCGCACGAGCGCCTCGGCGCCGATGATCTGGCCGCCGGCGAGCGCCCACACGGGCTGGAAGTGCAGCTCGAGCTGGTCCATTGCGAGCGCGGCGCGCAGCCGGCCGGTGAGCTCCAGCCGGCGTGACGCCGTGTCGTCGGCGGCGCGGTAGAGCGCGTGGCGGCCACGGCCGGCGCGCTTGGCCTGGTACATCGCCGCGTCGGCGTGCTTGAGCAGGTCCGCCGCGTCGAGCGCGTCGGCCGGATAGAGGCTGATGCCGACGCTGGCGCCGACCTGCAGCGCGCTGCCGCCGAGGTGGAACGGCAGCCGCAGCTCCTCCAGCAGCTCGGCGGCGACCGCCTCGGCGACGGCGCGGCCGTCGCCGGGCAGGTCCTCGAGCAGCAACATGAACTCGTCGCCGCCGTGGCGGGTGAGCAGGTGCGCCGCCGCGACGCGGTGCTCGAGCCGGCGCGCGATCGCGCACAGCAGCTCGTCGCCGGCGGCGTGGCCGAGCGAGTCGTTGACCGTCTTGAAGTCGTCGAGGTCGAGGTTGAGCAGGGCGACCGTCGAGCGGCTCCTGCGGGCGCGCTCGACCGCCACGTCCAGGCGCTCCTCGAGCAGCCCGCGGTTGGCCAGCCCGGTCAGGCGGTCGTGGAAGGCGAAGTGCGCCAGCGCCTGCTCGCTGCGGTGGCGCGAGGTGACGTCGGTGGCGACGCCGATCACGGCCGGCCCGCCGCCGGGGTGGCCCGGCACCGGGGAGTAGGACACGTCGAAGACCAGGTCGCCGACCTCGGCGAGCACGCTCACGCTCTCGCCGGCGAGCGCGCGGCGCGCGACGTCCTGGATCACCGGCTCGCCGGCGTAGACGTCGAACACCGACAGTCCGACCACCTCGCCGGGCTCCAGGCCCAGCTGCTCGAGCGCCTTGCCCACCGAGAGCGTGAACACGCCGTCGGCGTCGAGGGCGAACAGCACCATCGGAGCGGACTCCACGATCGTGGACATCTGCGCCTCCGAGGCGCGCAGGCGCGCCTCCGTGCGGCGCAGCTCGGTCACGTCGACGAGCACGCCCTGCGAGTAGATCGCCCGCTCGTCGTGGTCGCGCACGATCGTCTCCTGGTCGAGCACATGCACGACCGAGCCGTCGGCGGCGACGATGCGGTACTCGAAGTCGACCGGGATCTCGTCGCGGGTGCAGCGCGCCATCTCCTCCGGCACCCACTCGCTGTCCTCGGGGTGCAGGACCGAGACCCAGAAGAGCGGGTCGTCGGTCCAGCGCTCGGGCGGGTAGCCGGTCAGGGCCTCGATCTGCGGGCTGATGTAGCGGACCGAGGCGGACTCGTCGAAGTCGCAGATGTAGGTGACCGTCGGGACCTGCTCGATCAGCCGGCGGAAGCGGGCCTCCGCGTCCTCGAGCGCCGCCTCCAGCGTGACCTGGCGGCGCGCGTCGGCCGCGCCGGGGCCGGCTTGGACGCGGGGGAACGTGTGCGCGCGCGGGGGCATCGAGGGACATGACCTACATCGGCCGGGCGCCCAGCAGGTTGAGGGCATTGCACCGGTTTCCTAAGGCTCCCCTTAGTACGCGGCGCCCATGCACCCGCCGCTCACCCGTCCGGATCGTGCTGACATGCGACGCGTGGCATGCGCTCGTCAGCGCCTCTACCTGCCTCTACGGCGGCGTTCCGAGTGACCGCAACCGCTCGCGCGCGATCAGCGCGGCGGCGCGCGCCGACACCTTCGCGTGACGGTAGGCGAAGGTCGCGTCGCCCTGCAGGCGCCGCGGCCGGCTCGGCCGTGACGGCGCGATCAGCGCGGACGGCCACGCTCGCACGGTCATCCCGCCGGTGGCCAGCACCGTGAGCGCGCGCTCGGCGATCGCGACCTGGCCGAAGGCGGTCGGGTGCACGTGGTCGGCCATCACGAGGTTGCGGGCGCCGAAGTCCCGCAGGTCGAGCAGCAGCGCCCCCGCCGCGCGCGCGTTGCGCTCGACGGCGGCGTTGCCCTCCGCGATCCAGCCGGCCCGCGGGCGGCCGAGGTCGAGCGGGAACGTCGCCGTCAGCACCCGCTCGCAGCGCGCGGCGAGGAAGGTCAAGGCGGTCGCGTGGTCGCGGGCGAAGGCGGCCGCGTCGAAGTCGAGCGCCCGCACGTCGTTGACGCCGACGTACAGGCAGCCGAGGTCCCAGCGCCCGCCGGCCTGCGCCTCGACCGCCGCCAGCTGGCGCGCCACGACGTCGGCGGCGCGCGCGCCGTCGGTCGCCACGCCCGTGTAGGGCAGACCGAGACCGCGCGCCGTCCACAGCGCCCAGGATTGCAGCGCGACGCCCTGCTGGAGCTCCCCGCCGCCGTTGGTGATCGAGTCGCCGAGCGCGACGACGCCGAGGGGGCAGCTCATGCGGGCGCATCCTAGAGTTGATGCTCGAATGCGAGATCTGACCCCCAGTGCCGTCGGGACGTGGAGCGGAGGCCGTTTCATGCGCTTCGGCGAGCCGCTCGACGACGACCGCTTCGCGGCGCTGGTACGCCCGGGCGGCGGCATCGGCACCGTCATCACCGCCGACACCTACGGGGCCGGCGAGGCGGACCGGCTGCTGGGCGCCGCGCTGGAAGGCGTGCCGCGCGAGGGCTACGCGCTGGTGGGCGCGATCGGCCACGACTTCTACGAGGGCGAGCGCGAGGGCGCGAAGGGCTTCCCGCGCTTCACCGACCCGCGGCTGCGCGGCCCGGAGGGCTACGCGGACTACGTGCGGATGGCGACCGAGCGCAGCCTCGAGCGCTGCGGCGTCGACGCCTTCGACCTGCTGCTGCTGCACAACCCGGACCGCACGGGCTACACGAGCGAGGCCGTGTGGGACGCGCTCGAGGCCGTCCGCGCCGAGGGCCTGACCGCGCGCCTGGGCGTCGCGCCCGGGCCGGCGAACGGCTTCACGCTGGACGTGATCGACTGCTTCGAGCGCTTCGGCGAGCGGATCGACTGGGCGATGGTGATCCTCAACCCGCTCGAGCCGTGGCCGGGCGAGCTGGTCCTACCGGCCGCGGAGCGCCACGGGGTCGAGCTGATCACGCGCGTCGTCGACTACGGCGGGCTGTTCCACGACGACGTGCTCCCGGGCCACCCGTTCCCGGAGTGGGACCACCGCACGTTCCGCCCGCAGGGCTGGATCGAGCGCGGCCGCGAGCGGCTCGAGCGGATGCGCCCGATCGCGGAGCGGCACGGGATGACGCCGCTGCAGCTCGCCTGCGCCTGGAACCTCGCCCACGGCCCGGTGCGCTGCGTGGCGCCGACGCTGATCCAGGAGCCCGGCCCGGACGCGCGGCCGATCGAGGACAAGCGAGCCGAGCTCGCCGCCGCCGCAACGCTGCCGCCGCTGAGCGCGGAGGAGGTCGCCGAGATCCGGGCGATCGGCGACAACACGGGCTCGATGGCCCTCAAGGGCGCCGCCGTCGGCTTCGACGGCGACCCCGCGGCCGACCGCTGGCCGCTGAGCGAGGGTCTGTCGGCCGTCGCGGGCCGCTGGGGCATCGTGCCCGAGCGCGACCTGGTCAGAACCTAGACCGACCGTCTGGACGCGCTCCAGGGACCGCGCTCAGATGCCGATGCAGGGAGGGTGCGCGTCGTCGTCCTGCTGCTCTTCTGCCTGACGCTGGCAGCACCCGCCTCCGCACACGACCCGATCTCCGACCACAGCGACACGCGGGTCGAGCTCGCCGGCACGGACATCGGCGCCACCGTGGCGACCGTCGAGTCCGCCGCAGGCACGGAGGGCGAGGGCCTCCCCGTGACCTGGTGCGGCGACCCGCTGACCACGGACGACAGCGCGAACGCGACGTTCTCGCCGAGCACCCACCAGGTCAAGCTCGTCTACGCCTATGCCAACGACGTGGCGAGCCGCTTCAGCGGCTGGTCGGACGCACTCCAGGCCGACGTCTCGCTGATCGGCCGCTTCATGGGCGCGCAGTCCGGCGGCCGCAGGACGCTGCAGTTCGACATGGGCACGCGTTGCGGGCCGCAGTACGTGGACATCCAGATCGTCCAGCTCCCCGGCACGCGCGCCTCCTACGCGAGCATGACCTCCGACGCCAGGCTCTCGCGGCTCCGCACCGAGCTGGCCGGCCTGATGTCGTCGGCGCCGGGGCCGCGCAACGTCCTCGTGCTCGGAGACCAGCTCTCCAACTCGGCCGCGTTCTCGTGGTCGGGCATCGGCGAGAGCTGGAGCACCGAGATGAAGGGCCCCGGCAGCCCGCACAACAACGGCCAGCTGTTCTCCGCGCTGTGGGTGCCGAACGCGCTCGGCGCTCCGGGGGCCGACCCGGCCGGCTGGTGGCCGGAGGGGATGCTGCACGAGCTCACGCACAACCTGGGCGCGGTCGGCCCGAGCTCGCCGCACGCCACCGACTACGGGCACTGCTTCGACGGCAACGACGTCATGTGCTACGACGACGACTTCGACGCGTCGACCTATCCGCTCACGGTCGGCTGCCCCACGATCGCCGGCGTGATGAACCAGGTCTTCGACTGCGGCAACGACGACTACTTCAACGTGTCGCCGGCGGCCGGCACCTACCTCGCGAACAACTGGAACACGTACGACAGCCCGTACCTGGTCGCATGCGAGGCAGCGCTGCCGGCCTGCGGCGGGACCATCGTCCCGGACTCCAACCCGCAGCCACCGGTCTCGACCACGCAGCCCGTGGTGAGCGGCGACGTCCGCGTCGGCTCGGTGCTGTCGGCCTCGCCCGGCGGCTGGACGAACTCGCCGACGGGCCACGCGTACCAGTGGGAGCAGGGCAACGGCTTCAGCTGGAGCGCCGTCTCGGGCGCCGCCGGCTCGACCTACGCCCTCACGGCGGCCGACCGCGGGCTGCGCCTGCGCGTGCGCGTGATCGCGACCAACGCCGACGGCAGCACCGCCGCGTACTCGGGTGCGACCGGCATCGTGGCGGATGCGGACACGACGGCCCCGACGGGCACGACGGGCACGACCGTGCCCGCCACGACGTCCTCGACGCCGACGGCGACCGTCCCCAACCGCGGGCGCGCGACGCTGAAGATCGCGCGCGGGCGCGGGCGCGGCAAGCGCCTCGGCACGATCGACTTCCAGGTCACGGGCGGCCGGCTGCTCGCGATGCCGGTGCGCGTGAAGCTCGCGCGCGGCCGCTACCGGCTGCTCCTGTGCACGACGGCGGGCGGCTCGCGCTGCGTCAAGAGGACACTGAAGGTCGCGCGCAGCTCGCTCGCCCGCCTGCCGCGCCTGTCGCTCACGGTCCCCGCCGGGACCACGGGCCGCGTCACCTACACGGTGCGCGCGACCCGCGGCGTCTTCTCGGCGCTCACGGCCAAGCGGCCGTCCACCGGGCTGCTGCTCGGCCCCTAGGAGTCCGTCGAGAAGACCCGGCCCGCTCGGGACGGTCGTGGACCGAGCCGGGCGCCGCACGAATCCGAAGGGAATCCTCCTAGGATTTTCGAGGGCTCGGGTGGCGATCCGGCGAAGCGTCCACGATCGTATCCGAGCGTGCCGGGGTTCTTGACGGGCTCCTCCGGCTACGGGCCGAGCTCGACCGCCTGCGAGAACGTCCCGCGGTCGAAGAACTCCAGCCGCGGCGCCTCCGCCACGCCCTGCACCTGGACCGCGTAGAGCCTGCGCGGCTCGCGCCAGGCCGCCGGGTCGGCGCTGCCGAAGCGCGCCGCCAGCGCCTGCTGAGCCGTGCCGGCCGCACGCACGAGCGCGGCGGTGGAGAGCGAGTGGAAGCCGGCCGCCTCGGCCGCGCCCATGTCGAACGGGTGCGAGCCGCCGCGCTGGCCGAGCAGCGTGACCGCGGCGGGCGGCAGCGTGTCCTCGACGGCCTCCTTGAGCGCCTCGAAGGCGGCGACGCCCGGGTCCACGGTGCCGCCTGAGTCCTGGCGGTCGTAGTTGCCGTCCCAGCCCACGATCGTGTCCAGCACGGACCGGGCCGGGCCGGCGGCGGCCGCCTGGGCCGCGCGCAGGCGCGCGTCGAGCAGCGGGCGCTGCTGGGCGGTGGTGCCGATCCGCCGCTCGATCGCCTTCAGGCCGGCGAGCGTGCGGTCGCCGTTCTCACGCAGCGCGAGCTGGAGGAACGCGCCCCGGTGCAGGTCGCCCTCGTTGGTCTCCTGCGCGGCGGCGTCGCCGTGGGTCCAGCCGGCCGACGGCAGGTTGTTCCAGTTGCCGAGGTGGCCCTGCGGCGGGTCGATCACCTTCGGGCGCGCCCTGACCGGCAGCAGGCCGCGCCATTCGGCCTCGCCGGTGCCGGGCAGCGGCAGCCGCTCGTCCCAGCGCTTCGGCCGCAGCGGCAGCAGGCCCGGGTGCCACCAGCCGATGTGGCCGCCGTCGTCGGCGACCAGCAGGTTCTCGTTCCAGGTCAGCTTCGCCGCCGCCGCGCCGGCCTGGGTGACCGTGGCGGCGTCGTTGAGCGCGGCGAGGCCGATGAACGTCTGCATCTCGCGGCCCCAGATCGCGTAGCGGCGCGCGTAGGCGCGGTTGCCCTTCGTCGCCTGCACCGGGCCGTGCACGGTGCGGCAGAAGCGCCGCTTGACGGACTTGCCGCCGGAGACCTTGAACGTCTCCGTGCGGCAGGCCATCCTCCGCCGGCGGCCCTTGAAGCGGTAGCGCTCCTTGCCGGCGAGCCGCTCGACGTAGAGGTCGTCGTCGTCGCCGAGCCCGCTCGTGATCCCCCACGCGATGCGGCCGTTGTGGCCGGCCGCGATCACAGGGATGCCCGGGCCGGTGACGCCGCGCACGTTCAGGCCGGGCGCGTGGACCTCGTACTCCACGAACAGCTCGGGGATCGAGAAGCCGAGCTGCGGCGCCGAGAACAGCGAGGCGGTGTTGCCCGGGCCGCGCAGCGCGAAGTGGAACGAGCCGCCGCGCGCGGGCAGGCGGCCGGCCACGTGGGCCGTGGCGGCGCCGGCCTTCGGCGGCCGCAGCGCCTTCAGGAACCGCTGCGAGGCCTTGTAGCCGCGGCGCTCGTCGGCGCGCGAGCGGCCGGGCTGGGACGGGAAGCGGCCTTCGGAGGCGGGCACGGTCGTGGGCGTGCCGGGCTGGCGCAGCGGCAGGTAGCGGGCGAAGCGCTTCGCGCCGAGCGCGCGCAGCGCGCGCCAGTTGTCGAGCTCGTGCCCGTCGTCGGACGGCACCGTGCGGGCGAGCTGGACGCCGATCGCGGCCGAGTCCAGCGGGCTCCAGGGCGCCGGCGTGAGGTTGAGCAGCTGGAACTCGCGCGGGCGCAGCGAAGGGTCGGCGGCGACGCGCCGGATCCAGCCGTTGACGCCCTCTGAGTAAGCGTCGAAGCGCGCGCGCAGCCGTGCCGGCAGCTTGCGCAGCTGGCGGCGCAGCTCGGCGCGCGTGTAGTAGTCGCGGCGGGCCACGATGTCGTCCTGCAGGCGGCTCGGGCCGAGCACCTCGGCGAGCCGGCCCTGCGTGGCGCGCCGGAACAGCTCGAGCTCCACGAGACGGTCCTGGGCGACCGCGTAGCCGACGCCGTACCACGCGTCGCCGGGCGAGGGAGCCTGCACGCTCGGCACGCCGTAGTCGTCGCGCGTGATCGTCACGCCGGGCTTCGGCGACTCGGTCCGCCCCGGCTGGAAGAAGCCCGCGGGCTTGAAGGCGAAGGACTCGAACAGCGAGACCTGGTCGGTCAGGTGCGGGTTCGCCGGCTGCCCGTCGGGCGGGACGAAGCCGGACTGGCCGGGCGGGAGCACGCTCTCCGCGCTGCGAACGCCCGCGACGGTCGCCGCCGGCAGCGCCAGCGCCAGCGCCAGCGCGGCCGCGGTCGCCTTCCATGACCCGTGCGAACCCACAGTCTCCTCCTCCTCGGCTACCGGCCGCGGACGCTACCAGCCACAATGGGGGGTGACATGGAATCGCTGCGCGGAAAGCTGCTGCTCGCTTCGCCGACGATGACGGATCCGAACTTCGCGCGCTCGGTCATCCTGATCGCCGAGCACACGGACGAGGGCGCCATGGGCCTCGTGCTCAACCGGCCGGCCGAGACGACGGTGGCCGAGGCGGTGCCCGACCTCGCGTGGCTGGCGACCGAGGAGGCGAACGTGTTCGTCGGCGGGCCCGTCGCCGAGACGGCGGTGATCGTGCTCGCCGAGTTCGACCGGCCGGACCTCGCGGGCGCGCTCGTGGAGGGCGACCTCGGCTTCATCGGCGCCGACGCCGACGAGCCCGACCAGCTCGACGGGGCGGTCAGGCGCGCGCGCGTCTTCGCGGGCCACGCGGGCTGGGGGCCCGGGCAGCTCGAGGACGAGCTGGCCGAGGACGCGTGGATCGTCGAGCCGCCGCGTCGCGAGGAGGTCTTCACCGAGGACCCGGACGACCTGTGGGCGGCGGTGCTGCGGCGCAAGGGGCGCCGCTACGCGCTGCTGTCCACGATGCCGCCCGACCCGTCGCTGAATTAGTCCCGCCCACCGCCCCCCACTACGCCGCGACTGCCGGCACGCGGTCGTCGAGCCGGTAGCCGGCGCCGCGCACCGTCTCCAGCGAGGAGCGGCCGAACGGCCGGTCGATCTTGTCGCGCAGGTAGCGCACGTAGACGTCGACGATGTTCGAGCGATTCTCGTAGTCGTAGTCCCAGGCGTGCTCGAGCAGCTGGTAGCGCGAGAGCACCTCGCCCGGGTGGCGCATGAAGGTCTCCAGCAGCTGGAACTCCTTCGCCGACAGCGACACCTCGGTGTCGGCGCGCCAGACGCGGCGGGCTGCGGGGTCCAGGCGCAGGTCGCCGACCTCGAGCACCGTGGGGCGCTCGACGGGGCCGCGGCGGGCGAGCGCTCGCAGCCGCGCCAGCAGCTCGGCGAACGAGAACGGCTTGGTCAGGTAGTCGTCGGCGCCGCCGTCGAGGCCGGCCACGCGATCCTCGATCGCGTCGCGCGCGGTGAGCATCAGCACGGGCGCCCAGATGCCCTGCTCGCGCAGGCGGCGGCAGGTCTCGAAGCCGTCGATGCCCGGGAGCATGACGTCGAGCACGATCGCGTCGTAGCCGGTCGAGGCCGCCATCCAGAGGGCGTCCTCGCCCTTGATCGCCACGTCGGCGGCGAGACCGTCGCTGCGCAGGCCGCGGCGGATCAGGCTCGCCATCTTGATCTCGTCTTCGACTACCAGCACTCGCATCTCGTGGGTCCCTCCGGGGTCTGCAGCTCGATCAGGGTCCCCGGTCGCCATGAGGTGAAGATGAGAACGGGTGCGGGAGCTCCAGCCAGACGTCGGCCCCGCCCTCCTCCCGGTTGCTCGCGTGCGCCGTGCCGCCGTGGGCCCGCGCCACCGCCGCGGTGATCGCCAGGCCGAGGCCGGTGCCGCCGCGCGAGCGCGCCTCGTCAGCACGCGAGAAGCGCTCGAAGGCGCTCGGCAGGAAGTCCCCGGGGAACCCCGGGCCGCGGTCGCGGACGTGCAGCTCGACGTGGCCGTCGTCGCGCGCCGCCGACAGCACGACGTCGCCGTCGCCGTGGCGCAGCGCATTGTCGACCATGTTCGCCAGCGCCTGCTCGATCCTCGCGCGGTCGGCGGTCAGCGTGAGGCCGTCGGCGGGCTCGGCCCGCAGCGTGCGCGCCTCGGCCCGCGCGCGGGCCGCGAAGCGATGGGCGACGCCATCCAGCAGCGCGTGGGCGTCGATCTCCGCCGGGCGCACCGGCAGGCGCCCCTGGTCGGAGCGTGCGATCACGAGCAGGTCGTCGGCGAGCTGGTTGAGCCGCTCCGTCTCCTCGGCCGCCGAGCGCACCGCCTCCTCGAGCTCGTCGCGCGTGCTGTGCCCGCGCAGGGCCAGCTCGAGCTCGGTGCGCAGGATCGCGAGCGGAGTCCGCAGCTCGTGGCTGGCGTCGGAGACGAACGAGCGCTCGCGCGCCAGCACCGCATGCAGGCGCCCCAGCATGGCGTTGAGCGTGTCGCCGAGGCGGGCGATCTCGTCGTGCGACGGCGGCACCGGCAGGCGGCCCTCCGCCTCGCCCGTCAGCTCGGCGGCGCGCCGCCGCATGCGCTCGACGGGCCGCAGCGCGGCGGCCGCGACCGTGTAGCCCGCGAGCGAGGCCACCAGCAGCGCGAGCGGGCCGCCCAGCGCCAGCAGCGTGTGCAGGCCCTCCCGCGCGCGCTGGCGCTGCTCGAGCGACTCCCCGACGACCACGACGACCTCGCCGCCGTCGGTCGGCGCGGGGCGGCCGAGGACGCGGATCCCGTCCCGGTAGTCGCCCCGGGGCCCGCGCTGGGTGACCACGGCGCCGCGGGCCGCCTCGCGCAGCTCCGGCGGCGTCAGCAGCGGGCTGCTGCCGGCGCCCGGCGTGGTGTCCAGCACCCGGCCCTGCGCGTCGAGCACCTGGGCGAGCGCCTCGCCCGAGTCGCTCAGCCGCCCGGACGCGGCGCCTTCGCGCACGAGCGCGGCGGCGTCGCCGGCCCGCGCCTCGAGGCCGTCGTCGATCGCGCGGTCGAGGTTGGCGGCGCTGAGCAGCGAGAGCGTGACGCTGGCGCCCACGAGCAGGACCGCCATCACGCCCGTGAAGGCCAGGGTGAGCTTGATGCGGAGCGGCGCGCGCGCCCACCACGACGTCATGGTGGACATGGTGGCGCGCCGAGGTGGGTAGCGTGAAGGCAATGTCCTCCTCCCCCATGAACGTGACCTCGCTGGACCACGTCGCGCTCTGGGTCGCCGACCGCGATGCGATCGCCGACCTCGCATGCGAGCACCTCGGCATGCACGTGATCGAGCGCACCGAGAAGTTCACCCTCGTCGGCGCCGACGCGCGCCGCTTCAAGCTGACGCTGTTCCTGGCCGATGGCCCGCGCGAGCCGGGCGCGCTCGTGGCCGTGATCCTGCGCGTCAGCGACCTCGAGGCGGCGGTCGCGAAGCTCCCGGACGGGCTCGGGCTCCAGCGCCGCGACGACGGCGTCGTGCTGATCGGCGCCCCCGAGGGGCTCACGCTCGGCCTCGTGGAGCGCGAGACCGACCTCGAGTACGACCTCGACCACGTCGTCCTGCGCGTCGAGGACCCCGACGCGAGCGCGCAGGCGCTCGGCGAGCTCGGGTTCGAGCGCGACGGCCACCGGCTGCACGTCGCGGGCAAGTGGGTCACGCTCGAGGGCGGGGGCGAGCCCGAGGGCGAGCGGCCGCTGCTCAACCACCTCGCGGTGCTCGTCGACTCGGCCGAGGCGGTCGAGCGCGAGGTGCGCTCGAGCGGCGCGGAGGTCGCCGACGTCGTCGACGCCGCCAACACGCTCGCGGTCTTCGTCTGGACGCCGGGACGGATCAAGCTGGAGTACGTCGAGCACAAGGCGAGCTTCTCGCTGACGTGACGCCGGACCTGGTCGTGGCCGGCGCGGGCATGGCCGGCCTCGCGGCCGCCGCGCACGCGCGCGAACGGGGCGCGACCGTGCTGCAGCTCGAGAAGGCCGCAGAGCCCGGCGGCGCGATGCTGCGCTCCTCGGGCGTGTTCTGGCGCCACGCGCGCTGGGAGGACTTCCGGCGCGAGTGCCCGGACGGCGACGAGGCGCTCCAGCGCGTGCTGTTCGAGCGCCTCGACGGTGACCTCGACTGGCTCGAAGCGCGCGGCGCGCGCGTGACGGCGCCCTCGACGGGGAACCCGCGCACCGTGGGCCGCCGCTTCGATCCCGCCTCGATCGCCTCCGCGCTCGCGGGCGAGATCGAGCTCCGCTCGCCGCTGCCGGCCCCGATCGGGGGCGACCCCGCGCCTGGTGCGCCGGTCGGCGGCGCGCCCGTCGTGCTGGCCACGGGCGGCTTCGCGGCCTCGCGCGAGCTGCTGCGCGAGCACGTCACGCCCGAGGCCGAGGACGTGCTGTTGCGCTGCCCGCCGCACGCCACGGGCGACGGGCTGCGGCTCGGCCTGGCCGCGGGCGGGCGCGAGAGTGCCGGGATCGGCGAGATCTACGGGCGCGTGATGCCGGCGGCGCCGCTCGCGCCCGAGCGCTGGATCGGCGACGCCCAGCTCTACGCGCGCCACGCGACGGTCACCGACGAGGCGGGCGAGCGCTACGAGGCGCGCACGTGGTCGGAGATCGACGTCGTGCAGTGGCTCGCGCGGCGGCCGGGCGCGCGCGGCTGGCTGGTCGTGGCGCCGGAGGCGCTCGGCGAGCCGACGCCCTACGGCAGCGTGGCGGAGCAGATCGCGAAGGCCGAGGCGGCCGGCGCGGACGTGCGACGGGCCGGCAGCGGGACCGTCTCCGTGCACGTCGCCGCAGCGGTCACGACCACGCTCGGCGGGCTGGCCACGGATGCGCGAGCGCGCGCCGCGGACGGCGTGTGGGCGGCCGGCGCCGACGCGGGCGGGATCGCCACGGGCGGGTACGCGAGCGGCCTGGCGGGCGCGCTGGTGATGGGCCGGATCGCCGCGGAGGCGGCGCTCGCCGCATGATGCGCCCCACCGTTGCGCGACGGGCCGGCTGATGGAGCACGCCTTCGGCAAGGGCGAGCCGTTCCGGGTCGGCATCGAGGACGAGCTGTTCCTGCTCGACGCGGGCGGCGCGCTCGCGCCCGCCGCCGCGGAGGTGCTGGCGCGCATCGACCTCCCCGAGGGCATGGCCGGCCACGAGCTGTTCGCCGCCGAGCTCGAGCTGCGCTCCCCGCCGAGCCGCACGGTCGGCGAGGCCGTCGAGGCGCTGCGCCGCGGCCGCGCCGCAGCGATCGCGGCGGGCGCGACGCCGATGGCCGCCGGGCTGCATCCGGCCGGGGAGTTCGGCGACGCCGAGCACACCGACCTGCCGCGCTACGCGGGCGTCGGCGCCGAGCTGCGCGGGTTGCTGCGCCGCACGCCCGAGTGCGCGCTGCACGTGCACGTGGGGATGCCCGACCCCGAGACCGCCATCCGCGTCGCGAACGGGCTGCGCACCCACCTGCCGCTGCTCGCCGGGCTCGCCGCCAACTCGCCCTTCTGGTACGGCGCCGACTCCGGCCTGGCCAGCGCGCGCGCCGCGTTGGTGCGCGCCTACCCCGGCCGCGGCGTCCCGCGCGCGTACCGTGACTTCGGCGACTACGAGCACGCGCTGGAGACCACGCTGCGCGCCGCGGGGATGGAGGACCGCACCCAGCTCTGGTGGGACGTGCGCCCGCACCCGCGGCTCGGCACCGTCGAGGTGCGCGAGATGGACGCGCAGACCGAGCTGCGCGACGTGCGCCCGCTCGCCGCGCTCGTGCACTGCCTGGCGCGCCACGAGGCCGAGCGCGGCTCGCCGGTGATCGTCCCGCGCGACGCGCTCGACTGGTCCTCCTTCCGCGCCGCGCGCGACGGGCTCGACGCCGAGATCCTCGACGAGGACGCATGCGTCCGCCCGCTGCGCGAGGTCGCGCGCACGCTGCTCTCGCGGCTGGTGATGGCGGCCGCGGAGCTCGACTGCGGCGACGAGCTCGAGGAGGTCGAGCGGCTGCTGCAGGAGGGCGGAGGCGCGGCGCGCCAGCGCGCGGAGCACGCGCGCTCGGGGATGGACGGGCTCGTCCGCTCGCTCGTCGAGCGGACTAGGCCCGCAGCTTCCAGCCGCGGTTGAAGAGGCGCAGGTTGAAGGCGAACAGCGCCCCGGTCGCCGCCGTGAGGAAGACCAGCGACAGCGCGATGTTCGTGTCGCTGTAGCCCAGGAAGCCGTAGCGGACGAGCCCGATCATGTAGTAGACGGGGTTGAAGTGGGTGATCGTCTGGAACGGCTCGGGCAGCAGCGAGGCCGAGTAGAAGACGCCACCGAGGAAGATCAGCGGCTGCAGCACGAACGTCTGCGCGAACGAGACGTCGTCGAACTGCTCCGCCCGCACGCCGATCAGCACGCCCATCTGGGCGAAGAAGAAGCCGACCAGGAATAGCGCCGGGATCAGCACGGCGACGTGGTCGACCGGCACGCCGATGAGGATCGAGGCGGCGATGAACGTGAGCGTCGCGACCGTCATCCCGCGCAGGAAGCCGCCGAGCGAGAACGCCAGCAGCAGCTGGATCGGCGAGGCGGGCGAGGAGAGCTGATCGTCGATCGCGCGCAGGAACTTCTGCTGCAGGATCGAGGACGAGTTGTTCGAGAACGCGTTGGTCGCCCAGGCCATCATGATCAGCCCGGGGACGATGAACACGACGTAGTCGATCCCGTGCAGCTTGTCGATCCGCGAGCCGAGCGCCGCGCCGAAGACGGAGATGTAGAGGAAGGTCTCCAGCAGCGGCGCGCCGACGGTCTGGCGCTTGATCTTCAAGAAGCGGTTGACCTCCCGCCGCAGCAGCGACAGGAAGCGGATCTGCGATGGGCTCATGCGGCGTCGGCTCCGATGTGGGCGCGCGAAAGCTCCTTGCGCCCGACCAGCTCGAGGTAGGCGTCCTCGAGGCTGGAGACCCCGAACTCGGCGGCCAGGTCGGCGCTCGTGCCCTGCGCCACGATCTGCCCGTGGTTGATGAAGGCCACGTGGTCGCACAGCTGCTCGGCCTCTTCGAGGTAGTGCGTGGTGAGCAGGATCGTCGTGCCCTCGGCGTTGATGCGCTGCACGTAGTGCCACAGCTCCAGGCGCAGCTCGACGTCCACGCCGGCCGTCGGCTCGTCGAGGATCAGCAGTCGCGGCCGGTGCATCAGCGCGCGGGCGAGGATCAGCCGGCGCTTCATGCCGCCCGACAGCGTGCGCGTGCGGTCGTTGCGCTTGGCGGTGAGCGAGAACGTCTCGAGCAGCTCGGCGGTGCGCTCGCGGCGCTCCTTGCGCGGCATCCCGAAGTAGCCGCCGTGGTAGTCGAGCGTCTCCTCGGCCGTGAGGAAGTGGTCGAGGTTGGGGTCCTGCGGGGCGAGCCCGACGGAGGCGCGCGCCTGCTCGTAGTGGTCGACGGCGTCGTGGCCGAAGATGCGGATCGTCCCGCCGGTCGGCATCGCCAGCCCGGTCGTGCAGTGGATCAGCGTCGACTTGCCCGCGCCGTTGGGCCCGAGCAGGCCGAAGAAGTCACCGCGCGGGATCTCCAGCGAGACGTCACGGAGGGCCTCCGTGCCGGTGGGGTAGACCTTCGAGAGGTCCTCGATCTGCAGGGCGGGCGCGTCCATGCCCCTCCCATGATGACGCGCGTCAGTCGCCGTCCTCGAGGTGCGTCTTCAGATCCCGCAGCGCCCGGCGCATCACGGCGTCGGAGATGGCGCCCCGCAACGGCCCGGGAACGAACCGGCCGGGGTCGATGCTCAGGTCGAGCTCGACCCGCGTGCGGCCGTCCTCGGCGGGGATGAAGCGCCACTCGCCCGAGAAGTCGCGGAAGTCCCCGCCGAGGTACTCGCTGCCGAGCCGCTCCGGCGGGTCGTGCACCTGGCGCAGCTTGTAGCGGACCCGCTTGACCTTGGCGTCGACCTCGTACTCGACGACCGTGCCGCGGCCCTGCTCGTCGTGCTCGAGGACGTCGACCGAGCGCACGGCGCCCTGCCACTCGGGGATGTGGTCGAAGTCCGTGAGCGCGTCGTAGCAGCGCTGCGGGGTGGTGGCGATGTCGATGGTGCGGCAGTCGCCGTAGCTGGCCATTGGCTCCGGGCTGCCCGGTGCGGGCGCCGGGCGAACCGCCGCTACGGCGCGGTAGGCAGGGCGAGCGTCCCGCTCCGCACCGTGGTCGTGGTTCCGGCGGGCGTGTCGGGAACCGCCCAGACGGTGTTGGACCCCGCCAGGACCAGGCCGATCCGATGCCCGGCGGCGACCGTGTGGTCCTGCGGCGAGAACGTGACCGTCGCGGCCACCGGCGTGCCGGGCGGGACGGCCTCGTCGTCGCGCAGGCCGTTGCGGTAGCGCAGGTTCAGGAAGCCGCGCGAGATCGCCTTGGTGGTGCCGCCGGGCGCGACGTCGACGAGCGTCGGCGCGAGCTGGCCGTGGTCCTGGTCGGTCGTGAGCGAGAGCTCCAGGCGGGGCGTGCCCGCGATCCGCGTGGCGGCCGCGAGTGGGGCGGACTGGTACCAGAGCCAGGAGAGCTCGGCGGCCGGTGAGCGCATCGCGGTCTCCTCGGTGGTGGTGCCGAGGTCGGTGAACGCCGCGGAGGGTCCGCCGCCCGCGCCGCCGAGGGTGCCGCCGGCCAGGCCGCGGCCGAGCGCGAGCCGCTGGACCGTGCCGCCGGCGGGCGGCCAGGCGCCCTCCGTGCGGAACTCGCCCGGCGCGGCCGCGGTCCGCCCCTGCGTCAGGACGGGCGCCGCGAGCTCGGGGCCGGGAGCCGCTCCCCGCAGCGTGGTGTCGAAGAACTCGTCGAGCAGGGCGTCGAAGTGCGGGCGCCCGGACGGCGACTGGTGCGAGCCCTGGAAGAGGTAGAGCCGCTTGAAGGGAGCGCTCGCCGATGCGGTCGTCGGCAGCGTCAGCGCCTCGTAGAGGTCGACGCCCTCGGACTGCTTGACGTTGTAGTCCTGCCAGCCGTGCACCACGAGCGTCGACGCGCGGAAGTCCGCGGCGTCCTTGCGGTAGTCGCGCTCGTCCCAGAAGCCGTCGTAGTCGGGTGACGTGTCGTAGCCCTCGAGCGTGTGCTCGGCGCTGTCGCACGGGTTCATGCGGTCGCGCATCGCGTCGATCGTCTGCGGGGTGCGCTGGGTCGGCGGCGTGCGCGCGATCCCGAAGTCGAACGCGAACGGCGTGTCGAAGCCCTCGTCGGTCGGCTTCTCGGAGTTGCCCAGGTACCGGACGCCGTCTGCATAGGCATAGCCGTACCAGCGCGAGATCGCGAGCTCCGGCACGATCGCCGCCAGCCCGGGCGCGTCGGCGCCGCGCGCGGCGACCATGTTCGCGGTCGTGCCGTCGTAGGAGCCGCCGATCATCGCGACCTTGCCGTTGGCCCACGGCTGCGTGGCCAGCGCGTTGACGAGGTCGACGCCCGACTGCTGCTCCTTGCGCCCGCCGTAGTCCCAGCAGCCGCTCGAGTTGCGCGTGCCGAGCACGTCGGCGACCGCCCGGGCGTAGCCCTTCGGCAGGTAGCGCTGGCCGAGCTCGTCGTAGGCGAGGTTCGGCGACGTGCCCTCCGAGAGCGAGTTGTACGGCGAGTAGGTGAGGATCACCGGGGCGTTGGCCACGCCCTTGGGCCGCGCGACCTCGACGTGGATCCGGTCGCCGTCGACGGTCGGGATGGACAGGCTCTCGTAGATCGTGTCCTCGACCTGGGCCTGCGCGGCGCTCGGGATGAGCGTGAGCGCGGCCAGCACGACGAGCACGGCAAGTGACAGGCGCATGAGGGCTCCAACGCGAGCCGGCGGCGAAACTGGCGGTTCGCGGGGCCAGGGGCATGGCCAAGCGGACGGGCGGCACCTCACACCCCTACCCAGCCGCCGTTGACGTTGGCCGGCGCTGACACGGCGGGGAGACGGCCCATCGTAGAGCCGCCCCCCGCCCGCGGCCGCGAGATCTCAGCGGCGGCCGCGCCTGCGCCGGTCGAGCTCGTCGAGCACGTCCTCGACGTCGATGCCGCCCGCGCGGGCGAGCTCCGCCGCCGTGGGCGAGCGCCCGAGCCGGCGCCGCAGGGCGATCTCGGCGCGGTCGAGCTTGGCGCCGGCGGCCGAGCGCCTGCCGTCCTCGTGGACCCGCAGGTCGTGCGCCATCTGCCGGATCGCGGCGGCGACGAGCGTGTCGCGCGCAAGGGGCCGCAGCGAGCGTGGGTGGTGTTCCTCCTGAAGCATCTGGCCGGACCTCCCGGGTGTGGGACGACGAAGTCGCCCGGCGGGGGTTGGGCCGGTGCAGAGGATCGGCTACCCGAGCAGCTCTTCCACGACACCCATCAGGGGGCTCCTGCGGTCTCGTGCCTGACGCCTGAGCCGATCGAAGGCCTCGTCCGCGGAGATCCCCTCGCGCTCCATCAGCACGCCCTTGGCCCGCTCGATCCGCGCACGTCGGTCGAACGCGCCCAGCAGGTCCCGGAACTGGCGGAAGCGCCCGATCGCGATGTCGATGCCGCCCTGCAGCTCGGTCGGTTCGGTCGAGTCGAGGTGGGCGAACACGCCGCGGCGGGCGGCGGCCGAGAGGAACTCGCGGCTCGGGTCGGCCGCCAACAGGCACACCGGGCAGCGCGACTCGTCGACGATCCCGCGGATCAGCTCGAGCGCGTGCTCGGTGTCCTCGTGGAGCGCGACGATCGCAAGGTCGGGCCGGTGCTCGTGCGTGGCCCGCGCCGTCTCGCCGACCTCGACGGCGAGGGCGATGACCTCGTGCCCGAGCTCTTCCAGGGCCGCCCCGACCGGCTCGAGCGCGGCGCGGCTCTCGTCGGCGACGAGCACGCGCAGCCGCTCGTTCTCCTCCCCGCCCATCCGGTCCTCAGCGCACGCCCGGCAGCCGCTTGAGCACCCGCAGCGACAGCGTCATCACGCGGCCCCACAAGCCCTGCGGGACGCCGCGCGGCGGGGCGATCGGCAGCAGCCGCTGCACGGCCACCGTCTGCGACTCGGTGTACTTGAGGATGCCGTCGGCGCCGTGGCGGCGACCGAGCCCGGAGGCCTTCATGCCGCCCATCGGCGCGTCGACCGACGCCCACGCGGCGGCGTAGCCCTCGTTGACGTTGACGGTGCCCGCGCGCAGCCGGGTGGCGAGCGCGCGGCCGCGCCCGGTGTCGCGCGTCCAGAGCGAGAAGTTCAGCCCGTAGTCGGAGTCGTTGGCGCGCGCGACGACCTCGTCGGTGTCTGAGAAGCGCGAGACGGCGGCGACCGGCCCGAACGTCTCGTCGCGGTGCAGCGTCATCCCCTCGCTCGTGCGCTCGAGCAGCGTCGGCTCGAAGAAGTACGGCCCGAGGTCCGGCCGCGCCTTGCCGCCGGCGAGCACGGTGGCGCCCTTGGCGACCGCGTCATCGACGTGCTCGGTCACGGTCTCGAGCTGCGAGCGCGAGATCAGCGAGCCCATCGCGGCGCTGTTGTCGAGCGCCGGGGAGAGCTTCATGGCGCGTACGCGCTCGGTGAGCCGGCGCGTGAACTCGTCGGCGATCGCGTCGTGCACGAACAGCCGCTCGATCGAGATGCACAGCTGCCCCGCGTTGGAGTACAGCGCCCGCTCGGCGCCCTCGACGGCCCGGTCGAGGTCGGCGTCCTCGAGCACGATCATCGCGTTCTTGCCGCCGAGCTCCATCGAGGCGCCGATCAGGTTGCGCCCGGCGCGCTCGGCCACGGTGCGCCCCGTGGCGGTGCTGCCGGTGAACATCACGTAGTCCGAGCCGTCGATGAGCCCCGGGCCCAGCTCGGAGCCCGAGCCGGTGACGACCTGGACGAGCCCCTGCGGCAGCCCCGCCTCCTCGAGCAGCGCGAAGCCCCAGAGCGCGCAGAACGGCGTCTGGCTGTCGGGCTTGATCACGACGGCGTTGCCGGCGGCCAGCGCGGGCACCGCGTCGGAGACGCTGAGCGTCAGCGGGTAGTTCCAGGGCGCGATGATCCCGACCACGCCGAGCGGGTGGTGGTGCTCGTAGGCGGCGGTCAGCAGCGGCAGCGCGCCGCGGCGGCGCTTGGAGGCGAGGTGGCGCTCGGCCGTGTTGGCGTAGTAGCGGGCGACGATCGCGACGTCGAGCACCTCCTCGAACGCGTGACGGCGCGCCTTGCCGGCCTCGATCTGGACGAGGTCGAGGATCTCGTTCTGGCGCGCCAGGACGAGGTCGTGGAAGCGGCGCAGGACCGCACGCCGCTCGGCGAACTTCGTCCGCGCCCAGGCCTCCTGCACGTGGCGGGCGCGCGAGATCGCCGCCGTGACGTCCTCGGGCGAGCACTTCGGCACGCAGCCCAGCAGCTCGCCGTTGAACGGCTGCTCGACCTCCATGTGCTCGCGCGGACCCTCAGTGCGCACGCGCGCCGCGAGCGCCTCCAGCTGCGCTGACGAGATGCGATCGGACGGGATCCGCGTGGCGGTGGGCGGACCGCCGTGCTGGGTGGGGACCTGGGTCGTGCTCATAGTCTGATCCTGCCACGTCGCCCTTGACGCCGCACCGGTCGCGCGGCGAGCATGCCGCGGCCGTACCTCATGCCGTTCACCCGCCGCTCCCTCATCGCCCGCGCCGCCCAGGCCTCGGGCGCCGCCGTCGTCGCCTCCGCCGCTCCGCCGGCCGCGTTCGCGCGCCCGCGCGCGCCGACGATCGAGGTCGCTCCGTGGCCGCCGCTGCGGCTCCCCGACCCGCCGCTGCGCGCTGGGGACTACTTCGGGGTCGCCGACGAGGTCGCGCGGCGGCTGGACCGCACCTGGGTCGACGAGGAGCGGGCCTACAGCGCGGGCGGAGGCGGGATCGACGCGACCTACAACGCGGCGCTGCTGACGATCCACGGGGTCGCGGCCGAGCGCGGTCACGACGGCCCGGCGCGCAACGACGAGCGCGCTCGGCTGCTGGCGGCGCGCCTGTGCGAGTCGCCGCCGTTCTTCTCCGGGTCCGCGCTCCCGAACCCCGACACGATGTTCCACACGCCGGGGTGGGTCGGCAACCTCGACGTGCTCGACAGCCCGATGGACAAGGCGTTCGACCCGAAGGTCGCCGAGGGGCTCGTCGCGGCGTGGCGGGCGCGGGCGCCGCTCGGGCTCGGGCCGGAGCTCGAGGCGCGGATCGTCGCCGCCGTGGACGCCGTCGCCCGCGGGCCGTTCTTCCGCTTCCCCTACGTGCGCCTGAACCAGATCAACTGGAACGCCGAGCTGTACGCGTACGCCGCGGCGCTGACCGGCGACCCGGAGCTGCTGCAGCAGGACTACCGGCGCCACGTGCGCCGCTTCGTCGCGGGCGCCCGCCGGCCGCTGCATCACGGCTGGGCGCGCAACCTCTCCCCGAGCTACCGCTTCCAGTACCAGACGACGTACGCGGGCTCTCGCAAGAACCTCGACTCGGCGGAGTACGCGAACATCACGCTGCACTTCATCGCCTGGTACGAGCAGGCGCTGCGCGCCGGGATGAGCCCACTGCCCGAGGCCGACATGCGCGTCCTGCGCGCCTGGGCCGCGCGGGTGCAGTTCGGCTACTGGATGCACAACGGCATGCTCAGCTGGGACAGCGGGCTGGGCTTCGCGCGCTGGATGAAGGCCAAGACGTGGGCGTACGCGCAGCAGGGCCTGCTGGCGATCGCGAGCTCGCCGCGCTTCTGGCTTCACCCGCGCCAGGGCGCCTGGGCCAAGTACGTCTTCGACCGCGGGCTGTGGCAGTTCGCGGTCCGCTGCGAGCCGCTCCCGCCGCGCCACCTGCCCTCGGTGCACCTCTACGACGTCGGCCAGGCCTACCAGGGCACGGGCAGTCGCCGGCTCTACGTGGCGCGGATGGGCGCCAACGCCATGCGCGCCCTCGCGCTCGGGCTGGCGGAGATGGAGGCCGAGGCGCCGCCGCCGTTCTACTCGTTCGACGCCGACATCGGGCGCCTGAGCGTGAGCACGCGCCGCTACTCGGCCGCGATCCTCGCCGACAACTACGGCGCGGTGCCCTACGGCGGGGTCGAGCTCGCCCGCCTCTTCGACCCGCAGGGCGTGCCCGTGGGCGGCATCGGGGGCCGCCCGCCCGCGTCGTTCGGCGTCGTGCTGCGCCGTCCGGGCCGCCGACGGGCGCTCGCCACCCAGGGCGCGCCGCGCGACGCCGCGCTGACCCTCGACCGCTCGCCGCGTGGGCGCGTGGCGCGCACGCGGCGGCTGCCCGCGAACCCCGACGCCGGGCCGTTCGGCGCGCTCGAGGCCGTCGGCCGCGTCGCGGGCGGAGGCGGCGCGGTGTCGGTGCGTCACCGCTTCACGGCCGAGTACGTCGAGAGCACCTGGACCGTGACGCGCGGCCGCCGCCGGCTGATCGCCGAGGCGCTGTTCCCGAGCTGGGGCGGCCTCACGGCGCGCGTGGTCGCCGTGCTGGCCGACGGCACCCGCGTCGAGCTCCCCGCCGCGGGCGGGCTGGACGCGGCCGCGGTGCGCTACTTCCACCTTGCCGGCCCGCGCGGCGGGTACGTGCTCGTGCTCTCCGGCGGCGGGCGCGCGACCGCGCGCCGCGTCGCGCCCCAGGCCTCGGCCCCGCGGCCGGGGCCGACGCTCGTCATCGCGCTGCCGGGCCGCGAGCTGCGCGCGCGGCTCGCGCCCGCCGACACGGCCGAGCGCGCCGCCGAGGTCGCGGCGCGGCTCGGGCCCTAGCGAGTCTCCACCAAGCGCGCGAGCGCCTCGCGCGCCTCGCCCTGCAGTGTCTCGAAGCGCAGCGCGTACACGTGGTAGGCCTCCTCGCGCAGCACCCGCGCGCGGCCTCGCACCGCCGGCAGGTCGAACACGACGAGCTCGTCCTGCGCCAGCGGGCGGTCGCTCGCCACCGCCATCCCGCCCTCGCCGAGGTCGATGGTCTCGCAGTGGATCGCCTTGCCCTTGGGTCGCCGCAGGGTGCACGGGACGACCACCGCCTCGCGCGCCGCCTGCCGCCGCTCTGA
The DNA here is from genome assembly GCA_963816955.1 of uncultured Solirubrobacteraceae bacterium. Classification (GTDB taxonomy): domain Bacteria; phylum Actinomycetota; class Thermoleophilia; order Solirubrobacterales; family Solirubrobacteraceae; genus DATFQI01. The sequence goes on along the minus strand of CAWFME010000003.1, from coordinate 305,810 downwards.
CCTCATGACACGATCGTCGCGCGAGCGGGCCGCTCCCGCAACGTCCGCGTGCTGACGCGGAGCGCGAGACGTTGCTCGGAGGCCCGGACCGGGCATCGTTCGGTCAGATGACGCCGAACGGCTCCTTGCCCTCCGCCCTCGCGGAGCTGGCGGACGCGCTGCGCGCCGTGGAGCTGACGCTCGACGTGCCCGGGCGCGACGCCGCCGAGACCGGGCGCCGCGAGCTCGTGGGGCAGGTAACGGACTACCTGCTGCCGCGCCTGGAGCGGATGCACGCTCCGCTGCTGATGGTGGTGGGCGGCTCCACCGGCGCCGGCAAGTCGACCCTCGTCAACAGCCTCGCCGGCGCGGACGTGAGCCCGTCGGGCGTGCTGCGGCCGACGACGCGCTCGCCCGTGCTCGCCTGCCATCCCGACGACGTGCCGTGGTTCGAGGACGACCGCATCCTCCCGGGGCTGAGCCGCACCCGAGGAACCTCGACGACGCCGGGCTCGCTCCAGCTCGTGCCGACGGAGGCGCTCCGGCCGGGCCTGGCGCTGCTGGACTCGCCGGACATCGACTCGGTCGTGGAGGCCAACCGCGCCCTGTCGCGGCAGCTGCTCGCGGCGGCCGACGCCTGGCTGTTCGTGACGACCGCCGCACGCTACGCCGACGCGGTCCCGTGGGACCTGCTGCAGAGCGCCCGCGAGCGCGGGACCGCGCTCTCGCTCGTGCTGGACCGCGTGCCGCCCGAGGCGGTCGAGGAGGTCGCCGGCCACCTGCGCGCCATGCTCGCCGAGCGCGGGCTCGAGGACGCGGGGCTGCTCGTGGTCGAGGAGACCCAGCTCGAGGGCGGCCGCCTGCCCGCGCAGGCGCTCGCGCCCGTGCGCAGCTGGCTCGACGGGCTCGGCGCGGACGACGCGTCGCGCGCGGAGCTCGTGCGCCGCACGCTGACGGGCGCGCTCGACAGCCTCCCGGCCCGCGTGCGGGTCGTCACCGCGGCGCTCGCCGAGCAGGCCGGCACCGAGGCGGCGCTGCGCCAGGACGCCGAGCAGGCCTACGCCCGCGGCCTCGACGAGGTCGACGAGGCGGTCCGCAGCGGCGCACTGCTGCGCGGCGAGGTCCTCGCGCGCTGGCACGACGTCATCGGCACCGGCGATCTGATGCGCGCGCTCGAGACCCGGCTCGGGCGGCTGCGCGACCGCCTTCGCTCGCTCGTGACGGGCGCGCCGGCCGCCGAGCAGGAGCTGCGGACCGCGGTGGAGTCCAGCGTCGACGCGGTCGTCTTCTCGGCCGCCGATCGCGCCGCCGAGCGCGCCGCCGAGGCGTGGCGCGCCCGGCCGGCCGGCCGCGCCCTGCTCGAGGGCACGGCCCGGCTCGACGCGGCCTCGCCCGAGCTGCTCGAGCGCACCCGCGCGGAGGTGCGCGCGTGGCAGGGAGCGGTGTTCGAGCTGGTCAGCCAGGAGGCGGCCGGCAAGCGCTCGACCGCGCGGATCGCCTCTCTCGGCGTCAACGGCGCGGGGCTCGTGGTCATGATCGCGGTGTTCGCCCACACGGGCGGCCTGACGGGCGCCGAGGTCGCGATCGCGGGCGGGACCTCCGCGGCGGGCCAGCGCCTGCTGGAGGCGCTGCTCGGCGACCAGGCGGTGCGCACGCTGGCGGCGAAGGCGCGCGAGGACCTGCTGCGGCGCGCGAGCGCGCTGCTCGCCTCGGAGGCGCGGCGCTACGAGGAGCTGCTCGCGGGCACGGTCCCCGGGCCGGGCGGCCTCGAGCGGCTCGAGCGCGCGCTGGCCGAGCTCGAGCGGGCGCGGTGAAGCCCTCGCTGGAGGAGCGGCTCGCAGCGCTCGCCGAGGCCGCCGAGCTGGCCGATGGGCGCCTGGACCCCGAGCGCGTCGAGGCCGCGCAGGCGGTGGTGCGGCGCGCGGGCGAGCGGCTCGGGCACGGCCTGGAGGCGACCGTCGTCGCGCTCGCCGGGCCGACGGGCGCGGGCAAGTCGACGCTGTTCAACGCGCTGGCGGGACAACCGCTGGTCAAGGAGGGCGTCCGGCGGCCCACCACCTCGACCGCCACCGCGGTGATGTTCGGCCCGCCCACCCCACCGGACGGCGGCCTGCTCGACTGGCTGGAGGTGCCGTCGCGCCACACGCTCGACGGCGGCGGCCCGGAGGGCCTCGTGCTGCTCGACCTGCCCGACTTCGACTCCGTCGAGACCGCTCACCGCGTGGAGGTCGACCGGCTCGTGCGGCTCGTCGACCTGCTCGTGTGGGTCGTCGACCCGCAGAAGTACGCGGACGCCGCGCTGCACGAGCGCTACCTGCGGCCGCTCGCGCCGCACGCGGCGGCGATGCTCGTGGTGCTCAACCAGAGCGACCGCCTCGGCGCCGACGCCCCGCGCGCCCGCGCCGACCTGAGCGGGCTATTGACTTCCGCCGGGCTCGCGGACGTGCCGGTGCTCGCCGCGTCGGCCCGCACGGGCGAGGGGCTCGACGCCCTCCGCTCCGCGCTGGAGGAGCGCGTGCGGCGCCGCGAGGCGGCGCTCGCCCGGCTCGCGGCCGACGTCGGCCAGGCCGCCGCGGCGCTCGAGGCCGCCGCGGGCGAGGGCGAGCCGTCCGGCCTGAGCCGCGGTGACCGCGCTCGCCTGCTCGCCACGCTCGGCTCGGCGGCCGGCATCCCCGCCGTCGAGAGGGCCGCGCTGGCCGCCCACCGCCGCCGCGGCGTGCTCGCGACGGGGCTGCCGTGGGTGTCGTGGCTCAAGCGCCTGCGGCCCGACCCGCTCAAGCGCCTGCGGCTCTCGGATCAGCCCCAGGAGGACGTGCGGACCTCCCTCCCCCAGGCGACGAGCGTGCAGCGCGCGCAGGTCGACGCGGGCATCCGCGCCCTCGCCGGCGACGCCGCGCGCGGGCTCCCGGACCCGTGGCCCTCGCTGGTCCGGGGCGCCGCGACCGCCGCCGCGCCCGAGCTCGCGGACCGGCTCGACCGCGCCGTGGCGGGCGCGCAGCTGCGGATGACGCGGCCGCGCTGGTGGGCGCCCGTGCGCATCCTCCAGCTCGCCCTCGCGGCGACCGCGCTCGCCGGCCTGCTGTGGCTCGCGCTGCTCGCCGGGCTCGGCTACCTGCAGCTCGACGACGTCGTGCCGACGCCCGACATCGCCGGCATCCCGGCGCCGACCGCGCTGCTGGCCGGAGGGCTGCTCGCGGGGATCGTGGTCGCCTTCCTCGCCCGGATCGTCAACGGCGCGGGCGCGCGGCGGCGGGCCCGGCGCGCCCGCCGCGCGCTCGACGAGCGGGTGGGCGCCGTGGCGGACGAGCTCGTGCTCGCTCCGCTGGAGGCGGAGCTCGCCGCGCACCGGCAGCTGCGGCGGGCGCTCGCCACGGCACGGCGCGCGTAGGCTCTCGCCATGGCCGTCCAGATCGCCGTCCTCGACGACTACCAGGAGGTCGCGCGCGAGCTCGCTCCCTGGGAGGAGCTGGAGCCCGACGCCGAGCTGACCTGCTTCCACGACTACATCCTGCTCGACGGCGTCCTGCGCGACCTGCTCGCCGGCTTCGAGGTGATCGTCGCGATGCGCGAGCGGACCCCGTTCACGGCGAAGCGGCTCGCCTCGCTCCCGGACCTGAAGCTGCTCGTGACGACCGGCATGGCCAACGCGTCGATCGACATGGAGGCCGCGCGCGAGCTCGGGATCACGGTCTGCGGGACCGGCTCGCTCCCGAGCCCGACCGCAGAGCTCACCTGGGGCCTGATCATCGCGCTCCAGCGCAACCTGCTCGAGGAGGACCAGCGGATCCGCGAGGGCGGCTGGCAGCGCACCATCGGCCCCGAGCTGGCGGGGAGCACGCTCGGGATCGTCGGGCTCGGGCGGCTCGGGCAGCGGGTCGCGCGGATCGCGCAGGCGTTCGAGATGGAGGTGATCGCCTGGAGCGAGAACCTCACGGCGGACACCGCCGCCTCCGCCGGCGTGGAGGCGGTCGGGTTCGGCGCGCTGCTCGAGCGCTCCGACGTGCTGACGATCCATACGCGGCTCAGCGACCGCACGCAGGGGCTGATCGGAGCGCGCGAGCTCGGGCTGATGAAGCCGACCGCGATCCTCGTGAACACCTCGCGCGGCCCGATCGTCGACGAGGACGCGCTGCTGGCGGCGCTGCGCGCGGGCACGATCGCCGGCGCCGCGCTCGACGTCTACGCCAAGGAGCCGCTGCCGCGCGACCACGAGCTGCGCGAGGCGCCGCGCACGCTGCTCTCGCCGCACCTGGGCTACGTGACCACCGGGACCTTCGAGCTCTTCTACCGCGACGCCGTCGAGGACATCGCCGCGTGGCTGCGCGGCGAGCCGATCCGCGTGCTGGCGCAACCCTAGCTCCCCGCGGATCTAGGCTTTGCGCATGGAATACCGCCAGCTCGGCCGCTCCGGCCTCCGCGTCTCCACCCTCACCCTCGGCACGATGACCTTCGGCGGCGGCGGCAAGTTCGCGAACGTCGGCTCCACCGACGTCGACGGCGCGCGCCGGCAGATCGACACGTGCCTGGACGCCGGCGTGAACCTGATCGACACGGCCGACGTCTACTCCGACGGCGCCTCGGAGGAGATCCTCGGGCAGGCGCTCGGCGACCGCCGCGACCGCGTGCTGCTGGCGACCAAGGCGCGGATGGCGATGGGCGAAGGGCCCAACGACGCGGGCCTCTCCCGCCACCACCTGATCCGCTCCTGCGAGGCGAGCCTGCGCCGGCTCGGGACGGACCACATCGACCTCTACCAGGTGCACGAGTGGGACGGCGTGACGCCGATGGAGGAGACGCTGGCGGCGCTCGACGACCTGCAGCGCGCGGGCAAGATCCGCTACGCGGGGTGCTCGAACTTCTCGGGCTGGCAGCTCTCGAAGGCGCTCGGCGAGTCCGAGCGGCGCGGCCTCGTGCGCTACGTCAGTCAGCAGATCTACTACTCGCTGCAGGCGCGCGACGCGGAGTACGAGCTGGTCCCGGCCGGGCTCGACCAGGGCGTCGGGATCCTCGTCTGGAGCCCGCTCGCGGGCGGGTTGCTGTCGGGCAAGTACCGGCGCGGAGACCAGGCCCGCCCGCCGGAGGGGTCGCGGCACCTGACGGACTGGAACGAGCCGCCGGTGCGCGACGAGGAGCAGACCTACGACGTGATCGAGGCCGCAGTGGAGATCGGGGAGTCGCACGGCGTCTCCGCCGCGCAGGTCGCGCTGGCGTGGCTGCTCGGCCGCCCCGGCGTCAGCTCGCTGGTGATCGGGGCGCGGACGGACGAGCAGCTCGCCGACAACCTCGCGGCGGCGGAGCTGCAGCTGTCGGCGGAGGAGCACGCCCGGCTGGACGCCGTGAGCGCGCCCCCGCTGATCTATCCCCACTGGCACCAGGCCAAGACCGCGGCCGACCGGCTCGGGCCGGCCGACCGCGCCTGGCTGGCGCCGCACCTGGACGATGCCTAGGGCGTAGCGGGGCGCAGCAGCGCCCAGACGTCGATCTCGAGCGTCGCGCTCGGGCCGTCGGCCTCGACGACGCGCCAGCCGCGGCGGACCAGCGACCGGCGCAGCCCGGTTTCGGCCATCACGGTGGCCGTGAAGCGCTCGACGCCGACCGCGGCGGCGCGGCGGGCGAGCCGCGCCACGAGGTCCGAGCCGAGGCCCTGGCGCTGGAGCGGGTCGACCACCTCGGCCGCGATGTCGGCGGCGTCGGGGCGACCGTGGAGGCGCACGAAGCGCCCGATCGCGACGGGCGCCCCGCGGCCGTCGAGGGCGACCAGCGCGACGTGGTCGCGCCCGTCGGTCGCCGCGAGGTAGCGCCGCTCGCGCGGCGACAGGCGGGGCTTGGCGCCGTGGAAGCGCTGGTACTGCGAGCGCGGGCTCAGGCTCGCGTGCAGCTCGTCGACGAGCGGCTCGTCGGTGGGGCCGAGGTCGCGGATCCGCAGGGGCGGCGCCTCGGTGGCGGGGGCCTCGTGGGCGGGGGCGTATGTGGGGAGGGCGGCCATTGGGGGAGAGAGGGGAGGAGAGAAATACGAACGGTCGGTCGATTTTGCCAGAAGATCGAACGATCGTGTTATTTTCTCCATATGAGCGTGGTCACAGATGCCCTTGCACCCGTCGACGGCCGCCGCGCGCGCGGCGACAGGACCCGGAGGGCGATCCTCTCGCGGTCGATGCAGCTCGCCTCGGCGGACGGCCTCGAGGACCTCTCGATCGCCCAGCTCGCGAGCGAGCTGGGGATGAGCAAGAGCGGCCTGTTCGCGCACTTCGGCTCCAAGGAGGAGCTGCAGCTCTCCACGATCCGCGCCGCACGGCGCGTGTTCTCGGACGAGGCGGTGACGCCGGCGCTGGCCGCCAAGAAGGGCATCGAGCGCCTCGCGGCACTGCTCGACGCGTGGCACGACTACATCGACAGCGACACGTTCGCCGGTGGCTGCCTGCTGATGGAGGCGGCCACCGAGTTCGACAACCGGCCCGGCCCCGTGCGCGACCTGATCGCCGAGACGATGAACATGTGGATGGGGCTGCTCGTCGAGCAGGCCGAGCGCGCGCTCGAGCGCGGCGAGCTGCAGCCGGGGACCGAACCCGCGCAGCTCGCGTGGGAGCTGCACGCCTTCGGCCTCGCGCTCAACTGGGACCGCCAGCTCAACGGCGCCGACACGGCGCGCGGCCGGGCCGCCGCCGCGGTGCGCGGGCGCCTTGAGGCCGCCGCGACCGCGAAGGGCCGCAAGCGGCTCGCGAGGGCCTAGGCGAAGAAGTCGGCGTCGATCAGGTCGCGCTCGAGCGCGTCGGCGAAGGCGTCGATCTCCGCGGACAGCCGCTCCTGCTCGAGGACGCGCATCTGGGAGGCCAGCACTGAGGCGCGGGCGTGCAGGGCACGCTCGAAGCGGTCGGCGTCGGCGTTGCTGACGGCGACCTCGCGCGACATGCCGCACTCGCCGCAGCGCAGGAACATCCACCAAGCGGCCTCGCCGGCGGGCTCCCAGGAGACCGGCTGGACGAAGTCGCGCCCGCAGACCGGGCAGATCTCCAGACCTGCATCGGGCGTCTTGGCTGCGGGGGTTCGGCGTCTCATGGTGGACGCAGTCTCCCCGAGTCCTGAGGCACGGCCTACGGGACCAGTACGAGTCCGCAGGTTCGGGCGCCCGTACACCGTTGGGGCCGGTGGCCCTACGCGGAGGGGCCGGTGGCCGCACGCCGCCCCGTGGGGCGGCGCGGGCCGGTGGCTCTACGCGGTGGTATCGGCCGTCTGCGTCTCGCGCTCGAAGCGCGGCTGCGGCTCGAGCGCGGGATCGCCCGGCACGTCGGCGTGGCCCTCCTGCGGGGCCGGCTCGGGCGCGGGCTCGACGAGCCGCTCGGTGACGAAGTAGGACCCGGCGACGCCGGCGGCGAGCGCCGCGACGGCCCAGCCCTTGCCCTTGAGGCCGTCGCCGAACAGCGCGGCGTCGACCGACGGACGGCCGGGGCCGGTCTCCGTCAGCGCGGCGGTGAGCGCGATCAGCGTGACGTTGTACTCGAAGCCGTTCTGGGTGACCCACGGGCCGTTCTGCGCGTGGACCTTGCGGATCGCGGTGACCATCGTCCCGGTGATGACCGCCTGGGCGGCCGGCGTGAGCGCGCCCAGCGTGAGCATCGCGCCGCCCGCGGTCTCCGCCCAGCCCGCGGCGGTCGCGTGGCGCTTGCCGGGCCGCAGCCCCAGGCTCTCGAAGAACCCGCCGGTCGCGTCCGGCCCGTGGCCGTCGAACCAGCCGAACAGCTTCTGCGTGCCGTGCCCCACGAAGAGTGGACCCACGACGCCGCGCAGGATCAGTCGTCCGAGATTCATCCGATATCGCCTCCGAAAGCTCGTTGCCCTTGCAAGTAAGCCTGCTCGGCGGCGTCCGTTCCGAAACGGGCTCTCAGAGCGCGGCGGCGAGCACCTCGCGGGCGACCGGAGCGGCGGTCGCGCCGCCCTGCCCGGCGCCGACGAGCATCACCGCAACGGCGACCGTGGGCTGCGAGGCGGGCGCGAACGCGACGAACCACGCGTCCGTGTTCTTCGGGTCGATCGGCCCGCCGTGGGTGGGTCGCAGCTCGGCGGTGCCGGTCTTGCCGGCGACCTCGACGCCCGGCAGCGCCGCGGCGCCGCCCGTGCCGCCGCGCACGACGCCGAGCATCATGTCGCGCACCTGGGCGGCGACCCGGCGCGAGACGACCCGGCGCCGCCCGCCGCGCTCCGAGCTGACGACGCGCGGCCGCACCCGCACCCCGCGGTTGGCGATCGTGGCGCCCACGGAGGCCATCTGCACGGCCGTGGCGAGATCGCGCTCCTGGCCGATCGCGGCCGAGCCCACGGCGAGGTCGTCCTTGAGGTCCTTGGCGATCGTGCTCGGCCGCTCGTCCGGGAGCCGTGGCTCGTCGTTGAACCCGAACGCCTCCGCGAAGCGGACGAGCCGCTTCGCGCCGAGCTTGGCCCCGATCGGCGCGAAGACCGAGTTGCAGGAGTGCGCGAACGAGGTCGCCAGCGAGCCGCCGCACGACTCGTTGCTCGCGTTCGCGAGCCGCACGCCTGAGAGGGTCGTCGCCGTCTGCACCGGATACGAGCTCGACGGGCTCACGACGCCCGCCTGCAGCGCGCCCGCGAGCGTGATGATCTTGAACGTCGAGCCCGGCGGCTGCGGGCCGGAGGCGGCGATCCCCGCCATCGCGAGCACGCGGCCGGTGCGCGGGCGGATCACGGCGACGCCTCCGAGCCGGTCGCCGAGCGCCTCGGTGGCGGCGCGCTGCACGGCCGGCGAGAGCGTGGTGCGCAGTGCACGGCCGCGCTTGACCGCCACGCGCTTGACGATCCGCTTGCCGAAGTGCAGCTCGGCGCCCGGGCGGCCACCGAGGCGCTCGTCGTAGAGCGCCTGCAGGCCGGAGCCCGGCTCGCCGCCGGCGGGCGGGGCGCCGATGACCGTCGCCATCGTGGGCTCGCTCTCCAGCCGGCTGCCGTCGGCGGCGAGGATCGGCCTCCGGGCCGGCCGCTCGAGCACGCGGCGGCGGACGTTCTCGCCCTCGCGCAGGCCGGGCAGGCGCCAGGAGGGCGACCAGTCCAGGTAGGACCTGCCGTCGCGGTCGGCCACGCGCAGCGTCACGGGGCCGCGCAGCTCCCCGAAGTCGCGCGTGCGCACCCGCACCCGCACCGGCGCCCGCCCGCCGGCGAGCTTCGGCGCCGGCCGGACCTCGACGTCCTCGACGGTCGCCGCCTGCGCGGCGATCCGGTAGCTGGAGGCGAACTCGGCCAGCGGCCAGTCGCGGCGCCGCTCGGGCGTGATCGAGCGCCACATCGCCGGATAGTCGCCGCGCTCCCAGGCCGCCACGAAGCGGTCGACGGCGTCCTGGCGGCGGTCGGTGGCGGCCTGGCGCGCGAGCAGCACGTAGCCCACGCCGGCGGCCCCGGCGAGGACGGCCAGCAGCAGCAGGACCGGCACGACCGGCGGCCGGCGGCGGGGTGCGCGCCGCACGCCCGCCGGCTGCAGCCAGCGGACGCTCCCCATGCCGTCAGGGGTCGACGAGAAGCTCGAGCGGCGGCGCCGGCGCACCCCTCCCGTCCTAGCAGGCGCGCCCAGCCGCCGCGGCGGCGCAAGCCGCCTCCCCGCGCGCGGCTAGGCCGCGGCGTCCTCGAGCGCGCGGCGGATGCGCTTCGCGGAGACCGCGCCGCGGGTCCCGAGGCCCTGGGCGAACTGGCTGACGCGCAGCTCCTCGAGCAGCCACGGCACCTCGCGCAGGGCGTCGGGCAGCGCGCGCCCGCGCGGCCAGCTCTCCAGCCGCTGCCGGTAGGCGGCCTCGAGCTCGGCGATCGCGCGCATGCGGTCGCGGTCGACGGCCGTGGCGTCGGGCAGCCGGTCCAGGCGCCGCGCGGCGCCCTGCAGGTAGCGCTCGACGTCGGCCAGCCGCGCCGCGCCGCTCTTGGTGGCGAAGCCGGCGAACACGAGCCGCGCGAGCTGCGTGCGCAGATCGCGGCGGGCGGGCTCGAACGCCGGCGCCGAGAGCGTCTCGAGGCGGCGCTCGACGTCACGGGCCGCGTCGAGGATCCGCGCCATCTGCGCCACCACCTCCCCGGTCTTGGCCTGCAGGCGCCCTGCCACGTGCCCGCGCAGCCGCTTGAAGGCGGCCGCGTCCCACGCGGGCCCGCCCGCCTCGGCGATCAGCGCGTCCAACGCGGCGGTGGTGGCGTCGGCGAGCACGGCGCCGACGCCCTCGTGCGGCGCGGCCGCCAGCGCGAGCCGCTGGGCGTTGGACAGCCCGGCCTGCACGCCGCGGATCGGCGACGGCATCCCGAGCAGCAGCAGCCGGCGCGTGCCGGCCGCCATCGCCGTGGCCTGGGCGCCCGGCGTCTCGAGCACGCGCACCGCGACCGAGTCGCGCTCGTCGACGAGCGCCGGGTAGCCGCGCACGGCCTGGCCGGTGCCCGGCAGCGCGACGACCTTGGGCAGTTCACCGATCGTCCACGCCGTCAGGCCCTGGACCTCGATGCCGCGCGCCGCGCTCGCCAGCTCCGCCCGCAGCCGCGGGCGCACGCGCTCGCGCAGCGCCGCCAGGTCCGTGCCCTCCGCCACCACGGCGCCGCCTTCGTCCTCGACGCGGAACGTCATCCGCAGGTGCGCGGGCAGCCGCGCCTCGTCGAAGTCCGCGCGCGTCACGCGCACGCCGCGCAGGCGGCCGAGCTCCGCGGCCACCTGGTCGGCGAAGCGACCCTTGCGCGGCTCGAGCAGGGCCAGCACCTCCGCGGCCACCTCCGGCACCGGCACGAGCCGGCGGCGCGCGTCCTTGGGCAGCGAGCGGATCAGGGCGGTGACGAGCTCCTCCCGGAAGGCGGGCACGAGCCAGTCGAAGCCCGCGTCGCGCAGCTGCGGCAGCACCTTCAACGGCACGTGGACGGTGACGCCATCGTGCTCGGCCCCGGGCTCGAAGCGGTAGGACAGCGGGAGCACGAGCTCGCCCTGCCTCCACTCGGACGGCCGGCCCGCGCCGGTGTCAGCCGCGTCGTCGGCGACGAGCAGCTCGCGCGTGTAGGTGAGCAGGTCCGGGTCGGCCTTGCGGGCGTCGCGCCACCAGCGGTCGAAGTGCGCGCCCGAGACGACGTCGGCCGGGATGCGCTCGTCGTAGAACGCGAACAGCGCCTCGTCGCTCACCCGCAGGTCGCGCCGCCGCGCGCGCTGCTCGAGCGCGTCGACCTCCTCCAGCAGCGCCTGGTTGGCGGCCCAGAACGCGTGCCGCGTCTCCCACTCGCCCTCGACCAGCGCGCGGCGGATGAACAGCTCGCGCGAGAGCACCGGGTCGATGCGCCCGTACTGGACCGTGCGGCCCGTGACGATCGGCAGCCCGTAGAGCGTCACGCGCTCCGTCGCCACGACGGAGGCGCGGCTCGCGACCCAGCGCGGCTCGGAGTAGCTGCGGCTCACGAGGTGCTCCGCGAGCGGCTCGACCCACTTCGGGTCGACCCGCGCGGCGTCGCGGCCCCACAGCCGCGAGGTCTCCACGAGCTCGGCGACCATCGCCCACGCGGGCGGCTTCCTCGCGAGCCCGGAGCCCGGGAAGATCGCGAAGCGGGCCCCGCGGGCGCCGAGGTACTCGCGCCCCTGGGCGTCCTTGACGCCGACGTGCGAGAGCAGGCCGGAGAGCAGCGCGCGATGGACCGCGGCGGGCTCGGCGGGCTGCTGGTTGAGCGAGATCCCGAGCTCCTTCGCCGAGCGTCGCAGCTCGCCGGCGAGGTCCTGCCACTCGCGCACGCGCAGGTGGTGCAGGTACTCGGCCTTGCAGCGCTTGCGGAACTGGCTGCCCGACAGGGTCCGCTGCTGCTCGCGGAGGTAGCGCCAGAGGTTGAGGTAGGCGAGGAAGTCGGAGGTCTCGTCCGCGAAGCGGGCGTGCTGCTGGTCGGCCTGCGCGCGCTGCTCGGCCGGGCGCTCGCGCGGGTCCTGGATCGACAGCGCGGCGACGATCGGGATCACCTCGGCGGCGCAGTCGAGCTCGCCGGCCTCGAGGATCATCCGGCCCATCCGCGGGTCGACCTGCAGCTGGGCGAGCCGCCGGCCCACCTGGGTCAGCCGGCCCTCGGCGTCGATCGCGCGCAGCTCCTGCAGCAGCCGGATGCCGTCGCGGATCTGGCGGCGGTCGGGCGGGTCCAGGAACGGGAACGCCTCGATGTCGCCGAGCTCGAGCGCGGCCATCCGCAGGATCACCGCGGCGAGGTTCGTGCGCAGGATCTCCGGGTCGGTGAAGCGCGGGCGCGCCTCGAAGTCCTCCTCGGAGTAGAGGCGGATCGCTACGCCGTCGGACGTGCGCCCGCAGCGGCCCTTGCGCTGGTCGGCCGAGGCCTGCGAGATCGCCTCGATCGGCAGCCGCTGCACCTTCAGCCGAGCGCTGTAGCGGCTGATCCGCGCGCTGCCCGGGTCGACCACCGAGCGGATGCCGGGCACCGTCAGCGAGGTCTCGGCGACGTTGGTGGCGAGCACGACGCGGTGCTTGGCGTGCGGCTTGAAGACGCGCTGCTGCTCGGCCGTCGAGAGCCGCGCGTAGAGCGGCAGCAGCTCGACGGAGTCCGGCAGCCGGCCGCGCAGCGCCTCCGCGGCGTCGCGGATCTCGCGCTCGCCGGAGAGGAACACGAGCACGTCGCCGCGGCGCTCGCGCAGAAGCGCCTCGCAGGCGTCGCCGATCGCGTCGACGACGTCCTCGTCCTCCTCGACGGGCGCGTAGCGGAGCTCGACGGGATACGTGCGGCCCGAGACCTCGATGATGGGCGCGCCACCGAAGTGCTCGGCGAAACGCTCGGGGTCGATCGTCGCCGAGGTGATGATCACCTTCAGGTCCGGCCGCTTGGGCAGGATCCGCGCCAGGTACCCGAGCAGGAAGTCGATGTTGAGGCTGCGCTCGTGCGCCTCGTCGACGATCACCGTGTCGTAGCGGCGCAGCAGCGGATCGTGGTGGATCTCGGCGAGCAGCAGGCCGTCGGTCATCAGCCGCACGAGCGTGTCCTCCGAGCTGCGGTCGCTGAAGCGCATCGCGAAGCCGACCGGGCCGCCGAGCGGCACCTTCAGCTCGTACGCGATCCGCTCCGCGACCGTGCGCGCGGCCAGCCGCCGCGGCTGCGTGTGCGCGATCGCCCCGCGAACGCCGCGCCCGAGCTCCAGGCAGAGCTTCGGGATCTGCGTCGTCTTGCCCGAGCCCGTCTCGCCGGCTACGACGATGACCTGGTTGTCGCCACCGATCGCCGCCAGCAGGTCCTCGCGCCGGCCGCTGACCGGCAGCTCGGGCGGATAGGACACGGCGGGCACGGCGGCGCGGCGCTTGGCCACGCGCGCCTCCGCGCGCTCCACGTCGGCCTCGAGCTTGCGCAGCGCCTTCGGGTCCGGATGCCGCCTCACGCGGTCGAGCCGGCGCTTGAGGCGGTGCGCGTCGCGCAGCGTCAGCTCCGCCAGGCGCGAGCGGAGGTCTTGGGCGGTCGCGGACACGGTCTGAGTATGGTCGCGGGCGTGCCGCGCCAAGGGGTCGAGCCGAGCGAGGGAGCCCCGTTCGCGGCCGAGGTGCTGATCCGCATCGAGCGGTTCGCGAACCCCGAGACCGGGTTCGCGGTGCTCGACGCCGACCACGACGGTCAGCTGGTGGTGCTGGTCGGGGCGCTCGCCCACCTCGAGGTCCGCGAGCGCGTGCGGATCGAGGGCATGTGGCAGCACGACAAGCGCTTCGGGCCGCAGGTCAAGGTCGCGCGCGCCGAGCCGGTCGGGCCCTCGGGCGCCGTCGCCCTGACCGCGTACCTGCGGCGGGTCCGGCACGTCGGCAGGGCCCGCGCCGAGCAGCTCCTGCGCGCACACGGCGAGGGCGTGCTCGAGGCCATCGACCGCGACCCCCTCGCCGGCTTCCGCGCGGTCGGGCTGAGCCCCCGGCGTGCCGGAGAGGCCGTGCGCTCCTGGGACGAGCTGCGCTCCACCCGCGCTCTGCACCTGCTGCTGGCGCCGCACGGGCTCGCCTGGCTCGTGCCGCGGATCGAGGAGCACTACTCCGGGCGCGGGCACCGCGTCGTGCGCGAGCGGCCGTATGACCTGACCGCGGTGTTCGGCGTCGGCTTCCAGGTCGCCGACACGATCGCCCGCGCGCAGGGCGTGGCGCCGGACTCGCCCGCGCGGGCGCGGGCGGGCGTCGTGCATGTGCTCGCCGAGGCCGAGCGCAACGGCTCGACGTGCCTGCCGGTGGGCGAGCTGGCGGCCTCGGCCGGCGAGCTGCTCGGCAGCGCGCCGGACGCGCGGCTGCTGCACGACATGGCCGAGCAAGGCCTGCTCGTGCTCGAGCCCGGCGCCGGCGACGTGCTGTGGGCCTACCGTCCGCAGACCGCCGAGCTGGAGGCGGAGCTGGCGGAGACGGTGCGCGAGCTGGCCCGCGGGCGCGCCCGGCTGGGCGAGCGCACGGTGAAGGGCACCGGCGACGTCGTGCCGGCGCCCGCGCAGGCCGACGCGGTCGGGGCGGCGATGAGCTCGCGGCTGTCGATCGTCACCGGCGGCCCGGGCACCGGCAAGACCGCGACGATCAAGATGATCTGCGCCGCCGCCTCCGCCCAGGACGCGACGGTGCTGCTCGTCGCGCCGACGGGCCGCGCCGCCCGCCGGATGACCGAGTCGACGGGGATCGAGGCCTCGACCGTCCACGCGGCGCTCGGCTGGGTTCCCGGCCAGGGCCCGACGGTGGACGAGCTGGTCGCCGACGTGCTGATCGTCGACGAGACCTCGATGGCCAACCTCGAGCTGCTGGTGACGCTGCTGCGCGCGGTCGGCCCGCGGACGCACGTCGTGCTCGTCGGCGACGCCGACCAGCTCGCGCCCGGTCGGCGCGGGCAAGCCGTTCGCCGAGCTGGTGGAGGCGGGCGCCGTGCCGGTGACCGAGCTGACCCACATCTTCCGCCAGGCCGCGGGCAGCATGATCGTGCGCGGCGCTCACGCGGTGCGCCGGGGCGAAGCGCCGTCGTTCGCGGCCGAGGAGGGACTCACGCGCGACCTGTTCCTCGTCGAGCGCACGGACCCCGCGGCGGCGCTCGAGGAGGTCGTCTCACTCGTGAGCGAGCGGCTGCCCGCGCACTACGGCATCGACCCGGTCGCCGACATCCAGGTGTTCGCGCCCGTCTACCGCGGCGCGCTCGGGATCGACGTGCTCAACGACCGCCTGCGTGCCGTGCTCAACCCCGACGGGCGGCCGGTGCTCGGCGGGCGGCTGCGGACGGGCGACAAGCTGATGCTCTCCGGCCGCAACCTGCACGACCTCGGGCTGATGAACGGGACGACCGTGCGGCTGATCGACCACGATGAAGAGGCCGAGGCGCTGACGATCTCCGCCGAGGGCGCCGTGCTCGCGCTGCCCGAGGAGGAGGCGCCCGGGCTGCGGCTCGCATACGCGTGCTCGGTCCACCGCGGGCAGGGCATCGAGCTGCCGGTGGCGGTCGTGATCGCCCACCCGGCCGCGGGCGCGTTCTTCCTGCGCCGCGAGATGCTCTACACCGCGATGACGCGGGCGAGGACCGCGACCATCGTGGTCGGAACGCGCGCGGTGGTCGCGCGCGCCGCCGCGTCGCCCGACACGTCGCGGCGCTACGGCCGGCTCGGCGAGCGGCTATCGGCCTTCAGCGGCTGACGGCCTTGGAGAGCGACTCGCCGCGGATGCGGCGGCCCTGGGCGCCCGTGTACTGGATCGAGAGCTGGCCGCCGGCCGCGGCGGCCTTCGACGGCAGCGGCTCGCGCAGCGACCAGCGGCCGCGCACGATCGCGGCGTGGTAGTGCAGGACGCTGGACTCGTCGGCCGCGTCGAAGCGCAGCCGCACGACGCCGGGCACGCCGCGGCGCGTCGTTCCGCGGGCGACCAGCCGGCCCTGCGCGTCGATCGCCGTCAGGGTGCGGCGCAGGCGCGCGCGCCGGGTTGCCACGCGCGAGCGCAGACGGTCGGGGCGGACGGTCCGGTTGCCCGCGTAGGACAGGTTGAGGATGCCGGTGCGCTTGCGGCGCTGGGCGCGCGGCAGCGCGCGCCGGACCGTCCACGGCTTCGGCGCGCCGGAGCGCTTCGGGATGCGGATCGCGAAGCGCGAGCGGCGGCCGCTGGACTCGTAGACGGCCTGGACCCGGCCCGTCGCCCGCGAGGTCATGCCGAGCCGCAGGTCCAGCTTCCCGCGCCGCACGCGCGCGCGGGCGATCCGCAGCTTCGCCGGCTTGCGCCCGGCCTGCGCGGCGGTGCCGCCCGGCGACGGCGGCAGCCCGCCGAGCGCGTCCTCGCGCACCAGGCCCATCCGCATCCGCTGCGGGTGGTCGCCGACCGGGATCCGCGCGACCTCGCGCTCGCTCGCGTAGTCGAGCACCGAGACCTCGTCGTTGCCGCTGAAGGAGACGAAGCAGTAGCGGCCGTCGGCGCTGTTGGTCGCCCAGTAGGGCTTGCCGCCGTTCGCGACGATCTTGTGGCTGAAGTCGTCGCGGTGCACGATCGCCGCGTAGTCGGACATCGTCCCGGCCGCGCACAGCTTCGTGCCCTCGTGGTTGATCGCCAGGCCGTGGTGGGCGGAGTCGAGCAGGTACTCCTCGCGCGGCGTGCTCTGCGCCTCCTCGGACACCGGGAGGTTCGCGATCCGCAGCGGCTTGTCCGTCGCCAGGTCGAACTCGACGAAGCCGTGCAGGAAGGAGAGCTGCATGTAGACGATCCGCTCGCCGGGCGCGATCGCCATCGGGCGCACGGCCGAGGAGTAGTCCTCGTGGCCGTTGTCGGCGAGGATCTCTCCGATGTCGAGCCGCTTGTCGATCGCGTAGCTCTTCGCGTCGACGACCTGGAACCAGCGGTCGCCCTTCGTCGAGTCCGCCACGGGCTGGTCGGCGGGCGTGTAGACCATGCCGATGCTCGCGTGGTAGATCTTCGAGCCGTCCTTGGTGTAGTTGTTCTCGTGCGGCGAGTCGCCCGAGGCGAACTCGCCGACCTTGGCGCCGGTGGCGGAGTCGAGCGCGTGCACCTTGCGCGCCGTCGAGTCGGAGACCAGCAGCCGCCTGCCGTCGGGCGAGATCGCCATGTGGTCGGCGCGGTAGCCCTCCATCGGGAAGCGCCAGACGATCTTGCCCGTCGCGACCTCGATCCCCACGACGTCGGCGAAGCTCGGGCGCGAGATGTAGACGAAGCGCCCGTCGTGGGAGGAGAACATGTCGTCGGCGTACTGGTCGTTGCCCTCGCCGATCAGCGCCCGCACGGCGATGAAGTAGCCGAGCTTGCGCGGGTCCAGCGCCTTCTCGGCCATCCGCTCCTCGAGGTCCGGGATGACGTTGAGGCGGCCGAGCTTCGCGAACGTCTGCGGATCGACGATGTCGGCCGTCCCGTCCCAGTTGTTGGCGACGAACAGCACGGACTTCGTGCCCGGCACGACGGGCGGGCCCTCGAACTGCGCGGCGGCGCTCGCCGGCACGGCCAGCGCGAACAGCGCGACGGCGATCGCGGCGAGCCTTCTCATCGGGCGGTCACGCGGCGGATCGTAATCCGGCGCTTCAGCGCGATGCGCCGGTTCAGCGGCGCAGCGTGAGCTTGCCGCGGCGCTGCGCGGCGAGCGCGCCGGTGGCGTCGCGGACCTCGACGACGAGCGTCGCGGCGACCTTGCGCGCCTTGCGCAGCTTCTTGCGCGCCTTGCTCGCGAAGGCGAGCTTCACGCTCGCCCGGCCGGCGCCCGCCAGGCTGCGGCTGCCGCGGGCGAGCACGGCCGGCACGCCGAGCTTCTTCGCAGTCGCCTTCTTCAGCTCGACCCGCGCAGCGACCCTGCACGCGGCGCTGCAGTCCACCGGCACGGTGAGCTTGCCCGCCAGCGCCGCGGCGAGCTTGGCCTTCGCGGGTGCCCTGACGGTCGCGGAGAGCGCCGCGGCAGGTGACGGGGGCCCGGCCGGCACTCCCCCGCCGGGCGTGCCGCCACCCGGGGTCCCGCCGCCGGAGGGCTGCGCGGGCGCCGCGCGCACCTGCGCGGAGACCGCCGACGCCGCCTCGCGCGAGCCCGCCGCGTTGCTCCCGGTCACCACGACGCGAACCTGCCGGAGCACGTCGGCGAGCCCGAGCCGATAGCGCTCCCCGACGGCGCCGGGGATGTCGGTGCACGTCAGCCCGGTGCAGCGCTGCCAGCGGCGGGTGAGCAGGATCGGCGTCGACCCCGTCCAGCTCCCTGCGGCCGAGGTCAGCTCCCCACCCTCGACGGCGTCGCCCGACAGCGACGGGGCGATCGTGTTCGCCACGGGGAGCGCTGCGACCGCGGCGGTCGGCGCCGACTCCGCGTCGGCGCTCCCGGCGGCGTTCGTGGCCGTGACCGCGACGCGGATCGTCTTCCCGACGTCCTCCGAGGTCAGCCGGTAGGTGCTCGCGGACGCGTTCGCGATGTCCTCGCAGTCGGCCCCGCCGGAGTCGCAGCGCCGCCACCGGCGGGCGAAGCTCGGCGGCGTGCCCGACCATGTGCCGTCGGCGGCGGTCAGCAGCTCGCCGTCGGTCGCCACGCCGGTCACGCTCGGCAGCGCAGTGTTGACGGGGGCGCCGGCGACGAGCGCGGTCTCGAGCGAGTCGGCGCTCTCGCTGCCGGCCGGGTTGGTCGCCGTCACGCGGACCAGGACCGTCTTGCCCACGTCCGCGGCGGCGAGCTGGTACGTGCTGCCGGTCGCGCCCGCGATGTCCGTGCACGTCCCCGCGTCGCAGCGCCGCCACTGCCGGGTGAAGCTCGGCGGCGTGCCGGACCACGTGCCGTCGGTCGCCGTGAGCAGCTGCCCCTCGCTCGCCGTGCCCGTGATCTGCGGCAGCGAGGCGTTGTGCGGCGCGTCGGCGGTGACGACGGCCGTCGCGGCTGAGGTCGCGTCCGCCGAGCCGCCGCTGTTCTGCGCGTGCTCGCGGACGCGCAGGCGCGACCCCACGTCGGCCGGCGCGAGCACGTAGGTCGCGCCGGTCGAGCCGGTCCCCGCGCAGGTTGCGACGTCCGTGCCGCTGCAGCGGAGCCATTCGCGGGTCACCGTCGGCGTCGGCGAGCCGGTCCAGGTGCCCGCGCCCGCCGTCAGCGTCTCGCCGTCGTTGGCGACGCCGGACACCGTCGGGAGCGCCGTGTTGGCGGGGCCGGCCGGCGGCTCGGTCACGGGCTCCGTGGCCGCCGTGTCGCGCGAGGCCGACCCTGCCGGGTTCGATGCGGTGACCGTGACGCGGAGCCGCTTCGCCGCGTCGTCCGCCGTCGCGGTATAGGCGGACGCGGTCGCGAGCGGGATGTTCGTGCACGTGTTCAGCGCGGTCGTGGTGCAGCGGCGCCACTGGTAGCTCATCGTCAGGGGCTTGCTGCCGGTCCAGGTGCCGTCGGTGACGTTGAGCGTCTGGCCGACCGCGGGCGTCGTGTCGTCGATGGCCGGGGCCGTGCCGCCGAACGCGGGCGCGATCGCGACGACCGCGATCGTCGGTGCGGACTCCACCGCGGCGCTCGACACGGTGTTGCTCGCCGTCACGCGGACCCGCACCCGCTGTCCGACGTCCTGCTCGGTGGCCGTGTACGTCGCGGCGGTCGCTCCCGGGATGTCGTCGCAGCTGGCGGGAGTGTCGTCGCCGCAGCGCCGCCACTGGCGTGCGTATGTCATCGGCGCGGAGCCGCTCCACGCGCCGTTCGCCGCGCTGAGGGTGCTGCCGTCGCGTGGCGTGCCCGTGACCGTCGGCAGCGCCGTGTTGACCGGCGCGGACGCCGTGGAGGCGCTCGCAGCGGCGGCTGCGCCGAACGGTTGCTGGTCGGCCGCGAAGACCCAGTCACCGCCCTGGAACGCCGTCGTGTCCGTGTCCGCGTTGACGAGCACCGCGGTGATGCGCCCGTAGGACGCCGGGTTCGCGAGCTGGATCGAGCCCGCTCCGCCGGCGGGCAGCTGCTGCGGGACCGTGGTCACCGCGCCGGCGAGCGGATCGGCCCCCGTGCGCGCGACCAGCGCGAGCCCGCCGGTCACGCCCGCCGGCAGCTCGCCGTCCAGCCGCAGCACCGCGGGCCACCCGCCCGCCGGCTGCGGGACCGTGTACATCGCGTAAGTCGTGTGGTCGAGGAGCGGCCTGACCGCGGCCCCGCCGATCTGCAGGCTGCCGCGGCGCTGCCCGTCCGTGTACGCGGCGCCCTCCGGGAAGGCCGTCCCGCTGCGCCACTCGGCCACGTTCGCGACGAACGAGACGAACGACGCCGAGAACCCGTCGAAGCCGCCGGCGGTCAGCGCGGCGTCGTAGGCGGCGGGCGCGAACGACTGCGGGGCGGCGCCCGCCGAGCCCGCCCAGGCCGCGCGGATCAGCTCCGGCCCGTGCCGCGCATCGAGCCACATGTTCCACACGCCGGACCCGTAGTGCTTGGTCTGGAACGCCATCGCGAGCGGGATCTCGTCGAGCGTCGCCCATGTCGGGATGAAGCCGAGGTAGTGGTCGACCGAGTCGTAGACGCGGTCCTCCATCCAGACCGCCGTCGACTCGAACATCCACGTGTCCTGCGCGGCGTCGTAGGCGAACTGGAGGACGTGGTTGTACTCGTGCGCGGCGGTGACCTGGAGCACGTCGGGCCCGAGGTCCTGGTCCATGGCCATGTACGCGAACTTCGAATGCGGGTCGGCCTGGCCAGGGTCGGTCGCGGCGTAGCCGAGCACGTTGGTGCCGGCGAGCTCGATCAGATAGACGTCGAGGCTGCCGCCGCCTCCCCTCGCGCCGTCGGACACCGGCAGCCGCCAGCCGAGGTCGCCGTTCTCGCGCATGCGCGAGAACTCGAACTCAGCGGCCATCGTCTCGACGTAGTCCGGGACGTCATCGCCGTCGGTGTCCGTGAGGTCGGGCGCGTCGGCCGTCGACGTCACCCAGTGCAGGCAGAAGTTGGCCGTGCAGAACGGTGCGTGCTCGGGAACGGTGTAGCCGTCGCCCAGCGGGTCCCCCGCGCCGTCGGTCGGACGGGCGAGCAGCCGGTCGGCTTCGCGCCGCTCGGCGGGATCGAGCGCCTCGTAGCGGGCGGAGAGCTCCGCGAGCGCGGGCGTGAGCTCCCGCCCGGTGACCACGCCGCGGCCCGAGCGCAGCGCGCGGGCGCGAGCCAGCGCCGACTCGGCGGCTGCGTGCGAGCGCTCGAGCGCGCGCGACTTGGCGTCGCGGGGAGCGGCATCGGCCGCGGGGACGAGCGCCGCGAGCAGCAACCATGCCACGAGGACCGGCAGGCGTCCGAGCCGCCGCTTCATGACGCGACGCTACACCGGGGGTGAGGCCAGGACAACTTCACCTTGACCCGACCGTCCCGATCGCAGAGTGTTGGCAGATGTCGCAGGCAGCAAGGTTGCTGCTGTGCCTCGTGGTCCTCCTCGCCGCGGTTCCTGCCACGGCCGGGGCGACGATCTACACCGTCACCTCGACGGGCGACCTGCCGGACAAGCAGCCCGGCGACAACATCTGCAAGGACACGACGGACCCCGAGGCCAACGCCAAGTGCACGCTGCGCGCGGCGATCCAGGAGGCCAACGCGCACTCCGGCGCCGACGCCATCGCGTTCGACATCGGCGCGGGCGCGACGATCGCGCCCTTCTCCCAGCTCCCACCGATCGTGGACCAGCTCGACGTCAACGGCACCTCGCAGCAGGGCTACGCGGGCTCGCCGGTCATCCAGCTGAGCGGCGCCAACGCGCCCGAGGACAACTTCGGGATCTGGATCACGGGCGGAACGGGGAGCACGGTTCGCGGGCTGGTCATCAACGGCTGGCGGATCGGCATCGGGATCGACGGCGGCGGCACCAGCCAGAACAAGCTCTTCAACAACTGGGTCGGCACCGACGCGGCCGGTACGGCGAAGTCGCCGAACGACCGCTCGGGCGTCTACGTCTTCAACTCGCCCAGCAACGTGATCGGCGGGACGACGGACGCCGAGCGCAACGTCCTCTCCGGCAACGGCATCGGCGGCCAAGGCGTCGACCCCGAGTGGGGGAAGGGCATCGAGATCTTCGGGGCGGGCGCAGATGGCAACAAGGTGCTCGGCAACTACATCGGCACGGATCCGACCGGCTCGGCGCCGCTCGGCAACCTCCGCCACGGCGTCTGGTTCGGGTCCGGGGCGGGCAGCCTCGGGACCCCGGAGAACGTCGACGTCGGCAACGGCACCGACGCCGGCCGCAACGTGATCTCCGCCAACGGCGAGGAGGGCATCTACGTGCTCGACTCGGCCGGCGCGAAGATCCGCGGGAACCTGATCGGGCTCGGGCTCGACGGCCGCGCGATCGGCAACGGGTTCCGCGGGATCGCGATCGAGAACGCACCCGGCGCGGTGATCGGCGGGACCACGGCGGGCGAGCGCAACGTCGTCTCCGCCAACGGCTTCTCCCCCAGCGCCACCGAGGAGTTCGACGGCATCATCGTGTTCGGCCCCAACGCGAAGAACGTCGCGATCCAGGGCAACTACGTCGGCACCGACCTCGCAGGCGACGCGATCACGGACCCTGGCGGCTTGAAGACCGGGAACAAGGGCGCCGGCGTCTCGCTCACCACCCGGAGCGACGGGGGTGGCGCCACCGACGGCGTCGTCGGCGGCGCGACCGCGGACAAGCGCAACGTCCTCAGCGGCAACGAGGCCGGCGTCGCGGTGATCAACGCCGCCACGAAGAACCGCGTCGAGGGCAATCACGTCGGCACGGACAAGACCGGCACCGCGGCGCTGCCCAACCGCTTCGGCGTGCTGCTCTACGCGGCCGACGACAACCTCGTCG
The DNA here is from genome assembly GCA_963816955.1 of uncultured Solirubrobacteraceae bacterium. Taxonomy (GTDB): domain Bacteria; phylum Actinomycetota; class Thermoleophilia; order Solirubrobacterales; family Solirubrobacteraceae; genus DATFQI01. The sequence continues at coordinate 283,129 of CAWFME010000003.1, read as the reverse complement.
GCGGCACGACCGCCGGCATGCGCAACGTGATCTCGGGCAACTCCGAGGAGGGGCTGCGGATCGCGTCGGACGGTCCGACGAGCAACGCCGCAAGGCTCAACGACGTCCAGGGGAACTACATCGGCACGGATGTGAGCGGGGCCGTCGCGCTGCCCAACGGCTTCGGCGTGGTCATCGTCGGCGCCGACGAGAACGTCGTCGGCGGCGACGCGACGGGGATGCGCAACGTGATCTCCGGCAACAAGCGCGACGGGCTGCGCATCCAGAACGACGTCGACGCCAGCGACGCGGCACGGGACAACCTGATCCGGGGGAACTACGTGGGCACCGCCGCCGACGGCACGGCCGCGATGGGCAACCTCGAGCACGGGATCACGCTGCTCGGCGACGTCACGGGCAACGTCATCGGCTACAGCAACATCGCGCTCGACGGCGAGCTGCTGGCGGCGCAGGCCTGCGACGTGGGCTCGTGCAACCGCGTGCTCAACAACGGCGTCGGCGTCTGGGTCCGCTCCGATACGTCGACCGAGAACACGATCCGCGGCAACCGGCTGGCCGACAACAAGTTCCTCGGGATCGACCTCGGAACCGGGAACCCGACGCCCAACGACGTCGACGACGCCGACGACGGCGCCAACCGGCTCCTGAACTTCCCGGTCGCCGTCTCGACCTACCGGGACCCGGAGACGGGCCAGCGCCGGGTCAGCGGCCGAATCACCGGGCCGGACCCGGACAAGCTGAAGGTCGACTTCTACTCGAGCAAGGACGTCGACCCGACCGGGCACGGGGAGGGGCGGACCTGGGAGGCGTCGGTGACGCCGGACGAGAGCGGCTCGTTCACGCTCGACTACACGGCCTTCACGGACGCGTTCATCAGCGCGACGGCGACCGACCAGGCGGGCAACACCTCGGAGTTCTCGCCGGTCTGCGACGACCCGGACGGGGACGGCCGCACCGACGGCGACGCAGACGGGCTCTGCGACGACTGGGAGATCGACGGCATCGACTTCGACGGCGACCTCGTGAGCGACCTGCTGCTCGGCGCCGCCCCGTTCAACGCCGACCCGACCAAGAAGGACATCTTCGTCGAGGTCGACTACATGGACGCGGTCTTCCACGACCACGAGCCCGAGCCGGGCGGGTTCACCGAAGTGACCGCCGCGTTCGCGGCTGCACCGGTCGACGCCCCGAAGGGGATCGCGCTGCACGTGACGCCGGGCGACGCCGACGGCGCCGACGACGAGGTCCCCGACGTGCCGCTGCTCCTGAACATCTCACGTGGCCCTGGGAACGAGGACGACTTCGTCGATCTGCGCGACGGCGACCCCGCGCAGCCGTGCGACGGCCACTTCGGCACCTCCGCGGACCGCGGGAGCGGTGACGACGCGTGCTGGAAGATCCTGGGCGCCAAGGCGATGGCATTCCGCTACACGATCTTCGGCCACACGCTCGGTGAGCGCCCGACCTCCAGCGGCGTGGCCGACGGGGGCGGCGACAACCTCCACGTCAGCCTCGGGAGCTGGACCGCGAGCGACTTCCAACGCGACGGCGGCGGTGCCGGCACGTGCCCGACCCCGGCGGACTGCAAGCGGCAAGTCGAAGCCGGGACGTTCATGCACGAGCTCGGCCACACGCTGGCTCTCGGGCACGGCGGTTCGATCAACGCCGCGACGGACGAGAACTTCAAGCCGAACTACCTCAGCGTGATGAACTACTCGTTCCAGTTCCGGAACACCACGCCGGCCCGGCCGCTCGACTACTCGCGCTGGAACCTCGCCACGCTGAACGAGACCGCGCTGATCGAGGACCGCGGGATCGACAACAACGCCCCGCCGGCCGGGCTCGCGGGCTGGGGCATGACCACGTTCACGCACTACGACGCGGGCGCGGACAAGTGCGTCTTCGAGCCGGCCAACGCGGTCGGCGACATCGACTGGAACTGGACGGTCGGCCCGGCGGCCGGGGTACCGACCGCGGCGGGGATCAATGCACCGGACAACACGCCGAACGGCAGCGGACTCGAGGCGTGCCAGATCGCGGCGGGGTACGAGAGCCTCTCCGGCCACGAGGACTGGAACAACCTGCACCTCAACCACCGCGACGTCGCCGGTTGGGGCGAGCTCGGCGCCGACGACCCGCCGCTCGACGAGACGCCGGAGGAGCTCAGCGTGGAGGAGCAGCGGGTCAACGCGGAGCTGACGGACTCCGACGGCGACGGCGTCGACAACGCGACGGACAACTGCAACCTCGTCGCCAACCCCGGACAGGAGGACGGCGACGGCGACGGCATCGGTGACGCCTGCGCGGAGCAGCACGCGCCGGAGAACACGCTGCGGCCGGCCATCACACCGGCCTCCAACCTTCGTGACGGTGACGTCCTCGGCGCCGATCCCGGCACGTGGACCGGCAGCCAGCCGATCTCCTACCACTACGACTGGCTCGCCTGCGACGGGGCCGGCGCGAACTGCGTGTCGTTCATGTCGGGCGACGCGACCACGCAGATCACGCTCGCCGCCGCGCAGATCGGCAAGCGGATCAAGCTGCGCGTCACGGCGACGAACGGTGCGCAGACCCCGGTCGTCTCCGACTCCGACCCGACCACGGCGGTCGCGGCGAAGGCGCCGGCCAACACGGCCGCGCCGTCGATCGACGACACCACGCCCAATGACGGGCAGATCCTGCACGGCGCGGCGGGCACGTGGACCGGGACGCAGCCGATCGCCTTCGCGTTCAGGTGGTTCCGCTGCGATGCGGGCGGCACGCCCTGCACGGAGATCGCCGGCGCCACGCAGCAGGCCTACACCGCGACGCCCGCGGACATCGGGCATCCGCTGCGGCTGCAGGTGACCGCGAGCAACAACCACGGCCAGCAGACCGCCGCGAACTCGGCGGCGACGTCTGCGGTCGCCGCGAACGCGCCGCAGAACACGGCTCTGCCGGCCGTGAGCGGCGATGCGCTCGAAGGCGTCGAGCTCACGACGACGGATGGTTCCTGGACTGGCTCGCCGATGACGTTCGCCAGGGCGTGGCTGCGGTGCGACGACGCGGGCGCGAGCTGCACGGCCATCGGGGGCGCGACGACATCGAAGTACACGCTCACGACCGACGACATCGGGCATCGCGTCCGCTCGCGCGTCACGGCGAGCAACAGCGCGGGCACCGTCGCGCGCGAGTCCGCGGCCACCGCGGTGGTCAAGCCGAAGCCGCCGGTGAACACCGCGCTGCCGGTGGTCTCCGGCGTCGCGCAGGCGGGGCAGCAGCTCACGACGACGAACGGGCTCTGGAGCAGCACCGAGGGGCCGACGTTCGCGATCGCCTGGCTGCGCTGCGACGCCGCGGGCGCGGCGTGCGCCGCGATCGCGGGCGCGGGCGCGCCGGCCGCGGCTTACACGCTCACCGCCGACGACGTCGGCCACACCGTCCGCTCGCGCGTGAGCGCCACCAACTCCTCCGGCACGGCGCAGGCGAGCTCGAGCCCGACGGGCGTGGTCACCGCCGCGGGCGGGGGCGGGAACCCGGGCGGCGGGAACACCGGCGGGACGCCGGGCGGTGGCGTCTTCGGAGGCGGCGTGCCCACTCCGCCGAACCCGGGCGCCGCCGGCGCGCCCGACACGGCCGCGCCCGCCGTCTCGGTCGCGTTCAGGAAGCTCAAGCTGGCCCTGCTGCTCAGGAAGGGCCTCGCGGTCACGGTGTCGTGCAGCGAGGCGTGCACCATCGTCGCCGTGCTCACGCAGGCCGCCAAGGCCAAGCGCGGGATGGCCACGATGCGCAGCGCCGGCGCCGCCCCGGCCCGGAAGGCCGCCGCCCCCGGCACGCGCCCGGTCCGTCCGCGGGCGAAGACGGCGAAGGCGAAGGTCATCGGCCGCGGCACGGGCAAGCTGGCCGCCGCGGGCAAGGCCAAGGTCGTGGTCAAGCTCACGGCCAAGGCCCGCAGGGCGCTCAAGCGCGCCCGGCGCCTGAACGCCACGCTCACGATCACGGTCCGCGACGCGGCCGGCAACCGGGGGAGCGCCGTGAAGAAGGTCACCGCGAAGCGCTGATCAGCTCGGTCACGTCAGCGTCGATGTCCGTGGCGCCGAGGGCGCGGGCGACCGACACGCGGTGATGGCCGTCGCGGACGTAGTGGCGGCCCTCGAAGCGATAGACGGTGATCGGCGGCAGCTCCGCGCCGATCTGGACGGCGTGGCACATCTGGCTCCAGCGCGCGCGGCCGTACGGCGGCGGGCGGAACTCGGCGTCGGGCGACGCAGCGCCGCGGGCAGGGTCGACCGAGCGACGATCGAGGCGACCGCCAGCCGGACACGACCCGACCCTACGCCGCTCGCGCGGCGAGCGGTCAGTTGTTCAGGCTCAGCCTGAACAACTGACCCCTCGCGTGGTGCTAGGCGGTGGCGTGGACCTTCGGAGCGTCGAGGTACGGCTCGCCGCGGTCGGCGCGCTCGACGAGCGAGGCCGGCGGCTCGAAGCGCTCGCCGTACTGCTCGGCGAGCTCCCGCGCCCGATTGACGAAGCCGGGCAAACCGCCTTCGTAGCCGTTGATGTACTGCAGAACGCCTCCGGTCCAGCCCGGGAAGCCGATGCCCATGATCGAGCCGATGTTCGCGTCGGCGACCGTCTCGATCACGCCCTCGTCGAGGCACCTGACCGACTCGATCGCCTCGATGAACAGCATCCGCTCCTCGAGGTCGCGCAGGGAGATCTGCGAGGGGTCCTCGACCGGCGGGAACGCGTCCCGGAGCCCCTTCCACAGGCCCGTGCGCTTGCCCTCCGCATACTCGTAGAACCCGCGGCCCTCGAGCTTGCCTGGCCGGTCGTGCTCGTCGAGCATCGCGTCGATGACCTGCTCGGCCGGGTGCGCGTCCCAGCCCGTGCCCGCCGTGGCCTGGGCCTCGTGCGCCGCCTTGCGGATCTTGCGCATGAGCTTCAGGTTGAGCTCGTCGGAGAGCTGCAGCACCGGGGCCGGGTAGCCGGCCTGGCCGGACGCCTGCTCGATCGTCGGCGCCGGGACGCCCTCGGTGAGCATCGCGATGCCCTCGTTGATGAACGTCCCGATCACGCGCGAGGTGAAGAAGCCGCGCGAGTCGTTGACGACGATCGGAGTCTTCTTGATCTGCTTGGCGACGTCGAGCGCCCGGTAGAGCGTCTCGTCGGAGGTCTGCTCGCCCTTGATGATCTCCAGCAGCGGCATCTTGTCCACCGGGCTGAAGAAGTGCAGGCCGATGAAGTCGGCCGGGCGCGAGACGCCCTCGGCGAGCTCGGTGATCGGCAGCGTCGAGGTGTTGGAGCCCAGCAGGGCACCGTCGCCCAGGTGCGGCTCGATCTCGCCGAACACCTGGGCCTTGACCTTCGGGTCCTCGAAGACGGCCTCGATCACGAGGTCGGCGCCCTCCGCGGCGGCCGCGTCGGTCGCCGGCGTGATCCGTGCGAGCAGGGCGTCGCCCTTCTCCTGCGTGACCTTGCCGCGCTCGACGCCCTTGGCGACGAGCCCCTCGGAGTAGGCCTTGCCGCGCTCGGCGGCCGCCTGGTCGACGTCCTTGAGCACGACCTCGATGCCGGCCTTCGCGCACACGTACGCGATCGCGGCGCCCATCATGCCCGCGCCGAGCACGACGACCTTCTTCGCCTCGAAGCGGCTCGATCGAGTCCGGTCGGCCGCGATCGCCGCTGACCGCCTGCAGGTCGAAGAAGAACGCCTGGATCATGTTCTTGGCGACCTGGCCCTTGGCGAGGTCCACGAAGTAGCGGCCCTCGATCTCCAGCGCGGTGTCGAAGTCGACCTGCGCGCCCTCGACGACGGCGGCCATGATGTGGTGCGGCGCCGGGTAGTTGGCGCCCTTGATCTGCTTGCGCAGGTTGGCCGGGAAGGCCGGCAGGTTCTGCGCGAGCTTCGGGTTCGACGGCGTTCCGCCGGGGATCTTGTAGCCCTTGACGTCCCAGGGCTGCTGGGCCTCCGGATTCTCCGCGATCCACCGCTTGGCGGCGGGGACGAGCTCGTCGGGCGAGCTCACGAGCTCGTCGACGAGGCCCATCTCCTTGGCCTGCGCGGGGCGGATCCGCTGGCCCTGGAGCAGGACCTGCATCAGCCCGTTGACGATGCCGAGCATGCGCGTCACGCGCACGACGCCGCCCGCGCCGGGCAGCAGGCCGAGCTGGACCTCGGGCTGGCCGAGCTGGATCTTCGGGTCGTCGACGACGATCCGGCGGTGCGTCGCGAGCGCGATCTCGAGGCCGCCGCCGAGCGCCGCGCCGTTGATGCACGCCACGACCGGCTTGCCGAGCGTCTCCAGGCGGCGCAGCAGCCCCTTGTTCTCGCGCACCCAGCCCGCGAACTCGTCCGCCGTCTCGGGCGTGACCTTCTTGAGGTCGTTGAGGTCGCCGCCCGCGAAGAACGTCTTCTTGGCGGACGTGATGACGACGCCGGCGATCGAGTCCTTCTCGGCCTCCAAACGCTCGACCGTCTTGCGCATCGAGGCGCCGAAGTCGGCGTTCATCGTGTTGGCGGACTGGTTCGGGTCGTCCAGGACGAGGTTGACGACCCCGTCGCCCGCGTCCTCCCAGCGAATGGTGTCCGTGGCCATCAGATGCGCTCCACGACCGTCGCGATGCCCATGCCGCCGCCGACGCAGAGCGTGGCGAGGCCGTAGCGGCCGCCCGTGCGCTCGAGCTCGTCGATCAGCGTCCCGAGGATCATGCCGCCGGTCGCGCCGAGCGGGTGGCCCATGGCGATCGCGCCGCCGTTGACGTTGACCTTCTCCATGTCGAGGCCCATGTCCTTGACGAAGCGCAGCACGACCGCGGCGAACGCCTCGTTGATCTCGACGAGGTCGAGGTCCTCGACGGAGATGCCGGCCTTCGCGAGCGCCTTCTTGGAGGCGGGCGCGGGGCCGGTGAGCATGATCGTCGGGTCGGCGCCCGAGACGGCGGTGGAGAGGATCCGCGCGCGCGCCTTCAGGCCCAGCTCGGAGCCGGTCTGCTCGTTGCCGATGGCCAGCAGCGAGGCGCCGTCGACGATGCCCGAGGAGTTGCCCGGCGTGTGGACGTGGTCGATCTTCTCGATCCAGTGGTACTTCTGCAGCGCGACGGCGTCGAAGCCGCCCATCTCGCCCATCGCGGCGAAGCTCGGCTTCAGGCCCGACAGCGTCTCGACCGTCGTGCCGGGGCGGATGAACTCGTCGTGGTCGAGCACGACGTGCTCGTTGAGGTCGAGCACCGGGATGACCGAGTCGGAGAACTTGCCCTCCTCGCGGGCCTTCGCGGCGCGCTGCTGCGAGCGGGTGGCGTAGGCGTCGACGTCCTCGCGCGTGAAGCCCTCGACCGTGGCGATCAGGTCCGCGCCGATCCCCTGCGGGATGAACGAGGTGTCGTAGTTGGTCTCGGGGTCCATCGCCCAGGCGCCGCCGTCGGAGCCCATCGGCACGCGCGACATCGACTCGACGCCGCCGGCGAAGACGAGGTCCTCCCAGCCCGAGGCGACCTTCTGGGCGGCGATGTTGACGGCCTCCAGGCCGGAGGCGCAGAAGCGGTTGAGCTGCACGCCCGCGACGGTGTCGGGCAGGCCGGCCTTGATCGCGGCCGTCTTGGCGATGTCCGCGCCCTGGTCGCCGACGGGCGAGACGCAGCCGAGCACGACGTCGTCGACCCGTGCAGGATCGAGCTCGACGTTGCGGCTGAGCATCTCGTGCATGAGGCCCACGACGAGGTCGACGGGCTTGGTGGAGTGCAACGAGCCGTTGCTCTTGCCCTTCCCGCGTGGTGTGCGGATGGCGTCGAAGACGATCGCCTCACTGGCTGCCATGGACGAGCTCCCTTGCTGATTTCGGCCGGGTCGTGATGCCCGGGGTCGGTTGCAGAACAATACGACCCCGGACCAACCATCGAATCCCGATCGGCGTTCTATCCTTTACCGGGTGCTGGGGTTCCCGCGTGTGATCAACGAGAAGGCGGCGCGCACCGTCGCCGCCGTGGTGGCCCTGACCGGCGCCGGCGCGCTCGTCACGGGCGCCCACTGGCTGCTGATCCCGCTCGCCTACGGCTTCTGGGCCCGCGTCCTGGCCGGGCCGCGCCTCAGCCCGCTGGCCCAGTTCGCGACGAAGGTCGTCGCGCCCCGGCTCGGGCCGCCGCGCGAGGTCGCCGGCCCGCCGAAGCGCTTCGCGCAGGGCATGGGCGCCGCGATGACCACGCTCGGCGTGGCCGCGCTCGCGCTCGGCTGGACCACCGCGACCGCCGTGCTGCTGGCGCTGCTCGTCACCGCCGCGACGCTCGAGGCCGCGCTCGGCCTCTGCATCGGTTGCAAGGTCTTCGCCGGGCTGATGCGCGCCGGGATCATCCCGGAGACCGTCTGCGTCGAGTGCGCCGACATCTCGCGGCGCCTGCAGCACGTGTAGTCGCCCGCCCGCCCCGGGTAGCCGGAACCTGGGGTAACGGCCCGCGTCGGGAGCGCGGGCGTGAAGGGAGAGGTGCTCGTGTCGACGCCCACCGTCGAGACCGGTAGGACCATCATCGGCAGGCCGACCCGCGAGGGCGGCAAGCCGATTCCGCCGAGACGCCCGCCGAGCGGGCTGAAGGGCAAGCTGCGGGTGGTCGGGCCCGGCCTGATCATCGCCGCGACCGGGGTCGGGGCGGGTGATCTCGTGTCCTCGCTCGCGGCCGGCCAGGAGTACGCCTTCACGTTCGTATGGGCGATCGCGGTCGGCGTCGTGCTCAAGTACTTCCTCACCGAGGGCATAGCCCGCTGGTGCCTGGCCACGGGGACGACGATCATCGAGGCCTGGTATTCGCTCGGCCGCCTCGTGCGCGGCTACTTCGTCTTCTACCTGTTCCTGCTGGCGTTCGTGTTCGGCGCGGCGGTGGCGTCGGCCTCGGGGCTCGCGCTCGAGGCGATGTTCCCGGCATTGCCGGTATGGGCATGGGCCGTGCTGGCGTCGGTGACCGGCTTCGCGATCAACGTGATCGGCCGCTACGGCGTCTTCGAGCGCGTGATGCAGGTGCTCGTCGGGATGATGTTCGTCACGACGGTCGGGTGTGCCATCGCCGTCACGCCCGGGCTCGGCGACATCGCGGGCGGCCTGGTGCCACGCGCGCCCGACGGCTCGCTGCTGTACTGCCTGGGCCTGATGGGCGGCGTCGGCGCGACGCTGACCCTCGCCTCCTACACCTACTGGATGCGCGACAACGGCTGGACCGACGCCAAGTGGCTGCCGACCGTCCGCGTGGACATCCGGGTCGGCTACGTCGTGACCGGCATCTTCGTGCTCGCCGTGCTGATCGTGGGCGCGGAGTTCCTCTACGGCACGGACGCGGCGATCGACGGCGAGGAGGGCCTCATCCCGTTCGCGGACTCGCTCGGCGACCGGCTCGGCGGGATCACCCGCTGGCTGTTCCTGCTCGGCTTCTTCGCCGCGGCGTACTCGTCGCTGGTGGGCGCCTGGAACGGCTTCGCCCAGCTGTTCGCGGACTACATGAAGACGGCCCGCGATGAGGGCGCCGACGCGCCGCCGAACGAGAAGAGCGGCGCCTTCCGGGCCTTCCTCGTCTGGATCACCTTCCCGCCGATGGTGCTGCTGTTCTTCGACCAGCCGGTGTTCCTGGTGATCGTCTACGCCGCGCTCGGCGCGCTCTTCCTGCCGTTCCTGGCGGGCACGCTGCTGTGGCTCAACAACTCCGGCCGCGTCCCGAAGGAGTTGCGCAACGGGATCGTCGCCAACGTGGTGCTCGCAGGCTCGGTTGTGCTGTTCGCGGTGCTCGCGGTGCAGAAGATCGCCGAAGAGGTGTGACCGCCCGCCCCGACAACGGCGGCCGCTCGACGGTCCACGGGACCGCCGGCGCGGTCGCCTGCGAGCACCCGCGGGCGGCGCTTGCCGGGATCCGGGCGCTCGACGCCGGCGGCACGGCGGCCGACGCCTGCGTGGCGATGGCCGCCGCGATGGCGGTGCTGTCGCCGATGATGACCGGGCCAGGCGGCGACGCCTTCCTGCTGTTCTTCGAGGCGGCGACCGGCCGTGTCCGCGCCCTCGAGGGCGCGGGCCGGGCGGGCCGCGGGGCGACGGTGGAGGCGATGCGGGCCCGCGGCCACGACGACATGCCCGCGCGGGGTGGCGAGACGATCACCGTGCCCGGCGCGGTCGCGCTGTGGGCGGACGCCGCCGCGGAGCTGGGGCGGCTCGGGCTCCCGGCGCTGCTCGAGCCTGCGCGCGGCATCGCCGAGGGCGGGTACCCGGTCGCCGCCGTCACCGCGCGCATGTGGGAGGAGGAGTCGCTGCTGCTGCGACGCGACGAAGCCGCCGCGGCCGCCTTCCTACCGCGCGGGCAGGCGCCGCGGGAGGGCGAGCTCGTGCGGCTGCCGGACCTCGCGCGCACGTTCGAGACGCTCGCCGACCAGGGCCCGCGCGCGTTCTACGAGGGCGAGATCGCCGAGCGGATCGTCGCCGCGACCCGCGCCGCCGGCGGCTTCCTCGAGCTCGCGGACATGGCTGCGCACCGCTCGACGTGGGTCGAGCCGATCTCGGCGCCCTACCGCGGTCTGGACGTTCACGAGCTGCCGCCGCCGACGACCGGCGTCGCAGCGCTGATGATCCTGCGCACGCTCGCGGGCGAGGACCTCGGCGCGCTGCCCGCCGTGAGCGCGGAGCGGATCCACCTCGAGGTCGAGGCCAAGAAGCACGCGTTCGCGGCACTGCACGAGCACGTCGGCGACCCGGACTTCGTCGCCGTGCCCGTGGCCGAACTGCTCGCCGGCGCGACCGGGACCGGCGAGGCGCGCGCGCCCGCCGGCCGCGGCGCCGGCGACACGACCTACGTCTGCGCCGTCGACCGCGAGGGCAACGGCTGCTCGCTGATCAACTCGCTCTACAAGTCGTTCGGAAGCGGCGTCGTCGTGCCGGGCACCGGCGTGTGCCTGCACAACCGCGGCTTCGGATTCTCGCTCGACCCGGCCTCCCCCACCGTGCTCGAGCCCGGCAAGCGCCCGCTGCACACGATCATCCCCGCGCTCGTCACGCGCGGCGGGGGCCTGTGGGCCGTCTACGGGAACATGGGCGGCTTCATGCAACCGCAGGGCCACGCCCAGGTGCTCGTCAACCTGCACGACCACGGGATGGCCCCGCAGGAGGCCGTCGACCACCCTCGCCACTTCCACGACCGCGGCGTGCTGCTGGTGGAGGGCCGCCTGCCCGAGCGCGAGGTCGCCAAGCTGCGCCGCTGGGGCCACGACGTCGAGGTCGGGCCGCCCTACGCGCAGCTCACCGGCGGGGCGCAGGTCGTCCGCGTGCACGAGGACGGCATCCGCGCCGCGGGCAGCGACCCGCGCAAGGACGGCTGCGCGCTCGCGCAGTAGGCGGCAAACCGCCCCTCGGTGACGGCTTTCCGACGACGGCACGACGGGCTGCCCCATGGCCCGGCGACCTGCGGGCTGGAACGGTGGTGCGATGCAGACCGTCATCCTCGAGAGACCGGCCCCGGCCCCGCCCAGAGCACGACTGCGGATCACCACGCGGGGCGTGTTCACCGCGGCGACCGCCGTCGCGCTCGTGCACGCGCTCGACGACGCGTTCCTGGGCCGGCAGCCCGGGCTCGGGCTCGGGCAGCACGCGCTCGCCGCGCTGATCGCCGCCGCCGGCGCGCTCGGCGCGATCTGGGCCTTCCCCAGGATGAGCCCCGCCGTGCGGGCGGCGACGGCGTTCACCTTCGCCGTGCTGGCGACCGTGAACGGCGCCATGCACGTCCAGCACATGCGCGTCGACGGCGTCGCGCACAGCGACCTGACCGGCGTGCTCGCCCTCGCGGCAGGGCTCGTGCTCGCCGGGCTCGCCGTGTTCCTCCTCTGGCACCGCCGACGCTGGTGGCAGCGGCTGCTCGCCGTGCCGGTCGTGATCCTCGGCTCGCTCCTCGTTCTCGGCCCGATGGCGATGGGCATGATCGACGCGCACAAGTGGCGCGAGCCGGTCGGCGCGAAGCCCGGGCCGGAGTACCAGGAGGTCGCGTTCAGCGCGGGCGACGGCCTGAAGCTCACCGGCTGGTACCGCCCGTCGAGCAACGGCGCGGCCGTCTTGCTCGTGCACGGCGGCAACAGCGACCGGGAGGGTTCCGCCAGGCACGCCGAGCTGTTGGCGGCCGAGGGCTACGGCGTGCTGCTCTACGACGCCCGCGGCCGCGGTCACAGCGAGGGCTCGCCCAACGGCTACGGCTGGGACTGGCGCGAAGACGTCGCGGGTGCGATGGCGTTCCTGAAGGGCCGAAGCGACGTCGAGCCGGGTCGCATCGGCGCCCTGGGGCTCTCGACAGGCGCCGACGTGCTGATCGAGGTCGCCGCCGACCGCGACGACATCGAGGCGATCGTCGCCGACGGCACCGCCGCCGAGAGCTACGAGGACTGGCACCGCCTGCGCGGCGACGAGGTCGGCGTCGTGCCCGGCTGGATCATGTTCAAGACGATCGAGGTGCTGACAGGCGACCCGCAGAGCCCGGCGCTCGAGGACCGCATCCGCCTGGCCCGCCAGCCGATCCTGATGGTGTCCGCCGGCACCGCCGAGGAGTACGAGTTCGGCGCCCTCTACGACCGCGCGGGCGGTCCGAACGTCGAGCACTGGAACCTGCCCGACGCCGCCCACACGGCGGGGATCCGCCAGGAGGCGGCGCCCTACGAGGCCCGCGTCACGGCGTTCTTCGACCGCGAGCTGCGCTGACGGCGCCCGGCAGAGAAATCCCCCACGGACCACCCGCGGCGGGTACGGTGTCACGAGGACGGGCTGATTCCGAGAGGAACAGACATGAGTCGAGTGCGTCTGGTGGCCGCCGTCGCCACGATCGGCCTGATCGCCGTCCTCCTGGCCGCCACCGTGGCAGTCGACAGCGGGTCGCCGGCCCGGGCGTCGGGGCCGGGTGAGCACTACGAAGTCTGGCTCGTCGACCAGACCGACTCCAAGGACGGCTTCGGCGGCTACCTCCATGTCTTCGCCGGCAGCGACCTGGAGGACGATCCGGCCGCCGCCCGGCCCGAGACCGTCAACCTCGGCGGCCAGGCCACGGACCTGTGCCTGGACACCACGGACGTGCGACCCACGCGCCCGCACATGTTGACGTTCCAGGGCGGCGACGCGCTCACGGTCGAGGGCTCGCGTTACGCGATCCTCAGCTGGGTCGCCAGCGGGCACGTGACGATCCACGACGCCGCGACGCGGGAGGCCATCGCGTGCCTGCGCACGAGCCCCGGCCAGAACGGCGCGCGCCAGGCACACGCCGCCTGGCCCACCCCCGACGGCAGCGCGATCCTCGTCTCCAACCAGAACGGCAAGCTCGTCGAGCGCATCCGCGCCGACTGGGCCGCCCGGACCTTCGCGTGGGAGCCTGACGCGACCCTGAGCCTGTACGAGGGCACGACGCCCAGCGGCGCCCCGCGCCAGGACCCCGTGCTGCGCCCCGACAACGCCCCGATCTGCACGCGCACCACGCTGGACGGCCGCTTCGCGTTCGTGTCGCTGCGCGGCGGCGGCGCGTTCGTGATCGACCACGACGCCACCCCGATGCGGATCGTGGCGGAGTACACCCGGGCGAAGATCGACGACAACGGCTGCGGTCAGCAGGATGCCGGCGGCGCCATGTACCTCAACGCGGGGGCCGGTGCCCCCGGCGACCCCTTCGGGCACACGGTCTACGCCGTCGACCTCGCGCGGATCCGTTCCGATGCGAACCCGCCGGACACGCCCGCCCCGAGCGTCGTCTACCAGCGTGAGGGCCAGGTCGACGCGCATGGCGGGACCATGACGAAGCACCGGAAGTACCTGCTCTCCGTCGATCGCATCCAGAACGACGTGACGGTGGTGGACACGCGCAAGGCCGCGATCGTCGGCAGGTACTCGCTCGCCGGGGACCTCAGTGCGGATCCCGCGCCCGATCTCGTCGACCTCTCGCCCGACGACAAGCTCGCCTTCTTCGCCCTTCGCGGACCGGCTCCGCTGAGCGGCGGCTCGGACGCGATCGGGGCGACGCCCGGCCTCGGCGTCGTCGCGCTAGGGCGCGGCGGCAAGGACGGCGAGCTGGTCGCGATCTCCCGCGCGCCGCGGCCCGTCACCGACGCGCGGCCGCCCGACCCGCACACGGTCGGGGTGCGCCTGCTGCGCTGACCGCCGTCGTCGCAGCTATACATCGGCGCGTGGACGCCGCTCTGATCGGCCTCGCCATGGGCGCCCTCGCCGGCGTCGTGATGACCCGCTGGGGCCTGTGCTTCAACCGCGGCGTGAGGCGGGCGCTCCTGGAGGGCCGCCCGCGTGTGCTGCGCGCGTTCGCGATCGCCGTCGGCGTCCAGCTTCTCGTGCTGCCGTTGCTCGTCGCGCTCGGCGTCGGGCCGCTGGAGCGCAACGCCGACGGCGGCGGGATCGCGCTGCTGCCCGTCGCCCAGCTCGCGGGCGGCCTCGTGTTCGGGGCCGGGATGGCGCTCGCCGGCGGCTGCGTGACCGGCATCCTCTGGAAGGCGGGCGGCGGCACGCTCGCGCTCGCGGTGGCGATCGCCGGCTTCGCGGCCGGCGAGCTGCTGATCCGCGGACCGGGCGCGGACGTGCCGGCCACACTCGGCGACGCGTCGCGCCCCCGGACCGCCGGCCTGCCGGAGCTGCTGGGCGCCGGCTACGCCCCGGTCGCGCTCGTCCTCGGCGCGCTGCTGCTCGCATGGTTGGTGCGGCGGGGCCTGCGCGGGCTCGTGCCCGGCGTCACGCTCGGGCTCGTCGCGGCGCTCGCGTGGATAGCCGCCGAGCAGGCGGGCCACGGCTACGGCCTCGGGTTCGTCGGAGCGGCCGACGGCACGCGCGCAGCGCTCGAGGCCGGCGACGAGTTGCCCTACACGCTGTGGCTCGCGCTCGGCGTCGTGGCCGGCGGCGCGCTCGCCGGCGCCCGCCGGCTCGTGCTGCCGGACGCCGCCCGCGCGGCGCGAGCGCTCGCGGGCGGCCTGCTCATGGGCGCGGGCGGCAGCATCGCCCGCGGCTGCAACATCGGCCACGGGCTGACCGGCGTCCCGCTCCTCTCGCTCGGCTCGCTGCTGGCGACGGCAGCGATGGTGACGGGCGCCGTGGTGGTCGCCCGCCTCACGCAGAAGGGGCCGGCACGTGGCCGGCCCCTCCGAATGCACTGAGGTCCTGGAGGGACTCAGTTGCCGAACGTGAAGATCCGCAGGCCGCGATCGCGGTCGGACCCGAGGATGTACGTCTTCCCGTTCATCTTGTGGATCTCGACGCCCCAGTAGTTGGAGCCGCCCTGCTCGACGAACGCGCCGACCTCTTCGAGGCCGTTGGCGTCGTAGCGCAGCGCGCGCATGCCGAGCGCGTAGTGCGAGACGAACACCAGGTTCCGGCCGGGATCCGTGGCGACCTCGTGGACCGACATGTCGCCGAAGTTCTCGGCGAACGCCTCGAGCTGGCCCTCCTCCGGCGCGTAGAAGTCGACCTCGGTCATCTTCGCGCCCTCGGCGAGGTTCGTCTTGTACATGTGCGTGTAGCCCCAGCCGTCGAACACGGCCGACATGTCGACGGGCACCGACGGGCCGGCCGGCGTGTTCGTGCCGTCCGTCTCGGAGGCCGACCCGCACGCGTAGTCGGCGGGCGGCTCGACGCCGAGCAGCCGGAAGCCGTCCGTGCGCGTCACGAAGATCGCCGGGGTCGTCGTCGACGAGGCGAGCATGTTGATCAGCGCCTCGCAGCCGTCGGTGCCGCGGCGGTTGAACACGATCAGGCCCTTGTAGCCCGCCGCCTCGACGTTGTTGAGCTTCACCTGGAAGTCGCACGTGCCGCGCTCGGCGACGGCGATCAGGCCGTTGCCGCTGCCCGCGGCCAGCGGGTCGCAGCCCAGGCCGACGAACCGCGTGTCACCCGCGAGCGGGTTGTCCTTGTTGACCGCCGGCGTGTCGCCGGACTGCAGCGCCGTGAACGTCTTGCCGTTCGCCGCGCCGCCCTTGAAGGTGGCCTGGACGCGATACGGGTCGAAGTCCTCGTCCGTGGCGAAGATGTACTTGTTGTCACGGGTGAACTCGGCCTGGTGGGCGTTGCCCTCTGGCGTGATGGTCTGCCCGAACGGCGTGCGCGCCTTGTCGACCGCGGAGAAGTCCGTGTCCGACAGGGTCTTCGGCGCCGCCGGGTTGCTCACGTCGAGCGTGACGTAGCCGCCGTCCCAGTAGGACATCAGCATGATGTCGCGCCCGCCGATGCGCTTGACGACCATGTCGTGGCTGAACACGGAGTCGCCGTGCGGCCGGCCCGCGCCGGTCTGGGCGAACTGGTCGAGGTTCGTCTCGGAGACCATCTTCGGCTTGGAGGGGTTCGTGATGTCGAGGATGTCGACGTCCATCTCCTCCATGTCGTCCACGAGCACGACGTAGACCTTGCCGGTGTCCGGGTTGGTCCAGGCGAACGCGGAGTGCGTCTGGTTGGCGCGCGTCTGCGGGACGCCGTTGGACTGCGTGCCGTCCTTCTTGGTGAAGTCGCCGGCGCCCTCGACGAGCTTCTTCGGCGAGCTCGGGTTGCGCACGTCGATGAGCGAGATACCGCCGACGCCGTTCGTCGTGCCCGGGCACCACTCGTTCTGGTACACGAGCAGGTCGCCCTTGTAGGAGGGCGTGTTCATCGAGATGACCTGCGAGCCCTCGCCGGAGAACGTGTCCGTGTGGCTCGGGATGTAGCCCTTCATCACGGGCTTGGCCGGGTTGGCGATGTCGACGATCTGCACGCCGCCGCGACCGCAGGTGGGCTCGTAGAACATCGTCAGATAGGCGTAGTTGCCCTTGGCCGAGACGTCGGCCACGCGGCCGGCGCCGGCGAGCTTGCCGCCGAGGTCCGAGCTGCCGATGAGCTTGAGCCCTTCCTCGCGCGGCGCCACCGTCTCGCGGCCGTCCACGGAGCCCGCGGCGCCGTGGGAGTTCCAGTGCACGCCGACGCCGGAGTTGATCCAGCTGTCGTTCGTGCTCCCGAAGTCCATCGGGTGCGCGCCGGCGGTGCCGGCGCCCAGTGCGAGTGCGCCCGTCGCGGCCAGCGCCGCGCGGACGGCAAGACGTCTCTTCACTTGTCCCCTTCGTTCGTGAGGCCCGCGCGTGATGCGCGGCCCCTCCCCATGTGCGTGTGGACGCCCCCGCCTCCTAGGCACGTCCGGATGGCGGCAGGTTAGTCACGCATGAGAGGAGCGTCAACCCCGCGGTCAGTGCAGCGGGCAGACGAGCCGCAGCGTCTCGCCCGTGCCGTCCTGGCGGTCGAAGGCCGCCGTGCGCTCGGCCTGCCAGTACGCGCCGGCGACGGCGAGCACGAGCAGCACGGCGCCGATCGCCAGCTCCCGCCGCAGGCTCATGCCGGTGCCGGCGCCCAGGCGGGGGCGCGGCGCTCGTGGATCGGCAGGTGCACGATCGCCGCCGCGAGGCCGAGCGCGATCGAGATCCACCACATGGCGTCGTAGGCGCCCGTCGCCTCGTAGATCGCCCCGCCCAGCCAGACGCCCACGAACGCGCCGACCTGGTGGGAGAGGAACACGAAGCCGAACAGCATGCCGGCGTGGCGGGTGCCGAACATCAGCGCGACCAGCCCGGAGGTCAGCGGCACGGTCGACAGCCACAGCAGCCCGAGCGCGGCGCCGAACACCAGCACGCTGGCCGTCGTCGTCGGGAGCAGGACGAACAGCAGGAAGGCGATCGCGCGCGCGAAGTAGATGCCGCTGAGCAACAAGCGCTTGCTCATGCGCCCGCCGAGCACGCCCGACGTGTAGGCCCCGATGACGTTGAAGAGGCCGATCAGCGCGACGGCCCAGGCCGCCAGCGAGCCGCTGAAGCCCAGATCGCCGAGGTACGGCGGCAGGTGGGTCGTCACGAACGCGATGTGGAAGCCGCACACGAAGAAGCCGGCGGTCAGCAGCAGGTAGCTCGGGTGCGACATCGCGCCGCGCAGCGCGTCGCGCGTGGAGACCTCGGGCTCCGCCTCGTCCTGCTGGCCGCGGCCGGTGAGCGCGGTCGCCAGCAGCGGGACGAGCGCGACGAAGCCAGACAGCAGCACGAGCGCGGTGATCGCGCCGTAGCCCGCGATGAACGCCTGGCCGAGCGGGGCGAACAGGAACTGGCCGAGCGAGCCGGCGGCGGTCGCGAGCCCCATCGCCCAGGAGCGCCGCTCCTCCGGCACGAGGCGCGCGAACGCGGCGAGCACGATCATGAACGAGCCGCCCGCGAGCCCGAGCCCGAGCAGCACGCCGCCGGTCAGCGCCAGCGTCGCGCCCGACGTGCTCTGCGCCATCAGCACCGTGCCGAGCACGTACAGCACCCCGCCGCCGGCCAGCACGCGGCCGCTGCCGTAGCGGTCGGCGATCGCGCCCGCGACGGGCTGGCCGAGCCCCCACATCAGGTTCTGGATCGCGATCGCGAAGGCGAACGTCTCGCGGTCGAAGCCGCGCACGACCGACAGTGGCTCCGTGAACAGCCCGAAGCTCGAGCGCAGCCCGAACGAGACGAGCCCGATCAGGCAGCCGGCGACGATCACGACGGTCGGGGTGCGCCAGCTCCGGGCCATGGGTCTTGACCCTAACCATGAGACCTCCTCACCGATCGCGGTGAAGTAGCTTTGCGACCCTCGGTCCCCTGGGGAGGGGACGCCCACAAACCCGGAGGGGGCAGCATGAAGTGCACAAGGGCAGCGGCGATCGCCGCGTGTCTCGCGGTTCTCCTCGTACCGGCCGCCGCATCGGCGGCGGATCCGCCGGCCGGCGCGATCAAGAACATGGAGTTCGTCAAGAACCTGCCTGAGGGCCGGCAGGCGACGGCGATCAACTTCCTCACGTACGGGAAGGGCTCCAAGGAGCGGGTGGTGATGCTGATCACCGGGCGCTTCGGACTCCAGACCTGGGACATGTCGGACCCCGAGGACCCGGACCAGCTCGACTCGATCGGCAACGACCAGCTCGTGCTCCCGTACGACATCGAGCGCGGCCGCACGCCGAGCGCGAGCCGCACGTACTGGCAGAACGAGGACATGGACGTCGACCAGACGCGCAAGCTCGCGTTCCTCTCTCGCGACCCGCGCGCCTTCGGCGGCTCGACGAGCTCCAACACGGACGTCGCCGGCGTCTACATCGTCGACGCGAAGGACCCGGCGGACCTGCAGCTGATCACGTTCAAGCAGCTGCCGACCGGCCACACGACCTCGTGCGTCAACGACTGCGAGTTCCTCTGGACCGGCGGTCCGGCCAGCTCGACGGCGCAGGCCGCCGCCGGCTGGACGCGCGGCCGGCCGATCATCGTCACCGACCTCCGCGATCCAGCGAACCCGATCAGCTACCCGGACCGGCCCGTCGACCTGTTCCGCCAGGACGGCGTGACCGCGTACGCGCACGACGTGGACGTCGACGCCACCGGCGTCGCGTGGGTCTCCGGCCTCGGCGGCATGCGCGGGTACTGGACCGACGGCATGCATCAGGACCCGCTCACGGGCGAGGTCCGGCAGGCGACGCCGCTCGATCCGATCGCCTACGCCGGCGGAGGCTTCCCGGACGACGCGGTCGACGAGGTCAACAACCCGGGCGGCTGGATGCACAACGGCCTGCGGCCCGCGGGCGCGGACCTCAAGCACGGCCCGGACCGCGGCCAGGGCTACAAGCCCGGCGAGCTCGTGATGGGCACCGAGGAGGACTTCAACAGCACGACCTGTGACGGCGAGGGCCAGTTCACGATCGCGTCGCTGAAGGGCTCCTATGACGGCGAGGGCTGGCGCTCGACCCCGGACGACCCGTTCCGCCTGAAGAAGGTCGGCACGTGGAGCCCGAAGGACAAGGAGGGCACGATCCCGCTGAACTCCTGCTCGGCCCACTACTTCGACCTCCAGAACGGCCTGATCGCCTACGGGTGGTACGGCCAGGGCACGCGCATCCTGGACATCTCCGATCCGGAGAACCCGATCCAGGTCGCGTACTTCCGCCCCAACGGCGGCAACGTGTGGGCGTCGTACTGGTTCGGCGATTACGTGCTCGTCGCCGACAACGCGCGCGGCATCGACATCCTCAAGCTCACCGCCGGCCAGAAGAAGGCCTCGGCGGCGCGCAAGGATCTCGCCGCTCCCGCGATGAGCAAGGCGCAGCAGTCGTTCCTGCGCCAGCTCGAGACCGAGGAGTTCGCGGCGGATCCCCAGCTCGGCTGGGTCTGCCCGCTTCCGCGCAACTAGATCACCGCGATGGTGCCGCGCCCTGTCCGGGGCGCGGCACCGGGCGGGCGGGCTTCATTCGCGGCTGGAGGCCTCCCAGAGGTTGATGCCCGCGTCGACGGCGTGCTCGTCGATCTCGCGCAGCTCCTCGTCGGAGAAGTCCAGGCCGTCGAGCGCGCCGAGCGTGTCGTCGAGCTGCTCCACGCTGGAGGCGCCGATCAGCGCTGAGGTCACGCGCGGGTCGCGCAGCACCCAGGCGACCGCCATCTGCGCCAGCGTCTGGCCGCGGCGCTGCGCGATGTCGTTGAGCGCGCGCACGTGCCCGAGCCGCTCCTCGGTGAGCATGTCCTCGCTGAGGAAGACGCCCTTGGCGGCGCGCGAGTCCTGCGGCACGCCGCCGAGGTAGCGCGTCGTGAGCATGCCCTGGGCGAGCGGCGAGAACGCTATGCAGCCGACGCCCTCGGCCTCGAGCACGTCGAGCAGGTCGCCCTCGATCCAGCGGTTGAGCATCGAGTAGCTCGGCTGGTGGATCAGCAGCGGCGTGCCGAGGTCGCGGAGGATCTCCACCGCCTCGCGGGTGCGCTCGCCCGAGTAGGAGGAGATGCCGGCGTAGAGCGCCTTGCCCTGGCGGACGGCCGTGTCGAGCGCGCCGAGCGTCTCCTCCAGCGGCGTGTCCGGGTCGAGCCGGTGCGAGTAGAAGATGTCGACGTAGTCCAGGCCCATCCGCTGCAGGCTCTGGTCGAGCGAGGCGAGCAGGTACTTGCGCGAGCCCCACTCGCCGTACGGGCCGGGCCACATGTCGTAGCCCGCCTTGGTGGAGATGATCAGCTCGTCGCGCCAGGGCGCGAGGTCCTCGCGCAGGATGCGGCCGAAGTTGCGCTCCGCCGAGCCGGGCGGCGGACCGTAGTTGTTGGCGAGGTCGAAGTGGCAGATGCCGCGGTCGAAGGCGCGGCGCAGCATCGCGCGCTGGGTCTCGAGCGGCTTGTCGTCGCCGAAGTTGTTCCAGAGGCCGAGCGAGATGGCCGGCAGCTGGATGCCGCTGCGGCCGCAGCGGCGGTACGGGGATTGCTCGTAGCGGTCGGGCGCAGGCAGGTAGTCCATGGCGGGTAGCCTTGCATCAGAGGACCTGCGAGCGAGACCGAGAGGCAACACCGTGGCCGTCGAGACCTACACCACCGACATCGAGGCGCTGCTGGGCGACGAGGCCGATGACCTCCTCCAGTACCGCTCGGAGACGTTCCCCAAGGAGTCCCTGCACCTGCCGGGGCCCGACTTCCTGGACCGCGTGCTCGTGCACTCCGACCGCAACGTGCAGACGCTGCGCAACCTCCAGGCGATGTTCGACCACGGCCGCCTGGGCGGCACGGGCTACGTGTCGATCCTGCCGGTCGACCAGGGCATCGAGCACTCGGCGGGCGCGAGCTTCGCGCCCAACCCGGAGTACTTCGACCCCGAGAAGATCGTCGAGCTGGCGGTCGAGGGCGGCTGCAACGCCGTCGCCTCCACCTTCGGCGTGCTCGGCATGGTCTCGCGCAGGTGGGCGACGAAGATCCCCTTCATCGTCAAGCTCAACCACAACGAGACGCTGAGCTACCCGAACACGTACGACCAGACGCTGTTCGGCAACGTCCACCGCGCGTGGGAGATGGGCGCTTCGGGCGTCGGCGCGACGATCTACTTCGGCTCCGAGGAGAGCCGGCGCCAGATCGTCGAGATCTCAGAGGCCTTCTCTGAGGCGCACGACCTCGGCATGTTCACCGTGCTCTGGTGCTACCTGCGCAACTCCGACTTCAAGCAGGACGGCACGGACTACCACCTCGCCGCCGACCTCACGGGTCAGGCCAACCACA
Source organism: uncultured Solirubrobacteraceae bacterium (assembly GCA_963816955.1). GTDB lineage: Bacteria > Actinomycetota > Thermoleophilia > Solirubrobacterales > Solirubrobacteraceae > DATFQI01. Next base: position 261,138 of record CAWFME010000003.1, on the reverse strand, counting down.
TCGGCTCCACGATCCAGGCCGACATCATCAAGCAGAAGCTGCCCGAGACCAACGGCGGGTTCAAGGCGCTCGGCTTCAGCAAGACGGACGACCTCGTCTACGACAAGCTCACGACGGACAACCCGATCGACCTCTGCCGCTACCAGGTGGCGAGCTGCTACATGGGCCGCGCCGGCCTGATCAACTCGGGCGGCGCCTCCAACAAGGACTCCGACAAGGCCGAGGCCGTACGGACCGCGGTGATCAACAAGCGGGCCGGCGGCACCGGCCTGATCTCGGGCCGCAAGGCGTTCCAGCGGCCGATGAGCGAGGGCGTCGAGATCCTCAACGCCATCCAGGACGTCTACCTCTCGCCGGACGTCACGATCGCGTAGCCGACCGATGAGTTTCGGGGGCGGTCGCAGTCCTACTGGACATGACCGCCACCGAGACACAACCGCATACGCGCTGGATCGCCCTCGTCGTGCTGTGCGCGGGCATGCTGATGATCGTGCTCGACGCCACGATCGTGAACGTCGCGCTGCCCTCGATCCAGGACGACCTCGGCTTCAGCCAGAGCAACCTCGCCTGGATCGTCAACGCCTACATGATCGCCTTCGGCGGCCTGCTGCTGCTGGCCGGCCGGCTCGGTGATCTGATCGGGCAGCGACGGGTCTTCCTCACGGGACTCGCCGTCTTCACCGCCGCCTCGGTCGTGTGCGCCGTCGCGCCCGGCCAGGGCACGCTGATCGCCGCGCGCTTCGTGCAGGGCGTCGGCGGCGCGCTGACCTCCGCCGTGATCCTCGGCATGATCGTGACGATGTTCCCGGAGCCCCGGGAGCAGGCCAAGGCGATCGGCGTCTTCGGCTTCGTCGCCTCCGCCGGCGGCTCGATCGGCCTGCTCGCGGGCGGCGTGCTCACCGAGGCGATCTCGTGGCACTGGATCTTCTTCGTCAACCTGCCGCTCGGCATCGCCACCGCGCTGCTGGCGCTGCGCTACGTGCCCGGCAACCCGGGCCTCGGCATCGGCGCGGGCACCGACCTCGCCGGCGCGGCGCTGCTCACCGGCGGCCTGATGCTGGGGGTCTACACGATCCTGCAGGTCACCGAGCAGGGCTGGGGCGCCACCTCGACGCTCGTCCTCGGCGCGGTCTCGGTCGCGCTCGTGGCCGCGTTCGTGCTGCGCCAGGCGCGCGTGGCGAACCCGCTGATGCCGCTGCGCCTGTTCCGCTCGGCCAACATCGTCGGCGCGAACCTCGTGCAGGGGCTGGTCGTGGTCGGCATGTTCGGCATGTTCTTCCTCGGCGCGCTGTACCTGCAGCAGGTGCTCGGCTACGACCCGCTCGAGGTCGGCCTCGCCTTCCTGCCCAGCACGATCGTGATGGGCGCGCTGTCGATGGGCTTCTCGGGCCGCATCACGATGCGCTTCGGCGCCAAGCGGACGCTGATCCCGTCGCTGCTGTTCATCGGCGCCGGCATGCTGCTGTTCGCCCGCACGCCGGTCGACGGCTCCTACGTCGCCGACGTCCTGCCCGCGATGATCCTCGTCGGCATCGGCGCCGGGCTGAGCTTCCCCGCGCTGATGACGCTCGCGATGTCGGGCGCCACGCCGAGCGACTCGGGCCTGGCCTCCGGCCTGGTCAACACGAGCGCCCAGGTCGGCGGCGCCGTCGGCCTCGCCGTGCTCGCCACGCTCGCGACGGAGCGCACCCAGGGCCTGATGGCCGACGGCGAGGCGGCGACGGCCGCGCTCAACGCCGGCTTCCACCTCGCCTACGTCGTCGGCGCGGTCGTGCTCGCCGCCGCCCTCGTGATCGCGGCCACCGTGCTGCGGCCCGAGGGCGCGGCGAAGCCCGCCACCGAGCGCGGCTGCCAGGAGCCTGCGTACTCGATGGCGTAGGGGTTTGTCACCCTGTGGCGCTCGATGGCCAGTCTGCCGCTGATCGGCATCACCACCTCCGAGGTCCGCAGGCCGGAGATCAACCACCCGCTGCCCGAGAGCGAGCCGCCCCAGTTCGAGCTCGCTCTCGGGATGCCGTACGTGCGCGCGCTCGCGCGCTCGGGCGCGATCCCGGTCGTCCTGCCGCCGCTGGCGATCGAGCTCGTGCCCGGGCTGCTGCGCCCGCTCGCCGGGGTCTGCCTGTCCGGCGGCCCCGACATCGACCCGGCCAACTACGGCGAGGAGCCGCAGGCCGAGCTCGGGCCGACCGAGCCGGACATGGACGCGTTCGAGCTTGCCGTCGCGCGCCAGGCCGACGCCGCCGGGCTGCCGATCCTGGGCATCTGCCGCGGCGCCCAGGCGCTCAACGTGGCGCGCGGCGGCAGCCTCATCCAGCACGTCGGCCACCACCGTCAGGTCGAGCCGGGCTCGAAGGTCACGCACGAGGTCTCCGTCGAGGCCGGGTCGCGGCTCGCGCAGGCGCTCGGCGCCGAGCAGCTGTCGGTCAACTCGTTCCACCATCAGGCCGTCGAGCGGCTCGGCGACGGCCTGCGCGCGGTGGCGTGGGCGCCGGACGGCACCGTCGAGGGGATCGAGGGCGGCGACGGGCGCTTGGTGCTCGGCGTCCAGTGGCACGCGGAGACGCTCGACGAGGTCGAGCGCCCGCAGGCCCGCCTGTTCGCGGCGCTCGCCGAGGCGGCGCGCGAGAGCGCGGCGGCGCTGCGCTGACGTGTGCGGCTTCGGCGTCGAGCTGCGGCGTGACGGGCCGCCCGACCGCGCGGCGCTGGAGCGCATGCGCGACTCGCTGGCTCCGCGCGGGCCCGACGGCGAGGGCCTCTGGCTCGACGGCAGCGCCGGGATGGTGCACCGGCGGCTGGCGATCATCGACCTCTCCGAGCTCGGCGCCCAGCCGATGCGCGACGACGCGCTCGGCCTGGCCGTCGTCTTCAACGGCTGCATCTACAACCACCGCGAGCTGCGCGCGGAGCTCGAGCGCCTCGGCCACCGCTTCCGCTCCTCGTCGGACACCGAGGTCGTGCTGCGCGGCTTCAAGGAATGGGGCGAGGGCCTGCTCGACCGGCTCGCCGGGATGTTCGCCTTCGCGCTGCTGGAGACCGCCAGCGGGCGCTGCACGCTCGTCCGCGACCGGCTCGGGATCAAGCCGCTGTACCTGGCCGAGCTGCCCGGCGGCGGCCTGCGCGCCGCCTCCACCCTGCCGGCGCTGCTGGCCGCCGGCGGCGTGGACACGAGCGTCGACCCGGTCGCGCTGCACCACTACCTGAGCTGGCACTCGGTCGTGCCCGCGCCGCGCACGATCCTCGCCGGCGTCCGCAAGCTCCCGCCGGCGACGCTGCTGGTGGTCGAGCCCGACGGCACGCGCCGGCAGCGCGAATACTGGGACCCGAGCCACGAGCGCACGGCCGACCGCACGCCGGAGGAGTGGCGCGATGCGCTGCTGGAGGCGCTGCGCGTCGCCGTGCGCCGGCGCATGGTCGCCGACGTGCCCGTGGGCGTGCTGCTCTCGGGCGGTCTGGACTCGAGCCTGATCGTCGCGCTGCTGGCCGAGCAGGGCCAGCGCGGGCTGGCGACGTTCTCGATCGGCTTCCCCGACGCCGGCGGGCGCGAGGGAGACGAGTTCGCCTTCTCCGACCTCGTCGCCGCCGAGTTCGGCAGCGACCACCACCAGATCCGCGTCGGCACCGAGGAGCTCGTGGAGGCGCTGCCGCTCGCGATCGCCGCGATGAGCGAGCCGATGGTCTCCCACGACTGCGTCGCCTTCTGGCTGCTCGCCCAGGCCGTCAGCCGCGAGCGCAAGGTCGTGCAGTCCGGCCAGGGCGCCGATGAGGTGCTCGGCGGCTACAGCTGGTACCCGCCGCTGCTCGAGGCACCGGGCAGCGGGCTCGACGCCTACGCCGCGGAGTTCTTCGACCGCGACGACGCGCAGCTGCGCGAGCTGACGGCGGCCGCCGCGGGCGATGACGTCTCGCGCGCGCTCGCCGCGGAGTGGTTCGAGCGCCCGGGCGCCGCCACGCCCGTCGACCGCGCGCTGCGCCTCGACACCCGGGTCATGCTCGTCGACGACCCGGTCAAGCGCGTCGACAACATGACGATGGCGCACGGGCTCGAGGCCCGCACGCCCTTCCTCGACCACGATCTGGTCGAGCTGGCCGCCGCGATCCCGCCGGAGCTCAAGCTCGCCGAGGGCGGCAAGGGGGTCCTGAAGGCGGCCGCGCGCGGGATCGTGCCGGACGCGGTGATCGACCGCGAGAAGGGCTACTTCCCCGTGCCGGCGCTCAGCCACCTCGAGCAGCCGGTGCTCGGCATGGTGCGCGAGGCGCTGCTCGCCCCCGCGGCGCGCGAGCGCGGCCTCTTCCGCCCGGATGTCGTCGAGGCGATGCTCGCCGACCCCAACGCGCACCGCACCAACCTCGACGGCTCCACGCTGTGGCAGCTCGGGCTGCTCGAGCTGTGGCTCCAGCGGCATCTGGGACGCGGCCCGATCGCGCACTAGACTGACTCGTGCAGGTGCATCCCGCCCGGCCCCCCGGGAGGTGTGGACAGGCGGACAGACACGAGGGCGTGCGCTTCCTTCGAGGCTGGAGGGCGCGGGCGCCAGGCCCACGCCGTCCGGAGGACACTGTGTCCCGCGCCTGCACCGATTCCAGAACCCATGGATGCCCAAGACCTGAAGCTCGACAAGCCGGCCGAGGAGCTCGTCCGAGCCGGCGGCGGCAGCATGCCGGACGAGGCCGACGGCTCCGTCCGTTCGGCCTTGGCCAACGCCATGGTCGGCATGAAGAAGCAGTACTACGGCCGCGGCCCCACGGCGGCGAAGGCCTGGGTGCTCGACGACTACGTGTTCGTGGCGCTCGAGGGTGGACTGACACGCAGCGAGGAGACGCTGCTGGCCGACGGCAAGGAGGACACCGTCCGCTCCTACCGCCTGTCCTTCCAGGAGTCGATGACGGCCGTCGCCACGGGCGCGGTCGAGGAGATCACCGGCCGGCGCGTGCTCACCTACCACAGCCAGATCGTGTTCGACCCGCCTCGGACGTTCGAGGTGTTCGTGCTCGAGCCGCAGGACGCGTAGCGCTACCGACCTCCGGGGGGCGCTCATGAGCGAGCGGCCCAAGGTCCCGCTGCTGCAGGTCGACCCGCAGCTCGGCAGGCTCCTGCCGGCGCACCGGGCTGAGGCCGCGCGCAGCGCGCTCGCCGTCCGCGTCGCCCGCGTCGCGCAGGGCGAGTGGCAGATCGGGGAGAACGGCGCCTCGGAGCACCTCGGCGTGCTCGTGCTCGAGGGCGTGATCGGCCACGACGTGCTGATGGGCGGCTCCATCAGCACCGAGCTGCTCGGCCCCGGCGATGTGCTGCAGCCGTGGACGCGCGAGAACCAGCCGCTGCTGCGGCGGACGATCCGCTGGCACGTGCTCGCGGAGAGCCGGATCGCCTTGCTGGACCGCCAGTTCTCCTGGCAGCTCGGCGGCTGGCCGGAGATCAACGCGGCGCTGATGGGGCGCATGGGCGAGCGCGCGGAGCGCCTGGCCACGGCTCAGGCGATCTCGAAGCTGACCCGCGTCGACCGCCGCGTGCTCGCGTTCCTCTGGCACCTCGCGGAGCGCTGGGGCCGGATGACGGCCGACGGGGTGCTCGTCCCGCTGACGCTCTCGCACCGGATGCTCGGGCAGATCGTCGGCGCGCGCCGGCCGACGGTGACCGCCGCCGTCCGGCAGCTGATCGACGCCGGCGAGCTCGAGCGCCGCGCGGACGGGAGCTGGCTGCTGATGGGCGAGGAGCACAACGCCCTGGCCGAGGACCCCGGACCGCTGGTGCCGCCGCGCCGCAGGATCCTCGTGGCGCGCTAGGCGCCGGGGCGGAAGCGGCGCAGGCGCAGCGCGTTCAGCACGACCGAGACGCTCGAGAACGCCATCGCGAGGCCGGCGATCAGCGGGTTGAGCAGGCCCGCAGCGGCCAGCGGCAGCGCGGCGAGGTTGTAGCCGAACGCCCAGCCGAGGTTCTGCTTGATCGTGCGCAGCGTGGCGCGGCTGAGCCGGATCGCGTCGGCGGCCGCGCGCAGGTCGCCGGAGACGAGCGTGAGGTCGGAGGCCTCGATGGCGACGTCGGTGCCGGTGCCGATCGCGAGGCCGAGGTCGGCCTGGGCGAGCGCGGGCGCGTCGTTGACGCCGTCGCCGGCCATGGCCACGACGCGGCCTTCCGCCTGCAGGCGGCGGATCACGTCGGCCTTGCCGGCCGGCAGGACCTCGGCGATCACCTCGCCGATGCCGACCTCGGCCGCCACCGCGCGCGCCGTCGCCTCGTTGTCGCCGGTCAGCAGCACGGTGCGCAGGCCGAGCGCGTGCAGTCGCCGGACGGCCTCGGCGGAGGTGGGCTTGACGGCGTCGGCGACCGCCAGCACGCCGCGGACCTCGCCGTCCCACGCGGCCAGCACGGCGGTGCGGCCCTCGGCCTCCGCGGCGCGGCGCGCCTCGTCGAGCGCCTCCGGGACGCGCAGGCTCCACTCGGCCATCAGCGACGGGCGCCCGACCTGGACCCCGCGCCCGCCGACGACGCCCTCGACCCCGAGGCCTTCGCGGTTGACGAACGACTCGACCGGCTCGAGCGGAGTGGATGGGGACCGATTCCGTGCGGCGGCGGCGATCGCCTGGGCGATCGGGTGCTCCGAGGCGTCCTCGAGCGCGCCCGTCACCCGCAGGAGCTCGGCCTCGTCGACGCCGTCGGCGGCCACGACGGACGCCAGCTCCATCCGGCCCGTGGTCACCGTGCCGGTCTTGTCGAGCACGATCGTGTCGACGCGCCGGGTGGACTCGAGGATCTCCGGGCCCTTGATCAGCAGCCCGAGCTGGGCGCCGCGGCCGGTGCCGACGAGCAGCGCGGTCGGCGTGGCCAGCCCGAGCGCGCACGGGCAGGCGATGATCAAGACGGCGACGGCGGCGGTGAACGCGAACGCGACGTCCTCGCCCGTCCCGATCCAGAAGCCGAGCGTCGCGACGGCGAGCGCGATCACGACCGGTACGAAGACGCCCGACACACGGTCCGCGAGCCGCTGCACGGGCGCCTTGCCGGACTGCGCGTCCGTGACCAGGCGCGCGATCTGCGCCAGCGCGGTGTCGGCGCCGACCTTCGTCGCGCGGACCACGAGCCGGCCGCCGGCGTTGACGCTGGCGCCCGCGACCTCGTCGCCGGGCTGCTTCTCGACCGGCACGGACTCGCCCGTGAGCAGGGACTGGTCGACGGCGGACGTGCCCTGCTCGACGACGCCGTCGGTGGCGACCTTCTCGCCCGGGCGCACGACGAAGCGGTCGCCGGCCTGGAGCTGCTCCACGGGCACGCGGCGCTCGCTCCCGTCGGGGTCGAGCAGCGCGACGTCCTTGGCGCCGAGCTCGAGCAGCGCGGTCAGCGCGGCGCCGGCGCGGCGCTTGGCGCGCGCCTCGAAGTAGCGGCCGGCGAGCAGGAACACGGTGACGGCGGTCGCGACCTCGAGGTAGATCTCGTCGGCTCCGGCGCCGCGCTCGGGCAGCAGGTCGAAGCCCATCTTCATGCCAAGCACGCCGGCCTCGCCGATGAACAGCGCGTACAGCGACCAGCCGAACGCGGCCAGCACGCCGACGGAGATCAGCGTGTCCATCGTCGCCGTCGCGTGGCGCAGGTTCACCCAGGCGGCGCGGTGGAACGGCCACGCGCCCCACACGACGACGGGCGCCGCGAGCGTCAGCGACAGCCACTGCCAGCTCTCGAACTGCAGCGGCGGGATCATCGCCATCGCCAGCACGGGCAGCATCAGCGCGAGCGAGACCAGCAGTCGCCGCCGGAGGGGCGCGGTCTCGTCCTCATCCGCCGCCTGCCGATCGGGCTCGGTCGACGGGAGGACGGCCTGGTAGCCGGCGTCCTCGACGGCGCTTACGAGCTGCTCGGGCGCGACGGCGGCCGCGTCGTAGGAGACCGTGGCCTTCTCGGTGGCGTAGTTGACGGTGGCCGTGACGCCGTCGAGCGTGTTCAGCTTGCGCTCGATCCGGTTCGCGCACGAGGCGCAGGTCATGCCCGTGATCGGCAGCTCCAGGTGCTCCGCACGCATCACCGCACCTCCTGGGTGAAGGCGACGGTCTGGATCTCGCCGTCGTGCTGGAACTGCAGGAACAGGCGGTAGCGGCCTGCCGTCGGGAAGGTCGCCGCGAAGCCGATCTCGCTCGAGCCGGCCTCGTTGGTCGGGTGCACGTGCAGGAAGGCCAGGTCGCCCTCGCGAAGCGCGACGAGGTGCCCGCCCGCGCCGAGGTAGGGCTCCGTCGCCACGGGCTCGCCGTTGCGGGAGATCGCGAAGCGGAGGTCGGCCTCTTCGCCGGGATGGGCGGCGCCGCTCGCGAGCTGCACGTCGTAGCCGCCGTCGGAGACGGCGCCGGGCGCGGGAGCCGGCAGGGCACGCAGGTCGGCGGCGCCGTCGACGCGCAGGTCGCTCGCGAGCGTCTGCGGCTCGCCGTCGCGGGCGAAGTCGGCGAACAGGCGGTACGAGCCGGCCTCGGGGAGGCGGACGCGGGTCTCGAAGGCGCCGTCGGCGCGCTGCACCGGGTGCAGGTGCTGGAAGCCCGTGAGGTCGCGCCGGGCGACGATCAGGTGCATGCGCTTGGTGTGCCCGACGTCGAAGTGGCGCACCGTCTTGTCGCGCGCGTCGACGATCCGGAACGCGAGCGGCTCGGGACGATCGCGGCGCAACTCCGGGTCCTCGACGACGAGGCGCATGCCGTCGCCGGCGCTCGCGAGCCCGCGCACCGCGCGGGCCGCGCCGTGGGTGCCGCTTGCCTCGCCGTGGGCAGCGGACTCGCCCTCGCCGCCCGCGTGCGCGGGCTCGGCGTCGGCCTTGGGGGCGGGGCCCACCGCCCCGCCGGCGAGCACGCTCGCGCCGAACACGGCCGCCAGCGCGGCGGCGAACAGCACGAGGCGGAGCGGTGCAGACGTCTTCATGCGGGAACCGTAGCATACCCCCAGGGGGTACTAGCCACACTTCGTCGGCGGCTACCCGGCCAACGTCAACGGCTCGGGTGGGGAAGCAGGCTTGACATATGCCTATATCGGAATATATTGACGCCATGGCCCGAGCCGCCACCACCGCGGACACGTTCAATGCCGTCGCCGAGCCCCGGCGGCGCGCGATCCTGGACGTGCTCGCGGACGGTGAGCGGTCCGTCAACGACCTGGTCGCGGAGCTCGGGATGGCCCAGCCGCAGGTGTCCAAGCACCTGCGCGTGCTCCGCGAGGTCGGGGCCGTCGACGTGCGGGACGAGGGCCGGCGGCGCCTGTACCGGATCAACGGCGAGGCGCTGAAGCCCATCCACGACTGGGTCGTCGGCTTCGAGCAGCTGTGGACGGAGCGGTTCGACCGCCTCGACGGCGTGCTCGAGGACCTCAAGCGAGAGGAGCAAGGAGATGTCGCAGGTGACGAGTAGCAACAAGGCGCAGGTCACGCTCCCGTCGGACGAGGAGATCCTCATCGTCCGGGAGTTCGACGCCCCGAAGCACCTGGTCTACAAGGCCTACACGACGCCCGAGCTCGTGTCCCGCTGGTTCCCCGGGCACCGGGGCGGGATGGAGTCGTGCGAGATCGACCTGCGGGTCGGCGGTCAGTGGCGCTACGTGATGCGCGCGAACAACGGCTTCGAGGTCGCCTTCCACGGCGAGTTCTCCGAGGTCGTCCCCAACGAGCGGATCGTGACGACCGAGGTCTACGAGGGCGCCCCTCCCGGCCTCGAGGACCCGATCGACTTCGTCACCTTCGAGGAGCGCGACGGCCGCACCACGCTGTCGATCCTGATGAGGGTCGAGAGCCGCGAGGTGCGCGACATGATCATCGACTCCGGCATGGAGGGCGGCATGCAGGAGAGCATGGACGTGCTCGAGCAGGTCGCGCGCGAGCTGGCCTGAGACGCGAACGCCGGCGGCCGCCCGAGGGCGGCCGCCGGCTGCGCGCGATGCGTCAGCCGCCGAGCAGGTGGGCGGCGATCCGCTCCATCACCTGCTTGCGCTCGTCGGCGGTCGCGATGCCCTCGAACCCGAAGCCCATCAGGAGCGACTTCGGGGTCGTGATCGACGCGCCGACCGGGAAGTCGCCGGCGACGGCGATCTTCCAGTTGTTGGCGTTCGGCCCGCTGCCCTCGGCCGGCCCGGCGATCTGCCAGCCGCCGGTGTCGGCGCCCTCGAAGGACGTCGAGCCGCCCGGCCAGGCGATGTCGTCGAGGAACACGCCGAGGTTCTGCGTGCCCCAGTCGTTGATGTAGGCGATCGAGATCTCGACGGTCTTGCCGGCGTACTCGTCGAGGTCGATCGACCACTCCTGCCAGCCCTGCGAGTTGCCCGACGCGGCGTGCCAATCACCGGAGGTCCCGGTCGGGTTGCAGGTCGGCGGGACCGTGTCGTTGAGGGTCTGATAGTGCTCGAGATGCGGGTGCAGCTCGAACCAGCCCTCCGGGCAGGAGTCGCCCGTGTCCTGGGTCGTGTGCCCGTTCGCGTCCGGCAGCGTCGTCCAGTCGTCGCCGCCCGCCGTCCTGGCCTCCACGGCCAGGAAGTCCCAGTGCTCCTCCGTGTCGTAGGACGTCCAGAACGTCAGGTCGCCGCCTCCGGCCGGCACCGCGATCTCCCGGGTCAGCCGCTTGTAGGAGACGTCCGCGATCTGGGAGTACACGTGCTGGTTGCCCGTGTGCGGCTCGAACGGCCCGCCCGGCTTGTTCCAGCGCGAGGACGGCCAGCTCTCGAACTGCGGGAACTGGGCCGGCGGCAGGATGCCGCTGGTCGCGACGAACGACGAGTTCGAGTCCTGGTTGTCGGCGCTCTCCGGACCGTCGAGCGACCATGCGAGCCCGTTGAACGGGTCGTCGGCGCCCAGCAGGTCGAACGGCTCGCCGGCGGCATCGAAGCCGTCGCCGACCACCTGGATCGCACCGCCGAACCAGTACTCGAGCACGTCGTTGACCAGGTCCCCGCCGAATACGGACCCCCGCAGCAGCAGGCAGCGCCGGTCATCCCACTGCGGGTTCGCCGAGCACGCCGCCTCGTTCTTGGGGTCGTAGAACTGGTTGCCGACCCCGGCGCCGGTGTACTGCTGGCCGGCCCGCTTGCCCGTGTAGGCGACGCGGCCGCCCTGGTCCATGTAGGCACGCGCCTCGAGCATCTCGTCGAGCGCGAGGCGGTCGGCGTTGCCGCCGCCCCAGCCGGTCTTGCGGGTGACGATGTCGTCGCCCGTGTACCAGATGACGCCGTCGTAGTGCCCGAGCACGCCCAGGTGATCCGGCGCGTTGCGGCCGCGCTGGTCGACGTCGTAGACGTCGGCGGCGATGCCGTTGGCGGCCAGCGCCTCGAGGTAGTAGCTCAGATAGTGCGGGCCGGCCGCCTGGGCCGGGGACGCACCCGAGTAGTCCTCGGCTGCCACCACGAGCATCCGGTTGCCGGTCTCCGACACCGCCTGGTAGGTGAACGACTCGCTGCGCTGGCCGCCTCCTTCGAACCAGACCTCCACCGAGTCACCGGGGTTCGTCCCGGTCACGTTGCCCCGCATGTAGCGGTAGTGCACCGCGGCCGGCTTGTAGGTCTCGCCGCCGGTCCACTCCGACGTCGAGGCGCTCCGGACCGCGCCGCCGTTGATGCGGTACTTCGCGGTCACCGCTCCGACCGAGCGCTTGGCCAGCACCATCACCGGCTGCGGATCACCGTAGGAGTGCTTGAACGTGAGGTTCGCGGCCGGGATGCCGTCCTTGTACGGATCGTCGCTCTTGATGTAGAACGGCTTGGTCTTGATGCCGAGCACCGACTCGGGGTCGTCCGGGTCGTCGGCGGAGCGCGCGACGGAGTCCGCGAACGGCAGGTTGCGCTCGAACTCGGCCTGCACGAGCGCTGGGTCGTCCGGGAACACGAAGCCGCACCCCGGGCAGCCCTCGGCGAGCTCGGGGGTCCACGCCAGCGTCTTGCCGACCTTGTGCGAGTAGTCGTTGGCCTCGCCGTTGGTGACGTAGAGGACGTCCGAGCTCAGGCCCGGGTGGTAGCCCTCGATCGCCGCCTTGTCGAGGTTGCCCGACAGCGCGAAGTAGATCGGGTCGTCCGCCGTCGGCGAGCCGATCTGCCACCCCTCCGGGTACAGCAGCCATTCGCCGGCGGAGTGGTAGTTGACCTGGAAGGCGAACGGGACGCGCCCGATCAGACCTTGCATGGCCTTCGTCTCGGGCTCAGAGCCGCCGCTCGGCCCGCGGTAGGTCTGGCTCGAGATGATCGAGGACGAGCCCTCGTTGTCGTAGCCCCAGTGCTCGGGGTAGTTGCGGTTGGGGTCGACGCCGTCGGAGTTCGTGATCTGCGGGTCGCCGTCGTTGTTGCGCAGGTTCTTGCGCCACAGCCGCTCGTTGGTGAACGTGTACTGGTAGCCGTCCGGGTTCATGATCGGGACGAACCACAGCTCCGTCGACTTGAGCAGGTTCTTGATCTTCTTGTCGTCGTCGCGCCAGCCCTCGACGTAGTGGTACATCAGGCGGCGGTTGGTCTCGGAGGCGATCCACTCGCGCGCGTGCTGCACCGAGCTGAAGAGCACGGACGGGCGGCTGCCGTCCCGCTGCCCGCGGGCCCCCTGCGTCACCTTCAGCGCGAGGATCTCGCGCCCCTGGTAGGTCGTGCCGAGCTTGACGAGCTTGGTGATCTGCGGGTACTTGCGGGCGAGGGCGTACATCTGGTCGCGGAAGCCGCCGGGCTCGTCGTAGGACTTCCACACCGTGAAGCCGTTGGCCGCCTGCGCGGCCGCGAACTGCTTGACGGTCTTGCCGCCCTTGACGCGGGTGAGCTTGACCTTCGCGCCCTCGGCGCGGGCCTGCCGCGCCTGCGCACGGGTCAGGATCATCTGCGCCCGCACGCCGGAGCCGGTCGTCTCGCTGTCCGCCACGTCGAGGCCCTTCGCCTCGAACGCCGCGAGCTGCTCGGCGGTCGTCTTGACGGTGTAGGCGTCGAGCCGGTCCTGCGACCGCTGCTTCGCGCTCGCCGCGGGCGCGGCAAGGCATGAGAACGCGACCGCGCACGCGGCCGCGAGGCACCAACGTTGCATGCTGTGCTCCCCTCCAAGGAAGACTGCGTTGCCCGGCACCTTGTCAAATCGCGCGCCGGCGCGTCGTCACCCGAACAGCAGCCGGTCGAGCCCGCGCAGCACGCCCGTGACCCCGGGCACGCGCCGGATCGCCAGCAGCGTGCCGGCCACGTAGGGATCGGCGGAGGCGCCGGCCTCGTGGCGGACGACGAGCCGCTCGCCCGCGGTGGCGAGGACGACGTCGGTCGAGAGCGCGTAGCCCGGCAGCCGCAGCGAGTGCACGCGCGTGCCGGCGACGTCGGCCCCGCGCGCCTCGGGCGGGCCGATCAGGTCGGCGTCGTGCCCGGCCGGCGCGGGCGGGTGGACCTCGGCGAGGCGCTCGGCGAGCTCGCGCGCGGTGCCGCTCGGCACGTCGGGCTTGCCGGCCGAGCCGTAGTCGATCACCTCCCAGTGCTCGACGTGGTGGGCCGCCAGCGTCGCCGCGTGCAGCAGCGTCGCGGCGAGCACGGAGAAGTTGCCGGCAGCGATCACGCCGCGGCCGGCCGCGCGTGCGGCCGCGTCGATCTCGGCGTAGTCGTCGCCCGTGAGCCCGGACGTGCCGACGACGACGTGCAGCCCGGCGGCGAGCGCCGCGTCGACGTGGCCGCGCACGACGTGGGGCTTCGTGTAGTCGACGAGCACGTCGGCCGCGGTGGCGGCGAGCGCCTCCTCGACGGAGGCGAAGTCGGCGTCGCGGCGGGCGATGCCGCCGGCGAGCTCGAGGTCGCCGGCGGCCTCGACGGCGGCGGCGAGCGGGGTGCCGGTCCAGCCGGTCGCCCCTGCGATCAGGACTCGGAGCATCCGCGCATGATGCCGGGCGAATACGCTCCGTGGCGGTGGCGAAGGGCGAGTTCACGATGATCGAGGCGGCCGGCCGCGAGGTCCGCCTCTCCAACCCCGGCAAGGTCTACTTCCCGCGCCCCGGCTGGACGAAGCTCGACCTCGTCGAGTACTACCTCGAGACGGCCGAGGCCGTGACGATCCACCTGCGCGAGCGCCCGACGGTGATGAAGCGCTTCGTCAACGGGATCATGGAGGAGCCGATCTGGCAGAAGCGGGTCCCCAAGAACATCCCCGAGTGGCTGGAGACCGCGACCGTCGCGTTCCCCTCGGGGCGCACCGCCGAGGAGCTCGTGGCCAACGACGCCGCGCACCTCGTGTGGGCGGTCAACCTCGGCGTGATCGACTTCAACCCGTGGCCGGCGCGGCGCGGCGACCTCGACGCGCCCGACGAGCTGCGCGTCGACCTCGACCCGACGCCGGGCGTCGGCTGGGACGAGGTGCGGCGGACCGCTCTCGTGGTGCGCGACGTGCTCGCCGAGCACGGGCTGCGCGGCTACCCGAAGACCTCGGGCTCGAAGGGCATCCACGTCAACGTGCGGATCGTGCCCGAGTGGGACTCGCTCGGGGTGCGCCGTGCGGCGCTGGCGCTGGCGCGCGAGGTGGAGCGGCGCGCGCCCGAGCTGGCGACGAGCAAGTGGTGGAAGGAGGAGCGCCGCGGCGTGTTCGTCGACTACAACCAGAACGCGCGCGACCGCACGGTCGCCTCGTGCTACTCCGTCCGCCCGACGCCGGACGCGCGCGTGTCGTGCGCGCTCGACTGGGACGAGGTCGCCGACGTCGAGCCGGGCGACCTGCGCCTCGACACCGTCCCCGCGCGCCTGCGCGAGCGCGACCCCGCCGCCGACATCGACGCGAACGCGGGCACGCTCGACCAGCTGCTGGACCTCGCGCGCCGCGACGAGGAGGGCGGGCTCGGCGACGCCCCGTGGCCGCCCCACTTCCCCAAGCAGAAGGGCGAGCCCAAGCGGGTGCAGCCCAGCCGCGACCGCGACCGGCCGGCGCAGCGCGGGCGCGCCGGCGACCCGCAGCCGGGCGGCCCGCCGCCCGGCATGGGCGGGCTGCAGCGCGGCTTCGGCTCCAAGCCCCGCACGGGCCAAGGGCACGCGGACGAGTTCGACGAGTGACGCGCTAGGCCGCCGTCGGATCGGGTAAGACCGCCGTCATGGCCACCCGCAAGGAACGCAAGCTGGCCGGCAGCGGCGGGAGACTCGTCGCGATCGGCCTCCCGCTCGTCGTGATCGGCATCGTGCTCGCGCTGATCCTCTCCGGCACCGCGAGCGGCATCGGCGCCGCGATCGCCGTCCTCGGCGCGCTCCCGGTCATCGCCGGGGTCGTGCTGCTGCTCAGCTCGGGCACCGAGCGGCACTCGCGCAAGGGCCGCCCCTACGCCTGAGCGGGTTGAGTTCGCCGCGACGCGGGAGTAGCGTCGCCCCCGTCACACCACGAGGGGGAGGGCAATGTTCGCAAGCGTTCGCCGCTACCGGCTCGAGTCGGGATCGATCGACGATCTGCTGCACCTGGTCGATACCGACTTCGCCGAGTCCGTCGAGGAGATGGACGGCTTCATGGAGTACCAGGTGCTCGAGTGCGGCAACGGCGAGATCATCACGATCACGACGTTCAAGGACCGGCGCAGCGCCGAGGCGTCGATGGAGATGGCCTCCGACTGGGTGCGGGACACGCTCTCGCGCAAGTTCGACCTCACGCGGCTCGAGTTCTTCCTGGGCGAGGTCGCGGTCAGCCGGGCCAGCGAGGACGTGACGGTCCCCGCGCGATATTGACCGGATGACGGACGCCCGTGCGGAGTTCTCCCGCGGAGGGCGCGATCCGGGCCTTTCTGGAGGCCGGGTGACGTAGACTGTCGGGCAGGGAGCCCTCTTGACGTTGGCCGTTCGCGGCGCCATCTGGCCTTCGAACCGTCCACCATGGGAGGACCCATGAGCAAGCCCATCGAACCGCTGCGCGGAGATGCCGCCTGGAAGGCTGCAAAGAAGGGCGTCTCGGATCGCAACGAGGAGGCCTACGCCCGCGGCCGCCAGGAGCGCGCGGCCCGCAATACGGCCTTCGCAGCGCGCCGCCTCGAGGAGGAGCGCCAGTACAACCGGGACCTGCCGCGGCGCCGCAACGCGCGCTGACGCCCGGCGCGCCCGGGCCGTAGGCTGCGGGCATGGCCACGATCGTCGAGCTCGGGGGCGTGCGCCCGACGATCGGCGAGGACGTCTGGCTCGCCCCGACCGCCGTCCTGATCGGCGACGTGCACGTCGGCGACCGGGCGAACGTGTGGTTCGGCGCGGTCCTGCGCGGCGACGCGTCGCGGATCACCGTCGGCGCGGGGACGTCGATCCAGGACAACACCGTCGTCCACTGCGCGCACGAGCTGCCGACCGACATCGGCGAGGACGTCGTCGTCGGCCACGGCGCGCTGCTCGAAGGCTGCGTGATCGAGGACGGCGCCGTGATCGGGATGGGCGCGATCGTGCTGCAGCACGCGCGGGTCGGGGCGCGCGCCGTGCTCGCCGCGGGCGCCGTGCTCTCCGAGCGCCGCGAGGTCGGGCCCGGCATGCTCGCCGCGGGCGTGCCGGCCGTCGAGAAGAAGCCGCTCTCGGGCTCCGCGCAGCGCTGGACCGAGACCGCCGCGAGCGAGTACCAGCGCTACCGCGAGCGGTACCTCGCGAGCGCGGTCGTCAGCCCGCAGCAGCGATGAGCTCGTCGCGCGAGGCGAGCTTCACGCGCGGGCGCTCGGCGCTGCGGCCGCGCTCGCGCTCGAGGGCGTCGATCGCGCGCCAGCCGTCCGCGCTCACCGCGCCGGGCGCGCGCTCGGCCAGCAGCGCGTCGATGCGCTCGCGGGCGTCCGCGGGCGTCTCGCGCAGGCGGCCCTCGCGCATGTCCTCGGCGAGGCAGGCGATGGTCTCCTCCGCGTCGCGCTTGTTCGTGCCGAGGATGCCCGTCGGGCCGCGCTTGATCCAGCCGACCGCGTAGACGCCCGGCAGCGGCTCGCCGTCCGTGCTGAGCGCTCGGCCGGCCTCGTTGGGCAGCACGAACGCGCGCTCGTCGAACGGCACGTCGGGCAGCGGCACCGCGCGGTAGCCGACCGAGCGCAGGACGAGGCCCGCCTCGATCGTCTCGGCGGGGGCGTCGACCGCGCGGGCGCGCAGCGACCCGTCGTCGCCGCGCACGAGCTCGTTGCGGCGCACGTCGACGGCCTCGACGCGGTCGCCGCCGCGGATCTCGACCGGCGAGGTCAGGAAGCGCAGCTCGATCCGCCGCGGCGCCCCTTCGTTGGGCGGCGACGCCGCGAACCCGCGCAGCAGCTCGACGTTCTTGCGTGCGGTGAATGTGCCCTCCTGCTCGAGCCACTCCTCCGAGACCGGGTCGAGCTCGACGTCGGCGGGATCGACGTGCAGGGCGACGCCGTCGAGCCGCCCGAGCTCGCGCAGCTCGGCGCTCGTGAAGGCGGCCTGCGCGGGGCCGCGGCGGCCGAGCACGACGACCTCCTCGATCGCGCTGGCGCGCAGGGCCTCGAGCGCGTGGTCGGCGATGTCGGTGCGCGCGAGCTCGTCGGGGTCGCGCGTGAGGACGCGGATCACGTCGGCGGCGACGTTGCCGTTCCCGATCACCACCGCGCGCGCTACCGAGAGGTCGAACGCGCGCTCGCGGAAGTCGGGGTGGCCGTTGTACCAGGCGACGAACTCCGTGGCGGCCCAGCTGCCGGCGAGGTCCTCGCCGGGGATCCCGAGCGACTTGTCGGTCTGCGCGCCGGTCGCGTAGACGACGGCCGAGTAGAGCTCGGCCAGCTCGGAGTGCTGGACGTCGGTGCCGACCTCGACGTTGCCGAAGAAGCGGCAGCCGCGCTTGAGCGTCTGGCGCTCGAAGGTGTCCTGCAGGCGCTTGATCTCCTGGTGGTCGGGCGCGACGCCGGCGCGCAGCAGGCCCCACGGCGTCGGCAGCCGCTCGAAGAAGTCGACCTCGGCGTCGCCGCGGGCGCGCAGGATCGCGGCGGCCGCGAACGCCCCGGCCGGGCCGGCCCCGACGATCGCGAAGCGCGGGCGCTGGGCCATCACGCGGCCGTGCGATCCGTGGTGCTCTGCTCGGCGAAGAACTCCGCGTTGAGGTCCAGCGCGTAGGAGAACTTCTCCGGCACCTCGCCCTCGGCGAAGATCGCGTCCACGGGGCACGCCTCCACGCACGCGTCGCAGTCGATGCAGACCTCGGGGTCGATGTAGAGCTGCTCCGCCGTCTCGAAGTCGCGGGCGCCCGGCTTGGGATGGATGCAGTCCACCGGACAGACCTCGATGCAGGAGTCGTCCTTGATGCAGCTGCCGACGATGACGTAGGCCATGGGCCCACAGGCTACAAACTCCTGAAAGCCGAGCAGGTTTTCGTTGTTTGGAGCGGCTGTGGAAGGATCGGCAGGTGCGGTTCACCGACGACTTCGACGGTCCTGAGCTCGACCGCGGCGCCTGGCTGCCCCACTACCTCCCGCACTGGAGCTCGCGAGCGCAGAGCGCGGCCACGTACGCCGTCGAGGGCTCCGAGCTGCGGCTGACGATCCCGCCGGAGCAGCCGCTGAGCGGCTCTGGGTGAGCCCGCCGTCGGGTCAGCTGGAGCTTGCCGCGTCCATGGTCGAGCGCGGCTGGAGCAGGGCGGCGGTCGCCGCCTTCCTGCGCATCTCCTCGGGCGAGGTGCTCGCCAGCGCCTTCGGGACCGCCTGCTTGGCGTACTCGTGGTCCTCGAAGTCCACCAGCGACGGCCGGCCGAGGCCGAAGACCGTCCTGGCGCCCCGCTCGTCGTACTCCGTGCCCGCGGCGCTCCCCGGCGTGAGCGTCTTCTGGTCGTTCATGTCGCGGACGTGGGCCACCGAGGAGCTCCGGGCGCCCGCGGCGTCGGCGAGCTCGCCCGTCGCGGTCCGGGTCGCCGCGCCTTCCTCGTCGGGGCGGATGCCCCAGTGGACGTTTCCCTCGATCGTCACCAGGCGGCCGGAGGCGGCGTCGTAGGACTCGACCATCACGATGTGGTTCGCGATCGACTTGTCGGGCTTGGTGCCCTTGTGGCGGATCAGTGCGACGTCGCCGGGGCGGATGCGCCCGAGGTCGATGCCGCTCCCCTCCATCCAGGTGCGCTTGGAGCCACGCTGCTCGTGGAGCTCGCTGACGAGCCACCAGCGGCCGTCGGCCCAGACCGACAGCGGCGTGCGCTCGTCGTTGACCCTCGCCGTGTAGTTGAAGAAGTCGTAGACGTTGTCCGTGTGGGCGAACGCCTTGCGCATGTCCTTGTCGAGGCCGGCGCCGCGGAACATGCCCGCCGCGACGAACATGCCGCACCAGTCGTTGATCGCCTC
The DNA here is from genome assembly GCA_963816955.1 of uncultured Solirubrobacteraceae bacterium. Classification (GTDB taxonomy): domain Bacteria; phylum Actinomycetota; class Thermoleophilia; order Solirubrobacterales; family Solirubrobacteraceae; genus DATFQI01. The sequence goes on along the minus strand of CAWFME010000003.1, from coordinate 241,941 downwards.
GTACTCGTTGCCGTCCTTGTCCTTGAGCTTCTCGACGGTCTGCCGGGTGGAGAAGCCGGAGTCGGCGAAGATGTCGTCGACCGCGCTGCGGGCGCGCCTGGGGTCCTTGGCGCCGGCGGCGGTGGTCTCGACGGCGTCGCCGGCCCGCCACGTGGCCCGCGCGCTCGCCACCGAGCGCGCCTGCAGCATCGCCAGCGCCGCCTCCTGGCATGCGGCCGCGGCGTCCTGCACGCCCATGGTCGTGAACGTCTTGCCGAGGGCGTGCAGCTTCGCGGCGGCCTCGCGCCACTGGGTGATCTGGTCGAGCGGCATCAGCGCCGGCTCGGCGGCCGCGGCGGCGGCTGGCGATCGAGGAGGCGTTGATGCCGTCCATGACGAGCGCGCCGATCTCGGTGCCGACCTCCTGCGCGCGATCCATCACCGGGCGGATGAGGAGGGGGAGCTCGGACTCCGCGGCGCCGTACTCGGACGCGAGGTCGCCCTCTGCGTTGAAGCCCTCGAAGTGGAGGTCGATGCGGTCGCCCACGCCCTTGGCCGCCTCGAGCGCCGTGACCACGTCGGTCAGCCACGCACCCGCCGCTGCGATGTCGGAGACGGACACCGCCGGCTTGGCCAGCTTGACCATCTCGCGCAGCCCCGCGGCCGCCTTGCGGAACTCGGTGAGGCGCTCTGAGCCGGGCGGCAGCGCGGTCGCCGCGGGCTGCCGCGAAAGCAGCCGCGCGACCGCCGCATTGCCGGCCGTGCGCTGCAGCGACACGACGACGTGCTCGGGCTCGGGCGGCCGGGAGGGCTCGGTGCGGGCGTCCTCGCGGTCGATCTCGGGGCGGCGGACGCCGCGGGCGGCCATGCGCCGAACCTAACGGGACCCGGTGCCCGAAGGCAAACTCAGCCCGCGATCATGGGCTCCACGGCCTCGTCCACGACGAGGCGCGGCACCAGCATGTCGCGGCTGACCTGCTCGCGTGTCACCTCGTCGTCGGCCGCATCCGCGCTCGCGAGCACCTCCCGGATCGCGCCCGTCCACGCCCGCCGGCTGCGGTCCGGGTCGCTGTCGGGGCTCCAGGCGAGGAACGGGCGCAGGTGCAGCTGCTTGACCGTCGGCCACCAGACGCTCGCCGGCAGCAGGTCGGGCCTGCGGTTGCTCGCCTCGATCAGCAGCACCCAGCTGCGCCACAGCATCGGCGGCCCGGCCACGGGCGCCGGCGACTCGATGTTCTGGTCGGAGGCGCGGGTCGCGAGCGCCACGACGTCGGGATGCTCGGTGCCGAGCATCGTCTGGAGCCTGCCCACCGCCTCGTCGAAGACCGACTGGTCGAACGTCACGGGCGACGTGCCCTGCGGGCGCCCGCCCCGGTCTTCGGCGTGCGCCACCGCCTCGATCGAGCGCGCGGCGACCAGCATCAGGTGCGCCCCGTAGAGCGCGAGCATCGGGTCGTCGGAGGCGGCGAAGGTACGGGTGTTGTCCTCCGAGGCGACCTTGCGCTCGTCCGCGAGCGCGCAGCGCGCGGCCTCGACGAGGCGGGCATCGGCGGAGGGCTCATACTGGTCGCGCGACATCAGGATCGTCGCCCGGTGGCGCCCGCCGTGGGGCACCTCGGTGAGCACGAAGACCTGCGTCTGCCAGCCGGCGACCGCCTGGACGCTCTGCTCGACGTCGATCCCCTCGCGCCCGGCCCAGTGCAGCGTGTACGTCCCGGGGTCCACCGCGATCCTCGTGCCGAGCGCCGTGTCCACGAGATCCAGCCGCCCGTCGCCGTCGCGGTCGAGGTCGGCGAGCAGCTCGCCGCCCGCCGCGCGCAGCGAGAGGCGCGCCGGGCGCTCGGCATCGGAGACGTAACGGCTGCCGGGGTGGCTGAACCGCCGCGCCATGATCACGATCTCCGCGCCGGCGCCGACGGCGACCGGCGCGCGGCGCGCGGTGTCGAATGCCGCCTGCATGTGCGCCTCGTGAGTCTGCGAGGTCCCGAGCGATGGCGCCGGAGACGGGACGGCGAGGGAGCTGACGTCCACCGTGCCGTCGTCGATCAGCGTCACGAGCTCCTCGGTCGTCGTCTCGCCGAGCCGCGCCTTGACCTTGTACACGCCGGGCTCGAGATCGAGCGAGAGCCCGCGCCCCACTGCGCGCGCCACCAACGCGAAGGCGTGATCGATCACGAACACCTCCGTGAGCGGGTCGTCGCCCAGCAGCCTCACGTCGAGATGGACGCTGTGCACGCCGTCACGGAACGGTGATGGGGCCATCCACACCACCCCCTACGACGACGAAGGAGGACATGACGCCGCAGGCCGGGACCGCGACGACGTACGCGCCGGCGTGCAGCGACGGCTGCCAAACGGAGCTCTTCAGCTGCTCCTCGGCGGCGGCGGGCAGCGACGCGCTCATGCTGATCGTCGCCTTGTGACCGATGCAGCTGGCGGGGAACTGCAGCGTCACCGGGTAGGTGCGAGGCGCCGGCGGATCGGCGATCTCGATCTCGTCGATGCGACCGAAGTCGGGCTCCTGGGAAACGGTCGCCACGCGCTGGTTGGCGTCCATGAACGCCTGCATGTTGTTGGTCAGGTAGTTGCGCACGCTGGTCGTCGACACCGGCGCTCCCGTGGCGCCGTTCAGCGCCTGCAGGAGCGCGTAGGTGAAGGCGCCGTGCCACTTGCCGTTGGGCATCTGCCTCTCGACGCTGAGCAGGTTGTACTGCGCGGCGAAGGCATCGAAGCGCAGGGCGTTCGGCCGCAGCGCGTACTGCTTACGGAGCGTGCAGCCGTGGAGCATGTCGACGGGCGTCCGTGTCTGGCACGCATCGGCCCAGAAGATCAGCTCCTGGAACCGGTTCGCGTCCCACAGCCATTCCATCCAGTCGCTGGCGAGCACGTTGAGCCTGTCGGCGTGGGTCGCCTCGGCGGTCACGACCGCCGCCTGGTTGCGCCGGCCCGCCCACCCGTGACCCGAGACGTAGAGGTAGAAGCGGCGGCCGGTGAACTGGGAGAGGTACGCGTTCGTGGGCAGGTGGATCACGTTGTCGAGCGCGTCCATGACCGCCTTCTGCGCCGGCGCGGCGCCGCCCGCCGGGAAGGGGTTCGGCTGCGCCTGGGATTGGACGACCGTCACATGGTTGTGGGGAAGCCCGCCGCCGTTGGGGTCGCGCAGCCACTCGGCGATCGCGTCCGCGTCGTTGACGGGCCCGTTGAGGTCGTCGATCCAGGGTGGCTGGCTGCTCGCGTCGGCGTAGCGGCCGATGCCGATGACGACCGCGTAGTCGTGACCGTTCACCGCGCTCCCTACGAGTATTCGCTGCGGATGAACTCCCTGTCCGTGTCCGAGACGTCGTCGTTGAACCCCGCCGAGAAGCCGTCGTTGGTCCACGTCGCCGGGATCGGATACATCATGATCGAGTAGGGGTCGACCTCGGTTCCGGTGGTCTCCCCCGGGGCATAGCGATCGAGCACGTTGAAGCGGATCGTCGCCTCGTCCCAGTTGTTCGGCGGTCCGCTGAGCTCGTCGATCACGGCGCGCTCGTTCCAGTCGATGCCGCCCTCGGGGTTCTGGTGCTCGTGGATGAGCCCGAGCGCATGCCCGAACTCGTGCAGCACGACCTGCCGGATCTCGGCGTCGTCGGAGGACGACGTGAGCCATCCGTAGTTCATGGTCGCCTCAGACTGGCCGACCGTGCGGCACTCCGTGCCGAGGACCGACCAAGAGCCGTCGCCCTGCACGAAGGTGATGCGCACCTCCGCGTCGCCGTCGTCCACGAACTGCAGCGTGAGGTTCGCCATGTCGGGGGCCGTCCAGGTCTCGGCGGCCTCCTGCACGCGCGCCTTCAGGTCCTCGTCACCCTCGAGGAACTTCACGCGGATCACATCCCCGGTCGTCCAGCGAGCGCCATTGAGCAGGGCGGCCTTGGTGTTGGGCTGCCTCTCCTTCGAGATGCAGACGCAGTAACGGCGCTCGTTCTCGGCCATTGCCGGCCTCCTTACCTGCGGTTGCTCTGCGCGACCCGTCGCCGCGACGCTAGCTCAGCGTCGCCGACCGCGGGACGTTCTTCCGCAGAGATGCGCCGGGTCGGTGCTGCGTCCGATGGTCAGGTTTCTAGCCCTGTTCGTGCCCTGACCGGGTTGCACGATCGTGCAGGAGCAGCCAGCCTCACGCGCATGGACGTGCTGCAGCTGTTCCCGCCCGGTAGCGCGCGCGACCCCGACGGGATGCTCACCATCGGCGGCTGCCGCGCCGACGATCTGGCGCGCCAGTTCGGCACGCCCGCCTTGGTCGTGGCCGAGCAGGCGCTGCGCGACCGCGCGCGTGAGTACCGGACCGAGCTCGCGGCGCGCTGGCCGCGCTCCCGCGTGGTCTTCGCGTCGAAGGCGTTCCCGTGCACCGCCGTGCAGCGGGTGATGGTCGAGGAGGGGCTCGGGCTCGACGTCGCCGGCGCGGGCGAGATCGTCACCGCGCTCAAGGCCCGCGCCGACCCCGCACGGCTCGTCCTCCACGGCAACGCCAAATCCGGCGAGGAGATCACCATGGCCGTCGCGCACGGGCTCGGCCTCGTCGTGGTCGACAACGCCGACGACGTCGACCGGCTCGAGGCGACCGTGCCGGCCGGCCGCGCGCAGGACGTGCTCGTGCGCGTGATCCCCGGCGTGGAGGCGGACACGCACGCGCACGTGCTCACGGGCCACGAGGGCTCGAAGTTCGGGCTCGCACCGCGGGCCGCGGCCGAGCTGATCGGGCGGATCGAGCGCAGCCCGCGCCTGACCATGCGCGGGCTGCACGTCCACGTCGGCTCGCAGATCCTCGACGTGGAGCCGTTCGCGCGCTCGATCGCGCCGGTCGCCGCGCTCGGAGCGTTCGACGTCTACGACCTCGGCGGCGGCCTGGGCGCCCGCTACACCTACGCGGACGACCCGCCGTCGGTCGGCGCCTACCTCGACGCGCTCGCCGGCGCCGCGCGCGAGCACCTGCCCGCGGGCGCGGAGCTGATCGTCGAGCCCGGCCGGAGCATGGTCGCCTCGGCGGCCGCGACGCTGTACCGCGTGCAGACGGTCAAGCGCGGGGCCCGCATCTTCGTCGCGGTCGACGGCGGGATGGGCGACAACCTCGAGGTGGCGCTGTTCGGCCAGCGCTTCGAGGCGGCGATCTGCGGCCGCGCGGGCGCGGGTCCCGGGCAGACGGTGACGGTCGTCGGCCGCCACTGCGAGAGCGGGGACGTGCTGGTCGACGGGGTCGCGCTGCCCGACCCGCGCGTCGGCGACCTGCTGGCCGTGCCGGCGACCGGCGCCTACTGCTTCACGATGGCCAACAACTACAACGGCACCCGGCGCATCCCCGTGGTCTTCGCCGCCGCCGGCGCGGCCCGCCTGGTGGTGCGGCGCGAGACCTGGGCCGACCTGCTGGCGCGCGACGTCGAGCCGGGCTGAGCGCGCGACGCCGGCTGCGCGACAATGCAAGGCGATCCGCCGCCTGCTCGCCATGCTCGTGCTCCTGCCGCTCGCGGCCGCCCCGGCCGCGGCGGCCGACGTCCGCGTGCCGAACGGCGTCAAGCTTCAGCGCTACGCGAAGGGCATCCCGAGCCCGTCGAACCTGGCCTTCGACGGGCGCGGCCGGCTATGGGCAACGTCCGCGGGCGTGCAGGCGTCCGACGCCGACGGCGTCTGGCTCGTACCGCGCCGCGGGGCGCGGCCGCGCCATGTCGTGAGCGGGCTCTTCAGCGCGCTCGGGCTCACCTGGCACCGGCGCGAGCTCTACGTCAGCCACATCGTCCCGCACGCGACGTTCGCGCCCCGGCACACCGGCCGCGTGGTGGCCTACTCCGGGTTCGACGGGCGCCGCTTCACGCGCTCGCGCGTCGTCGTCGACGGGCTGCCGGTCGGGCGCCACCGCGTCGACTCGATCGTCGCGGGGCCGGGCGGCCGGCTCTACCTGGGCATCGGCAGCGAGTCCGACCACGATCCGTCGTCGGCGGCGCTGGCCGGCACCGTCGTCTCGTTCCGGCCAGGCGGCGGCGGGCTGCGGGTGGAGGCGCGCGGGCTGCGCAATCCCTATGGCCTCGCGGTCGCACCGGGCGGCCGCCGCCTGCTCGTGTCCGAGCACGGCCGTGACGACCTCGGGCTGCACGAGCCGCCCGACGAGCTCAACCTCGTCTCCCCGCGCGGCCGGGCCCGCTGGTACGGCTTCCCGGAGTGCTGGGGCCAGGGCGGCGCGCCGTGCCGCGGCGCGGTCGCCCCGCTGGCGCGCCTGGCGCCGCACTCCGCTCCCGGCGCGGTCGTCGTGGCCCGGCGGTTCGGCCGCTGGGGGCCGAGCGCGTTCGTGACGCGCTTCGGCTCGACCTTCCGCGAGAACCCCACCGGCGGCGACGTCGTGCGCGTCTCGCTCGCGCGCCTGGGCCGGCGCCGGACGGCGCCCGTGCAGCGCTTCGCGACGGGCTTCGGCCATCAGGAGCCGCTCGGCGCCGCGCTCGGGCCCGACGGCGCGCTGTACGTGAGCCTCTGGCAGTCTGGCCGCGTCGTGCGGCTGGTGCCACCGCGCGCCGTGAGGCCGCGCGCCGCCGCCACGCGTGCGGCGTCCCCGCTCGCGCTGCTGCAGGTCTTCGCGGGCCTCCTCCGCGCGGTGTTCTAGCCCTCCATGCCGGTCGCGGAGTGCGGCGCCCCCACGAGCTTGGACTCCGGCGAGCCGCGCTGGCGCAGGTAGATCGCCGCACGCACTACCACCGCAAGATCGATCGGACGGGCCTCTAGCCCGTCGCGCCCGCCGCCGCCGGCAGTGCCGGCGGCGGCTCCGGGCACGGCTGGATCAGCGCTTGTTCTGAGCCTTCGAGCGCGTGGAGACCGACTTGCCGGCCTGCTTGGCGGCCTCGCCGACGGACTTCACCGCCGACTTGAGCCCACCGCCGGCCGAGCGGGCCGACTGCTTGGCCTGATCGACGTTGGCCGACGCCGCATTGCCCTGCCGGGTCGCCGCGGCCTTCGTGCCGCGCTCCTTCGATTCCTCGCGCGTGCGGTTGCGCTCGCGCGTCGCAGCAGCCTTCTTGGCCGCTTCCTGCCGGTCCGCCTTGGTCTGAGGCATGGTCGCTCCCTTGGTCGAGTGTCCGTCGACGTTCAGCTACCCATTCCGCGGCGCCGAACACGTCCACGCGCAGGTCCGCTGAGTTGTGACAACCAGTGCAAGCTTGCGCACGCGCTCGTCGTCCAACCAGCGGATCCAGAGCCGGTGGGCGGCGAGCAGGTCGTCGAGCGCACGGGGGCCGATCTCCGCGGCGATCGCGTCGGCGTCGGCGGTGAACGCGTCGAGCAGCGCCTGCGCCGTCGCGCGGTGCGCGCGGCTGTGGTCCTCGCGCGAGGCGACGGCGAGCCCGGCGCGCTCCAGGGAGGCGGTCAGCTCGTTCAGCGGAGTCGGCCACACCGTGTCGGCGTCGGGCATCGCCGCCCGCTCGGCCTCCGTCAGCGGCGGCCCCTCCTCGAGCGTGAAGGCGAAGCGCCCGCCCGGCGCGAGCGCGGCGGCGACCGCGCGCAGGAGCGCGTCCTTGTCCTCGAAGGCGAGCATCGTCTCGAGCAGGAGCACGACGTCGAAGCGGCCGGCCGGGAGCGGCGGGACGTGCGCGAGCGCGAAGCGGCACGTGTCCTCGGCCGCCCGCTCGCGGGCGATCGCGACGGCGCTCGCGCTGGCGTCCACGCCCAGGTAGTCGCAGCCGAGCTCGCGCGCGACCAGGCGTCCCGGCCCGCCGGCGCCGCAGCACAGGTCCAGCACGGATGCCCCCGGGCCGATCCCGGCCCGCGCCGCCAGGGCGCGGATCTCGGTCGCGGTCATGAAGCTCTCCTGGCCGGTGAACTCGCCCGGCGGGTACGCCGCCTCCCGCGCACGCCGCAGGGCCCGCTCGAACGGCGCGCGGTCGTCCTGCCTCATCGCGGGCCGAACGCGGTGAGGAAGCGGTCGCGGAACGCGGCCATCGGCCAGACGGGCGCGCGCGGGCCGGGCAGCAGGCCGTCCTCCCAGCGCCAGCCGCCGATCCGGCCGAGCACCTTCGGGTCGTGTGCGATCACCGAGATCGGCACGTCGTGGCCGGCGCCCTGGCCCGTGACGACCGTCGCCGGCTGGTGGTCGCCGAGGACGACGAGCACGAGGTCGTCGTCGCCGTAGCGCCGCACGAAGGAGAACAGCGCGCTCAGCGAGTACTCGATCGAGCGCCCGTAGGCCACGCGCGCCCGCGCCGAGTCGCCGAACAGCCCGGCCTCCGACGAGAAGGCCGGCGGCACCCGGTCGAAGACGGAGCCGTCGCCGACGTCCTCCCAGGGCACCAGCCGGGGGATGCGCGTCCACGGCGCGTGGCTGGAGATCAGGTCGAGCTCCGCGAACAGCGGCGACCGCTCGCGCGCGGCGAGCTCGCGGCGCCGCAGGGCCTGCAGGGAATACTGGTCGGGCATCGGCGGCAGCCCGAAGTCCGGGCCGCGGTAGCCGAGGTTGCGGCGGTCGTAGATCGCGTCGTAGCGGTAGTAGCTGAAGCCCTCCGGCCAGGCCCGGCGGTTGGCCGGCATGACGCCGACGGCCCGCCATCCGGCGCGCTTGAACGCCGAGGTGAGGGTGAGGCGGTCGTGGGCGACGAGCTGGTCGTAGCGGCGCTGGCCGTCGACCTCGATGCCCGACTGCAGCGTCGAGTGGGCCAGCCAGCTGAGGCCGCCGAACGTCGGCGAGGTGAGGAAGGCGCTGCGCGAGGAGAAGCCGGCGGAGCGCAGCTGCTCGGCGCCGCGGTCGAGCGTCGCGCGGACCCCGGGCGAGAACGACGAGTCCTGGACCGCGACCCTGCCGTAGCTCTCGACGAACACGAGCAGCACGTCCTTGCCTCTCAGGCCGGTGAGGAGCCGGTCGCCGGGGACGGCCGCGAAGCGGTCGTGCGCGAGCTCGCGGGCGAGCTCCGCGCGGTCGGCGAGCCCGGCGCGGACCGCCTGCACCTCGTCGACGGCGAGCGCCGCGGCGCTCGAGGAGGCCGCCGGCGCGCCGGCGAGCCGGAGGACGAGCCAGACGACGCCCAGCACCGCGGCTGCGCGCAGCACCCGGTCGCGGTGGGCCGCCACGACCCGCGCCACGCGCAGCAGCGCCAGGATCGGGAGGGCGAGCAGGGCGAGCACGAGCAGGCCCACGCCGGCGACGATGAGCGCCGCGCTCGAGGAGCCGACCGCCTCGCGCAGCGTCTCGATGCCGATCCCCGCGTAGCTCGAGTCGTCGACGGGGTCGAACGGGCGGTCGAACGCCGTGAAGAACCCGATGTCGAGCAGCTTCACGACGACCACCACGCTGAGGACGGCGCCTGCGACGACGGCGAGCACGCGGCGCGGGCGGGCGGGCAGCAGGGCGGCCACGACGGCGACGACGAGCAGCTCGACGGGGAGCCGCGCGAACGCGCCCGCGGTGAGGCGGTTCGGATGGTTGGGCGCCACCAGCGCGGCCCAGAGGAGCAGGAGGGCGACGCCCGTCAGCGCCGCGGCGAGCCGTGGCCGCGCCGCCGCCCTCGGCCGCGCCGTGGCCGGGGCACGGCGCGCGGGCGCGGCCTGCCGGCGGCGCCACAGCCACCACGTGCACTCGCCGACCGAGACCGCGAGGGCGGCGAGCGCGAGCGCGAGCAGCGCCTGGGTCAGCCCGCGCGGCAGCACCTCGGCGGCCGCGACGGTCAGCACGATCCCCTGCGCCGCCGCCACCGCCTTGCGCCACCTGCGCGGGGGCAGCGGCACCCGCATCCACGGCCGCGAGAGCTCGCCCGCGAGGAACGCGTAGCGCGCCGCGCCGATCGCGAGCACCCATGGTCCGTAGATCGTCGCGGCGTAGACGCTGAGCGCGGCGATCAGGAACGCGTCGACCTCGCCGTCGAAGCGGGCGCCGAACGCGGTCGCGGTCCCCGTGCGCCGCGCCACCCAGCCGTCGACCGCGTCCAGGGCGAGCGCGGCGGCGGCGAGCCCCACGAGCGGCGCGACCGGCATGCTCCGCGCGAGAGCGCCCACGACCAGCACCGCGACGGCGACCGCCAGCGTGGCGCGGACGAGCGTGACCGCGTTCGCGGGCCCGATCCGCCGCGGCGCCGGCGCTGCCTGGCTACTCATCCTCGAAGCGGGGCGAGAGCGCGTAGCGCAGCAGCACCACGTCGCCGATCTGGCGCACGCCGGCGAGCTTCGCGCGCCGGCCGGCGTTCCACGGGAAGCGCGCGTCGCTGACGAAGCGCGGCGCGCGCGAGTCGCCGATGAAGAACGGCGCCACCACGAGCTGCAGCTCGTCGACGAGGTCGTCGGCCAGGAACTGCGTGTGGACGATGCCTCCGCCCTCGACCATCAGCCGCCCGACGCCGCGGTCCGCGAGGTCCTCGCCGATCCGGCGCATCCGCACGCGCCGGCCGCCGTCGACCACGGTCGCCACCGGAGCGAGCCGCGCGCGGGCGTCGGCCACGCGCGCCCGCGAGGTGTAGACGAGCTTCTCGGCCTCGCCCGTGGTGAAGAAGTTCGAGTCCGCGTCGAGGTCGCCGCGGCTGGTGACGGTGATCTTCATCGGCGACGGGGCGAGCCCGCGGACCCGGCGCTCCTCGCGGCGGGCCTGCGAGCGCACGAGCAGCCGCGGGTTGTCCGTGCGCACGGTGACCGCGCCGACCATGATCGCGTCGCACGAGGCGCGGACCTCGTCGACCCGGTCGAAGTCGGCCTCGTTGGAGAGCGCGAGGCGCGGCGTCTGGTCGCCCAGGTAGCCGTCGAGCGACACGCTGCAGCTCAGCAGGGTGTAGGGGCGCTCAGGCATGCGCCGTCCTCCGGTGGACGGTGCCGGCGAGCAGCACGGCGGCGCCGGGGAGGCTCGCGAACAGCACCATCACGCCGTACGCGACGGCGGTGGCGAGCCCGAGCGACGCGCCGAGCCCGGCGGCGGCGAACGCCCACGCCGTCACGCCCTCGCGCGGGCCCCAGCCGCCGACGTTGGGCAGCGCCGCCGCGAGCAGCACGAGCAGCGCCAGTGGCAGCAGCTCATCCGCCGGCGCCGTCGCCCCCGCCGCGCGCGCGGCGATCAGGAACGTGAGCGCGTGGCCCGCGACGACCAGCGCCGACGCGAGCGCGACGGCCGGCCACGCCCGCCGGGCGAGCAGCCCGTCGCGCAGGTCGCGCGCCGCGGCGGCGCGCAGGCGCTCGAGGCGGGACGGGGTCGCGGCGGGCCGGGCGTGCGCCACCAGCGCGACGCCGGCGGCCGCCGCCAGCAGCGCGAGCGCGGCGTACGGCATCAGCGGCCGCACCGGCGACGGCAGCGCCAGCAGCACGGCGACGGTCAGGACCGCCTGCACCGCCTGCCCGGCCGAGCGCTCCCACACGACGGCGCGCATCCCGTGGCCGAGCCCCCGGTGCACGTCGCCCACCACGCCGCCGGGCAGCGTGAGGTTGAAGAACAGCGAGCGGTAGTACGCAGCCACCGCCGCGGCGAGCGACAGGTCGGTCCCGAGCCCGCGCGCCACGATTCGCCAGCGCCACGCGCAGCAGACCGTGGTCACCACGGCGAGGCCCGAGGCGGCCAGCAGCGCCTCGGCGTCGACGGCGCGCAGGCCGTCGAGGAACGGCCCCGTCCCCAGCTGCCACAGGAGGAACGCGAGCGTTGCGACGGCGGCTGCGACGCGCAGCCTCACGGCAGCACCAGGAGGTCGGCGTGGTCGACGGCGACGGAGAGCTCGCCGGCGGCGATCTGCGCCGAGCGGAGGTCCCGGTACGCGGACGCGGCGGCGGCCAGCGCGGGCTCCTGCTCGCAGGCTGCGGCGACCCAGCCCTCGAGCCACTCCGCCGTCAGGCAGGCCTCGGGGGGCCCGAGGCGCCACGGGCTCGGGCGGACCTCCGCACCGTCGAGGCGGGCGACGGCAGCCGCGACGGCGTCCGGGCCGAGCCGGCCGTCGCGGCGCTGGTGGGCGTTGAAGGCGGCGCCGATGCGCGCGTCGAGCTGGTGCGCCGGGGCGAGCTCCACGCGCCCGGCGACGGTCAGCGCGAGCAGCAGCGGGCGCCCGGCGCAGGCACGCAGCATCGAGGCGAGCTCGTCCGCCGTCAGCAGGTCCAGCAGCGCCGAGGCCACGACGACGCTCGCACCGGCGAGGTCCGCGGGCTCGAGCCGCGTGACGTCCGAGCGGCGCGCCTCCACGCCGACCCCCGCGGGCGCGCCGGCCAGGGCGAGCTCCAGCAGGTCCGCGTCGCGGTCGTGGACCACCCAGCGCTGCGGCCCGGGCAGCCGCGGTGCGAGCCAGCGCCCCATCGAGCCGCTCCCGCCGCCGAGATCGTGGACCACGAGCTCCCCGGGCCCGAGGTGACGGCGCAGCCGCGTGACGAGCTCCTCCGACCGCGCGGCCGCATCCGCCGGCTCGCGCAGCTCCAGCCACGCAGGGCTGACCCGGACCGCCGCCGCGCTCATGGCGCCACCGCCAACGCGTGGCCCGCCACGGCCGTGAGGGCGGCGGCGAGGTCGGCCGTGGTCGCGGCCCAGGGGCGCAGGGTCGCGCGCCGCTCCCGCGCCGCGCGGCGCAAGGTCTCGCGGAGGGCGGCGTCCTCGAGCCAGCGGCGCAGCGCCGCGCGCGAGCGCCGCCGGGTCGCCGGGCGGGACGAGCAGCCCCGGGCGGGCGCCGTTCTCGCCGTGGCCGAGGGCCTCGCCCACCCCGCCGGCGTCGGTGGCGAGCACCGGCAGGCCGCGGGATAGGGCCTCGGTGACGACCATGCCGTAGGTCTCACCGTGCGAGGCGAGCACGAGCAGGTCTGCTGCCGCGTACTCGCGGTCGAGCTCGGCTCCGCTGAGGACCCCGGCGAAGCGCACGCCGCCGCCCGCCCGGCGCTGCGCGGCGGCGGCGAACGCCGGGTCGCGGTCCAGGCTGCCCACGCACGTGCAGCGCCACGGCAGCTCCCCCACGCCGGCGAGCGCGTCGAGCAGGACGTCGTGGCCCTTGCCGGGGATCACGGCCGCGACGCACAGCAGCGCGCCGCCCGCCTCGGTCCCCGGCGCCAGCGCGGCACCGTCGACGCCGGGCTCGGCCACGTGCACCCGCTCGGCCGGCAGCGCGTACAGCTCCCCCAGCCGGCGCCGGGTCCATTCGCTGGTGGTGACGATCGCGGCGGCGCCCGCGAGGACCAGGTGCTCGCGGGCGCGGACCACGGCCGCCTCGTCGTCCGGCGGGCGATGACCGAGCGGCATGTGCACGAGCACGACCTGCCGCAGCCGGCGCGCGTGCGGCACGAGCGCCTCGGGTGCGGCCGAGGCGATCAGGCCGTCGAGCAGCACCACGGCGCCGTCCGGGATCGCCCCCATGGCGCCCGCGAGCGCGGCGAGCCCCGGCGAACCGGCCGAGGGCCACGCGCCGGGCACGGCGTGCTCGCGCACCGCCCAGCCGAGCGCGGCGAGCCCGTCGCAGACGCGGCGGTCGTACGTGTTGCCGCCGCTCGGCCGCGCCGGATCGTCGATGCCCTCGGGGACGATGACGTGGACCGCGGTCACAGCGGCCGCTCGTAGCTCGCCCACGCGACGTGGGACTCGTGCAGGGTGACGACCAGCCCGTCGAGCTCGCGGCCGTCTTCGCCGAGCTCGCCCGCACGCACGCGCTCCGCGAGGCGGTCCGCGACGATCCGGGCCAGCACCTCCGTCGTGGTGTTGACGCCCGCGAGGTCGGGCTCGTCGTCGAGGTTGCGGTAGCCGAGCTCGCCGACCACGGCGCGCAGCGCCTCGGCCGCGCGGCCGATGTCGACGACGATGCCGTCGGCGTCCAGCGCCGCGCGGCGGAAGCTGGCGTCGACGACGTACGTCGCGCCGTGCAGGCGCTGCGCGGGCCCGAACGCCTCGCCGCGCAGGCTGTGGGCGATCATCATGTGGTCGCGGACGGTGACGCTGAACATCGCTAGGCCCCGTCGTAGGTGATCGTGTGGCAGAGGGCCGGCAGGCTCCCCGCGGCCAGGCGGGCCATCACGCCGGGCAGCTCCTCGAAGCGCGACTCGCCCGTGACGAGCGCGTCGAACGCGGGGTCGCGCAGCAGGGCGAGCGCGAGCGCCAGCCGGTCGGCGGTGGTGCGCCGGCCGGCGCGGGCCGGGGAGACCGTCCCGACCTGGCTCGCCCGGACCCGCAGGCGCCCGGCGTGGAACGCGCCGCCGAGGGAGAGCCGCACCTCGCGGTCGCCGTACCAGCTGAGCTCGAGCACGGTGCCCTCCGGCGCCAGCAGGTCGAGCGCGAGCTGGAGCCCGGCGGCCGTCGCGCTCGTGTGGACGACCAGATCGCATCCGGCCGCGGCGTCCCCGGGCGCGGCGAAGCCGGCGCCCAGCGCGTCCGCCACGCCGGCCCGCGACACGTCCACGTCGACGAGTGTCACGTCGACCCCGGGGAAGCGGGCGAGCAGGCGCGCGACGCAGCAGCCGACCATCCCGGCGCCGACGACCGCGACGCGGTCGCCGACCAGCGGCGGCGCGTCCCACAGCGCGTTGACCGCGGTCTCGACCGTGCCGGCGAGCACCGCGCGGGCCGGCGGCACGTCATCGGGCACGACGGTCACGGCGCCGGCCGGCACGACGTACGCCGTCTGGTGCGGGAACAGGCAGAAGACCGTGCGCCCGCGCAGGTCCGCCGGCCCCTGCTCGACCGCGCCGACGTTGAGGTAGCCGTACTTGACCGGCCCCGGGAACTCGCCCTCCTGGAACGGCGCCCGCGGCGGCACCCCGCCCTGGAAGACCAGCGTCTCGGTGCCGCGGCTGACGCCGGACCGCAGCGTGCGGACGACCACGTCGCCGTGGCCGGGCTCGGGCAGCGCGACGGGCCGGATCTCCCCACGTCCGGGGGCGCACAACCAGTACGCGCGCGCGTCATCAGGCATGTGGGTCCGTGCGACATCCTTTCGGGAGCGTCCGCGACGTGCAAGCCCTACGCGCGCTGCCGCGGATCGGTTCGGAGCGGACCCCCGGTGGCCGAAATGCGCCTAGACTCAGCCGACGTGGACGTCCTGCGGCGACACAACGTCAACGTCTCCGGCCGTGAGGGCGCGCCGGCGATGGTCTTCGCCCACGGCTTCGGCTGCGACCAGAACATGTGGCGCTTCGTGGCGCCCGCGTTCGAGGACGACCACCGGGTGGTGCTGTTCGACCACCTCGGGGCCGGCGGCTCCGACGCCTCGGCCTACGACCCGGCCCGCTACGACCGCCTCGACGCCTACGCCGAGGACGTGCTGGAGATCTGCCGCGCGCTGGACGTCACGGACGCGACCTTCGTGGGGCACTCCGTGAGCGCGATGATCGGCGCGATCGCCGCCGCACGCGGCCCGGAGTGCATCGGCCGGCTCGTGATGGTCGGCCCCTCGCCACGCTACATCGACGATGAGGGCTACCGCGGCGGCTTCACGCGCGCGGACATCGAGGAGCTGCTCGAGTCGCTCGACAGCAACTTCCTCGGCTGGTCCAGCGCGATGGCGCCGGCGATCATGGGCAACGCCGACCGGCCCGAGCTCGGCGCGGAGCTGACGGAGAGCTTCTGCCGCACCGACCCGGCGATCGCGGCCCAGTTCGCGCGCGTGACGTTCATGTCCGACAACCGCGCGGACCTCTCGAGCGTGTCGGTGCCGACGCTCGTGCTGCAGTGCAGCGACGACGTGATCGCCCCGCCGGAGGTCGGCGAGTTCGTCCACCGCGAGATCGCCGGCTCGAAGCTCGTGCGGCTCCGCGCCACGGGGCACTGCCCCAACCTGAGCGCTCCCGAGGAGACGATCGAGGCGATCCGGGCCTTCGGCTGACCATGGGCGCCCCCGGGTTCGAGGAGAGCGCGGAGGAGCTGCTCGAGGACGCGCCGTGCGGCTACCTGTCCGCGGCGCCCGACGGCACGCTGCTGCGCGTCAACCGCACGTTCCTGCGCTGGACGGGCTACGAGCGCGAGGATCTTCTCGACGTCAAGCGCTTCCAGGACCTCCTGAGCGTCGGCGGGCGGATCTACCACGAGACCCACTACGCGCCGATGCTGCGCATGCAGGGCATCGTGCGCGAGATCGCGGTCGACATCGTGACCGCCGACGGCCGCCGGCTCCCCGTGCTCGTGAACTCCGTCCTGCACCGCGACGCCGACGGCGAGCCGCAGGTGGTGCGCACGACCGTCTTCGACGCGACCGAGCGCAAGTCCTACGAGCGCGAGCTGCTCGTCGCGCGCAACCGCGAGCGGGCCGCGCGAGAGGGCGTCGAGCGCCTGCAGCGCATCACCGCGCTGCTCGTCACGGCCCCGAGCGTGGAGGCGATCGAGGCGGCGGTGACGGGCGAGCTGCGCGCGGCCTTCGAGGGCGCGAGCGTGGGCATCGCCGCCGACGAGCCCTCGGACCGCGCCGACTACGACGACGGCGAGCCGGGGCGCCGCGGCGGCAGCGCGCAGCTGCCGCTGGGCGGCGCCGGCCGGCTCCGGCTCGAGCTTCCAGAGCCGCACGCTTTCACGGTGTACGAGCGCGCCTTCCTCGAGGCCTGCGCGGCCCAGACCTCCGTCGCGCTCGAGCGCGCGCGCCTGCACGAGGTGGCGCGAACCGTCGCCCACACGCTGCAGCAGAGCATGCTCGCCGGCGTGCCTCTGCGCGACCCGCGCTTCGAGATCGCGACGCTCTACCACCCCGCCATCGAGCACCTGGAGGTGGGCGGCGACTGGCACGACGCGTTCCGGCTTGGGGAGGGACGGATCGGCATCGTGGTCGGCGACGTCGTCGGTCGCGGCCTGCGTGCGGCGAGCGCGATGGGGCAGCTGCGCAGCGCGGTCCGCGCGCTCGCGGGCGCCGGCCTCGAGCCCGCCGCCGTCCTGGCCCACCTCGACACGTTCGTCGAGCAGGTCGACGACGCCCGCTACGCGACGATCGCGCTCGCCCGGGTCGACCCCGGCTCCGGCAAGGTGCTGCTCGCGGCCGCGGGGCACCCGCCGCCGGTGATCGTCGAGGCCGACGGCGAGGCGCGGCTGTTCATGGAGGGCCGCTCGCCGCCGCTCGGCATCACCGCTCCCGGCACGCCTCGCGCGCAGGCGAGCCTGGAGCTCGCGCCGGGCGCCGGCTTCCTGCTCTACACCGACGGGCTCGTCGAGCGCCGCGAGGAACCGATCGACGCCGGTCTGGAGCGCCTGGTGGACGTCGTCCGCGCCGTGCCCGACGCGAGCCCGGCCGAGCTCGTGCGGGCGCTCCCGGCGGCCCTGCTCGAGCTCGGCAGGACCGACGACGACGTCTGCCTGCTCAGCTTCCGCCGCGCCGCGGGATAGCGGCGCTCAGTCGAGCGGCCGGCGCGGGTCGGTGTGCTCGACGACCTCGGCCTCCGGCGCCCCGGTCTTCTCGACGACGATGTAGCGGTCGTGGCGCTCGACGACCTCCTCGACCTCGGGGAGCTCGTGCCCGTCGACGATCGCGAACCGGCGGGAGCTGGCGCGGATGGCCTCGTACTCCTCGTGGCTGAGCTGGATGATCCGGGTGCAGTGCAGGCGGCCGCACTCGCACACGAAGCTCAGCAGGCCCGAATCACCCTGGCCGTCCTTCATGCCCTCGTTGACCTTGCGGAACGTCGCCTCGTTCATCGCGACGCGCTGTTTTCCCTGGCGTTCCATTGATGACCCAGCGTAGTCCTCGCGCCGCGATCCGGATAGCAGCGGCCCGGACGGGTAGGCCGTCTGACGATGGAGCCCATGTTCGAGGCCACGATTCCCGGCACCCCTTTCGGGGTGCGCATGGCGCGCCAGGAGATGTCCGCGGTCGCGGCCGACTGCGGGATGGACGCCGAGGGGGTGGCCGACGTGCGCCTCGCCGTGACCGAGGCGGCGACGAACGCCGTCATGCACGGCTACGCCGAGGGCGAGGGCGAGCTGAGGGTCACTGCCGTCGTGCGGAAGGGCGAGCTCGAGATCGTCATCGGCGACGCCGGGAGGGGCTTCCACGACCGGCCCGACAGCCCCGGCCTCGGGGTCGGCCTCTCGATCATCGCGACCGTCGCCGAGCGGATGAACATCGTCAGCAGCCCCGCCGGCACCCAGATCCACATGGCGTTCCCCTGCCCGAACGGCGGGTAGCGAGCGGGCGCGAAGCCCGCTCGCCTCACGCTGGGTTGACTACGGCGCCGCGGAGATGGCTTCGACGAGGTCGCCGACCTTCTCCTCGTCGATGTTGGTCGCGATGTCGGCCTGACTCACGATGCCGACGAGCCGGTGGCCGTCGATGACGGGCAGGCGGCGGACCTTGTGCTCGGTCATCGTGCGCAGCGCCTCGTCGATCGGGTCGTCGGCGCCGATCGTGACCACCTCGTCCTGCGTGGCGAGGCGCCGGCGCGCGTCGAGGACGGGTCCTTCCCCTCCCCCAGCACCTTCACCACGATGTCGCGGTCGGTGAGCATGCCCTTCAGGCGATCGACTGGGCGCTACCCGGGCTGCCACGAGCGAGATCAGCTACCGCTACGGTGCACGGATGGCCCGATGCTCGGTCACGTTCGCCGACGGCACCGCCCTCGAGGTCGAGGGAGAACTCCAGACGGTGATCGACAAGCTGCACGAGGTCTCCAGCCGGCGCGTGCACAGCTTCGCCGTACTGCAGGACGCGGACGGGCGAGCGGTCGCCGTCCGCCCCGACGCCGTGCTCCACGTCCGGCCCGTCGACTGACGGGGCGCTATCCCTTCAAGATCCTGAACCGCTTGACCGCCGGCGACGCATCGGCGTTGCCGGCGCGGTCGCGCGCCTTGACGCGGAACGCGTGTGCGCCGGCCGCGAGCCGCTTGTAGGTCTTCGGCGAGGCGCACGGCCTGAACCGCTTCTTGTCGAGCTTGCACAGGAACTTGGAGCCCGCCTCGTTCGAGGCGAACCTGAACGTCGCCCTGTGCCTGGCCTGGTCGATCTTCGCCTTGCGCAGCGATGTGCGGGGCGGCACGGCGTCGGGCGTGGGAGCCGGGGTGACCGTGGGCGTCGGGACCGCGCCGGGTCCGGGGGTCACCGTCGGCGTCGGGGCCGCGCTCGGACCTGCCGTGACCGTCGGCGTCGGGTAGGCGATGACCTGCGCGAGTGCGAAGGAGGCGACGGACCGCCCTTGCTGGTCGCCGCCGGCGGTGGTGAAGCTCCCTGCCGCATAGAGCTGCCGATCCACGATCGCGAGCGAGTGGCCCGTGCCGGTCCAGGGGCCTCCCCCGGCGCCGTCGGAGCCGAGCGGGTGCCAGGCGGCGCCGTCGAAGAAGGCCACGTTGTCGGCGCGCGGGTCGCCATCGGCGTTCTGGAACGTGCCGGTGACGAACAGGTGCGAGTCGGTGGTCGCGAGGTCCTCGATCGAGGCCGTCGTCGGGAACCACCCGTTCGCGCCACCGCTGCCGGCCCCGACGGCCGACCACGTCGATCCGTCCCATCTGGCGACGTGGTCGGCCTGCGCGATGCCCGCGACGTCATTGGCGTCCGTGCCGACGTAGACGTCGGTCCCGACCGCGGTGAGCCCGCGCACGAACGTGGTGACCGCGCACCCGCACGCTCCGCCGCCCGACCCCATCGGAGTCCAGCTGCCGCCCGATGGGAGGTAGGCGACGTTGTTGGCGGCCGGTGTGTTCAGGATGGTGAAGCCTCCGCCCGCATAGAGCCGGCCGTTGCTGTCGGCCGCCAGCGCAAGCACCGTGCCGGAGAACGCGTGGGCCGAATCGATCACCGTGGACCGCGGTGCGCCCGTGGCCAGGTCGCAGGCGAGCAGGTAGTCGGCGGAAGCGATGCCCGCGCCGTTCTGGAACGCGCCGCCGACGAAGAGCGTCTGGCCGATGATCTGCAGGCTATGCACGTTCCCGTCGAACGCGGGTCCTGCAGCGGTGCAGAAGGGCTTCCAGCTCGCCCCGTCCCAGACCGCGAGGTAGTCGGCGTTCGCGTCTCCCCCCGCATTCGTGAAGCTGCCACCGGCGTAGACCTTGCCCGCGGACACGGCGATGTCGAGCACGCCGCCGCCCGGCGGGAACTGCGAATCCGACGAGCTGACCGCGCTCCAGCTGCTGCCGTTCCACTTCGCGATGCGATCAGCGGCGGGGATGCCGCCGGCGTCGGTGAAGTCGCCGCCGACGTAGAGCACGCCCGACGACACCGTCAGCGCGGAGGCGACGAGGTCCAGCGAGTCAGAGCCGGGTGTGCCCCGATTCCCGAGGTGATCCCAGCCGCCGGGGCCGGCGGCCAGCGCGACGGCCGCGATCGTGCCGATGACCGCGGCGGAGAGCGCGAGGACCCGCAGCGCCCGCCATTTGCCCGCCGGGCTGATGCTTCCCATCGGGAACGGCTCCTTCCGTCTGGGACGCCACGTGGCAGACGGGCAGCCCAGGCGTCGGCCCGCTCAGCCGACCCTACGCCTCATGGCTCCGAGAGTCCACCCCTGCGCCCGGCGCCGCGGCCGGCCGCCCACAGGTGGTCGCCTGCGGCCCAGGCGGCGAAGCAGAGCCCGCCGATCGTCCCGGTGACGGTCATCAGCACGCCGGCGGCGGCGGCCGCGGCCACCCCGTTGCTGCCGAGGATGAGGACCGCGGCGGCCGCGCCGGCGCTCGGGCCGACCGGGAGCTGGCTGAGCGTCACGATCGCGATCAGCACGGCGATCGCGTCGAAGAACGACGCATCGACGCCCACCGCGTGCAGCAGCATCCAGTTGCGGAAGATCTGCGCGAAGACGGCCACCAGCACGAAGGCGACCACGCGCGTGCCGCCGTGCGCGCTGCGCAGCACCGCCAGGCCGCTCCAAAGCTCGCGGCCCTTGCGGGTGGCGAGATGCCGCAGGCCCGCGCTCGCCACCCCGATGACCGCGAGCCCGATCAGCGGCAGCCACCACGGCAGGCCGAGCGGGCCGACGAGGGTGAACGACGTGAGCGCGGCCAGCGTCGCCTCGACGGCGAGGATCGGAAACTCCGCCGCGATCAGCGTCGGCACCTGCGGGCAAACCTCCGGCGACGAGCGCCGGAGCGCGGCGATCCGCGCCGCGACGCCGAGGTTCCCGTTGATCACGCTCCCGAGCACCTGCATGCTCGATGCGCGATAGAGCACACGGCGCTCGACCGACCCGCCCGCCTCACCGATGGTCAGATGCCATGCCTCGCTGCGCGCCACCAGCGCCACGATCTGGAGCAGCGCCGTGGCGGCGAGCACCCACAGGCCGGCTCCGGCGAGCGCGTCCGCGAACTCCTCGCGGCGGCCGGACAGCAGCCAGACGAGCAGCCCCGCCACGGTCAGCGAGCCGACGACCGTGACCCAGCCCCGGTGTCGGCGGGCGATGCCCCGTGCGCCGCCCAGCAGCCCGGCCGGCCGAAGCGGCGATCCAGCGTCCGGCGCGGTCACTGCTCGGGCCATCGGAGCCCTCCCTTTGCGGATCCCCCGGCGGGCGAGTGGTCGTGAGTGCCCGAAGGAGTGTCCGGCGGTTCGGAGGATCAGGAGCGGCGCTACAGGATCAAGCTCTGACGTCTGACCGGGCGGCACCGGGGCTGAGGCTCCCGTAGCCGCAGCGTACCAGCGCCCGCGGAGCAGCCGGCCCGCGCCGAGCGGTGGAACCACCAGCTGCCGTCGTAGGCGAGGCGCTGTCGCACCTTTTTCACCGTTGACGCCGCGGCGTGCTTGGAGGAGGGTCGTCGTACATGCGACGCGCGCCGCCCCGTTCCCGTTGGGCCCCTGCGTCGTTGCTCGTGCTCGCGCTGGCGTTGCCGGCGGCGGCGCGCGCCGACGAGGCGGCGGTCCTCTACGACCCCGCCGGCGTCGCCGAGATCGATCTCACGCTCTCCGACGAGGCCAGGGAGGCGCTGCTGCTGGACCCGAGGACGTACGTCGCCGCCACGCTTCAGCTCACGGTCGCCGGCAGCACCCTCGGCCCGAAGCAGGTCCAGGTCAAGCTCAAGGGCCACGGGTCGTTCCGTCCGCTCGAGGGCAAGGCGGCGTTCAAGGTCAAGTTCGCCAAGACCGACCGGCTGCTCGGCCTCAAGAGCATGACCCTCAACAACCTGGTGCAGGACCGGTCGATGGCCCACGAGACGCTGGGCTACGAGCTGCTGCGCGCGGCCGGCGTGCCGGCGCCGCGCACCGGCTTCGCCTACGTGCGCGTGAACGGGCAGGGCTACGGGCTCTACCTGAACCTCGAGACGTACGACGACGTCTCGCTGCCGCGGCTGTTCGCGACCACCGGGCACCTCTACGAAGCCGACGAGGCCGGCGTCGACGTGACGGCCGGCGGGGCCGGCGCCTACGAGGTGGACGAGGGCGACGAGGACGACCGGAGCGACCTCGAGGCGCTGATCGACGCGGCGAACGCGAGCGGGAGCGACTGGTCGGCGGGGATGGCGGGCTCGGCGGACCTCGACGAGATGACCCGCCTGTGGGCTGCCGAGCAGTACCTCGGCCACTGGGACGGCTACAGCGTGCGCGCCGGTCACAAGTCGCCGAGCAACTACTACCTCCACAGCGACGCGTCGGGGCGGTTCGCGATGCTCGCCTCCGGGCTCGACCAGACCTTCGGGCGCCGCGTCGCGTTCGGAGGCGACGGCGACGGCGACGGGCTGCTGATCGTTCGCTGCCTCGGCGACGGCTCGTGCCTCGAGGCGTTCCGCTCGAGCCTCGGCGCGGTCTCGGCCGCGGCGCACGAGATCGACCTCGAGGCGCGGCTCGACGCGGTCGCGGCCGTCGTGGCCCCGTGGCGGCCGCTGCCCGACCTCGAGCATGCCGATGACCCGGCGTGGGAGGCGGCGGTGGCCGACACCCGCGCCTTCATCCGCGACCGGCCCGCGGCGGTCGCGGCCTACCTCTCCCCGGCCGCTCCGGCGTCCACGACGCCGGAGCGCGCCTCGACGGATCCTCCCCCGCCGCCGCCGCCCGTCGCCGCCGGCCGGCTCCGGCCGGGCAGGCTCAGCGCCCGGGTGACGCCTCGCAGGGACGCACGGCGCCCGTACCGCTTCACCACCTCGGGCTCGCTGCGCCTGCCCCCGGGGGTCAGCCGGGCGACGGCGTGCCGGGGACGCGTGGCCGTCCGGATCAAGGCGGGCGGGCGGACGGTCTCGCTGCGCCGCGCGACGCTCGGCAAGAGCTGCAGCTTCTCCTCGACCGCGACCTTCTCCAGGCCCTTCGCGGGCCGGAGGAGGCTGACGGTGCAAGCGCGCTTCGAGGGCAACGGCACGCTGCTGCCACGCGCCTCCGCGACCAGGACGGTCGGCGTACGATCGGGCCATGCCTGACCCGACGAAGTTCCTGCTCTCAGAGGCGGACATCCCCAGCCACTGGGTCAACCTGCTCCCCGATCTCCCGGGCGAGCCGCTCCCACCGCTAAGCCCGGCGACCGGGCAACCCGCGGGGCCCGACGACCTGACGCCGATCTTCCCGATGGCGCTGATCGGTCAGGAGGTCTCGATGGAGCCCGAGGTCGAGATCCCGGACGAGGTCCGCGAGGCCTACGGCCTGTGGCGCCCGACGCCGCTGTACCGCGCCCGCCGGCTCGAGGCGGCGCTCGGCACGCCGGCGCACATCTACTACAAGTACGAGGGCGTCTCCCCGGCCGGCTCGCACAAGCCCAACACCGCCATCCCGCAGGCGTACGAGAACGCCAAGGCCGGCATCTCCAAGCTGTCGACCGAGACCGGCGCGGGCCAGTGGGGCTCCTCGCTGGCCTTCGCCTGCTCGCTGTTCGGCCTCGAGTGCGAGGTCTTCATGGTCGGCTCCAGCTACGACCAGAAGCCCTACCGGCGCTCGATGATGCAGACCTGGGGCGCGACGGTGCACCGCTCGCCGAGCGAGCTCACGCAGTCCGGCCGCTCGCAGGCCGAGCACCCCACCGGGTCGCTCGGGATCGCGATCTCCGAGGCCGTGGAGGTCGCCGCCCAGGACCCGGACTGCAACTACTCGCTCGGCTCGGTGCTCAACCACGTCCTGCTGCACCAGACGGTGATCGGGCAGGAGGCGATCCTGCAGATGGAGCTGGCGGGCGAGGAGCCCGACGTGATCGTCGGGTGCGTCGGCGGCGGCTCCAACTTCGCCGGGCTCGTGTTCCCGTTCCTGCGCAGGAAGTCGACCGCGCGGATCGTGGCCGCCGAGCCCGCCGCCTGCCCGACGCTGACCCGCGGCGTCTATCGCTACGACTTCGGCGACACCGCCGGGCTGACCCCGCTGATGCCCATGTACACGCTCGGGCACGACTTCGTCCCGCCGCCCGTGCACGCGGGCGGGCTGCGCTACCACGGGGACGCGCCGATGCTGTGCGGGCTGGTGAAGGCGGGCGCGATCGAGGCGCGCGCGTACAAGCAGAACGAGACCTTCGCGGCGGCCGTCCAGTTCGCGCGCAGCGAGGGGATCATCCCCGCCCCCGAGCCCGCCCACGCGATCCGGGCGGTGATCGAGGAGGCCGAGGCGGCGAAGCAGGCCGGCGAGGAGCGCGTGATCCTGTTCGGCCTCTGCGGCCACGGCCACTTCGACCTCGCCGCCTACGAGGCGTTCCTCGCCGGCACGCTCGAGGACCCCGAGTTCTCGGAGGCCGACATGGAGGCGGCGCTGGCGAGGCTGCCGGAGGCGCCCGCGATCGCCTGAGGCTCTTGACGCGGCGGTGGGAGGGTGAGAGGTTGCCCCGATCGGCGCGACAGACCCTGCGGTCCGGACGCGTTCCACCGAGGAGTGGGGAGTGTCATGGTCGGCAGTCTGCGTAAGGGACTGGCCGGAGCTGTCGCGCTGTTCGCGCTGCTGCTCTGCCTTGCGAGCTCGGCTCACGCCGTGGAGATCGAGCCGCCTTGGTGCGGCACGCCGGCGCCCGATGCGGCCGGAGCCCTGCCGGACGGCAGCAGCCCGAGTCACCCGGTCGGCAGCTTCCCGCACATCCCCTACTACGCGATCGGCTGCACGCTCGAGGCGATCAAGGCCGAGAGCGTCGGCAACCGGATGTCGCTGGAGGTCTTCGGCCAGTCCGCGCTCGGGCGGCCGATGTACCTGGTCACCTTCAACGCGCTCGAGACCCCCGGCCAGCGCCGCGACTTCGAGCGCTGGAGCAAGCTCCGCAGGCTGGCGCTCGACGACCCGGCGAAGGCGATCCGCGACCTCGGCGGCTACGGCGACGACGTGAAGGTCCCGATCTTCATCCAGGCCGCGATCCACGGCGACGAGTACGAGGGCGTCGACGCGTCGATGCAGCTGATCGAGCGGCTCGCGACGACGCCGCGCGGCGAGGATGCCGAGGTCGACGCGATCCTCGACCACGCCATCGTCGTCTTCAACCCCGTCCAGAACCCGGACGGCCGCGCCGCCGGGACGCGCGCCAACGGCGCCGGCTTCGACCTCAACCGGGACTTCCTGACGCAGTCGCAGCCTGAGGTCAAGGCCTCGGTGTCGGCCATGCAGCAGTGGCTGTTCCCCGACATGCTCGACCAGCACGGGTACACGACGCCGACGCTGATCGAGGCGACGACCAAGCCCCACAACCCCGGCATCGAGTACGACCTGTTCCTCAAGTGGAACCAGCCGCGGACCGCCGCGAACGGCGCCGCGCTCGCGGCGGAGGGACTCGGGATCCAGCGTCCGATCAACGACTGGTGCGCCAACGCCAACCTGCCGCCGATCGGCTCGTCCGTCTGTGCCAACGGCAGCCCGCCGGGGCCGGCCGTCGCGGAGGGCTGGGACGACTGGGGCCCGTTCTACACGCCGATGTACAACCAGCTCGTCGGCCTCAACGGCTCGACCGTGGAGATGTGCCAGAGCACGGCCTCCAACCCCGCGACGCAGCGTGTCTGCGGGGCGCCCGGCCTGACGAGCTTCCCGCGCGGCCGCGCCGCGGCCCGCACGGCGCAGTACGCGGTCGCCACGTCGACGCTCGCGTTCGACATCGCGCATCGCCACGACCTGCTGGCGGACCAGCTCGAGAACTACCGCCGCGGCGAGGCGGGCGCTGCGCGACCGGCGTGCTGCCCGGCGCCGTTCGACGTCGCCAACAACTGGATGCACGAGTACCCCGAGGCATACGTGATCCCGCTGGGCGGCGGCCAGCGCAGCGACGCCGAGGCGAACAACCTCGTCCAGTGGCTGCTCGACAACGGCATCGAGGTCACGCAGCTCAACAAGGCGCTGACCTCCGGCTCCCAGCAGTTCGACCAGGGCTCCTACGTCGTCTGGATGGATCAGGCGCACCGTGGCCTGGTCGAGACCACGCTCTCGGTCGGCGACGACATCTCGGACGAGATCGGCGTGCTGTATGCACCGCCGGCGGCGTGGAGCCACGGCTACCTCTGGGGCGCGGACGTCGTCCAGATCCCCACGGGCGCCGGCTTCACACCGGCCACGCACGCGATCGGCAGCCCGCAGAAGCTGAGCGGGGGCGTCGAGCCCGGCCCGGCCGGCGCCTACGTGCTGGAGATCGACTCGCCGACCGCGGTGCGCACGCTCAACTCGCTGGTCTCGGACGGCGTCGCAGCCGAGATCGCGACCGCGTCGTTCGCCGGCAACGGGCGCACGTACCCGGCCGGCACGGCGATCTTCGCCGCGTCGGACAAGCCGACGCTCGACCGCGTGGGCAAGGACCGCGGCCTGCGCTTCGGCGGCGTCGCCGCCACGGCGCTGCCGGCGAGCGAGCCTCGCACCAGCGTGCCGCGGATCGCCGTGCTCACCGGTGGCCTGACGCAGGAGATCTGGGTCCTGCGCGACCTCGGCTTCACCGCCGATCCGGTGCCGACCGGCAACACGAGCGCGCTCAACAACGCCGGCGGGCCCGACCCGCTGGCCGGCTACGACGTCGTCTACAACCAGGCGGGGTGGCCGAACGGCGCGACGGCCCGCGCGCGGCTGCTGTCGTTCTTCGCAGACCACGGCGGCTACGTCGGGGCGGGGACCAACGGCACGGCGTTCCTCGCCTCGGCCGGCCAGGTCGCCGGCCTGACGGCGGCGAGCCGCAGCGGCAGCGGGCGCAGCGGCATCGTCTACTGGGACAACGTCGGGGGCGCGAGCAGCCCGATCGTCGGCGCCTACCCGGCGCGCGACACGGCGATCATGGACCCGCCGACGTGGTTCACGGCGGTGCCCCCCTCGCTGCAGGTCGACGCGAAGCTGCCCAGCGCGGGCTTCTTCGCCGCCGGCCTGTGGCTACAGGACGCGCAGTCCGCGAGCGCCGCCGGCGCCCCGCTGATCGCGCACGGGCCGAACACGTCCGGCACCTCGCGCCTGACCGTGTTCGCGATGAACCCGGCCTACCGCGCCGATCCTGAGCGCGAGTGGCCGGCGCTCGCCTCGGCGGCCTACTGGGTGCAGCAGGCGCCGGCGGTCGGCACGCTGGCGGCGCAGACGCGGGCGCGCGTCCGCGCGACGACGAAGGTCCGTGACGTCCGGGCGCCGCACCGCAGGCCGCGCTGACGTTCGACGGGGCCCGCCGGACCACCAGGTCCGGCGGGCGCCTCGTGATCGCGCTCGGCCGCGTTGACTCGACGGACCGGATCGGAGAGGGTCTGGCTCGTGCTCGCTGCCCGCGTGATCCTGCAGGCTCGGCACGGCGTGTCCTTGATCGTCGCCGTGCTGCTCGCCCTCGCGGCGGCGCCCGCGGCGCTCGGCGTGGACCGCGCCTACTGGGCCAACGGCAACGACACGATCTCCTACGCCAACCTCGACGGATCGGGCGGCGGGAGCCTGCTCGACGTGTCCGGTGCCACCCCGGACGGACCGCGAGGCGTGGCGGTCGACCCTGTGGCGGGGAGGATCTACTGGGCCAACCAGGGCAACGCCACGATCTCCTACGCCAAGCTCGACGGATCGGGCGGCGGCGGACAGCTCGACCTCGGCGGCGCCCCGATCGTGAAGCCGCACGGCGTCGCGATCGATCCCGCCGCGGGAAGGATCTACTGGGCCAACGACACCGGCAACGCGATCTCCTACGCCGCGCTCGACGGGTCGGGCGGCGGCGTGCTCGACACCACCGGGGCGACCCCGGCCGAGCCCTACGGCCTGGCGATCGACACGGCAGCGGGGAAGCTCTACTGGGCCAACCGCGTCACCGACACGATCTCCTACGCCAAGCTCGACGGATCGGGCGGCGGCGAGCTCAACATCGCCGGGTCCTCGCCGGACAAGCCCCACGGCGTCACGATCGACCCGACGGCAGGGAAGATCTACTGGACCAACCTCGGCAACACGATCTCCCACGCCAACCTGGACGGGTCGGGCGGCGGCGGCGAGCTCAACCTCTCGGGAGGGGGCCCCGGCGGCCCCATCGGCATGGCGATCGACCCGACGGCGGGGCGGATCTACTTCGCCAACCTCGGCAACGACGCGATCTCGTTCGCCGCGCTCGACGGATCAGGGACGGGCGGGCAGCTCGACATCGCCGGGGCGGCCTCGCGCGATCCCCGCTTCCTGGCCCTGGTCCAGGTGCCGCGCGGCAGCGCGGTGCCGGCGATCAGCGGCGGGTCGGTCATCGGCTCGGTGCTCTCCTGCTCCCAGCCGTCCTGGGCGCCCGACCTGCCCGATGCGTTCCTCTACCGCGCACCCTTGGCGCTCGCGAATCAATGGACCCGTGACGGCGCCGACATCGCCGGTGCCCCGACCGGCCTCTACACCGCGTTCGCCACCGGCGCCTACCGCTGCCGTGTGACCGCCACCGGCCCGGGCGGCGACACCCCGCTCACCAGCCCACCCCACACCATCGCGGCCACGGCCGGGCCCGGGGCCACCACGCTCCCGCCCCCGCCGGCGAGGTTCGGCCCGAGATCCGCGATCACGGTCAACCGCGCCGGCCGCTTCGTCTTCACCTTCGACGCCACCGAGGCGCTGACCGGCAGGGCGACCTTCGACAGCGTCAGGAAGATCCGCGTCTCCCGCAAGGGCAAGGCGAGGAAGCGGGTGGCTCTCGCCCGCAGGTCGTTCGTGGTCGACCCCGGCGGAAAGGTCGCGCTCACGATCAGGCTGTCGAAGGCCAACCGCCGGATCCTGAGGCTGAACCGCAGGATCTCCACGCGGGTCACGGTCGTCCTCACGAACGCCGACGGGCTGGCGACGAGGTCGAGCCGGACGATCACGCTCAGAGCGCCCCGGCCGCGCGGGCGCTGAAGGAGACCGGCCCGTGAGCGTCGTCGCGCCGCGCCGGTCCGCCCGATCCGAGGACGATCGCGCGCTGGCGCGCCGCGCGGGCCGCGGCGACCAGGCCGCGTTCACCGAGCTCTACGAGCGTCACGCCCCGGGGCTGCTGTCGTTCGTGCAGCAGTACGTCGGCGACCGCGCCGCCGCGGAGGACGTCGTGCAGCAGACCTTCCTCGCGGCGTTCCGCACGCTGAGCGGCGGCACCACCGTCGAGCACCCGCGAGCGTGGCTCTACCACGTCGCGCGCAACAACGCCCTCACCATGGTGCGCGATCGGCGACCCGCTGCGCTCGAGCGCGCGCTCGAGGACGACCTGCTCGATCGCGCGGCCGCGGTGCCCGCCCAGATCGAGCAGCGGGAGGCGCTCGAGGAGGTCGTCCGAGACATCGTCGCGCTGCCGGCGCAGCAGCGGGCTGCCCTCGCCATGTTCGAGATCGCCGACCTCTCGCAGGCGGAGATCGCGCAGGCGCTGGACTGCACGCCCGCGCAGGTGAAGGCGCTCGTCTACCAGGCGCGCAGCTCGCTCGCCGGCCGCCGCGACGCTCGCAGCGCGACGTGCACGAGCGTGCGCGAGCGACTGACCACCGCACGCGGCGGGTCGCTCAATCAGCGGGGCATCCGCCTTCACCTGCGCCAGTGCGAGCCGTGCACGGCGTTCCGGAACGACCTGCGCGACCGGCGCCGCAGGGTCGCGCTGCTGTTGCCGGTCCTCCCCGCACCCGGGCTGCGCGACGCGGTGCTCGGCGCGGTCGGGGCCGACGGCCATTCCGCCGCAGGGGCAGCGGCCGGGATGCGGCCCGGCCATGCGCGCTGGATCGCGGGCGGCACGACCGCGACGGCCGCCGTGCTCGGGGTCGCATGGCTCGCCTGGCCCGGTGCGCAGCACCCCGAGGTGCAGACCCGCGCGCCCGCGGCCGTCGCGGCACCGGAGACCCGGGTCACCGCGCCCGCCGCGTCGTCGACGACCCCGACCGCGCGCGCCTCGCGATCTTCCCGGTCAGCCCGGCGGCGCCCGCACGCCGCGACGACGGCCGCCGCCCGGCCCGCGAAGGCCGGGCCCCGCGAAGCGAAAGCCCCGGCGGCGACGCCGCTCACCACCGCGCCCGCTCGGCCGCGCCCGCCGGCCCGGACTCCAGGCACGCACGCGCCCCCGGCACCCCGCGCGGAGTCACCGCCGCGCGCGCAACCACCCCCGCGCCCGGCCGCGCCGGCGCCTTCCCCTCCGTCCGCGACGACCCCCTCCCCGGCGGCGACGCCCACGCCCGTGACCCCTGCGCCTGCCGGACCGGTCGCGGCCGCCCCCGAGCCCGCCCCGCCCGCGTCAGCGCCCCCGTGCACGGACCACAGCCACGCCTCCGAGCAGGGGCTGGAGCACGGCAAGGGCCACCACAAGTGCTGACCCGTCAACGGGCGGCGCCGAGGACCTCGAGCGCCTCGGCCACGCAGGCCGGATCCAGCTGCGACCCGGCGGCGTGCCGGATCTCCTCGAGCGCGACCTCGTGGCTCAGCGCGAACCGGTACGGACGGTCCGACGTCATCGCGTCGTACGTGTCGGCGACGAGGATGATCCGCGACTCGAGCGGGATCTCCCGGCCGCGCAGCCGATCCGGGTAGCCCGAGCCGTCCCAGCGCTCGTGGTGGTGCCGCACGATCGACGCCTCCGCCAGCAGACCCTCCTCCACGAGCAGCAGCGAGCCGACCCCCGCGTGCCCTTCGACCACCCGGCGCTCGGCTGCGGACAGCCCGCCCGGCTTGCGGAGCAGCTCGCGGGGCACCAGGCACTTGCCGAAGTCATGGAGCAGCGCGGCGCGGCAGAGCGTCTCGAGGCGGGCGGGCCCGAAGAGCAGCCGGCGCCCGACGGCCACGGCGACGGCCGCGACCCCGGCGCCGTGATCGGCGAGCGCGGGATCGCTCTCGCCGAGCTCGCGGGCGAGCCGGCGAGTGCACGCGTCGTCGCACGCGAGCAGCGCGGCATCGAGCGAGGAAGAGGACGAGGCGACCGGCGGGGCGATGGAAGCGAGGGGGGCCATTGCCCCTGAGACGCACCGGTACAGCGAAGGTTGGACGGACCCGCTAACCGGGGCGCGGACCGACGCGGCGCAGCTTCTCCGGGTTGCGGACGACGTCGATGCGGACGATGCGCCCGCCGTCGACCTGGAACGACAGGACGGAGCGGTGCCCGTCCCTTCCGGGGAGGAGCAGACCCAGCCGGCCGTTGAGCTCGATCGGCGCCGCCGGATCGGAGGCGGTGCGTCCGAGGGCGATCCACGCTCGCCCTACGCGGCGCGCCCCATGCAGCGGTGCTCGTGAGGCGATCGCGCGTCCGCCGCCGTCGGACGTCCAGACGACGTCGGGGTCGAGGACGGCGAGCAGGCCGTCGAGATCGCCCTCCGCGACCGCGTGCGCGAAGGCACGGACCGCCCGGTCGTGCTCGTCCGGCGACGCATCGAAGCGGGGGCAGTGGCTCGACACGTGCCGACGGGCGCGCGACGCGAGCTGCCTCACCGCCTGCGGGCTGCGTCCGACCGTCTCCGCGACCTCGCTGAACGGCACGTCGAAGACGTCGTGGAGCACGAACGCCGTCCGCTCCGCGGGCGAGAGCTGCTCGAGCACGGCGAGCAGCGCGTAGCTGACCGACTCGTCGAGCGTGATCCGGTCGGCCGGGTCCTCAGAGCCGCTGGACACGAGCGGCTCCGGCAGCCACGGCCCGACGTACGTCTCGCGGCGCACGCGCGCGGAGCGCAGCGTGTCGAGGGCGAGTCGGCCGACCACGGTCGTGAGCCAGGCGTCGAGGTCGTCGATCGCGTGCGCGCCTGCGCGCTCGAGCCGGAGCCAGGCCTCCTGCACGACGTCCTCCGCCTCGCCGAGGTCGCCCAGCTGGCTGTAGGCGAGGCGGAGGAGTCGCGGCCGCGCTCGTGCGAAGCGCTGGGCGGCCGTCACGCTGCCAGGCCTTCCGCCGCGATGAGGCCCCAGCCGTCCGTGCCCCCGCGCACCCGCGGCTTCCAGCCCGTCAGCTCGCGCAGCCGCCGGCTCGACACGCGCTGGGAGCGCGCCACGGGCTCGAGCGCGGGCGGGATCTCCTCGATCCGGGCACGGAGGCCGCTGCGCCCGACGACGGCGGCGAGCGCCGCGTCGATCTCGCCGCGCGTCGGCGGGTCGGCGTCGGCCACGTTGTACGTGCCGGCCGGGGCGCTCAGCGCGGCGGCCACCGCGGCCGCGGCGTCGTCGATCCACACCGTCGGCCGGTACGCGTCGCGGCGGCCGACGCTCGGAGAGGCGCCCGTGTTCCGCGCCCCCTCGATGTCCGCCTGCGTGAGCCCGCTGTCGGGGCCGATGAAGAGCCCGAAGCGCAGGACGACCGTGTCCCCGGCGAAGAGCTCGCGCGCGTTGGTCTCGGCGGCCAGCGCCGTCGTGGTGGTTCCGCCGCCCGCGACGGCCGCCGTCTCATCGAGCCAGAGATCCCCGCCGTCGGCGTAGACGAAGGCGAGTGACTCCTGCACGAGCCGGCGTGCCCCGGCCGCCTGCGCCGCGCGGGCGATCGCCGTCGACGCCTCGCCGCGCAGCCGGTCGTTCTCGTCCCATGACCCGGGCGCCGCCATGCGGTCCGCGGGCGGGATGTGGGTGAGGAGGTTGACGACCGCGTCGGCTCCCGCGAAGGCCGAGCGCAGCTCGGCCTCGTCGAAGACGTCCGCTCGCACGGGGCGGGCGCCCAGACCCTTCAGCACCCGTTCGCCGCCCGCGGACCGCGTGACGCCGGTCACCCGGTGGCCGGACTTGATGAGCTGCTGGACGGCGTGCCGGCCTATGACGCCCGTCGCTCCTGTGATGGCGATGTTCATGTCGGACTGACGGTGCAGCTCGGCGGATCGTGACATGCGACCCAGGTCGCATGCGGTCGCGACCTGAGAGGGATGGATCTGCGCATCCGGGTCCGGACCATGAAGTCATGACGATCGGCCAGGCAAACCTCCGCGGCTCGTCGGCGTGGGCGGGATACGCCGCCTTCGCGTGGGCGCTCGCCTACGCGGTCGGGGTTCGCGGCTACCAGGGCCTGGGCGGGACGGTCGGTCTGCCCGGGACGTTCGAGGACCCCGACGGCTTCCGCTCAGCCAGCCTGCTGGCGGGTGCGTTCATCGCCGCCGCCGGCGTGGGCAGTCTCGCCTTCGTGCGCCCTTGGGGCCTCCGCCTGCCCCGGTGGCTGGTCATCGTGCCCGCCCTGATCGGCTCGGCTTACGCGGCGGCGCACGCGGTCGCGGGGTACGTCACGAAGCTGATGCACCTGCTCGGGATCATCGATCTCGAGTTCCGAGGGTGGGAGCGCCTCGACGAAGGCAAGCTGATCGCGTGGGACCTGCTCTTCTACGAGCCGTGGTTCCTCGGTCTCGGCGTGCTCGTCACGCTCGGCGCCCTGCACCACTACCGCCGGACCGGCGGCTCGCGCTGCGACGCCTACCGGCTCGGGTGGATCACGGTGGCGGCGACGCTCGCGGTGAGCGGCTCCATCATCGTCCTGTTGACCATCTGAGCGGCAGGGCGCGAGGCCGCATTGCGAACGTATCCTCGACGTGTGCTGGCGCGGGGGCACAGCTGGTTCGCTCGGAACCCCATGGTGGCGGACACGGCAGTCGCCGTCGGCCTGCTGGCGCTGACGCTTCCGACGCTGTTCGGCGAGGAGACGCCAGCGACCGCCGGGGAGGTCGCGGCGACGGTGCTGCTCGTCGCGCCGCTGGCGTTGCGTCGCACCGCGCCGGTCGCCATGTTCGCCGCGGTGATGCTCGCCTGCGGCGCCGAGCTGGTGCTCAGCGACCGGTTCATCGCCGGGAACGTGGCGGCGCTGCTCGCGCTCTACTCGCTCGTCGCCTACGCGCCACGGCGCGTGGCCGCCGCGGGCGCAGCTGTCGCGTTCGCGGGGACGATCCCGTTCGCTCTGCATTTCGACGAGTTCGCCCAGGAGGACGTGATGGTCGTCGTGGCGGTGCTCGCGGTCCACCTCCTCCTCGCTGCCGTGCTCGGCGACTACCGGCGGGTCGCGCTCCGCGAGCGCGCCGCCGAGCTCGAGCACGAGGGGGCGTTGGCCACCGCGCGCGAGCGCGAGCGGATCGCCCGCGAGCTGCACGACACCGTCGGTCACGCGCTGGCGGTCGTCATCACCCAGGCCGACGGCGGCCGTTACGGCGCGCGCAGCGACCCTGCCGCCGCGGCCGCCGCGCTCGAGACGATCGCCGCCACCGCGCGGCAGGCGCTCGCCGAGACGCGCCGGACGGTCGGCACCCTCGGCGAAGCGCCGCGCGAGCCGGCGCCGGGGGCGGGCGAGCTGCGCGCGCTCGTCGACCGCACGCGCGACGCCGGGCTCGCCGTCGAGCTCGACGAGCGGGGCCGCGCGCTCGCGCTCGCCCCCGGCGAGAGCCTGACGGTCTACCGCGTCGTCCAAGAGGCGCTGACGAACGTGCTCAAGCACGCCGGCCGCGGCGCGAGCGCGACGGTCGCGCTGCACTGGGCGGAAGACGCGGTGACGCTCGTCGTGCGCGACGACGGCGGCGGCGGCACGCCGTCCTCGCCGGCCGGCGACGGCCGCGGGCTGAGCGGCATGCGGGCGCGGGTCGAGCCGTACGGCGGGACGGTCAGCGCGATGCCCCACCCAGGGGGCGGCTACGAGCTGCGTGCGACGATCCCGGTCGGAGGGAAGACATGACGCGGGTGTTCCTCGTCGACGACCAGGCTCTGGTGCGCGCCGGCCTGAAGCTCGTCATCGACTCGCAGCGCGATCTCGAGGTCGTCGGCGAGGCCGGTGACGGGCGCGCCGCGCTCGAGGCGCTCGGCGTGAGACGTGCCGACGTCGTGCTCATGGACGTGCGGATGCCCGTGCTCGACGGCGTCGCGGCGACCGAGCGGCTGATCGCGCGCGACGGCGACCGAGCGCCGCGCGTGATCGTGCTGACGACGTTCGACCTCGACGAGTACGTCTACGCCGCGCTGCGCGCGGGCGCGAGCGGCTTCCTGCTCAAGGACGCCGAGCCCGAGGAGCTGCTCGGCGCGATCCGCGCGGTGGCGAGCGGCGACGCGGTCGTCGCGCCGAGTGCGACGCGGCGGCTGCTCGAGCAGGTCCGCGGGCAGTTGCCCGGCCCGCGCGCGCACGACCCGCGCCTGGCGACGCTGACCGAGCGGGAGCATGCGGTGCTGCTCGCCGTCGCGCGCGGCGCGTCGAACGCTGAGATCGGGACCGAGCTGCACCTGGCCGAGGGCACCGTCAAGACCCACGTCGGCCGGCTGCTCGCCAAGCTCGACGCGCGCGACCGCGTGCAGCTCGTGGTGTTCGCCTACGAGGCGGGGCTGGTGCGCGCCGGGGCGTGACCTCGGTCGCACGCGACCGCGACCTGAGGCCGATGTGGGAGGCGGGGCTCCTGACCACAGTGAACGGCATGACCACGTTCGCCTCCCCCAGCACTCGCGACCGGCGGCCGGCGCGCTGGGCGGTCGGCGCCGCCCACCTCGCGCCGGTCGTCACCCTGCCCTCCGGCCTGTGGCGGCTCGGCTTCGTGTTCGGCGGCTCGATGGGCGCCGTGACGGACGGCGAGCCGATGACGGTGAGCGGCTGGGGGATCGCCTACGTGATCGGGCTCTCCGTCGTCGCCGAGGCGACCGCGCTGCTCACGATCGGGCTCGTCCGGCCATGGGGCGAGAGGGCACCGGCGTGGATGCCGCTGATCGGCGCCCGGCGGGTGCCTCCAGCGCCGGTCGTCGCGGTCGCGCTGCTGGGGTCGCTCGCGCTCATGTACATCTGGGTCGGCGCCGCCCTGGCCTATGCCGGCGACGAGCTCGGTGACGGCTTCGCGGGCCGTGGCTGGGAGGTTCTGTTCGTCGCCGCCTACGCGCCGCTGCTGCTCTGGGGTCCGCTCGTCGCCATCGTGACGTTCGACTACTGGCGGCGGCGGAACACGTGAAGGTCGACGGCCGCGGTTGCCGGGAGCTCGTCGGGCAACCTGCGTAGCCGCTGCTCGTCCGCCGGCGTCAGGTGGTGCGCAGCGGGACCCATGCGCACGACGGCACAGGCCTGGCGTGCCGAGAGATGAAGCGTCCAATCGATCCTTTGAACGCCGGCCAGGTCGAAGCCCGGCTTCAGCTGACGATGAAGGAGCTGGCGCTTGCGCGGATGGACGCGGATCGGGTGCAACGTCGCGAGCTCCCGCAGGTGGCCCGTGGCAGGCGTCGCGACGATCAAGTGGCCGCCGGGCTCGATCACGCGGGTGAACTCGGACGGGTTGCGAGGCGCGAAGACGTTGGTGACGAGCTGAGCGGTCGCGTCGAGGAGCGGGATCTCGCGCCAGACGTCGCCGCCGACCGCCGCGATCCGCGGATGCGCGCGCGCCGCACGTCGGAGCGCCTCTCTGGAAGCGTCGAAGGCGATCCCGTGCGCTCCAGGCAGCGCGTCGAGGATCGCGGCGAGGTGATGGCCGGTGCCCGCACCTACGTCGACGACCATCGGCGCATCGTCACGTATGACGTCGAGCGCGGTACGCGCCAACGCCGCGGTCAGCGGCGCGAAGCTCTGCGCGTCCAGGACCGCAGCGCGCGCAGCGAGCATCGCGGCGTCGTCGCCGGCGACGCGGCGGCGACGCGGTGGCATGAGCGCCACGTGCCCATGGCGCGACACATCGAAGGAATGGCCCCGCCCGCAATGCAGCGTGCAGCGAGTGGAGCCGACCGGGCCCGAACAGATCGGGCAGCGCAAACTGGCTGCGGCGTGTGCGAGTGGCACGGAGACAACTGACGGCACAAGAGCTCCTCGAGTCGAGAGACAGGACGAATCGGACGGCCTGGAAGCCGTCAGGAGACGAAATGCCAGCTCGGCTAGAGGTGGGCGTGCCGGTGCGCGCGCATGCTCCGACAAAGTTACAGCGCTCAAGCGCGGCGAGCTCGGCGCCGATGTCGTCATCGACCACACGGCGCAGGCGAGCGGTGTCACCAGCGTGTACTTCCTGGTCGAGCCCGACCGCCCGCAGCGCCTTCGAGCGCGGCACGGCCGCCGACGAGCGCGGGAAGGTGGTGCTCGAGGGGGCACGCTGAGACGGCTCGGGCGATCCGCCCTGGTCGTGGAGCGTGTCAGAGCTGCACGGAGCTGCCGATCGGCAGCCAGCGGACGCGGTCGCGGACGTCGGCGGGGGCGTCGTCCAGGACGCGCTCGACCGCCTCGCGACCTTGGCGGAAGTGCTTCCAGCCCTCGTAGTGGACGGGGATCGCCTGGCGTGGCTTCACGAGCCCGATGAGCTCGATGGCGTCCTCGCCGGTCATCGTGTATCGGAGTGGCCCGGTGATCGGAAACTGGACGCCGCCCAGGTGCAGCACCGCAGTGTCGATCTGCAGCCGGCCGGCGACGTGACGCACACCGTCGAACAGCACGGTGTCGCCGGTGATCCATAGGACGCCGTCCTCCTGGCCCGCCCAACTCAGCGCGAAGCCGACCACCGGGCCGACGACGGGCCGGCTGAGCGGCGGACCATGGCGGCAGGGCGTCGCGGTGACCGAGATGTCCGCGCGACCTTCGCCGCGGAGGTCCGTGGATTGCCATTCGGTGAGCCCGCGTGCACGGGCGCCGAGGCGACGCGCCCCTGCCGTTGTCGTGATCACCGTCGGCACCCGGTCCAGCAGCGCACGTCCGGCGCTGTCGAGGTTGTCATCGTGGTGGTCGTGAGTGAGCAGGACCGCATCGACCGGCATCAGCGCTTCGGGGTCGAGAGCCGGCCCGACGAGCTTCGTCGAGCCGGTTCCCCATCCGAAGCGGTACTCCCGGCCCGGTCGGTCGAACGTCGGATCAGTCAGCAGGCGCCACCCGCCCACCTCGATGAGCACGGTGGGCCCGCCGACGTGGGTGAGGCGCGCCTGCATCAGGCCGCGACGGGCTTCCGGGCGTTGGCGACCGCCCAGTCCAGGGCCGTGTCGGCGATCTCCTCCCAGCCCTGAGCCGCGATCATGAGGTGCGGGCCCTCGAACTCGCTCCGCTCGGTGATCGTCGTCTTGCCCTTGTAGTGCTTGGCGTTGGACTTCTGCACCGACGGCGGCATGATGTGGTCGTCGGTGCCCGAGACGAACAGCAGCGGCGCGCGCTTCTCGTTCTTGTAGTCCACCCACGTGTCCTGATGGCCTGGCATCAGGTTCGCGGTGACGCTGCCGATCAGCACGCGGCCCGAAGCCGGGATGTGGTACCGCTCGTACGTCTCGCGCGTCAGCTCCTCGGGCAGGCCGTTGGTGAACGCGTACTCCCACTGCTCGAGGCTGAAGCCGATCGCCCTGTGCCTGTTGCCGATCGGGTTGTGCAGGATCGGCCACGTCGACCTGATCTGCGACCACGGAGCGACAGGCACACCCTCGGTCGGCGCCGAGTTCAGCGCGACACCGGCGGCGCCGTAACCGTGGTCGAGCAGGATCTGCGTGATCGCACCGCCGGCGGAGTGCCCGATGATGATCGGTGGCTGGTCGAGCTCGTCCATCACGCGCTCGAGGCGGGCGACCGTCTCCTTGAGATCGAGGTCGACGATCGGCGTGGGGTCTTCGCGCAAGGCCTCGACCTCGACGTCGAACCCCGGGTAGGCGGGCGCAAGGACTCGGTATCCCTTGCTCTCGAAGCGAGCGATCCAATGCTCCCAGCTCCGGGGCGTGACCCAGAACCCGTGGACGAGAACGATCGTGTCTGGCACGCTCATCGGCGTTGCCTCCTGCGGCAGCTTGGCCGCTCCGAGGCCCTGGGCATCGTGTCGGCGCTCGGCCGCTCGCGCAGGGCCAGTTTGATTTTCCAACCCTCCCGGCCGGCGCTACGCTAGTCGAAGTGAGTTCGAATAGCAAACCGAACCGTCGGGTCTGCTCGATCACCGATGCGATGACGATGGTGGGCGACCGCTATTCGCTGCTGATCGTGCGCGAGATCCGCTACGGCAACACGCGTTTTCAAGACATCGCCGCTGCGACCGGTGCTCCCCGCGACGTCCTGACCGCGCGGCTGCGCAAGCTCGAAGCGGCCGGCATCATCGAGCGGCGCCGCTACTCCGACCATCCGCCGCGCCACGAGTACCTCGTGACCGAGGCCGGGAACGAGCTGCACTTCGTGCTCCACGCGCTCAAGGAATGGGGCGACCGGCACTGCAACCCCGGTGCCGAGCCGGTCGTCTTCAGCCACGTCTGCGGCGCGGAGTTCCATCCGCTCACCGTCTGCGAGGCTTGTCGCGAGCCGCTGCGCGACGGCGACCTCACGGTCTCGGGTGGCACGCACCCGGTCGAAGCGAGGGTCTAGTCGCCGGCGCTCGTTCGAGCGCCGGCCACGTAGGCGGACCCGACGCGGCGCCGGTATACAAGCGTGCATGAGTCTGCTGGGGCCCGGCTCCGTCTTCGCAGGCCACCGCGTCGAGGCGCTGGTCGGGAGGGGCGGGATGGGCGTCGTCTACAGAGCACGTCATCTCGAGCTCGAGCGACTCGTCGCGCTGAAGGTGATCGCGCCCGAACTGCTGGACGACCCGCTGGTCCGGGAGCGCTTCCTCCGCGAGGCGCGGACCGCCGCGTCGATCGAGCATCCGAACGTCATCCCGCTGCATTACGTGGGCGAGGAGGACGGGATCGCCTACCTCGCGATGCGCTTCACCGATGGCGACGACGTCCGCACGCTCGTCCAGACGCGCGGCGTCATGACGCCGGAGCGGGCCGCGGATGTCACCGTGCAGACCGCTGCGGCGCTCGACGCCATCCACGAGGCCGGGTTCGTCCATCGCGACGTCAAGCCCGCGAACCTGCTCGTCGCCCGCGGGGGTCACGTCTACCTGACCGACTTCGGGCTCGCCAAGCAGATCATCTCGAGGGAGGGGGCGACCGGCAGCGGGCACTGGGTGGGCACGCTCGACTACGTCGCGCCCGAGCAGATCCGCGGCGGGCGCGTCGATGCGCGCGCCGATGTCTACGCCCTCGGCGGCGTCCTGCACTTCATGCTCACGTCGCACGTCCCGTACGACCGCGGGAGCGACGAGGCGAAGCTGTGGGGGCATCTCACCGATCCACCGCCGCTCCCTTCGCGCCTGCGGCCGGAGTTGCCGATTGCGCTCGACGCCGTCGTGGAGCGTGCGATGGCCAAGGCTCCCGACGATCGGTTCCTGTCGGCCGGTGACCTCGGGCGCGCGGCGCGCGCCGCCGCAGGGAACGCGGCTCCCGACGAGCCCGAGCGGACGGTTGCGCGCGGTGCCGCCTCCCCGGATGGCGCGGCCAGGCAACCCGGTCTCGCGGAGGAGCTTCCGACGCTCACGAACGTGGGGCGCGGTCGCGACGCCGCGCCGACCGCGATGCTCGACGTGGCGAGGCCGAGGCGCTCGCGCCGCCGCCCGCTCGCGATCGTCGCGGTCGCGATGCTGGCCACCGGTGTCGGCGCACTCTTCGCCATCCCCGGCGCCGACGAGCAGCCGGCGTCACGACGACCGCCGATCACCGTGAGGCAGACCATCGAGGACGTGGGCACGCGGCCGAACGGCATCGCGGTCGCGGCCGGGAGCCTGTGGGTGACGAGCTACGAGAGGTCGCGGGTCGTGCGGATCGACGCGGAGACAGGGCGCGTGCGGTCCGAGGCGCCGCGGGTGGGCCGCGGCGCGCTCGACATCGCCGCCGGCCGGAGCGCGGTGTGGGTCGCGGTGACGCCGCGGTCCGTCGTCGTGCGCCTCGACCCGGAAACCGGCCGGGTCACCGGACGTATCCGCACGCCGTTGCGTCCGGTGGCTCTGGCCGCCGGTGCGGAAGACCTCTGGGTCGTCGGCCGGTCGGCGGTCAAGGGCGGCGCCGACGAGCTGCTGCACTATGACGGCGACGGGCGCCTTCGGCGGCGCCTCGAAGTCCCGCAGGGCGCGGCTGCGATCACGCTCGGCGGCGGCGCGCTGTGGGTGGCCGAGCTGCGCATCGGCCGCGTTCTGCGCATCGATCCGCGGACGGGGAGGAGCACGGCCCGGGCCCCGCTCGAAGCCCCCGGATTCGCGCTGACGTACGGGAAGGGCTACGTGTGGGTCACCCAGCGCGACGACGACTCGATCGCGAGGATCGAGCCGGACACGGGCACGGTGGTCGCGAGCGCGGCAGGGCACGGGCCGACCGGAATCGCGGTGGCCGACGACCTTGTCCTGGTGGCCAGCACGACGGACCACACCGTGGTCGTCATCGATCCCCGAACCGCCCAGCCGGTCGGCCGCCCGGTGCGGGTCGGGCTCAACCCATACGCCCTGGCGGCGAGTGCAGGCCGTGCGTGGGTCACCAACGCCGCCGCCAACAGCATGACGCAACTCGATGTCGGGGGGTCATAGCTCGCTGCGCGTGACGAGTCCGGCCTCGAGCGCTCGCCGCGCGAGCGCCGCGCGCTTCTGGTTCTGAGGCATGTCCTCGAGGCCGAACGCCTCGAACAGGCGCGACAGCGTGCCCTTGACGGTGTCGACGGTCAGGATCAGCTCGCCGGCGATCTCGCGGTTGGACGCCGGTACGGAGTAGGGAGCGCCTGCGAGCGGCCGGCACAGCGCCACGAGCACGCGGCGCTGGGCGGCCGTCATCGGGACCGATGCGGGGGCGCGGAGCGCCGTCCGGGTCGCGTCGGCGCTGGAGCGGCCGCCGGGCGCGCAGAACGCGATCAGCGTCTCGCCGATCGCCACCACGTCGCCGCCGCGAAGCGAGCGGCGGCCGTGCACGCGCTCGCCGTTGACCCACGTCCCATTGTGCGAGAGCCCCTCGTCGCAGACGACCCAGTCGCGCCCGATGCGCTCGAGCTCGGCGTGCAGCCGCGAGACCTCAGGGTCCCAGCCGAGCGCGACGTCGCTCGCCGCGCGGCGGCCGATCGCCACGCGGTCGCGTTCCGGATCGAGCTCGAGGATCACCTGCCGGTCGCCGCCGTCACGGTAGACCAGGAACGGGTTGCCGCCGCGTTCGGCGGCGAGCCGTTCGCGCAGCTCGGCGGGCGCGGCGACATGGGGCTCGAGTGGGTGGCGGCCCACGGGCGCAGCCTAGCCCTGCAGAGGTGTGGTGACGACAGCACCTTGGTAGCTATCTCGCGCCCCGGGCGGATTCGACGATCGGCGCATGCTCCGCATCGTCGCGCTCACCGCGCTCGCCCTGCTCGCATCGCCGGTGGCCGCGACCTCACCCCGGCAGCCCGCCGCTCCCGAGCCGCCCGGCGGCCGCATCCCCTCGCACTTCGTCGGCCTCAGCATCGAGTGGAGCCTGGTGGAGCGCTACATGGGTCCCCAGGCGCGCCCCGTGTTCGCCAACCTCCTGCGCAACCTCGGCACCGGCGTCCTGCGGATCGGCGGCGACACGCAGGACCTGATGCCGTTCGCCGCCGGAACGCGGAACACGCGCCGCGTGATCACGCCGGAGGACCTCGTGGCCGTACGCACCACCCTCGACGCCGCCGACGTCGCCGAGCCGGCGGCCGGCGCGCCGAGCTGGGGCGTGATCCTCGGCACGGCGATGGCGCCGCGCAGCGCGACACGGCGGTGGATCGGCCGCGGGAACGCGCGTGCCTTCCTCCGGCAGGGCGTGCGACCGGCGTTCGGGGGCGCCGGCGAGCGGTACCTCGCCGGCATCGAGTTCGGCAACGAGCCCGACGTGTCGTACCGCTCGGACGCCGGCCGGTACGCCCGCGACCTCGCCGCGTACGCCGATCCGCGCGTTCGCGGACGGTTCGCCGTCGTCGGGCCGAACACGAGCGAGACGATCGCGCCCTGGAGCACCGGCGCACGCTCGTTCTGGGACGAGCCGAGGATCCTCGAGACGGTCGCGCGCGCAGGCGGCGGTCCGTTCGGCGCCTTCGCGACGAGCCACTTCTACCCCACTGCGCGCAAGTGCGGCATGGACCCGTATCGCTGCTCCACCCGGGCGCGCCTGCTGTCCGACGAGCGGATGGCCAACTTCGACCATCAGGTCCATGCGCGGGCGCGCGAGGCGGCCCGTCACGGTCTCGCCTATCGCGTCGAGGAGATGAACTCGGCGTCGGGCCGAGGCGTCCAGGGCGTGAGCAACGTCGCGGCCTCCGCCGCCTGGGCGCTCGACACGATGTTCCACGCGGCCTGCCCGCAGCCGCCCAGCGCCCCGGGGGCCAACGCCGACTGCCGCACCGGCGCGATCGGCGTGAACTTCCACAACGCGGAGGTCGAGGAGTTCTTCGACGCCGAGGATGGGAACGCGTACTACAACGCCGTCCGCTACGACGCGACGTCGGCCCTCGGGCCGCCGCGCGTGGCTC
Organism: uncultured Solirubrobacteraceae bacterium; assembly: GCA_963816955.1. Classification (GTDB taxonomy): domain Bacteria; phylum Actinomycetota; class Thermoleophilia; order Solirubrobacterales; family Solirubrobacteraceae; genus DATFQI01. The sequence goes on along the minus strand of CAWFME010000003.1, from coordinate 198,696 downwards.
CGCAGTACTACGCCATGCTCGTGTTCGCGCGGTTCGCGCAAGGCACGGACGGGCTGCGGCCCGTGAACGTGGCGGGCCCGAAGGCCGTCAAGGCATGGCGGGTCGACGCCGGCTCTGAGCGGCGCGTGTTCCTGATCAACAAGGGCCACCGTCGGGCCGCCGTCGCCGTGCCCGCGTCCGGCTCGACCTACCAGATCGACCGCATGACGCCGCACGACCCGAGTGGCGCCGGCCGCACGCTCGGCGCGCCCGTGGTTCGCATCGATGGCCGCGAGGTCGCCGCCGACGGCACCTGGCCCGGCTTCCACCCGAAGACCGGCCGGAGCGCGTCGGGTCGCATCGAGGTCACGCTGAGCGCCGGCGAGGCGGTTGTGCTCCGGCTCGCCTGACGCGACGCCGAACGTGGAGCGCCGCCCGAGCTCCGCGGCGGCAGCCACAGCAGCCCGCCGCCGGATTCAGGCGTAGAGCGCCGGGCGCTCGGCGAGCCGCACGTCCACGGTGCGCCCGCTCGCCAGCGACTGCAGGCACGCGTCGGCGACGGCGCTCGCGGCGTAGCCGTCCCAGGCGGTCGGCCCGCGCGGACCGCCGTCGGCCACGGCGTCGACCCAGTCGGTCAGCTCGTGCCGGTACGCGTCCGCGAAACGCTCCAGGAATCCCGCAGTCACCGCGGGCTCGAGCGTGAGCGTGCCCGACTCGCCGACGAGCTCGCAACGGATGTCGTAGCCATAGCCCGCGTTGACGAAGACCTCGACGTCCACGAGCACGCCGCTCTCGGTCTGGAGGATCAGCAGCTGCGGGTCGCGCATCCCGTCCGCGGCCCTGCTCGTCGGCCGGGGCGTCAGCACCGTGGCCACCACGATCTCCTCCCCCGTGAGCCAGCGGACGACGTCGAACTCGTGAGTCCCAGACGAGGTGATCAGCATGTCCGAGGTATAGGTGGGCGGCACGGCCGCGTTGCGGTGCGCGCAGTGCACGAGCAGCGGTTGGCCGACCCGACCCTCGTCGAGCTCGCGCTTGACCACCGCATAACGCGGATCGAAGCGGCGCATGAAGCCGACCTGCACGAGCCGGCGCCCGAGCGCCGCCTCCGCCTCCATCACGGCGAGGCTCGCCGCGGCCGTCGTCGCGAGCGGCTTCTCGCACAGCACCGGCTTGCCCGCGTCGATGCACGCGAGGACGAGGTCCGCGTGCGTGGCGTCCGAGGAGGCCACGAGCACCGCGTCGACGTCCTCGGAACGGATGAGGGCGACGGGATCCTCGTGCATGCGCATCCTGTCGCCGGCGATCAGTCGGGCGCGGGCGACGTCGACATCGCAGACCGCGGCGACCTGCGCCCGCGGCACGTTCGCGATGAGCGTGCGCAGGTGGCCGGCGCCCATGACGCCGAGTCCGACGACACCGACCCGAAGGGCCATGGCTCAGACCGCCGTCCGGCCGTGGAGGTGGCCTGCGGCCGTGCTCACGGCGTCTCCACTCTCCCGTGGGTGCTCAGGTAGGTCTGCTGGGTGCGCTTGTTGCGCTCGTACTCCTCGCGCGCTGCGCGCGTGGAGTCGAGCTCGGAGGTCTCGGCGACGGGGACGTCCCACCACGCCTCGGAGCTCGGCGCACCGACGAGCGGGTCGGTCTCGACATGGATCACTGTCGTGCGCGACGACGCGCGCGCCTCGCGCAGCGCGGTCGCGAGCTCGGCGATCGTGCTCGTGCGCACGGCCTCGGCACCGAGGCTCGCGGCGTTGGCGGCGAGGTCGACCGGCAGCGTGCGGTCGCTGTCGCGGTAGCGGTAGCGGGTGCCGAAGCGCTCGGAGCCGACGGACTCCGACAGCGCCCCGATCGACTGGTAGCCGTGGTTCTGGACGAGGACGACGATGAGCTTGTGACCCTCCGCGACGGCCGTGGCGAGCTCCGAGTTGAGCATCAGGTAGGACCCGTCGCCGACCATCACGACGACCTCGCGCTCGGGCGCCGCCATCTTGACGCCGAGCCCGCCCGCGATCTCGTAGCCCATGCACGAGAAGCCGTACTCGACGTGGTAGCCCTTCGGGTCGCGCGTGCGCCAGAGCTTGTGGAGGTCGCCGGGCATGCTCCCGGCGGCGCAGACGACGACATCCGTGGGCTCGGTGAGGCGATTGACGGCGCCGATGACCTCGCTCTGCGCGGGCAGCGGGCCGTGGCCGAGTCGGTACGCGCGCTCGACCGTCTCGTCCCACGCGCGAGCCAGCTCGGCCGCGCGCGAGCGGTATCCGTCGTCGACCGCGAAGTCCTCGAGCGCCTCGGACAGCGCCTCGAGGCCGACCCGGGCGTCGGCGACGAGCGGGAGCCCGGCGTGCTTGAACGCGTCCACCGGCGCGACGTTGAGGTTCACGAAGCGCGTGTCCGGGCCGAACAGGCTCCGTGAGGCGGTCGTGAAGTCGCTCCAGCGCGTGCCGACCCCAAGCACGACGTCGGCCTCGCGCGCGAGCGCGTTGGCAGCCGTCGTCCCGGTGGCGCCGATCGCGCCGACGCTGCCGGGGTGGTCGTAGGGCAGCGACCCCTTGCCGGCCTGCGTCTCGGCGACGGGAATGCCGCTCGACTCGGCGAGGGCACGGAGCGCATCGGTCGCCTCGGCGTAGATCGTTCCGCCGCCGGCGACGATCAGCGGGGCGCGCGCGGCGCGCAGCGCGCGCGCGGCCTCTTCGAGCACGGTCGGCTCGGGCAGCGGCCGGCGGACATGCCAGACCCGGCGCTCGAACAGCTCCGGCGGCCAGTCGGCTGCCTCCGCCTGGACGTCCTGAGGCAGCGCGAGCGTGACCGCGCCCACCTCGGCCGGGTCGGTCAGCACCCGCATCGCGGCCAGCAGCGCCGGCACGAGCTGCTCGGGGCGCTCGATCCGGTCCCAGTAGCGCGAGACGGGCTTCAAGCAGTCGTTGACCGAGACGTCGTAGGAGCCCGGATCCTCGAGCTCCTGCAGCACCGTGCCCGCGACGCGGGTGGCGAACACGTCGCCCGGCAGCAGGAGCACGGGCAGGCGGTTGATGGTCGCCAGCGCCGCGCCGGTGACCATGTTGGTGGACCCGGGACCGACGGAGGCGGTGCACGCGAGCGTGGACAGCCGGTTGCACATGCGCGCGTAGCCGGCCGCGGCGTGCACCATGCCCTGCTCGTTGCGCCCCTGGTGGTAGGGCATCAGCTCCGGCTCCTGCAGCAGCGCCTGGCCGAGCCCGGCGACGTTGCCGTGGCCGAAGATCCCGAAGCAGCCCGCGATCAGCCGCTGCACGGCGCCGTCGCGCTCCGTGTGCTGGGCGGCCAGGAACCGCACCAGCGCCTGGCCCACGGTCAGCCTCATGCTGCACCTCCCGCCGATGTCATCGGCAGTCGCGGGTCGACCGCCTGGCCGGCCCAGGTCTCGCGGATCCACGCGTGCGCGGGGTCGTCGGTGAACCGCCACGCCCGCTCGCCGGGTCCCGCCATCACGTTGAGGTAGTAGAGGTCGTAGCCGGGGGCGGCCATCGACGGCCCGTGGTAGCCGTGTGGCATCACGATCGCATCGCCGCTGCGGACCTCCGCGCAGATGTCGATCTCGCGCCCCGGCCCGGACCCGTAGACCCGCTGATAGCCGAAGCCGCCGCGGGCGACCTCGTAGTAGTAGATCTCCTCGAGCACGGTCTCAACGCCCGGCTTGTCCTCGTCGTGCTTGTGCGGCGGATAGGAGGACCAGTTGCCGGCCGGGGTGAGCACCTCGACGGCGATCAGCCGGTCCGCCTCGAGCGCCTCCGGGGCGCAGAAGTTGTTGACCTGCCGGCTCGCCTGGCCCGCCCCGCGCAGCTCGACGGGCACATCGGCAGCCGGCACGTGGCGCACGGGCAGCCCGCGGTCCGCGCGGGCCGACGGCAGCGCGAACCGTCCGCCGCGCTCGGACTCGATCTCCACGCGCGCGTCACGCGGGACGTAGAGGAAGTCCGTGACGCCCGCGAAGACGCCGGCCCGGCCTGCGAGCGCGAAGGGCTCGCCCTCCACCTCGACGGTGCAGGCGCCAGACAGCGGCAGCACGATCAGCTCGTCGCCGCCGGTGTCCAGCGCACGCCGCTCGCTCGGGCCGAGCTCGAGCACGCGCAAACCGCTGAACCCCCATCCCGCCGTCTCCGGCGTGATGGTCAGCTCGCCGTCGGCTCGGACGAGGCCGCTCATGACGCGGGCGCGGGGTCGGGGAACAGGCCGGCCGCCGCGTCGACGGCCGCCGCGACGTCGTCGCCGGACGGGTACAGCAGCGAGCGCCCGACCACGAGGCCGAAGACGTTCGGCAGCGCGAGCGCGGACCGCCAGCGCTCGAACGTCGCATCCTGGTCGTCGGCGACCTCGCCGCCGAGCAGCAGTGTCGGTTGGGCTGTCGCCGCCGCCACGCGCTCCATGTCGTCGACCACCGGGACCTTGAGCCAGGTGTACGCCGAGGTCGGCCCGAGCCCGGCGGCGATCATCGACGCCTTCACCGCGGCGTCGGCCGTCAGCTCGTGGGTGACCCGCCCGTCGACGGTTCGCGCCATGAACGGCTCGACCATCGCGACCAGCCCGCGCCGCGCCAGCTCGCCGATCGCGCGCGCGCACGCCTCGCCGGTGGCCGCCGTCGCCGGGTCGTCGAGGTCGAAGCGGACGAGCATCTTGCCCCCCTCGAAGCCCATCGCCTCGAGCGTGGCCGCGTCGTAGGCGGTGAAGCGGTCGTCGATCTCCCAGCGCGCGCCTTTGATCCCGCCGCGGTTCATCGAGCCGAACACGGCCATGCCGTCGAGCGCGCCGAGCAGCAGCAGGTCCTCGAGGATGTCCGGCGAGCCGAGCACCCCCGTCACGCCCGGCCGCGACAGCGCGAGGCACAGCCGCTCGAGCAGGTCGCCACGGTCGGCCATCGCACCCGGATGCCCGCCCGCGCCGACCATCCCGCGGGCCGAGTGGTCGGCGGCCACGATGAGCGTCCGGCCCACGCCGAGCGCTACGTCGTGGCGCCGGCGCGCGGCCGCCGCCTCGGCGATCCGCCCCGGGTCGCGCGCGCGGGTCAGCGCGAGCTCGCGCACGATCTCATCGGACATGGGCAGTCTCCTCGATCAGGGTCAGCACCTCGGACTCGTCGGGCATCGCGTCGGCGCACGCCAACCGCGAGGCGACGAGCGCTCCGGCGGCGTTGCAGAAGCGCATGAGGCGCGCGAGCTCCCAGCCGGCCAACAGTCCGTGGCACAGCGCGCCGCCGAAGGCGTCCCCGGCGCCGAGCCCGTTGACCACGTCGACAGGGACGGGCGGGTCCTCGACCCACTCCTCTCCGCGGCGGGCGAGCACGCCGGCCGGGCCCTGCTTGACGATCGCCATCTCCAGGCCCTCGGTCGCGGCGGCGGCGCGCGGCTGCCGCATGCCGACGGCGGTGTCCCACTCGTCGAGGTTGCCGACCGCGACGGTCGCGAAGGGCAGCGCGCGGGCGTACTGCTCCCTGGCTTCCTCGCGCGAGGCCCAGAACATCGGCCGGAAGTCGAGGTCGAACACCGTAGGGCCGGCTCCCGCGCGCGCCTCGAGCGCTGCGAGCGTCGCGCTGCGGCTCGGCTCCTGAGAAAGCCCGGTTCCGGTGACCCAGAACAGCTTCGCTGCGCGGATCGCGTCGAGGTCGAGCTCATGCGGGTGGATCACGAGATCGGGCGCCTTGGGCTCGCGATAGAAGTACAGCGGGAAGTCGTCCGGCGGGAAGATCTCGCAGAACGTCACCGGCGTAGGCAGCCCGGGCACCGCCGTCACGTAGCGGTCGTCGACGCCGAAGCCGCGCAGCGCGTCGTGCAGGTACTCGCCGAACGAGTCCTCCCCCGTGCGCGTGATCACCGCCGCCGAGCGGCCGTACCGGGCGGCGGCGACGGCGACGTTGGTCGGGCTGCCGCCGAGAAACTTGCCGAAGGACTCGACCTCGCGCAGCGAGACGCCGGTCTGCAGCGGGTAGACGTCCACGCCGATCCGGCCGATCGCGATGACGTCGAAGGTCATCTCACCACCCTGCATGCTCGCGCAGCCAGTCGCGGTTACGGGTCTGCTCGGCCGACGCGGCGGCGAACCCGCCGCCGTCCTCGAGCACGCGGTCCTGCTCGACCACGACCCAGCCGTCGTAGCCGCGATCCGCGAGCGCCGCGCAGAAGCGCTCGACCTCGGCATCCCCCTGACCCAGGCCGCAGAAGAGGCCGCGGCGCCAGGCCGTCAGCGTGTCCGCGCGCTCGCTCTTGACGCGCTCGAGCACGTCGAGCCGAACGTCTTTGATGTGCACGGCGCCGATCCGCTCGCCCCAGTCGGCGAGCGCCTCGACCGCGTCGCCGCCGGCGACCGCGATGTGGCCGCTGTCGAGCAGCAGCGCGACGTCGGAGTCCTCGAGCAGGCGCTCGATCTCGACGACGCCCTCGACATAGGTGGAGGTGTGGTGGTGGAAGACCGGGACGAAGCCGCGCTCGCGCGCGGCCTCGGCAGCGCGCTCCACCCCTTCGACCAGGGTGCGCCAGCGCGCGCCGTCGAGGCGCAGCGTGGCGTCCTCGCCGCCGCGGCCCGGGTTGGCGATGCGCTCCGGCCCGCCCGCGTCGCACAGCACGGGACGGGCGCCGGCCGCGCCGGCCGCCGTGAACAGGTCCAGCGTGCGACGCAGCCCGGCGAGGCCCTCCTCCCAGTGCTCCCGCTCGGAGAAGCGGATGGGCACGAAGCCGCCCACGACTTCGAGGGCGTTGGCCTCCAGGCGGCGAGCGAGCGTCTCGCCCTCGCCGAGGAAGCCCGGGGGACCGAGGTCCGTGCCCGCGTAGCCCGCCTCGCCGATCGCCGTCAGCACCTGCTCGGGGTCGGGCACCGCGAAGCCGGTGCCGACGGTCATCTCGAAGGCGCCGTAGCTCAGCGGCGCGTTGGCCACGCGCACGCTCATCGCGCGGGCTCCCACCCGCCGCTCGCGGCGGAACGCTCGATCGCGTCGAGCACGCGCGCGGCCGCGCGCATCTCCTCCAGGCCAGGCCCGCGCTGCTCGCCGTCCCGGATCGCCCCGAGGAACGCCGCCGCCTCGAGCACGCGCAGGTCGTCGTAGCCCATCGGCACGCCGGCGCCCGGCTGGAACGCGGCGAACCCCGGGTGCTGCGCCCCGGCGTGGACGGTCATGTAGCCCTCGTCACGGCCGTTCTCGGACAGCTCGAAGCGCTGCAGCTCGTTCATCCGCTCGAGCTCCCAGGCCAGCGCGCCGGCGGTGCCGTGCACCTCGAAGCGCATCCGCACGTGCGGGCCGACGATCACGCGACTCGCCTCCAGCGTGCCGATCGTGCCGTCCTCGAGCTCGATCAGTGCGCCCGCCCAGTCCTCGTTCGTGACGGGCACGAGGTCATCGCTCGCGACGCGGCTGAAGTGCGTGCCGTGACCGACGGGCAGCCGCGGGCGGTCCGGGATCATCGTCGCCGTGCGGGCGCTCAGCCGTTCGATCGGGCCGACGAGGAAGTGGGTCATGTCGACGACATGGGCCATCAGGTCACCGAGCGCGCCCGAGCCGGCGACCGCGCGGTCGAAGCGCCACGACGCAGCGGCGTCGGGACGGTTCGCATAGTCCGCGAGGAACACCCCGCGATAGTGGTTGACGTCGCCGATCGCGCCGGCCTCGATCAGCGCGCGGGCGTGCTGGACGGCCGGCGCGAAGCGGTAGCAGAAGCCGACCGCGTTGATCGTGCCCGCGTCGCGGGCGGCGTCGGCGACGGCGAGTGCGTCCGCGAGGCCGCGCCCGACCGGCTTCTCCACCCAGATGTGCTTGCCCGCCTCGATCGCGGCGAGCGCGATCTCGCGGTGCATGGCGTTCGGGGTCGTGATCGAGACGGCATCGACCTCGGGGTCGTCGAGCACCGCGCGCCAGTCCGCGGCGGTGCGCTCGAACCCGACGTGCTCGGCGTGCGCTCGCCGGTCCGCGGACACGTCGGACGCGGTGACGAGCCGTGGTGTGACGGCGAGCGCAGGAAAGTGGTCGCGCACGCGGCGGAACGCGGCCGCATGGACGCGTCCCATCCAGCCCAGCCCGATCACGCCTACCCCGACCTGCCGGTCCACTCCTCCTCCTCGACTCGCACGTCGCACACCATCGCAGCCCACTCACCCCGGGCCGGGGAGCTCACCCGAGCCGCGCTCGACGAGCCGCGTGGACAAGACGATCTCCCGGCTCGGACCGTCGTAGCCGTCGAGCCGGGCGAACAGCAGCTCCGCGGCCGCCCGCCCGAGCGCGAGCGGGTCCTGGGCGACCACCGTGACGCCGGGATGGACGACGTCGGCCATCGGGATGTCGTCGAAGCCCACGAGCGCGATCTCGTGCTGCAGGCCGTGAGCGTGGATCGCCCGCACCGCTGCCATCGAGATCAGATTCTGACCCGTGAAGAGCGCGGTGGGTGGATTCTCGCACCCCAACAGCTCGGCTGTGGTCTCATACGCGTCGACCCCACGGAACCGCGGATGCCGGACCAGGTCCACATCTTCTGCGATGTCGTGGCTCGCGAGGGCCTCGCGATAGCCGCGAAGCCGCCCTGCGGCGGTGGAGACGTCCGGCCGGTCGCCGAGGAACCCGATCCGGCGGTGCCCGGCGGCGATGAGGTGCTCGACTGCCGTCCGCGCTCCGCCGATGTTGTCGGTCACGACGGCGTCGGCGTCGAAGAAGCGCGGTGGGCGGTCCACGAACGCCAGTGCCAGCCCCGCGGTCCGTTCGCGCAGCAGGTACGCGTGGTCGCGCACGGCGCTGGCGACGATCAGGCCGTCGACGCCACGTGCCATGAACGCGTCGGCGAGCTCGCGCTCCCGGTCAGGCTCCTCGTCGGAGCTGCCCACCAGCGTGAGCACGCCGCGCTCGCGCGCGACGTCCTCCACGCCGCGGTGCACGCTGCCGAAGAACGGGTTGGAGACGTCCTCGAAGATCAAGCCGATCGTCGCCGACAGCCGGTCGGCGCGGCGAAGCGAGCTCGCCGTGAGGTTGTGCCGGTAGCCGAGCAGCGCGACGGCATCCTGCACCCGCTCCACGAGCCCCGGCTTCACCCCCGCGCCGCCGTTGACCACCCGCGACACGGTGCTCAGGCTCACGCCGGCGACCGCCGCGACCTCTCGCATGGTGGGACGCCGCACGCGCTGCCGCTCGGCCGGACCCAGGCTCATGGACGAGATGCTATGCCATCTTGAAAACGATCTCAAGTGCTTGACGCAGATGTTTCTAACCGGTAGCGTCGCGAATTGGAAACGTTGTCTGCGGTGTCGAGGGAGCCGCGGGCGAGGGATCAACCCCATGAGGAGGAGAGGGACGATGAGGGCAAGAAGGATGCGGGTCACGCGCGCACTGGTCGCGATCGGCGCGGCAGCCGCGCTCACCGCCGGTGTCGCGGCATGCGGCGACGACGAGAGCTCGAGCGGCTCAGGCGGCGGTGGCGGAGGCGAGGAGCAGGTCACGGTGGGCCTGATCACCAAGACGGAGTCCAATCCGTTCTTCGTGAAGATGAAGGAGGGCGCGCAGGCCGCGGCCAAGGAGCACAACGTCAAGCTCCTGACAGCCTCCGGCAAGTCCGACACGGACAACGCCAGCCAGGTGACGGCGCTCGAGAACATGACCACCCAGGGCGCCAAGGGCATCCTGCTCGTGCCGGCCGACTCGAAGGCCGTCGTCCCCGCCATCAAGAAGGCGCGCGACGCGGGCGTGACGGTCATCGCACTCGACACGCCGACGGAGCCCGAGGACGCGGTCGACGCGCTGTTCGCCACGGACAACCTGAAGGCGGGCGAGCTGATCGGCCAGTACGCGAAGGCCAAGGTCGAGGAGATGGGCATCGAGCCGAAGATCGCGATGCTCGACCTCGCCCCCGGCATCTCCGTGGGCCAGTTGCGCCACGACGGCTTCCTCAAGGGCTTCGGCATCGAGGAGGGCGACCCGGCGATCATCGGCGCCGCCCCGACCCTCGGCGACACCGCGAAGGGCCAGGCGGCCATGGAGACGTTGCTCCAGAAGGACCCGGACATCAACGTCATCTACTCGATCAACGAGCCCTCGGGCTTCGGCGGCGCGAACGCGCTCAAGGCGGCCGGCAAGGACCCGAAGGACTTCGTGCTCGTGTCCGTCGACGGCGGCTGCGACGCGATCAAGCGCGGGATCAAGACCGGCGTGATCGACGCGACGTCACAGCAGTACCCGTTGAAGATGGCGTCGATCGGCGTCGAGAAGATCGCCGCGGCGGCGCGCGGCGGCGAGAAGCCCACGGGCTACACCGACACGGGCGTCGAGTTGATTGCGGCCGAGCCCGTCGACGGCGTCGAGTCCAAGGACGCGGCGTACGGCGAGGAGAACTGCTGGGGCTAGTGCGACCCGCGGCCGGCCCGGGCACTCCGGGCCGGCCGCCATCGCAGAGCCCTGACAGAGAGGACCTCACGTGAGTCAGCCACAGACACAGGCCGCCGGCAGCGGACCTTCCGCCGAGGGCGCCCCGCCCGGAGCGCCCAAGTCGCGCTCGATCCCGAAGGTGTCCGGCGACCGGGTCGCGCAGCTCGGCCCGCTGTTCGCCCTCGTGCTCGCCTGCATCTTCTTCTCGACGCAGTCCGAGCAATTCCTCGACCCGACCAACTTCTCGCTGATCCTCCAGCAGGTGATGGTCGTCGGCACGCTGGCCATCGGCCAGACGCTGATCATCCTGACCGCCGGTATCGACCTCTCCTGCGGAACCGCGATGGCGCTCGGCTCGATCGTGATGACCAAGCTGGCCGTCGACTCCGGCGTGCCGCCGCTGATCGCGATCCTGCTCGGGGTCGCCACCTGCATGCTCGTCGGCGTCGTCAACGGCGGGCTGGTGGTGAGCCTGAGCCTGCCGCCCTTCATCGTCACGCTGGGCACGTTCAGCATCTGCTCCGCGCTGACGCACATCTACTCCAAGGACGAGACGATCTCGAACCTGCCGAGCGCGATGACCAAGCTCGGCGAGTCGTTCAAGATCGGCTCCACCGCCATCACCTACGGAACGCTGGTCGCGCTCGGCCTGTTCGCGGTGGCATGGTTCGTGCTCACGCAGACGACCTGGGGCCGGCGCGTGTACGCGCTGGGCGACAACCCGGAAGCGACGCGCCTGATGGGCGTCCCGGTCCGCAAGCAGCTGCTGATGGTCTACGTGGTCGCGGGCGCGGTCTACGGCATCGCGGCCGTGCTGCTCGTGTCGCGCACGAGCGTCGGCGACCCGAACGCGGGCATCACCGACAACCTCGACGCCATCACCGCCGTCGTTCTGGGCGGGACCAGCCTGTTCGGCGGCCGCGGCACGATCATCGGCACGCTGATCGGCGCGCTCATCATCGGCGTCGTCCGCAACGGCCTCGTCCTCATGGGCGTGGCGTCGACCTACCAGATCCTCATCACGGGCATCCTGGTCATCGTGGCCGTGTCCGTCGACCAGATCGCGAGGGGGCGCGCATGAGCCCTGAGATCGACCGCAGCGGGACGCCGATCCTCGCCGCCACGGGCCTCAAGAAGGCCTACGGCAACGTCACGGCGATGGACGGCGCCGACTTCGACCTCTACCCCGGCGAGATCCTCGCCGTGATCGGGGATAACGGAGCGGGGAAGTCGAGCATGATCAAGGCGCTCTCGGGCGCCGTGATCCCCGACGAGGGCGAGATCCGCCTCGACGGGGAGGTGGTGAAGTTCAAGACGCCGAACGACGCCCGCTCGGCCGGGATCGAGACCGTCTATCAGGACCTCGCGGTGGCCCCCGCGCTGGACATCGCGACGAACCTGTTCCTCGGCCGCGAGAAACGGCGGGCCGGTCCGCTCGGAAGCATCCTCCGCATGGTCGACCACAAGGGCCAGAGGGAGGAGGCCGTCAAGCAGATGAAGGCTCTGCAGATCGGTATCCGGTCGATGAGCCAGGCGGTGGAGACGCTCTCGGGCGGCCAGCGCCAGGGCGTCGCCGTCGCGCGGGCGGCGGCGTGGGCGCGCAAGCTCGTGATCATGGACGAGCCGACGGCCGCGCTCGGCGTCAAGGAGTCCGGCCAGGTGCTCGAGCTGATCAAGCGCGTGCGCGACAAGGGCCTGCCCGTGATCCTGATCAGCCACAACATGCCGCACGTGTTCGAGATCGCCGACCGGATCCACATCCACCGGCTCGGCAAGCGCGTGGCGGTGGTGGATCCGAAACAGCACTCGATGCACGAGGTCGTGGGCATCATGACGGGCGCCGTGGTGCACGACATCGAGCACAAGGACGCGCCCGACGAGGTGCCGAAGGTCGACGATGGCGGGCAGCAGACGCAGCAGGGCGGCGCCCCCACGGCGTGACGTCACCCCGGAGGGTCGAGGAGCCCGAACAGCTCCTCGACCGTCCGGCGCATCACCGCGGGATCGGCGTCGACCCCGGTCCAGTGACGGATGGAGATCACGCCCTGGTTGACGAGCATGCCGAGGCCGTCCAGCACGGTGCACCCGCGCGTTTCCGCGTCCGCGAGCAGCGCCGTCCGCGGCGGGTTCGGGATCACGTCGGCGACCACAATCCCGGCGCGCAGGCTGTCCGGGTCCACATCGAGCCGCGCGCCGACGTCGGGGAACAGGCCGACCGAAGTGGCGTTGACGACGATGTCGACGCCCTCAGGCACGCGGTAGGTGCCCCGCCACGGCACGAACTCGGCGTCGGCGGGCGTGCGCTCGTCGAGCAGCTCGACGAGCTCGCTCCCGCGGCCGGCGTCGCGGTTGACGACCGTGATCGGGCCGGCGCCCGCGAGCGCCGCCTCGACGGCGATCGCGCGCGCCGCGCCGCCCGCGCCGAACAGCACGAGCGAGCGGCCCGCCGGGTCGACCACGGTCCGCAGCGCCGTCATGAAGCCCTGCCCGTCGGTGTTCTCGCCGATGAGCCGGCCGTCGCGCGCGACCGCGCAGTTGACCGCGCCGATCACCGACGCCGACTCGCCGAGGCCGTCGAGATGCTCGACGACGGCGACCTTGTGCGGGATCGAGCAGTTGAAGCCGGCCCATCCCATGGCGCGCGCGCCGCGGACGGCGTCGCCGAGCGCCTCGGGGGGCACCTCGCAGTTGACGTAGCGCGCGTCAACCCCGTGGTGGCGGTAGGCCGCCTCGATCATCGCGACGGTGGGGTTGTCGGCGGCGCCCTGCGAGAACGAGCCGGTGAGCAGGCTGAGGAAGCTCATGCGCGTACTCTTGCGCGCCGCGAGCCATCCCGTCAGGCGGCCGTGTGAGCCGGGGCACCTGCGCCCCGGCTCACGACCGTGTCATCAGACCTCGAGGGCCGGGCGGCGGCAGTGCGCGTCGAAGCACGCGGCCGGCTCGCCGTTGATGCCGTCGCCGTGGAAGTGCACGTTGGCGTCGGGGCTCGGCTCGGCGATGATGGATCGCAGAGCGCCCAGGAAACGTCGTGTCATTGGGGCGATCCTTGTTCTGGGGAGGAATCCGGCACTCATTACATCGGCACCGGAGGTCGATATTGTAACAAGCTTGTGACACTCACCAGAGCGTGTATCCGCCGTCCACGACGAGCACCGAGCCGGTCACGAAGCTCGACGCGTCGGACGCGAGGTACAGCAGCGACGGGCCGAGCTCGTCCGGTGTCGTGTAGCGCTCCATCGGTGCGTCCTCGATCCAGTGGCGGCGGAAGCGCGGCTCGTCGACCGGGGCCATCTCGGTCTTCGTGTAGCCGGGCGCGAGCGCGTTGACGCGGATGCCGTAGGGCGCCCATTCCGCGGCGAGCGACTTCGTGAGCTGGTGCACGGCCGCCTTCGACGCGTTGTAGGCCGGCTGCATCTGCGGACGGTTGACGATCATCGCCGAGATCGACCCGATGTTCACGATCACGCCGGCACGGCGCTCGACCATCTGCGCGCCCACCACGCGCGAGCAGTGCCAGAGCCCGTCGACGTTGACGTCCCAGACCGCCCGCCACTCTTCCTCCGGAACCTCGAGCGCCGGGCGGTGATAGCAGGCGCCGGCGTTGTTGACCAGCACGTCGATCGGCCCCAGCTCGCCGGTCACGCGCTCCGCCATCTCTGCGACGCTCGTGGGATCTGTGACGTCGAGCTCGACGGCGAGCGCGCCGAGTGCGGCCGCCGCCTCGGCGTTCTGGCCTGGGTCTCTCGCCGCTATCGCTACGCGGGCGCCCGCCTCGCCGAGCGCGCGGGCGAACGCGAAGCCGAGCCCGCGGTTGCCGCCGGTCACGACGGCCACCCGGCCGTCCAGCCGAAACGCGTCGAGCACGCTCATGACCCGATTCTCCACGACGCTCATGTACCGTGCTCGCCCGTGGCCGGAGTGATCCTCGTCGCGGGCGAAGCGCTGATCGATCTGGTCCCCGCCTCGGACACGATCGATGCGCTCGCGGCCCACCCCGGCGGCGGTCCGTTCAACGCCGCTCGGACGATCGCACGGCTGGAGCGCCCCGTGGCCTACCTCGGCCGGCTCTCGCGAGATCGCTTCGGTCAGCGCCTGGAGGCTCTGCTCGCAGAAGATGGCGTGCGGCTCGACGCGATCGTCCACACCGACGACCCGACCACGCTCGCGCTGGCCGACGTCGACGAGCTCGGCGTCGCGCGCTACCGCTTCTATACGGAGGGCACCGCCGCGGCAGGCCTGACATCGGAGGCCGCGCTCGCGGCCCGCCCCGACGAGGTCCAGATCCTGCACGCCGGCACGCTCGGCCTCGTGCTGGAGCCGACGGCGTCGGCGCTGGAGGCCGTCATCGCGCGGCTCTCGGGCCACGCGACGGTCTTCGTCGACCCGAACGTCAGGCCCGACGTCATCCCCGACGCGGGGGCCTACCGGGAGCGGCTCACGCGCGTGCTCTCGCGGAGTCACGTGCTCAAGGTCAGCGAGGAGGACCTCGACTGGCTCGCACCCGGACGCCGCTCTGTGGACGCCGTGCGCGAGCTGCTCGCCGGCGGGCCGTCCGTGGGGCTGCTGACGCGCGGGCCCAGCGGCGCGCTGGTGATCACGCGCACCGCCGAGCTGGCGGTGCCCTCCCCGCCCACGACGGTCGTCGACACGATCGGCGCCGGGGACGCCTTCGGCGGCGGCTTCGTCGCCTGGTGGCATGCCCGCGGCCTCGGCCGCGACGACCTCGCCGACATCGACACGGTGGCCACGGCCGCGGAGTTCGCCTGCCTGATCGCCGCCCGCACCTGCGAACGCCCCGGCGCCTCGCCGCCGCACCTGTCGGAGCTCGAGGCGGGGGTGCTCGGCTGACCGCTCCCCCGCTCGGCGAGCTCGTGGAGCGGGCGCGCGCGCTGGCCGGCCAGGGCGACCGCCGCATCCTCGGGATCGCCGGCGCCCCGGGCGGCGGCAAGTCCACGATCGCGGCCGCGCTCGTCGGCGAGCTCGGCCCGGACACGGCCCGCCTGGTCGGGATGGACGGCTTCCACCTCGCGCAGGCCGAACTGGAGCGGCTCGGCCGCGCGGACCGCAAGGGCGCGCCGGACACGTTCGACGCGAGCGGCTTCGCGGCGCTGCTGCGGCGCCTGCGGGCCCGGGAAGAGGCCGTCGTCTACGCGCCCGAGTTCCGCCGCGAGATCGAGCAGCCGGTGGCCTGCGCCGTGCCCGTGCCGCGCGAGGTGCCACTCGTGGTGACGGAGGGGAACTACCTGCTCGTCGACGACGGCGATTGGGCGGACGTGCGCGCGCTGCTCGACGAAGCATGGTTCGTCGAAGGCGACGAGGACCGCCGCCGCGACTGGCTGGTCGCCCGCCACATCGAGTTCGGCAAGGCACCGCAATTCGCTCGCGAATGGGTCCTGCGCAGCGACGAGCGCAACGCCGAGCTCGTCGCGACCACGCGCTCGCGCGCAGACCTCGTCGTGCGGGTCGACTAGCGCCGGGCGATCGCCGCGGCGCCACGGAGACCTGAGGAGAGGCTCGGACCTAGGCGGCTACGCCGGGTCCGGCGGGCGGCAGCGGATCGCCTGGGCGTCGCCGGTGAGTGCGAGCGCTCCTGCGGCGTAGGGCACGAGCAGCGCGGTTCCCCGGCCGAACGGCTCGCCGCCCAGCTCGCCCTCGCCGGAGATGCCGACGAGGATGCTGAAGCCCTGGTCGAGCCGGTCGCCGCCGCGCACGCGTTCCGCTCGAAACCATGGATCCGCTGCGGCCGGGAGCAGCGAGCGGCCGGGGCCCGGACCGCGCAGGGCGGCGGCGCGCCCCTCGGTCCACACGGAGCGGTCCAGCGCCTGCAGGGCGGTGTCCCAGCCGAGGCCGAGGTGGCCGTCGTCCTCCGTGAGCTCGAACCCCTCCCACTCGAGCAGCACGGAGAGGTCGGTGGGCTCCTGGACCTCCACCATCAGGATCCCCGCGCCGATCGCGTGCGGCGTGCCGGCCGGCACGAAGATCGCGTCGCCGGCGGCCACCGGTAGCTCCCGCATCGCGCCGAGCATCGCGGCGGAGGCCTGCCCGGTCATCCAGCCGCGCACCTCGGAAAGGGCGACCTCGCGCGAGAAACCGACGTGCACGGACGCGCCGGGGTCCGCGTCGATGATCAGCCACGCCTCGGTCTTGCCGTGGGCAAGGCCGAGCTCGCGGGCCGCGAAGGCCCGGTCCGGGTGGAAGTGCACCGGCAGCCGCTGTCCCGCGTCGAGCAGCTTGACCAGCAGCGCCGGCTCGGCGCCGAAGCGGACCACGTGCTCTGCGCCGAGGAACGCCTCCGGATCGGCCTCGATCGCGTCACGCACGAGCGTGCCGTCGGGCAGCTGCGACAGGCCGCGCGAGCCGTCGAACGTCGTGTTGGCCGCGCCGATCCACTCCTCGGGCGTGTGGTCCTGTGGCTCCGTGCCGCGCAGCGCGGCGATCCGTTCACCCCCGGCGTAGAAGTGGCGCAGGATGTTGGGCGGGAGCCTGTACGGCCTCATCGTGCGGTCCAGCCGCCGTCGACGAGCAGTGTCTGGCCGGTGATGAGCGAGGCGGCGGGCGACGCGAGGAAGACGACGGCGCCCGTCACGTCGTCGGGCGTGCCGATCCGGTGCAGGGCCGCGATCCGCTCCTCCACGTCCGCGCGGAAGGCCGAATCGGCGAGGGCCGGCTCGGTGCCGGGCGTGGCGATGAACGTCGGCGCCACGGCGTTGACGGTGATCCCGTGGTCGCCCCACTCGACGGCGAGGCACTTCGTCAAGTGCGAGATGGCGGCCTTCGTCATGCAGTACACCGCCTCTCCCGGCAGCGCGACGAAGCCGGCCTGCGAGGAGAGGTTGACGATCCGGCCCGAGCCCTGGCCGATCATCCGCCGGCCCACCGTCTGGCTCGCGAAGAAGGTGCCGCGCAGGTTGAGCGCCACGGTGGCGTCGAAGTCCTCCACGGTGACGTCCTCCGCCGGGGTCTCGGGCGGCCCGATGCCGGCGTTGTTGACCAGCACGTCGATCCGGCCGAAGCGCCGCACGACCTGCCCGACGGCGGCATCGACCTGCTCGAGGTCGGTCACGTCCATCTGGACCGGGAACGCGGTGCGGCCGGCCGCCGCGATCTCGTCGGCCACCTCCCCGCCCGTGTCGGCATCTCGCAGCCCGAGCGCGACGTCCGCGCCTGCGCCGGCCAGAGCGATCGCGATCGCGCGCCCGATCCCGCGCGCCGCGCCGGTGACGAGGCAGACGCGTTCCTCGAGTCCGAAGTCGGGCACCGCGCAACCCTATCCCCAGTCGCGTCCGGCGACAGCCCGACGCCGGGGTCGGAAGTAGTCTCGCGTCGAGCAGCCGGAGAACTCACGAGGGGGTCAAACGCATGAGCACGATCGCCGAGTCGCCTCTGTCGAACAAGGATCTCAGGCCGACCGGGCCCGAGCAGCGCACCTGGGGGACGTACCACCTGGCCGCGCTCTGGGTCGGGCTGTCGATCGTGATCACCACCTACACGCTCGCCTCCGGCCTGATCGCCGCCGGCATGGAGTGGTGGCAGGGCTTGCTCACCGTCGCGCTCGGCAACCTCATCGTGCTGGTCCCGATCCTGCTCAACTCGCACCCGGGGACCAAGTACGGGATCCCGTTCCCGGTGCTCGTGCGCTCGAGCTTCGGCATCCGCGGGGCCAACGTCGCGGCGATGGCCCGCGCGCTCGTGGCGTGCGGCTGGTTCGGCATCCAGACCTGGATCGGCGCGCTCGCACTGGACACGCTGATGACCACGCTGACGTCCGGCTGGGCGGACGTGACCGGCCACAAGGCGATCGCGTTCGGCGTGTTCTGGGCCGTCCAGGTGGCGATCATCCTGCGCGGCATCGAGGGCATCAAGTTCCTCGAGAGCTACGCCGCGCCGCTGCTCCTGGGCGGAAGCGTCGGACTGCTGATCTGGGCCTTCGGCGCCGCCGGCAACGTGTTCTCCGCGTCATCGCAGCTGACCGGCGGCGACGCGAGCTTCTGGTCGCTGTTCGGGCCGGGGCTGGCCGCGAACGTCGGCTACTGGATCACGCTGTCGATGAACATCCCGGACTTCACGCGCTACGCGAAGAACCAGCGCTCGCAGGTCGTCGGCCAGACCATCGCGATGCCGCTGACGATGACCGGCTTCGCGTTCATCGGCATCGCGGTCACCTGTGCCACGATCATCGAGTTCGACGAGGCGATCTGGGACCCGGTCACGCTCGTCGCGCGACTGCTCGACGGCCTCCCGGTGCTCCTGGTCCTCGCGATGATCATCATCGTGGTCGCGCAGGTCTCGACCAACATGGCGGCCAACGTCGTGTCGCCGTCCAACGACTTCTCCAACCTGTCCCCGCGCCGGATCTCGTTCCGGACCGGCGGCCTGATCACCGCGATGATCGGGATCGTGTCCTTCCCCTGGAAGCTCTACGAGGACGTCGGCGCGTACATCTTCACCTGGCTGGTCGGCTACGGCAGCCTGCTCGCGTCGTTCCTCGCCGTGATGCTGGTCGACTACTGGCTGCTGCGGCGAGCGCGGCTGGAGCTCGAGGAGCTCTACCGTCCCGGACCAGACGGCCGCTACTGGTACTCGGGCGGCTACAACGTGAGCGCGCTGATCGCGGTGGCGGCCGGGGTGATCCCGGTGCTTCCGGGCTTCATCAACGCGGCGGCGACCGAGGGCGGGATCGTCGCCGACCCGGGCTTCTTCGACGAGCTCTACAAGTACGGCGTGTTCGTCGCGTTCGCCCTCGCCGCGGCGACGTACGTCGCGCTCATGCGTGCGAACGTCACGGCGCGGTCGCCTGCCGGCGCGATGGTCGAGTGATCATTCCGCCCGCCGCAGGGCCGTGCCCCATCGTCGTGGCATTGGGTTCGTCGGCTCGCCGGGCGCGTCGCAGCGTGACAGCATCCACCGGGTGACTCCGACGACGATGCGAGCCGTCGTGCTGCGTGCCGCCGGCGGGCCCGATCAGCTCGTCCTCGAGCAGGTCGCGACCCCGGCGCCGCGCGACGGAGAGGCGCTCGTTCGCGTCCACGCGGCGGCGCTCACGCGCGCCGAGCTCGAGTGGCCCGTCGACCGGCTCCCGGCAATCCCCTCCTACGAGCTGTCCGGCGTCGTCGTCGCCCTCGGGCCAGGCGTCGACGACGTGGCCGTCGGTGACGAGGTATACGGAATGACTGCGTTCGACCGCGACGGGGTCGCCGCGGAATACGCCGCGATGCCGACCGAGCTGCTCGCTCCCAAGCCGCGTGCGCTCACCCACCCCGAGTCGGCGGCCGTGCCGCTCGCGGCGCTCACCGCCTGGCAGGGGCTGTTCGACCACGGCGGGCTCGCCGCGGGCGAGCGGGTCCTCATCCACGGGGCCACCGGCGGTGTCGGCCAGTTCGCCACGCCGTTGGCAGCCCGCCACGGCGCCCACGTGACCGCGACGACGTCTGCACGCGGGGTGGAGCGCGCACGGGAGCTCGGCGCCGACGTCGTCATCGACCACACGGCCGGGCCGTGGGCCGCGGACCTCGAACCCGTCGACCTCGTCTTCGACACCTCGGGCGGCGAGAGGCTCGCCCGCTCCCCCGCCGTGGTGCGCGAGGGCGGCCGGCTCGTCTCCGTGGCCGAGCAGCCCCCGCCGGCGAGCGGTGTCACCAGCATGTACTTCGTCGTCGAACCGGATCGCCGGCAGCTCGAGCTGATCTCGGCGCTGCTCGACGATGCCTGGCCGCCTCCGGCGATCGACTCCGTGTTCGCGCTCGAGGAGGCCGCGAGCGCCTTCGAGCGCAGCATGGCCGCCGACAAGCGCGGGAAGGTCGTGCTCGAGGTGGCACGGGGTCAGGCGTAGGAGCCCTCGAGCGGGACGCGCGCCCCGTCGACCAGCGCAGACCGTCGCAGGCGATCGGGGCCGCATCCGGGCCGACGGCACCGTGTGGTCTGCGCTCCTGCAACTGCTCGCCGGAGAGCGCGAGCAAGCACCACCCGGCCCAGTCCCCAGCGCGCGATCTCGCGTTGAGATCGGGCACGGCTGGCAGCTCGTGTACATCCCGGTCTGCCGCGCCCGTGCCGCTGCGGAATCCGTTCCAAGCCGACGGCCGGACTCGAACCGGCGACCCCTTCATTACGAGTGAAGTGCTCTACCAGCTGAGCTACGTCGGCGGGGCGGGCTCAGGATAGCTCGGGAAACGCCACACTCGGCGGGTGGCCCCCATCCGTATCCCGCTCGAGCTCGACCTCTCGATCGCCGACGTCCTGCGCGCCGTCCGCGACGACGCGCGCCCCTTCGCGCTGGTGGGCGAGTGGGCGGAGTCGCGGGCGATCGTCGGCTCCGACCCGGTCCGCGTCGTCGAGGGCCCGCCGGCGCTCGGCGTGCTCGACGGGACGGGCGGGACCGGCGAGGGCGTGTGCGGCGGGTGGTTCGGGTTCCTGGGCTACGGGCTCGGGGCGGCGATCGAGCGGCTGCCCCCGCCTCCGCCGCGGCCCGTGCCGCTCCCCGTCGCGAGCCTCGGGTTCTACGACCACGTGTGGCGCCAGGACCGGGCCGGGCAGTGGTGGTTCGAGGCGCTCGACGAACGCGCGCTGCCGCGGCTGGAGCGGCTGCGCGCGCGGGACTTCGCGCTCGAGGGGCTCCAGCCGGCGCCCGGCGCGCTCGGCCGCCACGTCGCGGCCGTCGCGGAGTGCGTGGAGCGGATCGCCGCCGGGGAGCTGTTCCAGGCCAACGTGACCCTGCGCCTGGAGGGCGCCTTCCGCGGGGACGCCGCCGAGGCGTTCCTCGCGGGCGCCGCGGAGCTCGAGCCGCGCCACGGCGCGTTCCTGGACCTCGGCGAGGGCCGCGCGCTGCTGTCGTTCTCGCCCGAGCTGTTCCTGCGCCGCCGCGGCGCCGCGGTCGTGACGTCCCCGATCAAGGGCACCGCCCCGCGCGAGGCGGGCGCCGACCGCCTGCTCGCCTCGGCCAAGGACGCGGCGGAGCACGTGATGATCGTCGACCTCTCGCGCAACGACCTCGGGCGCGTGGCGGCCTACGGCAGCGTCGAGCCGGGCACGGTCCGGCCCGAGCCCCACCCCGGCCTCTGGCATCTCGTCACGGACGTGCGTGCGCGCGTGCGCGACGGCACGACGGACGCGGACCTCGTCCGCGCGGCGTTCCCGCCCGGCTCGGTCACCGGGGCGCCGAAGGTGCAGGCGCTGAAGGTGATCGCCGAGCTGGAGGGCTCCCAGCGGGAGGCCTACACGGGCGCGATCGGCTTCTCGAGCCCCCACGCCGGGCTGCAGCTCAACGTCGCCATCCGCACGCTCGAGCTCGCCGGCGAGCGCGCCTGGCTGGGCTGCGGCGGCGGGATCGTGGCCGACTCGGACCCGTACTCCGAGCTGCGCGAGGCGCTCGGCAAGGCCGCGCCGATCGCCCGCGCGCTCGGGGCTTCGGTGCCGGCCGCGCCGCCGGCGGGGCCGCCCGCGCCCCGCCTGTCGCGCTGGACCCGCCGGCCCGACGCGGCCTCCGGCCTGCTGGAGACGATCGCCGTCCGCGGCGGCGAGCCCGTCGACGCCGCCCGCCACCTCGAGCGGCTGCGCGCGAGCGCCCGCGCGCTCTACGGCGCCGATCCGCGCGTCGAGCTGCCGGCGAACCCGCCCGACGGCCGCCTGCGCGTGCTGCTCGACCCGGACGGGCACGCCGCGGTCGAGGCGCGCGCCGAGGCCGCGGCGCCCACCGAGGTCGCCCTGGAGCCGCGCGCGCTGGCCGGCGGGCTCGGCCCGCACAAGTGGCGCGACCGCGCGCAGGAGCCGGCCTGGCTGGCCGTCGACCTCGACGGCGCCGTGCTCGAGGCGGCGTGGGCGAACGTCTGGGTCGAGGACGGCGACGGCGCGCTGCTGACGCCGCCCGCCGACGGCCGCATCCTGCCCGGCATCACGCGCGCGCGTCTGCTCGCGCTGTCCGGCGCCCGCGAGGCCGCCCTCACGCTCGCCGACCTCGCATCCGCCCGGGCGATCCTGCTGAGCTCCTCCGTCCGGCTCGTCACGCCCGCCGGGTTGGGCGCCGCGCCCACCGCGAGGGCCCGCGAGCTGGCGGCCCGGCTGCGCGAAGACCCCGCAATCTCCATGAAAACGCGGTCGTACATTCGCTGATCGGACCTCAGGTGCATTGCCGCGGTTAACGAGCGCGGCATACGCTCGACCCAAGGCGCGGCCACGAGGGCCGCCCAAGAGGCGAAATCAGAGATCCAGATTGATCAAGCGGGGACCAGGGAAGGTCTGCAGGCCGGCACGCCGGGAGGTCGCCGGGCGTGCCTGACCGCTTCGTCCCCTCTTCCTCCGAGCGCTCGCGCAACGAGGCGCGCCAGGCGCTGCTGCCCACGATCCTGTTCGCCGACGCGGACGAGAACTACCGCCTGATGGCCCGCGACGCGCTGCTCGAGGGCCGCAGCCCGTCCGACCTGCGCTTCGCCACCGACGGGCAGGACCTGCTCGACTACCTGCACCGGCGCGGCCGCCACCTCGATCCGATCAGCTCGCCGCGGCCCGCCCTGATCGTCCTGGATCTGGAGCTTCCGCGCCTGCGCGGCCTCGATGCCGTCCGAGCCATCAAGTCAAATCAGGACCTGCGCCGCATCCCGGTGGTGGCGCTCACGCCGGACGGAGACCTCGAGGCCGTCGGCGCCGCGTACGACGCCGGGATCAACACCTACCTGCCCAAGCCCATCACCTTCCTCGCCCTCGTCAAGCTCATGAAGGTCTTCACCGCCTACTGGCTCGAGACCGCGGTGCTGCCGCCCGAGCGGGAGCCCGCGTGAGCCGGCTGCCCGAGCACGTCGTGCTGCTCGCCGTGCAGGCCGACGAGGCCGCGCACGCGCCGGTGCGCGCGGCCCTGAAGGCGATCGAGGGCACGCGCTACGAGATCCACTGGGTCACGACGCATCGCGCCGCGCTCGCCGCGCTCGACGAGCACCCGCACGACGCGTTCCTGGTCGACCGCGAGCTGCACGACCCGGGCCACTCGGGGCTGGACGTGGCGCGCGACATCCTCGCCCACACCGCGCACGCGCCGGTGATCCTGCTCGACGACCACGCCGAACGCGAGACCGACCTGGCGGCGACGGAGGCCGGCGTCTCGGACTACCTCGTGCACCCCAGCCCGGCGACGCTCGAGCGCAGCCTGCGCTACGCGATCACCCACCAGACCGCGCTGCGGCGCCTCGCCGAGTCCGAGGAGCGCCACGCGCTCGCGCTCCAGGGCGCCAACGACGGGCTGTGGGACTGGGACGTGCGCGCCGACAAGCTGTACTTCTCGCCGCGCTGGAAGGCGATGATCGGCTACCCGGAGGCCGAGATCGGCGACGCGCCGGGGGAGTGGCTGGGCCGCGTGCACCCCGACGACCGCGCCGGGCTCACCCAAGCGCTCGAGGGCCACCTGAGCGGCGCCACGCAGCACTTCGAGTCCGAGCACCGGATCCAGCACCGCGACGGCAGCTACCGCTGGATGCTCGCGCGCGGGATCGCCGTTCGCGACCACAACGGGCGCGCGACGCGCGTCGTCGGCTCGCAGACCGACGTCACGGACCGTCGCCGGGCCGAGCAGCGCCTCCAGCACGACGCCCTCCACGACGCGCTGACCGGGCTGCCCAACCGGGTGCTGTTCCTGGACCGCCTGGCGCAGGCGATCCTGCGCGCCCAGCGGCGCAGTCCGGCCACCTGCGCGGCCGTGCTGTTCCTGGACCTCGACCGCTTCAAGCTCGTCAACGACTCGCTCGGCCACCACGTCGGCGACCGGCTGCTGGTGGCCGTCGCGCGCCGGCTGGAGTCGGCCCTGCGCCCCGGCGACACCGTCGCCCGCCTGGGCGGCGACGAGTTCACGGTCCTGCTCGACGACGTCTGCGACGCGCGCGAGGCGACCGTGATCACCGAGCGCATCCAGGAGACGCTGCAGGACCCGTTCCACCTCGACGGCCGCGAGCTCGTGGTGGCCGCGTCGATCGGGATCGCGCTCGCCGACCCGGACGCCGCGCCGGGCGACGTGATGCGCGACGCCGACGTCGCGATGTACCGCGCCAAGGCCGAGGGCAAGGGCCGCCACGCCGTCTTCGACGCGCGCATGCACGAGCGCGTGATGCGCCGCCTGGACCTCGAGACCGACCTGCGCGGGGCGATCGAGAACGACCAGATCGACGTCGCCTACCAGCCGCTGGTGCAGGTCGCGACCGGGCGGATCGTCGGCTTCGAGGCGCTCGCCCGCTGGCACGGGCCCGACGGCGTCGCGGTCGAACCGGCCGACTTCGTGCCGATCGCCGAGGAGACCGGCCTGATCGTCGCCCTGGGGCGGCGCGTGTTCGAGCGCGCCTGCGCCGAGGTCGCCGAGTGGCGCACGCTGCCGGGCGGCGAGGGGGTCGTGCTCGGCGTCAACGTCTCGCACCGCCAGCTGTCGGAGCCCAACTTCCCGGTCGAGCTCGGCGCGACGCTGAAGACGACCGGGCTGGACCCGCGCGCCCTGCGGCTCGAGGTCCGCGAGCACGACCTCTCGCGCGACGCGGAGGCGACCCGGCGCACGCTCGCACACGTGCTGGAGACGCTAGGCGTGCGCTGGCAGATCGACGACTTCGGGACGGGCGCGTCGTCGCTGCGGCTGCTGCACCGCTTCCCCGGCGACGCGGTGAAGATCTTCGGCCCGCTCGTGAGCGGGATGGGCCACGA
Source organism: uncultured Solirubrobacteraceae bacterium (assembly GCA_963816955.1). Classification (GTDB taxonomy): domain Bacteria; phylum Actinomycetota; class Thermoleophilia; order Solirubrobacterales; family Solirubrobacteraceae; genus DATFQI01. The sequence goes on along the minus strand of CAWFME010000003.1, from coordinate 173,690 downwards.
CGGCGGCTCGTTCGAGATCGTCAAGGCGATCGTCGAGCTCGCGCACAACCTCGGGCTCGAGGTGATCGCGGAGGGCGTCGAGACCGCCGGGCAGCTCGAGCACCTGCGCGTCCTGGGCTGCGAGTTCGCCCAGGGCTTCCACGTCTCCGCGCCGCTGGCGGCGGAGGACGCGCGCGCCCTGCTCGCGCAGGGCACGCTGTCCGTCAACTAGCTGGCTACGCGCGGCGGGAGCCGGGCGTGTCCGTGGTGGACTGCCCTTCGCGGTCGAAGCGGCCGCCCTCGGCCTCCTCGTGGCCGACCTCGCGGCCCTCCTCGAACTCGCTGCGCGGCTCCTGGGCCATCGTGCCGTCCGGATCGGCCGAGGTGCCGGCGAACTTCTCGCGCTCGTGCTCCTCGATCAGCTCGTGGTCGGCGTCGCCGCGCTCGTGCATGGTCGCGCGCTCCTGGTGCAGCCCGGCCTCCGCGCGCTGGCGCTCGGCCTCCTTCTGGGCCATCGTGGCCTTGCGCTCGGCCATCTCGGCCTCGCGCTCGCGCTCGGTGGCGACCTCGCGGTGCTCGGTGGCGACCGCCTCACGGCGGTGCCCGAGCTCGTGCTCCCGCTTCTTGAGTGCAGCCTGGCGCTTCATCCGCGGGATGAAGAACAGAACGGCGAGCAGGATGAGCGCCACCACGATGATGGCGATGATGAGACCTGTTGACATCGCGATTCCTCCCTCTGAGGTGCGACTAGGGGTTGCGGTCAAGCCTTCCCGGTCGCGGGGCGGGGTCAAACCGTAGGCTGCCCCGATGCCCTCATTCGACCTGCAGGCCCACTCCGTGCACTCCGACGGCACGCTGCCGGCCGCGGAGGTCGTCGAGCGCGCGGCGGCCGCGGGCGTGGAGCTGTTCGCGCTGACGGACCACGACACGGTCGACGGCGTGCCAGAGGCGGCCGAGACGGCGCGCGAGCTCGGCCTGCGCTACTCCGCCGCAGCGGAGCTGTCCGCGGTCCACGGCGGCCACGAGGACCTGCACGTGCTCGGCTACGAGCTCGACGTCGACGACCCGGAGCTGATCGCGACGCTCGAGGACTTCCGCGGCGACCGCGCGCGCCGGATCGAGGCGATGGCCGACCGCCTGCGCGAGCTGGGCTTCGAGCTCGACGACTCCCCGCTGGTGGCGCGCCGCGAGGCGGGCAAGCCGATCGGCCGGCCGCACCTCGCCGACGCCGTGCTCGCGCACCCCGCCAACGCCGAGCGGCTGGCCGCCGAGGGCATCGCGGGCCGCGACGAGCTGTTCCCGCCCTACCTCGTGCCTGGCGCGCAGGCCTACGTGGCCCGCAGCCGGCCGACGGTCGCCGAGGCGATCGAGGTCATCCACGCCGCGGGCGGCGTGGCCGTCTGGGCGCACCCGTTCTGGGACGTGGCGGACCCAGCGGAGGCGCTCTCCACGCTCGACGCGTTCGCCGACGCCGGGCTCGACGGCGTCGAGTGCTTCTACGTCACCCACACGGCGGAGCAGACCCGCCTCCTGCACGACCACGCGGGCCGCCGGGGCCTGTTGACGACCGGCTCGACGGACTTCCACGGCCCCGACCACGGCCGATTTTCCGCATTCCTGGGCTTCGAGGTTCACGGTCTGACCGTCGAGTTGGGACCGATCGGCGGCGTTTCGGGGTAACAGCGCACCTCGATGACTAGACGAGAGCTGATCGTGACCGGTCCGGCGGGCGACCCCCTCGTGGCCGAGCAGCTGCAGGCGCTCGGCGCCGATCCCGCCGGTGCGGACGAGCGCGAGCTCGACGTCACCGAGCGCGAGGGCGCGAGCTTCCTGGTCGAGCTGATGGGCAAGGACGGCGGCCTGGCGGCGCGCTGGGACAACCTCGTCGGCGTCGCCGAGCTGTGGGCGAAGATCGACGCGATGCCGATGCGGCGGCGGCAGCTGCGCGAGGCGGCCGCGGGCGCGCCAGCCCGAATCCGCCGATGACCCGTGGATGGCTCGCCGTCGTGGGCCGAGTCAGAGTCGATTGACCGCGGTTCCTCGTGGCGGGTCACTTGGATCGCGGTCAATCGGCTCTGGCGAACGGCCACGGCGGCGAGACACCACGGGGATCGGCGGATTCGGGCTAGAACACGCGGTTGCTGTAGGTGTAGACGTTCACGCGGCCTCCGCGGGCGAACCCGCACAGGGTCAGCCCGCGGTCGTCGGCGAGCGAGACGGCCAGCGACGTCGGCGCGCCCACGCCCACGAGCAGCGGCGCGCCGGCCACGGCGGCCTTCTGGACGAGCTCGAACGAGAGCCGCCCGGACACGCACAGGACGTTGGGGTGCAGCGGCACGAGGCCCTCGCGCAGCGCCCAGCCGACGACCTTGTCCATCGCGTTGTGGCGGCCGACGTCCTCGCGCACGCACAGCAGCTCGCCCGCGGGCGTGAACAGGCCGGTCGCGTGCAGGCCGCCCGTGCGCTCGAACGTCGGCTGGCGCAGGCGGTCCGGCAGGGCCGCGACGAGCGCCCGCTCGAGCGCCGGGCCGGCGGGGATCGGCGCCGCCTGGACGGCGACCTCCTCCAGCGCGCCCTTGCCGCAGACGCCGCACGAGGACGAGGTGAAGAACGAGCGGGCCGACGGCTCGCGCAGCAGCGGGCCGGTGACCTCGACCGTGTTGCCGGCCAGGTCGGCCGGCGGCGCGGCGTCGCGGACGCCGTCGATCAGCCCCTCGCCGTGGAGGAACCCGAGCGCGAGCTCCTCGTCGTGGCCGGGCGTGCGCATCGTGACGGCCAGCGCGCGGCCGTCGACGCGGATCTCCAGCGGCTCCTCGACGGCGACCTCGTCCTCGAACCCGTCGGCGCGGACGGTGGCGTGCGCGCCGCGGATCCGAACCTCGGTCGATCCGGGCCCAGTCATGGGGAGAGCAGGCGCTCGAGGCGGTAGGCGAGCGCCTCGAAGGACAGCAGCGGGTCCACGTTGAGCGCGAGCCGGGCGCGCGCGTCCTCGACGAGCTCCAGCGCCTCTTGTAGCGCGGCTGGCGAGCGGCCCTCGGCGTCCTCGGCCAGTTCGGGCGCCCGGTCGGAGTGGTGGGCCAGCTCGGACGCGCCCGCCGCCACGCACGCGAGGTCGCGGTACCAGAGCCCGATCAGCTGCAGCGCCTGGTCCAGCGCGCCGGTCTCGGCCCGGCGCTTGGCGCGCTGGGCCCGCTGGGTGAACTCCGTCTCGCGCCGCTTGTGCTCCTTCTTGGGCAGGTACGCGAGCTCCTCGGCGAGCGCGGACTCGACCGCGTCGCTCGCGACCCGCCCGCGGTCGCGCGCGGTCTTGAGCAGCGGCTCCCACGGCGCGGTGGAGGAGCGGCCGGCCAGCGGCGCGCGCGCGAACGCCTCGGCGTGGGCGCGCAATGCGGGGCCGTCGGCGATCCCGAGCGCGAGCGCCTTCTCGCCGTCGCCGAGCGACAGCCGCGCGCAGGCGAGCGCCGCGTCGGGCGCGACGCCGCGCGACTGCAGCCGCTGCGCGACCGCCTCGGCCCCCAGCGCGTCGAAGCGCACGGCCTGGCAGCGGCTGGCGATCGTCGGCAGCACCTGGCTGGGGCGGTCCGTGAGCAGCAGCAGCACGACGTAGGGCGGCGGCTCCTCGAGCGTCTTGAGCAGCGAGTTGGCGGCCTCGTCGTTCATCGTGTCGGCGCGCTCGAGCACGAACACGCGGAACGGGGCCTCGAACGGGGTGTGCCCTGCGGCGCCGACGACGGCCTCGTCGACGTCGCGGCGCAGCATCTCGTGCGCGCCGCTCGGCGCGACCCACGTCAGGTCGGGGTGCGAGCCGTGCTCGACGCGGGCACGCGCGTTGTCGGGGTCGCGCGCGCCGCGCGAGAGCAGCTCGGCGGCGAAGGCGCGGGCGGCCCCGCGCTTGCCCGTGCCCGCCGGGCCGTGCAGCAGGTACGCGTGCGCGGGGCCGCGCTCGGGCTCCAGCGCGGCGCCGAGCACGGCGGCGGCGTGGGGGTGTGGTTCCAGGGCGGCCAACACGGCGGTCCGATGCTAGTCGGGCGGGCGGTTGACTTCACCGCGCGGGGTCGGAGAGGATCGCCGGACACTCACGCTCGGAGGAGCGCCATGCTCAGGTTCGCCGTACCCGTTGGTGTCGTGCTGCCGTTGATCCTGCTGATGACCGGCACGGGCATGGCCGGCCCCACGCTCGTCGCGGGCGGGCAGTATCCCGATCTGCGTGCGGCGAACCCGCACCACTTCACGGTCCAGAACAACCAGCAGCGCGAGTTCCTGCGCTTCTCGAACATGGTCGCCAACACGGGCCAGGGCGACTTGATCCTGCGCCCCGAGCACGACCCGATCAACAACATCACGACGGGCTACCAGGAGATCGAGGACGCCGCCGGCACGGTGATCCACGACGAGGCCGTGAGCGAGTTCGTCTTCCACCCGGCGCACAATCACTGGCACATCACCGCGGTCGCGCTCTTCGAGATCCGCAAGCCACTCGACGACGGCCGTGGCGGGCGCTGGGGCGAGGTCTTCGGCGGCCAGACGATCAAGACGACGTTCTGCCTGATCGACGTGATCCAGCTCGACGGCCAGTCCAAGACCCCCGAGCTGCGCTTCTGGGACTGCTTCCCGGACGAGCGCCAGGGCATCTCCGCCGGCTGGGGCGACCAGTACCACCACGCGACCGAGGGCCAGGAGCTCGAGATCACCGGCGCGCCGCCCGGCGTCTACTACCTCGTGAGCACCTCGAACCCCGACAAGGCGTTCCGCGAGACCGACTACGCCAACAACACGGCATGGACGAGCTTCCGCGTCTCGCGCGACTCCAAGGGCAACCCGAAGATCGCCGAGGTGGCTTCCGCGCCGTGCGCGGGCAAGCTGTGCGGGGTGCAGATCCCGAACCGCTGACCGCCGCCGTCCTCTAGGTTCCCCGCCGTGCTGATCACGGTGGAGGGGATCGACGGGGCGGGCAAGAGCACGCTGGTGGCCGGCCTCGCGGACGCCCTGCGCGACCGCGAGCCGGTCGTCCTGCGCGAGCCCGGCGGCGTCGAGCTCTCCGAGCGCCTGCGCGCGCTCGTCAAGGACCCGGCGCTGACCGTCGGCGGCCGCGCGGAGGCGCTGATCTACGCGGCCGCGCGGGCCCAGCTCGTCGAGGAGCGGCTGCAGCCGCTGCTGGACGCGGGCCGGCTCGTGCTGCTCGACCGCTTCGTGGACTCCTCGCTCGCCTACCAGGGCGCCGCGCGCGGGCTCGGCGTCGAGGCGGTGCGCGCGCTCAACGCGTTCGGCACGGGCGGCGTCGTGCCCGAACGGACGCTGCTGCTGCGGATCGAGCCGGCCGCCGGCCTTGCCCGCGTGGGCGGCCGCGGCGAGGCCCAGGACCGCATCGAGTCCGAGCGCGAGGCGTTCTGGCTGGCATGCGCGCGCGCGTACGACGAGCTCGCGGCCGCCGAGCCCGGGCGCTGGGCGGTCATCGACGCGTCGCAGCCGGCGGAGCGGGTGCTCGCCGACGCGCTCGCTCAGCTCGCGCCGTCGCTCGATCCGTAGCCGTCCGGGCGCGCCTGCCGCCAGGCCCACGCGTCGGCGATCATCGTCTCGAGGTCCTTCTCGGGCTCCCAGCCGAGCTCCGCGCGGATCTTCTCGCTGGAGGCGACGAGCTGCGCGGGGTCGCCCGGGCGGCGCGGCTCCTCGCGGACGGGGATCTCGCGGCCGGTGACCCTGCGGGCGGCCTCGATCACCTCGCGCACGGAGAAGCCGAGGCCGTTGCCGAGGTTGTAGATCGTGTGCTCGCCCGGCTGGATCGCGTCCATCGCGAGCAGGTGCGCGCGCCCGAGGTCCTCGACGTGGATGTAGTCGCGCACGGCGGTGCCGTCCGGCGTCGGGTAGTCCGTGCCGAACACGGAGACGTGCTCGCGCGTGCCGGCGGCGGCCTGCAGGACGAGCGGGATCAGGTGGGTCTCGGGGTAGTGGTCCTCTCCGAGCTCGCCGCTCGCGCCCGCGACGTTGAAGTAGCGCAGGGAGATCGCGCCGAGCCCGTGCGCGCGGCACTCGTCGCCGATCATGCGGTCGACGGCCAGCTTGGAGTTGCCGTAGGAGTTGACGGGCTCCGTGCGCAGCGTCTCGGGCATCGGGACCTCCTCCGGCTCCCCGTAGGTCGCGCAGGTGGAGGAGAACACGAGCCGCCGGATGCCGTGCTCGCGCATCGCGTCGAGCAGGTTGAGCGTGCCGACGAAGTTGCCGCGGTGGTAGCGCTCGGGGAACTCGACGGACTCGGCCACGAGCGCGAGGGCGGCGAAGTGCAGCACGCCGTCGAAGCCCTCCGCGAGCGCCTCGCGGGTGCCGCCGGCGTCGGCCAGGCCGACCTCGGCGAGGCGGGCGCCGGAGGGGACCGCCGCGCGGTGCCCGCGCGAGAGGTCGTCGAGCACCACGACCTCATGGCCGCGCTCGAGCAGCTGGTTCGCGACCACGGACCCGATGTAGCCCGCGCCGCCCGTGACGAGCAGCTTCATGGGCCGTGGTTGATAGCAGGCCCTTCTATACTTAGAGGGCCATGCGCGCCCGCCTGACAGGGGCGCGGCGGCCCTCGCGCTGGCGGTCCTCGCCACCCCGGCCGCGGCCCAGGACCCGTCGCCGACCCCGAGCCCCACGCCGACGCCGTCGGCGACGCCGACGCCCTTCGCCGACGCCCACGCCGGAGCAGCAGGAGCGGGCCGAGCGCGACGAGCGCGACCGCAAGGCGAAGACCGTGCGCCGCATCTATCGCGACTTCGAGCGCGACGGGCGGATCGACGACTGCGACCACACCGAGCGCGCGCTCAAGCGGGCGCGGCGCTCGATCGAGGACTCCTACAAGGAGGAGTACCCCGACTTCCGCGACGCGCTGACCGCGGCGATCGAGCGCCACAACTCGGGCAAGTGCGAGGAGCAGCAGCAACAGCTCGAGGAGCGCAACAGCGACCCGACCCCGACCCCGACCGCGACGCCCGCGCCGAGCACCGGCACGACGCCCGCGCCCGCGCCGGCGCCGGCGCCGCCGTCGACCTCGCCGGACTCGGGCTCGCTGCCGGACTTCGGCTCGGGCGGCGGCACGGGCGGCACGGGCGGCGGCCCCGTCGACCCGCTCCCGGAGGCCCCGGGCGAGGACGCGATCCCCGAGGGCACCCCGTCGCCGACGCCGGCGCCCGCGGCGACGCCCACGCCGAAGCCGACGCTGATCGTCACCCGCGCGGCCGCCAGCCCGAACATGTTCGTGCCCGGCGCGCTGCTCGCCGTGGCGCTGCTCGGGCTGCTGATCGCCGCGCTCACCGCGGTCGCCGCCAAGCGCACGGGCCGGCTCGCCGGCGTCGGGCACGCGTGGCGCGAGGCGGCCTGGCGCACGTCCGGCGCATGGAGCGACTTCAACGATTGGCTGCGGTCGAGACGTTAAGTCGCACGGTGCGGGGAGGTCCCCCCGTTCCGTCCGACCCGGGGCGGAGCATCTCCACCCCGCATCGCAGTCTTTTCGAGCCGCCGGAGGGGCGGCAAACCTAGGAGGCAGCACCCATGGAGCAGACGCCGCAGACGACCATCGAGACCACACCGCGCAAGTCCGGTGAGGCGCTGTCCGTGCGGCGGCTGTTCACGAAGCCCGGTGTCCACCCCTTCGACGAGGTCGAGTGGGAGATCCGCGATGCGCGGATCGGGCACGGCGATCGTGTCGCGTTCGAGCAGAAGGGCGTCGAGTTCCCGAAGAGCTGGTCGCAGAACTCGACCAACATCGTCGCCCAGAAGTACTTCCGCGGGCAGCTGAACTCGCCGACGCGCGAACGCTCGGTCAAGCAGATGGTCGGCCGCGTCGCGGGGACGATCGCCGACTGGGGCCGCGAGCGCGGCTACTTCGCCTCCGTCGGTGACGGCGACGCCTTCGAGGCGGAGCTGACGTACATCCTGCTCAACCAGCTCGCGGCGTTCAACTCGCCCGTCTGGTTCAACGTCGGCTTCGAGGAGCAGCCGCAGTGCTCGGCCTGCTTCATCCTCTCCGTCGAGGACGAGATGGACTCGATCCTCGACTGGAACACGCGCGAGGGCCGGATCTTCCGCGGCGGCTCGGGGTCGGGCATCAACCTCTCGAAGATCCGCGGCTCGATGGAGCCCCTGACCAAGGGCGGCACCGCCTCGGGCCCCGTCAGCTTCATGCGCGGCGCCGACGCCTGGGCCGGCACGATCAAGTCCGGCGGCAAGACCCGCCGCGCGGCGAAGATGGTCGTGCTGGACGTCGACCACCCCGACATCCGCGACTTCATCTGGTGCAAGGCCAAGGAGGAGGACAAGGCCGCCGCGCTGCGCGACGCCGGCTTCGACATGTCGATCGACGGCGACGGCTTCCAGTCGATCCAGTACCAGAACGCGAACAACTCCGTGCGCGTCACGGACGAGTTCATGCACGCCGTCGAGAACGACGAGGACTGGCACCTGATCGCGCGCACGACGGGCGAGCCGGTCGGCGAGCCCGTCTCCGCGCGCGAGCTGATGCGCGAGATCTCCGAGGCGGCGTGGCGCTGCGCCGACCCGGGCGTGCAGTACGACACGACGATCAACCAGTGGCACACGTCGCCGAACTCGGGCCGCATCAACGCGTCCAACCCGTGCTCGGAGTACATGCACGTCGACGACTCGGCCTGCAACCTCGCCTCGCTGAACCTGATGAAGTTCCGCCGCCCGGACGGGACGTTCGACACGGAGCGCTTCTCGCACGCCGTCGACATCGTGTTCCTGGCGCAGGAGATCATCGTCGGGCCGTCGAGCTACCCGACCAAGGAGATCGGCGAGAACGCCCGCGCGTTCCGCCAGCTCGGGCTCGGCTACGCCAACCTCGGCGCGTTCCTGATGGCCAACGGCTTCGCCTACGACTCCGACGAGGGTCGCGGCGCGGCGGCCGCGATCACGGCGCTGATGACCGGCCGCGGCTACCTGCAGTCGGCCAAGGTCGCGGCGGCGATCGGCCCGTACGAGCGCTACGCGGAGAACCGCGAGGCGCACAACAACGTCATGCGCATGCACCGCGACGCGTCGTACGCGATCCCGGACGGCGCCTGCGTGGACAAGGACCTGCTGGCCGCCTCGCGCGAGACGTGGAACGAGGCGGTCGCGGCCGGCGAGATCTACGGCTACCGCAACGCGCAGGCCACGGTGCTCGCGCCCACGGGGACGATCTCGTTCCTGATGGACTGCGACACGACCGGCATCGAGCCCGACTTCTCGCTGGTCAAGTACAAGGAGCTGGTCGGCGGCGGCACGATGGTGATCGCCAACCGCACGGTGCCGATGGCGCTGCGGACGATGGGCTACTCGGAGGAGCAGGTCTCGCAGATCGAGGCCCACATCACCGAGCACGGCACGATCGTGGACGCGCCCGGCCTCGCGGCTGAGCACCTGCCGGTGTTCGACGTGGCGGTCGGCGAGCGCGCGATCTCGCACGCGGGTCACATCAAGATGATGGGCGCGGTCCAGCCGTTCCTGTCGGGCGCGATCTCCAAGACGGTCAACATGCCGCAGACCGCGACGGTCGAGGACATCGCGGAGGCCTACGTCCAGGCGTGGAAGCTCGGCGTCAAGGCGCTGGCGATCTACCGCGACGGGTCCAAGACCGCCCAGGCGCTGCGCACGGACGCGCAGGAGGACGAGAAGGCCGCCGCGGCGGCCGCCGTGGGCGCGGAGATGTTCTCCGCCGAGGAGGTCGAGGCGCGCGTCGCCGCGGCCGTCGAGGCGGCGGTGTCGGACGCGCTGGTGGCCGCCAAGGGGCAGGTCGGCCCGGCGCGCAACAAGATGCCGCGCGAGCGCCAGTCGATCACGCACAAGTTCTCGCTCGGCGGCCACGAGGGCTACATCACGGCCGGCATGTACGAGGACGGCACGGTCGGGGAGATCTTCCTGACCGACATCGGCAAGGAGGGCTCGACCCTCCGCGGCATGATGAACTCGTTCGCGACCGCGATCTCGATCGCGCTCCAGTACGGGGTACCGCTGGACACGCTGGTGCGCAAGTTCGCCTACATGCGCTTCGAGCCGGAGGGGATCACCACCAACCCGGAGATCCCGTTCGCCAAGTCGATGCCCGACTACATCATGCGCTGGCTCGCGTCGCGCTTCCTGGACGCGGACACGCAGGAGGAGCTCGGCATCCTCACGCCGGCGGTGCGGGCCAAGAAGTCCGGCGAGGACCTCGCGATCGGCGCCGACGGCGGCGGCTCGCGGCCGGCCAACGGCGGCGCCTCGGCGTCGTCGGCGAAGGCCCCGACGGGCAGCGCCCCGGGCTCGACGTCCCCGGCCCCGCCGGCGGATCCCGCCCCGACGGCGCAGGCCCCGACGTCGGCGATGACGAGCACCCCGCCCGTCGTCCCGGCGCGCCTGATGGGCCTGGACCTCGGCCCGGCCTGCCAGCAGTGCGGCGGGATGATGCAGCGCACGGGCTCGTGCTACACGTGCTCGAGCTGCGGCAACAACACCGGCTGCGGCTGATTCGCAGCGCGTACTCGCTTGGACTCGAGGGGCGCCCGGTGGGCGCCCCTCGTCGTTGTATCGGGCGTTGGGCGTGGCTGGCTCGTCGTCACGTCCTCCCGTCGCAGCGCGCGCAAGCTAGCGCTTGAGCGCTCCCGGGAGGACGTGCCGCGAGCCGCCATCGGACCCTCGGGCAGCTGCCCGGTACGTACGCCACCCTCCTTGAGCGGCTCTCGGTAGGGGCAGCTACCGGCATTGGCCTGGGCCATCTGCTCCTTGAGAGGTCGCGATCTTCGCCCTTCGTGCCCGAGGATCCGTTGCGGTCTGCCGCCGTTGTTGTTGGCGGGCCCGGCTCAACGATCGCTGCTTCGCCTGAGGGGTCCTCGAGCGCTGCCGCAGGCGGTCACTTCACGGGCTCTTGCTTGACGTCGTCGGCCTCCAGGGTCATCCCCGCTGTCGGCTCGTCACCGGAGTTGATGTGTTGCATCGACTCGATCCTCACGCCGGTGAGCCGCGACATCAGCCCGCGCGTCGAGGCGAAGCCGGTCTCGAAGACCCTGTGTTTTCCCCACGCGTCGTGCAGGCCGGGGACCGCCGGGTTGTCGCCGTCGAAGGTCACGAAGAGCCGCTTCTCGGACTCCCATTGCATGGTGTCGACCGGGATGACGAACTCGTCGTCCGCGCCCAGCCCGACGGTCATCGTCGCGGCCTTCTTCGAGGCGGCCGGTTTCGGCGCAGCGTCCGCAGGCTCGGGCTGGCGCGCGAGCAGCGCGCTCACCGCGCGGTTCCCGGCGCTCCGCTGGAGCTCCAGCACGGTGGACTCGGCGGGCTTCTGCGGTGCTCGCGGGCCCTTGTCCGTGTCCAGCTCCCGGCGCTCGGGACGCTCGTGCCGTCGCACTTCCGACTCTAACGCCCGCAGCCGGGTGTGTGTGACGTGTGCGGAATACGCGCTCGAGGCGGAGTCTTCTCCGAGCATCTGACCACTCTCTCCTTGGAGGAGACAACGATGCGCCTTCGTCACACCCGCCGTGCCGCCGTGTCCGCCGTCGCCGTTGCTCTTGTCATGGCCGGTCCCGCCGTCGCCGCCGATTCCAAGCCGCCCGCGGCGCCTGCCAAGAAGGGCTGTGAGGTCCAGCTGAAGGGTCCCGGCGCCGGGCAGAGCATCGTCTATCCCCACGACTACAGCTTCAGCGTGGTGGGCCAGGACAGCAAGACGCACACCTACACGTGCAACGACGGCACGTGGAAGGAGACCGTCAGCCTCACCTCCGGGACGTGGACCACCGGCGTCGCCGTCCCCGTCGCTAGCTACCAGGTCCTCGCACTCGCTCCGTGAGGGCCCGCCGGTGCGCTCGTGCCGTCGCCAGGAGCACGACGATTCCCCATTCGAGCGCACCGGCTCCCCAGCCGGTGGAGAGGTCTCCCGCGCCTCCCTTGTCGACGATCGCGAACAGGCCGAGCGTTGCGGCTCCGATCGCGGCGGTGATGGCCGGGACTCGCCAGCCGTCGGTCTGGAGGGCGCTGAGGGCCACGAGGCCGACGAGCGCGATCGGCAGTGCGGCCTGGACGGTCCAGTGCTGGAAGCCGTTCGTGTCGTCGCCCGGGAGGCCGGCCCGGTGGTTCGCGGCCATCTGGGCGGCGTGGATCGCGGCCGGGACGAGCGCGAGCGCCGCGACGACGGCGAGGATCGGGTCGGGCTTGCGAGGACGGGCGAGGAGCTGCTCGCGGGCGGGGTGAAGCGCGGCGATCACGGCCGTGACCGCGGCCCAGAAGCCCACGAGCAGCCACTCGTGGGCCTTCAGGGTCAGCAGCGTCGCGATCGCGAGCGCGGCGACCAGGACGAAGAGCTGCTGGACGGTCGCGACGGGGCCGCCCCCTCGCCGCAGCTGGGCGGCGAGCCCGACGGGGAGCAGGATGCCGAACACGATCCCCCAGCCGGCCTCGAGCAGCCGGACGGGCTCCCACTCCGGGGCCGGGTCGAGCGCGGTGAGCAGGTCGACGATCCCGAAGTTGAGCACCAGCGATACGACGAGCGCGAGGCCCGCGACGACACGCAGCACGTCAGCGGACGGGCTCGAGCTTCGAGGCGGTGAAGTTGATCGAGAGCGAGACCGTCTGGCCGCCCTCGTTGTCGTCCTGGAACGTCATCGAGGTGATGACGATGCTGTGGAGCGTGAGCTTCATGCTCGTCGAGGAGTAGAAGCCCTCCGGAACCGGCTTGCCGGTGAGCATCGCCTGCTGGATCGCCGGGACCGCGGGGTTGTTGAGGAACGTCACGTGGAGGTCGTGCACGTTGCCGTCGTGGTCGGGCTGGCCGAGGCTCGCCGAGTCGAGCGGGATGACCCCGATGTCCTCGCCGAGCCCGAGCGTGCTCGTCGCGGCGCGGTCCTTGCCGGACTTCGCGTCGGTCGGGGTGGGCGCCGGCTGGCGGCCGAGCAGCGCGCTCACCGCGCGGTTGCCGGCGGTGCGCTGGAGCTCGAGGACGGCCTCGGCGGGCTGGGCCTCCGGCTCCCGGCGGGGCTCGTCGCGGTCCTCGCGCCGCGGCTCGGGGTGGTCGTGCCGTCGCACGCCGCGAGCCTACGCCCGCGAGCGCCGCGCGTCACCCCTCGCGCCGGGCGCGACTCAGGTGCCACTCGAGTGGCACGTGCGTTCCCTGGGAGGGAACGGATATGCCACTCGGCCGACTAGGATCTCCGCCAATGGAATTCCTGCTGCTCTGCCTCGTCTCGGTCCTCTTCGTCTTCACCGCCGGCGCTTACTTCGCCGGTCGCGGCTGAGCCGCCCCTCCCGCGCGGGTGCCGTCTACTGGAACCCCGTCTACCGCGCGGAGGTCGCGCTGGTCGTGCTCGCGCTCGTGTACCTGCTCGGTACCGCCGGCTGGATGGCCCATCTGGCTCGATCGAAGGCGCTGCGTGAGAAGACGGAGTACCACGGGAAGGCCTTCGTCGAGCACCTGCGCCGCTACGCGGAGCAGCAGCGCCAAGCCGCGCGCCGCGGCTGAGCGGCTAGTCGAGCTCGACCCGCATTGCGGCGGCGAGGCCTCCGCCGAGGGTGTGGAGCTGGTCCCCGAAGCGGACGGTGAGCGGGCCTCCGAAGGGCTGGCGGTCGACGACCTCGAGCGGGTCGCCGAGCCGGACCCCTCGGTCGTCGAGGTAGCGGAGCATCTCCGGGTCGGAGTCCGAGATCCGCACGAAGCGGCCGGTGGCCCCTGACTCCAGCGACTCCAGCGCGCGGGCGTCGCCCTCGTCGATCACGAGGTCGACGTTCGGGATCGGGTCGCCGTGCGGGTCGTGGGTCGGCTCGCCGAGCTTGGCCGCGATGCGCGCCTCGAGGTCCTCGGAGATCACGTGCTCGAGCGCCTCGGCCTCCTGGTGCACGCGGTCCCACGGCACGCCGAGGTGCTCGGCGAGGTAGAGCTCGAGCAGCCGGTGGTGGCGCAGGACCTCGAGCGCGACGCGCTCGCCGGCCGGCGTGAGCAGCACGCCGCGATAGGGGACGTGCTCGACCAGGCCGCGCTCGGCGAGCTTCTTGAGCATCGCCGACACCGAGGCCGGGGTCACGCTCAGGCGCTCCGCGAGGTCGTTGGTGGCCACGGGCTGGCCCTCGGCGCGGCGCTGCAGCGCGTAGATCGCCTTCGCGTAGTCCTGGATCGCCTCAGAGGGCCGCTCGGCCTGCGCGGCGGCCATCAGACGCTCACCAGCAGGCCGGTCGCGAACATCGTCGCCATTCCCAGCAGGATGCCGGAGACGGCAGCGGGGTGCAGCAGCCGTCCCTCGCCGTCGCGCAGCGTCGGCGCGAGCTGGACGATCACCTGGACGATCGCGCCCGCCCCGAAGCCGAACAGGAACGCCGCCAGGCTGGCGTTGAAGGCGGCCGCGCCGATCCAGGCGCCGAGCACCGCGGGAGCGCCGGCGATCAGCCCGAGCGCCGCGAGCAGCCGCAGCGAAGGTTGCGTGCGAGCGACCGGCGCGACGATCGCCAGCCCCTCGGTGGTGTTGTGCAGCGCGAAGCCGACGACGAGGAACGCGCCCAGCGCGAGCGCGCCGGCCGAGTAGGCGGCGCCGATCGCCACGCCCTCCCCGAGGTTGTGGAGGCCGATGCCGACCGCCACCAGCAGCGCCAGCGTCGCCCCTGAGGCCCCGCCCGCCGCCGCCGCGCTTCGCCGCGCGGTCAGCCACGACGACACGCCGGTCAGCGCCAGGAAGGCGACGGCCGCGCCGATCAGCACGAGCGCTCCGCCGCCGAACGCCTGCGAGCCCTCGCCCGCCAGCTCGAAGCCCTCGAGCGTCGCGTCGACCGCCAGGAACGCCAGCAGGCCGATCGTCAGCGCCATCACCAGGCGCAGCCAGCCCGGCGGGATCCGCCGCACCCACGGCAGCCAGAGCATGCCCAGCGCGACCGGGATCACGCCGACGTAGATCCCGAGCAGGGCGAGCAGCCCGAAGAACGACGCGTCGGCGCCCGGCGTCTCGACCGCCACCGGGACCTCGTGCGCGATCGTCCCGCCCGCGGAGGTGAGCAGCGCGACCTCGTAGGCCTCGCCCTCCACCCACGGCTGCTGGAGCCGCACGCGCGCGGACTCGAGCCGCCCGATCGGGTCGTCCGCCCCCGAGAACTGCACGAACGCGTCGTTGACCACCGCCTGGGCGATCGTCACCGCGTCGGGCCCGTCGTTGCGCACCGTCAGCTCGATCACGCCGGGCGAGAGCTTCGTGCGCTCGATCGCCAGCTCCTCCGCCGGCGGCCCGCGGCGATCGCCCAGGCCAGGCCCGCCGAGCACCGCGAACAGCCCGATCGCGGCCGCGATCAGCAGCAGCGGGACGAGGCCGAGCAGCCAGGTGGGCGCCGTCGAGGAGCGCGATTCGAGCGCCGTCATCGGACCTCGAAGAACCCCTGCCAGCCGAGCTCGGTGAACTCGGACTGGTGCGCGTGGAACATGAACCGGCCGGGCGTCGGAAAGCGCCACTCGGCGATGCCGCGCTGCCCCTGGCAGAGCATCACGGTGTCGGTGAGCTCGGCCGCCCGCAGCGACGTGCCCGTCGGGTACCAGTCGAACAGGTTGCCGTGCAGGTGCAGCGAGTTGATCAGGTCGTACTCGAGCACGTTGACCGCGTAGAGTCGGATCAGCTCGCCGCGCGCGACCTCGATCGGCCGGTGCATGTACGCGAACGGGATCGTGTTGGCGGCGTAGAGCTCGTTCGCGCGGTCGAAGTTCGTGTCGAACCCGTTCATGACCATCACGAGCTCGTCCGCGTCCTCCCGCCCCTCCTTCGGGTCCACGATGAACGCGCCGTAGAGGCCCTTGGCGATGTGCTCGGCCAGCGGCCGGACGTGGCAGTGGTAGAGGTGCAGGCCGGCTGGCAGCGCGTCGAACTCGTACACGGTCTTGGCGCCGCGCTCGATCAGCCCCGCGCCCTGCCCCGGCACCCCGTCCATGTCGGAGGGGTGGAGCCCGTGGAAGTGGATCGTGTGCGGGTGCGCGGAGGCGTTGGCGAACGTGATCCGCAGCCGCTCGCCCTCGCGGCAGCGCAGCGTCGGGCCCGGGACGCGGCCGTTGTAGGTCCAGGCGGCGAAGCGCACGCCCGGCGCGACCTCGAGCTCGCGGTCGACCGCGACGAGCTCCCACTCGCGGATCACACGCCCGCTCGCCGTGCGCGTCGTGCGGCCCCAGTCGAAGTCGCGCACCAGCTCGTGCGGGTCGAAGCCGTTGAACGCGTGGTCGACCGTGCGCCCGTCGCGGAAGTCGGCGTGGCCGGAGCCGCCGTGGCCGGGGTGGCCGGCCCCGCCGTGGCCCGCGTGTGGGTCCTGGCCGGTCGCCGTGCCGCCGTGCGAGGCGAGCACCGCGGCCGCGCCGCTGAGGCCGCCCGCCGCGATCAGCCGTCGTCGTGTGAGTCGTGCCACGGGTGAGATTGTGGCATATCTAAATCACGTGTGCAGGGTAGGCTCAACCCATGAACGACAAGGACAAGGGCGAGTGGGCCGAGACCGCCGACGAGGGTGTCGTCCCGGCCGAGCTCGGCGGCGACGAGGAGCAGCTCAGGTGCTCGGGCGCACCACCGGCTCCGAGCGAGCCGGCCACCGAGGAGGGGATCGACCGCGGCGCGGGCGACGACGCCGACGCGACGACCGACGGCGGCTCCGAGCCGCCCGCCGACGCCGAGCCCGACCTCAAGGACGTCGGCGCGGCCGCACGCGCGACGACTAGCCCGGTGCGCAGCTCCTAGCCGTCGTCACCGCGACGTTGACGGTCCGGCAGCGCCCGCAGCGCACCCGGACCTTCTTCGTCATGTGCGCCGGCGTCCATCGCCTCGGCGAGCACGTTGCCGCACTCCACGCACACGTAGTCGTCCGGGCCGTTGCCGCGGAACGCGGGCCGGTCCGGGTCCTCCTGGATCGCGGTGCCCGCCGCGAAGGGCACCTCGCCCTCGCGGATCTCGCGCATCACGACGCGTCGCCATCGGCGCTCAGATCTGGCCGAGCTTGGTCGTGAAGTCGGTGATCAGCCCGTCGAGCACGCCGACCATCACGCCCTCGCCCATCGACGCCGCCTTGCCGGTGATCTGCGCGTGCGTGTGGATCGCGCCGCCGCCGTCGGCGAGCTGGAAGGTCGACGTCGGCGTTGGCGTGGCCGGTGCCGCCCGACTCGCGCGCCTTGACCTTCATCACCGCGCGGTGCGGCCTCGGCGTCCTGCTCGACGAGCTCGATCGTGCCGACCATCTTCATCGACATCGCGCCCATCTTGAGCAGGATCTGCGCCTTCACCGAGTCCGGCCCGGTCGCGCTCGAGCACGCTGCCGCCCTCGACGGCCGGGACGACGCGCTCGAGGTCGGTGATCGCCGCGAAGCTCTCGTCGAGCGGCTTCTCGGTCGTGAACGAGTGGTCGAGCTCAACGGCCATGCGGATGTCTCCTGCTGGCTCGGTTATGCTCGCCCGCGTGATCGAGCCCGGCAGCTATCGGTTCGGACCGACAACGCAACGCTCGCCGGTGCAGACGCGGCGCGCGGCGCGGCCGCGAAGGCAGGGCACGACCTGCTGTTGCACGTGACCTCATGGGAGGGCACGCTCACGATCGGCGCGGACGGCGCCCGCGGCCGCGAGCTGACCGCCGACGCGACGTCGCTGCGCGTGCAGAAGGGCACGGGCGGGATGAAGGCCCTCGACGAGGGCGACAAGGCCAACATCCACCAGACGATCGACGACGAGGTGCTCCAGCGCCGCGACATCGCGTTCCGGTCGACCTCGATCGACGGCGGCGCGAGCTCGAGGGCGAGCTGACGCTCGGCGGCACGACGCGGCCGCTCGCGCTGGACCTGCACGTGAGCGAGGACGGCACGGTCGCCGCGACGCGCCGTCGTCAAGCAGTCCGACTTGGGGGATGAAGCCCTACACCGCGCTGTTCGGGGCGCTGAAGGTCCTCGACGAGGTCGAGGTCTCGCTCGACGGCCACCTCTCAGTCGCGGTAGACCGTCTGCGCGTCGAGCCCGCCCTCGACGCCGGGCGGCAGCGCGCCGGTGCCGTGCGCGTAGAGCGCGAGGTCCTCGACCGTCTTGAGCTGCGCCGGGTCGCCGCCGTCGCCGGACCCACGCGCCGTTGGCCCACGTGCAGCGATCTCGGGCGGCGCGTCGAGCGCCATGCCGGCCAGCAGCCGCGCCTTGTCGCGGATCTTCGCCGTCGCGCTGGAGATCGCCGCGGCGCGTGCCCGTCGGACGGGCTGGTGTTGAACCCGTGGCCGTCGCCGAAGCGGTCGGTGTCGGCGGGCACGACCTTGACGTCGAGCGCGGGGACGCCGAGCTCCCGGCCGACGAGCGCGGCGTAGTCCGGCTCCTGGCCGTCGGCCTCCGTCGTCAGGCTCAGCACCATCTTGCCCGTCGGGTGCACGCGCAGGAACACCGCGCGGTAGGCCTCGTCAGCCACTCCGATCCTCCTCGTCTTCTCCTCGCTGCGCCAGGCGCTGTCGCTCCTGGTGGGCGGTCAGCGCGTTGTGCTCCTCGAGGTCGCAGAACGCCGGCTGCGGCCCGCCCAGCGGGTGCGGCGGGCACCGCCGGGCGCTCGCAGCCCGGGTAGATGCAGGTCTTCCTCAGCTCACCGATCGACCACCCCGGCGTCGTCTTGCCGCGGCTCGGGCCGTAGCCGCTCGGCATCGCCACCGAGCTGCCCGGGACCGGCGTGGCGCTCGCCCACGGCTCCGGCTCCGTCCTCGGGCGGCGGCTCGGGCGGCGGCGACGTCGCGCGCCGCGCGATCGCCTCGGCCACCTCGGCGAGCGCGGCGAAGGTGTGGCCGCTGACCAGCGCGTCGCAGTGCGGGAGCGCGGCCTTCATGCCGCCCGCCTGGACGGAGAACGTCGCCGGCGCCGACGCGCGGGTTGACCCACACGATCCGGTGGGCGAGCCGCGCGAGGCGCTCCATCTCGCGGCCCGACGAGCTCCGGGTCGCCGCGCTCCCACCCGTCGGAGACGATCACCACGACCGCGCCGCGCGCCATGCCCGCGGCGGCCGTGGCGGTCGTTGAACGCCTTCAGCGCGTCGCCGATCCGGGTGCCGCTCGACCAGTCGGGCGCGGCCGCGGCGGCGCGCTGGATCGCGCGCTCGGGGTGGCGGCCGGCGAGCGCGCGGGTGAGACGGGTCAGCCGGGTGGCGAAGACGAACGCCTCGGCGCGCGGGCCCGCTGCCGGCGGCCGCGGCGAGCAGCTGCAGGTAGGCGCGGGCGTAGGGCTCCATCGAGCCCGAGATGTCGCACAGCAGCACCAGCCGGCGGCGGACGACGCGGCGGCGGCGGTGGCGCGAGGTGGATCGGCTCGCCGCCGCTGCGCCGGCTGCGCGCGCAGCGTCCGCCGCACGTCGATCTGCCGGCCCTGGCGGCCGCGCTCGTGGCGGCGCGTGCGGCGCGGCGGCGGCGCGAGCTCGAGCCGCGTCATCAGCCGGTAGAGCTGCGCGAGCTCGTGCGGCTCCAGCGCGTCGAAGCAGCGTGCCGGCGAGCCGCTCCTCGTCGCCGGCCACGCGCCTCGCGGCGACCTCGACCTCCTCGTCGTCCCGTCGCTCGCCGACGCCGCCGGCGCCGAGCGACGGCTGGTCGCCTCGCGCCGCCACGTCGCGCGTCGGCCGATCGGCGCGTCGGACGCGGTCGAACGGCTCGCGCGATCGCGACGCCCCGAACACCGCGCGGAACACCGCGTCGAAGGCGCGCGAAGTGCGCCGGGTCGGAGACGAACACGCGCGCGGGCGGTCCAGTACAGGCGGCGGCGGGCGACCGGGCGGACGAGCGTCGAGCGCCCGCGCGAACGCGGCCGTGCGCTCGGGCGTGACCGGGCACGCCGGCGTCGTGCAGGCGGCGGCGCGAACGCGGCGGCGAGCGCCGGGCAGGTCGAGGTGGATCGTCTCGACGCCGAAGGCGCGTCATCGCCGCGCTGCACCAGCCGGTCCAGGCCGGCGGCGCGGATCACCTCCTGGTCCTCGTCGTACTTCAGCGCCGAGCCGAGCGTGCGGCTCGACCGCCGCCTCGTCGAGCGCGCTCGACGCCGAGCAGCTCGAGCGCGGCCAGCCAGTCGATCGCCTCGGCGATCCCGGGCGGCTTCTGGACGTCGGAGTCGCGCATGCGCGAGACCGCGTCGGCGACCTGCACGGCCAGCGTCTCCGACGCGCCCTTGACCCGGCGGCGGACGATCTCCACCTCGCGCTGCGGGCTCGGGTAGTCGATCCAGTGGTACAGGCAGCGGCGCTTGACCGCGTCGTGCAGGTCGCGCGTGCGGTTGGACGTGAGCACGATCACCGGCGGGTGGGTGGCCGTCGATCGTGCCCAGCTCGGGGATCGTCACGCGCGCCTCGGCGAGCAGCTCGAGCAGGAACGCCTCGAAGTCGTCGTCGGCGCGGTCGATCTCGTCGATCAGCAGCACGGCCGGGCCGCGGGCCCGGGGTGCTCGAGCGCGCGCAGCAGCGGGCGGCGGATCAGGTAGTCGGGCGAGAACAGGTCCTCCTCGCGCAGCGCCTCCCCGCCCGCCTCGGCGAGCCGGATGCTCAGCAGCTGGCGGGGGTAGTTCCACTCGTACAGCGCCTCGGCGGCGTCGATCCCCTCGTAGCACTGCAGGCGGATCAGCGGCGTGTCGAGCACGGCGGCCAGCGACCGCGCCGCCTCCGTCTTGCCGACGCCCGCCTCGCCCTCCAGCAGCAGCGGCTGCGGCAGCCGCAGGCCGAGGAACAGCGACGTCGCGAGCCCCTCGTCGACGAGGTAGTCGACGGTCGCCAGCCGCTGCGCCAGCGTCTCGACGTCGGGCGCGATCCGGGCCGAGCTCGCTCATGCGGCGGCCAGTGCGCAGGACCGCCTCGTAGTCCTCCGGCGTGTCGACGTCGAGCGGGATCGGGCCGGGGATCGGCACCTCGACGACGTCGGCGGCGCGCGGTCGAGCAGCTTCCACACGCCCTTGTCGCCGTGCAGGTTCGCGAGCGTCGCCGAACATCTCGCGCGAGAACGCGATCGGGTGGCCGCGCCCGTCGTCGTAGCGGCACACCGCCAGCGGCGCGTCGCCGCGGCCGGCGAGCAGCGCGCGCACGGTCGTCCGCGCGTCACGCCCGGCTGGTCGCCGAGCATCAGCACGCAGCACCTCGGTCGCGGCCGCCCACCGCGTGCGAGCGCCGCCGCGATCGAGGACGAGCAGCCCTCGCCGTAGGCGTCGTTGACGACCACCTCGACGCCGCCCAGGTCCACGTGGCGCGAGCACGTCCTCCGCCGCGCCGCCGACGCGCCACGATCGTCTGGTCGAACGCGCACGCGCACGCCACGCCGACGACGTGGCCGAGCAGCGTGCCGCCGCGGTAGGGCAGCAGCTGCTTCGGGCGCCCGAGCCGCTTGCGACCCGCCCGCGCCGAGCACCAGCCCGCAGACGTCAGCCCGCTCAGGCATGGTCGTGCTGCGCCGCGAAGGCCCGCCGGCAGCCCTCGGCGCAGAAGTAGACCGTCTCGCCCTCGTGCTCGAGCGAGAGCGTGCCGGCCGGTCACCGTGACGGTCATCCCGCAGATCGGGTCGACCGCGGTCGGCGGCGGCGCGCGAGCCGCGGCGCACCTCGATGATCCGGGCGAGGATCGAGACGGCGATCTCCTCCGGCGTGCGGGCGCCGATGTCCAGCCCGGCCGGCGTGTCGATGCGCGCGAGCAGCTCGTCGGGGACGCCGTCGCTGCGCAGCTCGCCGATCACGCCCTGGCCGCGGCGCCGGCTGGCCACGAGGCCCACGTAGGGCAGGCCGGCCTCCAGCGCCGGTGCGCAGCGCGGGCAGCTCCTCGCGGCCGTGGCCGGCCACGACGACCGCCAGGTCGCGCGGCCCGGGCTCGAAGTCCCCGCGCCGTCACGCCGACCATGTCGAGCCCGACCTGCGCGCCGAGCCGCTTCAGCGCCTCGGAGATCGGCATCTCGCCCTCGACGAACACGCGCGGCGCGCCGCACCACCGGTTCCAGGAACACCTCGATCATCCCTCCCGACAGGCACGGGTTCTGCACCGTGACGCACGCCGCGCTCCTCCTCGCCGCCGAACGGCACGATCCGGAGCAGCATCGGCTCGGCGCTCTCGATCGCCATCAGCGCGTAGGTGCGGACGCTCTCCTCGGCGCAGTCGCCGCCCACGAAGCCCTCGATGGTCCCGTCGCCCAGCACGAGCGCGGCGTTGCCGACCTTGGCGCTGGTCGGCCGCTGCACCCGCACCACCGTGGCGCTGCACGTACGGCTCGCCGCGCGTCGGCGAGCTCGAACGCCCGCCGGGTGAGGGCCTGGTCCATCACTGCGGCGGCGCCGGCCCTTCCCTGCATCGCGGCCCACACGCGGGCCGGCGTGCACGGCATGTCGATGTGGTCGACCCCGTGGGTCTCGTGCAGCGCGTCGATCACCGCGTTGACGATGGCGGGCGGCGAGCCGACGTTGGGCGACTCGCCGATCGCCCTTGGCGCCGAGCGGGTGGTGCGGGCACGGCGTGACCGTCTCGCCCAGCTCGAAGTCCGGGCACTCGAGCGCGGTCGGGATCAGGTAGTCCATGAACGAGGAGTTCAGGCAGTTGCCCTCCTCGTCGAAGGAGATCAGCTCCATCAGCGCGATCCCGACGCCCTCGGCGAGCCCGCCGTGGATCTGGCCGTCCACGATCATCGGGTTGATCCTGACGCCGCAATCGTCGACCGCGATGAAACGGCGGACGGTGACCTGCGCGGTGTCCGGGTCGATGTCGACGACCGCGATGTAGGCGCCGTAGGGATAGGTGAGGTTCGGCGGGTCGTAGATGACCTGGCGCGTCGAGGCCGCCCTCCATCCCCTCGGGCATCGGCGCGCCGCTGTAGGCGTACGCCGCGATGTCCTCGATCATCGCGCCCTTCTCCGGGTCGCCCTTCATGTACCAGCGGCCCTTCTCCCACGCGAGGTCCTCGGGGCTGGCCTCGAGCATCGTCGCGGCGATCGCGCGCGCCTTGTCGCGCACCTTGCGCGAGACGATCGCGACCGCGCCGCCGGACACCGGCGTCGAGCGGCGAGCCGTAGGTGCCGAGGCCGTAGGGCGACTTGTCGGTGTCGCCGTGGCGGACCTCGACGTCCTCGGGCGGGATGCCGAGCTCCTCGGCGACGATCTGCGCGAACGTCGTCTCGTGGCCCTGGCCCTGGGTCTGCGCGGAGATGCTCACGACGGCCTTGCCGGACGGGTGTACGCGCAGGTCGGCGCCGTCGTTCATCGACAGCCCGAGGATGTCCATGTGCTTGCGCGGGCCGGCGCCGACGCCCTCGGTGAAGAAGGAGACGCCGATGCCCATCAGCTCGCCGCGGGCGCGCTTCTCCGCCTGCTCGCGGCGCAGGTCCTCGTAGCCGGCGATCTCCATCGCGACCTTCATCGTCTCGGCGTACTCGCCGGAGTCGTAGGTCCAGCCCGTCGTCGTCTCGTACGGGAACTGCTCCGGGCGGATGAACGAGCGCATGCGCAGCTCGATCGGGTCCGCCTTCATCTCCAGCGCGAGCGCGTCGACCATGCGCTCGACGAGGTAGACGGCCTCGGTGATGCGGAACGAGCAGCGGTAGGCGACGCCGCCCGGCGCCTTGTTCGTGTAGACGGCCTTGACCTTCACGTGCGCGGCGTGCGAGCTCGTAGGAGCCGCACACGATGTGGAAGAAGCCGGCGGGGAACTTCGTCGGCTGCGCGGTCGAGTCGAAGGCGCCGTGGTCGGCCAGCGCGTCGACCCGCAGGCCCGTGATCTTGCCGTCCTTGGAGCACATCTCCGCGCGCATGATGTAGTCGCGGGCGAAGCCGGTGGACGTCAGGTTGCCCGTGCGGTCCTCGACCCACTTGACCGGCACGCCGGCCACGATCGAGCCGGCGATCGCGCACACGTAGCCGGGGTAGACCGGCACCTTGTTGCCGAAGCCGCCGCCGATGTCCGTTGCAGCTTGATGCGGATCATGTGCTCGGCGAGGCCGGCGACGTGCGCGTACACCGTGCGGTGCGCGTGCGGCGCCTGGTTGCCGTTGTAGATGTCCAGCTGGCCCGTGGCGGGGTTGAAGTCGGCGATGATCCCGCACGTCTCCAGCGGGGCCGGGTGGCAGCGCGGGTAGATGATGTCGCGGGTCACGACCGTGTCGGCCTCGGCGAACGCCTTGTCGGTGGCCGCCTCGTCGCCGGCCTCCCACGTCGGGCTGGCGAGGTTGTCGCGCTGGCCGGACTTGTCGTCGCGGATCAGCGGCGCGTCCTCGTCGAGCGCCTTGCGCGCGTTGACGACGGCCGGGAGCGGGTCGTACTCGACGTCGATCAGCGCCAGCGCGTCGTTGGCCGAGTACTCGTCGGTCGCGATCACGAACGCGACCTCCTGGCCCTGGAAGCGGACCTTGTCGCCGGCCAGCACGGCCTGCGTGTCGTAGGAGATCGTCGGCATCCACGCCAGCCCGAGCGTCTCCAGGTCCTTCGCGGTGATCACCGCGGCGACGTTCGGGTGCGCGAGCGCCTCCGAGGTGTCGATCGAGACGATCCTCGCGTGCGCGTACGGGGTGCGCAGCACCGCGCCGTAGACCATCCCGGGCAGCTTGATGTCGTCGAGGTAGGTGCCCTGCCCGCGGATGAAGCGCGCGTCCTCCTTGCGCTTGAGGCGGCCGAAGCCGATCGGGCGGTCCGCTGCGGGTGCGACGGCCATGCTCACGCCTCCTGGTGGCTCGGCGGCCCAGCGGGCCGCCGCGACGATGTTCTTGTAGCCCGTGCAGCGGCAGATGGCCGCCGGAGATCGCGGTGCGGATCTCGTGCTCGGTCGGGTCCGGGTTCTCGTCGAGCAGCGCGCGCACCGTCATCTGCATGCCGGGCGTGCAGAACCCGCACTGCAGCGCGTGGTTCTCGTAGAAGCCCTCCTGCACGGGGTCGAGCTTGCCGTCGACCTCGAGCGACTCGACGGTGCGCACCTCGTGCCCGGCGGCCATCGCCGTGAGGATCGTGCAGGACTTCACCGGCTTGCCGTCGAGCAGCACGACGCAGGCGCCGCAGTTGGACGTGTCGCAGCCCCAGTGCGTGCCCGGTCAGGTCGAGCGTCTCGCGGATGAAGTGCACGAGCAGCTGGCGCGGCTCGACGTCGTGCGAGACCTGCTCGCCGTTGACGGTCAGCGACACGTTCACGTGCAGGCCTCCTGGGAGTTGCGCGGTCGGCCGCTCGGCGCAGCGCCCGGGCGGTGAGCACGCCGGCGAGATGGCGCTTGTAGTCGACCGGCCCGCGGCCGTCGGCGCTCGGCGAGCAGTCCTCGGAGGCGATCTTGCCCGGCCTCGGCGAACAGCTCCTCCGACGGCGTCTGCCCGCGCAGCAGCTCCTCGGCGCGGGTCAGGTGGATGGTGGTGATGCCGACGGCGCTGAGCGCGATGCCCGACGTCGGCGATCGTGCGGCCCTCGATCCACAGCGCCGCCGAGGCGGCCGCGATCGCCCAGTCGCCCGCGCGGCGCTCGACCTTCTCGTGCGCGCTCCCCGCCCCCGGCCGCACCTTCAGCCGGACCTCGGTGAGCAGCTCGCCCGTCGTCGACCGCGGTCTTGTACGGGCCGACGTGGAAGTCCGTCCATGCCCACGACGCGCTCGCCCGCCGCTGCCGCGGATCACCACGTCGGCCTTGACCGCCGAGCAGACCGCGGAGAGGTCCTCCGCCGCGTCGGCCTGGCACAGCGAGCCGCCGATCGTGCCGCGGTTGCGCACCACCGGGTCGGCGATCACCTCCTCGGCGTCGGCGAACAGCGGGAAGTGCGCGCGCGAGCACCTCCGAACTTCAGCAGGTCGACGTGGCGGGTCAGCGCGCCGATCCGGATCTCGCCGTCCTCCTCGCGGATGTAGGCGAGCTCGTGCGAGGTCGTTGATGTCGACCAGGTGCTCGGGGCCGGCCAGGCGGAGCTTCATCATCGGCAGCAGGCTGTGCCCGCCGGCGATGACCCGCGCCTCGGGGCCGAGCCGCTCGAGCGACGCGATCGCGCCCTCGACGCTGGTCGCACGCTCGTACTCGAATGGCGCCGGGGTCTGCAACGGTGGTCCTCTCCGATCAGGACTCTTGGAGGGCAGCCGCTTGCGCGGCGCTCCGATGTCCTCGCGGCGCTCGTACTGCTCCGGGCGCGCCGGTCCCGATCACCGGCGACTCGGGCAGCCTCTCCGGGCGCCTCGTGGCGGACGCTCGGGTACAGCAGCCGCGCCGCGAGGCTGCCGCCCTCGACGTTGCGCAGCACGGCGCCCTGCGGGCTCAGCGCGGCGATCGGCGCCTCGCGCCCGAGGCGCGCCAGCGTGAGCGTGCCCTTCGTGTAGACCTCGCCGATGCGGGGCGCGTCGACCTCGCGCGCTCTCCGGGAAGGCGCGGAAGCCCTGCCGCGGCGGCGCCCGGGTACAGGCCCTCGACGAGCCCGACCGCGTCGGTCATCCCGGCCTTCTTGACCAGCAGCCCCTCCAGCAGCTCCACGCCCGCGTCGAGCTGCTCGTTGATCGCGAGCACGACGCCGTTGACCGGCGCGCTCTTCTCGACGATCCCGCCGACGTGGGTGATCACCTCGTCGAGCCCCGCGGTGATCTTGCGCAGCGCGAGGATCGTGGACACGAGGAAGTAGACGAGCGCGAGCACGATCAGCAGGACCGCGATCAGGAAGACGGCGCCGGGGCGCGCTCATCGAGCCGGCTCCGCGTCGTCCAGGATCGTGTCGAGCGAGCCGCCGTAGTCGGCGAGCCCGGCGACGGTCTGCTCGATCTGCTCCTGCGTGGTGAGCAGCAGCGGCACCGCGTCGAGGTCCGCCGAGCCCGGCGGCGGCCACCGCCGCGATCCCCTGCGACGGAGGGCACGATGCGCGTTGGCCGCGTCGCAGCACGCCCTTGAGCAGGACGACGACGATCGGGACCACGACCAGCAGCAGCACCAGCGCGGCGACCCACAGCATCAGCGCGGCCTCCGCTCGGCGACGACCGCGGCCTTGCGGGCGATGCCCGGCAGCGCGCCGAGGATCACGTCGAACTGCGCGTTGATCGCCTTCACCGCGCCGCTCCAGCGGGCGCAGGTGCTCCGCCTCGACGCCCTCGAGCGCGCCGTGCAGCGTGCGCCAGGCCCTGCGGAGATCTCCTCCAGCCCGCGCCGGATCAGGACCAGCGCCACGGCCAGCACGGCGACCACCACGACGGCGAGCACGACGTCAGGACGGTCAGCGTGTCCGGCTCATGCCGGCTGCCCGTATCCGTCGGTGAGCGCGTTCATGTAGCCGTCCTGCACCACGGCCTCCTCCACGATCAGCGCCAGCACGGGGCGGTCGCCTCCAGCGCCGGGATGTTGGCGGTGTTCGCGCCGACCTTGCCGGCGACGTCGAGCAGCCCGTTGACCGAGCTGCGGATGCGCCCGATCGACTGCAGCAGCAGCACGAGCAGGACCACGACGACCAGCGCCGCCACGAGCCCGATCGACGCAGCGCGAGCGTCCAGTAGTCGTTGCCGCTCACTTGCCCACCGCCACCTTGCGCAGCGCCCGGGCGGCGTGCAGCACGCGCACGCCCGAGTCGTTGATCCGGTCGATGCCGCTCGAGCTCGTCCGTCTGCGCGCGCACGGTCTCGACGGCCTCCTCGGCGGTCGCCGCCTGCTTGGCGATGCGCGCCGCGAGCGACACGATCGTGATCAGGATCGCCGCGGCCACGGCGATGACCACGACGCCGAGCACGAGCCCGACCGTCCAGGCCACCGCCCGACCCTACTCAGGCGGTGAAAAGTTGTCCAGTCACCGACCTGCCTACCGCCTAGCCGCCGGACCACCGGGTACCCCTCCCCCGGGGAATGCCGGATCCGATCGACCACACGCTCGTCTCAGGGCTGCTGTGTCGCTCGCGGTGCGCACGCCGGCCGAGACCGTCGTGCTCACGGCGCGTCTGCGCGAG
The DNA here is from genome assembly GCA_963816955.1 of uncultured Solirubrobacteraceae bacterium. Lineage (GTDB taxonomy): Bacteria > Actinomycetota > Thermoleophilia > Solirubrobacterales > Solirubrobacteraceae > DATFQI01. The sequence continues at coordinate 145,889 of CAWFME010000003.1, read as the reverse complement.
CGCTGCTGGCCCGGCGGCGACGACCGCACGGATGCGCTCGCCCGCGAGTGGCTGCGCCGGCGCGGGCTCGGAATGCCCGCGGCGCCGGCGCCTTCCGGGTGCACCTGCGGCAGCGGGCGCTGCCGCGTCTGCAACTAGGCGGCGATGGGCTTGGCGGCGCCGAGCCCGAAGGCCTCGGCGATCAGCTCGTAAGAGCGCCGGCGGGCCTCGTGGTCGTAGGTGATCGAGACCACGATCAGCTCGTCGGCGTGGTAGTCGGATGCGACGCGCTCGAGCTCCGCGCGCACCCGGTCGGGCGTTCCGAGCACGAGCCGCCGGCCGACCGGCCGTTCGAGCAGCCCCTCGCCCTTGAGGAAGCGCTCGGCCTTCTCGACGGGCGGGACCGGTATCAGGCGGCCGCGGCGCAGCATCGCCATCGCCATTCGCGAGGAGTAGGCCAGCCGCTGCGCCTCCTCCTCGGAGTCGGCGGCGATCGCCCACACCGCGACGGCGGTGCGCGGCGCGGGCTGCCGCTCGGAGTCGGCGAAGCGCTCCCTGTAGATGCGTGCGATGTCGACGCCGCCATCGGAGTTGATGAAGTCCGCGAATGCGTAAGGCAGGCCGAGCTCGCCGGCCCAGATCGCGCTCTGCGGCGAGGAGCCCAGCAGCCAGGGCTCCGGGCGCTCCGGCAGGCCCGGCAGCGCCGTCAGCCGCTTGAGCGGGTGGTCGCCGGGGAAGCGGTCCTCGAGGTAGGCCAGCAGCTCGGCGAGCTGGTCGAAGAAGTCGTCGGGCGGCGCCTGGCGGCGGTCGCGCTGGAGAACGTGCGTCGTGACCGGGTCCGTGCCGGCCGCGCGGCCGATCCCGAGGTCGATCCGGCCCGGGAAGAGCCCGCTCAGCAGGCTGAAGCTCTCGGCCACCTTGAGCGGGCTGTAGTGCGGGAGCATCACGCCGCCGCTGCCGACGCGGATGCGCTCGGTGGCGGACGCGATCGGCCCGATCAGGACTTCGGGCGCGGGCCCGGCGAGCATGCCGCCGCCGTGATGCTCGGCCACCCAGTAGCGGTGGTAGCCCAAGCCGTCGGCGGCGCGGGCGAGGTCGAGCGTGTTGCGCAGCGCCTCGGCGCCGGTCGAGCCCTCCGGGATCGGGGACTGGTCGAGCACGCTCAAGCGCATGCGCCCAGGATGGCAGGATGGGGTCATGAGCACTCGCGAGCAGGGCAGCGTCGCGCCGGTCGAGGCCGCGCCGCGCCCCATCGACCCCGGCGTGCGGATCGGGCACGTTCACCTGCGCACCGCCGACATCGACCGCGTGAAGGCGTTCTACTGCGGCGTGCTCGGCTTCGACGTCGTGGCCGAGGCGCGCAACGTCCCCGGCTGGGGCACGACGGGCGACATCCTCTTCGTCTCCGCCGGCGGCTACCACCACCACCTCGGCTTCAACACCTGGAAGTCGGCGGGCGGCGGGCCGCAGCCCGACGGCGTCGCCGGCCTGCACCACGTCGCGCTCAACTACCCGACCCGCGCGGGGCTCGCCGACGCCGTGCGCCGGCTGCAGGAGGCCGGCGTGCCGCTGCGCCAGCTCTCCGACCACGGCACCCACGAGGCCGTCTACCTGTCCGACCCCGACGGCAACGACCTCGAGCTCGCGTGGGACCGGCCCGTCGAGCAGTGGCCGCTCGGCGAGGACGGCAACGTGCAGCCGATCTTCGGCGACCTCGACCTCGAGGATCTCCTCACGGAGCGCTGACGGCGGAGCGCACCGCGGCGGCGAACGCGTCGACGTCCTCCGCGCGCGTGTCGTGCGCGCACATCCAGCGGACCTCGCCCGTGTGCTCGTCCCAGGTGTAGAAGCCCCAGTCCGCCTGCAGCCTCTCCGCCACGCCGGGCGGCAGCACGGCGAAGACCGCGTTGGCCTGCACCCGCTGGGTGATCCGGACGCCATCGACGCCCTCCAGCGCGGCCGCCAGCCGCGCCGCCATCGCGTTGGCGTGCCCGGCCGCGGTGCGCCACAGCTCGTCCGTCAGCAGCGCCTCGAACTGCGCGGCGAGGTAGCGCATCTTCGACGCGAGCTGCATCGACTGCTTGCGCAGGTACGGCAGCGCCTCCTGGGGGCCGTCGCCGAGCAGCACGATCGCCTCGCCGAGCATCAGGCCGGCCTTCGTGCCGCCGAAGGAGACGACGTCGACGCCCGCGTCGGTCGTGATCGCGCGCAGCGGCACGTCGAGCGCCGCCGCCGCGTTGGCCAGCCGCGCGCCGTCGACGTGCAGGCGCATCCCGTTCGCGCGCGCCAGCTCTGACAGCGCGCGCAGCTCGTCGGGCGTGTAGAGCGTCCCCAGCTCGGTCGACTGGGTGACGGAGACGACGCCGGGCTGGATCGCGTGCTCGTCGCCGATCCGCGCGATCCACCGCTTCACGAGCTGGGGCGTGAGCTTGCCGTCGGGCGTGGCGACGGGCAGCAGCTTGATGCCGGCGCGCTCGGGCGCCCCGCCCTCGTCGACGTTGAGGTGCGCGGACTCCGCGCAGACCGCGCCCTGCCACGGCGCCAGCAGCGCGCGTAGGGATATGACGTTGGCGCCCGTGCCGTTGAGCACGAGGAACGCGCGCGAGGCGTCGCCGAACTCAGCGCGCAGCAGCGCCTCGACGCGGGCGGTGGCGGAGTCGGCGCCGTAGGCGGGCTCGTGGCCGCGGTTGACGGCCTGCAGCGCCTCCATGACCTCGGGGAGCACGGGCGCGTTGTTGTCCGAGTTGAAGTAGGCGCGCACGGCCGGCGACGATAGCCGGGGCCGGCGCCGCACGAATAGCGCCGTGGCCCGAATCGTGACGCCGTGCGCGCCTGAGGAGTCTTTGGGACAATCCAGGCGTGGACTCCGACCGCGAGGTGCATGAGCTGTACCCGGCGGTGCTGATGCTCGAGGCCACCGCCATCCTGCACGCGCCGCCGTACGACGCGGACGCGATCGCGCGCCTGCGCGACGCGAACGCCGAGCTGCTGGCCGCCGACGACGCGGAGGCCGGCGCCCGCGCCGACGACCGCTTCCACGAGCGGCTGACCGAGAACTGCGGCAACCCGCAGCTGCTCGAGGTGGTGCGCCCGATGCGCGAGCAGCTGATGGCCTACGAGCGCCAGTACTTCTCGACGGCGGAGCGGCGCGAAGGCTCGGCCGCGCAGCACGGCGCGATCGTCGACGCGCTCGAGGCCGGCGACCACGAGCGCGCGGCGGCGCTCGTGCGGGAGAACTTCACTACGGCGCTGCCGGCGCCGAGCGGCGAGCGGGACGCGCGGGCGCAGGAGTAGTCGCCCGCAGCGGCGAGCCGGCCTGGACCGCCGCCAGCACGATCCCGACCCACAGCAGCGTCGCGAGCGCGACGTGGACCCAGACCATCTCCGCGGGGACCTCGAGCCGGTACTGCACGAGCCCGAGCACGCCCTGGACGGCCATCAGCAGGCACACGCGCGCGAGCCGGTGCACGAGCGCAGCGCCGGCGCCCCGCCGGCGCGCGACCCACCAGGCGGCGACCGCCAGCAGCCCGAGCACGGCGGCCAGCGCGCCGTGGCGGTCGATCAGCCAGCCGACGGTGTCGGCGCCCTTGAAGTCCAGCCGCGCGACGACGTCGCCGGTGCCCGAGCCGCCGGCGTGCGGGCCGGCCGCGGTCGCGGCGGTGCCCGCGAACAGCGTGACGCCGCCGAGCGCGAACAGGGCCCACACCCAGCGCGCCACCACGAGGTCCCCCGCCCGCTCCCCCGGCCGCCAGGCCGGCCGCGCGCGCCACACCAGCGTCCCGGCGGCGACCAGGATCACCATCGACAGCGCGAAGTGGGCCATCACCCAGCCCGGCGCAAGCCCGTAGAGCACGGTCAGCCCGCCCATCACGGCCTGGCCGAGCACGCCGAGCGGCAGCAGCGCCGCGAGCAGCGCGAGGTCGCGCCGGAACGGCCTGCGCGCGAAGGCGAGCACGAGCGCGAGCACCGCGCTGATGCCCACCACCGAGGTCAGCAGGCGGTTGCCGAACTCGATGTAGGAGTGCGTCCCCAGCTCCGGGGTCAGCCGGCCGTCCTCGTAGCAGTTGGGCCAGTCCGGGCAGCCCAGGCCGGAGCCCGTGACCCGCACCGCCGCGCCCGTGAAGACGATCAGCACGAGCGTCCCCATCGCGACGCTCGCCACGAGGAAGTACTGCTCGGGGCTGAGGCGGATGGAGCGGAGCCGGCGCATCGGTCGCGCGCTACTCCGACGCAGCCTTGCGGACGACCACCGCGTAGTCGCGACTCTCGTAGATGTCGGCGTCGAAGTCCCCGCTGCCGCCGGGGAACAGGACGGAGCCCGCGTCGAAGCCCGCGAGCCGGCACAGGGCGAGCGCGACCTCGGGGAACAGCGGGTGATGGTGCGTCGTGTCGGTCCAGAACGCCTTCAGCGCCGCCGGGCTGTGCGGGTTGACGGTCTCGAGCACGGCCACGCCGCCCGGCTCGAGCTTCGCCTCGAGCAGCGCGAGCAGCTCCTGCAGCTCGTCGGAGCCGAGATGCTCGATCACCTGCGCGGCGAACACGGCCGGGACGCTCCCGTCCTCCTTGCCGCGCAAGTAGGTCGCGGCGTCGGCGAGGAGGGCGTCATGGCCCTTGTCCTGGCAGCGCGCGACCATCGACTCGTCGAGGTCGAGGCCGACCCCGCGCCGGCCGGTGTCGCGCAGGAGGTCGAGGAACTCGCCACGGCCGCAGCCGATGTCCAGGACCCAGTCGGCCGTCTCGAACAGCGGCAGGTACTGCTCCTGGCGCTTGGAGATCTCGGCCTCGGAGCCGCGGAAGATGTCCTCGAAGCCCCGGTAGCCGGCGGGCTCCTGGCCGGCGCCCTCGAACCCGAGCACCCAGCGCCCGTCGGCGTCGCGGTGCGCGATCGCCGGATGGGTGGGAGCGGGGCGGGCGCGCACGCCCTCCGCGATCCGGGCCAGCTCCGCGCGGCCCATCGACTCGATGCCGCTGCGCTTGACGGTCGCCTCCATGGTCGCGAGCCGGCGCTCGAGCCGGCGCGCGGTCGACTGCGAGTCGACGATCAGGTCGGTGATCCGCCCGTCGATCTCGCCGAGGGCGCGGCCGATGAACTCGTTCAGCTCGTCCTGGTGGTAGCTATAGGGCCGGATCCCGCGCAGCACCGCCCGCCGCGCGAGCCCCTGTGGCCCCGCTCCCGCGTTCGCCAGCGGGTCGTAGGAGAGCTTCTGGTGGACGGTGTCGACCCAGGTCCCCTGCGCGCCCGCGGGGATCGCACCGCCGCCCGCCGCCGCCGGCCGCGAGGCGTGGCGCTTGAGCCCGTGCAGGCGCTTGAGCCGGGCCAGCGCGATGTCGCCGACGGCGGCCAGCGAGAACCCCTCCGCCACGTCGTGCCGGGCCCGGGCGCCGCGCGCGGCGGCAGTCCGCTGGTCCTCCCAGACCTCGCGCAGGACGCGCGCCGCGTGGTCGAGGTCCGGGTCGGCCCACTGGCCGGCGGCGGGGTAGTTCTCGCCGTCGGGCCCGACCTCCGTCAACCCGTAGGAGACCAGGTACGAGTTGTCCGGGGTCATGAAGTCGAGGTTGCCCGAGTAGCCCGTGGCGACCACGGGCTTGCCCATCGCCATCGCCTCGCCGAGCGTCAGCCCGAAGCCCTCCGAGCGGTGCAGCGACACGTAGCAGTCGCACGCGGCCATCAGCGCGCTGCGCTCGGCCTCGGGGAGAAAGACGTCGACGATGTGAATGTCGCGCCTGCCCTCCGCGTGGTCGCGGATCTCGGCCAGCCGCTCGGGCTTGAAGTCGCCGTTGAAGCTCTTGAGCACGAGCTGGGGGCCCTCCCCCTCGGCGAACGCGAGCTTGAACGCGTCGACGAGCGCCCACGGGGTTCTTGCGCTGGACGGTGGAGAAGAAGTCGAACGTGAACAGGAATCTGAAGCCGTCGGGCAGCTCCAGCGAGAGCGGCGCCGGCTCGGCCGGGGGGTCCACGATCGGGAGCGGCACGCGCACGACCGGGACGGGGGCGACCGGGCCGAGGATCTCCGCGACGTAGCGCGAGTAGGTCCAGATCTCGTCCACGAGCCCGAACGCGTCGTTCCAGCCGTGCGGCACGAGGTCGGTCTCCCACGCCCAGACGCCGATCGTGTAGCGGTCCTCGAAGAAGCCGGGCCCCAGCTCGTCGTACAGCGCCGGCAGCTCGGGCGCGTTGACCGCGACGAGGTTGAAGCCGAGCTCCTCGTCGCTGTGGAGGTCGTCGAACTCGGTGGTCTTGATCGTCGCCCCGTCGACGTCGGGCATGGCGACATCGACGGCGGTCGTCCGCACCGCCACGCCGGCGGCCCGCAGCGCCGCGACGTAGAGCCGGGCCGCCTCGCCGAGGCCGAGGCCGCGCTTCAGGAACCCGGCGACGTTGACGCCGAGCGCATGGTCTTGGGTGGCTTCAGGGCTCAGAGGTCGATGATGGTGACACAGGCCCAGCCCGGTCCTCGGCGCGTTCCAGCTCCTGCAGCCGGGCGGCCAGGGCCTGCTGTCCGGCGATCGCCCCGCGCAGGCGCTCGTCCATCGTCCGCAGCGTCCGCAGGACCTCCTCGTCGACCATCCGCTGGTGGGCGCCGTAGGGCCGGATCGCGCGCAGGACCGCCGTCCGCAGCGCCCGCCTCAGCGGCGAGAGCGAGCGCTCGACGTACTCCGGCCCTTGCCGCAGGCGGCGCTCCAGGTCGGTCGTGTCGAGCCGGTCGACCGCGCCGGGGGAGACCAGCCCGACGGAGCTCCTGAGCCGGGCCTCCATCGCCCGGCCGGCGACGGCGGGCGCGTGCTCGCGGAGCACGTCCTCGCGCGCCCGCGCGCCGCGCGCGAGAGCCTCGTCCGGGTGCTCCTTGACGCGGCGCAGCAGCGCGACGGCGTGGTCGAGGTCGGGCTCGGCCCACTCCGCGTCGGCGGGGTAGGGGTCGTGCCCCGGGCCGACCGGCACGGGCCGGTGGTCGACGGGATAGGAGTTGAACGCCGTCAGGAGGTCGCGCGCGCCGCCCTGGTCCGTGGCGATCACCGGCTTGCCCAGCAGCATCGCCTCGGCGATCGGGAGCCCGAACCCCTCGGAGCGATGCAGCGACACGAAGCAGTCCAGCGCCGCGAGCAGCGCGTCCTTGCGCCCCGCCGGCATGACGGAGTCGATCACGAGGATGCGCTCGTCGCCCGCCGCCGCCTCGAGCACGCGCGCGTGCGCCTCCGGGTGCCGCTCGGAGCCCATCGTCTTGATCACGAGGCCGACGTCCTCGTCCGGGCCGAAGGCGCGCCGGAACGCGCTGATCAGCCCGACCGGGTGCTTGCGCTCGGTGACGCTGCCGTGGTCGAAGACGAACCCGAACAGGTAGCCGCCCGGCAGGCCCAGCTCGTCACGCGACAGCGGGTCCGGCCGCGGCTCCGGCACCGGCGTCGGGACGCGCACGACCGGCACGGGCGCGACGGGCGCCAGCAGGTCGGCCATGAAGCGCGAGCCGACCCACACCTCGTCGACCCCGTCGAACGCGTGGCGCCAGCGCCCGGGGAAGACGCCCACCTCCCACCACCAGAGGCCGATCACCCGCCCGCCCCCGGCTGCTAGGTCCAGGGCCTCGCGCGCCCCGGCCATGCCCTCCGGGCTCACACAGACGAGCGTCACCTCGCCGGGACCGCGGCGGCCGGGCGCCGCGGTCTCGCCGCGGGTGGCGAGCGCGAGCGGGGTGACGGCCACGCCGGCCTGCTCGAGCGCCTCGCGCACGTTGCGGGCCGCCGCGCCGAGACCGGAGCTGGCGTCCAAGTAGCCGGCGAGGTCGACGGCCAGGGGGGAGACGGGGTGCATCTACCCTCTAGGCGATGCAGGAGGCCTTGCCATCGAGCGTCGCCGTGCGCGCGCACGGGGTGTCGAAGTCGTTCCGGCTCCCGTCGGAGCAGGTCCACACGCTCAAGGAGCGCGTGGTGCACCCCATGCGCCGCAGGAGCTTCGAACGCCTGGAGGCGCTCAACGACGTCACGTTCGACGTCGAGCGTGGCGAGTGCTTTGGCATCGTCGGGCGCAACGGTAGCGGCAAGAGCACCCTCATGAAGTGCCTCTCCGGCATCTACCGCGCCGACGCGGGCCGGATGTGGACGCGCGGGCGGCTGGCCCCGTTCATCGAGCTCGGCGTCGGCTTCAACCCGGAGCTGGCGGCGCCCGACAACGTGCTGCTGAACGCGATCATGCTCGGGCTGACGCCGGCCCAGGCGCGCGAGCGCTACGACGACATCATCGCCTTCGCCGAGCTCGAGGAGTTCGTCGACCTGAAGCTGAAGAACTACTCATCCGGGATGCAGGTCAGGCTCGCGTTCGCGGTGATGGTCCACGTCGACGCCGACGTCCTGCTCATCGACGAGGTGCTCGCGGTCGGCGACGCCGCCTTCCAGGAGAAGTGCTACCGGGCGCTGGCCGACGCCCGCGAGCGCGGCCAGACGATCCTGCTCGTGAGCCACGACATGGAACAGGTCCAGCGCTTCTGCGACCGGGCGCTGCTGCTCGAGCGCGGGCGCGCGGTCGCGATCGGCGACTCCGGGACCGTGGCGCGCCGGTACAACCAGCTGAACTTCGCCACCGACGAGGAGCGCGCCAGCATCGACACGCTGTTCGCCGGCGGGTCGGGGACGGGCGCCGCGTTCATCGTCGACACCTGGGCGCAGGACGGCGAGGGCGTCCGCTCCGTGGCGATCCGGCAGGGCGCGCCGTGCGCGATGATCGTCCGCGTCCGCTTCCACGAGGCGGTGGAGGACCCGGTGTTCGCGTTCTCGCTCGCGGACCAGCACGCGCGTCCCGTCTTCACGGTCACGACCGAATGGGACGCCGTGGAGACGGGGAGCTACGCGCCCGGGGACGTCGTGACCGTGGCCGTCAGCTTCGACAACTGGTTCGCGCCGGGCCAGTACAGCGTCTCCTCGCAGGTCACCTCGCCGGGCGGCGAGACGGTCTACGCGAGCACGCCGGACGCCGTGACGGTGACCGTCGCCGGCGAGGGCGGCGGCGGGGTCGTGGACATCCCCCACCGGTTCCACATCAATCGCCGCAGCGAGGCGCCGGCCGCGGCCGGGGGCGGCAGCGCGTGAGCTCGGTGACGGCCGAGGTGGAAGCGACGGAGGTGCGCGGGCCCGCGGCGCTGACCGGCGACCCGCGGCGCCTGCTCAGCCTCACGCTGATCCTGGCGCTGTCGGACTGGAAGCTGCGGTTCTTCGGCTCGGCGCTCGGCTACGTCTGGTCGCTGCTGCGGCCGCTGCTGCTGTTCGGGATCCTCTACGTCGTCTTCAGCCTGGTGATCGACATCGACGCCGGCATCCCCCACTACCCGTTGACGCTGCTCGCGGGGGTCGTGCTGTTCACGGCGTTCCAGGAGATCACGGGCGCCTCCGTCACGGCGATGGTGGACCGCGAGACGCTGGTGCGCAAGGTCGCCTTCCCGCGGCTCGCCGTCCCGCTCTCCGTCGCGGCGCTGGCGACGCTCAACCTTGCGCTCAACTTCGTCACGGTGATCATCTTCGTCGCGGCGAGCGGCGTCAGCCCGCGCTGGAGCTGGCTGCTGCTGCCGCTCCCGATCGCCGGCATCCTGCTCCTGGGCACCGGGGTCGGCATGCTGCTGGCCGCGCTCTACGTCCCGTTCCGCGACGCGCGGCCGATCTGGGAGGTCATCGCCCAGGCGCTGTTCTACGCGACCCCGATCCTCTGGCCCGTCCAGGCGCTCGCCGAGCGCTCGGAGGGCCTGGCCCAGGCGGCGATGAGCAACCCGATCGCCGTCCTGATCCAGGAGTTCCGGCGCCTGCTGATCGGCCCGGCCGTCCCCAGCAGCGTCGAGATCGCGGGCAGCTGGACCCTGATGCTCATCCCGGGGGGGAGCCTGCTGTTCCTGACGGCGCTGGGGTTCATCGTCTTCAGCCGCATGGCGCCCCACGCGGCGGAGAACCTCTGAGCCGGTAGGACACCTCGGCCTGCACCTCGAGGCCGAACCAGCGCACGTGCTCGTGGACGAGGTCGACGCCGAGCGTCCACGTCCCCGGCCGCGGCGGGGCCGAGACCTGCACGGGGACCCGGCAGTCCTCGCCCGGGCGTAGGGGGAACGGGAGCGGCGTGCGCAGCCCCTCGACCCGCTCGCCGTCCGGGCTCGTCCAGACATGCGCCAGGCGGATCTGCGGCGTGGCGTCGAGCGACCACGGCCACTCGCGGCGGCTGAGGTTGCGCACGCGCACGTCGACGGTGCGGATCTCGCCCTCGTAGACGGTGAGGTCGCCCTCGAGCAGCTCGAGCTCCGCCGCGTACTCCTCGGAGGCGATCGGCGCCGCGAGCCAGTGCCGGGCCAGGTCGTCCGCCGTCGCGGACTCGATCGCGGCGGCGCGGGCCAAGGGGACCTCGGGCGGCGCCAGCGCGGTCCGGACGGCGTCGGCGTCCTCGCCCGGTATCGGCGCCGTGCGCACGTCTTCGCGGTCCTCGGGCAGGTAGTAGGACTCGTTGAACTCGCGGCCCGCGATGCGCGGGTTCGTGGCGACGCCGTCGTAGCGCTCGGCCTTGCGGCGCCGGTCGGCGAGGCTGTTGAGCGCGAGGTCGAGGTGGTACAGCGGCGCGTCCAGGTAGCGACGGGCGCCGACGGCCTGCGCGTAGGCATGGAGCTCGCCGGCGACGCGCGACACGGCGGGGTCGCGCAGCAGCAGGCGCAGCTGGTAGTCCGGGAGCCACGGCCACTGCGCGATGTAGTCCTCGCGGCTCGGGCCGATCCAGCGGCGCGGGACGTATGCGTGCGTGAAGCGCTCGGCCTCGATCGTCGCCACCAGCTCCTCCGCCAGCGCGGGGCTGGGCACCTCGTCCGCGTCGAGCCGGAACACCCAGCGGCCGCGGCACTGGGCGAAGAGCCACGGCTGCGAGCGCGACGGCGGATCGGCGTACGGGAACAGCAGCACGCGGTCGGCGACGGCGGCGTAGGCGTCGAGCGTGGCGCGCTCGACGCGGTCGTCGACGGCGATCACGACCTCGGTGCCCGGGTCGCCCAGCAGCGGGCCGAGGGGCGCGAGCGCGGCCGCGACGCGCTCGGCCGGCTCAGCCGTGGCGATGCACACCGATAGGCGCACCGTGCGGTACTACGCCGAGCCGGCGGCTCCGGCTCAGTGCCGGCGCCGGAGGCCCAGGATGCTGAGCAGGAACGACGAGAAGAAGATCTGCAGCCCGACGATGATCAGGGTCGCCGCGAACGTCGCGAGCTCCTCGTCGGAGATCCCGCCGAACCCGCGCTGCGCCCAGGTGACCACGATGCCGATGGCGATCGCGAGGCCCACGAGCGCGATCCCGCCGCCGAGCAGCAGGCCGTGCTCGAGCCGGAACCGCCGCCGGGCGGCGTCGAACCAGGCGTCCTTGTCGTTGAGGAAGTACATGCCGTACGCGTGGGCGCAGAGGCCCATCGAGACGACCTGGACCCCGATCACGACCATCAGGGCGCCGGCGAGCTCCGTGTGCTGGTGCCATTCCCGCCCGAAGACGTCGAGCCCCGACAGGACGGTCAGCATCACGAACGTGCCCATGGCCGCCAGCAGCGCGCCGGGGATCAGGAACAGGTGGGTCGGGCTGTGGATCAGCAGGAAGCGCAGGTGCCGCCAGCCGTCGCGGAACGTGGAGAGCTTCGACTCGCCGCCACGCGGGCGGTAGGCGATCGGGACCTCGCGGATGTCGAGGCCCGCCTTCGAGGCCCGGATGACCATCTCGGAGGCGAACTCCATGCCGGGCATGCGCAGGTCCAGCCGCGGGAGCACGTCGCGCCGGAAGGCCCGCATGCCGCAGTGTGCGTCGCGGATGCCCGTGCGGAAGAACGCGTTGAGGATGCCGCTCAGGACCGGGTTGCCGACGTACCGGTGCAACCACGGCATGGCGCCGGGCTCGATGTTGTCCATGCGGTCGCCCATGACCAGGTCGGCGCCCTGCTCCAGGAGCTCCAGGAAGTGCGGGATCTCCTCGAAGGGATACGTGAGGTCCGCGTCGAGCATCACGACGTAGCGCCCGCGAGCGGCCTGGAACCCGGCCAGGTAGGCGTTCCCGTAGCCGCGGCGCGGCTCGTGGACGACGCGCGCGCCGGCGGCCTCGGCCAGGGCGGCGCTGTCGTCGTCGGACGCGTTGTCCGCGACCACGACCTCCCCGAGGATGTCGTGCTCCTCCATCACCGCGAGCGCCTCCGAGACGCACCGCTCGATGTTGTCCGCCTCGTTGAGGCACGGGATCACCACGGACAGCGCGAGGCGCGGTCCGGCGGCGACCCTCGGGCCGGTGGGCTCGTTGACGATGTGCTGAACGCTCAAAGCAGCCTTTCGGCTCGCATGCCAGATTCGGTCCGTACACCCGACGTAACGGACGGGCAAGGAAAAGTTGCGGCGCAAGCCACCCCTGGGACGCCGCGACGGTGCGCAGTTTAGAAGAACGTCATGCGGGGGCGATCAGCGCGCCCGGCTCGAGCAGCTTCAAGACGCGCTCCTCGAACCGCTCGCGGGAGAAGCGCTCCGCCGTCCCGCGTGCCCGCCGGGCGATCGCCGCACGGCGCTCGGGGTCCGCGATCAGCGCCGCGGAGATCTCCACGAGCTCGTCGACGGTGCGCCACAGATGGCCGTCCTCGCCGTCGGAGACGATCTCGGGCTGGCCTCCGAGCCCGATCACCACCGGGACGCAGCCGTGGGCCATCGCCTCGACCGTGGTGATGCCGAAGTGCTCGAGCCGCTCCGGGTGCCGGTCAGGGTCCTCCCCCTCCCCGGCGGCATGCCAGAACAGCGCGCTGCCGCGGTACAGGTCCGCGAGCTCCGCGGCCGGCACGTTGACGTGGAACTCGACGGGGAGGCCGGCGGCCTGCTCCCGCAGCCCGTCGAGGTACGTGCGCGCCGAGCGGTCGTCGTGGGCGCCGCCTGCGAGGTGCAGCCGCCAGCCGGCCTCCGGGGAGCGCTCGGTCAGCAGCCGGAAGGCGCGGATGAGCGTCGCGTGCCGCTTGTTGTGACCGCCCCGGAAGAACCGGCCCACGGCGAGGATCTGGGGTCGCTTCGGACCCTCTCCGGCGAGCGGCAGGTCGACCGGGGGCGGGATGACGCAGGCGTCCACGCCGAGCCGGCGTGATACGTGCTCGGAGACGAACCGCGAGTAGCACACGATGGCGTCGTAGGAGCCGAGCCGCCTGCGGTCGGCCCGCCGCCGCAGCGGGTCGAGCAGGTGGGTGGGGCGCCGGAACGGGAACTGCACGACCGCCAGCGAGCGGCGGGCGGCGAGGCTGCGGGGCGGGAGGGTGTTGTGCATCGCGACGAACACCTCGACGTCGGCGCTCAGCCGGCTCGCCGCCGCGTCGCGGGGCGCGGGCGACCACGTGAAGGCGTCTGGCGCCAGCTCGATGTTCAGCCGCCGCCAGTCGCGCGGATCGGGCCGTATGGGCGAGAAGATGGCCAGCTCGGCGCCCGGGAGCTTCGCGGCGACCTCGACGATGCTCAGCAGGTACTTCTCCCCGCCGCCGAGCGTGGCGAGATAGGGGTCGTAGAACCCGAACCTCATACCGCCGGCTTGCGGCAGTACACGTACCAGCTCTTCGGGAACACGCGGTTGCCCGCGCGGAGCACCGGGTCGAGCAGGCGGACCCTGCGCAGGACGCCCCAGATCAGCCCGAGCACCCGGTCGACCCAGAGGTGCTGCTTGATGACGCCCGCGTGATCGGATTCGCTGCGCAGCAGCGCGTGGAAGATCCAGGAGACGCTGGGAGCGAAGTTGCGGCCCTGGATCGCGATGACCTCGAAGCCCGACCGGCGGATCAGCTCGACGAGCTGCTCGCGCTCGAAGATGCGCAGGTGCGTCGCGTTGCTGAGATAGCGCGGGTGCAGGCGTGAGAAGAGCCGCTCGGTGAAGCTGGTGGGCACGCTGAGGCAGAGGACGCCCCCGGGAGCGTGGACCCGGTTGAGCTCGCGCAGCGCCGCCGCCGGATCCTCGACGTGCTCGAGCACCTCCGTCAGGATCGCGGCCCGCACCTCGCCGTCGGCGAACGGGAGCCGTTCGACCGTGCCGGAGAGGACGCGCGCGTCCAGGCCGCGGCTTCGCATCCGGCGCTCGAAGTCCTCGCGCAGGTAGGCCTCGGGCTCGACGCCGACGACGGTCAGCCCGGCCCCCGCGAGCTCCTCCGCCAACAGCCCGGCCGCGCAGCCCACGTCCACGACCCGATCGCCCGGCTTGACGCCGAGCACGCCGAGGTCGATGTTCTCGGCCCTGCTCACCGCATCTCCTGCGCGCGCCCCTCCAGGGCCGCGTAGGCGTCCGGGATCGACGGCCGGCGCTGGAGCTGCCACAGCATGACCTGCACGCAGAACAGCGAGAACGGCTGGTAGACGGCCTCGATCGCGCCCTCCATCCCGTCGCGGTAGCCGCGACGGCGCACCATCCGGTAGAGGAACTCGCGGACGATCGTGCGCGCCAGCGTCCAGCCGGTGACCCGGGGCGCGCCCCGCTCGTAGAGGGCGCGCGCCTCGACGCCGCCGAAGTTGACCGTCTTGCGGAGCATGTCCTCGATCGTGCGGTGCGAGAAGTGCCACATCGGGTGCTCCAGCCGCCCGACGGGCCCCTCGAGCCCGTCGAAGGACTCGTGGACGGCGTCGGTGTAGCGGGCGCGGTCGCGGCGGACGAGGCGCGTGTGCCACTCGGTCCAGCCCCCGTGCATCATCGGGCGGCCGAGGAAGCAGTTGAGCGTCCGGATGTCGTACGCGTCGTGCTCAGGGGCCCGGAGATGGCGCTCGATCTCGGCGGCCAGCGCCGGCGGCACGCGCTCGTCGGCGTCGACGATCAGCACCCAGTCCCCGGTCGCCTGCTCGATCGCGAAGTTCTTCTGGCTCGCGAAGTCGTCGAACTCGCGCTCGTGGACGTGCTCGGTCACCGCTCTCGCGAGCTCGTGCGTGCGGTCGGTCGAGCGGGCGTCGACGACGACGACGATCTCGTCGGCGAAGCCGAGCAGCCGGAGGCAGCCGGGGAGCATCCGCTCCTCGTCACGCGCGGCGATCACGGCCGAGAGTGTCATTTCCGCAAGGTCACCTTCCGTAGGAGCTCGCCGGGGCTGATGTTGTCGAGACTGCCCGGCAGCGCGCGTAGTGCGAACAGTGCCGCCGCGTACGCCACCAAGCCCGCGAGCGCGCCGAGGCACAGTACCAACAGGCCCTGGGCGCCCATGGAGTCCAGCGCGACCTTGACGAGCGCCGCGACGCCCATCGCGCTCGCCGCCAGCGCCAAGCGCCGGAACCTGGGATTGCGCGGCGGCGGCGCGATGCGGGCGTACATGCGCCGCAGCAGGATCAGCGAGACGATCTCGGAGCCGGTGACGGCGGTGGCGGCGCCCTCGACGCCCAGCAGCGGGATGAGGATCAGGTTGAGCGCGACGTTGGCCGCGAGCACGGCGAGCGAGAGGCGGAAGAGCAGCGACTGGCGCCCGAGGCCGACGAGCACGTATCCGAAGACGGCGTTGAGGTAGGACACGGCGACGCCGAGCACGAGGATCCGGAGCGCGGGCGCCGCGTCGGTGAACTCCGACCCGCCGACGATCGTGACGACCTCGGGCGCGAAGATCACGAACACGATCGCCACCGGCAGGGCGAAGACCTGCATGGCCGAGTACGCCTCGGAGACGATCAGGCGCAGCCGCGAGCTGGAGGGCTCGAGCCGGGCGATCTCCGGGACGAGCGTGATCATGATGTACGAGGGCAGGAGGATCAGGCCCTCGACGATCCGGTAAGCGAGGCCGTAGAGGCCGACTTCCGCTTGGGAGCGGAAGAACGACAGCAGGATCGTGTCGAGGCGGAAGTAGAGGTCGTTGACGACCTGGGTGCCGCCCAGCGGGGCGGACAGCCGGATGAGCTTCCGCCACCAGCCCAGGTCGATCGCGGGGCGCAGGCGCATCCGGCGCGCCGACAGCGCGAGCATCAGCAGCGCGTTCGCGCAGTACCCGATCGCCTGCGCCCACACGATGCCCTGCAAGCCCAGGTCGAGCGCGACCGCGAAGCCCATCAGCGTGAGCGCGGTGAACGTCGAGGCGATGTCGCCGAACGCGGACATGAAGGCCCGCTGGCGGGCGATCCAGAACGCGCGGCAGGTGGCGACGGGACAGGCCGCCACGAGCTGTACGAGCAGGATCGTGATCCCCTCCCGCACCTCCCGGTCGTCCTCACCGGCGTAGACCGCCCACATCAGCGCGTACGCGACAGCGGACACGACGGCGGCGATGGCGAGCCCCATCGTGAACGCGTTGCAGATGATCCGGTGCTCGTTCTCCGGCTCGCGCGCCATCTCCCTGGCCGCGACGGTCGAGACCCCGAAGTCGGTGAGGCCGACGAACAGCGAGACGAAGACCACGGCCACGGTGAAGGCGCCGTAATCGCTGACGCCGAGGTACCGCGAGGCGAGCCCGACGGCGACGACGCCGCCGGCCAGCACCGCGATCCGGCCGGCGGTCAGCGCGGCCGCGTTCATGGCCACCTTCCGGATCAGCGGCGGGCCCGGAAGGGGCTGGTTGTCGCCCGGCTCCGTCAACGGCGCGACTTGGCCGTCGCCTCGACGCGGTCGCCGCCGAAGTGGGCCGGCAGCCGACCCGACAGGCGCAACGGGACGAACCGCCACTGGCGCCAGAGCGCCTCGAGCAGGCCGACGGTCGCCAGCTCGTAGGGCGGCGGGGAGGAGCGCCGGCGCAGGCGGCCGGAGAGCACGCCCCGGCGGCGAGCACGGATCGGGCCGGCCTCGCGGCGCAGGACGACATGGGCGATCAGTGGCGGCCAGTCGAGGAGCGCCACGGCGAGCGCCTTCAGCGGCCGGCGCTCGACGACCCGGTGGCGCGCGAGCAGAAAGCCCCGGCCGAACGCGTCGAGCTCGCGCTGGGCGCTCGAGACCCCGAGCGTGCCGCCGTGGTGATGCTCGGCGACCGCGCCGGCCGCCACCGCGCAACGCCATCCCGCGTCGCGAAGCCGCAGCGCGAGGTCCGCGTCCTCCCAGTAGGCGAACAGCGTCTCGTCGTAGCCGCCGGCGTCGCGAAACGCGGTCAAGCGGTACAGCGCCGCCCCGCCGCACGGCCCGGCGGCGACCGCGTCCGGACGCAGTTCCGCGAGCGGGCGGTTCCAAGCCAGGTCCCACGCCCGCAGGGTCGTGTCGAACTCCAGGCCGGCGGCGTCGATGCGCGCGGGCGCCTCGCCCTGCACGAGCACGCCGGCGACCATCCCCACGTCCGCGTCCTCGAACGACTCGAGCGCGCGCTCCAGGAAGTCCGGACGCAGGACGACGTCGTCGTTGGTCACGACGAGCGCGTCCCCGACCGCGACCCGAGCTCCCTGGTTCACGGCGCGACCGAACCCGGCGTTGACGTCGTTGACGATCAGCTCCACGTCCGGAAATCGCGTCTCCAGGAGCGCCCGCGTCTCCGCGCGCGCGCCGTTGTCGACGATGACGACCTTCCGCGCGGGCGTGGTCTGGGCATCGAGGCTGTCCAGCGCCGCGGCCAGGCGCTCGCCGCCGCGCAACGTCGGGATCACGACCGTCGCCTCGAGCGGCCTGCCGTCGGCCGGAGGGCCGGCGGACCTCGGGCGAGCGGCCGCGCGCGCCGGCGACCGCGCCGCGCGGAGCTCTCCGTAGAAGCGCTCGTGCTCCTCGGCCGCGCGCGACCACGAGAACGCCGTGCGGGCGTGCCTGACGGCGTCGTTCGCTGCGCGCTCGGTGGCGGACGGATCGGCGAGCAGGTCGCGGAGCGCACGCGCCAGCGCATCCCCTTCGGGCGCGACCTGCGTGACCGCACGGCCGGCCCCGGCCAGCAGCGGCGCGTATGAGCGATCCTCGCCGAGGACGACGGGGAGCCCCGTCGCCATCGCCTCCTGCGCCGTCACCGGGAACCCCTCGCCGCGCGAGGGAAGGGCGAAGACGTCCGCCGCGCGATAGAGCTCGGCGACCCGCGAGGGCGGGAGGGCGCCGAGCACCTCGACGTTCGCCGGCCGGCTCCGCGGAGCCGCGCCGGGGCCCACCACCGCGAACCGCACATCGGGCAGGCGGGCGGCGGCCTCCATGATCGCGCCCACGCCCTTCTTCTCGACGAGCCGCCCGACGAACAGCGCGCACGGCATGCCGTCCCAGTCCAGCTGCGCGCGCAAGCGCTCGCGCTCACCGGCCTCCGGCGGCCGGAAGCGCGCGCTGTCCACGCCGTTGCCGATGAGCCGGCGCGGCCGCTCCGGCGCGAGGCGCTCGGCCTCGGCGGCGACGTTCGCGTTGAGCACGACGATCCCCTCCGCGGCCCGCATGACGGCACGTCCCACCGTCGCGGCCGCCGCGCGCTGCAGGCCGACCACGGCGGAGCTGTCATAGGGCACCTGCGCGACGTGCTCGGTGACGACGCGCAGCGGCGCCGCCGGGCTCGCACGCGCCGCGGCCATCGCGGCCATCGAGCTCATGTAGAGATAGCCGTGGCAGTGGACCACGTCCGCCGCCGCGGCGTGCGCGCGCAGCGCCCGGCCCAGACGAGCGTGGAACACGGGGTACGGCAGGCCCGCCGCCTGCTCGATGCCGTTCCAGGCCGGGATCAGCTCGATCTCGTACGGTCGCTGCGGCGCCTCGAGCGGCTCGTCGCCCCGCACGGCGGCCGACGCCAGGTGCACGACGTCATGGCCGGCGGCGGTCAGCGCCTCCGCCAGGCCGTCGACGGCGACCTCGATCCCGCCGAGGTGGGGCAGCGCGTAGTGGGAGACGAAGACGATCCGCATCAGCCGTGCACGACGTCGCGGTACACGGCCAGGGTCTCGGCCGCCGTGCGCTCCCACGTCAGCTCGGCGGCGCGCGCGAGCCCGCGGGCGCGCAGGGTGTCGCGTTGCGCCTCGTCGCCGGCGAGCCCGCGCACGGCCGCGGCGATCGCGTCCACGTCCGTGGGATCGACGAGCACCCCGGCATCGCCGACGACCTCGGGGACCGTGGGGCGGTCGGTGGCGATGACGGGACAGCCGCTCGCCATGGCCTCGAGCGGCGGCAGGCCGTACCCCTCCCACAGCGACGGGAACAGCAGGCAGACGGCCCCGCGATACAGCTCGACGAGCTCGTCGTCGGTCACGCGGCCCGTCATCGCGACGGGGACGTCCGTCTCCTCCAGCGCGCGCTCGAACTCGCCGTTGCGCCATCCGCGGGCGCCCGCGACGACGAGCATCACGTCGGGGGCGAGCTTCGCGCGCTCCATGGCGCGCAGCGCCACGGCGAGGTTCTTGCGCGGCTCGAGCGTCCCGACGCACAGCACGAACGGGCGGTCGATCCCGAAGCGGTCGCGGAGCAGCTGCGGCGCCGCCGGGCCGGGCGAGAAGCGCTCGTCGGCGCCGAGCGGGACCGAGACCACGCGGTCGCTCGGGAGGCCGAGGACGTCGACGAGCTGCTCGCGGCCGTAGACGGTGTCCGTGACCACGCACGCGGCCCTCATGGCGCTCCGGCGGGTCGTCAGCGAGAAGTGGGCCCGGATGACGTACGGGAACAGCTGCGGGCGCACGATCGGCAGCACGTCGTGGATGGTCATCACGTACGGAGTCCGGGAGCGCAACGGGCCGTAGGCCGGCGCGTGCACGACGTCCGCGTGCGCGCGGCGCGCCTGGCGGTCGAAGGTCCAGCCGTAGTAGGCGATCTCGCGCACGAGCCCCTGGGCGATCCGGTGGCGGCCCGCCTCGCGGCTGCGCGGCCGGTGCGGCCGCAGCTCGACGACGTCGACGTCCCGGCGTCGCGACAGCGCGCGCCGCAGCTCGCGGGCGTAGCGCCCGATGCCGGCCGAGGTGATCATCTCGGGAGCGAGGTCGTATCCGACGCGAAGTCGCAAGGCCGCCGAATGATGGCAGCGTCCGATCGGCGCCCAGCGGGGTCCGCTATCACCCTTCAGGTGCTCCGAATCGGCTATGACACGACCGCGGCGTCGCTCACCCGCGCCGGAGAGGCTCGCTACGTCCGCGATCTCCTGGCGGAGCTGCAGCGGCTGGAGGACGTGGACGTGCGGGTGCTCTCGCCGACGCGCCGGGTCCCGGGCCAGGGCATCCAGCGGATCGCGCTCCAAGCGGCGATCCAGGGGCTCTACCAGCCGTGGGTCCTGCCCGAGCGCGCCAGGGCGGAGGGCGTCGACGTGCTCCATCTCACGCGGCCGCTGCACGCCCCCATGCCGCGCCTGCCGGTGCCGACGGTCGTCACCGTCCACGACCTGCTCACGCTCCGGGCGCCCGAGTACTTCTCGAAGGTGATCCGCGCGAACTTCCGCGCGCTCGGACCGCGCACCATCCGAGCGGCGTCCGCCGTCCTGACCGTCTCCGAGTACTGCCGCGGGGAGATCGTCGAGCTGCTCGGCGTCGAGCCGGGCCGCGTCCACGTCGTCCCGGAGGGAGTCGACGCGCGGTTCCGCCCGGCGCCCCGGCCCGGCCACCTCGCGGAGCGGTTCGGCATCGACCGGCCGTACGTCCTCTGCGTCGGGACCCTGGAGATCCGCAAGAACCTGCCGGCGGCGCTGCGTGCGTTCGCCGCGCTCGGCGGCGACCGCAGCCGGTTCCAGCTCGTGGTCACGGGTGGGGAGGGCTGGATGAACGCGGAGTTCGGCAGCGTCCTGGAGCAGGTCCGCGAGGACATCGTGGTCACGGGCTACGTGAGCGACGACGACCTCGTGGCGCTGCTGAGCTCGGCCGCCTGCTTCCTCTACCCCTCCTTCCTCGAGGGCTTCGGCCTGCCGCCGCTCGAGGCGATGGCGTGCGGGGCGCCCGTGGTGAGCTCGAACGGGGGGAGCCTGGCCGAGGTCTGCGGCGACGGGGCGCTGCTCGTGGACCCGCACGACGAGGATGCGCTGGCGGACGCGCTGCGCCGGGTGCTGGGCGACGCCGAGCTGGCTGCGGACCTGCGCCGCCGGGGGCTCGCGCGGGCCGGCGAGTTCTCGTGGAGGAGCTGCGCGCTCGGGACGGCCCGCGTCTACCGCGAGGTCGTCGGCTCCGAGACCAGCTGAGCGTCCGGGCCGAGCCCGCGCACCAGCTCGATCCAGTCGAGCTCGGCGATGCGCTCGCAGAGCCGGGGGGCGCGGGAGAGCGGCGCGAAGGAGACCTCACCGGCCCGGGCCTCCCGGCGGGCGAAGACGACGGGCCCGATCGGCTGGTCCTTGGCCCCGTCGCCCGGCGCGAGGCTCCCGCCGGGGCGCGACGCCCTCAGCACGTGGTCGGCCTCCTCCTTCGTCGTGACCACGCCGGCGTGGCTCCACGCGCCCGGGTACGACCACGCGTCGGACACCTCGCCGATCCTGCGGCCGTCGAGCTCGAGCTTCACCGCACGCGCGATCGCTCCGCCGATCCAGACGTCGAAGGTGCCCGCCGGGAGCGCGATGCCCCGCTCGACCTGGCCGGGTCCGTACATCATCACGGCGTCGGGGCCGGCGACCGCCCAGTTCCCGCTCATGCCCGACCCCGAGCCGAGCGGCGCCTTGGTCGTGTAGACGCCCTCGACGTAGGCGAGCCGGAGATCCGGCTCGTTCGTGCCCCTCACGCGGCGCAGGAGGCGCTGGCACGAGGCCTTGCGCGCCGCGGCCGAGACGTCGGGCGACGGGACGTGATCGACCACCGTGGTGGCCGGGGCGGCGCGCTGCCAGACGTCGTAGAACGGGGTGCGCTCCAGGAGGCGGTAGTTCGCGGGGGCACGGCTCGAGGAGGGCCCGCGCCGCACGACGAGCAGGTCCATGTGCTGCACGTACGTGAACGTCATCTCGTCCAGGTCGTACGCGAACTGCTGCTCGGCGGGAACCTCCGGCCGCACCTGCAGGAACCCGTTGGGCCGCGCGCTCAGGTGCTGGTCGCGCAGGAAGTACTCCCCCGCCTCCTCCCACGAGGGCATCAGGGAGAACTCGGCGTCCGTGGGCAGATCGTTCCCGAGGCGCTCCAGGTCCCGCAGCCGGTCATGCGGCGCGAGCGTCACGTCGTGGTACGCGTACGCGTTGCCGAGCAGCACGCCGCCGGCGAGGGCGGCGGCGGCCACCCACCCGAGGATCGCGGGCGGTCCCCGGCGCACGAACCGGGCGGACGCCCTCCCCAGCGCGGCGGCCCCGACGAACGCGATCGCCAGCACGATCGGCGCGCTCGTCGTGAGCCCCTTGAACTGGATCCACGGGCCCGTGCGCTCGGCGAAGTACAGGACGGCGAGCGCGACGGACGTGCCGACGAGCAGCAGCGGCAGGTCGCGGCGGCGGATGGCGCGGATCACGCCGGCGAGGACGAGCAGGAGCGCGATCACGATCAGCACGTTGGTGAGCGTCGTGTCGCCCTTGACGGGGTTGCGGTAGTCGCCCGAGATCCAGATGCCCGCCACCGAGCGGATCGGCACCGGCGCTCCGAGGTTGCCCAGGTCGTTGAGGGTGGTCCGGGCGGACGCCGCGCCCTCCGCCATGCCGGCCACCGGCAGGAGCTTCGTCACCGCGAGGTAGACGGTCGGCCCCGACAGCGCCAGCGCGACCACGGCCACGACGCCGAGCCGTCCGAGCGCGCGCAGGCGGCCCGGATTGGCGAGCTGCACCACGATGATCCCGACGACGATCACCCCGAGCCAGGGAGCGATCGTCAGGCTGAAGGCGGCGACCGCCGCGGCGGCCGCCACGGCGAGCGGGAGGACGTCCCGCCAGCGCAGCGGCCCGGCCGCCACCAGGGGCTGGAGCAGCGCCGCGCAGGCGACGAGGCACGTGGCGGAGGTGAACTCCTTGATGCCTCCGACGAGCGCGTAGCCGTAGAGGATGTTCGGCTGGGCGGCGATCGTCGCCGCCAGGGCACGGAACGCGCGGTTGTCGATCGCCCGCCCGAGCAGGGCGTAGAGCCCGAGCGCGAGCATGCCGCCGTTGAAGGCCATGAACGCCTGCCAGACCCACGGGACGTCCACCCCGAGGATCTGGGCGAAGCTCCCGAGCGCGCTCTGCCCTCCGGCCGGGTAGCCGATGTCCAGCGTCTTGGTGACGACCTCCGTGTAGGAGTAATCCCGGTTCTCCGGCCGCATCCGCCCTTCGGTCACGAGCCAGTGCGTGAAGTCGAACTGGTGGGCGATGTCCACGATCCGCGCGTAGCCCGTGTAGGTCACGTGCCCGGTCAGGAACACGGGTGCGGCGACGGCGGCGAAGGCCACGAACGTCGCCGCCGCGGGCCAGAGGAACCGCGAGGAGGTCCAGCCGCGGGCGCGGACCGCCGTGACGATCGATCGCCGCTCGAGCGCGAACCCGGCGATCGCGAGCACCACGATCGCGGGCGCCGCGAGCCTCGCCGTCGGGCCGAAGGCCGTCAGGAAGGCCGTGACGGCGATCGCCAGCGCGTAGCCGACGGGCAGAACCATCAGGCCGCTCAGCGCGCCCCCGGCGAGCCGGCGGACGAGCAGGCCGCCGCCACAGGAGACGGCGAGCATGAGGAGTGGCCCGAGGAACCAGGTTTCCAGGAAGACGAGTTCCATGGGGTCGCCCGCTAGGCTAGCCGTCGTCCGTGCCCGCGCCGTCCGCGTCGATGGACCGCGACTTCTCCTCGCCGGGCACGTTCCATCCACCGACCCGATGTCCTTGCGCCCACAGTCGACGCTCGACCTCCGACAGCTGACGTCAGCCGACCCCCAGCCCGGTCCGCCGACGCTCGACGTCCTCGGGGTCCCGCTCTCGCTCGTCGACTACGACGGCGTCCTGTCCTGGATGGACGGCATGGTGGCCACGCGCAACCGCGGCTACGTCTGCGTCGCGGCCACCCACATGGTCATGGCCGCCCAGGAGGACCGGGACCTGCGCGAAGCGGTCCTCGGCTCGTCGCTGGTCGTGCCCGACGGCCAGCCGCTGGTCTGGGCGCTCAACGCGCTCGGCGCGCGCCTCGGGAGCCGCGTCTACGGCCCCACGCTGATGTCGATGGCGATGGAGCGCGGGATCGAGCTCGGCCACCGGCACTTCCTCTACGGCGGGCGCGACGACATCGCCCTGGCCGCGCTCGCCAGCAACCTCCGCCGGCGTCATCCCGGCGTCAAGATCGTCGACGGGCACTCGCCGCCCTTCCGCCCCCTCACCTCCGACGAGGAGGACCGGGTCGTGGAGCGCATCGCCCGCTCGCGCGCGGACGTCGTCTGGGTCGGGATCGGGGCGCCCAAGCAGGAGAAGTGGATGGCCCGCTTCCGCGAGCAGCTGGACGCACCCGTCCTGCTGGGCGTGGGGGCGGCGTTCGACTTCCACGCCGGCCTCGTGCCGCAGGCCCCCGCCTGGATGCAGGAGGCCGGGCTCGAGTGGGCGTTCCGCCTCGCCCGCGAGCCGCGCCGGCTGTGGCGCCGCTACCTGCGTTACAACCCCCGGTTCGTGACCGGGTTCGCACGGCAGTATGCGCGGCAGCGGCTCTCCGGGTCGTAGTCTGGGACCGACGTGTCCATCGACGTCTCAGTCATCGGTCTCGGACGAGTCGGGCTGCCGCTCGCGCTGACGTTCGCCGACGCCGGCCTCTCCGTCCTGGGGGTGGACAACGACCTCGAGCGCCTGCGGTCGCTCGAGGCCAAGCGCATGCCGTTCCGCGAGCCCGGGACGGACGAGCTCCTGCGCCGCACGCAGATCGAGCTCTCGCCGCACGCGGCGGATGCGGCCCGCGCGGACGCGATCGTGCTCACGCTCGGGACGCCGAGCTTCTCGCACATCGAGATCGACATGAGCGGGATCCGCTCGGTGCTCGACGACCTGCTGCCCGTCCTGCGCGAGGGCCAGCTGGTCGTCCTGCGCTCGACGGTCGCCCCGTCGACGACCGAGTTCGTCGCGGGCTACCTGGAGAAGCACCGCGGGTTCCGCGTCGGGGAGGACCTCTTCGTCGCGCACGTGCCCGAGCGGATCGCGGCCGACCGCTTCCTCGAGGAGATCGGGACGCTGCCCTGCATCGTCGGCGGCGTCGGCGAGCGCTCGGGCGAGCGCGCCGCCGCGCTGTTCGCCCACCTGGGCGCCCCGGTCGTCTTCACGACCCCGGTCCAGGCCGAGCTGGCGAAGATCTGGACCAACGTGCTCCGGTACGCGACGTTCGCGCTGCCGAACCTGCTGATGATGGACTGCGAGCGCTACGGCGCGAACGTCTTCGACGTCATCGAGCTGATCAACCGCGACTATCCGCGCGGCGGCATCGCGATGCCGGGCCTGACGGCCGGGACCTGCCTGCGCAAGGACTTCACCTTCTCCGAGGAGAAGTCCAACGCGCCCGGCATGCTGCTGGCGGTCTCGCGCGTGCACGAGAGCGTCCCGCTGTTCCTCGTCGACGGGATCAAGCGCCGCGTCGGCGACCTGCGCGAGCGCAAGGTGGCCGTGCTGGGGCTGTCCTTCAAGGCCGACACCGACGACGAGCGCGACTCGCTGTCGTTCAAGCTCATCCGGCTCCTGGAGCGCGAGCTCGCGGACGTCGCGCCGCACGATCCGGTCGTCGCGCGCCCCACGACGGACTTCGAGGACGCGATCACCGACGCCGACGTCGTCGTCGTCGCGACCAACCACTCCGCGTTCTCCGCGCCCGACTGCCTCCAGGCGATCGCGCGGCACGCCACCCCAGACTGCCTCGTGGTCGACCCCTGGAACGCGCTCGGCGCGGGCCAGGTGTTCGCCTACACGAGCGAAGTCGCGGCGCTGCGCGCCTGAGTCTGGATCCACCGATGACCCGTGGATGACTCGGCGTCGTGGGCCGAGTCAGAGCCGATCGGCCGTGATCTCATGTGGTCACCCACCTGGTTCTCGGCCGATCGGCTCTGGCGAACGGCCACGGCGGCGAGGCGCCGCGGGGATCGGTGGATTCAGGCTCACCGGTCGCGTCAGCGCGCCCGCTTGTAGGCGTAGTAGGCGGGCTTGCGCTCCCCGGAGGAGGTCATCAACCCCGTCGTCAGCCCGTTCGGTCTCGCCTCGTCGAGCAGCTTGTACCACCCGAGGCCGGCGATGTCCCGTCGCCGGTGGGCGATGCGGTAGGAGGCGGTCAGCCAGCGCGCCTGCTCGTCCCGGGAGACGTAGAAGTTGAAGGCCGAGTTGCCCCGATCCGACGAGATCGTCCACTCCGACAGCCACAGCCGCGGCCGGATGTGGCGCGGTCGGTACGCCCGCCGGATCTCGCGGGAGAAGGTGTCGAGGTCGGAGAAGTCCCGCACGCCCGGGAAGTAGAGGTCGTTCCGCAGGTCCGGGAAGCGCCGCGAGAACGGGTTGTGGCCGTACCAGTCGAGCCGCGGCGGACGGCCGCTCGGCAGCTTCATGTAGCGCACCCAGTCAGCCGGGCCGACCTCGCCGCCGCTGAAGGTCATGCCGCCGATGACGATGTTCCGGCGTGAAGCGCGCTTGAGCACGCCGTAGGCGCGGTCGAGGAGCTTCGCATACGCGCGCGGACCCTCCGGGTTGTTGACCGGGAGCGGCTGGAAGTTCGGCGTGCGCGAGGGCTCGCCCCAGATCATCCAGTGCCGGACGCGCGGATAGCGCCGCGCGACCGCCGCGACGAAGTCGCCGTAGTCCGAGGGCCGGTCCGGGACCCAGCGCCAGTCCCTTCCCTGGTTGGCCCAGCTCGGCGTGCCGATGACCATGAGCGCGACGCGGATGCCGCTGCGCCTGGCCGAGCGCACCGCCTGGTCGACGTCGGCCGGCCAGACGTACGCCGGATCGTTCGGATCCCGCGGCCGCGCCGGCCGGGTCGTAGCGACCTCGTCCCACCTGACCCGGCTCTGCAGGACGTCGACCCCCAGGTCCCGGTAGGTCCTGAACGCCGAGCGCCCGTCGGGCAGGGTGTTCGGCCCCCAGATGGCCTTGAGCTCCGCTCCGGCGCCGGCCGGCCGGCCGGCTGCCACGAGCAGGACGAGGCCGAGCACGATCATCACGCGGTACCGCACCTGGCCAAACCTAGCGCGCGCGACCTTCTAGCCTGACCGGCCGATGAATCGGGTCCTCGTCACCGGCGGCGCCGGCACGATCGGCGCGGCAGTCGTCCGCCGCCTGCTCCGCGACCCCGACTTCGAGGTCCGCGTCTCCGACCAGCGCGACGCCCCCGAGTGGATGCGCGAGGGCTGCGAGGTCCACCGCGGCGACCTGCGCGTGCTCTCGGAGGCGCGCAAGGCGATGTCCGGCTGCTCGCACGTCATCCACCTCGCGGCGATCGTCGGCGGGATCGCGAACTTCCACAAGCTCCCGCACACCCTCACCGAGGTCAACAACGGCCTCTACAACGCGGTCTTCCGCGCGGCGCTGGACGCCGACGTCGAGCGCTTCGTCTACGTGAGCTCCTCGATGGTCTTCGAGCGCGCGGAGCAGTACCCGACGCGCGAGGACCACATCGACGACTGCCCCGTCCCGCTGTCGGCCTACGGCTTCTCCAAGCTCACCGGGGAGGTCTACTGCCGTGCCGCCCACGACGAGCACGGGCTGCCGTACACGATCTGCCGGCCCTTCAACGCCTACGGCCCGGGCGAGATGCCCGAGGACGAGCCGGGCATCGCGCACGCCGTCCCGGACCTCATCCGCAAGGCACTGGCGCGCATGCGACCGCTGCCGATCTTCGGCTCGGGCGAGCAGACCCGCACGCTGACGCACGTGACCGACATCGCCGACGGCATCGTGACCGCCATGGGCCATCCCGCCGGGCTCAACGAGGACTTCAACATCTCCGCCGACCGTGAGCTCACGGTGGCCGAGATCGCGCGGATCTGCTGGGAGGCCTGCGGCAACGATCCGGCCGAGCTCGAGCTCGAGCACCTGCCCAGCTTCAAGGTCGACGTCGTGCGGCGCTGGCCGTCCGTGGAGAAGGCCGAGCTGCTGCTCGGCTGGAGGGCACAGATCACCATCGAAGAGGGCATCGCGCAGACCGCATCGTGGCTGCGGCGACTGGAAGAGGCCGGGGTCGCGCCCTAGACGACCCGTGAGGCGGCATGCCATTCGCGGGGTGGGTGCTCGAGCTCGTCCTCCGGTGGCTCGCCACCGTAGCCATAGCCGTAAGCGCCGCGATCGAGCTTGCATCCGTTGGCCACGATGCCGAGCGTCGGGGCGTCCAGATACTGGAGCTGCGTCTTCAGGCGCGTCACGGCCTCTCGTTCGCTCTTGCCGACCCGAGTGACCACGATGACTCCGCTTGCCTCTCGAATCAGCGGGATGGCATCCGACACGACCGAGATCGGCGGTGTGTCGATGACGACCAGGTCATACCGCTCCTGGGCCTCGCGCATCACCTTCCGCATCCGCTCGGACTCGATGAGATCGACGGGGTTGGGTGGAATATGCCCCGCGACGAGCACGTCCATCGTCCGATCGGGCCGTCCTCCGCCGACGCGACCAGGCACCGCGGTCTTCTGGACCACGTCGTCGAACTCCATGAGACCGGCGAGGAGGGTGCTGAGACCGGGCGCAGCCGTGAGCTGATCCGTTGACGCGGCAAGACTCGGATGCCGAAGATCCGTCTCCATGATCAGCACCCGAGTCCCCGTGCTCGCGGCGGCCAGCGCGAGGTTCCACGACACCGTGCTCTTTCCGTCGCCGGGCGCCGCGGAGGTGACGAGCACCGATCGCACGGGCCGATCCGCACTGAAGTAGTGGAGATTCGCGCGCAGCATGCCGAAGGCCTCCTGCTCGCCCGTGGGCAGCATCTGATCGTGCACCGGGCCGCCGCGGGCGAGCGCCCGGCTCTCGGGAATGAGAGCGAGGAGCGGACGGTCGAAGAGCTCCTCGAACTCCTTGGGGTCTCTCACCCGCCGGTCGAGGTGCTCGCGCAGGAACGCGAGGCCCATGCCGAGCAGGAGGCCGAGGACGATGCCGAGCGCGACGTTGCGTGCCGTGTCGGGAGACGATGGCGAATCCGGCACCTGCGCTCGCTGAACGAGCTCGACCTTGCCCGTCTGGAGCGAGACGAGAACCTCGAGCTGCTCCGCGCGATCGCTGATGGACCGGCCTCGCGGACCGTTCTTCTCGGACGGCGTCAGAGCGTCGAGCTGGCGCTGGACGATCTCCTGAGCCTCACGCACCTTCGAGCGGTCGGCCGCCCGGCGAAACTGGATGTACTGCTCGGCGAACGTGTCCGCCAGCCGGGCGGCGAATCTCGGATCGGCATCGACGGCTCTTATCGATGCCACATCCGATTGGCTCTCGCCGGTGACCTCGACCTTGGCCGTGACCCCGGCAGGGGTCAACTCACCACCGAGCGCGCGCGCCGTTCGCGCGGCCACCTCGGCGAGCGAGATCAGCTGGATGTTCGTGGCGGCCTCGCGGGCCGGATCCGGGCGCGACTCCTGGAACGTGGAGCCGAACAGCTTCTGATCGAGTGCCGGGTCACGGAAGAGCAGAGACGCCTCGGCTGTGTACTGCTGCTCCTGAAGGAGCGAGACGGCCAGCGCGGCCGCCGGTACACCGACAAGGCACAGCAGCACGATCAGTGACCGGCGCCGCAGAACCGTGAGGACCGTCCTGAGGGAGAGCGCTTGATCTTGGTCAGAGTTCATTCAGGCTCACGGCCGGGAGCTCCCGGAGGCGAGGAGCTTAGCTAAGGGATGTGGGCTCACGGCCGCGCTGGGCCGCGGCCCGCTCGAGGACATGCAGGAGCCGGCCGGCGTGCTCATCCCAGCTGATCGGCCAGTTCAGCGGCGGACGTCTCGCTCGATCATCGGCGCTGTCGATCAAGCGGTCGGCAAGCGCATCGAGATCGCCCACATCGAAGAAGGTCGCATAGCCATCGGCCACCTCTCGATGTGGTGGGATATCGCTCAAGAGGGCAGGCGTTCCGAGTGTTCCTGCCTCGACCGGCACCAGCGGAAGCGCCTCGAGCTCGGAGGTGGCGACCATGGACACGCAGTGCTCGAGCAGCCAACGGATGTGGCTTCGCGAGCGCACGCTCCCGGCGAAGAAGAGGCTTCGTCCAGACGCCTGACGGCCCGCAAGGGCACGCAGCTGCTCTCGCCGCGGGGCGGGAATGGCTCCGACCATGGCCAATGCGGGAAACCCGTCGCCGGCCCGGGTCCTGGCGAGCGCCCAGCCCGCGACCAGGTCGCCGAGTCGCTTGTGGGGATAGTCGTTCGCCAGCGAGAGGAAGAACGGTTGCCCGGGCGCGCCGTCCGGCTCCTCCGCCGCCACCTCCCACTCCGAGGCCCCGCTTCGGACGACGACCACACGGTCGCCGGCCAGGCCGTCGGCAGCCATCTCGCGGTGCAGCGACCGGGATATGACCACCGTCGCCTCGGCCCGGCGGACGGAGGCTCGGCTGAGTGTGATCTGGACGCGACGACCGAGTGTGGTGTTGGCGGCGAGCGTGCGCCCACGCCCGAAGTAGTTGGGGTTCTGGACGCACAAGACCCGCGGCACCGACGATCCGAGGACCGGGATGAAGTTCCCGGGGCAGTACAGAACGTCCGACTTGACAGCGAGTGGCATCACGAACTGCTCGTACGCGAAGCGACGGGCGAGGTCTGGAACGGCTACTCGCCGGCACGGGCTCACCAGGCTCGCCCGGAGGTCGTCATGGTTCCAAGGAGCGGTCAGCACCTGCAACTCGACGTCTCGGGCCTCGAGGGCACCCAACTGCCCTTTCAGGAACGACAGCCCACCTCCCACGCGGGCGCTCAAGGCGTCGACGAGGACCCGCACCTGCCCCTATTTCTTCGGGCGCAGTGGATACAGCATGATCAGCAGGACGGCGAGCCCGAGGCCGTGGGTCGTGATGGTCGAGGACGCGGCGCTGTTCGCGAGGCTCGTCGTGGGCACCACCAGCATGGCTCCGACTGCCGGCACGTTCGCATCATCAGTGAACGAGTTGACGAGATACAGCACCGCTCCGACGACACAGATCATGATCAACACGCCTGGGTAGCCCAGGTTCGCGAAGGCGTCCGCCATGAAGTTGGCATTCGCCGAGAAGTCGACGCCATAGAACGCTCTGGCGATCGTCAGCGGCGGGCCGACGTCATAAGGCGAATGTGTGATGCCCGCGAGGATGGAGTGACTGAAGAGGTCACTTCCGTTCTGGCTGAAGTAAGAGACATATTGCGACGTGTAGATGCCGGACAGGATGACCGCGCGTCGTACGAATATGGATGTGAAGTCGATCGAGTTGGTTATCTGGTCGAGCACCACGGCGAACCAGGAGGAGACGACGAGGCCGCCGGCGAGCCAGGTCGCAGGCCTGACGCGCAGCTTCGGACGGCGCAATACGTAGTACGTCGCAGGAACGAAGACGAGCGAGAGCAGCACCTGCTTGTAGCCCGTCATCGCGTAGAAGAGGACGAGCCCCGCCGCCGCGAATACCACCAGATGGGGCCGTGAGCGATCGAGCCCGATCGCCAGCAAGGCCGGGAAGACCGCCGCGGACTGCCAGCGGATGAGATAGCCGAAGGGGCGAGAGGTCGCACCCACCGCCTCGGAGAACGCGGATCGCTGGTCCCGGATGTCCGTGAGCCACACGAGCTTGATGGTGACGGGAAGCGTCGCCAGGGCCCACACCATGACGAGCGCGGTGAACGCCAACAACAACCCGATGAACGCCTTCTCGCTCAGGCGGATGCTGGGACTTCGCAGCCGCGGCAACCGGTCGAGGCGCCCGAACAAGGTCGTCGCCGCGCCTGCCATGACCGCGAAGCCCCACATCTCCAGCGAGACGTCGCCCGGCTGATAGAGCGGGATCAACGTCACCGGCACCACGAGCGTCAGGAAGAGCCACCAGGAGACGAACCTCGTCGGCCGCTTCAGGTCGGCCGGCAGGGTGATCGTGAAGAAGCCCAGAACGCAAGCCAGCAGAAGCCAATCACCGAACCCGGCCGCGTGATCGCCGAACCCCCGATAGTTGAAGAGCGGCGATATCCACCGCACGTAGATGATGTGAAGCGTCGCGACGAAGGCGCCCACGGCCAGAAGGCGCATGCCGACGCCCGATCCACGAACCGCCTGTGCGGGGCGGCGGCCTCGGCGAGCGGGTGCTGGGGCGAGGGTCGCGCTCACGCGTCGACACCCGCCGGACCGACCGAGGCGAGAGCGAGGAAGCGATCGGAGAGCACCGTGTAGTCGCGGTCGCGCTCGACCAGGCTTCTGCCCCGCCGGCCCATCTCCCGCCGCCTGGACGCGTCCAACAGCTCGAGCATCGCGTTCGCGAGGCCCGAAGCGTCGTCCTCTTCGAAGATCAGGCCATTGCCCGCCTGCACCCGCTCTGCGGCCGCCGGGAAGCTCGATACGACGATCGGCAGGCCACAGGACTGAGCCTCGATCATCGCGAGGGACGAGCGGGCGGGCCATACCCCGACGTCAGCCGCCGAGAAGAGATCTGGAAGCTGGCTGTTCGGTACTGGCCGGTGCCACGTGAAGCCGGCAGTGCGGCCGGCCGCTTCGATGCGATCAGCCAGCATCCGCGTGAAGTCCTGCGGGCCGTCGCCGACGAGCAGCACCTTCACCGAGCTGTCGCGCTCCATGGCCTCCAGGGCGCCCTCCACGAGGATGTCTATGCCCTTCGAGGAGATCATCTTCCCTGCGTAGAGGAACACGACATCGTGATCTCGATATCCCAACTCTCGCCTGAGCACTTCGCGCCGATCTGCCAGGTGAGAGAACAGTGACGTGTCGGCTCCGAGCGGGATGACGGCAACGTCGGTAGGAGTGACTCCGTAGTTGTCGATCATGAACTGCTTGGTCGATTCCGTAACAGCCACGAGGCCGTCCGCTTCTCGCAGAAGCGACGGTACTCCGAGGCGACGGAACAAGCGGTAGGCCACGCTGTGCGCCAGTGTCGACCTCCCGGGAGTCATGTGGTCGTCGACTATCAACTTGAAGTCCTTGCCGCTCCGCGCCCGCTGACGCGCTCGTATCCGGGCCAGGCGGCTCGCCTGCCCGGTCGCCACGCCGTGCACGATCACGACGTCGGGCGACAGCGAGACGACCGCTTGGGCGAGTCCGCGCAGCCAGCACCGGAAGTGCACCTCTACCGACACGGGCAGTCGAATCACGTCGATTCCCTCTTCGAGCCGGCGCCGTGGACCGACCATCCGTGGCCCGAGGAGAGGGCCCACGGTTTCGCTGTAGTTCTCGAACGGGCGGTAGCGGTCGGACGTGATCACGGTCACGTCATGACCTTGGCGCAGCTCGGCGAGTGCCAGGAAGGTGTCCTGATAGCCGAGCTCCGGCATGAAGTAGTCAGCGACATGAACGATCTTCACAGTGCAACGCCTTCCCCGCGATGAGGATGGTCCTGAAAATCCGCTCTGTCGGCATGTGGTCAAGTGCCCCGGTAGCATGCCCGAAGGGGTGAGCCGTCGAGACCATCCAACGAGCGCGGCGCCTAGAGCGTAGTGCCGTGGTGGCACGAAGCTCGGCGCAGGCTCACGCCCGGAGCGCAAACGCTCCTGACCAGCATCGCGGTCGGATGCCTGGGCGCGCTCACCGGCGTTCTCGTGGCGAGGCTGCTCGGTCCGTCGAGCCGCGGCGAGCTGGCCGCCGTCGTGAGCTGGTCCGGGTTCGCGCTCGGCATCGCCACGCTCGGCGTCGATGACGCCCTGACCTACCACGGACCCGCGTTCTTGAGGAGGCCGGGGTTCCCCGCGCGCGCCCTCGCCACCTGGAGTGCATGCGTCGCCGTCGGCGCCGGCCTGGTCGCGGCTCTAGTCGTGATCGCGCTCCCGGTACCGCTCGACGCGAGGGCATCGATCGCGATCGCCGTCGGGCTCGGAGGGGCCGCGCTCGTGATGCAGAACTGCCTCACCGGGCTTCTCGTCGGCCTCGGGAACTATCCGGCCTGGCATCGCGCACGGCTCTTGGGCCCCGCCGTGTACGCCCTCGGGACGGCGGCGCTCTTCCTGGCCGATGAGGATTCGCTCCAGCTCGTCGTGGTCATGGTCTGCCTCTCCTGGTCGGCGCCGCTGATTCCGGCGTCTGTCGCGGCGCGCCGCCTCGTGGCACAGACGCCACAGGTGAACGGGTCCGGTCCCGGGAGCACGCGACGTGAGCGGCGGGCGTTGTTCCGCTACGGCGTTCGGGCGCAGACGGCGAAGCTGTCGACACAGGCCAACATGAGGCTCGATCAGGTCTTGCTCGTGTTCTTCGTCTCCACCTCGAAGCTCGGCCTCTACGCCGTCGCTGCGACGCTTGCCACCTTGACGCCGAACCTGCTCTATCAGGCACATGCGCGGCTCACGTTCGGGCGACTCCGTCGAATCTCCGAGACCAGGCCGCTCGAACGCGCCGACGCGCGGCGTACGGCCGTGCGAGCGCTGGCTCTGATCCTTGCCGTGCAAGGCGTCATCGCGCTCACTGCCCCGTTCGTGGTGCCGCTGCTGTTCGGCGACGGCTTCCGCGACGCGGGGCCGATCGCGTCGGCCCTGGCCCTCGCAACCGTTCCGTTCGCCGTCTCCCGAATGCTGCAGAGCTGGTCGATGGCCGCCGGGGAAGTTGCGCGCGTCGCCCGCATCGAGGTGCTCGCCGTCGGCCTGCAGCTCGCACTCATCCTCGCGCTCTGCAGCGGACCGCTCGGAGTCTGGGGAGCTGTGCTCGCGTCCGCCGTCAGCTACTCGGTCTCGATGGTGCTCCAAGCGCGCCTGGCACGGCGGTACGCCGCGTGATGGCGTTCGCGACCAACGCCTCCATCCGCTCCACCTCGGATTCGCGGCGCCTGCCGGCGGCGAAGCGGTGACCCGCAGCGCCGAGCTCCTGCCGGACAGCGGGTTCCGCATCACGCAGGTCCCGGACCGCCTTGGCGAGCTCCGCCGGATCCCCCGCTGTCACCGACACCGCTGCCCGCTCCGCTCGTACGAGCCGGTGGGGCTCACCATTGGCGGCGAGGACCACCGGCCGGCCGGTCGCGCAGAAGTCGAACAGCTTGGACGGCACGAACGACTCGAGCACGGGATCGGCCGCGAGCGACACGAGCAGCGCATCAGAAGCCCGTAACACGACGACGGCCTGCCGCGGCGGCAACTGGTCCCGAAACTCCACGAGCCCCGGCGCGACCGTGGCGGCCAAGGCCCGCAACGAAGGGCGCTCGGCTCCTTCGCCAAGGACGACCAGCCTGAAGCCGGGACCGAGCAGCGCCGCCGCCGCCACCGCGGTGTCGAGGCCCTGGGCGAGGCCGACATTGCCGGCGTACGTCCATACGAACTCGCCGTCCGGGAGGCCCGCGCCGGCCCGGTCGGGCTCGATCGCGGCCGCATCGAGCCAGAACTGCGTCGTGCCGTTCGGAAGCAGCTTCACCTTGCCGTCGCCCCCCAGCCGCTCGATGTGCGTGACGAATGGCTCCGTCACGGTCGAGATCGCGTCAGCCTCTCGATAGAGGAAGCGCTCGAGCCTCTCGGCAACGCGCAGCGCGCGGGGGTCGTTCAGCTCGCCGACGGCGACCGCCGCCTCGGGCCACAGGTCGCGCACGTCCATCACGAACGGCACGCGGTGCCGGCGCGCCACGAGCGCACCCGCGAGCGCGACGGGGAGCGGCGGCGAGGACGCCAGCACCACGTCGGGCCGGCGGGCCGCCGAGCCCCAGGCGGTCGCGCCGGCGAGGTAGCTGCCGTAGAAGAGCAGCCGGTCGCGCGTGCTCTTCTCCGGCCGGGTGCGGACCCAGAGCCACGAGCCGCGGAATCCGTCGAGCCGCCGGCGGACGACGAGTCGACCGCGGTACTGCGGGTGGACGACGCCCTGCGGGTGATTCGGGACCTCGCAGACGACCTCGACGTCGTGACCGCGCGCGGCAAGACCCGCGGCGAAGCTGTGCACGCGCGTCGACGTGGCTCCCACCTCGGGGGTGAAGTACTGCGAGAAGATCAGGATCCGCACGTCAGGCGTTCACCGCATGGGCTCGACCCGGCTCGCCTGCGAGCGCCGCGCGGGCGATCAGCGTGGCGCGCGTCGTCTCGAGCAGCCGCTCGTACGGGATCGGCGGCTCCCCGCCCGTCCCCGCGAAGGCGAGGAAACGCTCGAGCGCGGCGCGGTGTCCCTTGTCCTTCGAGAGCGCGACCGCCGGCGCCGCCCGGCCACGGCCGCCGTGCAGCTGGACACGGCGGAAGTCGTCGATCACGGCCGAGCGGCCGGCCCCGAGGACCTCGATGCGCTCCTTCGCCATGCGGGGCGAGCCCGTCGCCACGTACGTGACGATCCCGAGCGAGCCGTCGGCGTAGGTCAGGGTCAGCACGAAGCTGTCGTGCGCGAGCGTGGTGGGGCCGCTGCCGAGCGGCGTCACGGCCACGGCGGCCAGCGGCCGCTCGACGATCGCGGAGCAGAGGTCGACGAAGTGGCAGCCCTCGCCCACGAGGCGACCGCCGCCGACCGCCGGGTCGCGCAACCAGTGCTCCGGTGGCAGCGCGCCCGCGTTGACGCGGCAGTGCACGACGAGCGGGTCCACGCGGCCGGCGAAGTGCGCCCGCACCTTCGCCGCGGCGGGCGAGAGGCTGCGGTTGAAGTCGACCATCAGGCGGCCGGGCACGAGCAGGGCGGCCGTGACCGCTTCCAGGCCGGCCTCGTCGACGGCGAGGGGCTTCTCGAGGAAGACCGCCTTTCCGGCCTCCAGGGCCCCTACGGCGAGCGGCGCGTGGCTGTCGTGGCGCGTGGCGATCACGACGGCGTCGATGCCGGGGTCGTCGATCAGGCGGGAGGTCGTCGTCGCCGCGCGCGCTCCGGCCCGGCGCGCCGCGCCGATCGCCCGGGGACCCGAGCCGCCCGCGACGGCGGCGACGTCGGCGTCCAGCTTGTCCAGCAGCGGCAGCAGCGTCGAGCGCGCGAACAGGCCCGGGCCGACGAGCCCGATCCGCACGCGCCCGGACCCCTGTCGGCGCGGCGCGGCGATCGGCACGCTCTCGACGGGCGGGAGCGGCCCGTCCGCATGGCGCAGCAGGATCGCCATCCGGCCCGGCTCCTCGAGCGCGGCGTACGCCTCCTCGCCGCGCTCGAGCGCGAACTCGTGGGAGACGAGCCGGTCGAGCCGCACGCGG
The DNA here is from genome assembly GCA_963816955.1 of uncultured Solirubrobacteraceae bacterium. Taxonomy (GTDB): domain Bacteria; phylum Actinomycetota; class Thermoleophilia; order Solirubrobacterales; family Solirubrobacteraceae; genus DATFQI01. Next base: position 109,033 of record CAWFME010000003.1, on the reverse strand, counting down.
CCGGCGGCCACCTCCTCGAGGAAGTGCGCGATCAGGCGCCGCTGGGTCCAGCGGACGTAGCCGATCGGGTAGTCGCGACCCTCCAGCTCGTACTCGGGGTCGTAGCGCCCCGGCCCGTACGAGCGCGAGAGCCGGAGCTGCAGCTCCTTCTCGTAGAACGGCCGCCGCGGGACCTCGAGACCGACGTCGCCGATGACCGAGACGACGGCGCGGTCGCGCGCCACCTCGGCCGCGAGCTCGATCGGCCCGCTGCCCTTCGCGGCGGCGGCCACCACGACCGCGTCGGCGCCGGCGCCGGCCGAGAGCGCCCGGGCGGCTGCCCCCACGTCGTCGCGCCCGGGGACGGCGCCCGCCGCCTGCGGGATCAGCTCGAGCGCCAGGGCGACGCGCTCGGGATCGGAGTCGACGGCCAGCACCCTCGCGCCCCACGACGCCGCGAGCTGGCCCGCGATCTGCCCGATCAGCCCCATCCCGACGACGGCCACGACATGACCCGGCTCCACCGCCGCGGTGCGCAGCCCGTGGCTGGCGATGGCGCCGAGGGCCGCGAACGCACCTGCGCGTGCGTCGAGCCCTGCCGGCAGCTTCGTGCACAGCGGGCCGGGGACGAGCACGCGCTCGGCGTGGCAGGCGACGTTGGCCCCGACGCAGGCGACGGCGTCGCCGGGGGCCAGCCCGGGGACGCCGCCGGCGTCCTCGACCACGCCGGCGAGCGAGTAGCCGGGCGTCAGCAGGTCGTCGAGGCGCGCGTTCACGGCCGCGAGCGCCGGTCCCACCCCGTCGCTGACCACCTTCTCGACCACCTTCCGCGCCTGGTCGGGCCGCTCCATCGCCTTGCCCACCAGCGAGCGCGATGCGGTCCTGGCGATCGACTGCTCCGTGCCGGGCGAGATCACCGAGAACGAGGTCCTGACGATCACGTGGCCGGGCCGCGGGGACGGGTCGGGTGCCTCCACGACGCCCACCTCGCCGGACCGGAGATGCTGGACGAGCTGGCGCATTGTGCGGGACGCTAGCCGACGGCTGTACGCTCACCTGCTCGTGCCGTGGCAAGCGCTGATGGTCGTGGGGACCCGACCGAACTTCGTCAAGGTCGCGCCCGTATGGCGAGCGTTAGGAGAGCACCCCGACATGGAGCTCCGCCTTCTGCATACCGGCCAGCACTACGACAGCGCACTCTCAGAGCGCTTTCTCGCGGACCTCGGGCTGCCCGACCCCGACGTCTTCCTCGGGGTGGGAAGCGGGACGCACGCCGAGCAGACCGCGGGCGTGATGCTCGGTGTCGAGCGCCGCCTGCGCGAGCATCCCGCCGATGTCGTCGTGGTCGCGGGCGACGTCAACTCCACGCTCGGCGCGGCGCTCGCCGCGAGCAAGGCGGGCACGACCCTGGTGCACCTGGAGTCGGGGCTGCGGTCGGGTGACTGGACGATGCCCGAGGAGATCAACCGCACCCTGACCGACCGCATGGCCGACGTGCTGCTGTGCACCAGCGAGGACGCGCGAGCCAATCTGCTGCGCGAGGGCATCCCCGACGAGCGCATCGCCGTGGTCGGGAACACGATGATCGACTCGCTGCGCCGGATGCTCCCCGCGGCGCTGGCGAGCAGCCCGCGGAGACAGCTCGGCCTGGAGAGCCGCGGCTACGTCCTCGCGACGCTGCACCGGCCCTCGCTGGTCGACGACGCGGCCCGCCTGTCGGCGACGCTCGCCGTGCTCGGCGAGATCTCGGAGCGGCTGCCCGTGCTGCTCCCGGTGCACCCGCGCACGGAGGCGCGGATCGACGAGGCCGGCCTGCGCGTACCCCCGGGCGTGATGGCGCTCGCGCCGCTCGGCTACCTCGACTTCATCGCGCTCGAGGCGGAGGCCAGGCTCGTGATCACCGACTCCGGCGGGGTGCAGGAGGAGACCACGGCGCTCGGGGTCCCGTGCCTCACCTATCGCGACACGACGGAGCGGCCGATCACCGTCGAGCTCGGGACCAACGCGCTGGTCGGCGTCGATCCGGACGCCTTGGCAGAATGTGCGCGGGACGCACTGGCCTTGCCCACGTCTTACGAAGCACCCGAGATCCCGCTCTGGGACGGAGACGCTGGTCCGCGCGCCGCGGACGCGATCGCGGCTGCGCAGGCGGGCCGCGGCGCGACGGAGCTGCGCTCGCGATGAACGGCCGGCTGATCGAGCTCAACGCGACACCCCGCCCGCAGCGGCACCTGATCACGGGCGGGGCGGGGTTCATCGGGTCCCATCTCGTCGACCTGCTCACCGGCCGCGGCGACCACGTGACCGTGCTCGACGACCTCAGCACGGGGAACACGGAGAACCTCGACCACCTGCTCGCATCGCCGAGCCTGCGGTTCGTGGAGGGCTCGACGCTCGACGCGGACCTGGTCGACTCCCTGATGTCGACCGTCGACAGCTGCCTGCACCTCGCGTCGGCCGTCGGCGTCCAGCTGATCGTCTCGCAGCCGCTCGAGTGCCTGCTCAAGAACGTCCGTGGAACGGACATCGTCCTCTCGGCGGCCGCGCGCCACGACGTGCGCGTCCTCTACACCTCGACCTCGGAGGTGTACGGGAAGAACTCCGAGGGGGCGCTCGAGGAGGAGTCCGACCGCATCCTCGGATCTCCGTTCAAGTCGCGCTGGGGCTACGCGATCGCGAAGTCGTTCGGCGAGTCGATGGCGCACGGCCTCCATCGCAGCGGCGAGGCGCGGATCGCGACCGTCCGCCTGTTCAACTGCGTCGGCCCGCGACAGACCGGCCAGTACGGCATGGTCCTCCCGCGCTTCGTGCGCCAGGCGCTGGCGGGCACGCCGCTGAGCGTCTACGGGACCGGGCTGCAGACGCGCTGCTTCGCCCACGTGCGTGACGTGATCCAGGCGATCATGCTGGTGCACGAGCACGAGGAGTCCACCGGCGACGTGTTCAACATCGGCGCCGACACGCAGATCTCGATCGTGGAGCTCGCGCACCGCGTGATCGAGCGGGCCGGCACCGGCTCGACGGTCGAGTTCGTCCCGTACGAGGTCGCCTACGACGACGGCTTCGAGGAGCTCGGGCGCCGGCAGCCCAACATCTCATCCGTGCGCGAGCTCACCGGCTGGGCGCCCACCCGTACCGTCGACGACGCCATCGATGACGTCATCGCGTTCGAGCGGGACCGCCCGAACGATCGCCGGAGCGCGGCGATTGCCACTTGAGCTACGCCTCCTGACAGGCCTAGCCCTCGCGGTCGCGGTGGTCTACGCGACCACTCCGCTCGCCATCCGGGTGGCGGACCGCTTGGAGTTCTACGACCGGCCCGTGGGCTACAAGGCGCACGGCTCGCCGACTCCGTATCTCGGGGGCGCGGCGGTGACGGTCGGCTTCCTGGTCGCGCTGGCCGCGCTCACCAGCGAGTGGGAGCGGACGCTGCCGCTCGGCGCAGGCGTGGCCGTCATGTGGGCCGTGGGCACCTGGGACGACCGCCACACCGTGTCGCCGCTCGCGCGCGTGCTCGTCGAGGTCCTGCTCGCGGCGGCGTTCTGGTCGCTGGACCTCGGCTGGAACCTCGGGGCCGGCGCGGCGGTCGACCTCGCCGTCACGATCGTCTGGTTCGTCGCGGTCATCAACGCGTTCAACCTGTTCGACAACATGGACGGCGCGACGCCGTCCATGGGCACCGTCGTCGCCGGCGGCCTCGCGGCGCTCGGCGCGCTGCAGGGCAGCGCGTGGCTCGCGGTCACCGCCGCCGCGCTGTGCGGCGCCTGTGCCGGGTTCCTCCCGCACAACCTCCGCTCCCCCGCGCGGATCTTCCTCGGCGACGGCGGCAGCATGCCGATCGGGTTCGCCGTGGCGGCGCTGACGATGATCGGGGTCTCGGACTCCGCGGTCGCATCGCAGTCCCTCGCGATGGCCGTCCTGTTCGTCGGCGTGCCGGCGCTCGACACCGCCCTGGTGATGGTGTCGCGGCGGCGGCGCGGGATCTCCCTGCTCACGGGCGGCCGCGACCACCTCACGCACCGAACGCGCGAATGGCTGCTCACGGCCCGCTCGGTCGCGCTCGCGCTCGGGACCGTGCAGGCCCTGATCTCGGCGCTCGCCATCGTCGCCCTGCGCGGAGGGACGTCGACGACCGCCGCCGTCGCGCTGTACGTGGTCGCGGCCGCCGTCGCGATCGCCCTGCTGGACACCCGCTGGGCCCCGGCCGACCCCGCGCGGCTCGCCGGCGCCGCGCCGGCCGACCCCGCGCCGCTCGACGGCGCCGCGGCGCCGCGGTCGCGCGTGGTCATGCGGCTGCCGCCTCCGGTCGCCGTCGCCGTGGTCCTCGCAGTGCTGCTCGGGGCGGGCCCGCTCTTCCGCGGCTACTACGACGCGGCCATCTGGGCGCCCGCCGCCCTCGTGCTCGTGGTCGCGCTGATCGCGGGCATGATCGGCCGTCCGCTGCGGCCGACCCGCAGCGGCGCGCTCCTGCTCGCGGGGCTCGCGGGGCTCGGGCTGCTGGCCCTCGCCTCGACCCTGTGGGCCGAGTCGGCGCAGCAGGCGTTCGAGACCGGGAACCGCTATCTGGCCTACGCCGCGCTCGCGGGCGTCGCGCTGATCGCGATCCGCACCGACGCGGCGGCGACCTGGCTCATGGGCGCCCTCGGCGCGGTGACGCTCGTGCTGGCCGCGGTCACGCTCGCGCGGATGACCGGCGCGTCGGCCGGCGAGCTGTTCGTCGCCGGCCGCCTCGACGCGCCGCTGGGGTACATCAACGGGCAGGCGGCGGCGCACCTGCTCGGCTTCTGGTGCCTGGTCGCCGTGGCCGAGCAGCGCCGCTCGCCCGTGGTCGCCGCCCTCGGCGCCGCGGGCGCGACGCTCGTCGCGGCACTGCTGCTGCTCGCCCAGTCGCGCGGCGCGACGATCGCCCTGGTCGCCTCCGCGGCGGTCGTGCTGGCCGTCGTCCCCGGCCGGACGCGGCGAGCGTGTGTCCTGCTGCTGGCCGCCGCCGGCGTCGCGGTCGCCTCCCCCGTGCTGCTCGACGTCTGGACGGCCGGGCGGGCAGGCGACGTGCCGGGCGACGTCGCCCAGGCGGCGGCGCGAGCCGCCGCCCTCGCCGCCGTGGCGGCGGGCGCGGTGTGGGCGCTGGCCGCCCTCCTCGCCGGCCGGCTGGGCGCGCGCCGTTCGCAGGCGCGGACGGCGGCGGCCGCGCTGCTCGCCGTCGCCGTCGTCGCCGGTGCGGGGGTCGCCGTCGCGGAGCACGCCGCCATCGGCCGCGAGATCGACCGGCAGTACAGCGCCTTCACGCAGACCGGCGCAGGTGCCGGGGCCGCTGGCGCCACGCGGCTCGCGTCCGGCTCCGGCAACCGCTACGACTACTGGCGGGTCGCGGTCGCCGTCTGGCGGGACCACCCCGTCGCGGGCGTGGGCGCCGGCAACTACGAGCAGGAGTACTTCCTGCTGCGCCGCACGACCGAGGACGTGCGGCAGCCGCACAGCCTCCAGCTGCAGGTGCTCAGCGAGCTCGGGCTCGTGGGCCTCGTGCCGCTCGGCGCGCTGCTGCTGGCGCTCGGGCTGGGCGCCGCCGGACTCGCCAGGGCGGCCAGGACCTCCGCGGCGGCGGCGTTCCAGGCCGTCGCGGCGATCGGCTGCGTCGTCGCGTGGCTGGTGCAGACGAGCGTCGACTGGCTGCACCTGCTGCCCGGCGTCACCGGCGTCGCGCTGGCGGGTGCCGTCGTCCTCGTGCGGCGGCGCGCGTCCGCGGAGCTCCCCGCGGCCGTGGCCGCCGCGCCCGCGCGGCGGCGGCGGGCCGTCCACGCGATCGCCGCGGCCGGGCTCGCGCTGACGATGGTGGCCACGAGCGCGAGCCTCGGCCGCCAGGTGCTGTCGGAGCGTTACCTACGCGAGGCGCAATCCACGCTCGCCCGCGATCCGGCCCGCGCGCTCGAGCTCGCCGACCGCACCCTGCGGCTCGACCGCGGCGCGGTCGAGGCCTACTACGTGAAGTCCGCGGCGTTCGCCCGCTTCGGCGAGGCGCAGGCCGCCCGGGCGGCCCTGGCGGAGGCGGCCCGCCGGGAGCCGGGCGACCACGTCACCTGGGCGCTGATGGGCGACCTCGCGCTGCGCACGGGCGAGCGCGATGCGGCGCACCGCGCGTACCGCACCGCGCTCTCGCTGAACCCGCTGGACCCGGCGCTCGCGCGCTCCGTGGAAGAGACGGGGGCGGGGTGAGGTCCGCCATACTGATCCCGATGCGGCTGGCGTTCACGACCGCGGCGGCGCTGCTCGTGTGGGCGGCGCTGGCCGGCCCGGCCTCCGCGCAGGAGCCCGGGGTCCACGTGGACCCGGACTCGCCGACGGGCCAGGAGTACGACATCCCGCTCGAGCGCGCGCGCCGGAAGAGCTCCCCCTCGGAGGACGAGGGCTCGCGGGGCTCGCGGACGGCCGCGGACACGCTCTTCGGCGCCGGCATAGAGCCGCCTGACGACGACGACGGTGGCGGTGCGGGCGCTTCGAGCGGTGGCGGCTCTGGCGCCGGCTCCGGGTCGGGCGGGGCGAAGGCCGGCTCGCGCGGCTCGCGCGAGCGCGGCTCGAAGCAGCCCGCGACCGTGCAGGCCGCGATCAGCAACCCGGGCGCCCCCGACGGCGGCGCGGGCAGCACGCTCCTGCTCGGCGGCATCGCCGTGGCGCTGCTCGGCGCCGGTCTCGCCGGCGGGCTGCTGCTGCGGCGCCGGGCCTAGCGCGAGCCGCGCGGCGCGGGCCCGTTCAGGCGACGGTGACGGACACGGTCGCGCCGTCCCGCCGCCGGACCTCGAGGACCCCGCCTGCGAGCGCCGCCCGCGCACCGGGCCGCAGCAGCGCCCAGCCCCACGCCGCGCCCGGCGACGCCGCGCCGGTGCGGGAGAGCGCGAGCGAGGGCACGGTCGTGCCCAGGTAGGGCGAGTAGCGGGCCGGGGTCACGGCCACGGGGCCGCCGTCGCCGAGCGGCACCACCTCGAGCGGCCCGACCCGGGTGCCTTCGGGCGACAGGCCCGGCGCCAGCGGCACGCGGCTGACGGCCTCGTGCGGGCGCTGTGAGAGCAGGCGGTCGACGACGACGAGGCCGTCGCCGGGCAGCCAGCAGAAGGTCCGCCGGTGGCGCGCCGGGTCGTCGAGGCGTGCGTAGCCGTCGTGCTCGGCGGCGACGACGACCATGCCGTCCCGGTGCTCGGTCACCAGCCGCGTCACCGCAGGCATGTGCGCGGCGCGGAACGGCCCCCAGAGGTCGCACTGGTCGCGCCCGTCGACCTCGACCGTGCCGTGCGCCGCCGTGCCGCGGAAGGCGGCGCGCTCGGGACCCTCGTAGGCGAAGGCGCCCGGGTCGACCACGACCGGCGTGCCGTCGATCCAGAGCACGAACGACAGCACGTCGGCGTGCGCGTGCGGCGGGAGGTGCGCCGGCGCCACCCGGCCGACGTCGAGCACGGCCTGGTCGGGCCCGTGCCGCAGGGACACGTAGCCCGTGTCCGCGAGGTCGCTGAACGGGCCCGTCGCGCGCTTCACCGGCGGGCCCTCCCAGGCGTCGTTGAGCAGCGGCAGCGCCCCGCCCGGCAGCGCGACGGCGGCGAGCCAGCCGCGCATGGCGGCGCGGGCCGCGTCGAGCCAGGCCGGCACGGGCCGGCCCGCGGCCTCCGACGTGCGGGCCACGTCGTCGAGGTCGGCCAGCACGGCCCGGTGGTAGGACGGGCTGCGCTCCTCGTGACCGCCGTCGGCGAGGACCTGGCGGGCGAGCTCGGCCTCGAGCACGCGCAGGCCCCTGTGCAGCGCGCGGTCGTCCCCCAGGCACAGCCCGCCGATCACGAGCGCGGCGCAGTTGCGCAGGACGTGGTTGCCGCCGATGTCGTGCTCGACGCTGCGGCGCAGGAGCCGCAGCTGCACGGCGAGCGAGGCGGCGACGCGGGCCTCGAGCCCGGACGGCCAGCGCCCGGCGGACATCGCCGCGCACCACGCGACGATCCTGCCGCTGGTCGGATACGGATGCCACGCCGGCGCCGCCGGGGTCGAGCACTCCTCCAGCCACCGCACCAGCACCCCGCTCCAGAAGCGGTCGCCGGCCGGCGTGCGCTCGCCGGCCGCGTAGCGGGCGAGCTCCGCGAAGGAGTGCAGGTGGAACGAGAACAGCAGGCCGTCCGCGTGATCCGACCACAGCCCCGGCGCGTCCGCGCGCCGCGTGCGCCCGACCGCCGCGAACGCTCCCGTCGACTCGGGGGCCGGGGTCGGACCGGACTGGGGCGCCGGGTCGACGCCGGCCCCGGCCGCCACGGGCCGCCACGCGGGCGCCGCGGTGCGGCCGGCGGCCAGCACGCGCGCGGGTAGGAGCCGGCGCGGCCGGTGGGCGAGCTGCCGCGCGGTCATGTGCCGCGCCGCGTCCAGATAGCGGTCCACGGCGGCCGGGAGGCGAGCGCTCACGTCCGGGCCTCGTAGAGCGCGCGCAGCTGCGCGGCCACGGCCTCCGGCGCGTAGCGCTCGCGCGCGACCGCCAGGCCGCGCTCGCCGGCCGCCGCGCTGCGCCACAGGCTCTCCAGGCGGGCGGCGAGCGCCTCGACGTCACCGGCCGGATAGCGGCCCTCCTCGGGCACGGCCTCGCTGAGCCCGCCCGCGTCGGCGGCCGCGAGCGGCACGCCCGCCGCCATCGCCTCGAGCGCGGTGAGCGGGAGGATCTCGGCGAAGCGCGAGGGGACGACGGCCGCGCCGGCCTCGCGCCGCAGCGCCGCCAGCTCGGCGGGCGCGAGCACGCCCGTGAAGCGCACGTCGGCGCCCTCGGCGCGGGCGCGCAGCTCGGCGGCCTGCGGGCCGTCGCCGGCGATCACGAGCGGCAGGCCGGCCGCGCGGGCGGCGTCGATCGCGTCCGCGAAGCCCTTCTCGGGGGTCAGGCGGCCCGCGGCGAGCACGTGGCGGCCGGCCGGCGCGTTCGACGCGTCCGCGATCTCGCGCTGCACGGACCCGATCACGTGCGCGCGGTCGCCGACCGGCGCGCCCAGCTCGCGCAGTCGCCGCAGCGCGAACGCGCTCGGGACCGCGAACGCGTCGACGGATTCGGCGAGCCGGCGCTGCCACAGCGCCAGGCCGGCGGCGTAGGTGGCGGCCTCCACCCGCGAGCCGCCGCGGCAGTTGAGGCGCACCCCCGGCAGCGTGTTGCGCCCGTGGCAGCGCGTGCAGTCCTCGCCGTGCGTGAAGCACAGGCCCTGCGCGCACACGAGCCGGTAGTTGTGCAGGTGCAGCACGACGCGCGCACCGGCCCCGCGCGCCGCGGCGAGCGCGCGCCAGCCGAACGAGGGGTTGACGTTGTGGGCGTGCAGCACGCGCGCACCCGTGCGCCGGACCGCGTGCGCGACGTCCTCCGGCGCCAGCCCGCCGCGCAGGAGGCCGAGCGCCGCGCGGCGGTTGCCGAGCGCCGCCGAGTCGCGCTCGAGCACCTCCGCCTCCTCCCCCAGCTGCTCGCCGATCAGCCACCGCAGGTCCTCCACGGCCCGTTCCTCGCCGCCCGGCAGGCGGTAGCGGTTGTGCAGCAGGAGGATCATCCGGCCCGGGAGCCTAGGCTCTTGGCCGCATGCCGCCCGCCTCGCTGCTGTTCCCCACCCGCCGCCGTCGCGAGTACCTCGCGGTCGCGCTGGCGTCCGTCGCGCCGCAGGCGGCCGCGCGCGGCGCGGAGATCGTCGTCGTCGAGGACGACCCGGCCGACGCCGGGACGGAGCGGCTCGTGACGGCCCACGGCGGCCGCTACCTCGCGCACGGCATGCCGCGCGGGATCAACGTCGCGCGCAACACGGCGATCGACGCCGCGACGGGCGAGCTGCTGTGCTTCCTCGACGACGACGTCGAGGTCTGGCCGGGGTGGCTCGACGCGCTGCTCGGCGCCGCCGCCGCGCACCCGGAGCACGAAGCCTTCGGCGGGCCGATCCGGCCGCGGCTGGAGGGCGCGCGCCTGCGCGCGTGCGGCCGCGAGCCGCTGCCGATCACCTCGCTCGACCTCGGGCCGTCGGATCAGGACGCCGAGTTCGCCTGGGGCGCCAACCTCGCGCTGCGCCGCAGCGCGCTCGAGCGCATCGGCCGCTTCGACCCCGCGCTCGGCGGCGCGGGCGACGAGGAGGACTGGCAGCGGCGGCTGCGCGCCGCCGGCGGGAGGATTCGCTACGTCGCCGCGGCGGGGGTCGACCACCGCCGCGCCGGCGCCGACGCGCGCGTCCGGTCGCTCTCGCGCGCCGCGTTCGCGCGCGGGCGGGCCTCGCGCCGCTACGACGCCTTCAAGGGCGCCGCGCCGCCGCTGCCCGCCGAGCTGCGGACCCTGGCCGGCTGCGCCGGGCACGTCGTGCGCCGCCGCTGCGGCGTCGGGATCGTGCTCACCGCGCTCAGCGCCGGGCGGCTGCGCGAGACGCTCGCGCCCGGGCCCGTTCCGCCCGCGCCCGGCACGCCGGACTACGCCTCGGGCCGCTCGGGGACGCAGTCGCGGGCGACCGCCGCAGCGGGCACGGTGCGGGACGCCGCGGCGGCGGCGCGCGGGCTCGGCCGGCGGCTCGCGCTGCGCAGGGCGGCCCGGCAGGCCCCCCGGCGCCGGGTGCTCGTGCTCGGCGTCGCGCGGCCTGAGCACGCGCGCGAGGTGGCGCGCCTGCGCCGCGAGCTCGGACGCTCCCGGCACGAGGTCGATCTGCACCTCGCGCCGCCGTCCCCCGGCAAGGGCAAGTGGGCGAACCTCAACGCGCTGCTGGCCGAGCATCCCGCGGAAGGCCACGACTGGCTGCTGCTCGTCGACGACGACGTGCGGCTCCCGCGCGGCTTCCTCGACGCCTTCCTGCTGTGCGCCGAGCGGTTCGGGCTGCGGCTCGCGCAGCCCGCCCACGCGTTCGCCTCGCACGCCGCCTGGGAGGTCACGCGGCGGCGGCCCGGCCTGCTCGCCCGTACCGGGCGCTTCGTGGAGATCGGGCCGGTCACCGCGCTGCACCGCGAGGCGTTCGCGGCGCTGCTGCCATTCCCCGACCTCGAGATGGGCTGGGGGCTCGACGCCCACTGGAGCGCGCTGGCGGCCGAGCGCGGCTTGCCGGTCGGGATCGTCGACGCCACGCCGGTGCGGCACCTGCGGCCCGTCGCGGGCGCGTACCCGCGCGACGCGGCGATGGCCGAGGCGGAGGCGTTCCTGGACGGCCGCGCCTACGTCACGCGCGAGCAGGCCGGCGAGACGCTGGCGGAGCACCGGACGCTCTGATGCGCGTCGCGATCGTCGCCGAGTACTACCCGCGCGCGGCCGACCCGGTGCTCGGGGTGTGGGCGCACCGGCAGGCGCTGGCGGCGCGCGACGCGGGCGCGGACGTGCGCGTGCTCGTCCTGCACCGCCCTGTCCCGTCGAAGGCCGCGCTCGCCCGCCGCGACCCGGCCGAGCTGCTCGCGCCGCTGCGCCAGCCGCTGCGCACCGAGCTCGACGGCATCGAGATCCGCTACGTGCCGTTCGTCGCGCCGCCGCGGCCGCGCAGCTACGCGAGCTGGGGCGCATGGGCGGCGCCGCCGCTGGCGCTCGCCCTGCGGCGGCTGCGGCGGGAGTTCCCCTACGACCTCGTGCACGCCCACTACGCCGCGCCCGGCGGCGACGCCGTCCGGCGCGCGCGGCCCGGCACGCCCTACGTGGTCTCCGTCCACGGCGGCGACGTGCTCTCCGTGGTCCGGCGGCCCGGCGGCGAGCGGGCGGTGCGCCGCGCGCTCGCGGGCGCCCGGCTCGTGCTCGCCAACTCGGCCGCGATCGAGCAGCGCGCCCGCGCGCTCGGCGCACAGGCGACCCGCGTCGTGCATCTCGGCACGGACCTGCCGGCGCAGCACTCCGCGGCCGACGGGGCGGGCGCGCTCGTCACCGTCGCGCACCTCGTCGAGCGCAAGCGCCATGTGGACGTGCTGCGCGCGCTCTGGCTGCTGCGCGACTCGCACCCCGCGCTGGCCTGGATCGTCGTCGGCGACGGGCCCGAGCGGCCGGCGCTGGAGCGGCTGGCGGCGGAGCTCGGCCTCTCGGGCCGGCTGCACTTCACGGGGCAGCTCCCGAACCCCGACGCGGTCGCCACGGCACGCCGCGGGGCGGTGTTCGTGCTGCCCAGCGTCGACGAGGCCTTCGGGGTCGCGTACGTCGAGGCGATGGCGGCGGGCGTGCCGGCGATCGGCTCGCGCGGCGAGCCCGGCCCGGAGGAGATCGCCGCCGCGGGCGGCGGCATGCGGCTCGTGGCGCCGGGCGACCCGGAGGCGCTGGCCGCCGAGCTGCGGGCGCTGCTCGACGAGCCGGGCTGGCGGCGCGAGCTCGGCCGCGAGGCGCGCGCCACCGTGGAGGCCGCGTTCACCTGGCCGCGCTGCGGCGAGGCGACGGTCGCCGCCTACGAGGAGGCGCTGCGGTGAAGCCCGTGCTGTTCGTCACCAATCACGCGCCGCCGTTCCGCGTCGGCGCGTTCCGGGCCCTGCACGAGCGCGAGGGCGCCGTGTTCGCGCTGATCGGCGGCGACGTGCGCCACGGGGGCGGCGGCACCGCCGACGGCTCGGGCCACGGCGACGGCACGGGCGAGCTGCCGTTCCCCGTGCTGCGCCCGAGCCAGCGCGGCGTGCTCCGGCTCGCCGCCTCCGGCCGCTTCCGCGCCGTGATCGCCGGGATGTCGGGCCGCGTCGCGCTGCCCGCCGCGTGGCTCGGCGCGCGCCGCGCGCGCGTCCCGTTCGTGCTGTGGGCGACGATCTGGGCGCACCCGCGCACCCCGGCGCACGCGCTCTCCTACCTTCCGATGCGCGCCATCTACCGCAGCGCCGGGGCGATCGCGACCTACGGCCCGCACGTGTCCGCCTATGTGCGCGCGAAGGGCGCCCGCGGGCCTGTCTTCGAGGCGCCCCAGAGCGTCGACGACGCCTTCTGGGCCGCCCCCGCGACGCCCGAGCGGCGGGGAGAGTTCCAAGCTCTGTTTGCCGGTCGATTGTCTCGGGAAAAGGGCGTCTGCGTGCTCCTTCGGGCTTGGCCTCTCGCCGGCCTGTCAGCACCGCCAACCGCGCTGGTACTGGTTGGCGACGGCCCGATCCGAGCCCGGGCCGTCGCCGCCGGCGCGGCGCACCTCGAGGGCCCCCTGGGGCCGGAGCGGCTGCGCAACTTCTACGCGGGCAGCGACGTTGTGGTGGTGCCGTCGATCCCCACGCGCGACTTCCTGGAGCCGTGGGGGCTCGTCGTCAACGAAGCCTTCGACCAGGGAGTCCCCGTCATCGCCACCGACGCCGTCGGGGCCGCCGCAGGCGGCCTCGTGCAGCACGAACGCACCGGCCTGATCGTCCCGGCCGGCGACGAGCGGGCGCTCGCGGCCGCGCTGCGGCGCCTGCACGACGACCCGGTGCTGCGCGCACGGCTGGGCGCCAACGCGCGCGAGGCGGTCCGGGCGCACACGCACGCCGCCTGGGCGCAGGGCATGAGCAGGGCCCTGGGAGCCGTGGGAGCGTCGAATGCCCCGTGCTAGCGTGAATTCCATGCTTCGCCTGGCACTGGCGTGCCTGGCGCTGGGGCTCTTCGCCGTCGTCCCGACCGCGAACGCGGCCAGCACGACCCAGATCCTGCGCGACTGCGCCGACGACGGGGTCCTGCAGGGGGACTACACGCCCGCCGAGCTGCGCAAGGCACGCCAGAACATCCCGACGGACACCGATCAGTACACGGACTGCCGTGACGTCATCGCCCGTGCCGCCTCCGCGCGCGCCGCGGGCAGCTCCGGCAACGGCGGAGCGGGCGGCGGCAGCGGCGGCGGCGCCGGTGGCGGCGGCGGGGGCCAGCCCCTGACGCCCACCGACGACCGCGATCGCGCCTCGCTCGAGGACGCGGCCCGCACCGGCGGGGCGCCCGTCGACATCGGCGGCCGGCCGGTCGTCCCCGGCGCCGTCGGCCTGAACGCGGCGTCGCGGCACGACATCCCGGCCTCCGTGATCGTGCTCTTCGTGCTGCTCGCCATCGGGGCCCTGGCCGCCGCCGCGCCGGGCGCGCGGCGCGCGTGGAGCTCCGCGAGCGGCTTCTACAAGGCCCATGCCCCCGGCCGCGACGGCTGAGCTGCGCCCGGCGCCGCCCGGGCGCCGCTCCGTGACGGTCTCGATCCCGGTCGCCGGTGCGTCGGGGCTGCTCGCGCTCGGCGTCGCCGCCGTCATCGTCCTGGCCGCCTTCGTCGCCACGGGCGGCCTGCGGCTCGAGCCCACGACGCGCGTGGTGATCGGCGTCGTGCTCGTCGCGGGCGCCACCTGCGCCGCCGCCGCGGTGCGCGCGCCGCGCACGGACGCGCATCCGCTGTACGGCGCGTCCTCGCTGCTCGCGTTCGGCCTGCTCGCCGCGTTCACGGCGGCGTCGATCGCCTGGTCGCTGACGCCGGCCGACTCCTGGGTCGAGGCGAACCGCACGTTCGCCTACCTCGCCGCCTTCGCGGCCGGCATCGCGCTCGTGCGGATGGTCCCGCGAGCCGCCGACGGCCTGCTCGCCGGCATCGCGCTCGGCTGCCTCGTGATCTGCGCCTGGGCGCTGCTCACGAAGGTCTTCCCGGCCTCGCTCGCCTCCGACGAGACGTTCGCCCGCCTGCGCGCGCCGTTCGGCTACTGGAACAGCGTGGGCCTGATGGCCGCGCTCGGAGCGCCGCCGCTGCTGTGGCTGGGGGCCCGCCGCGAGGGCCTCCCGGCGCTCAACGCGCTCGCCTGGCCGGCGCTCGCGCTGCTGTTCGTGTGCCTGATGCTCTCCTACTCGCGCGGCGCGCTGCTGTCGGCCGTGCTCGGGATCGGGTTCTGGATCGCCGTCGTGCCGCTGCGCCGCACGGCCGTCGCCCTGCTCGGTGCGGCCGCGCTCGGCGCGGCGCTGATCGTCGTGTGGGCGTTCAGCCAGGACGGCCTCACCACCGACGAGGCGCCGATGGCCGCGCGGGTCGACGCCGGGCACGAGCTCGGGGCGCTGCTGCTGCTGATGTGCGCGATCCTGCTGCTCGCCGGGCTCGGGTGGGCCTTCGCCCGCTCGCGGCGCCCGCAGGTCGCCGGCAGGCCGCTGCCGGGCCGGATCGTGGCGGCGGTCCTCGTCGTGCTGGTGCTGATCGGGGCGGGCGCGGCGTTCGCGGCGCCCGGCAGCCTCGGCGACCGCGTGAGCTCGAACTGGGACCGGCTGACCGACCCGAACGCGTCGACGCCGGCGAACACGCCGAACCGCCTGACCGCCACCTCCTCCGTGCGCGCCCGCTACTTCGACGAGGCGTTCAAGGTGCACGAGATCAGCCCATGGGTCGGGACGGGCGCGGGCGCGTACGCGATCGCGCGCAACCGCTTCCGCACCGACGCGCTCGCCGTCCGCCACGCCCACGGCTACGTGCCGCAGACGATGAGCGACCTCGGCTGGATCGGCCTCGGCATCTCCCTGCTGACGCTGTTCGCCTGGCTCGCCGCGGCCGCGCGGGCGACCGGGCTGCGGCGCAGGGACCGCGGGCTGCCCTTCGACGACCGGCGCGTCGCGGACCTCGGCGTGCTGGCGGTCGTGCTCGCGTTCGGCCTGCACTCGGCACTCGACTGGACCTGGTTCGTGCCGGCCAACGCGATACCCGCGCTGCTCGCCGCGGGCTGGCTCGCGGGCCGGGTGCCGCTCGGCAGGCGCCTGCGGTTCGCCGCGCCAGAGCCGGCGGAGCGCGCCGGGGCGGGCAACCCCTGGCAGCGCTCGCTGGCGTTCGCGCGCGGGCGCCGGTTCGCGACCGGCGCCGTGCTGCTGCTGGTGGCGATCTGCCTCGCGGCCGCCTGGACCGCCTACCAGCCGGTCCGCTCCGTGCACGCGAGCGACGAGGCGTTCGACCGCGCGGCGGTCAGCGCCTACGAGCCTGCGGCGCAGCTCGCGCGCGAGGCCACGAGGCGCAACCCGCTGTCGGTCGACGCGTGGTTCGACGTCGCGGCGATCGAGCAGGCCCGCGGCCAGCTCCGCGCCGCCGAGGCCGCGCTCGAGTCGGCCGTGCGGCTGGAGCCGGCCAACGCGGAGACGTGGCGGCGGCTCGGCCGGCTGCGCCTCGACGCGATCGGCAAGCCCGACCGGGCGCTGCCCGCCTTCAAGGCCGCCTACTTCCTCGACCCCCAGTCGCGGGTCTCGATCTCGGACCTGATCGAGGCCGGCCGCGCGAACGCCGACTACGGCGGCTAACCGCGCGCCGCGCGGGCGACGAGCGACCCGCGCAGCAGCGGCAGCCCGCCCGCGGTGCGCAGCTCGGGCGCCGCGAACCCCGCGGCGAGCAGGGAATCCTCAAGCGTCGCGCGCGTGAAGAACCGCAGGTGCTGGCCCTGGGGGTCGAAGTGCGCGTCGAAGCGCAGCAGGGCGATCAGCGCCGCCTTGACGCGCCCGTGGAAGGGCACGGTGACGAGGACCCGGCCGCCCGGCCTCAGCACCCGGCGCGCCTCCTGGAGCAGGTGGCCGCCGTCGGCGACGTGCTCGAGCACCTCCGAGCACCAGACGAGGTCCACGGAGCCGTGCTCGAGCGGGATCGAGCCGTCGGGCTCCAGCAGGCGCAGGTCGGCGCCGGGCGCCACGGCCCGGGCGCGCGCGAGCGCGGCCTCGGCGACCTCGACGCCGACGGGGTCGGCGCCGGCATCGCGCAGCGCGGCGACGAAGCGGCCCGCGCCACAGCCCAGGTCGAGCACGCGCTCGCCGGGACGCGCCTCGGAGAGCAGCAGGGCGCGGCGGCGCTCCCAGGCCCACGGCTCGGGGTCCGCCGGCGCGTCGGCCCAGACGCTCTCGTAGTACGCGCGCACGGCGCGGACCCTAGTAAGGGCAGCCGCGATGCGGAGCGGGCGGGAGACCGGCGAGGGCGCGCCTGGCGCGCGAGCGGTCGACGTTCGCCCCGAGCACGCCGTCGCGCGGCCGCAGGTCCCTGCGGATGGCCCCCACCAGGCACTCGGGGTACCGGAGGCGCGTGAGCGCCGGCGCGGCGTCGGCGCTCAGGGTGGACAGGTAGTAGCCGTCGATCTGGCCGGCCTCCAGGTAGCGGTCCACGTTGCGGGAGGCGATCCGCCCGTCGGGGTTCGTGGCCGCGAACGCGACCGCGCCGGTCGCGGAGACGAGCACGATCGCGCGCGCGAGCCAGCGCGCGCGGCCGCTGACGAGCGCCGCGACGACGAGCACGAGCACCGCGCCGAGCCAGAGGATGTTCGCGTCGGCGAGCAGCCGCAGGCGCGTGTACCCGTAGGCCTGCTCGTAGAGCCCGAGCCGCTTGAGCGCGGACGCCAGCACGATGAGGCAGAGCGCGCACAGGGCCACGAGCAGCGCGCTCAGCAGCCGCTCGTCGCGGCGGCCGTCGCGCCGCGCCCAGCGCCAGGCGCCGGCGATCACCGCGAGCGTGAGCACCGCCGCGGCCATCAGCTGCCCGTAGCCCTGGTGGGCGTACTCGGCGTAGGAGAGCCCGGCGGTGCGCAGCACGTGGTCGTGGCCGCCGAACAGCACCGCGAGCTGGACGGCGACGAACGCCGCGAACAGCGCGACGAGCGAGGCCAGCGGCAGCAGCCACTCGGCGCGGGCGAGCCGCCTGCGCACGGGAGCGCCCGGAGAGGCCGGGCCCGCTGCGCGCGCCACCGCGAGCGCCCCTCCGAGCGCCACGACCGCGAGCAGCGCGAGCGCGCGGCCCGCGGGGGCCTCGACGTCCACCCCGCTGGGGAGCGCGCTGTCGACGATCTCCGCGAAGGCCGCGTCCGCCGCCGTGAACAGCGGCACGAAGACGGCGAGCAGCGCCGCGGCGAGCAGCCCTCCGCGGAGGGCCGGCCTCAATCGCGACCCGTCTGCGCGCCCGGCTGTCCGGCCGAGCGGCGCCAGCACGGCCGCCGTGCCGGCCAGCGGGCGCCGCAGCGCGAGCGTCAGCCCCGCGACGACCTGCCGCCCGCTGTGCCCGCCGGCCGCGGCCAGCGACGCCAGCATCGCCGCCCCGACCACGGACGGCTCGCACACCCACCAGGCCGAGCGCACGGCCGGGACGGCCGCGAGCGCCGCCGCGAGCAGCAACAGGGCCGCGCGGTACGCCGTGTCGCCGCGCGCGCGCGAGCCGCGCATGGCGAGGGCGGCGCCGAGCCCGCACAGCGCGACGCCGAGCGCCGCCAGGCCGGCGCCGGCCGGCACGGTCACGAGCGCCGCGGCCGCGAACCCGCCGAGCGCGAGCACCGCGCCCGCATACCAGCGCGGCGCGGCGTGGCCGGCCGCGCGCAGCCGCGCCTGGAACCGCCGCTGGCGCGCGCCGCCCGTGGCGGGCGCGCCACCCGTGACGGGCGCGCCCAGGGGCGGACCTCCGGCCTCGCGGCCGGCACCGTGGGGCGGCGTGGTCACGCCGGCAGCTCCACGACCATGCGACAACCAGTCCCGCCCGCCGCCGCATCGCTCGCCTCGGCGCGGATCGCCCCGCCGTGTGCGTCGACGATCCAGCGCGCGATCGCCAGCCCCAGCCCGCTGCCGGCCCCGTTGCGGGCGGCGTCGGCGCGGTAGAAGCGCTCGAACACGCGCTCGGCCTCGTGCGGGGCGATGCCGGGGCCCTCGTCGCAGACCTCGATCCGCGTCAGGCCGCCCGCGGCGTGCGCGCTCAGCCACACGCGCCCCTCGGGCGGCGAGTGCCGGACCGCGTTGTCGAGCAGGTTCGCCACCACCTGGTGCATACGCTCGGGGTCGCCCGTGGCGTACAGATCGCCGGGCTGCACGCACACCTTCAGCCGCACGGGGCGCTCGCCGAGCTCGCACTCGCGCGTCGCCTGCTCGAGCAGGTCGCGGACGCCGAACGAGACCGGCGCGAGCGCGAGCCCGCCGCTCTCGAGCCGGGACAGGTCGAGCAGCTGCTCCACGAGCCGGCCGAGCCGCTCGGTCTGCGCCAGCGCGGTCCGGATCGCCGCCGGGTCGGTCCGCTCGACCCCGTCCGCGAGGTTCTCCAGCAGCGCCTGCAGCGCGCCGATCGGCGTGCGCAGCTCGTGCGAGACGTTGGCGACCAGGTCGCGCCGCATCCGCTCGACGTCCGCGAGGTCGGCCGCCATCGCATTGAACGCGCGCGCCAGCTCGCCGACCTCGTCGCGCGCGGTCGCGCGCACGCGGCGGTCGTAGTCGCCGCGGGCCATCGCGCTCGCGGCGGCGGCCATGTCGCGCAGCGGGGAGGTCATCCCGCGGGCGAGGAACTGCACCATCGCCAGCCCGAGCGCCGTCGCCAGCGCGACCCGCCACTCGAGGTCGAGGCCCGCGCGCCGGCCGAGCGCCAGCACGAGCACGGTGCCGACCACCGTCGCGACGATCACCACGCCGAGCTTGACCTTGATCGAGCGCAGCGGGTCCAGCGGGCGCAAGCTCACGTCTCCAGCGCGTAGCCGACGCCGTGGACCGTGCGGACGAGCCCTGCGCCGAGCTTGGCCCGCAGGCCGCGCACGTGCGAGTCGACGGTCCGCTGGCCCGAGCCGTCGCGCCAGCCCCAGACGTCCGCCAGCAGCTGCTCGCGCGTGTAGACGACGCCGGGGCGCGCCGCGAGCAGCGCCAGCAGGTCGAACTCGGTCGGGGTGAGGTGCACCGGCGTGCCGTCGACGTGCACGCGGCGGGTCGACGGGTCGAGCTCGAGCTGGCCCACGCGCACGGCGTCGCCGGCGGGTGCGGGCCGGCGCTCGACGCGCCGCAGGAGCGCCCGCACCCGCGCGACGAGCTCGCGGGGAGAGAACGGCTTGGTCATGTAGTCGTCGGCGCCGACGCCGAGCCCGACGAGCACGTCGGTCTCCTCGCCGCGCGCGGTCAGCATCAGCACGGGAATAGGACCCCGCCCACCCCCGCGCTGCACCCGGCGACAGACCTCCAGCCCATCCATCCCGGGGAGCATCACGTCGAGCACCACCAGGTCCGGGCGCACGCGCTCGCAGAGGTCGACGCCGGCGGGCCCGTCGTGGGCGACCTCGACGTCGAATCCCTCGGCGCGCAGGCGGGCGGCCACGGCGGCGGCGATGACGGACTCGTCCTCGACCACGCAGATGAGCGGAGCGGCCATGGCGCCGAGTGTGCCAGGAGCGTATGCGAGCCGTGCACGGATCCCGTGCAGGTTTGGTGCAGAATCCCTCTCGATGCGGTTGCGGCTGATCCGGCACGCCACCCTGCTGGTCGAGCTGGCCGGCCGCTGCCTGCTCGTCGACCCGATGCTGGACCCGGCCGGCGCCCGGCCGCCCGTGGCGAACACGCCGAACGACCGCCGCAACCCGCTCGTCGAGCTGCCCGAGCCCGCCGAGCTGATCGTGCGCAACCTCGACGCCGTGCTCGTGACCCACCTGCACGCCGACCACCTCGACGAGACCGCCGTCGACCTGCTGGCCAAGGACGTGCCGGTGCTGTGCCAGCCGGCCGACGAGGGCGTCCTGCGCGACCGCGGGTTCACGGACGTGCGGCCGGTCGCCGCGACTACGGAGGTGGACGGGGTGACCGTCGCGCGCACGGACGGCCGCCACGGCACGGGCGAGATCGCGGAGATGCTCGCGCCCGTGTCCGGCTTCGTCGTCGGCGCGCCGGGCGAGCCCACGCTCTACGTCGCCGGCGACACCGTCTGGTGCGAGGAGGTCGCGGCCGCGCTCGACGAGCACGCCCCGGACGTGGTCGTGGTCAACGCCGGCGGCGCCCGCTTCACGGAGGGCGAGGAGATCACGATGACCGACGCCGACATCGCCGCCGTCGTGGAGCACGCGCCCGGCGCGCGCGTGGTCGCCGTGCACCTCGAGGCGATCAACCACTGCCTGCAGACCCGCGCCGACCTGCACCAGCGCCTGCACGAGACCGGCCTCCAGGGCCGCGTGACGGTTCCCGAGGACGGTGCGCTGGTTCCCGTGCTCTAGCCGGCGGCTAGAGCACCCGGTCGAGCACCCGCAGCACCGCGCGGAACGCGCCCTTGCGCAGCCGGCCGGCCGTGTCGCAGGGCTCGTGGCGGCACGGGTTGTCCACGCCGCCGAGCTTGACCGCGCGCCGGCCCGCCAGCTCGAGCTCGCGGTGGTCGGAGTTGCCCGTGCCGGAGTCGCGCTGCCAGTCCATGCGGGCGCCCGCAGGCGCCGCCGCGCGCAGCAGCTCCCGCTCCACGCCGCGGCGCGGGGCGGCGACGGGGGAGCGCAGGCGCAGCCGCGCGCTCGTGCCGACCTCGTCGAGCGAGAGCGCGTAGCGGAGCCGCTTGCGCGGCACCTGCGGCGCCAGCGCCCGCGCTCCCAGGTGGTCGGGCGAGCCCGTGTAGAGCCGCTCCTCGGCCCCCGTGGCCACGAGCCAGACGTCGCACTCGGGCCCGCGCAGCCGCGGCGCGAGCGCGACGAGCGCGCCCAGCCCCGACGCGTTGTCCTCCGCGCCGGGCGTCGAGGGCATCGAGTCGGTGTGGGCCATCAGCACGCGCAGGCAGTCGCCGTGGCCTTCGCGCACGCCGATCACGTTGCGCGAGCGCCCGCGCGGCGTGGAGAAGCGCTGGATGCGCACGGTCAGCCCGGCGGCGCGGAAGCGCTGCGCCACCCGCCGGTGCGTCCGCGCCTCGGCCGCGGAGCCGGCGGGCCGTGGGCCGTCGCGCGCGACGGAGACCGCGAACGAGTACGCCGCGTCGCCGGGCGCGGCGAGCGCGAGCAGCGCCGCCGCCTCCGCCAGCACGGCGCTAGAAGGCGCCCCGGCGCGACAGAACGGCCGGGATGGTCTTCAGCAGGATCGTGAGGTCGAGGCCGACCGACCAGCGCTCGAGGTAGAGGAAGTCGAGCCGCACGAGGTCGTCGAAGTCCAGCTCCGAGCGCCCCGAGACCTGCCACAGCCCGGTCACGCCGGGCAGCACGAGGTAGCGCTTCTTGTGCCACTCCTCGAGCTGGTCGAAGTCGCGCTGGGGCAGCGGGCGCGGGCCGACGAGCGACATCTGGCCCGCGACCACGTTGAACAGCTGGGGCAGCTCGTCGAGCGAGTAGCGGCGCAGGAACGCCCCCACGCGCGTGACCCGCGGGTCCTCGCGGATCTTGAACAGCGGGCCCGTGGCCTCGTTGGAGGCCTCCAGGTCGGCCTGGAGCTGGCCCGCGTCCCAGCGCATGGTGCGGAACTTGAAGCAGGCGAACGGCTCGCCGCCGATCCCGGGGCGGATCGAGCGGTACAGGATCGGCCCGCGCGAGGACAGCCGGACGGCGGCGGCGCAGGCGAGCAGCAGCGGGCTCAGGAACAGGATCAGCAGCGCCGAGAGGCAGAAGTCGAACGTGCGCTTGACGATGTAGTCGACGCCGTCGAAGACGGGCGGGCGCAGCTCGAACAGCGGCACCGACGCGCCGGGCACGAACTCCGCGCGGTGGACGAGGATCTCCATCGTCGACGGCGCGATCCGCACGGTCACGCCGCGGCGGTGGCACTGGTCGACGAGCTCGACCGCGCGCTCCTCGGGGAAGTCGGGGTCGGCGATGATCACCTCCTGCACGCGGTGCGCGTCGAGCACCTCGGGCAGGTCGTCGATCCGGCCGAGCGAGCGCAGCCCGTTGTCCGGGCGCGGCGTGAGCGAGATGAACCCGACCATCTCGACCGGCGCGTGCACCTCGGCGGTCAGCGCGTGGGCGACGTCCTCGATGTGCTTGCCCGAGCCGACGAGCACCGCGCGGCGGCGGTACCCGGCCGCGCGCAGCAGGACGCCTGTGGCGCGCTCGTAGAGGTTGCGGGCGCCGCCGACCATCACGATCGCGAAGGCGAGCGTGCCGTAGAAGACGTAGTAGCTCGAGTAGCTCTCGCCGTTGACGACCGCGAACACGAGCGCCACGACCATGACCTGGAAGAGGCTGGTCACGATCCGCGGCAGGCCGGGGCGCTGGGCGCGCTCCGCGTACATCTCGCCGCGCGCGAACAGCAGCACCATCACGAGGTAGGCGAAGGCGATCGTCTCGCGTGTCTCCACGCTGGAGGCGTGCCAGGCCCAGTCGCCGTTGCGCAGCACCGCCTTGACCATCAGGGCGGTGAAGATCGACGCGTAGAGCGCGAGGAAGTCGAGCACCAGCAGCGACACCACCCGCGAGGCCCGGCGGAACGTCTCCAGCCGCAGCAGGAAGGACAGCAGCGGCGGCCGCTTGCGACGGACGTCGACGGGCGGGAGCACGATCGGCGGCGGGCCCGCGGCAGGCGGCTGCTGGGCCCGCGACGGCGGATCCTGGGTCTGTGAGGGTGCGTCAGCCAACTGTGGCTCCGCCCCCATCAACGCGGTGGGCGCTCGTTTGTATCGCGGTTTGGTGTCTGGACACGGATTCGTCTCACATGGAGCCGCCCGGTCGGGCGCGCCGGCGGCTAGCGGGTGCCGGCGCCCGTAAGGGCTTCGGAGCCGGATTCCTCCAGCGTGCGCGCCAGCCCTTCGCGAAGCTCGACCTTCGGCTCCCAGCCGAGCTTCTCCCGGGCGAGCGTGATGTCGGGCTGGCGGACCTGCGGGTCGTCGGTCGGGAGCGCCTCGTGGACGATCTCCGACCGCGAGCCGGTGACGTCGATGACCGCCTCGGCCAGCTCGAGCAGCGTGAACTCGTTCGGGTTGCCGATGTTGACCGGGTAGTGCAGCCCGGAGTCGGCGAGCCGGATGATCCCGTCGATCAGGTCGGATACGTAGCAGAACGACCGGGTCTGGGACCCGTCGCCGAACACCGTGATCGGACGGTCCTGCAGCGCCTGGCGCATGAAGGTCGGGATCGCCCGGCCGTCGTGCGGGCGCATGCGCGGCCCGTAGGTGTTGAAGATCCGCACCATCGCGGTGTCGACGCCCTGCTGGCGGTGGTAGGCCATCGTCAGCGCCTCGGCATAGCGCTTGGCCTCGTCGTAGACCCCGCGCGGGCCGATCGGGTTCACGTGGCCCCAGTAGGTCTCGGGCTGCGGGTGGACCTGGGGGTCGCCGTAGACCTCCGAGGTGGAGGCCGTCAGGAAGCGGGCGCGGTGGTGCTTGGCCAGCCCGAGCGCGTTGTGGGTCCCGTAGGCGCCGACCTTGAGCGTGTGCAGCGGCAGGCGCAGGTAGTCGATCGGCGACGCCGGCGAGGCGAAGTGGTAGACGAAGTCGATCGGCTCGTCGACGTAGAACGGGTCGATGATGTCGTGCTGCAGGTACACGAACTCGGGCACGCGGATGTGCTCGATGTTGGCGAGGGAGCCCGTCTCGAAGTTGTCGACGCAGATCACGCGGTGACCGCGACGGAGCAGCTCGTCGCACAGGTGCGACCCGAGGAATCCCGCGCCACCAGTGACGAGACAGGTGGCCATGGGCGCGCAGGATAGCGCCGGGAGCTAGGCGCGCGCGGCTTTGAGCTGCTTCTTGCGCAGCTGCTTGGACAGCACGAAGCGCCCGTCGTCGCGCTTTGCGGCGAGGCCCTGGGTGGCCAGCCGCTTGCACACGACGGGGCAGCGCTTGCAGCGCGGCTTGGACTTGCAGCAGCGCTTCTTCGGCTTGACGACCCGCTTCTTGGCCACGCTCCGAGCGTACGAGCGCGGCGGTTTGCGGGATCGCCCGCGGTCCCGTACCGTCGCGCATATGACCGAGCTGCGCTCCGTGCGGGTGGCCGCGATCCAGGCCACGCCGCAGATCCTGGATGCGCAGGGGTCGGTGGAGAAGGCGGTGCGGCTGCTCGGCGAGGCGGCGGCCCGCGGGGCGGAGCTCGCGGTGCTGCCCGAGACCTTCGTGCCGCTCTATCCCTCCAACCGCTGGGCCTCCGACGCCGCGCGCTTCGCGGGCTGGGACGAGCTGTGGGAGCGCCTGTGGGAGAACGCCGTCGACGTGCCGGGGCCGCTGGTGGACGAGCTCGTGGCGGCCTGCGCGGCCCACGGCCTGCACGCGGCGATCGGCGTCAACGAACGCGAGCGGGAGCGGCCCGGGACGCTCTACAACACGCTGCTCCTGCTGGGCCCGGACGGCCTGCTGCACCGCCATCGCAAGCTGATGCCGACCCAGCACGAGCGGCTCTTCCACGGCATCGGCGCCGGCGACGACCTGCAGGTGGTCGAGACGCCCGCCGGCCGGATCGGCGGGCTGATCTGCTGGGAGAACCGGATGCCGCTCGCGCGCTACACGGTGTACCGCGGCGGGCCGCAGATCTGGGTCGCGCCGACCGCCGACGACTCCGACGGCTGGCTGGCGTCGATGCGGCACATCGCGATCGAGTCGGGCGCGTTCGTGGTCTCCGCGCCGCAGTACATCCCGGGCAGCGCGTTCGGCGAGGACTTCCCGGTGCCGGTCGAGCGCGACCGCGTGTACGGCCGCGGCGGCGCGGCGATCATCGAGCCGACCTGGGGCGAGGTGATCGCCGGCCCGCTCTACGGCGAGGAGGGCATGCTCCTCGCCGACTGCGACCTGCGCGCCGGCCTGCACGCCAAGCGCTGGTTCGACGCCGTCGGGCACTACAGCCGCGAAGACGTGCTGCTGCCGCTCGACGGTCGCGCAGAGCCGGCGGCCGCGCCCCCGGCGGAGCCGCGGCCCTAGCCGCGGCGGCGGCGCAGCACGCGCACGTCGCCGCGGCGGAGCGTGAGCTTCTCGGCGTCGAAGTGCTCGAGCAGCGCCTGCGCGTACTTGCGCGAGGTGGAGAGCTCGTCGCGCAGGCGCGCGAGCGTGAGCTCACCGTCAACCTCGAGCAGGGCGACGACGCGCGCGCGGACGGCGTCGAGCGCCTCGGGGTGGACGTGCATCGCCGGCCCGAGCCGGACCGCGCGGCCCGCCGCCCGCAGCGCCGCGAGCTCCTCGGCGGCGTCCAGGTCGGCGTCGAGCGGCGGCTCGGCGCCAGCGGCGCGCAGCTCCTCCTCGACCGCGAGCGCGGCCGGCGACAGACCCACCGGCTCCGGCTCCGGCGCGGGGGCGGGCTGCGTGGGCGCCGGGGCGGGTTCGGCCTCGCCGCGCTCGAGCCGCGCCAGGCGGGCCAGCAGGTCGCGCGAGGGCCCGTGGCGCGAGGGCTCGGGGTCGAGCACCACGCCCCCGCCGAGCGTGTCCGGCGGCGCCAGCGAGCGGATCACCATCCGGTCTCCGGCCCGCGTGACCAGCGGCCGCTCGAGCCGCAGCTGCGCGTAGCGCCCGCCGAGCTCCGCGAGCCGCGCGGCGACCTCGCGCGTGCCGTGGTGGACGGCCACGCGCGCGCCGCCCGCGGGCCTCACGTCGGGCGAAGCCCACTCCAGCGCGGCGTCGAGCCGGTACGACACCACCGGCAGCCCGCCCGCACCGGCCGCACCGGTCCCGCCCGCTGCGGCCGAGCCGGCGCGACCCGCCGGCGCGGCGGCGACGACGACATCTCCTCGCGCGACCTCGTCGACCGCGACGCCGACGAGGTTGAGGGCGACCCGCTGGCCGGCCTCGGCGCGGTCGACGGTCGCGTCGTGGACCTGCACGCCGCGCACCCGCGCGCGGCGGCCCGAGGGGAGCAGCTCGACGGCGTCGCCGCGGCTCGCGCCGCCCGACCACAGCGTGCCCGTCACGACCGTGCCCGCGCCCCGGATCGTGAAGGCCCGGTCCACGTGCAGCACGAGCCGGCCGCCGGCGCCCGCGCGGCCCGGCAGCCCGCCCGCCGCGCGCTCCAGCGCCGCCGCGAGCGCGTCGAGCCCGGCGCCGGTGCGCGCCGATACGGGGACGGCCTCGGCGCCCGGCAGCAGCGCCGCCGCCTCCTCCACAGCACGTGCCGGGTCGGCGAGGTCGGCCTTGGTCACCGCGACGACGCCCGTCGCCACCCCGAGCGCGTCCAGCACGGCCGCGTGCTCGCGCGTCTGCGGCATCACGCCGTCGTCGGCCGCGACGGTCATCAGGAACAGGTCGATCCCCGTCGCGCCGGCCACCATCGTGCGCACGAAGCGCTCGTGGCCGGGCACGTCCACGACCGACAGCCGCCGCCCGCCGGGCAGCGTCAGCGGCGCGTAGCCCAGCTCGATCGAGATGCCCCGCTCCTGCTCCTCGGGCAGCCGGTCGGTGTCGACCCCCGTGAGCGCGCTGATCAGCGCGGTCTTGCCGTGGTCGATGTGGCCGGCGGTGCCGAGCGTGAGCGGCGCGCTCACAGCGCCGCGACCACCGCGCGCCCCGCGGCCTCCACCTCGTCACCCGTGAGCGTGCGCGGGTCCAGCAGCAGCCGCCCGGCCTCGATCCGCCCGATCACGGGCACCTCGCCGGCCCGCAGCCGCGCCGCCAGCGCGTCCACGCCGTCGCCGGCCACCGCGACCGCCGGGCCCGGCAGCTCCAGCAGCGGCAGCGCCCCGCCGCCCACCTTCGCCGTCGAGGCCACCACCTCGGCGCCCGGGATCAGCGCCGCCAGGCGCGCCGCACGCGAGGCCAGCTCCTCCTCGCCCGCGGTCAGCATCGCCAGCACGGGGACCTCGCGCCGCGCGCGCTCGGGGTCGAGGTAGAGCCGCAGGGTCGCCTCGAGCGCCGCGAGCCCGAGCTTGTCCAGCCGCAGGGCGCGGGCGAGCGGGTGCGCACGCGCTCGGGCGACCGCCTCCGCGCGCCCCACGAGCAGCCCGGCCTGCGGGCCGCCGAGCAGCTTGTCGCCCGAGAAGCAGACGAGCGCCGCGCCCGCGGCGACCGAGCGCCGGACGGCGGGCTCCTCCCCCAGCAGCGCGAGGTCATCGGCCAGCACACCCGAGCCGACGTCGTCGATCACGGGCACGCCGAGCTCGCACAGCTCCTCGATCTCGACCTCCTGCACGAACCCGAGCTGGCGGAAGTTCGACGGGTGCGCGCGCAGTAGGGCGCCCGTCCGCTCGCCGATCGCGCGCTCGTAGTCCGCCCGGCGGGTGCGGTTCGTGGTCCCGACCTCGACGAGCTGCGCGCCCGCCTGGGCGATCACTTCCGGCACCCGGAAGCCGCCGCCGATCTCCACCAGCTGCCCGCGCGAGACGACGATCTCGCGGCGGGCGGGCGGGGACCCCACCATGGCGGCCGCTGCCAGCAGCGTCGCTCCGGCGCAGTTGTTGACGGCCATCGCCGCCTCCGCGCCCGTGAGCGCGCACAGCAGCCCCTCCAGGTGGTCGTGGCGCGAGCCGCGCTCGCCGCGCTCGAGGTCCCACTCGAGGTTCGCGTAGCCCTCGGCGGCGCGCGCGACGGCCTCGCGCGCGGCCGCGGCCAGCGGCGCGCGCCCGAGGTTGGTGTGGACGATCACGCCGGTCGCGTTGAGCACGCGCCGCAGCGAGGGCCGCACCGACGCCGCGGCCGCCGCGCGGGCCCTGGCCGCCAGGTCGGGGTCGCCGGCCCGGCCCTCGAGCAGCTCCGCCCGGCGCGCGGCGAGCACGGAGCGCGCGGCCGCGAGCGCGATCGCCCGCGGGGCGTCGACCTCCGCGGCGAGGGCGTCGACGGGCGGCAGCGAGCGCAGTTCGGGGGTGCTCACGCCCGCGAAGGCTACGCGGGTACGCTCCCGCCGTGCCTAAGCCCCGGGCCAAGCGCCGCCGCGTCCTGCTCGCCGGCCTCGGCGACCTGTTCGAGGAGGTGTGCACGGCGCTCGAGGAGCGCGGCGCGGAGGTCCGCCGCTGCGAGGAGCCCGACGACGAGTCCGTGCGCGACGCGCTCGCCGACTTCGAGCCCGACGTGGTGTGCGTGATCGCGGAGGGCGACAAGCTGCCGCTGCGGCTGGCGCTGCTCGTCCGCCACCTCGACGAGGACGTGCCGATCGTCGCCACGATCTTCGACGAGTCGATCGCCGCCCAGCTCGAGGACGCCGTCCCCCACCTGGACATCACCTCGCTCGCCGAGATCGCGGCGCCGTCGCTGGCCGGTCCCTGCATCCGCGACGACCTCGCCGGCGTGCTGCCCGGGGTCGACGGCAAGCTCCCGCAGGAGGTCGGCGACGACCTCGAGCGCCACGAGTATCAGCCGCCCGCGTCGCGCTGGGCGCGCGCGCTGTTCACCGCCGTCTTCAAGCCCTACGACCGCAGCGCCGCCCTGCTGTTCTACGGCGCGATGGGCCTCGTCCTGATGCTCATCGCCGAGACCGTCGGCGCCATGATCGTCGTCGACCAGGGCTTCCCCGACGCGCTGTACGGCTCGACGAAGTCGCTTGCCACGGTCGGCCCGAACACCGCGGTCCAGAAGGGTCCCGGCTGGTTCAAGCTCGCGATGGTGGCCACGATGCTGCTCACGCTGCTCAGCGCCGCCTGCTTCACGGGCGGCCTGATCGACCGCCTGACGAGCCGCCGCCTGACCGGCCTCGTCGGGCTCAACGCGGTCCCGCGGCGCGACCACGTGGTGGTCGTCGGCCTCGGGGAGGTCGGCTACCGGCTCTGCACCGCCCTGCGCGAGTGCGGGATCCCCGTCGTCGTGGTCTCGGACGACGAGGAGGACGAGTCCGTCGGCCACGCCCGCCGTGACCAGCTGCCGATCGTGATCGGCCGCGGCGCCGACCCGGTCGTGCTGCGCCGGCTCTCGCTCGAGCGCGCCCGCGCGCTGGCCGCCGTCACGCCCGACGACCTCGTCAACGTCGAGGTCGCCATGACGGCCCGCTCGCTCGCCGACGAGCTGCGCGTGGTCCTGCGCGCGGGCGACGGCGAGGTCGCCCAGGAGACGGGCTCGCTGTTCCGGATCGGCCACGTGATCGACGTCCACCGGATGGCGGCGGCGCTGATCGCCGCCCGCACGCTGGGCGGCGACGAGGAGGCGGTCGTGGCGGTGGACGGCGAGGCGAAGCTGCTGGCCTCGGCCTAGAGCCCCTCGGGGTACCCTCCGGCCATGGCCATCGAGGACAAGGACACGACCGACCTCTCCGTCGCGCCGATCGTCGGCCCGGACGACCCCCGTCGCTTCACGGACTCCGGGATCGAGATCAAGCCGCTCTACACGGAGGCGGACCTGCCCGAGGACCTCGACCTCGGCGAGCCGGGGGAGTTCCCCTTCACCCGCGGCATCCACCGCGAGATGTACCGCAAGCGGCGCTGGACGATGCGCCAGTACGCGGGCTACGCCTCCGCCCGCGAGTCCAACGAGCGCTACAAGTACCTGCTCGAGCACGGGTCCACCGGCCTCAGCATGGCCTTCGACCTGCCGACCCAGCTCGGCCTGGACTCCGACGATCCGCGCTGCCTCGGCGAGGTCGGCCGCACCGGCGTGGCGATCGACACGCTCGAGGACATGCGGATGGCCTTCGACGGCATCCCGCTCGACGAGGTCTCGACCTCGATGACCATCAACGCGCCCGCATCGGTGCTGCTGCTGCTCTACGAGCTGGTCGCCGAGGAGCAGGGCGTGCCGAGCGAGAAGCTCACCGGCACGGTCCAGAACGACATCCTCAAGGAGTACATCGCGCGCGGGAACTTCATCTACCCGCCCGAGCCGAGCATGCGGCTGGTCACGGACCTGTTCGCCTACTGCAAGGAGAACGTGCCCAAGTGGAACACGGTCTCGATCTCCGGCTACCACTTCCGCGAGAAGGGCTGCTCGGCGGTCCAGGAGGTCGCGTTCACGCTGGCCAACGGCATGGCCTACGTGCAGGCCGCGCTCGACGCCGGCCTGAAGGTCGACGACTTCGCGCCGCGGCTGGCGTTCTTCTTCAACGGCCACAACAACGTCTTCCAGGAGGTCGCGAAGTTCCGCGCCGCCCGCAACATGTGGGCGCACGCGATGCGCGAGCGCTTCGGCTCGGAGGACCCGAAGTCCCAGACGATCCGCTTCCACACCCAGACGGGCGGCGTGACGCTGACCGCCCAGCAGCCCGTCAACAACATCGTGCGCGTGGCGCTACAGGGCTTCGCGGCCGTCTGCGGCGGCACCCAGTCGCTGCACACCAACGGCTACGACGAGGCGCTCGCGCTGCCGAGCGAGCGCGCGGCCAAGATCGCGCTGCGCACCCAGCAGATCCTCGCCCACGAGTCGGGCGCCGCCGACACGGTCGACCCGTTCGCCGGCTCCTACTACGTGGAGGCGCTGACCGCCGACATCGAGCGCCGCTCCTGGGCGCTGATCGAGAAGATCGACGAGATGGG
This sequence comes from uncultured Solirubrobacteraceae bacterium, assembly GCA_963816955.1. Lineage (GTDB taxonomy): Bacteria > Actinomycetota > Thermoleophilia > Solirubrobacterales > Solirubrobacteraceae > DATFQI01. Next base: position 78,180 of record CAWFME010000003.1, on the reverse strand, counting down.
CGGCTCCGTGGAGGCGATCGCGTTCATCAAGAGCGAGATCGAGGAGTCCGCCTTCGGCTACCACGAGCGCTACCGCACCGGCCAGGACATCGTGGTCGGGGTCAACAAGTACGAGGAGGACGACATCGAGGTCGAGGACATCCTCCGCGTCGACCCCGAGACGGAGCGCGACCAGCTCGAGCGGCTCAAGCGCGTTCAAGGCCGAGCGCGACCAGGACGTGGCGACCAAGCGGCTGGAGGAGCTCAAGGCCGCCTGCGAGGGCAAGGACAACCTGCTGCCATACGTCAAGCAGGCGCTCAAGGACCACTGCTCGGTCGGCGAGGTCTGCGGCGCGATGCGCGAGGTCTTCGGGGAGTACCGGCCCGAGCACTGAGCCCGGGCCGAGACGCCGCTAGTTCTTGTACCGCTTGGTGACCGTCTCGCAGTTGACGGTCTTGACGCTGCGGTTGAAGCCGATGTTGACGCGGTCGCCGCCGGGGCCGCAGTCGATCGTGACGGGCGTGCGGCTGTAGGCCTCCACCACGTCGTTGCCGTCGCCGGTGTTGACGCGGTTGCGACCGTGGCCGGTGAGGCGGACCGTGTCGTCGCCGACGCCGCCGCCGATGACGTTGTTGCCGGGGCCGCCCTGCAGGTAGTCGTCGCCGGAGCCGCCGTCGATCACGTTCGAGCCGCGGCTGCCGTAGACGATGTCGTTGCCGTCGCCGCCGTAGATGTAGTCGACGCCGCGCGAGGGGCCGGTCGGGAGCCGGTTGCCCCAGAGGACGTCGTCGCCGCCCTCGCCGTAGAGCTTGTCGGGGCCCGAGCCGCCCAGCAGCGTGTCCTTGAGCGGGGTGCCGCGCAGGCTGCGGCCGCGCGGGGAGCGGACCATGCGGTGCACGCCGACGGTCGGGTCCTTCGTGCGCACCTGCTCGATCACGGTCTCGCAGGCGCGGATCCGGCCGGCGCGCAGCGCCTTGGCGTTGGAGACGCCGCCGCGGTTGGCGTACGGGTTGATGTAGATCGTGTCCGCGCCCTCGCCGCAGTCGACGCTGCCGACGGCGGTGCCGTTGTTGACGTAGACGGTGTCGTCGCCGCTGCCGGCGTCCAGCTTGTCCTTGCCCGAGTCGGAGTAGACGATGTCGTTGCCGGCGCCCGCGGTGACGATGTCGGTGCCGCCGCCGGCGTGGATCGTGTCGTTGCCGTCGCCGCCGGAGATGCGGTCGCCCGCCGAGCCCGAGTCGAGCTGGTCGTCGCCCGGGCCGCCGTCGAGCACGTCGCGGCCGAAGCCGCCCACGACGTTGTCGTTGCCGAACTGGCCCTGGATCGAGTCGTCGCCCGAGCCGCCGTCGATCGTGTCGTCGCCGCCGCCGCCGAAGATGCGGTCGTGGCCGGTCTCGCCGAGCAGCACGTCGTTGGCGAGCCCGCCGAAGATCGTGTCGCCGCCGCCGGAGCCGTTGATCTGCTGGGGCTGGGTGCCCTTCGCGCGCAGGCGGTCAGGGCCGGGCGTGCCGGAGCGGGTGGCGCCGAAGGCGGCCGCCGGCACGAGCAGGGCGAGGGCGAGCGCGATCAGTGAGAGCAGGCTGAGACGGGGCATCCCTCCCTGGATCGGCAGCCGTCCAGCGGCCTTTAGCCCTCCTCAGCGCACGTACGGCTAGTCCGGGCTTATCGCACGCGAACCTTGATCTTGCGCGAGTACCCGAGCTCGTAGGGGTAGCCGCTCTCGCGCCGCACGCGGGCGCGGAAGCGGAACGTCCGCGGCCCGAACGTGCGCTGCAGCCGGTAGGTCGCGCGATAGCGGCCGTCGCGCCGCGAGCGCGGCTGCGCGAACGTCCGCCAGCGGCCGCCGTCGAACGCCTGCAGCTCGACGAGCTTCCCGCGCGCGGGCACGGGCCGGCCCTTCAGCCGCCCGCGGAAGCGCACGCGGCCGCCCGGCCGGACGCGCTTGGACGCCTTCAGCGTGACGCCGGCGCGGGTGCGCACGCGTGCGGTCCTGCACACGAGCGAGCCGGCCCCGGGCGCCAGCGCCCGGACGTTGATCCGCCGGGTCGGGCCCGCGGGGAGCCGCATCGTGTAGTAGCCGCTGCCATCGGCGGTCGCCGTGCGCGTCCAGCCGCCCTTCACCGGCGAGGCGGTGATGGCCGCCGACACCAGCGGCGCGCCGTCCGTTCGCCGCGCGCGGCCGGCGAGCCGCGGGCGCTTGCCGAAGGACACGAGCCTCGCGTGCGCGGTCAGCCGTCCCGCGGCGAGGTCGCACCCGGGTGGCGGGGGCGGCGCGGGCGCCGGCGGGTGCACGGGCTTCCAGCCGTCCCAGCCGTTCTGCGGCCCCGTGCCGGCGTCGTAGACGTTGTAGACCACCTCGCCGCCGCGGCGGGCGAACAGCCACATCCGCGCGGAGGTCTCGGCGACGACGGCCGGCGCCGAGTCGACGGCGCCGGGCACCGTCTTCCAGCCCGACCAGGCGGCGCCGTCCCACGAGATCCAGCGCACCTCGCCGTTGTTCGAGCGCACGAAGACGTCCATGGTGCCGAGCGTGCGCACGGTGGCCGCGGGGGCGTGCTGCGTGACCATCCCGCCCGGCAGCTCGAGCCAGCCGCTCCACGCCGAGCCGTTCCAGACGTCGATGAACACGTGGTCGTCGGTGCCGCGCACGAGCACGTCGACGAGGCCGTTGTTGCGCGACACGAGCGCCGGGGCCGAGAGGGTCAGGCCCGGATCGAACGCGGTCGTGTTGGCGTCGGTCCAGCCCTGCCCCGGCACCCACGACTTGAACTCGATGCCGTTGTCGACGCCGCGCCAGGCGACGTCGATGATGCCGTCCCCGCGGCGCAGCGACGTGGCGGGGGCCGAGAGCATCACGTGGCCGAGCCGCCCCCAGCCGGACCAGTCGCCCGCCGTCGTGAAGTACTGGTGGTAGAGCGCACCGTCGCCGCCGCGGACGAAGACGTCCGAGGTCGTGGCGTCGCGCCCGCCGGCGCCCGGCCCGGAGTCCAGGTAGCCGCCGAGCGGGCGCCACGGCGTGAAGGCGCCCTTGGACAGCTCCGCGCTCAGCAGCGCGCCGCTCCTGCCGCGGATGAAGACCGTGACCTGGCCAGGCCCGCGCGACGACGCCGCCGGGTTGTCGTCGACGACCTCCGCCGACGCCGTCACCGCCGTCACGGCGGTCACGATCACCGCCGCGAGCACGCTCGCCATTCCCCTTCGCATTCTCAGCACCATCCGGTCGACGCCTGGCCCCGCGCCATCGTAGGGCGCGCGGGCGCCGGCGGCCAGTCCCACGAACGTGCAGGGAAGCCGCCCGGAGGATCGAAGCTCTTCGCCGATGCCTTCCCTCGAAGCCAAGCGCACCCTCGTCAAGTCCCCGCCGGAGATCTGGGCCGAGGTTTCGGACGCCGGCGCGCTGGCCCGCCATCTGGGCGAGTTCGGCGAGATCCGCATCACCCGCACGCAGCCGGAGTCGGTCGTCGAATGGGAGGGCGACCTGGCTTCCGGATGCGTGCGGCTCGAGCCGTCGGGGTGGGGCACCAAGGTCACGCTCACGGCCGAGGCCGCCGACGCACCGGAGCCCGAGCCGGAGCCCGAGCCCGAGCCCGAGCCGAAGGCCTCGTGGTGGAGCCGCTTCCGCCGCCGCCAGGAGCCGGAGCCCGTCGCGGTCGAGGCGCCGCCGGCGGCGCCCGTGCTCGACGGCGAGCGCGCGCAGGCCACGCTGACCGGCGTGCTCGACACGCTCGGCGCGGCGCACCACCGCCCGTTCTCGCGGCCCTAGCCGGGTCCGAGCTCATAACCTAGGGCTCCGTGTCCACCACGGAGCGTCGCGTCCTCACCGCACCCGATGCCGTCGCGCGCGCCGCCGCGCGGCTGGCCGCCGACCCCGAGCAGCGCTGGATGCTCTGCCAGCCGCGGTCCGTGCGGCAATCGTTCGCCGAGGAGGTCTTCGGCCGGCCGGACGCGGAGCTGCGCCAGCAGATCTGGATGCTGCGCCAGCCAGAGCCGGTGCGCGAGAGCTACATCGCCGACGTGCTGGAGGCGTCCCGCGGATAACCTGCGGCGCCACATGCGCCAGAAGAGCCCGGAGACCTACGAAGAGAAGCTCGCCCAGCTCGAGGAGCTGCGCCAGGCCGCGATCCACCACGGGTCAGAGGCGGCCGTCGAGAAGCAGCACGCCAAGGGCAAGTACACGGCCCGCGAGCGCGTCGAGAAGCTGCTCGACCCCGGGTCCTTCCAGGAGCTCGACACCTACGTCCGCCACCGCACGACCGAGTTCGAGATGCAGAAGAACCGGCCGTGGGGCGACGCGGTGATCACCGGCCACGGGACGATCGACGGCCGCCGCGTGTGCGTCTTCTCCCAGGACTTCACGGTCTTCGGCGGCTCGCTGGGCGAGGTCATGGCCGAGAAGATGTGCAAGATCATGGACCTGGCGGCCAAGATCGGCTGCCCCGTGATCGGCATCAACGACTCGGGCGGCGCCCGCATCCAGGAGGGCGTCGTCTCGCTCGGCGCCTACGGCGACGTGTTCGTGCGCAACGTCCGCTGCTCCGGCGTGATCCCGCAGATCTCGCTGATCATGGGCCCGTGCGCGGGCGGGGCGGTCTACTCCCCGGCCATCACGGACTTCATCTTCATGGTCAAGGAGACCTCGCACATGTTCATCACGGGCCCCGACGTGATCAAGACGGTCACGGGCGAGGAGGTCGGGTTCGAGGAGCTCGGCGGCGCGATGAGCCACAACTCGAAGTCCGGCGTGGCGCACTTCGCCTCAGACGACGAGGACCAGTGCCTCGAGGACACCCGCTACCTGTTCTCGTTCCTGCCGCAGAACAACCTCGAGACGGCGCCGCGCGTGCTGCCGACCGACGACCCGATGCGGATGGACCCCGAGCTGGACGGGATCGTCCCGGCCAACCCGAACAAGCCCTACGACATGCGCGACGTCGTGCGCGGGATCGTCGACGACGGCGAGTTCTTCGAGGTCCAGGAGCACTTCGCGCAGAACATCATCTGCGGCTTCTCGCGCCTGAACGGCTACTCGGTCGGCGATCGTCGGCAACCAGCCGCGCGCGATGGCGGGGGTGCTGGACATCGACGCCAGCGTCGAAGGCGGCACGCTTCGTGCGCACCTGCGACGCGTTCAACATCCCGCTGCTCACCTTCGTCGACGTGCCCGGCTTCCTCCCGGGCACGACCCAGGAGTGGGGCGGCATCATCCGCCACGGCGCCAAGCTGCTGTACGCCTTCACCGAGGCGACGGTCCCGAAGATCACCGTGATCACGCGCAAGGCCTACGGCGGCGCCTACGACGTCATGGCCTCCAAGCACATGCTGGCCGACTTCAACTTCGCCTGGCCGACCGCGGAGATCGCGGTGATGGGCCCCGAGGGCGCGGTCAACATCATCCACCGCCGCGACATCGCGAGCTCCCCGACGCCCGAGCAGCGCCGCGAGAAGCTGATCGACGACTACAAGGCGCGCTTCGCCAACCCCTACACGGCGGCCGAGCGCGGCTACATCGACGACGTCCTGATCCCGCACGAGACGCGCCCGAAGCTGATCAGCGCGCTCGAGACCCTGCTCACCAAGCGCGAGCCGGGCCCGAAGCGCAAGCACGGAAACATCCCGCTCTAGGGCTCCTAGCGTTCGGCGAGCTTGGCGAGGCGGCGCAGCGAGAGGCGGTTGCGCAGCTGCGTGAGCAGCTTGCCCGGCGGGGTGCGCAGCAGCGGCGCGCGCAGGCCGCTCACGGGCTGCTCCTCGATCGTCGATGTGCGTGCCGGCGCCGTCCGGGCGCAGCACCAGCACCACGCGGGCGACGAGCGCCGGGCGGGCCTTCGCGATCAGCTCGAGCCGGTGCGGCGGATCGCTGGCGACCGACTCCGTCTCGTCGTGGATCAACGCGGGCCAGACGCCCTGGGTGTGCTGGAAGCGCGTGCCCGGCGCGGGCCAGCCCGGCTCGTGGCGGTCGATCGAGCGCGACCCGACCACCCAGTGCTCGTAGGACTCGGGGTCCGAGAGGACGCCGAAGACCCGGTCAGGGGCGGCTGAGGTGCTGCGGGGGTACATGGCGAGGCTACCCGGCGGACCGGACGCGCGTGACGCGCGGGCTCGGGTAGGACCGCCACATGCCCGATGCCGTCGTCGTCGGCGCGGGTCCCAACGGGCTCGTCGCCGCCAACCTGCTGGCGGACGCCGGCTGGGACGTGCTCGTGCTCGAGGCCGCAGCCCGAGCCAGGCGGCGCGGTCCGCAGCGGCGAGACCGCGCACCCGGGCTTCGTGCACGACCGCTTCAGCTCGTTCTACCCGCTGGTGGCGGCCTCGCCGGTGATGCAGGCGCTCGAGCTCGAGCGCCACGGGCTGCGCCTGTGCCGCGCCGAGGCCGCGGTCGCCCACCCGCTGGCCGACGGCCGCGCGGCGGTGATCTACGGCGGGACCTGGACCGCACCTGCGCCGGCCTGGAGGCGCTCGCGCCCGGCGACGGCGAGGCGTTCGCCCGCTGGATGGCCTACTGGGACCGGATCGGGCCCGCGCTCGATCGAGGCGCTCATGCGGCCCGTTCCCGCCCGCTGCGCGGCGCCGCTGAAGCTCGGCGCCGCGCTGCGCCACGCCGCGCCGGCATGGGCGAGTTCGCGCGGCTGGGGCGCTGCCCGTGCGGCGCTTCGTCGAGGAGGAGTTCGCCGGCGAGGGGCCGGCGCTGCTGTTCGCCGGCAACGCGCTGCACGCCGACTACGCGCCGGAGTCCGCGGGCGGCGCGGTCTACGGGCTGGTGCTCGTCGGCATGGCCCAGCAGGTCGGCTATCCCGTCCCCGAGGGCGGCTCGGGCGCGCTGACGGCCGCGCTCGTGCGGCGCCTGGCGGCGGCCGGCGGGCCGGATCGAGTGCGGCGTCCCGGTCGAGCGGGTGGTCCTGCGCGGCGGGCGCGCGGCCGGCGTGCGCACGGCCGACGGGCGCGAGCACGACGCCCGGCGCGCCGTGCTGGCCGACGTCGGCGCCCCGCAGCTCTACGAGCGCCTCGTCGGCGCCGAGCACCTGCCGGCCGCGCGTGCGCGAGGGGCTGCGGCGCTTCCAGTACGACCACGGCACCGTCAAGGTCGACTGGGCGCTCGACGGCCCGGTGCCGTGGACGCGCCCGGAGATGGCGCGGACGGGCACCGTGCACGTCGCCGAGTCGGTCGACGCGCTGACGCTGGCGATGGCCCGGATCGCCTCGCGCCAGGTGCCCGAGCGGCCGTTCCTGGTCGCGGGCCAGTACGCGCGCATGGACCCGACGCGCCAGCCCGCGGGCGCCGAGACGTTCTGGGGCTACACGCACGTGCCGCGCGAGGTCCGCGGCGACGCCGGCGGCGACGGGATCACGGGCGCGCTGGGACGAGCGCGAGCGCGAGGCGATGGCCGACCGCATGGAGGCCGAGCTCGAGCGCGTGGCCCCCGGCTTCCGCGAGCCGCGTGCTCGGCCGCCACGTCGCCGCGCCGCCCGACCTCGAGGCCGCAGAACGCCAACCTCGTCGGCGGCGCGATCAACGGCGGCACGGCCCAGCTGCACCAGCAGCTCGTGCTGCGCCCGTTCCCGGGCCTGGGCCGCGCCGGCACCGCGGTGCCGCACCTGTTCCTCGCCTCGGCGTCCGCGCACCCCGGCGGCGGCGTCCACGGCGCGTGCGGCGCGAACGCCGCACGCGCCGCGCTGCGGACGCGCTGGACCGGCGACGCGCGCGCGGGCGCTGCGCCGCTAGCGCGGGTCCTGCACCAGCAGCTCCACGTTGCGGTCGGCGCGGCGCCCCTCGCGCGGCGGATCGTCCTCGTCCGCGTCGCGCTGGGGGTCGTTGAACGACAGCGTGCGGCTGAGCGATGCGAGCTGCGTGGCGTCGAAGGCGAGCGCGCTGCCGGGCGGCGGCGCGGCCGTGGGCGCCGCCGAGTCGAGGATCGTGCCGAACAGCGACAGCGTGCCGTCGCGGTTGTCCATGATCTCGATCGTGCGGCTCTGCTGGGGGTAGTCGACGTGCGAGGCGGTCGCGATCTCCCAGAAGCCCGCGCCCCTTGCGGCCGCCGTAGAACGTGACCCGGTTCGCGTGGATGTGCCCGGCGACGTAGGCGACGACGTTCGGCGTGCCGGTCAGCAGCGCCCGGACCGACTTCTTGCCCGTCGCCAGGTGCAGCGGCGTCGAGCGGCGCGGGTCGCGGTCGCAGCCCGGCTCGTCGGCCGGGTCGCACTTGCCGGCGCGCTCGTCCGCGCGCGTGTTGGTCATCGAGCGCATCGGGTGGTGGCCGAAGACGACCACGAGCCGGTCGCGGCGCTTGGCCTTGCGCAGCTCGCCCGCGCAGCCAGCGGTACTGCGGGTCGTCGATGTTGCCGTTCTGGCCGCCGCCCTCGGCGACGGTGTCGAGCGAGATGAAGCGCACGCCCTTGCGCGTGAACGCGTAGTAGCTCGCGCTGCCGCGGGAGCGCCGCAGCTCGGAGCGCGGCGTGGAGGCGAAGCCGTGGCCGATCAGGCTCCGGTACTCCCGCTTGGAGAGGATCCGGCGGTCGGTGTCCGGCGCGACGGTCTTGGCGCCGGCGAGCAGCTGCTGGATGAACGCCGGGTCGCCGAAGGAGGCGAACAGCTCGTCGTCCGAGGCGCCCTCGAAGCGCTTGGGGTCGAAGGCGGCGTTCGGGAACACCTTCAGGCACCCCGTCGCGATCGCGCGGAAGAGGTCCTCGCTGGCGGGCGCGTTGCCCTGGACGAGGCCGTCGTGGTTGCCGCGCGAGATGTACCACGGCACGTCGAGCCCCGCCGCCTCGAACGGGCGCTGGGCCGCCTCGAGCAGCCCCGGGTAGCGCGGGAACGCCGAGTACGGGCCCGCCGTCGGGGCGGCCTCGTCGGGATCCCAGAAGCCGGCGAAGCGGTCCTGCGGCGCGTCGCGGTAGTCGTCGTAGTCCGCGACGCCGGTGTAGGCGCGCGCGGCGACGTCCGCGTTGACCTTCGCGAGCCGGTCGGCGGGCACGTCGCCGCACTGGTTCGTGATCGGGTCGCCCGAGAACGGGTCGACGGTCCCGCCGTCGAGCACGGTCTTGAACCAGCGGGTCTCGTTGAGGTGCTGGTTGTCGGCCATGTCGCCCGTCGTGATCGCGAAGCCCACCTTCGCGCGCCTGCCGCTGCCCTGCCTGACCCGGCTGCTGCGGTTCGCGTTGACGTTGCGCACCACCTGGTCGAACACCTGCGTGCCGAGCGCCTCCTGGGGGCGCCATGACGCGCCGATGTCGCCGCCCGCGGCGTCGGCGAAGTCCACGCGGGCCGGGCTCATCTCGTCGACGACCTGCGGGTCCGTGAGCTGCGCGAAGTCGACGATCGAGCGTCGCTTGGCCGTCCGGCCGCGCTTGGCCTTCGCGGACCCGCCGCGGCGGGTCACGTAGCGCTCGCCGCCCGCCGGGCTCAGCGGGGCGTAGACCCCGTCGCCGCGGGCGATCGTCTCCTCGAGGGTGGTCTTGCCCGCCGGGTCCGCGTGCGCGGTCGAGACGAGGAACGGGATGGTGAGAACGGCGAGGAACGCCAGGAGGAGACGCGGCATGGCGCGATCCTACGGGCTAACGTCTGCTCCTGTGAACCGCCGCCCCCGCCTGGAGCTGCGCGGCTCGTCCGCTTCGCCGGAGGAGGCCGCTGCCGTGATCGCCGCGATCGAGCGCTTCATGCGCGACACCGCTCCGCCCGTCGCGAGCGAGCCCGCGGGGCCGGGCCCGTGGGTCCGCGCGGCGCTGCTCGAGGGCGTCGATCGCGAGCCCACGCGCGGCTGGATCTAGGCTTCGCCGCCGAAACATCTGTAAGGCGGTCGGCTTTTGCTACTTTGGGCTGATGGAGCCTTCGACCACGGCCGGCCGCAAGGGGTCGCTCGCGAACCCCGAGGTCCGCGAGGACGTCCCGGGCCACGTCATCCCCATCCTCCAGCGCGAGTTCGACGACTTCGACAACGAGGCGGAGAAGTACCTCGGCGGCGACACGCCCGAGAACGAGTTCATCGGCTTCCGGCTCAAGCAGGGCGTCTACGGCCAGCGCCAGCCCGATGTGCAGATGATCCGCGTCAAGCTGCCCTGGGGCGGCGTCTCGCCCGAGCAGATGGACGCCTTCGCGAGCGCGATCGAGCAGTTCGTGCCGCTCAAGAAGGGCCACATCACGACGCGGCAGAACATCCAGGTCCATCACGTCCCGCTGCGCGACGCCGCCGCCTACATCCGCGAGCTCGCCGAGTCCGGGCTCTCCAGCCGCGAGGGCTGCGGCAACACGGTGCGCAACGTGACCGCCGACCCGTGGGCCGGCGTGTGCGCCGACGAGCTGTTCGACACGACCCCCTACGCGGGCGCGTTCGTGCGCTACTTCGTGCGCCACCCCACGACGCAGCTGATGCCGCGCAAGGTCAAGACCGCGTTCGACGGCGGCGGCGGCGCAGACCGCGCGCTGACCGGCATCCACGACATCGCCTTCATCGCGCGCGAGCGCGGCGGCGTGAAGGGCTTCGAGATGCGCGTCGGCGGCGGCACGTCGATCATGCCGCGCGTCGCGCCGACCCTGAACGAGTTCGTCACCGCCGACGACGGCGCCTACCTGATGTGGGCCGAGGCCATCCTGCGCATCTTCGACCGCCAGGACTGGCTGCGCGTCAACCGCGCCCGCGCCCGCCTGAAGGTGCTGGTCGACAAGGTCGGCATCGACGAGGTGCGCCGGATGGTCGACGAGGAGCTCGAGGGCGACTGGGTCGCCGAGCGCGACTTCTCGATCGAGGACCGCGTGTTCCTCTACGACGAGCAGGCCGACGCCCCCGAGGTGCCGCCCGCCTACGGCTCGCCCAACGGCGACGCGGCGGCGTTCACGCGCTTCCGCGAGGCCAACGTCCAGCCGCAGCGCCAGCAGGGCTTCTCGACGGTCCAGGTCAAGGTCACCCGCGGCGACCTGGATCCGGAGCAGTTCCGCGGGCTCGGGCAGATCATGCGCGAGTACTGCGGCGGCCACGCCCGCATGACGGTGCACCAGAACCTCGTCCTGCGCTGGGTGCGCGACGAGGCGGTCTACGACGTCTGGCAGCGGCTGAGCGCGCTCGGGCTCGGCGACGCCGGCCCCGACCAGGTCAACGACGTCGTCTCCTGCCCCGGCACGGACTCCTGCAAGCTCGGCATCGTGAGCTCGATGGGCCTCAACCGCGCCGTCCAGGAGCGGATCGAGTCGATGAACATCACCGACCCGCTGACGCGCAAGATCCACATCAAGATGTCCGGCTGCCCGAACGGCTGCAGCCAGCACCACATCGGCAACATGGGCTTCTACGGCGCCTCGATCAAGGTCGGCGAGCACACGATCCCCGCCTACGTCGCCCACATCGGCGGCAATTACGAGGGCGGCGAGATCGTCTACGGCAAGCGCCTGAAGGTGCGGCTCGCGGCCAAGCGCGTGCCCGAGGCCGTCGAGCGCTGGATCCGCTTCTACGAGGCCGGGCGCTACAACGAGAGCGAGGTCTTCAACGCCTTCGCCGAGCGCGTCGGGCCGGCGGCCTTCGAGGATCTCGTGCGCGACCTGGCGATGCCGATCGAGTTCGGCCTCGAGACGATGGAGAACTTCATCGACTGGACGAAGAACGCGCCGTTCGAGGTCGAACGCGGCGAGGGCGAATGCGCAGTCTGAGCCCCCACCTCGAGCAGCTCGAGGCGGAGGCCATCCACATCATCCGCGAGGTCGCGGCCGAGTTCGAGAAGCCCGTCGTGCTCTTCAGCGGCGGCAAGGACTCGATCGTGCTGCTGGCGCTGGCCGAGAAGGCGTTCGCGCCGGCGCCGCTGCCGTTCGCGGTCATGCACGTGGACACGGGCCACAACTTCCCCGAGGCGATCGAGTTCCGCGACCGCCGCGTGCCGGACGCGATCGTGGCCTCCGTTCAGGAGTCGATCGACAAGGGCCGCGTGGTAGAGGAATTCCCGCCCCCCACCCGCGCGCGTCGCGCAACCGGCTGCAGACGACGACGCTGCTGGACGCGATCGCGGAGCACGGCTTCGACGCCGCGTTCGGCGGCGCCCGCCGCGACGAGGAGCGCGCCCGCGCCAAGGAGCGCGTGTTCTCGTTCCGCGACGACTTCGGCCAGTGGGACCCGCGCAAGCAGCGGCCGGAGCTGTGGGACCTCTACAACGGCCGCGTCCGGCGCGGCGAGCACGTGCGCGTCTTCCCGCTCTCCAACTGGACCGAGCTCGACGTCTGGGAGTACATCCTGGCCGAGGAGCTCGAGGTCCCGGGCCTCTACGTGGCCCACGAGCGCGAGGTCTTCGAGCGCGACGGGATGCTCTACGCCGTCAGCGACTTCGTCGAGCGCATGGACGGCGAGGAGCCGTTCACAGAGTGGGTGCGCTACCGCACCGTCGGCGACATGAGCTGCACGGGCGCCGTGCGCTCGCGCGCCACCACGCTCGAGGAGGTCGTCGAGGAGATCGCCGCCACGCGCGTGACCGAGCGCGGCGAGACCCGCGCCGACGACCGCACGAGCGAGGCCGCCATGGAAGACCGCAAGCGCGTCGGGTACTTCTAGTGGCCCCTCCCGCGGATCCCGGTGCCCTCGCGGCGCCCGCTGATCGCCGCCTGGCGGCGTCCTCGACCCTCGAAATCCCAGAGGGATTCCTTCGGATCTGCGTCCTTGCCAGCCGCCGCCAGCGGCCGTTCGAGAGCACCGCGACCCACGGGAGGAACCACTAGTGCTCAGGGTCGCGACGGCAGGCTCCGTCGACGACGGCAAGTCGACGCTGATCGGCAGGCTGCTGTTCGACGCCAAGGCGCTGATGGCCGACCAGGAGGCCGGCCTGGAGGACCTCGCGAACCTGACGGACGGCCTGCGCGCCGAGCGCGAGCAGGGCATCACGATCGACGTCGCCTACCGCCACTTCGCCACGCCGCGCCGGCGCTTCGTGCTCCACGACTGCCCGGGCCACGCGCAGTACACGCGCAACATGGTCACGGGCGCCTCGACCGCCGACCTGGCCGTGATCCTCGTCGACGCCCGCCACGGGCTGACGGAGCAGTCGCGCCGCCACGCCGCGCTTGCGGGCCTGCTCGGCGTGCCGCAGATCACGGTCTGCGTGAACAAGATGGACCTCGTCGGCTACGCCGAGGAGCGCTTCGACACGGTCGTGCGCGAGTTCCTGGAGTTCGCCGCCGGCGCCGGACTGCGCGACCTCACCTTCATCCCCGTCAGCGCGCTGCACGGCGACAACGTCGTCGACCGCTCGGAGGCGATGCCCTGGTACGCGGGCGAGCCGCTGCTCGCCCATCTCGAGGGCGCCCCCGAGGCCGTCGGCGCCGCCGACGGCCCGGCCCGGCTGCCGATCCAGTACGTGATCCGCCACGGCGGCGAGCGCCACTACGCGGGCCGCCTGGCCTCCGGCACCCTGCGCGCCGGCGACGAGGTCGTCGTGCTGCCCTCCGGCGCCCGCTCGCGCGTGGCGCGCGTGCTCGGCCCGCGCGGCGAGGCCTCGGACGCCGCCGCGCCGGCCAGCGTCTCGATCGTGCTCGAGGACGAGGTCGACGTCGGCCGCGGCGACATGATCGCCCGCGCCTCCGAGGCGCCGGCGCCGTCGCGCGAGCTGGCGGCCACGCTGTGCTGGCTGGGCGACGCGCCCGCGCGCGCCGGCGGCACCTACCTGCTCAAGCACACGACCCGCACGGTGCGGGCCAAGCTCGACGCCATCGAGGACCGGCTCGACGTCACGACCTTCGAGCGCGCGCCCGCCGCGGAGCTCGAGCTCAACGCGATCGGCCGTGTCCGGCTGCGCCTCGGCGGCGAGCTCGCCGCCGACCCGTACGCCATCAGCCGCGCGACCGGCGCGTTCATCCTCATCGACGAGGCCACGAACGACACCGTCGGCGCAGGCATGGTCGACGGGTAGCCGGCCGGCACGGCGGCCCCATATAAGCCGGCCGGCCGACTCCCGCTCGGACTGAGCGTCGCCGCTCAGGCACTCGCCCCGCGACCCCAAGTGCGGGGCATGGAGGCTCCAACGCACGGGCCTCCGGAAACTTGCGCGAACGCCCAAGTCAGCGTGCCGACAGGGCGCTCGCCGGCCCCCGGCGGATATCCTCGCGGCCGTGTTCTCCAAGGTCCTGGTCGCCAACCGCGGCGAGATCGCCGTCCGCGTGCTCCGAGCGCTCGACGAGCTCGGCATCGCCTCCGTCGCCGTCTACTCCGAGGCGGATCGCGACGCCCAGCACGTCAAGCGCGCCGGCGAGGCGTACCTGCTCGGGCCCGGTCCGGCCGCCGAGTCCTACCTCAACGTGGACAAGATCATGGAGGTCATCGAGGCCTCCGGCGCCGAGGCCGTCCACCCCGGCTACGGCTTCCTGGCCGAGAACGCGGCCTTCGCGAAGCGGCTGGAGGAGGCGGGCATCACGTTCATCGGCCCGCCGGCGAGCGCGATCGAGGCGATGGGCTCCAAGACCCGCGCCCGCGAGCTGATGCAGAAGGCCGGCGTGCCGATCGTCCCGGGCACCACCGACCCGGTGGAGACGATCGAGGAGGCCGAGAAGATCGCGGAGGAGATCGGCTACCCGATCGCGGTCAAGGCCGCGGGCGGCGGCGGCGGCAAGGGCTTCCGCGTCGCGCTCGAGAAGGCCAAGCTCAAGGACGCCTTCGAGGGCGCCGCCCGCGAGGGCGAGAAGTTCTTCTCCGACGACACGGTCTACCTCGAGCGCTACCTGCCCGACCCGCGCCACGTCGAGGTCCAGGTGCTGGCCGACAAGCACGGCCACGTCGTCCACCTCGGCGAGCGCGACTGCTCGATCCAGCGCCGCCACCAGAAGCTGATCGAGGAGTCCCCGGCGCCGCTGGTCGACGAGAAGCTGCGAGAGAAGATCGGCAAGATCGCCACGGACGCCGCCGAGGCCGTCGGCTACCACGGCGCGGGCACGATCGAGGGCCTGCTGCAGGACGGCGAGTACTTCTTCCTGGAGATGAACACCCGCGTCCAGGTCGAGCACTGCGTGACCGAGGAGACGACGGGCGTCGACATCGTGCGCGAGCAGATCCTCGTGGCCGCGGGCGAGGAGCTCTCGTTCTCCCAGGACGACATCCGCCTGCACGGCCACGCGATCGAGTGCCGCATCAACGCCGAGGACGCCTCGAAGAACTTCGCCCCCGCGCCCGGCACCGTGGCGCACTATCGCGAGCCCTCCGGGCCCGGCGTGCGCGTGGACTCCGGCGTGGTCAGCGGCACGGAGATCACGCCGCTCTACGACCCGATGGTGGCCAAGCTGATCGTCTGGGACGCCGACCGCGAGCGCGCCACGCGGCGCATGCTGCGCGCGCTGGAGGAGTACGAGGTCGAGGGCGTCAAGACCCTGATCCCGTTCCACAAGGCGATCATGGCCTCCGAGCAATGGGCCGAGGGCGAGACCTGTCGCGACCTGATCGAGGACAAGGACTGGCTCAAGCAGCTCGCGTTCGAGGCGGCGCCGGCTTCCTCCGACGACGAGCCGGAGCTCGAGGAGCGCACCTACACCGTCGAGGTCTCGGGCAAGCGCTTCGACGTCGTGGTCCGCGGCGAGCCGCTCGCCGCCGGCGCGCCCGCGGCGGCGGCCAACGGCGCCGCCCGCACCGCGCCCAGGCGCGAGCGCAAGTCGGGCGGCGGTGGCGGAGGGGGCGGCGACACGCTGGCCTCGCCGCTGCAGGGCAACGTCTGGAAGGTGCTCGTCGAGCAGGGCGCCGAGGTCGAGGAGGGCGCGCTCGTCTGCATCATCGAGGCGATGAAGATGGAGAACGAGATCTACGCCCACAAGGCCGGCAAGATCGCCGAGCTCGCCGTGTCCGAGGGCGGCGCCGTGAAGTCCGGCGACACGATCGCGGTCATCAAGTCGCCCGAGTGACGGACCTCGACGAGGCGATCGCCGAGCTCGGCGACTGGCTGCGGATCCCGTCCGTCAGCACGGCCGGCGGCAACCGCGAGGCGCTCGTCGAGGCGGCCGGCTGGGCGCTGCGCCGGATCGAGGCGGCCGGGGGCACGGGCGAGCTGGTCCAGAACGGCGATCACCCGCCGCTCGTGGTCGGCGAGCTGCGCGCGAACCGCGACGGCGCGCCCACGATCCTGATCTACGGCCACTACGACGTGCAGGACGCCGGCGACGAGTCGCGCTGGACCTCGCCGCCGTTCGAGCCCGACATCCGCGACGGGCGCCTGTACGCCCGCGGGGCATCCGACGACAAGGGCAACTTCCTCCCGCTGCTGCTCGTGGCCTGCGAGCTGGCCGACGCCGGCCGGCTCGGCGTCACCGTGCGCGTGCTGATCGAGGGCGAGGAGGAGACGCCCGCCGACACCGCCGAGCGCTGGATGGCCGCCGACGAGCGCGGCGCCGACGCGGCGATCGTCTTCGACGCCGGGATGCTGGACGCCGACACTCCCGCGCTGACCGTCGGCACGCGCGGGATGGTGTGGGCCGACCTGGTCGTGACGACGGGCGAGCGCCCCGCCCACTCGGGCGAGTTCGGCGGCGCCGCGCTCAACGCGGTCCACGTGCTGCACCGGCTGCTGGCCGCCGTGCTGCCCGACCCGGAGACCGGGCGGCCGCCCGAGGCGCTGCGCGCGGGCCTCGAGCCGCCGTCGCCGGAGGAGCTCGACGCCTGGGCGCAGCTGCCGCCAGGGGCGCGGCTGCTGGCCGAGGCGGGCGCCAAGCCGGCCGATCCGCGGGCCGGCGAGGAGCTGCACGTGCGCACGATGGCCGGGACCTCCGTCGACGTGCACCGCGTCGCGGCCGGCGAGCCGCGCACGATCGTCCCCGAGCGCGCCGAGGCGAGCCTCTCCGTCCGCCTCGCCGGGGGCCAGCGCAGCGCGGAGATCGCGCCCGCGCTCGAGGCGCTGCTGCGCGGCGCGCTGCCCGAGGGCGCCGAGCTCGAGCTGCGCCTGCACGGCGCCGAGCCCTCGCGCTTCGATCCTGGCGCGCCCGCGCTCGTGGCGGCCCGCAGGGCGCTCGAGCACGCGACCGGCGTGGCGCCGGTCGTCGTCCGCTCGGGCGGCTCGATCCCGATCCTGGCCGCGTTCGCCGAGCGCGGCATCCCCACGATCGTGGGCGGTTTCGCGCTGCCCGAGGACCGCATCCACGCTCCCGACGAGAGCTACCGGGTCGCCTCGCTCGAGCTGGGCCTGAAGGCCGCCAGGGCGCTCTATGACGAGCTTGCCTCGCTCGCTTAGCGCGTGCGAGAATCCGTCACGGTGAGCACGGGGACGTCGTCCGGCGCGTCCGGCCTCGGAGCCGGCGGCGGTGAGTGCGGCGCCCTCGTGAGGGCGCTCGACTGGAGCCGCACGCCCCTCGGCCCCGCCGAGCGGTGGCCGCTCCCGCTGCACACGGCGGCCGGCATCTGCCTCGGGTCGCGCTACGGCATGTGCGTGTTCTGGGGCCCCGACCACGTGGCGATCTACAACGACGCCTACGTGCCGATGCTCGGGGCCAACCACCCGTCGGCGCTCGGCCGCCCGCTGCGCGAGATCTGGCCGGAGATCTGGGACCTGCTCGAGCCGATGCTCGACGGGGTGGTCAGGACCGGCCAGGCGACCTGGCAGGAGGACCAGCCGCTGCTGCTGGAGCGCGAGGGCTTCCTCGAAGAGGCCTTCTTCACGTACTCCTTCAGCCCGATCCGCGACGAGGCCGGCGCGGTGGCCGGGATCTTCACGGCGGTGCACGAGGCCACCGCGCGCGTGCTCGGGACGCGGCGGCTGCAGGTCCTCGCCCGGCTCGGCGAGGCGCTCGCCGCCGCCCGCACGGAGGCCGACGTGGGGAGCGCGGCCGTCACGGCGCTCGCCGGCGCCGAGGCGGACGTCCCGTTCGCGGCGCTGTACGCGATCGGCGAGGACGGCGGCGTGCGCTTCTCCGGTGCCTGCCGGACCGAGGACCGCTGGGCGGCGCTCGCCGGCGCCGCCGGCGAGGGCGAGCGGGTCCTCGAGGAGGACGGCGCCGTGCTCCTGCCGGTCGAGCGCCCCGGCAGCTCCGTCCCCGCGGCGGCGCTGGTGCTCGGCGTCAACCCCCGCCACCGCCTCGACGAGGACCACCGCGGCTTCCTGCGGCAGATCGCGCGCCAGCTCTCCTCGGCGCTGTCGAGCGCCGTCGGCCTCGCGGCGGCCGAGACGCGCGCGGACGAGCTGGCGGCGCTCGACCGCGCCAAGACGGAGTTCTTCTCCAACGTCTCGCACGAGTTCCGCACCCCGCTGACGCTGATGCTCGGCCCGCTCAGCGACGCGCTCGCCGAGCCCGACGCGGAGCTCGCGCTGCAGCGCGAGCGGATCGAGGTCGCCCAGCGCGCCGCGCTGCGCCTGCTGCGGCTCGTCAACGCGCTGCTGGACCTCTCCCGGATCGAGGCCGGCCGCGCGACGGCGGCGTTCGCCCCGGTCGACCTCAACCGGCTCGTCCGCGACAGCGCCGCGGTCTTCCAGTCGGCGACCGACCGGACCGGCCTCGATCTCGTGGTCGACGTCCCCGAGCAGGACGTGACGGTCGAGGCCGACGCGGGGCTGCTCGAGAAGGTCCTGCTCAACCTGCTCTCCAACGCCTACAAGTTCACCTTCGAGGGCCGGATCACGATGCGCCTGCGCGCCGGCGAGACGGCGGTGATCGAGATCGCCGACACCGGCGTCGGCATCCCGGCGGACGAGCTGCCGCGGCTGTTCGAGCGCTTCCACCGCGTCAGCGGCGCGCCCGGGCGCAGCCACGAGGGCAGCGGCATCGGGCTCGCGCTCGTCGACGAGCTCGTGCGCCTGCACGGCGGCGAGGTGACGGTGGCCAGCGTCGAGGGCGAGGGCAGCACGTTCCGGGTCGAGCTGCCGCTGCTGCACGCCGAGGCCGGCGGCGCCGGGCCGGCGACCGCGGACGGCGAGCCCGCGACCGCGCAGCGCGACGGCTTCGCGCGCGAGGCCGAGCGCTGGGGCGCGCAGGAGCGCACGATCGCACTCCCGTCGTCCGACGACGGGCGGCCCGAGGTGCTCGTGGTCGACGACAACGCCGACCTGCGCATGTACCTCGCCAGGCTGCTGGAGCCCGACTACATCGTGCGCACCGCCGTCGACGGCGCAGACGCGCTCGCCCAGATCTCCGAGCGCCCGCCGGACCTCGTCCTGACCGACGTGATGATGCCGCGGATGGACGGCTTCGAGCTGCTGGCGACGCTGCGCCAGGACCCGCGCACGCGCCGCTTGCCGGTGATCATGCTGTCCGCGCGGGCCGGCGAGGAGGCGACCGTCGAGGGCCTCGACGCCGGGGCCGACGACTACCTCGTCAAGCCGTTCTCCGGCCCCGAGCTGCTCGCGCGGGTGAACGCGAACCTCGAGGTCACGCGGCTGCGCGACGCCCTCGCCACTGGCGAGCGCGACCGCGCGCGTGAGATGGAGGACGTCGCGCTGACGCTCCAGCGCAGCCTGCTGCCGCGCGCACTGCCCGACGTGCTCGGGACGGAGCTGTGCGGGCGCTACGTGCCCGCGAGCGAGTCGCTGGAGATCGGCGGCGACTTCTACGACGCCACCGCGCTCGGCGACGGCCGCCTGGTGATCACGATCGGCGACGTGGCCGGCCACGGCGTGCTCGCGGCCGCGGTCATGGGCCAGGTGCGCCAGGCCGTGCGCGCCTACGCCTTCGAGGGCCACCCGCCCGCCGGGCTGATGGACCGGCTGGACCTGCTGGTGAGCGACTCCGGGCTGGCGATGACGACCTGCCTGTGCGGGATCCTCGACCCGGCCTCGGGGGTGCTGCGGTTCTCCAACGCGGGCCACCCGCCGCCGCTGTTGCGCCGCGCGGACGGCTCGGTCGAGCGCGTCGTCGACGGCCTCAGCCACCCGCTCGGCGTGACGATGTCCCATCGCCACGTCGAGGCCGAGGTCAAGCTCGAGGTCGGCGAGGCGCTGCTGCTCTACACCGACGGGCTCGTCGAGCGCCGCGGCGAGGTCATCGACGCCGGCATCGACCGGCTGGCGGCGCGGCTCTCGGAGACGTTCGCCGGCCCGGCCGAGGCGTGCGAGCGGATCGTCGCCGACCTCGGCGACCTCCCCGACGACGTGGCGCTGCTCGTGCTCGCGCGCACGCCGATGGCCGGCGAGCGGCTCTACACCGTCATCAACGCCCACCCGAACCGGCTCTCGGAGGTGCGGCGCAGGCTCACTGCGTGGCTGACCGCCCACGGCGCGACGGCCGAGGAGGCCAACGACATCGTGCTGGCCGCGCACGAGGCGGCCATGAACGCGATCGAGCACGCCTACGGGCCCAGCGACGCCGAGATCGCGGTCAGCGCCGTGCGCCGAGAGGACGGCGTCGAGATCGCGGTCCACGACTCCGGCCGCTGGCGCGACTCGCGTAGTGAGCACAGAGGGCGCGGCCGCTCGATAATGTCCTCGCTCATGGACGACGTGACGGTCGACACCGGCCCCTCTGGCTCGACCGTGCGGCTGCGCCGGCACCTCGACGACCCCGATTCCGGGCCCGGGTGAGCGACGAGCTGGCGACGCTGCGCGTACGGGAGCGCAGCGGGATCGTGATGGCGGTGGTCGAGGGCGAGATCGACCTGTCGAACGCGCCCGGCCTGCTGGTCGAGCTGAGCGCGTCCGTGCCGAACGCCGCCCGCGGCCTGCTGCTCGACCTGTCGGGCCTGGAGTTCCTCGACTCCTCGGGCGTGCACATGCTCTACGACGTCGCCGAACGCCTCGCCACCCGGCAGCAGCGCTTCGCGGTCGTGCTCGAGCCCGACGCGCCGCCGCGGCGGGCGATCGAGCTCAGCGGCGTCGAGCCCGCCGCCTGGCTGTTCGGCGACCAGGCGTCCGCACTGGCCGCGATCGGCGGCTAGAGCCAGCGCAGCAGCGCTATCCGCGCATGCTGTCGAGGACGAGCCGCAGGTCCTCTGGCGTGGTGCGCGGGTTGACGATCGCCAGCCGCGCCACCGTCTCTCCGCGCACGGCCGTGGGGAACACGAACGCCGTGCCGGACTCGCGCAGGGCGGCGGCCCAGCGGTGGTGGTCCTCCTTCGCCCAGCCGTGGCGGCGGAAGGCCAGGATCGACAGCTCGGGCTCCGCGACCAGCTCGAGCTCCTCGCGGGCGCGAACCTCCTCGGCGCCCAGGCGGGTGACCTCGAGCGTGCGCTCGACGGCCTGCGCGTAGGCGTCGGTCCCGTGCACGGCGAGCGAGAACCAGAACGGGATCCCGCGCGCACGGCGCGTGAGGTGCAGGCCGTAGTCGGACGGGTTGTGGGCCTCCTCGTCGAGGTAGAGTGCGTCGAGGTAGGAGGCGCTCTGGCGGTGCGCGGCGCGGCCCAGGGCGGGGTCGCGGTAGAGCAGCGCGCACGAGTCGAACGGCGCGAACAGCCATTTGTGCGGGTCGACGATCAGCGAGTCGGCGTGCTCGATCCCGGCGTAGCGCGCCCGCACGGAGGGCGCGCAGAGCCCGGCGGCGCCGTACGCGCCGTCGACGTGCATCCAGACGCCGTGCTCGCGGCACGCGGCCGCGACGCCGGCGAGATCGTCGAGCAGCCCGAGGTTGGTGGTGCCGGCCGTGGCGACGGCGGCGAAGACGCCGTCGGCGCCCGCCAGCGCTTCGCGCAGGGCCTCGCCGTGCATCCGGCCGTGCTCGTCGGCGGCCACGGGCAGCACGTCGACGTCCATCAGCCGCGCGGCCGCGCGCACGGAGGAGTGCACCTCCTCGCTGCAGGCGACGCGCCAGCGGGCGGGCGGATCGCCGGCGCGGACGTGGCGGGCGTGCTCGCGCGCGGCGTGCAGCGCGGAGACGTTGCCGTTGGTCCCGCCCTGCACGAAGCAGCCGCCGGCGCCCGCCGGCATCCCGGCGAGGCCGGCGAGCCAGCGCAGCGCCTCGTTCTCGGCGTGCACGGGGCCCGCGCCCTCCAGCCACGTGCCGGCGTAGACCGAGCCCGCGCTGAGCAACAGCTCCACGTAGGCCGAGGCGGCCGTCGGGGCGGAGGGGATGAACGCGAAGTAGCGCGGGTGGTCGATCGCGATCGTCAGCGGCAGCAGCACGTCGCGGAAGCGCCGCAGCGCCTCCTCCGGCCCGAGCCCCTCCGGCGTGACCGACGCGCCGGCCAGCGCGGCCACCTCGGCCGGGGGGCCGGTGCGCCCGAGCGCCGGCGGGTCGGCGGCCAGCCGCTCGAGCGCCGCGGCGAGGACGCGCTCGCCGAGCGCGCGCAGCTCCGGGGTGAGCGCGTGCAGCGGCTCGCGCCCGTCGCCGGCCATCAGCCCGCGACCCGGGTGACGTTCTCGGCGTGGATCCTGCGCTGGGCGGCGGAGCGCCGCGCGAGCGGCAGCTTCGCGTCCGCGCCGTGCGCGCGCAGCGCCCGCAGGTACGCGCGGTCCTCGCGCAGGATCGCGGCCGCGCGGGCGCCGTCGATCGGCTCGCCGTGGCCCGGCACGACGTGGTCGGCCCGCTCGACGAGCGGCTCGAGCCGGTCCAGCGTGGCCTCGTAGGCGCTCAGGGAGCCCGTCTCGGACAGCATCGGGATCTCCACGGGCGAGAGGTAGTCGCCCGCCACCAGCACGCGCGCCCACGGGACCCAGACGGCCATCCCGTCCTCGGTGTGCCCGTCGGCCGGGTGCAGCTCGAGCTCCTGCTCCCCGATCCCGCAGTGGCCCGGCACCGGCAGCGATTGCGCGCCGGACAGCGACAGCGGCCCCGGCCGCTCCACGTACAGCTCGTCGTCGAACGCGCGCAGCTCGCGCTGCGCCTCGCCGGGCCGGGAGATCAGCCGCGCGGCGGTCGTCTCCGCGCAGCCCAGCGGCGCCTCGGGGAACGCGTAAGGGGCGAGCAGGTGGTCCCAGTCGGCGTGCGTGGCGAGCGTCCCCACGACGGGGAAGCCCGCCTGCTCGGCGATCGCCGGCAGGATCTCCAGCTCGTCCGGGAAGACGGGCGAGTCGACGATGAACGCCTCGTTGCCCGAGCGCACCAGCGTGCAGGTGGTGCGGTACGCCCGGGAGATGGCGACGACGACGTCGGCATGGAGCCCGACGGCGCGCACGGCGCGGGCTAGGCCGCGCCGAGCAGCTTCGCCGCCTCGAGGAGCGACTTGACCTCGGCCGTGGGCTTCTTGGCCCCCGGCTCGAGCTGCTCCTTGGTGCGGTTGACCCAGATCACGGGCACCTTGGCCTTCAGGCACGGCTCGACGTCGTAGTAGTAGCTCGACGCGACGTGCACCCAGCCCTTCTTGGTGCCGATGCGGCGCTCGCACTCCTTGAAGTGCGCGGGATCCGGCTTGTAGGAGCGGACCTGCTGGGCGGTGACGACGAGGTCGAAGTCCGACTTGAAGTGCCGGCGCGTCTGGCCCAGCAGCTTGTCGTCGATGTTCGACACGAGGCCGATCTCGAACTTCTTGCCGAAGCGCTCGAGCTGCGTGTTGGTCTCCTTGAACGGCGGCCAGCGCGGCACCGACTCGGGCAGGAACCCGGAGCGCGAGGGCTCGAGCGGCCAGCCGAGCTCGCGCGAGATCTGCACCGCCGTGCGGCGCAGCACCTCGGCGTACAGCTCGTAGGAGCCCGCCTTGATCTCCTGCTGGGTCTTCATGAACAGCGGGACGAGCTCCTCGCGGGCGAGGGTGTACCCGTCCTTGTCGGCCTCCTTGACGAAGGCGTCGTAGACGCCGGTCTCCCAGTCGATCAGGGTCCCGTAGACGTCGAACGTGACGAAGGTGACTTCCTTAGGCAGCGGCATATTCGGCCGTGCATTGTGACATGAGCGCCTCGCCGCCCGGCCCCGGTGGGAGTACGATCCGTAGGAGGAGGACCCATGTCCGCGCTCGGCCTGCTGCTGGTGCTCGTAGGCGCCACGCTCTTCGTGGCGGAGGCGCACGTGCCGTCGTACGGCGCGCTCGGGACGGCCGCCGCCGTCGCGCTCGCCACGGGGATCGGACTGCTGGTCTCCGGCGCCGGCCTCGGCGCCGCCGCGGTGGCCGGTGCGACGCTCGCCACCGCGCTGTTCTCGCTCGCGCTCCTGTTGGTGATCGTGCGCAAGGGACTCGCCACGCGCCGCATCCGCGCCCGCACGGGCGCGGAGGGCCTGATCGGCCGCCTCGGTGAGGTGCGGGCCGCGCCCGCGCCCGTCGGCCGCGTGTTCGTGGACGGCGCGCTGTGGCGAGCGCGCCGCTGGGACCTCGAGGGCGACCCGGAGCTCAAGCCCGGCGACCCCGTCGTGATCGAGCAGGTGAGCGGCCTCACGCTCACCGTGCGCCCTGCGGAGGAATGGGAGTTGGCGCCATGACCGCCGTCCTGCTGACGTTGCTCGTCCTGATCGTGCTCGCGGCCACCGCCGCCGCGGCTTCGGTCCGGATCCTGCGCGAGTACGAGCGCGCCGTGGTGTTCCGGCTCGGGCGGCTGATCGCCGCCAAGGGCCCCGGCGTCGTGCTGCTCGTGCCGCTGATCGACCGGATGGTGCGCGTCTCGCTGCGCACCCACACGCTCAACGTCCCCGCGCAGGACGTGATCACCTGCGACAACGTCCCGGCGCGCGTCGACGCGGTCGCCTACTTCCGCGTGGTCGACCCGCGCTCCTCGATCGTCGAGGTCGAGAACTTCCGCCAGGCGACCTCGATGATCGCCCAGACGACGCTGCGGGCCGTGCTCGGCAAGGCCGACCTCGACGCGCTGCTCTCCCAGCGCGAGCAGCTCAACGACCACCTCCAGCAGATCATCGACGAGCAGACCGAGCCGTGGGGGATCAAGGTCACGACGGTCGAGATCCGCGACGTCGGCATCCCGTCGGCGATGCAGCGCGCGATGGCCAAGCAGGCGGAGGCCGAGCGCGAGCGGCGCGCCAAGGTGATCAGGGCCGAGGCGGAGGCCCAGGCCGCCACCCGCCTGGCCGAGGCCGCCGACGTGATCAGCCGCAACCCCGCCACGCTGCAGCTGCGCTACCTGCAGACGCTGTCCGAGATCGGCGTCGAGCAGAACTCCACGGTGGTCTTCCCGCTCCCGATGGACCTGATCAAACCCCTGATGGAGGCCGCGCAGGCACAGCTCCCGACAGGCACGAGCGAGACGCCGCGCTTCACGCGGCGGGAGGCCGAGCGGGTGGGCTAGAGTCCTCGCCCGCTCATGGACCTTCTCGAATACCAGGGCAAGCAGCTCTTCGCCCGGCACGGGGTGCCCGTGCCCTCCGGCTCCCCCGCGACGACCGTGGAGGAGGCCGTCGCCGCCGCCGACGAGATCGGCTATCCCTGCGTCGTCAAGGCGCAGGTGCAGATCGGAGGCCGCGGCAAGGCCGGCGGCATCAAGGTCGCCAAGGACCGCACCGAGGCCGAGGCCCATGCCAAGGCGATCATCGGCATGGACATCCGCGGGCTCACCGTGCACGAGGTCTGGATCGAGGCCGCCTCGGACATCGCCTCGGAGTACTACGCGTCGATCGTCTTCGACCGCGCGCACAAGCGCCCGCTGGTCATGCTCTCCACGCAGGGCGGCATGGACATCGAGGAGGTCGCCGACAACGACCCGGACGCCATCGCCCGCCTGCACGTCGACCCGCTGCTGGGCTTCCAGGACTTCCACGCGCGCCGGCTCGCCTTCGAGGCGGGCGTCGACGCCGACGTCGTGCGCCCGATCGGCGCGCTGTTGACCAGGCTCTACGACGCGTTCGTCTCCGAGGAGGCGATGCTCGTCGAGGTCAACCCGCTGATCGTCACCGGCGACCGCCAGGTGATGGCGCTCGACGCCAAGGTCACGCTCGACGACTCCTCGCTGTTCCGCCACCCCGACAACGCCGGGCTGCGCTCGGCCGAGGGCGAGGACCCGCAGGAGCGGATGGCGCGCGAGCGCGGGCTGACCTACGTCAAGCTCGACGGCAACGTCGGCATCCTCGGCAACGGCGCCGGGCTGGTGATGTCCACGCTCGACGTGGTCGCCCAGGCGGGCGGCTCGCCGGCGAACTTCCTCGACGCCGGCGGCGGCTCGAAGGCCGAGGCGATCACCTCGGCCGTCGAGGTGATCCTCTCCAACCCGAACGTCACCGCGGTGCTGTTCAACATCTTCGGCGGCATCACCCGCTGCGACGAGGTCGCCAAGGGCCTGATCGAGGCGTTCGAGCAGATCGAGCCGACCGTGCCCTTCGTGGTGCGGCTCGACGGCACGAACGACAAGGAGGGCCGCGCGCTGCTCGCCGAGGCCGACCTGCCGAACGTGCACACCGAGTCCACGATGCTCGACGCCGCGCGCCGCGTGGTCGAGCTCGCGGGCGGCGGGACGGCAGGCGACCCCGAGGGCACGACCGTGCCGCCCGGCGAGGGCACCGAGACCGATCTGGGAGCCGCCGACGCGCGGCGGGAGGCAGCTGAAGGATGAGCATCCTCGTCGACAAGGACACCCGGCTCTGCGTCTCGGGCATCACCGGGCGCGAGGGCACGTTCCACGCCATGAACAACAAGCGCTACGGGACCGCGGTCGTCTCGGGCGTGACGCCCGGCAAGGGCGGCCAGGACGTCGAGGGCGTCCCGGTGTTCAACACCTTCCACGACGCGGTCGCCGAGACCGGCGCGAACACGGCGATGATCTTCGTCCCGCCGCGCTTCGCCGCCGACTCGATCCTCGAGGCGGAGGACGCGGGCATCGAGCTGATCATCGCGATCACCGAGGGCATCCCCGCGCACGACGAGCTGCGCGTCTACAACCACATCGCGCGCAATCCGGACGTGCGCCTGGTCGGCCCCAACTGCCCCGGCATCCTCTCGCCCGGCAAGGCCAACGTCGGCATCATCCCCGCGAGCTTCTTCTCCGAGGGCAACGTCGGCGTCGTCTCGCGCTCGGGCACGCTGACCTACCAGATCGGCAACGAGCTGGCCCAGGCCGGCTTCGGCAACTCCACGATCGTCGGCATCGGCGGCGACCCCGTCCCGGGCTCGAGCTTCGTCGACATCATCGCCCTCTTCCAGGAGGACCCGGAGACCGAGCTGATCGTGATGGCCGGCGAGATCGGCGGCTCGGCCGAGGAGGAGGCCGCCGACTTCATCGCGGAGCACGTGACGAAGCCGGTCGTCGCCTACATCGCGGGCTTCACCGCCCCGCCCGGCAAGACGATGGGCCACGCGGGCGCGATCGTCTCGGGCACCGCGGGCACCGCGGTCGCCAAGCAGGAGGCGCTGGAGGCCAAGGGCGTGCGCGTCGGGCGGACGCCCACCGAGGTCGCGCAGCTCGCCGCCGAGATCGCCGGCTCCCTGCGCTGACCCACGAGCGGTGCTGGCACCGCTGGCGGTCAGACCTTGAACTTGCCCTTCGAGGCCTTCGCGCGGGTGGCCTTGAAGCCGGTCTTCGGCTTGAAGCGGCCGGTGACCCGCCACACGCCGCGGCTCTTGAACCGGTAGCGCACCGTGAAGGCGTGCTTGGCGTCGCGGCTGTAACGGCTGACCTTCTTCCAGCGCTTGGCCTTGGTGTCGAAGCGCTCGAAGAACACGTAGCCGCGGCCGTGGGCCAGGCGCGAGATCAGCGGGTTCTTGGAAGCGATCTTGCCCTTGACGGCGACCTTGCCGCCGCGCACCTTGCCGACCTTCAGCGAGTAGGTGGTGGGCACCTTGTAGGGGTAGGCGCCGCCGCCGACGTGCGTGACCTTCGCGGTCGCGCGGCCGATGTTCTTGGCCTCGTCGCTGGCGGTCGCCACGACCGTGTGCGGGCCGTAGGAGAGGTTCTTCGCGCCACCCCACTCGAACTTCACGGAGGCGCTCGTGCCGTTCTTGACGGTCTTGAGCGGGATCTCCTTGCCGTCGACCAGCAGATCGATGTCCTTGACGCCCTCGGCGTCGGTCGCGGTGATCGAGATCGGCAGCGAGGTCAGGTAGAGCTGGCCGTCGGTCGGGGAGTTGATCGTGATCTGCGGGACGCCGCTGTCCAGCGTGCCGCCGCAGGGGATCGCCGTCACGTTGGCCGCGTTCTTGAACGCCGCGAAGGCGGGCTTGGGCGACATCGCGTCGGTGAACAGCCCGAGGTTGAACGCGTCGTTGGTCGAGCCCGTGTGCATGTCGGCGAGGTTGAACCAGGCCGCCTCGGTCACGTACGGGTCGTTGGCGAGGCAGCCGTAGGCCTTCGTGAGGTAGTCGGCCTGCTCGGCCTGGCTGACGCCGGCCACCTTGGTGCCGGCGCGGCCGCCGCGCTCGCAGGTGGTCGACAGCGTCGGCCAGCCCAGCTCGGTCATCCAGATCGGCTTGTCGTCGCCGTGCGCGAGCATCGTGGCGTGCACCTCGCGGTAGCCCGTGAAGGAGTAGCGTCCGATGCGGCCGCTCGGCTCGCGGTAGTACTCGCGCGGGTCGGTGGTCAGGCACGCCGTGTCGGTGTGCACCGCGACGCCGTCGAAGAAGCCCTGGGCGCCGTGGGAGTAGAGCGCCTCGACGAACTCGAAGTTGTTGCCGACGAGGCCGCCGATGAGCACCGTCGCGCCGGGGTCGGCCGCCTTGATGGCCGAGTAGGCCGGCTTCAGCAGCGCCGTGTAGGCGGCCGGCTGCGGGCCGTTGAGCCAGAAGGTGTTGTCGTCCTGCTCGTTCCAGACCTCGTACACGACGCCATGGCCCTTGAGCACGGTCGCGAGGTCGGCGACCACGGCCGCGTACTCGGCCGGCGTCGCCATGTTGCTCTGGTCGCCGGTCACGGTGAGCAGCACGCGGATGCCGCGCGCCTCCGCTGCGTTGACGAAGTTCGCGTAGCGCGAGGCGTGATAGTCGCGCCCGGAGCCGCGGAACGCGTGCCACTCGACGAACAGGCGGATCGTCTTCGCGCCGCTGGCCGTGACGGTGTCCCAGCCGCCGGACGGGTCGCCGCCGGCGCCCACAGAGGTGACGTTGATGCCCGGTGTCGCCGCCTGCGCGGACGCCGCGGGCACGAGGAGGGCGGTGGCCAGGGCCAGCGCGGCGAGCAGTCGGCGGGGAGCGATCATCACCCATAAAGCAACGGCAAATGAGCGGAGAACTTGAGTGCTGCCGGTCGACGTATGCTCCAGGCATGGCCACGATCTCCTTCGCACGGGGCGCCCCGTCGCTCGACATCGTCGACGTGGAGGGCCTCCAGGAGGCCGCGCAGCGCGCCTTCGCGGAAGACCCGGCGGGCACCACCGCCTACGGCACCTCCGTCGGCTACGTGCCGCTGCGCGAGTGGATCGCGGAGCAGCACGGGGTCGAGACCGACCAGGTGCTCGTCACCAACGGCTCGATGCAGGCCGACGCGTTCCTGTTCCAGCTGCTCGTCGGCCCGGGCGACCCGGTCGTCGTCGAGTCGCCGACCTACGACCGCACGCTGCTGAACCTCCGCAACCGCGAAGCCGACGTCCGGATGGTGGCGCTCGAGACCGACGGGATCGACGTCGCCGCGCTCGAGGCGCTGCTCGCGGAGGGCGTGCGCCCGAAGCTCGCGCACGTGATCCCGAACTTCCAGAACCCCGCGGGCTACACGCTCAGCGCGGACAAGCGGGCGAAGCTGCTCGCGCTGGCCGGCGAGCACGACTTCACGATCTTCGAGGACGACCCCTACATCTCGATCCGCTTCGAGGGCGAGGGCCTGCCGACGATGCTCTCCCAGGACGAGGCGGGCAAGGTCGTCTACGCGTCGTCGTTCTCCAAGACGGTCTGCCCCGGCATCCGGGTCGGCTACCTGGTCGGGCCCCAGGCGGTGATCAAGCAGATCCAGGGGATCGCGACGAACACGTACATCTCGCCGAACATGGTCGCCCAGTCGATCGTCAACCAGTTCTGCCGCTCCGGCCGCATCGATTCGGCGATCGCGACGGTCAAGGAGGCGCTGCGCGCCCGCCGCGACGCGGTCATCACGGCGCTCGAGCGCGAGCTGCCCGAGGCACGGTTCGCGCGCCCCGAGGGCGGCTACTTCATGTGGGTCGAGCTGCCCGAGGAGGTCGACGTGGCGGAGCTCGAGAAGGCCGCCAAGGAGCGCGACGTCGTGTTCGTCAAGGGCACCGACTTCCTGCTCGAGGGCGGGCGCAACACGCTGCGGCTGGCCTACTCCGGCGTCACTCCCGAGCAGATCGACGAGGGGATCACGCGCCTGGCCGATGCGGCGCGCTCGCTCGGGGTCGCCGCCTAGGGGTCGGGCTGCGCATCGAGCGCCACGACTACGGGCGCGGGCGCTCCCAGTTCGGCGAGCTCTACGTGCCCGACGATGTGGACCCGGCCCGCCCGGCGTCCCCGGTCGCCGTCGTGATCCACGGCGGCTTCTGGCGCGCCCGCTACGGGCGCAAGCTGATGCGGCCGCTGTGCCGCGACCTCGCACAGCGGGGCTGGATCGCGTGGAACGTCGAGTACCGGCGCCTCGGGCGCGCGTCCGGCGGCGGCTGGCCGACGACGTTCGGCGACATCGCCTGCGCGATCGACCACCTGGACGAGATCCGCACGGACGCGCGGCCGGACCTCTCGCGCGTCGTCGCGATCGGGCACTCGGCGGGCGGGCACCTGGCCGCGTGGGCGGCGGCGCGGCCGCGGCTGCCGGAGGGCGCGCCCGGCGCCGCCCCGCGCGTGCGGGTGACGGCGGCGGTCTCCCAGGCGGGCGTCGTGGACCTGCGGCTGGCCTATGAGCTCGGGCTCTCCGAGGGCGTCGTCGGCGACCTGCTCGGCGGCGGCCCGGACCGGTTCGCCGCCCGCTACGCGCTCGCCTCGCCCGCCGAGCTGGTCCCGCTCGGCGTGCCCGTGCTGCTCACCCACGGCGGCCGCGACGACATCGTCCCCCCGTCCGTCAGCGAGGCGTTCGCCGCGGCCGCGCGCGCCGCCGGCGAGGAGGTCGAGCTCGTCCTGCTCGAGGACGAGGACCACTTCGGCCACATCGACCCGGCGAACCCGCTCTGGAAGGCCGTGCTGGAATGGCTGGCGTGACGGAGCGAGCGGCGGCCGAGGCGCTCGACGCGGCCGACCCGCTCGCGGGCTTCCGCGCGCGCTTCGAGCTCGGCGACGAGCGCGAGGTCTACCTCGACGGCAACTCGCTCGGGCGGCTGCCGGTCGCGACGCGCGGGCGCGTGATGGCCGCGCTCGACGAGTGGAGCTCGGAGGTGGTGTCCGGCTGGTCCCGCTGGATCGAGGAGCCGCTGAAGGCCGGCGACGCGCTCGCCGCGCTGATCGGCGCCGCGCCCGGCGAGGTGATCTCCACGGACTCGGTGACCGTGAACCTCTACAAGCTCGCCTGCGCGGCGCTCGACGCGCGCGGGCCCGGCGCGCTCGTCACCGACCGCGGCAACTTCCCCACCGACCGCTACGTGCTGGAGGGGATCGCCGCCGCCCGCGGGCTCGAGCTGCGGATCTTCGACAGCGACCCGCTCGACGGGCCAGTCGCCGACGACCTCGCCGCGTTGCGCGAGGGCGACGTCGTCGTGCTCTCGCACGTCGCCTACCGCTCGGGCGCGCTGGCGGACATGCCGGCGCTGACCGAGGCCGCGCGCTCGCGGGGCGCGACGCTGATCTGGGACCTCTCGCACTCCGCCGGCGCCGTGCCGGTCGAGCTGCGCGGCGCGGGCGCCGAGCTGGCCGTCGGCTGCACCTACAAGTACCTGAACGCCGGGCCGGGCGCGCCCGGCTACCTGTACGTCGCCGCGGAGCTGCAGGACTCCCTGCGCTCCCCGATCCAGGGCTGGTTCGGACAGTCCGAGCAGTTCGCGATGGAGCGCGACTACGACCCGGTGCCGGGCATCGGCCGCTTCCTCGCGGGCACGCCGCCGATCCTGCAACTCGCCGCCGTCGAGGAGGGCGCGAAGCTCACGGGCGAGGCCGGCATCGCCGCGATCCGCGAGAAGTCGCTCGCCCAGACCGAGCTGATCGTCGACCTCCACGACGCCTGGCTGGCGCCGCTCGGCTTCTCGCTCGGCTCCCCGCGCGAGGCGGCCCGCCGCGGCTCGCACGTCTCGCTGCGCCACCCGCGCGCCTGGACGTTCACGCGCGCGCTGATCGACGCCGGCGTCACGCCCGACTTCCGCGGCCCCGACTCGATCCGGCTCGGCGTCGCGCCGCTGTACACGAGCTTCGGCGAGATCTGGGACGCGCTGGACCGCCTGCGCGCGATCGCGGCCCGCGACGACCTGCCCGACGCGCCGCCCGCTCGCGTTACCTAGCGGCCGTAGCGATCCTTCGAGAGCACGAGCTGCTCGGGCAGCGCGACGCGCGGAGGCGGCGACGGGTCGGCGCGGACGGAGACCGTCTCCGCGACGGAGCGGGTGAGCGTCGCGGTGGCGCCGCCGAAGTCGACGGAGACCGAATCGTCGTCGGAATCGGCGACCGTGCCTTCGCGGCCGGGCTCGAGACCCTCGGCCTTGAACAGGTGCAGGAGCTCCTCGGCCTCGTTCTCGAAGCGCAGGATCGTGACGGCAGCGCCCTGCTCGACGTCGGCGAGCGGCACGGCGGGAATCCGCTCGCCGGGCTGGATCGGGTGGCCGTGCGGGCAGGTCTTGGCGTCGCCGATCGCAGCCATCATCTTGGCCTCGACCTGCGGCGACATCCAGTGCTCGAGCCGCTCCGCCTCCTCGTGGACCTCGTCCCAGGGGATCTCGAGGATGTCGGTCAGGAAGCGCTCGATCAGCCGGTGGCGGCGGACGACGCCCTCGGCGTGCTCGCGCCCGTTGTCGGTGAAGGCGATCGCCTTGTCGGCGGAGCGGGTGATGTAGCCGTCGCGCTCGAGCCGCCCGATCATCTCGTGCACGGTCGGCGCCGACAGCTGCATGGCGCGCGCCACGTTGGCGCCCGTCATCGGAAGCCCCGCCTCCTGGAGCCAGAAGATGGTCTGGAGGTACTCCTCTTCGGCGACGGTCGCGTGGTCGTGGGCCATGCGGATCATCGTATCTTCACGCGGATGCAGATCGCCGCCTCCACGCGCGCCATTGTCACGGGCGCCGGCAAGGGGATCGGGCGGGCGCTCGCGGAGGCGCTCGCCGCGCGCGGCGCGACCGTGGGGCTCGCCGCCCGCAGCGCGGACGAGCTCTCAGAGCTCGCGACGGCGCTCGGGCCGCGCGCGATCGCGCTGCCGTGCGACGTCGGCGCCGCGGAGGAGGTCCGCGCGGCGGTCGAGCGCTTCGTCGCCGAGACCGGGGGCCTGGACCTCGCGATCGCCAACGCCGGGATCGCGCACTACGGCCGCTTCGAGGACCAGGACCCCGAGCTGCACGAGCGGATGACGC
Organism: uncultured Solirubrobacteraceae bacterium; assembly: GCA_963816955.1. Classification (GTDB taxonomy): domain Bacteria; phylum Actinomycetota; class Thermoleophilia; order Solirubrobacterales; family Solirubrobacteraceae; genus DATFQI01. The sequence goes on along the minus strand of CAWFME010000003.1, from coordinate 45,130 downwards.
GCGTCAACTGGCTCGGCACCGTGCACACGGCCCGCGCGGCGCTCCCGCACCTGCGGGCGGGCGGCGGCGGGCACCTCGCGATCGTCTCGAGCGGCGCCGGGCTGCGCGCGTTCCCGGAAGCCGCGGTCTACGGCGCGACGAAGGCGGCCCAGCGCGCGTTCGCCGAGGCGCTGCGCCACGAGCTCGCGGGCAGCGGCGTGTCCGTCACGACCGTCTACCCGGGCGAGATCGTCAGCTCCCTCCACGACCACGAGAAGGCCACCATGCCCGAGTGGTACCACGGGGACTCGCAAGCAGCGCCCGCCTCGTCGCTCGCGCAGGCCGTTCTGGCCGGCATCGAGGCCGACCGCCGCAGCGTGGCGTACCCGCGGGAGGTGCGGCTGCTGGCGCTGAACGCCGTCGCGCCGGGGTTGGTCGACCGGCTGCTCCGGCGGTTACGGGGGCGATCGGCCGCCCCCCGGCGCTGACCAACGGCGCTGGGTAGGGAGGTGAGGGGGGCCGGCCGCGGCGGCCACTCCGCACGCGAGAGGTGGATTGATGTGCCTCAGGCCCATTAATCCACCGCTCGCGTGAGCCCGAGCGGCTTCGGCACTCCCCACCCTCCCTACCCAGCGCCGTTGCCGTTCGGTTGCGTCGCCGCGGCCTCGGCGTCCCGCTCGGCATCGAGCCGCCGCCGCAGCGCCGCGACGCGCTTCTCGGCCACCGCGATGAACTCCCGAGTGGCCGGGGTCAGGTGGGCGTTGCGGCGGGTGATGAAGGCGAAGGTCTCGTACAGCGGCGGGTCGAACGGCACGCCCTGGAGGCGCCGCGCCAGGCCGCGTGAGGCCACGATCGCGCGGTCGGCGATCGTGTCGCCGAGGCCGCGGCCCGCCAGCTCGAGCGCGGCGGTCATGTACTCGACCTCGATGTCGAGCTCGATCTTCACGCCGGCGCGCTGGGCTCGCTCGCGCAGCTGGCGGCGCATCGGGTCGTCGGCGCCCCAGCGGGCGTCGTAGAGGATCAGCGGCGCCTCGGCGAGCTTCTCGATCGTCATCGGCTCGCGGACGCGGCGCGGCTCGGCCGACAGGTAGAGCAGCTCCTCCTGCATCGCGGGCCGCACGTCGAGGCCGCGGTCGTCGACCGGGAGCACGACGAGGCCCGCCTCCAGATGACCGTCGCGGACGGCGTCGGCGACCTCGGCCGAGTTCTGGCCGACCACGCGCAGCTTCACCGACGGGTGCTTGCGGCGGAACTCCTCGATCAGGCCGCCGAGCAGGTAGTGGTGCGCGCTGCCGAACGTGCCGAAGGCGACCGTCCCGCCCGTGACGTCGCGCACCTCGCGGACGGACTCCTGAGCCGCCTGCGCCGCGGCCACCGTCCGCTCGGCCTCCGGCAGCAGCAGCCGCCCCGCCTCGGTCAGCTCCAGCCTCCGCCCCGCACGAGCGAACAGCGGCACGCCGAGCTCCGCCTCGAGCCGCCGGATCTGCTCGGACATGCTCGGCTGGGCCATGTGCATCGCCTCCGCTGCGGCGCTGAACGAGCCGTGCTCCGCGGCAGCCAGGAAATACGACAATTGTTGAAGTGTCATATAGGCTAAACCTATCGACCCTGCAGTCAACTAAGCCTACAGCAATGGCACACAAGCTCCGATACTGAGGTCATGTTCATCGCCATCGCACTCGCCACCGCCGCCGTCGGTGCCTTCGGTGGGCTCGCCGTCAAGTTCGGTCAGGACGACCGCCCGGGCTTCGACGAGCGCCGCCCGCTCGCTTAGCACCCGCCGCCGCGACACCACACAGACTTCTCTCCCAGAGATCGAAGCAAGAAGTACCCCTCCCCAAGCAGTACCCGGGGGGACCCCCTCCCCCCAACCCCTCCCCCTTCGACCCCCGCCTCCCGGCGGGGGTCGTTGTGTTTTCATGGCCACATGGCCCTGCCGCTCAAGCCGCCCGTCCTCCCGCAGCTCGCCCGCCCCGCCAAGACCCTCCCGGTCGGCGACGGCTGGGTCTACGAGCCCAAGTGGGACGGCTTCCGGACGCTGGCCTTCGTCGACGGCGGCGAGGTCTACCTGCAGTCGCGCGGCGGCAAGCCGATGACGCGCTACTTCCCCGAGCTGGTCTTCCCCGAGGGCCGCTACGTGCTCGACGGCGAGGTCGTCCTGTTCGACGAGCATGGCCGCCAGGACTTCGACGCGCTCGGCCAGCGCATCCATCCCGCCGAGTCGCGCATCCGCATGCTCGCGGAGCAGACGCCGACGCGCTTCATCGCCTTCGACCTGCTCGCCCTCGACGACGAGGTCCTGCTGGAGCTGCCGCAGGCCGAGCGCCGCGATCGGCTCGGGCAGGTCGTGGAAGACAAGCTCGTCTACTTGACGCCGGCGACGAAGGACCCGGACGAGGCCCAGCCGTGGCTGCAGGGCGCCGAGGGCGTGATCGCCAAGCGCCAGGAGGCGCCCTACCTGCCCGGCGAGCGCAAGGGCATGGCCAAGATCAAGCGCGTGCGCACGATCGACGCGGTCGTGATGGGCTGGCGTCCCGGCAAGGAGGAGAACACCGTCGGCTCGCTGATCCTCGGCCTCTATGACGACGACGGCCGGCTGCGCACCGTCGGGCACACGTCGGGCCTCAGCGCCAAGCGCAAGCGCGAGCTGATCGAGGAGCTCAAGCCCTACGAGACCGGCCAGCGCGGCATGGGCGATCCGAGCCGCTGGGCCAACGACCGCGACCTCGAGTGGGTCGAGCTTCGGCCGGAGCTCGTCGTCGAGGTCACGTTCGACCACACGAGCAACGACCGCATCCGCCACGGGACCAAGATCGCGCGCTGGCGCGACGACAAGGCCCCCGCCGACTGCCGGATGGACCAGCTCCAGAGCTAGATCATCGACGCGGGCGGTGCGCCGGCCCGGCTGCGGGCCTGCATGCCCTCGCGGTTCGCCCGCCACTCCTGCATGCGGTCGAACTGCTCGCGCGCGGCGAACAGGTCCGCGCGGTGCTCGACGCCCCAGCCGGCGAGCGGCGCCAGCGCGGCCAGCAGCTCCTGCCCGGCGGGCGAGAGCTCGTATCCCACGCGGGCGGGCACGCGCGCGAAGACGTGGCGCTCGACCAGCCCGTCGCGCTCGAGCTGGCGCAGCGTAGCGCTGAGCATGCGGCGCGACACGCCGTCGATCTGCCGCAGGAGCTCGTTGAAGCGGCTCGACCCGTCGGCCAGCCGGGTCAGCACGACCACGCTCCACTTGGCCGCCAGCACGCTCACCGCGGCCTGCAGCGCCTCGAGGTTGTCCTGGTCGATCCGGGTGGCGGGTGCGGTCTGGGCGCTCATCCGGTGTATGAATGTCGGGAGACCGGATCGTGTGTCACGACTTCCTGGGACGATTCTCCGATGCCCGTTCCCGAGCGTCCCGTCCTCGTCGCGCCGGACTCCTTCAAGGGCACGTTCAGCGCGCCGCAGGTCGCCGGGGCGATCGGCCGCGGGCTGGAACGGGCCGGCCTGATGCCGCCCGACCTGTGCCCGGTCGCCGACGGCGGCGAGGGCACGCTGGACGCCCTGCTGCCCCAGCTCGGCGGGGAGCTCGTCGCGGTCGAGGTCCAGGACCCGCTGGGCCGCGACATCCGCGCCGGCTTCGGGCTCGTCGAGGGCGGCGGGACGGCGATCGTGGAGATGGCGGCCGCGAGCGGCCTCGGGCTCGTCGCCGAGGCCGAGCGCGACGCCTGGGCCGCTTCGACCTACGGCACCGGCCAGCTGATCGCCGCCGCGGCGGAGGCCGGCGCCCAGGTGATCCTCGTCGCGGTCGGCGGCTCCGCGACGACCGACGGCGGCGCCGGCGCGCTGGAGGCGATCGCCGACGGCGGTGGCCTGCGCGGCGCGCAGATCGTCGTGCTCACCGACGTGCGCACGGTCTTCGAGGACGCCCCGAAGGTCTTCGGCCCGCAGAAGGGCGCGGACCCCGGCATGGTCGCCCGGCTGCGCGAGCGCCTCGACCAGCTCGCCGCCACGCTGCCGCGCGACCCCCGCGGCGTGCCGATGACGGGCGCCGCCGGCGGGCTCTCCGGCGGGCTGTGGGCCGCGCACGGCGCCGTGCTGGAGCCCGGCGCCCGCTGGGTGCTCGACGCGCTGGACTTCGACGACCGCATGCGCGCCGCGCGCGCCGTCGTCACCGGCGAGGGCAAGCTCGACGAGCAGACGCTCGAGGGCAAGCTCGTGGGCGAGATCGGCACCCGCACCAGGCAGGCCGGGGTGCCGCTGCACGCCATCGTGGGGACCGACGCGCTCGACCCGTTCGGCAAGCGCATCATCGACCTCCAGCGCACGCTCGAGGCGACCACGCTGGAGGAGCTGGAGGCGGCCGGCGAGGCCCTCGGCCGTGAACTGGCCGAGGGCCGCGCGTAGCCGGCCGGATCAGAACTGCGTCTGAGCGTTCAGCGTGCGGACCTTGCTGCGGTCCGCCTTTGAGAACTCGCTGCCCGTCGCCTTGAAGACGTCGAGGCCGCGCTGGATCTCGCTGCCGTAGATGAACCCGTTGTAGTAGTAGGTCGACCAGAATCCCGCCAGCCCGCCGTTCGGGCGCTCCGCGCTCGTCCACGGGCCGCGGTCGAACCAGGCCAGCTCCTTGACCTTGTTGCCGTCGGTCCAGTCGATGATCGACGTGCCGCCCTGGTACCAGGACTGCACGAGGATGTCCCGGCCGGGCACCGGGATCGCGTTGCCGTTGTGGGCCACGCAGTTCTCCTGGTTGGTCTGCTCCCGCGGGATCTTGAAGTAGCTCATGAACTTCGGATTCGCGGGATCGGTGATGTCGTAGACCGCGTCGGCGCCGCGCTCGGAGCCGATCGTCGGGTTGCAGGTCGGCGAGCTGCCGCCGCCCAGCTCATCCGTGAACAGGACCTTCTTGCCGTCCTGGCTGATCGTGGCGCTGTGCCAGAACGCGAAGTTCGGGTCCTCGACGGAGGCGAGCACCTTCGGCTCCTCCGGGTTGCGGATGTCGATGATCGCGCCCTCGCCCGTGCAGGCGCCGGCCGCGAGGCCGATCTTCTGGTAGACGGTGATGTCGTGGCAGCCGGTCGTCGCGCGACGGGTGCCTGTGATGGAGTCACCGCCGCCGTCCGGGAACAGAACCGGCGTGGCGATCACCTCCGACGCGCTCAGGTCGTCCTTGGGCACCTCGACGATCGAGATCTTGTCGTGCGAGTTCGGCCCGGTGTTCGCGCAGCGGTAGTTGTTGCCGCTGACGTCGTAGGACTGGACGTAGATGAGCAGCCGGTCCGCCTCGGGCAGCACGGTGTGGGTGTGCGAGCCGCAGTCGGTGCGCACGCTCTTGCGCAGAGCGGGCGCCGTCGGATCAGAGACGTCCCACACCTTGATGCCCTCCCACGTGCTGGGGTCGGACGGCGTCGACGTCGAGCTGCTGGCGCAGCCGTCGTTCGTGCGACGCGAGTCGGTCGACGTGACCAGGATCCCGTCGTTGATGGTGACGTCGTTCTGCGAGCCGGGGCACACGATCTGGTTGACCAGCGTCGGGTTGCTCGGATCGCGGACGTCCCAGATCGTGACGCCCCGGTAGTTGCCCTGGTACGCGTAGCCGTTCTCGAACGCGATGTCCGAGTTGAACTCCGCGTAGGGCGCGAACGGGCCCTGCTTGGAGCGCGAGGCGATCAGCCGCATGCCGGCGGTCCCGACCTGGTTCGTGCGCGTGAGCTTCGCGTCGGAGTCGTCGTAACGGCTCGCGACGGACTTGCTCATGCAGATGGACTCCTCGGCCCCCTGCCAGGACAGATACGGCGAGTAGCCGCCGTCGGTGGAGGCCCACGCGGCGGTGCCGGCGCATTCCTCGGGATGGCCCGTCGCGGACGGGACGCCGATGGCCAGCGCGGCCACGGCTACGAGACCGGCGATCGCCGGCCCAAGTCTCTTGAGCATCTTCCCTGCTCCCCTGTCGAGCGCCCGCCTCCCCAGGTAGGCGCGTGTTGCGTTCCATCTAAGCAAACGCTCATCGAGTAACGCCGTGCGAGGGGCTGGGTACGGGGAGGGAATGCCGCCACGCCCGCATCTGGCGCTCCCGACGCCCGGGAGCCGGCGCGCCGTCGTGGTCGGCGCGGGCTCGTTCGGGACCGCCGTCGCGGTCCTGCTGGCCCGCGGCGGCTTCCGGACCACGCTGCAGACGCGCACGCGCGACCAGTGCCGGCGGCTGGAGTCGGACCGCGAGAACAAGGCCTACCTCCCGGGCGTGGAGCTGCCGCGCGACCTGCGGATCGAGCCCGCCGAGGAGGGCCTCGCGCGGGCGGACTACGTCTTCCTCGGCGTCCCCTCGCGCGGGCTGAAGGAGGTCATCCAGGGCCTCGAGCAGGCCGGGCTCGGCCGCCGCACGCCGGTGATCTCGCTGGCCAAGGGCCTCGTCCCGCCCGACGGGACCGCCCCGACGGTGATGCTGTCGACCGCGCTGGGCTACGGGCGCGTCGCGTGCGTGGGCGGTCCTGCGCACGCCCACGAGATGGTCACGGCCGGCGCCGGCCTCGTCGCAGCCTCGCTCGACGAGCGCCTCGCGGGCACGATCGCCAACGTCTTCATGCGCGCCGGCGTGGTCTGCGAGCAGTCCAGCGACCCGATCGGCGTCGAGCTCGCGGGCGTGGCCAAGAACGCCGCCGCGCTGGCCGCGGGCGCGACGGAGGCGGTCGGGCTCAACGCGGCGGGCGCCGCCGCCGGGCACATCTTCCAGGAGGTCTGGCGCTACGCCGAGCGCCAGGGCGCGCGGCCGGAGTCGCTGATCGGGCTGGCCGGCACGGGCGACCTCGTCGGCACCGCGCTGGCGCCGCAGAGCCGCAACCGGCGCGCGGGCGAGCTGCTCGGCAAGGGCGTGCCCGCGGCGGAGATCCCCGAGCGGATCGGCCAGGCGGTCGAGGCGCTCGACATGGTGCCGCTGCTGGCCGCCGCGCTGGACCGCGCCGGCGTCGAGGCGCCGGTCACCGACGCGCTGCGCCGGCTGATCGCGGGCGAGCTGCCGATCGACGACTGGGTCGCCCAGGTGCGCGCGACGGTGCCGCCGCCGGCGCGCTTCGGCCCGCGTGGCGCGACCCGGCGCGCCTGGGAGCAGGCACGCGCGTGGGTCCGCCGCCGCTCGCGACGGCGGACCGCACGCTGAGGACGCCGGGCGCTAGCGCGGCAGCGCGCCGCGCCTGATCTGCTTGGTGCCGAGCTTCTTCTTGCGCGGCTGCTGCACGACGGTGCGCTGGTGTTGCTGCTGCTGCGAGCGCTGGACGGGCGGGCGCCGGCTGGAGGGGTTTCGCTGCAAGGCGACTCCTTCGATTCGCGGTGAGATCTGGACTGCTCGACGCGGTGATGCGGAGCAAGCGGTGGAACTCTCGACGGGCGAATCAGCTGAACATGCGCAGAACCGTACCCAGCGGCTCCGGCGGCGTCGGTACGGCCAGCCGCACGCTTCCTAAGACGGGCCACAGGAACCTTTAAGGGAGGCCTGAGCGAGCGTTCAGGAAGCCTTGTCAGGCGGGGTCTGGAATGCGTGCCATGAGATCACCACGCGCCTCCGACCTCCTCTACCTGGTGATGGGTGCGCTGTCGGTCGCGATCGTCGCCGGCGTGCTCGTCGCGAGCGGCGCCTTCGACCGCACGAACGCCGGCGCCCAGTCCACCGCCGGGCCCGCAGCGACGACCACGTCGTCCGCCGCCGCGCCCACCGATGTCTCGGACATCTACCGCCGCGTCTCCCCCGGCGTGGTCTACATCGCCTCCACCACGGCCCAGGGCCAGGGCTCCGGCTCGGGCTGGGTGTACTCCGCCGACGGAACGATCGTCACCAACGACCACGTCGTCGAGGGCGCCCGCAGCGTCTCCGTGCGCTTCACGGAGAACGGCGACCCGATCGACGCCGACGTCGTCGGCACCGACCCGTCGACCGACATCGCCGTCCTCAAGATCGACCCGTCGAAGGTCGACGGCGGCGTCAAGCCGCTCCAGCTCGCCGACTCCAAGCAGATCGAGCCCGGCCAGCCCGCGATCGCGATCGGCAGCCCGTTCGGCCTCCAGGGCACCGTCACCAGCGGCATCGTGTCCGCGCTGGGCCGCGAGATCCGGGCCCCCAACGGCTTCACGATCTCCGGCGTCATCCAGACCGACGCGGCGATCAACCCCGGCAACTCGGGCGGCCCGCTGCTCGACGACGACGGCCGCGTGATCGGGATCAACTCCCAGATCGCCACCAACGGCACCGACTCGAACTCCGGGGTGGGCTTCGCCGTCCCGATCGACACGGTCAAGCAGGTCGTGCCGCAGCTCAAGTCCGACGGCAGCATCGACCGCGCCTGGCTGGGCGTCTCCACCTCCGACGCGGCGCCGCGCGACGGCGCAGTGGTGCAGCAGGTGACCGGCGAGCCGGCCCAGAAGGGCGGCCTGCGCCCCGGCGACGTGATCCTCCGCTTCGACGGGAGCAGCGTCGCGACCGCGTCGGATCTCGGTCAGGCCGTGAATACGCGCAAGCCCGGCGATACCGTGAAGGTGGAAGTGCAGCGCAACGGGAGCCGCGAGACGCTGAGCGTCACACTCGGTACCCGCCCGAACGAAGCACTACAGGGATGATCGGCCCGACCGAGGAGACACGGCGTGAGTTCTGACGACAGGCGCCTGCGCGCGCTCGACGACGAAGAGGAGCGGCGCGAGCGCAGCCCCGCCCGCGAGGCCCACGACGCGCTGGAGACCGCGCTGTTCGAGATCAAGCGCGTGATCGTGGGCCAGGAGTCGATGCTCGAGCGCGTGATCGTGGCGCTGCTGGCGGGCGGCCACGTCCTGCTCGAGGGCGTGCCCGGCCTGGCCAAGACGCTCACGGTCAAGACCGTCTCCGACGTGCTCGGCGGCTCGTTCAAGCGCCTGCAGTTCACGCCCGACCTCGTGCCCGCGGACCTCGTGGGCACGAGGATCTACCGGGCCGACACCGGCGGCTTCGACACCGAGCTCGGCCCGGTGTTCTGCAACTTCCTGCTCGCGGACGAGATCAACCGCGCGCCGGCCAAGGTCCAGTCCGCCCTGCTGGAGGTCATGCAGGAGCGCCAGGTCACGATCGGCCACGAGACCCACCGCGTGCCGGCGCCGTTCCTGGTCATGGCCACGCAGAACCCGATCGAGTCCGAGGGCACCTACGCGTTGCCCGAGGCCCAGGTCGACCGCTTCATGTTCAAGCTCGTCGTCGACTACCCCGACACGCGCGACGAGGTGGCCGTGGTGGAGCGCTCGCTGGACACGCACGCGCGCGTGCGGGAGGTGCTCTCGCCCGAGTCGCTGGCCCAGCACCAGCGCGCCGCGGCGCAGTCCTACGTCGATCGGCGCGTGATGGAGTACGCCGTTGCGCTGACGACGGCCACGCGCGACGCCGGCGAGCACGGCTGGGTCGAGTTCGGCGCCAGCCCGCGAGGGTCGATCAACCTGATCCACGCGGCGCGGGCGCTCGCGCTCCTGCGGGCGCGCGACTACGTGCTCCCCGTCGACGTCCGCGACCTGGCGCGCGACGTCCTGCGCCACCGCATCGTGCTCACCTACGAGGCGCTCGCCGCGGGCGTCGACGCCGACCGCGTGCTCGACGACGTGCTGCGGCGCACGCCGATGCCGCGGATCGAGCTCGCCCACGAGTCCGCGCGGACGGCCCGCTAGCCCGGGCCGATGAGCTTCCGCGAGCCACTGGTGCTGGTCGGCCTCGGGCTGCTGCCCCTGGCCGTCCTCGCCTACATCGCCGCGCAGCAGCGCCGGCGGCGGTTCGCGGTGCGCTACACCAACGTCGACCTGCTGGCCTCCGTCGCGAAGGCCAGCCCGCTGCGCCACCTGCCCGCGCTGCTGGCGCTGCTGGCGTTCACGGCGCTGCTCGTCGCGCTCGCCCGGCCGGAGCGGACCGTCGCCGCCAAGCGCGAGGAGGCGACGGTGATCATGGTCACCGACACGTCCGGCTCGATGCTGGCCAAGGACGTGCGCCCGGACCGGCTGACCGCCGCGCGCGAGGCCGCCCGCACGCTGTCACGCCAGGTGCCGGAGGACTTCCGGCTCGGGCTGATCAAGTTCGGCTCGCAGGCCGAGCAGGTCGTCGAGCCGACGACGGACCGCGGCCGGATGGAGCTCGCGCTGCGCCAGCTCACCGTCCAGGGCGCGACCGCGATGGGCGACGGACTGAAGCTCGGGCTGGAGGCGGCGGACACGCCGATCCCGGACGGGCTCGGCGGCACCCGCAAGCTGCCGACGGCGATCGTGCTGCTGTCCGACGGCGCCAACACCCGCGGCCAGGACCCGATCGACGTCGCGCAGGAGGCCAAGAAGGCGAAGATCCGCATCTACACCGTCGCGCTCGGCACGCCGGACGGCACGCTGGAGACCAAGCGGATCGACGGCACGACCCGCACGGAGAAGGTCCCGCCGGACACGCTCACGCTGCGCGAGATCGCGCGCGACACCGGCGGGCGCTACTTCAACGCCCCCGACGCCGATCAGCTCGAGGCGGTCTACTCCGGCCTGGCGACCCGCTTCGCGACGGTGCGCGAGAAGCAGGAGATGACCGCGACGTTCGCCGGCGGCGGGCTCGTGCTGCTGCTCGGCGGCCTGGCCTTCTCGCTGCTGCGCGGGGGGCGGCTGCCGTGAGCCGGCGCCTGCGCCTCGTCCCCGAGCCGCCCGAGCGCACCCCCGAGCGCCCCGGCCCCGGCCCGGTTCCCCCGCAGGTCCTGCGCTCGCTGGACCTCGCGGTCATGCGCCGGGTGGAGAGCCTGATCCCGGGCGAGCACATGACCCCGCAGGTCGGGGGCGGCACCGACCTGATGATGATCCGGCCCTACCGGCCCGGCGACGACGTGCGCCACATCGACTGGAACGTGACCGCGCGCATGCGCGAGCCGCACGTGCGCGTGCACGTCGGCGAGCGCGCGCTCACCTGCTGGCTGCTGCTCGACGTGTCGGCCTCGATGACCTTCGGCACCGCCGACCGCCGCAAGACCGACGTCGCCGAGGGCGTCGCGCTCGCCGTCGGCCACGTGGCGACGCGGCGTGGCAACCGGCTCGGCGTCGTGACCTTCGGCGACGGCGACCCGCGCGTGCTCAAGCCGCGCCAGGGCCGGCTCGGCCTGCTCGGGCTGCTGGGCGAGCTGCGCCGCGAGCCGGGCGCCGACGGCGGCGGCGGGACCTCGGTCGGCGCCGCGGTCACCCATACCGCCGCGCTCGCCCGCAATCGCGGCCTGGTCGTCGTCGTCTCCGACTTCAGGGGCGCGGCCGACTGGGAGGGGCCGCTGCGCTCCCTGCGCGGCCGCCACGGCGTGATGGCCGTCGAGGTCCGCGATCCCCGCGAGCTCCAGCTCACCCCGATGGGCGACGTCTGGGTGATGGACGCCGAGACCGGCCGCCAGGTCGCGGTCAACACGACACGCCGCAAGGTGCGCGAGCGCTTCGCCGCCGCCGCCGCCGCCGAGCGCGAGCAGGTCGCCGCCGCGCTGAGGCGCTGCGCGGCCGACCACGTCGTGCTCTCCACGGAGGGCGACTGGCTGCGCGAGCTGGCCCACCACCTGCGCCGCGCCGAGGCGCTGCGAGGGCCCCGATGAGCTTCGGCGAGCCCGTCCTGCTGCTCGGCCTCGTGCTCGTCCCCCTGGGCGCGCTCGCGTACGCCGCGATGCAGGCGCGCAAGCGCCGCGAGGCCGCGACGTTCGCCAACCCCGCGCTGATGCCGAACCTCGTCACCGCGCGCCCCGGCCTGCGCCGCCACGTCCCGCCGCTGCTGCTGCTGATCGCGCTGGCCGTGCTCGTCGTCGCGCTCGCCCGGCCGCAGCGGACCGTCGCCTCGCCCGAGCGCGCGGCGACGGTGATGATGGTCACCGACATCTCGGGCTCGATGAACGCCACGGACGTCGAGCCCAACCGGCTCGCGGCCGCCGTCAAATCGGCCAAGCGGCTCACCGACGAGCTGCCCGAGACCTTCCGGCTCGGCCTCGTCACGTTCTCGGACTTCGCCGAGCAGCGCGCGGCGCCGAGCACCGACCGCGCCGCTGTGCGCGGCGCGCTGGACCGGCTGACGGCGGTCGGCGGCACCGCGATGGGCCTCGGCCTCGAGCGCGGGCTCGAGGCGGCGCGCCAGCCCGTCGCCAACGCCGACGGCACGGGCACGAGCCGGCTGCCGGCCGTGCTCGTCCTGCTCTCCGACGGCAAGGACACCCAGGGCGGCATCGCGCCGACCGAGGTCGCGCAGCGCGCGCGCGAGGCCGGCGTCCCGATCTTCGCGATCGCCCTCGGGACGCCCGACGGCGAGGTCGAGGTCCAGGACTCCTTCGGCATCACGACGCGCATCCAGGTCCCGCCGGACACCGAGACGCTCAAGGAGATCGCGCGCATCAGCCGCGGCCGCTTCTACGAGGCCGCCGACTCCGCCAAGCTCGAGGAGATCTACGCGGGCCTCGGCACGCGGCTGTCCTCCAAGCAGGTCAAGGAGGAGGTCACGGTGGCCTTCGCCGGCGGCGCGCTGATGCTCCTCCTCCTTGGTAGCGGGTTGTCCATGGCCTGGTTCGGCCGCCCCATCTGAGCAGCGCCTAGCATCGACGGTGATGGCCGTCGTGAGGGACATCCAGCCCTGGGACGAGCTGCTGCGCGCGGGGCGCGAGGACGAGCGGCTCGTGATGCAGGCCGCCCAGAACCGGCGGCCCGGGAAGGCCGTCGCGCTGCCGGAGGAGCTGCACCCGGCCGTCGGCGAGGCGCTCGCCGCGCGCGGCATCGAGCGGCTCTACTCCCACCAGGCGCAGGCGCTGCACGCCGCCTGGGCGGGCCCGACGATCGTCACCACGGGCACGGCGTCGGGCAAGTCGCTGTGCTTCCAGCTGCCGACGCTCGACGTGCTCAGCCGCGACGCCAAGGCGCGGGCGCTCTACCTGTACCCGTCGAAGGCGCTCGCCCAGGACCAGGCGCGCTCCCTGCACGCGTTCGGGATGGACCGCGTGCGCCAGGCGATCTACGACGGCGACACCCCGCGCGAGCAGCGCTCGGCGATCCGCCGGCGCGCGAACGTCGTGCTCACCAACCCCGACATGCTGCACGTCGGGATCCTGCCCAACCACCGCGCGTGGGCGGACTTCTTCTCCAACCTCGCGCTCGTGGTCGTCGACGAGGCGCACGTCTACCGCGGCGTCTTCGGCTCCCACGTCGGCAACGTGCTGCGGCGGCTGCGCCGGGTCGCCGACGCCTACGGCACCGCGCCGCGGTTCGTGCTGGCCAGCGCCACGATCGCCAACCCCGACGAGCTGGCCGAGCGGCTCACCGGGCTCGACGACTTCACGGTCATCGACGAGGACGGCTCGCCCGGCAACCACCGCACGATCGCGATGTGGAACCCGCCGATCACCGACGAGAAGCTCGCCCTGCGGCGCTCCGCGCTCGCCGAGGCGGCCGACCTGCTCGCCGAGCTCGTCGCCGGCGGCGCGCGCACGATCGTGTTCATGAAGTCGCGCAAGGCCGTCGAGCTGATGGCCAAGTTCGCCACGCTCGCGCTCGAGGACATGGGCCAGGGGCAGCTCGCGGAGCGGATCGCGCCCTACCGCGCCGGCTACACGCCGCAGCAGCGGCGCGAGATCGAGCACCGGCTCGTCTAGGGCGAGCTGCTCGGGGTCGTCTCCACCGACGCGCTCGAGCTCGGCATCGACATCGGCTCGCTCGACGCCGCGATCTGCGTCACCTTCCCCGGCACGGTCGCCTCGCTGCGCCAGATGTGGGGCCGCGCGGGCCGCCGCGGCCGCGGGCTCGCCGTCTACGTGGCGGGCGAGGACGCGCTCGACCAGTTCTTCTGCCGCCACCCGGACGAGTTCCTCGACCGGCCCGTGGAGGCCGCGATCCTCGACCACGAGAACGAGCAGATCCACGCCGCGCACATGCTCTGCGCCGCGCACGAGGGGCCGCTCGACGCCGCCGACGACGGCACCTTGGGGCCGAGCTGGCGGCGCACCGCCGAGGTGCTGGTCTCCACGGGCGATCTGCGCCGGCGCCCCAACGGCAGCTACGTCCCGCGCGCCACGGACGGCTTCCCCGCCGCGGACGTCGCGCTGCGCTCGGCGAGCCGCGACAACGTGACGATCGTCGAGGAGGGCTCGGGCGAGCTGCTCGGCACCGTCGACCTCGCGCGCTCGATGAACACCACGCACGAGGGCGCGATCTACCTGCACGGCGGGCGCGCGTACGAGGTGTCGGCGCTGGACCTCGAGCAGCGGCGCGCGCTCGTGCACCCGTTCTCGGGCGACTGGTACACGCAGCCCAAGCGCGAGACCGACACGCACATCGAGCGCCTGCTCGACCGCCGCGAGACGATGGGCGTGACGCTCTCCTTCGGCACGGTCGTGGTCACCGAGCAGGTGCTCGCCTACCAGAAGAAGCGCCTGTCGGACCACGAGGCGATCGACCTGGTGGCGCTCGACCTGCCGCAGACGTCGTTCGTCACGCAGGCGCTCTGGTACGAGCTCGGAGCCGCGGACCGTCTCGCCGGAGCTGCCGCTGATGGAGCTGCTCGGCGCGCTGCACGCGGCGGAGCACTCGCAGATCGCGGTGCTCCCGCTGCTGGCGATGTGCGACCGCTGGGACATCGGCGGGCTCTCCACCAACCTGCACCCGCAGACCGGCGGGCCGACGATCTTCATCTACGACGGCCACCCGGGCGGGATCGGCATCACGCGCCGCGGCTACCTCGCGTTCGAGGCGCTCGTCGACGACGCCCACCGGCTCGTCAGCGAGTGCCCGTGCGAGAAGGGCTGCCCGTCGTGCGTGCAGTCGCCGAAGTGCGGCAACCTCAACGAGCCGCTGTCCAAGCTCGGCTCGTCGCAGCTGATGGGCCGCATGCTCGCGGCTTGAGGCGCAGCCGTCGAGTGGCATCTGCGTTCCCGCTGCGGGAACGGATGTGCCACTCGAGCTGCGCAGGATTCCGCCCATGGTTTGCGAAAGCGCGGGCGCGCGCCGACCGTGCTCCGTGAATGCCCTTCCGGCTCGTCCCGCTGGCGGCCGGTGTCCTGCTCGCCGCCTTTCCCGCGCCCGCCCTCGCCCAGAGCGGCGGCGCCGCCGCGCCCGACTCGGGCGGCGGCCACGTCTTCGAGCAGGCCGGCCCGAAGCGGGCCAAGCGCGCAGCCGCGCGGCTGCGCGCGACGATCTTCACGGTCTCGCCCGGCACGGTCGAGACCGGGCAGCCGCTGCGGTTCGCGTGGCGGGTCGACGGGCGCGTGCGGCGCGTGACCGCGCGCGTCGTGCTCGCGCCGGAGGGCGGCGGCAAGGCCGTCTCCGTCTCGCTCGGCACCCGCCGCGCGGGCCGGCGCTCCGTGCGCACCTGGACGCCGCGGGTCCCCGCGGGCCGCTACACGGCGCGGCTGCACGCGATCGGCCCGGGCGGCGCGAAGCTGCGGCGCACGGCCCGCGCCTCCGGGCGCCTGACGCTCGAGATCACCGCGCCCGCCCCGCCGCCGCCTCCGCCGCCGTCCGCTCCCCCGGCGCCGGTCAGCGGCATCTTCCCCGTGCAGGGCGCCTACAGCTTCGGCGCCGGGGACGCGCGCTTCGGCGCCGGCCGCACCGGCCACACCCACCAGGGCCAGGACGTCATCGCCGCCGAGGGCACGCCCGTGGTCACCCCGGTGGCGGGCATCGTGCACTGGCGCGCCTACCAGGCCGGCGGCGCGGGCTACTACGTCGTGATCCGCGGCGACGACGGGCGCGACTACGCGTTCATGCACTTCCAGGAGGGCTCGACCGTCGTCGAGAAGGGCCAGCGGGTGGCCGCCGGCCAGCGTCTCGCGAGCGTCGGCAACACGGGCTCCTCCGACGGGGCCCACCTCCACTTCGAGATCTGGCCCGACGGCTGGTACGCCTCCAAGGACTCCCGCCCGATCGACCCGCTGCCCCAGCTGCTGGCGTGGGCGGGCGTGGCGGTGCCCTAGCTCACCTAGCGCACGGCGGAGATCTCGAGCGCGACGTCGACCCGGTTGCCGACCAGCATCCCGCCGCCCTCGACGGCGGCGTTCCACGTGAGCCCGTAGTCGCGCCGGTCGAGCCGCCCCTCCAGTGCCAGGCCGAGCCGCTCGGCGCCGTCGTCGTCGCGTCCGCGGCCGAGGATCTCCCCGGTCAGCTCGATCTCCCGTGTCACGCCGCGGATGGTCAGCTCGCCGAGCATGCGGATGGTCCCGTCCTCGCCGGCCTCGACGGTCCTGGAGGCGAACCCGATCCGGGGATGACGTTCGACGTCGAGGAAGTCGCTCGAGCGCAGGTGCGCGTCGCGGGCGCCGAGGCGGGTCGTCAGCGAGGCGGCGTCGATGGTGCCGCGAGCGGTGATCGCGCCGCCGGGGGCGACGACGAGCTCCCCCTCGAAGACATCGAAGCTGCCCCGCACACGCGCGACCCCGGCGTGGCGGACACGGAACTCGACGGCGGAGTGGGCGGGATCGACCTCCCAGCGGCCGATGAGGGCGTCGGCGGCGATCGTCGCGATGGTGGCTGACATCTCAGGTCCGTTCGTCGTAAGCTTGAGTAGTCAAGTATCAGCGTGACAGGAGAAGCTTGAGTTGTCAAGTACCTTGGTCCCGAGCGCATGGGTGCGCCTGCTCCGCGGCCACACGGAGGTCACGCGGCGGATGGACGCCCATCTCCGCGAGGCCCATGGCCTGAGCCTGCGCGAGTACGAGGTGCTCCTGGCACTCTCCGACGCGCCCGGCTCGCGCCTGCGCCGCGTCGACCTGGCGGCGAAGGTGCTCCTCACCCAGGGCGGCGTGACGCGCTTGCTCGACTCGCTCGAGCGCGACGGCCTGGTGTCGCGCGGCGCGTCCGCCACCGACCGGCGCGTGGTCTTCGCGGAGCTGACCGGCATCGGCCGGCGGCGTCTAACGGCCGCACGGCGGACCCACCACGAGGACATCGACGGCCTCTTCACCACGCGCTTCGACGCCGCCGAGCTGGCCGCGCTCGACGGGCTGCTCGCGCGCCTTCCCGGCGCCGGCGGCGAGCGCGACTGGGCGGGCTAGCGGGCTCGCCGTCGACCAGGAGCTCGTGCGCGCGGGCTTCCGGCTGATCCTCGAGCTCGCCGGCCTGGAGGCCGGCGACGGCGCCGAGGCGGTCGCGCCGGCTCGACCCCGACGTCGTGCTGATGGACGTGCGGATGCCGCGGATGGACGGCATCGAGGCCACGCGCCGGCTCGTCGAGGCGCTCCACACCGTCGCGGGCGGCGAGGCGCTGCTCGCCCGCTGGTGATCTCGCTCGCGGTCAAGCCGCACGTCCGCAACGTGCTGCAGAAGCTACGGCTGCGCGACCGCGTCCAAGCGGTCGTGGTGGCCTACGAGTCAGGTTGCTACGACGCGCGGATGACGCGCAGCGGCGGGCGCCCGAGCATCGCCTCGGCGGCCTGTTCGGCCTCCGCGGCGGCGCGCTCGCGCAGCAGCCGGCCGAGGTCGGGGGCCGGGAGCGGGCGCGAGACGTAGAAGCCCTGCGCGAGGTCGCAGCCGAGCTCCTTGAGGCTCGTCCACGCCTGGTGGCTCTCCACGCCCTCGGCGACGACGCGCAGGCCGAGGTTGTGGGCGAGGTCGATCGTGGAGCGCACGATCGCCGCGTCGGAGGCGTCGATCGCCATGTCCATCACGAACGACTTGTCGATCTTGATGACGTCGACCGGGAGGCGCTTGAGGTTGGCCAGCGACGAGTAGCCCGTGCCGAAGTCGTCGACGGAGAGCGTCAGGCCGATCCGGCTGAGGCGCTCGAGCACCGCCTGCGCGCGGCCCGGGTCGAGCATGAGCATGCTCTCGGTGATCTCGAGCTCGAGCAGGCGCGCCTCGACGTCGTGCTTGGCCAGCAGGCGCGGGATCTCGACGGCGAGCTGCGTGTCGAGGAACGAGCGCGCGGAGAGGTTGACGGCGACGCTGAGCTCGCGGCCCTCGTCCTTCCACTCGCGCACCTGCTGCAGTGCGGAGTCCAGGACGTAGGAGGTGAGCGGGGCGATCAGGCCGGTCTGCTCGGCGATCGGCACGAACTCCGTCGGCCCGACGAGCCCGAGCCGCGGGTGCTCCCAGCGCGCCAGCGCCTCGACGCCGACGACGGTGCCGGTCTCGAGGTCCGCCTTGGGCTGGAAGAAGAGCGTGATCTCGCCGTTCTGGATCGCCTGGCGCAGGCCGCCGGCGAGCGAGAGGCGGCGCGGGCTGAAGCGGTCCAGGCGCGGCTCGAACATGGCGTGGCCGCCGCCGCTCTCCTTGGCGGAGTACATCGCGATGTCGGCGCGCTGGATCAGCGCCTCGACGCCCGTGCCGTGCTCGGGGTGGCAGGCCATGCCGATGCTGGCGTCGACCTCGAGCGTGAGGCCCTCGATCGAGAACGGCTCGCGCAGGCCGGCCAGCAGCTGGCGGGCGACGACGTTGGCGTCGCCGGGGCGGCGCAGCGCCGGCAAAAGCACGCCGAACTCGTCGCCGCCGAGGCGGGCGACGGTGTCGCTCTCGCCCAGGGACGCCTCCAGCCGGTGCGCGACCTGCTCGAGCAGGCGGTCGCCGGCGTGGTGGCCGAGCGTGTCGTTGATCTCCTTGAAGTGGTCGAGGTCGATCAGCATCACGGCGGACGCGACGTCGGAGCGCCGCCCGGCCGTGATCGCCTGCTCGATCTTGTCGCGGAAGAGCGTGCGGTTGGGCAGCCCCGTGAGCGCGTCGTGCAGCGACTGGTGCTCCTTCGCGATCGCCGCACGGCCGCCGCGGTGGACGGCCAGGAACGGGAGCAGCAGCAACAGCAGCGCCGGGAGGCTGAACTCGGCGGCAAGCACCACGACGGGCGAGAGGCCGAGCAGCAGGCCGGCGGTCGAGGCCTGGAAGAACAGGTCGTTGGCCAGGTAGCGGCCGAGCTTGATGACGCCCTGGGCGAGCGCGACGACGGTCGAGACCAGCGCGCTGTTGACGACGAAGAAGATCGCCGTGACGCCGAGGATCGGGATCAGGTCCTCGGGCCCGAACGGCAGCGGGCCGGCCGTCTCCGGCACGTCGGTGAAGATCAGCAGCAGCGAGGCCGCGCTGACCGAGATCGAGTACTGCGCGGCGTTGAAGGCGATCTTCTTGACCGGCTTGCGGCTGATCGTGTCGGCCACGATGCTCGCGGTGAGCAGGCCCGCCATCGCGACGGCGGGGCCGCCGGCGAGCATCAGCGCGAGCGCGAAGCAGGTCGAGGTGGTGACCTCGCCCTCGGACCCGCGCGTGTGGACCTTCAGCGGGACGAGCTCGCCCACGAGGGCGCAGAGGGCGAAGAGGGCCAGTTCCGGGTCGAGGAACTGGTCGAGGGTCTCGTATCCCGTGCCGAGCACGAGCACCGCGCATGCGGCGCCCGTGGCGACCACCAGCGTCACATAGACATCGAGTGGTTGGTAGCGGCGGGGCACGAGTCGAGACGTTTCAGGCGAGGGGTGGGAGTGCGAGGGTGCCCTGCCCCGACAACCGCAACAGTGCGGCGGTCGCAGGCACCCTCGGGCTCACCACTTGCGGCCGTTCCTTGCGTTCATGCGTTTTCCTCCGAGCTGGTTGAGTGGTTGACGGATCGCGCTGGAGCGATCAGTTCCACTTCATCCCAGCGCCGAGGCCCTGCAGGAACACGGCGACGACGCTCGCGGTGAACGCCATCCGGTAAAGGCGCAGCTTCATGACTGACCTCCTTGTCGTTCTGGCTCCCCCTTCAGGAGCCGGGCAAGAGGCTTTTCGGCGGACTGGATACCTGAGTTGAGGAATTGGACGAGTGTTCGAGTCGACCCCTCGCGCACGCGCGCCGATGTTGCTCTTGAGGATGATCCTGGGAATCGCCTACCTGCTCTGCCTGCTCTCGGTCCCGCTCGCACGCGGGCGGCTGTCCGCGCTCGCGGACGTGGAGCTGCGCAAGTCGTGGCTGGCGGGCGCGGCGATCGCGATCCAGATCGGGATCGTCTCGATCTTCCCTGGCTCGCTGGGCGCGCTCGGCGAGCCCCTGCACGTCCTCTCCTACCTGCTGCTCGGGGCGTTCGCCTGGTTCAACCGCCGCATCGCCGGTCTTCCGATCGTCGCGCTCGGCGGCGCGCTGAACTTCCTCTGCATCTCGGTCAACGGCGGCGTGATGCCGGCCGACCCGGACGCGCTGGAGGCGATCGGGCGCTCGCCCACGTCCGACGAGTTCATCAACTCGACCGCGCTCGCGAACCCCAAGCTCGCGTTCCTCGGGGACATCATCCCGACGCCGGCCTCCTGGCCGGTCTCGAACGTCTACTCGGTCGGCGACCTGCTGATCCTGGCGGGCGCGTTCGTGCTGCTGCACGTCGCCTGCGGATCGCGGCTGGTCCCGCGGCGCTTCCGCCGCGAGCCGGTCCCAGCGGTGGCGTAGCGCATGATTCGGGCGGCTCTCGCGGACGCCTCGAGCCGGCGCTTCTTCGCTGCCCACGCGCAGTCGTGCCTGGGCTCCGGGCTCGCCTACGTGGCGCTGCCGCTGCTCGCCTACGACCGCTTCGGCTCGGCCTGGGCCGTGGTGGCCGTGCTGCTGCCGGACCTGCTGCCCGCGGTCGTGCTCGGCCCGCTGATCGGCGCGCTCGTGGACCGCTGGGGCTGGCGGGTGTGCGCGATCCTCGGCGACGCGATCCGCTGCCTCGCCTTCATGCTGCTGCTGTTCGGCGACAAGCATCGAGCTCATGATCGGCGGCGCGGCGCTCGCCGGGCGTCGGCACGGCGCTGTTCGGGCCGGCCGCGCTGGCCGGCCTGCCGCGCCTGGCCCCCGGCGACC
The DNA here is from genome assembly GCA_963816955.1 of uncultured Solirubrobacteraceae bacterium. Taxonomy (GTDB): domain Bacteria; phylum Actinomycetota; class Thermoleophilia; order Solirubrobacterales; family Solirubrobacteraceae; genus DATFQI01. The sequence continues at coordinate 24,423 of CAWFME010000003.1, read as the reverse complement.
GGCGCCCGGCGACGATGGGGCTGTTCGGGGCGCTCGACGACCTCGGGCTGACGCTCGGCCCGGCGCTCGCCGCCGCGCTGCTGTTCGTGCTCCCGACGGACGGCCTGCTCGCGCTCAACGCGTTCTCCTTCGCGGTCAGCGGGCTGCTGATCGCCGGCATCCGCGCCCCCGAGCTCCCGGCGGGAGACCTACCACCGGAACGAGGCCCCTCGCTGTGGGCCGAGGCCCGCGCCGGCATCCAGGAGCTGGCCGGGCGCCCGGAGGTCCGCGCGCTGCTGGGCTCCTCGACCGCGGCCGTGCTGTGCATCGGCATGACCAACGTCGGCGAGGTCATCCTCGCGCGCGAGGTGCTCGACATCGGCGGCTCCGGCCTGGCGATCCTGATGACCGCGGGCGGCGTCGGCACGGTCGCGGGCTCGCTGGCGGCGCGCTTCAAGGGCGCGTGGGAGTGGCGCCGCGCCTACCAGATCGGGCTCGGCTGCATGGCCTTCGACCTGCTCGCCTGCGCCACGCTCCCGAGCTTCTGGCTCCTGCTGCCCGTCTTCGTCATCGGCGGCTTCGGCAACGGCTTCGCGCTCGTCCACGACCGTCTGCTGCTCTCCCACGCCGCCCCGGACTCGATGCACGGCCGCCTCTTCGCGCTCCACAAGGCCTGCACCTCGGGCGCCTTCGCCGTCTCGTTCCTGAGCGCGGGCGCGATGATCGCCTTCGGAGGCGTCCAGATCGCCTTCCTCTGCGCGGGGATCGGCCTGATCGGAGTGACCATCGCGGTCTCCCCGCGGCTGCGCGCGGCCTGGCCCGCACCGGCCACCCCGGCGCCCTCGCCCGCGTAGCGCGGGGTCGCTAGCCTTCTGGGCCGCGGCGAGATAGCTCAGTTGGTAGAGCACACGACTGAAAATCGTGGTGTCCCCGGTTCGAGTCCGGGTCTCGCCACTTGTGGAAAGCCTGTGTTTGCAGGCTTTTTCTTTGCCTCGATGGTCGGCTCTCGCCTCGTCGAGTCGGGGGCACCGGGGCTCTCGTGTCCAGTTCGTGGCCAATTCAGTCGTCCGCCTGCTGACTTCTCGCGTGCCGGAGCAGCTCGTCGAACGCGGTCCCGTGGCGAGCGGTCGACGCGCTGCTCGAGCTGCGCGTAGACGTCCATCGTCATCTTCGAGTCGGCGTGGCCGACCTGGCTCATGACCCACTTCACGTCGAAGTTGTTCGCGAGCAGCGCGATCGAGATGTAGGTCCGGCGAAGCGTGTGCGGCGTGGTCGTGCGGCAGCGGCGGGCGACCCTGCTGCTTCGAGCCGCTCGGTCGCGAGCGCCGCCGCCTCGTGGAGGATCTCGCCGACGCGCTGGCGCGCGATGCGGCCGCCGCGGGTGTTCGGGAACAGGTGCGCGTCGGCCCGGCCGGGTGGCCGGCGGCCCGCAGCCGGTCGAGGTGCGCGGTAGCGACGTCCACGAGGTCCGGCGTGAGCTGGACCTCGCGGATGCCCGGCCTCGGTCTTCGCGTCGGGGATCCGGAACGCGTGAGCCGTCCGGTCGTGCAGCCGCGCGTCGCCGATCCGGAGGTCGCACAGCTCGCTGACGCGCACGCCGCTGCGGCCGAGCATCTCGACGATCGCGCGGCGGCCGATGTACGGCTCGGCGTTCGCGACCCCCGAGCTTGCGAGAGGTGGAACGTCACGGTCGACTTGGCGAGCCCGAGCTCGGCGGCGATCGCGCTCGGCCGCATGCCCGCCGGCGGCCAGGACGGCGCCACGCGGTCGCGCGTCCGATGCCGTCCCGTCGATCGGCACCGCCACGAGCGGCGAGCGCTCCTGGTCCTCGGCCGCCTGCAGCAGCGCTGCGAGCTCGTCCATCTCGAGGAACGTCCGCCGCGGCTTCGGCACGCGCACCTTCATGCGCTTCCCTCGGGCCGGGTTGCGGTCGAGCAGCCCGTCCTCGACGGCCTCCTCGAGGATCGCCGCGAGCGTGTCGATCAGCTTGCGGATCGAGGCGGGCCCGAGCGGTCGGGCCGGCCGGCCGCGGCGATCCCGCAGGTCGGCGCCGGCGGCGAGCGCCGCGCGAAGCTCGGCCGCCTCCTGCAGCTTGTGCGCCTTGAAGGCGAGGCACAGCTCGCGGTCGATCGCGTCGATGCGGTACGAGGCGAAGAACGGCAGCAGGTGACGGATCAGCCGCCAGCGGTAGTCCGACTCGGTGTTGGCGTCGATCGGCTTGTCGCCGAGGACGCCCTGGACCTTGCCGCGCAGCCACGCCGACGCGTACTCGTGGAACGTCGGCGCGACCGGTTCGTCGGAGCGCCGCGGCGCCGCGGCGCGCGCGGCTCCCACACGCCGGCGCGTACGCGCGCGAGGATGTTGCCGAGCTCCGTCGCGCGCCGCGCGCTCGGTCCAGCTGCCGCCGCAGCCGCACTCGCAGCTCGGGCCGCTCGTGCAGCACCACGCGCTGGCGCTTTCCGGCCGCGCGGAACCGCAGGCGGAACGCGCGCGTCCCGTCCTCGAGCTCGATCGTGTCGAAGGAGCCGGAGGCTTGTCGTGGCATGTGGGGCTCCTGCCGAGACTAGGGATCGATCGGCAACAACTCGCCCCCCACGCTGCACCACCGTCGCGACGGACGGCTGCTGGATCGGCGCGTCGAGCCGTCGAGTCGCCGCGTTGCAGCGACCGGAAGACGCTCGCCAGGTCGAAGCGCAGCCGGCCGCGCTCGCCGCCGAGCCGCACCGCCTGCAGCTCGCGCGCGTGCGCGTAGACCCAGTCGCGCTCGACGCCGAGGATCGTCGCCAGCGTCGCCGCGTCGACCAGCCGCACGCGGCGGCGGTGCCGCTGGCCGCTGGAGCAGCGCGAGCGACGCGCACGGCGATCGCCTCGATGTCGTCGGGGTGGAGCCGCGGCGCGTCGTCGCCACCAACTCCATCGGACTCGGACGAGCGCTCACAGCTCGCGTCCGATCCCGCGGTCGTGTCGCAGCACGCGCTCGGTCGCCCGCTCGGCCTGGCGGGCGTGAGCGCGTTCGACGCTGGCGGCGAAGTCCTGTTCGGCGCTCGATGGGCCGGGCGGCGTGCGCGGCTTCGAGGCGGGCGCGGCGCGCGTCGGCCTCGCGCTCGCGGGCCGCTTCGAGCTCGCGTGCGCCGGCCGGGCAGCCAGCCGAGGCTGCGGCGCTTCGAGCCTGCGCCGCTCGCTGGTGGCTCGCTCGAGCGCTTCCGCGGAAGCGCCGACCGGGTCGGGCTCGGCTCGCCGGCCGGAGTCGATCGCGAGGACCTGCGCGCTGCTGGACTCGAGCTGGCGGGCGAGGCGCTTGATCGGATCGGTCGTCGGCGGCCTGGCGGGCGCGTACTCGGCGCGGTCGTCGTCGAGGTCGGCGGCGAGGTAGAGGCGGTTGCTGTGGCGGCCGCGGCTGAGGGCGACGTAGGCCCATTCGCGGTCGATGCCCTCGCCGGCGAGCACGAAGGCGTGGTCGACGGTCAGGCCCTGGGCGATGTGGCCGGTGATCGCGTAGCCGTGCACGAGCGGCGGGTCGCCGGCGGTGGTCGGCTCGGCGAGGAAGCGGCGATCGAGTCGGACCTGCTGGCCGCGCCGCTCGATCACGACCGCTCCCGAGTCGGGCTCGATCGCGGTCACGCGGGCGCGGTCGCCGTTGTTGACGCCGCGGCGGGTGTCGTTGCGCTTGACCACGACGACGTCGCCGACCGCGAACGCGCCGGCGGCCGTCTCGAGCTCGGGCGCCGAGCGCTCCCGCCGCGCGCAGTTGCGCTCGGGCGCGGGCGTTGAGGTCGGCGACGTCGGCGCGCCGCTGGGCGATCATCACCGCCCCGTCCGGGTCGCCGGCGGCCACCCAGTCAGCGACGAGCCGCTCGCGCGCCGCATCGCCGGTCGCGGCGACGGTCAGCCGGTCGTGCTCGGCGTAGGCGGCCAGTGCCGGCTCTGGTTGGCCGTCGCGGAGCTGGTCGAGCGCGCGGCGCTCCCAGGCGTGGACCTGGCGGACGTTCTCGGTCAGCTCGATCGCCAGACCGCGGGCGACGAGCGCGCGGAACACGCCGCCGGCCTCGCAGCTCCGGGAGCTGGCGATGATCGCCGACCAGCACCAGCTTGCCCTCGACCGCCCCGACGTGCTCGGCGAGCTCGGCGATCTCGCCGCGTCGGGACCATGCCGGCCTCGTCGACGACGAGCACGCATCCGCGCGGCAGCCGGGCGGCGCCGCCGCGCAGGTCGGCGAGCAGCGCGAACGTGCTCGTGCTCTGGATCCCCGCCCCGTCGCGCAGCTCGGCCGCGGCGCGGCGCGCGGTCGCGACCCCGAGCACCGGATGACCGGCCGCCTGCCACGCCTCCCGTGCCGACGCCGAGCGCGAACGTCTTGCCGGTCCCGGCCCGGCCGGCGACCACGGCGATGCCGTCGCCGTCGCGGCACAGCCGCTCGACCATCGCGCGCTGCTCATCCGACAGCGTCGGCCGCGCCGCGAGCGCGCGAGCGACCTGGCGCCCGTCGGCCAACCCGGCCTCGCCGCGCGCGCGACGTCGAGCGCGCGATCGATCAGCCGCTGCTCGAGCGCGAGCTGCGCCGGCGTCGAGTAGCGCAGCTGCTGCCGGTCGACCGGCACGATCCGGCCGTCGCGACGCCGGAACCCCTGATCGCCCTCGCGAGCCTCGCCGTCGGGGACCAGCGCGACCGCCCGCTCGGAGGCAAGGAAGCGATCCGCGGCCGCCTCGATCGCCGCCACGTCGACCGCGGGCGCCGGCCGGCAGCTGCTCGCAGATCGCCTGGATGACCTCCGCGCGCGTGAACGTCGCCTTGCGATGCGTGAGCCCGTGCGGCGCCTCGAGCTGCCGGTACACGCGCTCGCCAGCCGGCCTCGTCGACCGCGACCGACCGCGCACGGCCGACGATCAACTCCAGCTCATCCCGGCCCAAGCCCGAGCTCGGCCGCCCGCGCCCGCCACTCGCGAACGAGCTCGTCCAGGCTCGGCGTGCCCGACTTCGGGCTCCGGGTCGCGAGCGCCGCCGCCTCCGCCGCCCGCGCGCCCGAGGTCCCGCGCTCGGCCAGCGCCGCCTCGATCTCCGCCCGCCGCCGGCTGAACCCGACGCAGCACCCGCCGCGGACGCCGACGACCTCGGCGATCCCCTTGCGCACCGGCGACCACTCCACGCCCAGCGTCGCGCGTGAGCTCGCCGCGCAGCACCGCCTGGTAGACGAAGCTCGCCGCCCGCGCCTGCGCATACAACCGCCGGCCGTCCAGCGCCGACCACCGCCCGTCGGCGCCGCGGCCCGAGGTTCGCGACCAGGACGTGCGTGTGCAGCTGCGGATCCCCGGCCCGCGACGTCCGATGCCGGAACGCCGCCGCGACCAGCCGCCGAGGCCTCCTCGACGACCGCGCCGCCATGCCCGCGCCGCACCGCCGCCGCCGAGCGCTCGAGGTACCCGACCGCCGCCCGCGTCGCCGCGTCATGCGCCGCCCGCACCGCGCCCGCGCACGCTCCGCGTCGCCGACCCCGAAGAGCACGCTCACGCTCTTCGGCGCCGAGAACGTCAGATCGAAGCCGCCCACGCGCGTCGGGCTCGACGAGGACCGCAACGGCGACCCGTCCCGCGGATCGCAGCCCGCCAGCACCCGCCGCAACGCCTCCCCGTCGACCGCGCCGGCGAGCCCGAGCTCGACGCCCGCCGCGCCGATCCACTCGCCGCGGGCCTCGGCGCCGCCGCCGTAGTACTCCTCGATCCCATCGCCGACGCTGTCGACCACGTCCACGCGCCCCTCCGCCTGGTCGAGGTAGTACCTGGCCTGGCCGGCCCCGAGCTTTCCGATCGACAACACGAACGCGTCCTCGATCCCTCAGGCCGCCGAGAACGCCGTTTGGGCAATCGGATACCCGTCAGGTGTCATGGATCGGACAGCAGCCCCGTTCGTGCGAACGTCTCAACAACAGCACCCACACGAGCGAGGCGGCGGCGCGATTGGTCGTGCAGGTTGCTCTAGCCGAACGGGGCTGACAGCCACAGCGCCCGCCGTTAGCCTCGCCTCGGATGGCGCTCCTGGTGGAACGGCGTGTGCGGAGGCTGAGAGAGGCCGAAGATCTGCTGGGTCTCATCGACTTGCTGAGCCATCGCGATGAGGGCCTGCGCAGAGAGGCAGCTGCAGCGCTCGGCTCACTAAGGATCCGCGCGCCCTTCCCGCACTCGCCGAGGCGCTGCCGCAGGTGCCATCCGCCCAGCTGCAGCAATAGGAGAGATCGTCGTAGCCGCGCCTCCAGGCACCGCCTGGGATCCGCGGGAAACCGAGATCGTCGTGCACGCGCTAGTGATGCAGGTGCTGGAGCCAAGCTGGCAAGCGGGGCCAGGCGCTGAACGCGCTGCAGCGCTTAGGCGGCATGCCGGCGGTGCCCACACTGCTGGCGGCGGTCGAATTCGCAACGCCGCCGCGGACATCTTGCGGCCCACGCGCTTTGCGAGCTGTCTGACCCGCGTGCGCGCGAGAACTCGTATTGGTCCAGCGAGTCGTCGTACGCGGAGAGCGGGGGACTCCGGCTACGGCAGGCCGAGGTGTACTGGCGGATTTTTCACGCCGCAGCATCCGATCTCCAGCAGCCCCTAGGTACCGACGTGATCGACGATGTACGCACACTGGCTCTGCCACGTCCTCCTCCCGACGAGGTCGAAGGGCTGATTGAGCAGGTTCAAGGCCCCGATCCGGCGCGTCAGGCGCTCGCGCGGCGCATACTCAGCCAGGACGGCTGGGATCGGACACGACGTGAGCAAATCGGCGCGCTCCTTGGAGCCGAGGATCCTGCCGCTTCGACGCGTCGCAGTGACCGCGTTGGCCGGTGCGGAGGCCGAAGCATCCCGACGCCGATTGCTCGACGCTAGCCACGACGAGGATGACGCGGTCCGCGACCGAGGCACTCGACGCCCTCGCGGAGCTCGGCGCACACCCAGATACGACCGATCGCATGCTCGAAGCTCTAACTGACCCGGCGTGGCGGTTGGAGCGGCGCTGTCTACTACTTCTCATCACATCCGGACCGCCGAGCGGTGCCGTGGCTGATTGCGATGCTCGCTGAGTCGGGCCGCCGCCCATGGTCGCTCGCGAACGCGCTAGCTCGGACACGAGATCCACGCGCGATCCCGGCCCTACGAGCCCTACTGCACCGTGACGACGCCGACGCGTCTGAGCGGGCAGCGCAATCAGCGCTCTTGCTCCCTCAACGACCGCGGTGAATCGGTTCCCCATCTCAAGCGACTATCCACCGCGAACCTGAGATCCGGGACGCCGCCGCCGCTGCGCTCAAGAAGCTCGGTGAGGGGGATCAGACTTGGGCGTTACGGTCCAGAGGCCGGCGCTGGCAGGTCAAGCTCGCAGCGGCACTCGCCGGCTAATCGCAGCCGCGCCGCTAACGGTCTTCTGGGTGTTGCCCCTCTCGAACGAGGCGTGGGCGGAGGATCACATTCTGACTGGTTCGGTGGCGCCGATCATGCTTGCCATCGCGGCCGCGGCCGTGTTCGGCGGCTATGCCGGCGCCCGCGCCAACCGCCGCCTCTTGCGAACTCCGCGCTGGGTCCAGATCCCGATTGCACTGTTGATCGTCCCCTTCGTCCTCGCTCTCGCCGGCCTCGCACTCAAGCCGATGCATGACCGCCAAACGAACGCAGCGCAAGCATTCGACGCCTATACCCATCGGTTCCCAGACGGTCGACTCGGGGCGAAGTTCATCACGACCTAGACGAGGACGGCCAAACGAACATGTGCGCGGGCGAGCGCGGCAACACCGCGTTCTGCGTGGCGGTCGACCACAACGCCGCTCCCGGCCGGCAGGTGATTGGCGGGTATCACTCGACTACGACGCCAGCGACGAGTTTGGCCCGGCAATCATCGACTGCTTCGGTGACCTCGGCTGCCAGGACGGATAGGAGCCGCGTCACCCCGAATGCCGGGCCCGCACCAAAGGTGCAGTGGTGTGTGTGTGTGTGTGTGTTCATTATTGCGTTCGTCTCGGGGTCCGGGACTTCAGGTCGCGTCTTCTTCGATGACTGCTGCTTCATCTAGGCAGGAGTCGGGCGCTCTTGCAGTCTTCGTCTTGCAGTGGCTCGACGAGGTTCGTCGTAGGGCGCTGGGTCGGTGCTTCGCCTGTAGATCGTTGCGGAAGCCGACACGCCATCATCGAGGCATGGCCGTTGACGCCCAGGCGCACGAGGAAGGGCTGGCCCGCTTCATCCTGTCTCCTCACAGACCTCACTTCCTGGAATCGCTGCGCAACGCGAGGCTTCGCCGCAAGCTCCGCGACCATAGCTCACTTCTCTTGGCTGGACCGGCGGTATTCGGTGGACGTGGCCCCGTCGACGATGCGGCCCTGACCCAACGGCTGCGCGCGCTCGGCGCGCCTGACGTGTGCTTCGTGCTCTCCGAGGACGAGACGCTCGACGGCCTCTCGATGCCCCTCGATGAGGCCGTGCAGAGAGCGCTTTGGAGCGACTCCGGCGCGCTGATTTCATGCATCCCCGCGAAACTCGCGCTGTACGCCGACGAAGCGCGGCTCGACGTGACGATCCTCGCCGCCGATCGCACATGAATCGCCGCGGAACCGGATCTTGCCGCGTGTGCGTTGGCACAGCAGCGATGGCAAGGGCCGATTTAGGCTGCCTGGAGTGATGGGCTACGCGACTCCTGAGGAGGCCGCACGCGCGCATGAGTCGGTGCCGCCCAGTTCGCACGCGTCGTCGCCGTCGAGCACTCGCCCGACGGAACACGCGGTCGTGCTGATCGAGTACAACGAGCCTCCTGACGTCGAGCCGTATGTCGTGCTCTGCCAGAACACGCCAACCGGCTGGATCGACCGAGGCGGCGGGTCAGCGGGCCGGCTCACGTGGATGAGCACGAGCGAGGACAGTGCCGTCGGCGTCGAAGTCGCGTGGGGACAGCCGCCAAGGATCACGTGGGACGCCCCGGCCTGGGACATTCCTGATCCCGGGCCTGACGCCGGTCGTTGGTAGGAGCTCGCTTCGGCTCCTAACGTCCGGACGGCTTAGCCGCTTCCCTTCCTCGAAGCAACCGCGACATCGAGCTGAGAAGCTCTCCTGATGGACGCCGGCGCAGGCAACGATTGGACCGTCCTCCACTTCGGTCAGTCGAATCCCGAGGGGCCCGGGCAGGGCAGCGTCCCCGACCTCCTCCGCCGCGTGGCCGACACGATCGAGTCTCTCGGCAACGTGGATGTCCAGGACGTCACGTTCTCCTCTGAGGTCACCGCCGACGAGGATCGCGTATCGATGACCGTGTTCTACCAACGCCGCGAAGCCACGGACGCGTAGCCAAGTCACTGCTCCTTCCGCGCCCGGACGCGACGCGACGGCGCCCCGAGAAGTCAGCGGGGAACGGAGAGGGAACACTCCAGTGTCCGGAGCGAGGCGGCCAGCGCCGGGTCGACAAGAGCAAACGACGGCGCAGGGGGGTTCGCTAGCCGAGCGACGCCGCTGACAACCTCCTGAGACTGGATCGCACCCAGGAGGTCACCGGTTCGAGCCCGGTTAGCTCGCTCGGCCCGGATCCCGCTTCATGGCGTGGAATCCCGGCTTTGTCGTTCTCGGGAGCGATGCGTCCGCCGGAGTGGCGGGAGTTGAGAAGGAACACCCGAAGCCGCGGCGCTGCGTCAGCCGCGCGTATAAACGCAGAAGCCCGCCTCGAGGCGGGCTTCTGCGCGGGTATCGCTTCTGGGCACGTGAGCCCTGCGTGCGGCTAGTAGCGGTAGCGCACTCGGAACAGGGGGTCGTTCTGCCAGAACCAGCCGAGCAGCGGCCGCGAGGCCAGGTTCGCGGGCGTGGTCTGGATCGTGGAACTGGGGTTGTTGGGGTCCGTGAGCGCCTCAGCGGTCACCACGGTCGTGTTGCGCGGGAGCAGGGCGATGACGCCGATGGACCCGCCGGCTTGGATCACGAACGACGGGAGCGGCCCGATGACCGAGACTCGAATTCCCGGTCCGCGACCTTGTCTGCGGCGATGGCGTAGAACAAGCGGAGCCGGCGCTGACCGGGCTTGATCTGGATGACCGTGGCCGACAGCGACTTCGCGGCGCGGCCGATGGCCGTGGCGAGGGAGCGCTGTTCCTTCTTGGTGGCGCCGTCGGCGAGCGCCTCGAGTCGGTCCACGACCTGCTGGTCGTAGACCGAGCGCTCCACCTCGTCGAAGGTGAAGACCTGCGCTCCGGTGATGGGCTGGTCGGTGTAGCGGAGGATCGGGGCTTGCTGGGCCTCCGCTGCGAGAGGCAGGATGAGGGTCGCCTCCTGGCCAGGGTCGACATCAGCGAGAAGCTCGAGGTCGACCGTGACGAACACGTCGTCCTGCTGGTGCGTTCCGTCGCCTCGGCTGACGACGTCGATGATCGTGTTGACCGTGCGGACCGGGATGTTGTTCAGCGGCTCGAAAGCCATGTGGAAAACTCCTTCTTGGGTCTTGGGTTGGCCGTGCTTGGTCGTGCCTGGACTCGGCGGCCGGCCGCCGCGCTATCGGCGGCCGGCCGCACTTCGGGTCAGTGGACCTCGTCTCGCGGAGGGAACGGGTCGTTCCCATACGAGTCGCGATCTCGGATGCGCCCATCGGGACGGTGGATCACGACCTCGCTCTGCTGGGTGCGCGCGATGTCACGCGCGCGATCGATGGCGTCGCTCTGGGTCGGGTGGTGCGAGGTGTCGCGGCTGTTGCCCTCGCCGCGCACTGCCCAGCCCTCGGGACGCTTCACTACGTGCTGATTGGGAATGGGAATCACCTCCCCGGGCGGTCCCTGGCCGCATCGTCGTTTCCGGCTAACGGTATACCAGATGATACCGTCGGAAAACTGATACGTGAATTGCCGCCGCACTGCATGACACCATCCGGCGCATGGCATCGGCCAAGCTAGTCTGCTCGCGGTGACGTCCTTTGATCCTGCCGTTGTCGGGCAGCGCGTCCGCGCAGAACGCGAGAAACTCCGGCTGTCGCTCTCCCAACTCGCGGAGCGCACTGGCCTAACGAAGGCCTATCTCGTGCGTCTTGAGAATCGCGGCGGCAATCCGACCCTGCAGGCGCTTGCGGCGATCGCTGACGCGCTCGAGATCACGGTCGCGGACCTAATCGGCGGCCCAAAACTCATGTTCGACTCCGAGGAGGCAGAGGAGGTAGACCTCCCGGCGTCGCTGCGCGCCTACGCGGACGAGTATCGAATCAACAGCTCCGACGTAAGACTCCTGGCGTCGATGAAGTGGCGCCAGGGCGAACGTCCGCGGACGCCGGAGCGCTGGCGATTCATCCACGATTCGATTCGCGCGAGCCGTTCCTTCGATCCTCCTGGGCAGGACCATGGCGACTAGCGCGACCAGCAATCGGGCCTGGGAAGAGCCGCCGTACGGCGGCTTATGCAGCGCCATGGGGGGAGGATCCCGAGCGCATCATTGAGCGCTACGCGGACAACCTGCGTCGCGACGCGAGTCAGCATGAGTTGCCGATCCGACCTGAACTCATTGCCTCGGTCTTAGGCATCCGCACGCGTCGGGGTCGCCACGATTTCGCTGGCCGTATCTACGTCGAAGAGAACGGCCAACTCGTGATGGACATCAACCAGCGGGACAGCCCGGAGCGTCAGCACTTCACGGAGGCGCACGAGCTCATCCACACAGCGTTCCCGGGATTCAAGCGCGAACGCCGCTACCGCTCCGATGCGGCGGCCATGGAGCGCCATCCTCCGAACCGCGAGGAAGAGTACCTCTGCGACTTCGGCGCTGCTGCGCTGCTCATGCCCGCGCAGCTGGTCGAGATCGGTACTCCGTGAAGGGCGGCCTCCGCGACGCAGAACGGCTGGCGTCGGACGCTGAAGTTTCGGTTGAGGCCGCAGCCAACCGGCTCATTGCGCTATCCGACGAGCCCGCGGTGCTCCTCTGTCTGGTCCGGATGCACAAACCGGCAGACCGCGCCGCGCTTCGTCGCGGCGCTGACGTCCCCGAGCGTCTCAGGATTCGATACGGGTTCTCGCGACACTCGACCTGTACGTTCCCCGCTTCAAGGGCGCCGACGACGAGAGCGTCTTCGCGCGGGCCGCGGAATCTTTCCGTCTGCAGAAGTCGGTCGAGACGTTGCCCGGAGCCCCGCACGCCGGCCTCTTTCGCGTCGAAGCGAAGTCCTACGGGAGCGGCGACCGCGAGCGGGTACTTGCGATTGCCCGTCCGACGGCATGACGGGTGGTAGCTCGGCGGAACTGGCGGACTCAACGTGGGAGCTAGGGATAGTCGTTAGGCGCGCAGGCAGGACGCGGGGACCTACCCGCGCGCCGGATCGGCGGGGGCTCGCGACGCGTGTGCGGGTAGGGCGGCCGGCAAGACAGCTCGCTACGTGTGCGGGCGCAAGCGCCGGATAGTCCGAGTTGCTGCATGCGAGCCTACGGGACCAGCGCCGCGCCATAGAGCCGCAGATGGCAGGCGACATGAAGTAGCAACGCCGCGTCGCCGGCGCCTACGCGCGCAAGTAGGCCGTGCGCGACTGTGTTGCGCAGGTTGAGGCCGCGGGGATCGGCGAGAAGGTTGAAGAAATACTCGGGCCACGGAGGATCGGGCAGCGCGCCCTGCAGCTCGAGCAACAGCGTGCCAAGTGAGCGCACGCCGCCGGGCTCGGCGGCGATCGGCTCTCGGATTATCGTGAGGCCCGCGCGGCGCGCCATCTCTCGGAGCACCGACTCCACGCGAGGGACAAGCACGTGCGCCGCCTCGTCAACCTGCCCGTCCCAAAACAACTCGAGCGCCCGGGCGATCCGCTCGCCGCGCTCGGGTCCAATGAGGTCAGTAGCGAAGAAAGCCGCCAGGTCCTCGTGCGACGGCCGGCCGTGGTGTGTCTCGATCTCCTGGAGGGCCCGGACCGAAACGGCGACCACATGCGCGCGTAGCAGGCGCGCCGCTCGGCGCGGTCGAGCTGGCGGCGGCCCGCATCGTCGGTGGTGCGCAGTCGCGTCGCCGCGGTGTCGTGGCCCATCACGGTCTTCGTGAACAGCGATAGGAAGACGAATTCTTCGCGCTCGCGGTCGAGGTCCTCGTCGATGGATTCACTCGCCCCGCCAGGCGGCGGCTCGGAACCGAAATGGCGCAAGCTCTCGCGCCAGTCGTCGACGTTGGTGAACGAAGCGATGTACTCGTCCACATCGGCGGACGGGATCTCCATGGTGGCGGACACGGTCTGGAGATCGAGATCCTCCGGCCGGATGTCCTGGAGCTCCCGGCGGATCTCGTCGGCCTCCTCCGCGAGGCCGTGGTTGCGCGCGATCTCTAGGGCGTGCTCGAGGCGAATGACGCGCAGCATTGCGTCGCCCTCGTCGGCCGCTTCGCGCCACCGCCGAACCTGATCGCGGCGTACGCCTTGATGTCCGCCCGGACCGGCGAGGCCGGCTCGAAGGTCGCCGAGCGCCTCATGGATATGGGGATCCGCGCCGAAGCGGTCGTCGGTGGCCTGCAATAGCTCGTCGATCTCGGCCGGACGGCGCGCAGCTGGCAAATCCACCATGGCTCGCAGGATTCCGGACCGACACCCGGCGCACGGTCGCCGGAAGCGTTGATCTCCTGACTAGCTGAACGGCCCGCTTCGCGACCACACTTACGCGTTCGGCGTCGTTGACGAGCCCGGCGGGCTCGAGCGCGCGCGTGACGCAGGCCGTCCGCCGCATTGGGTGCCAGTTCCCGAGACGCGAGATCGCGACGTAGGCGTCGGCTGCGGCCCGCGCGTGAAGATCCGGTCGTGGGCCCGCCCGCCGCTCCCATAAGAGGTCGTGTAGGCGCGCGATGCGACCGGCTCGTTGAGCGCCTCGACGGCGCCTTGCCAGGCGGTCACGTCGGCGTCGTCGATTTCGGCTAGGGGTGGCGGGAACTGCCAGCCGTCAACCGTGTTCTTGGGACCGAATGCCCCACCGGCGCGCGTGCGCCGGTCCTTGCGGACTGCGGGATTAGCGCGTAGCCGAAGGCGAAGACGAACGGTCGGTAGGTCTTCTCCTCGCCCTCAGGCGCGAGCCGCTCCAGCCTCTGACGAACCTCCAGCCATTCCGGTTGGCCCGCGAGTGCATCGCGCACGTTCTGGAGAACTCTCGGATCGACCATGCCCGATGCATCATGTCGCGATTTGCTCGCGACGGCCTACGGATCCCACACGGCCCGCTCATCAAGCCGCACCGCGCTCTGTCGCCGGCGCCCCGGGGGAGGCCCGCCATCGAAGCATCCACGCCACGATTTCCACGAGGCAGTCCAGTGTCAGACCCTCGATGAGCACCTGCTCGCGTGCTGGCGCCGGAACATCGATGGCGCGCCCGCTCCGCCCACATTGCAGGAACAGCCGGCCGGCCTGCTCGCCCTGCGCTACTCGAGCGCTGATGTTGGGGCCTCGGGCGACCGGCGCTCCAACGCGCGGCAGTTGAGAGTCATGAGCAGGTTCATGCCCCCGAGGCAGAGATCGGCAGTGGGATCGCGAGGGCAGCAGCGCGAGCGGAGCCTGTGCGGAGAACGTCGCTCGCCGATCGCGGATACGGCGGAAATCAGTCGAATAGCGGACGCGTCCGCTTCAGCGACGCCGCCGCGAGCCATCGCCAGCTCGTTCGCGCCAACCGCGTCGAATTGGGCGGCTGCAGGACGTCGCGTTGGTCGACAGCTTCGGCAAGCAGCCCGTCCTCGAGCCACGCCGCAGCGTAGCCGTCGCGTCGCGCGTCATCCAACAGCTGCTCGATCTCGTGGTGGTGGGTGCGCAGCGGAATGGGGCAGTCGATGATCACGAGTTCGTCCTCGCCGTCGCCCGCGGGTCGGGCGCCGGTGTTGAGGAGCGCATCGAGACGCTCGAGCCGTGCCCGCTGCCGCACGCGACGATCGCCGCCGCGGCCGGCCTTGCACTCGTGCAGACGCCAGCGACGCGGCTCCCACGCATCAATACACAGCAGGTCGCCGTGCCGAATGCACGTCGTCAGGTCCGCCAGCACCGCGGTGGTTCCGTCTTTCTCCCACAAGCGTTCGATGGTGGCGATCTCGTGCGCCAACCCCGCGCCGCTCGCAAGATGCCGAACGGCGCGGCCCTCGCCGAGTACCGCGAGCGCCGCGCGGTTGTAGTCCAGAAGGCGCCAGACGACGGCGTCGGCGAGCGTGCGTAATACAGCGAGCAACGCGCGCACCGTGTCCCGCTCGTACTCAACGGCCGCAAGCAGCTGCGAGGCGGGCCGCGCCTGCGGTGGGGCTCCGCTGGATCGCAGCGAAGCTCGCAGATCCGCGACGCGCTGCCCATGCTCGGCCCGCAGACGCTCACCCCGACGGACGCCCTCCAGCATGGCCGCGTGCCACTCCCGTAGCCCAGCGGGCGAGGCGATGGCTCGCACACCCCCCGATCAGGTTCTCGACCGTTGCGCGCTCGCGCAGCCACATCGGGTGCTCACGGATCTGCACATCCCGAAGGAGCGCCTTCTTGTCGACATCGAGCGAGGCCATCAGCCTCAGCCGTTCGTTTCTCAGGATGCCAATCGGCGACGCGGACGCTTCGGCGGCCTTGGGCACGACTCAGTCGTAGCTATGCGTGCTGGACGGACGCCAGGGACCGGCAGCCTGCCGGACGGCCCTCCGCTCCTTGCCCATGCATGGAGCGTCGTCTCCCGTGCCCGCCTCGGGGCGTTCGCGCGGCGCGGCGCTAATCGTGAGGTTTCCGTGGAACGAACTGGTTCGGTTAGATGGCCTCGCACGCTCGACTGCAGACGGCGGCATGTGAGGCGAAGACGAACGATCCGAGTCGGTGCGCGAGCCCGGTTTCGACGAGTCGTCGGACCGCGACCTCGATCCGGTCGCGCGCGTCGAACGCGTCCTCGCCGGCCGTCATCTCGCGGATGACCTCATCGACCGAGAGCAATGCCGGGTGATACTCGAGCAGCAGGTCGAGGACGCTGCTTGTCGGGTCGCTCACAACATCACCGGCCAGAGGTGCTCGAAGTAGCGCGCCGATGAGGTAGCGCGGGCGTGGTCGCCGTGGCGTGCCGCGAGGCCAGCGACCTGCAGCGCGCCAAGCGCCGGCTCGATCGCATCCGGCGGGAGCGGCAGCCGATCGATCAGGTAGCCGAGCGGGTCGCCGTCCTCCGGGGTGTCGATGACGAGCTCCGCGAGGACGATCCTCTGCGCGAGGTAGTCGAGACTCGCGGGGTCGGGCAGCCCGCTAGGCGGCCCTCCGTTACCGTGGGCGTGCATGGGAGGCATCCCCTCCTGTGCCGGCCCCGGGGGCGTTGCCGCGTCGCCCGGGGCGCTTGACGAATGGATCTCCTAGCCCATAGCGCCGAGGGACGGAAACTGGCCCCCGCGGCGGGCGGACGGCGGACCTCGGACGAGCGCGTTTCGGAGGCCGTTTGGTACCCGCTCGTGGTACCCGCCGCCCGAAATTGCGTCCCCGGAAGCGACGCGGGCAAAGAAAAAGCCGCTGCTGGCAGCGGCTCTTGCTACGGGAGCGACGGGACTCGAACCCGCGACCTCCGGCGTGACAGGCTGCACCGACGCACGCGACGGGCGACGACGAATCCCGCGTGGACCGTGCGCTGCGCCCGATCCGACCGCCACGCTTCCCGACACGTCCGTGGTCCGCTTGGGCGAGGTGCGGCCACGAATGGGCCGCGCTCGACGCCGCCGTTCGTGCATCTAGCCTCCCGACAGACGTGGCTCACGAACGCTCACAGCCGAGGGCCCGGCCGGCGGATCGCACGTTGCCCCAGCACCGCCTCTACACCTTCCGGTCCGCGATCCTGTTCGGCGCCGTGGCGGCTCTCGTGCACGTGGCCGCAGGCAGCGGCTCGTCGGCCTCGTGGGCCTCGGGTGCTGCTCAGGTGCTGGCGACGCTGCTGGTGGCCGTCGCGATCGGGCAGCGCGTCTTCGACCTGTACGACGAACGCGACACGGTCCCGCGCCCGGAGGCCAACGCTACCCGCCTACTGATCTTGGTCGTGGTGCTCGCCCAGACGTTGTCGGTCGTGCAGGCTGGGAAGAGGGAGACCCACTCGGCAGTGTCGGCGGGCCGTTCGTGACCGGCGCGATCGTCGCGCTTACCTGGGTCGTGGTCTTCTTCGCTGTGCGGCCGCCGCGCGCCCCGAGCGCGTGACGCGCCACATCTTTCGCAAGGGGTTCCGCTGTGTACGACTCGTCAGTCGGTCAGCCGCTCGACGGAGCCGAAGTCGGTCATGTGCACGTCGAGGACAGGGCTGAGCCGTTCCGTCAGCTCGAACATCGCAGCTCCAAATCTTCACCGCCCCCAGTCGGTCTCCCACGTGCACGTGATGACCGTCTCGCCTAGGTCTTCTTCGTCCCGCTTGGAGCCCATGACGCCGGTCTTCGCCGCCTGCGCTGCTCTGGCTTCGTCCCCAGTAGTCGACGCGGATCTCGGCTCGCCACATCGTCGCTGAAGCTAGCGGCTCGGTGCGTCGCATTACCGACCGCAGCCGAGGCCCATTCGTCGGCGAGCTACTCGGCCGGGATGATGTTGTGCGTCATACGCTCCGCGCGTTCGAGGTCTATGTGCGGGAAGAAGCCGCGGAAGATGGCCACGCGATCCGGGTACTTCGGTCGACGGCGGAGCCACGTGCGCGGCGTGCGGTCCTTCTCGGTGTGCGTCCTGTAGTGCGCGAATCCCTCAGCGTCGCGCCATGACACCATCACGCCGCCGTCCTTCGACGTCGCCTCTGAGCTGGAACGGCCGGGGCAGGAAGAGGGCCGTGTTCGTCAGCGTGTACGCGCTGGCCCGGGGGCTCGTGCCGTCGCCGATGACGTTGTCGGTCACCTGGCCCAGTGCGTGCACGGCGAAGTTCGCGTTGCGCGCGACACCGCGGCCGCTGTTGATGATCGCCAGGCGAAGCGTTCGCTCGCGGTCGGGATCGGCGAGGACCTGAACCTCGAGCAGCGGCCGCTCGGCTGCCTCGATGGGGTGCCACCCCTGGCGTGCCGTCAGAAGCGCGGCGAGGGCCGCGAGCGCTGTGAAGATCGCGCCGGCCGCCGCGGCCCGTTCGCCGAGACTCGCGTCGTGGATGAGTTCGGGCACGGCGGCGATCCTACGGCTTGCCGCCGCCCGGGCCGCATACGGTCGGCGTCGGGGGCGACCGTGGGAGCCGGTACCGTGCGTCCGAGTCTGCCGATACGGTGTTACGAACACCCGTTCGCCTCCATGGACCTCCTTGAGACAGCCGCGCTGATTGCGCTCCTGCGCCGTGACGACCGGCCCTGGCACCACTACGCCGATCTGGTCGAGTCCACGGGAGCGCCCTCGCCATCTCCGAGGCGAGACCCGGCGCTGAGGCGCTGACGCTCTTCGAGACCCGGGGGCCGGCTGAGGATCCCGACTTCCAGCCCATCGCCGCCGAGATCGAGGGATGGCAGCGTGAGGGCATCCGGATGCTCACCGTCCTCGATGACGACTATCCGCCGAATCTCCGCGGCGTCCACAACAGGCCTCCGTTCGTCTTCGTCCGCGGCGAGCTGCGGCTCGACGACGACCGATCGATTGCCGTCATCGGTACGCGGCGGGCGAGCCGCGAGGGCCTGCGGCAGGCAGGAATCATCGCTGGCGATCTTGCCGAGGCCGGCTTCACGGTCGCGAGCGGACTTGCGGAGGGAATCGACTCCGCGGCGCACAACGCTGCGCTCGAACGAAGGCGTCGGACGATGGCGGTGATCGGCACAGGACTTCGTCGCGCCTATCCGGCGAGAACGCCGGGCTTCAGGAGCGGATCGCAAAGGAAGGTGCGGTTGTGTCGCAGTTCTGGCCCGACTCACCACCGTCGAAGACGAGCTTCCGGATACGCAACATCGTGATGTCGGGGCTCTCCCTTGGCACCGTGGTCATCGAGGCGTCGCACACGAGCGGCGCGAAGATGCAGGCTCTCTTCGCGCTCGAGCACGGGCGCCCGGTGTTCCTGCTCGAGTCGCTTCTTCGGCAGGACTGGGCGCGGGAGTACGTGGGACGCCCAGGTGCGCACGTGGTCGCGCGGACGGATGACGTGATTGAGCACGTCGAGCGGCTCACCTCGCTGGACAAGCTGCTGAACTGGCAGTCCGGGCACATCCCCGCGTCGCCTTGGCCGTTGTTCGTATCCGACACTGCTTCGCGCGCGCGGCCCGTGCCGTGGCCGTTCGCCGAGCAGCAGCTCGATGCGTCGTACGGGTCATTGTCGTCGTCGAAGAAGTCCCAGCCCGCAATGTCGTCCTTGTAGCCGTTCGAGTCGTCATCGGCGTCGTCGGAGGGGGCGCCCATCAGGTCCGAGCCGTCCAGGATGTTGTCTGCCTCCGTGTCGCCGTCGGCCGCGTCAACGCCCGAGTCGCAGGCGAAGTCGCGAACGTTGAACGCGCCGTCGCCGTTGCGTCTCAAGCGGCCGTCGAGCTGTTGCACGGCGGACCGCCGTCGACGGGCTGCGCGGTCGGCCGCCGGCTGGGGCAGCTCCGCTTCGTTCAGGTGGACCTTCTCGAGCAGCTCGCGGTCCTGCCAGCGGATACCGGTGTCCAGGATCGCGACGACCGTGTCCGGGTCCCCCGTCGAGTACTTCCAGGCTGAGTCGGCGCGGACGCCCGCGATCTGCGAGCACTGCGGGACGCCGTCGGCGACGTTCGCCGCCTTGCCCTGGGCGTCCAGTTGGGCGCAGTCGAGGTACGGGTGGCGTCGTGGATGGGTCTCGAGCGGCGCCAGCGGCACAGTGTTCGCCGATTCGGGGCTAAACCCGTAGCATCCGTACTGCTCGGAGAAGTACGTCGTGCGCTCGGGCGGCTTGCCCGGCGTCTCGGCGTCGTCGAGCTCGCAGGGGTCGAAGCCGGGGTCGTTCGGCGTGTCGTTCCGCGGGTCGGGATCGGTATCCGGCCCGGGAAAGGCGGCGAGCGCGCCGGCAGGCACCGCGAGCGCGACCAGGCAGAAGCCAGCGAAGCGCGACTCCCCAGACGTGCACCTGCCATCGGCGGCGAACCCTAATGCCGGGGCCGCTCGATGCGCCGGTTGGCTCTCGCTTAGGTTCGTAGGCATGTCTACCGCCCATATGCACACCAACGCTGGCCAGATCACCATCGAGCTGTTCGACGAGGACGCTCCCAAAACGGTCGAGAACTTCAAGAAGCTCGCCGGCGATGGCTTCTACGACGGCCTCATCTTTCACCGCGTGATTAAGGATTTCATCATCCAGGGCGGCTGCCCCAGGGCACCGGCACCGGCGGCCCCGGATATCAGTTCGAAGACGAGTTCAACGACAACAAGGTCGTCCGCGGCGCGCTCGCGATGGCCAACGCCGGCCCGAACACGAACGGATCCCAGTTCTTCATCGTCACCACCGAGGCCGCTCCCTGGCTCGACGGCAAGCACACCGTCTTCGGCCAGGTCACCGGCGGCATGGACGTGGTCGACGCGATCGAGGGCACCAAGACGGGCTCGGGCGACCGCCCCGTCGAGGACCAGACCATCGAGCGCATCGAGTTCGCGGACTGACCGCTCGCGTTGACCCACATCGATCTGCATATTGGCGACGCGGGCTATGACGACTGGGAGGTCGTGCGCGACTTCCCGGACCTGGAGACCGCTCAGGCCTTCTGCCAGCTCCTCGACGAGGCCGGCCTCGAAGCTGTGATCACCTCGGACTACGAGCTCGACGAGTTCCACCGCGGCGACATCGCGTTGCGCGTACCGCCGGGCAAGTGGTCTGCGGCAAACGAAGCGCTGGAGCCGCCGGAGGCGTAAGCGACTCAGACGACGTTCGATGGGCTGGGACGCCGAGAGTGATCTAACGGCCCTATATGTACCGATATCTCACTCTCGGTGATTTAGGTGTTTCCTGAATCGTCAAGGTCCATCGACGAAAGGGCAGATCGGGCGGCATCGACGAAAGGTGTCGGCTCAACTCCAAAAACCCGTTCGAGTGCATTGTCCTCGACCAGGAGCTCCTCGTGAAGACCTTCGAGAAGCGGCTCGAGCAACTCTCGATCTGCGTCGACGACGGCGGACGCGGCGGCCGCTTCAAGTTTTGAATTGCTAAACGGCAGTGGGAGCGAGCGGTGCGATTGCCCGAGCAGCTCTGCGACGACCTCAGTCATCTCTTCCAGCGTCAGAACGTCGGGCCCCCCGATTTCGTACGTGCCTGGATCGACTTCACGAGCGGCAACTAGCGCTTCGACTACGTCATCGATTGCAACGGGCTGCACGCGGTGCTCGCGCCAGGTCGGAAAGGCCAGCGCAGGAAGCCGGTCCACGATTTGAACCAAGGTGCCAAAGGAGGCGCTCTTTGCGCCAACGATCATTGAGGCTCTCAAGCCGACGAACTCGTCGCTGCATTGCGCAGAGGTCCTCGACTTCGTTCCGTGATTCCAGGTGCTCACTCCGCTCGCCCGACCCGGTCACACCGCCGAGATAAATGGTCCGTTTGACTCCGCAACTCCTTGCGATTTTGCAAAAGTTCTGAGCTGCCTGGCGGTCGCGATCGGCGAAACCGCCCTCGACCCCTGGCTCCATCGAGTGGACCAGGTAGTAGACCTCGCGGACCCCTTCGAGCGCGGGCTCCAAGGAGTCAGGCTCTCCGAGGTCGGCCTCCACTGTTTCAAGGCCGTCCGAGTCCTGGAGCTTTGAAGCGTCTCGGACCAAGCACCGGACTTGCTCTCGTGAGCGAAGAGCCTGGAGCAGCGCACCACCGACGAAGCCTGTGGCGCCGGTGAGCAGAAGGGTGGCGCGATCAGCGGGAATCGTTGGATAGTAGTTAGGTGCTCAGGACGAAGAACGCCTGGGTCGGCGCGCTCGCGACTTCAGGCGCGGTGGATGTCTCGCGCGGTGGCCTGGGCGATTGGTTTGACCGCCAGATAGTCGATGTTCACGCGCGGTGGGCGGGTCACCACGAATGTGATCGTTTCGGCCACGTCCTCCGCCGTTAGCGGCTCCAGCCCCTCGTAGACCTTGGTCGCCTTCTCCTCGTCGCCGTCGAAGCGGACCAGCGAGAACTCGGTCTCGACCAGGCCGGGGGCGATCTCGGTGACTCGGATCGGCTTGCCCAGAAGCTCGAGCCGGAGGGTTCGGGTCAGCGCGTTGACGGCGTGCTTCGCCGCGGTGTAGCCGGCGCCGCCGGGGTAGACCTCGACTCCGGCCACCGAGCCGATCACGACGATGTGCCCTCCCCCGCCCCGCTCGAGAGCTGGCAGGAGCGCCTTCTCATCCGCTCAACGCCCAGGACGTTGGTCTCGAACATCTCGAGCCACTTGGCCTCGTCGGCCTCCGCGACAGGCTCCAGGCCGAGTGCGCCGCCTGCGGAGTGGACGACGACATCTATCTGAGGCAGCGCCTCGGTTAAGGCACTGGCGGACGCGGGATCGGTGACGTCGAGCTCGAGCGCATCGCCGCCGACCTCATCGGCAAGCTCGCGGCAGCGCTCGAGCCGCCGCGCAGCGGAGACGGTGTGGAAGCCGGCGGCTGCAAGCCCGCGCACGGTCGCTGCGCCGATGCCGCTGGACGCGCCCGTCACGAGCGCGATTCGCTTGCCACTGAGGTCTTCTGCACCCATTGAGTCGATCTTAGGTGGGCTACTCGCCAAGATGGGCGCGTGACGGAGTCCGACGAGACGACTGACGAGGCTGCGAAGGACGCAGCCGAGGACCCGACCGACGAGTCCAAGACAGCCAAACTCGCGACCGACCCCCGGCTGATCGCCGCCGCAAAAGCAATCCGCAAGGCGTTGCCGGGCGACTCGAGCTTTGGCGATGACCCTTTGTCGACGGCTGGCGAAAGTCGAGCCAGCAGATCGGTCGCCGCCTCTCCGAGGCAACCGCCGAGAAGCCCAGTGTCCTGCGCGAGGCGGGGCTGACCGCGCTCCAGGTCTGGGACGCGATGGGCCAGACGGCCGGCCGCATCCCGGTCAAGGCTGACCTTACGATTCTTTTCACCGACCTCGTCGAGTTCTCGAACTGGTCCATGAAGGCGGGTGACGCCGCCGCGGTCGACCTGCTGCGCAAGGTCTCGCAGGCGATCGAGCCCCCCGTTGCCGCGAACACCGGCAAGGTCGTCAAGCGCCTCGGCGACGGGATCATGGCTGTCTTTGCCGATCCATCGGATGCGCTGGCGCGGGAGGCTCAGGCCCGCCTGGAGGAGGATGACGACCCGATGAGCTCTAGCAAGCGCGTAGCCGTGATCGGCGCGGGAATGGCCGGGCTCGCCGCGGGGCTTCGGCTCACCGAGCAAGGGCACGACTGTGACGTCTACGAGCGCTGGCCGGGACTCGGCGGTCAGGTCGCGACCCTCGATCTCGGCGACGGCACCCTCCTCGAGCGCTACTACCACCACCTTTCACGAGCGACCCCGACATCGCTGCGCTCTACGACGAGCTCGGCCTGGCCGATCGAGTGGCTCCCCGTCGAGCGTTGCCGTGTTCTCGGGGGGCGCAGCTACGCGTTCACGACCCCGCTCGACCTGCTCCGCTTCCGGCCGTTGCCTGCTGCGGCCGGTGCGGATGGGCTTTGCGTGTGCTGCCTCCAGCGCCGGCACACGGAGGTCGAGCCGTTCGAGTCGGATGACGGCGCGCGAGTGGATCGCGGAAGCATGGGCCGGGAGGCCTGGGACACGTCTGGGGCCCGCTGCTGCGCGGCAAGTTCGGAGAGCGCGCCGACGACATCTCGATGGCGTGGCCGTGGAGCAAGCTGACCCTTCGCCGGCAGTCAAGGGCAAGGAGGCCCGCGCGAGATGCTCGGCTATCCGCGTGGCGGCTGGCAGCCCCTCCTCGAACGCTCTGCGGGAGCGATCGAGACGGCGGCGGGCGGGTCCTGATCGACCGCCCCCGCCGCTCGATCGCGCCGCCGACTCGGGTTGGAGATCACCGCCGGGAGCCGCCGGACTCCTTCCGCCGGGCCACGACCCGCGCGCGTTCGACCCGGCCGGCGAGCCCGAGGCTACGACGCGGTCCTCGCAACGGTCCCGAGCGACGTCTTCGACCAGCTGCTCGACGCGGGCGCTGCGCCGATGCGGCTGAGACGACTATCTGGCCGGGTCGTCGGCGCGAGTACCACGACGGCGCTCTGCGTGCTCCTCGAGCTCGACCGCCAGTTCGGCCCTTCTACTGGACCAACATCGCCGACGAGCGCTCCCGTTCATCGGCCTGATCGAGCAGACCAACCTGATCGGCCCGGAGCATTACGGCGGGCGACGCTTCCTCTACATCGCGAACTACCTAGCGCCCGATGACCCGCTGCTCGGCTCGATTACGACGAGCTGCTCGACCACTACACGCCCGGTCTTCGGCCGTCAACCCGGACTTCGACCCTTCGTGGGTCCGCGCAACGCTGGATCTTCCTCGAGCCGGCGGCCCAGCCGATCGTGACCGCCGGCTACCGCGAGCGGATCCCTCCGCTGGACACGGGCGTGCCCGGCCTGTTCCTCGCGACACGACCCAGATCTACCCCGAGGACCGCGGCACCAACTACAGCGTCGAGCTCGAGAGAGCGCGCGGTCG
>CAWFME010000002.1:0-166111 GCA_963816955.1 uncultured Solirubrobacteraceae bacterium | reverse complement strand
AGCTCCGATGGGGCCTCGCCCGTCTCGATGAAGGCCCGGATGTCGCGCGCCCGGCGCGGGTTGAGGAACACGTGGCGCTGGCCCACCGAGGGCTTCTCCGCCAGCAGCCCGGCGTCCAGCAGCGCCTCCCCGGCCGCCTGCGCGAGCGCGCGGTCGTTGCCCGCGAAGCCGCGCGCGAGGTGGGCGAAGTCCGTGTGGTAGCCGCCCCACTTGCCCATCCCGTCGAGCCGCTGCAGGATCCGCCGGGCCACGCGGCGGGCCGGGTCGGGGTCCTCGTGGGGCCGCACCGCGGCGCCGGCGCCGCCGCCCAGCAGCGCCAGCAATGCCTCCTCGCGCTGCTCGCCCTCGTACTCCGGCCCCAGGCGTGCCTCGGCCTCGGCGACCCGCAGCGGGTGCCCGGGCGCCGATCGGCTCGCGCAGGTCGCCCACCTCGAGCACGCCCGCCGGGAGCGTGCGGGCGGCGGCGCGCAGCCGGTCGATCGCGCCGGCGCGCTCCTCGAAGACCACGGGGGCGAACTCCGCGAGCTCGGCGGGGTCGACGCTCGGCCGGATAGGCGAGCAGCAGCCCGCCCACGGCCTCGCCCGTGCGCAGCGCGAGGTCGGCGGCGCCGGCGGGGGTGCCCGGGCACGCGAGGTCGGCCAGCGCCGCGACGGCGGCGGCGACGAGCAGCCACTCGCGCTCGCCGGCCGCCTCGGGGTCGGCGCGCAGATCGGGGTCCGCAGGCGTGGCGGCCAGCAGCAGGCCGTCCTGGGCGGCGAAGGCGACCTCGACGGGCGCGTCGTAGCCCGAGCGCGGCTTGGCGAGCTCCTCGCGGCCGTGGCGCAGCGCCGCGGCGAGCACCTCGCGCAGCCGCGCGGCGGCGGTCGCGGGGGCCTGGACGCCCGCCGGCGGCCTCGAGCTCGGCGGCGAGCGAGCGTGCGCTCACGGAGCTCATCCGTCTACGGTACCCGTGGATGGCCGAATCACCCGTCCGCCGCCGGGTCCGCGCCACGGGCACGCGTCCAGGGCGTGTTCTTCCGCGACAGCACGCGCCGCGAGGCGCGAGCGCCGCGGCGTCGCGGGCTGGGTGCGCAACTGCGGTGACGGGTCGGTCGAGGCGGTCTTCGAGGGCTCGCCGGACGCGGTCGCCGCGCTCGTGGACTTCACGCGCGCGGGGCCGGGCCACTCGCAGGTCGACGCGGTCGACGTCGCATCCGAGGAGCCCGAGGGCCTGCGCTCCTTCGACGTCCGCTGACGGGCGTAGCCTGCGGCGTTGCCCATGGAAGCCGCAACGCCACTCCGCCCGAGCCGCGTCCACGCGCTCGTCGGGCGCCTGATCGTCGAGAACGTCGTCGTCGACGATCCGGTCGCCGCCGAGCTGGTGAGCCGCGCGATCGAGGCGGGCGAGGACCCCGCGCGCGTCGTCGCCGACATGATCGAGATCGGCGCCCGCGTGCTCGAGCGCGAGCAGGCCGGCTCGAGCGTCGAGGTGCTGCGGGCGGACATGGAGAAGGCCTCGCGCGAGGTCGAGGCACGCCTGGGCGAGACCTCCGAGCAGGTGGTGACCGAGCTGCGCACGCGGCTCGAGGAGGCCTTCGGCCCCGACCAGGGGCACGTCACGCGCGTGCTGGCGCGCCATTTCGGCGCCGAGTCGAGCACCGCGGTCCAGCACCAGGTGCGCACCGCCGTGGCCGAGCTGCTCAACGAGTCGCGGGAGCGGCTCTACAAGCAGTTCTCGAGCGCCGACGAGTCCAACCCGCTGGCTTCCTTCCAGAAGCTCGCGGTGCAGGCGATCCGCCAGTCCTCCGACCAGCAGCACGCCCACCTGCGCGAGATGAACCAGCGGATCGGCTCGCTGCAGCTGGAGATCGCCAAGCTGCAGTCCGAGCGCGAGAAGGCGCTCGAGGTCGCCGCCGTGCACGACCGCTCGACCGCCAAGGGCCGCCCCTACGAGGAGGCGGTGTTCGAGGCGGTGGACGCGATCGCGGGCGGCGCCGGCGACGACTGCGACTCGGTCGGCGACCTGCCGGGCGTCGGCGGGCGCAAGGGCGACGTCGTGGTGGCGATCGACGGCTGCTCGGGCTCGCCGCGCGGGCGGATCGTCTTCGAGGCCAAGAACTCGCGCGCGGCCAAGAAGGTCGCGCTCGCGGAGCTCGACGAGGCGATGGACCACCGCGACGCGTCGTACGCGATCTGGGTCGTCCCATCGGAGGAGCAGCTGCCGGCGCGCGTGCAGCCGTTGCGCGAGATCAACGGCGACAAGCTGTTCGTGGTCTACGACCCCGAGCAGGGCCCGCAGGCGCTCCAGCTCGCGTATCTGCTGGCCCGCGCTCGCGTGCTGATGGCGCGCGGCGAGGCCGAGGGCCTGGACACGACCGCCGTCCGCGGCGAGCTCGAGCGCGCGCTCGGCGCGCTCGAGGAGGGCCGCCGGATCCGCCAGCAGCTCACCATCGCGACCAACGGGGTCGCCAGCGCCCGCGAGATCCTGGGTTCGATGGAGGATCGCGTGAAGGCGCATCTGGAGCAGATCGAGGGGCTGCTCGCAGGCGCCGACGGCGACGAGGACGACTAACTCCCAACTTCCCGGTGCTTCGCGGGGTGGTTGGGGATATGCGAATCCGCCTGCTCCTCGCCGCCACGCTCGCCATCGTCGTCGCCGCGCTCGCCGTCACGAGCGCCGTGCAAGCTCAGAAGCCGCCCAAGGCCGGCGACGTCACGCTCAAGGCATCCGCCGCACAGGTCACGTTCTCGACCCCCGTCACGCTGACCGGCAAGGTCAAGGGCGCCAAGGCCGGCGTCGTCGTGTCGCTCGAGCGCCGTGACGCCGATGCCACGACCTTCGTGCCCGCCGGGACCGCCACCACCGACGGGCAGGGCGACTACACGTTCACGCAGCGCCCGGCGAACAGCTCCGTCTTCCGGGCGACGGCGGCGACGACGCCGCCCGCCACGAGCGCCGACACGCCCGTCGCGGTCGCCCCGCTCGTCGGGCTGAAGGTGTCCGACTCGACCCCGCGCAAGGGCCAGCGCGTCCGCTTCCGCGGCACGGTGCGCCCGCAGCACGACGGCACCCGCGTGGCGATCCAGCGCAAGCGCGCCGACGGCACCTGGGTCACGGTCAAGTCGCCGCTGCTGCGCGACGCCGGCAGCGCCTACTCGCGCTACTCCAAGCGCTTCCGGGTCCGTCGCAACGGCACCTACCGCACCGTGATCGCCGCGCACGCCGACCACGCCGAGGGCGTCTCGCGCGAGCGCACGCTGACCGTGCACTAGCCAGCGCGGCCGCCAGTCGGCAGGATGCGCCTGTGAGCGCAACCGGCCGCCCCGAGCTCGAGCCCGCCGCGGAGACGCCGGCGCGGCTCGTCCCCGAGACGGAGACCGTCGCGCTCGAGGCCGCCACCGCGGCGCCGGTGGCGGTCCCCTACGGGGCGCGCTCGCCCGAGGGCCTGGGCGGCATGCGCGACGTGCTGGCGCTCTCGAGCGCCGGCGAGCGGCGGCGGTTCGTGCTCCAGCTCCAGCGCACCGCCGGCAACGCGGCGGTGTGCCGCTGGCTGGGGATCGTGCGCGACCGCTACGCGGCGATCCACGGCGCGGGCGACGACGAGCCGCCCGAAGCGGACGCCCCGCGCGAGCGCTAGCGCCGCTGGGAGAGCCGGGCCGCCGCCCGCATCGCCCGCGGCGCCCGGCGCGCGAGCTTGACGGCCATCCGGTCCGTTGCGCGCATCGTGTCGTGCGCCGCGGCGATCGGGGCGGCGGGCCCCGCGTCCGAGCCGACCGCCAGCAGCCGCCACTCACCCGGCACGCCCTTGAGCGCGTGCGTACCGCGCGGCTGGAACGACAGCCCGGAGCCGACGACGAGGTCGGCGACCGTGCTCGAGACGAGGATCTCGCCCGCGCCGGAGAGGGCGCCGATGCGCGCGCCGATGTGGACGGCGAGACCGGCCACGTCGTCGCCGACGATCTCGCACTCGCCCGTATGGAGCCCCGCGCGGACCGCAAGGCCCGCGTCGGCGAGCGCCGCCATCAGCTCCTCCGCGCAGCGGACCGCGCGTGCCGGGCCCCCGAACAGCGACAGCGAGCCGTCCCCGAGCGACTTGACGACGCGGCCGCCCGCGACCTCCACGTGCCGGCGCACCAGCGCGTCGTGCTCCTCGAGCACGGCCCGCCAGCGGTGGTCGCCCAGCTCGGCCGCGCGCCGGGTGGAGTTCACGATGTCGGTGAACAGGACGGTCGAGAGCTGGCGCTCCGGTTCGGCGTGCGCCCGGCCGCCGGTCACGAAGCGCTCCATCTCGGCGACGATCGGCTCGAAGTCGCCGAACCAGAACGCGTGGTCGTCGCCGTCGAGCTCGACGAGCCGCGCCCCCGGGATGCGCGCGGCGAGGATCCGCGCGTTGCCGACCGGGATCACGTCGCCGCGGCGGTGCAGGATCAGCGCCGGCACCGCGACGGTGGGCAGGATCTCGCTGACGTCGATCGCGTAGACCGCGTTCATCAGGGCGCGTGCCATGCCCGGGCTGGCGGCCGCGCGCTCGAAGGCGCCCCAGAAGCGGCGTTGTAGCCGGTTCGCGACGCTCGGGGCGAAGAGGTCGACGACGCGTCCCTCGCCCCAGCGCTCGACGATCTCCTCCACCGCCTCCCGCGTCATGCGCGAGCGCTCGGCGTAGGCGCGCCATTCGTCCTCGCCCAGCTCGGGCGGACGCTCGGCGGGCGGGGTGCCGCTCGGGAAGGAGCCGTAGAGGATCAGCTTCTCGACGCGATCGGGGTGGAGCGCGGCGAACAGCAGCGACGCCGGCCCGCCCTCGGAGACGCCGAACAGCACGGCCCGATCGGAGCCGGCGGCATCCAGCACCCGGACCATGTCCTCGACGCGCTCCTCGAGCGTGGCGAGCTTCGGCATCGGGTCCGAGAGCCCGGTGCCCGGCTTGTCGAAGGCGATCACCCGCGCGAACTGGCCGAGCCGGCGCAGGAAGCTCGTGAAGCCGGGGTCCATCCACTGCAGGTCCAGATGCGAGACCCAGCCCTGCGCGTACAGCAGGTCGGCCGGCCCGTTGCCGAAGACCTGGTAGGCGATGCTCACGCCGTCGGGGCGGCGGACGTAACGGGTGTCGGGCGGCTGCACTCAGCCGCGAGAGTAATGCGGCCGCTAGCGCTCGGCGACTTCGGCGGGCTCTTCGCGGCCCTGCAGCCGCTCGCGCCCGCGCTGCACCGCGGCGATGAACTTCGAGAGGTTGACCTCGAGCGTGTTGAGGATCTCGTCGGCGTAGTCCTCGGCGCCGAGCCGGATCTCGCGCTCGCGGGCCCGGGCGTCCTCGATGATCTCCTCGGCGGCGCGCTCGGCCTGCCGGGTGACCTCCTGCTGGGAGACGAGCTGCGTCTGGCGCTCGCGCGCCTCCTTGACGATCCGCTCGGCCTCGCGCTTGGCCTCGGCGAGCATCTCCTGACGCTCCTTGACGATCCAGCGGGCCTGCTTGATCTCCTCGGGGATCGTCGCCCGCATCTGGTCGAGGATGTCGTAGATCTCCTCCTTGTCCACGCGGACCTGGTCCGTCAGCGGGACCTGCTTGGCGTTGTGGACGAGGTCGTCCAGCTTGTCGATCAGTACCAGGACGTCCATGGCGCTCCCTAGTTCGTCAGCGCGCGAGCGCTTCCTGCAAGCGTCGCGCAACCCCCTCGGGCACGAGCTCGGAGACGTCGCCACCGAAGATCGCGATCTCCTTGACTCCGCTCGAGGAGAGGAAACTGTACTGCGGCGACGCCATCAGGTAGACGGACTCGATGTCCGAGGCCAGTTGGCGGTTGAGCTGGTTCATCTCCAGCTCGTACTCGAAGTCGGAGATCGCGCGCAGTCCCTTGACGATCGACATCGCCCCCTTGTCGCGCGCGAAGTCGACGATCAGCTTGTCGAACGTCTCCACCCGCACGTTGGGCAGGTGGCTCGTCGCCTCCTCGATGAACGCGCAGCGCTCCTCGGCGCTGAACAGCGTCTTGCTCTTGCGCACGGACGCGTTGACGACGGCGACGATCAGCTCGTCGAACATCGGCGCGGCGCGGCTGATGACGTCGACGTGGCCGTGCGTGATCGGGTCGTAGGAGCCCGGGCAGACGGCGATGCGGTTATCGGGGGCCATGGATGCGGATGAGGGTGTCGCCGTAGCGGCGTTCGTCTTCGATGGGGAGGTCGATCTCCAGCGGCGCGCGGCGGTCGCTCTCCGCGACAACCGTCGCCCCCGGTGCCAGCACGGCCTCGACGGCCGCCGGCAGGGCGCGCGCGAGCGCGGCGTCCAGCCGGTATGGCGGATCGAGGAAGACGAGATCATATGAACGGCCGCTGCGCGATGCTCCACCGAGGAACCGGCGGGCCTCCGCGCGGACGACGAGCGCGTCGGCGCCGAGCGCCTCCAGGTTGGCCCCGACGGCCCGGATCGCGGCCGCCGCCTTGTCGACGAACGTGGCCTCCGCGGCGCCGCGCGAGAGCGCCTCGATGCCCAGCGCGCCGGAGCCGGCGAACAGGTCGAGCACCCGCGCGTCGGTCACGCGGTCGCCGAGGATGGAGAACAGCGCCTCGCGGACCCGGTCGGCGGTCGGCCGGGTGTCCGTGCCCGGCGGGGCCTGCAGCCGCCGCCCGCCGTATGTCCCGGCGATCACGCGCAGCGCCCGTCACCATCCCGTTCATGGACGCCACTGCGGTGCGCCGCCTCTGCCTCGGCTTCCGCGAGGCCGTCGAGGAACGGCCGTTCGGGCCGCGAGACGACCGTCTTCAAGGTCTGCGGGAAGATCTTCGCCATCGTCGCGCTGGAGGCCGAGCCGCCACTGCGGATCAGCCTCAAGTGCGAGCCGGAGCTGGTGCCCGCGCTGCGCGCGGCGCATCCCGCGATCAACCCCGGCTACCACCTGAACAAGCGCCACTGGAACACGGTCACGCTCGACGGCTCGCTGCCCGCGCCGATGGTCCGCGACCTCGTCGAGGACTCCTACGACCTGGTCGTGATGGGTCTGCCGAAGGCGGCCCGCGAGCGGCTGGGGCCGCACTAGGCCCAGTCCGTCGACATGGGCTCGAGCTCGCCCGTCTCGTGGTCGCCGCGGCGGTCGCCGCCGTCCCACACCGGATGCAGCTGCCATGGGCCGTGCTCCGCCGCCTCGATGCGCTCCTCGTCGACCGGGAAGGCCACGGCCGGAGCCTATCCTCCGGCCCCATGACCACCGTCCTCGTCACCGGCGCCACCGACGGCCTCGGCCGCGTCGTCGCGCGCGACCTCGCCGGCGCGCGGGCTCGAGGTGCTCGTGCACGGCCGCGACGCGGGGCGCGCGGCGGCGGTCGCCGAGGAGGTCGGAGCGGCCGGCGTGCACGTGGCCGACTTCGCGTCGCTGGCCGCGGTGCGCGCGCTGGCCGAGGAGCTTCCGGCGCTCGACGTGCTCGTCAGCAACGCCGGGCTGATCTCCGAGGAGCGGCACGTGACCGGCGACGGGATCGAGCTGACCTTCCAGGTCAACTACCTGGCGCCGTTCCTGCTCACCACGCGGCTGCTCGAGCGCGAGCCGCCGCGGCGCGTCGTGCACGTCGCCTCGGCGGGCCAGGAGCGGCCGGACTTCGGCGACCTGATGCTCGAGCGCGGCTACGACGAGTGGCGCGCCTACCGCCAGAGCAAGCTCGCGCAGATCATGTTCTCGTTCGAGTGCGCGCGGCGCTTCCCCGAGGTGGAGTCCGTCGCGCTGCACCCGGCGACC
The DNA here is from genome assembly GCA_963816955.1 of uncultured Solirubrobacteraceae bacterium. Lineage (GTDB taxonomy): Bacteria > Actinomycetota > Thermoleophilia > Solirubrobacterales > Solirubrobacteraceae > DATFQI01. The sequence continues at coordinate 158,406 of CAWFME010000002.1, read as the reverse complement.
TTCATGGACACGAAGATGGTCGCGCTCCCGGGTCGGGCGGCCGTCGAGCACCGTCCAGGAGGGTGCCGACGCGACCGTCCGCCTCGCCGCCGATCTCGACCTGGATGTCCAGGGCCGCTACTTCAACGGCCTCCGCGAGGCCCGTCCCGACGCGATGGCCTACGACGAGGACGCCCGCAAGCGGCTCTGGGACGTCTCGGAGCAGCTGCTGGCGCGTGACGCGCGGCGATCGTGATCACCGGCGGCGCCCGGCGCCGGCAAGTCCTCGGTGGCGCAGGCGTTCACGACGCTGCTCGACAACGCGGGCATCGAGCACGGGGCGATCGAGAGCGAGCAGCTCGCCTGGGGCACGCCGTGGCTGAGCGACGCGCAGGTGCGCGAGCAGCTCGGGCGCGTGCTCGCCGACCAGCGCCGCTTCGGCCGCCGCCTGTTCGTGGTGGTGGCGACCACGGAAACCCAGTCGGATCTCGACGCCCTGCTCGCGGCGACCGGCGCCGAGCGATCGATGGTCGTGTGCCTGCGGGCACCGGGCGGGGTCTGCGCCGCGCGCGTGCTCGAGCGCGAGCCCGAGCGCTGGGCCGGCCGCGAGCCGCTCGCCGCCCACGCCCGCGTGCTGGCCGGCGTGATCCCGGCGCTCCCCGGGGTCGATCTGGTGCTCGACACGGACGGCCGGTCCGCGGAAGCGGTCGCGCGGGAGCTGTTCGAGGCGTACGTCAACGGCGCTGGGTAGGGCGGTGAGGGAGCCGCCCGCGCGACGGTTTCGTGCGCGAGCGGTGGATTGATCCCTCTCAGGCACATCGATCCACCGCTGGCGTCGGGAGCAGGCGGTGCGGGCCGCTCCCTCGCTCTCCTACCCAGCCGCAGTTCAGAGCCCTGCAGGCGGCGGGCCGTCGACGAACGGCGGGGCGCCGGCGTAGGCCACGGCGGGATCGTCGGTGTCCGCCGCGACGCTCGCGCCGTGGCGGGCCGCGACGTCGTCGGCGACGTAGAGCGTCCCGTCGTCGGGCCGGCGGGCTCCGTAGGCGATCACGACGCACGGGCCGTCGCCCGCTCCGACGAGCACGTGCTCGGTCCCGCCGGGGCAGTGCAGGTAGTCCCAGGGCTCGAGCAGGCGCTCCTGGCCCTCGACGATCGCGAGGCATCGACCCGAGAGCACGAGGAAGCCCTCCTGGGTGTCCTCGCGGTGGTACATGCAGGCCGGCTCGCCGGGCTGGAGCACGCCGACGTGGAAGCCGACCTCCGGGAAGCGCACGTCGCCCTGGAAGCTGAGGTCCGAGCCGCCGAAGCCCGGGCTGTGCTGCCACTGGGCGCGGCGCGCGTTGAGCACGTACCAGCCCTCGCCGCGCGGCACGTCTCCGTGTTCCGTGGTCACGATCTCCGCTTCGCTCCATGCCCGGTAGTGTCACCCACAGGTGCCGCGCTTCCTGGTCAACGCCGCCCTGCGGCCGGAGGCGGTGCCGGAGCCGAGTGGCGACGCGGCGGCGTTCCACGTGCGGCTCCCGGGCTGGCGTGAGACCCCCGTCCGGCAGCTCGACGGCGTCGCGGCCGAGCTGGGGCTCGCGGGCGTGGCGCTCAAGGACGAGTCGGACCGGCTCGGTCTGCCGGCGTTCAAGGTGCTCGGCGCCTCGTGGGCCGTCGAGCGGGCGCTCCAGGAAGCGCCGGATACGCGCACGCTCGTGGCGGCCAGCGCCGGCAACCACGGCCGCGCGGTGGCGCACGTCGCGCGGATGCGCGGCCTGGCCGCTCGGATCTTCGTCCCGGCCCGCGCGGCGGCGGACCGGCGCGCGGCGATCGAGTCAGAGAGGGCGGAACTGGTCGTCGTCGACGGGAGCTACGAGGAGGCGGTCCGCCGCGCGACCGAGGAGGGCGCGACCCCCGGCGCGCTCGCGATCGCCGACGTCGGCGACTCCGGCACGGCGCACTGGGTCATCGACGGCTACCACACGCTGTTCGCCGAGGCCGCCGCCCAGGCGGGCTTCGACGCCCTGCTCGTCCCCGCCGGCGTCGGCTCGTTCGCCGCCGCCGCGGCCCGCTTCGGCGCGCTCGCCGGCCGGCGCGTGATCGCCGTCGAGCCGGAGGCCGCCGCCTGCGTGACCGCCTCGCTGGCCGCGGGCGAGCCGGCGGCGGTGCCGACGCCCGGCACCCGCATGGCCGGGATGGACTGCGCGGAGGTCTCCCCCGCCGCCTGGCCCTCCCTGCGCGACGGGCTCACCGGCACCGTCACGGTGAGCGACGCCGAGGCGGTCGCCGCGATGCGAGAGCTCGCCGCCCTCGGCTACGCGATCGGCGACTGCGGCGCCGCCCCGCTGGCCGCGCTGCGCGCGCTGATGACCGCGCCGGACGGCGCAGAGCTCCGCGCCGCGGCGGGGCTGGCGGAGCCGGGGGCGCGGGTGCTGCTCGTGGCGACCGAGGGGGTCACCGACCCCGCGGGGTACGCCGCCGCCACGGGCGCGGGCGCCGCGCCGGGTTCCTGAGCGGCGGGCATCGAGGGGGTGGGTTCGGCCGGTCCACTCACGCGAGCGGTGGATAACTCGGTCCCAGGCCGAGTTATCCACCGCTCGATGTGGTCAGGCCGGGATCGGCTCGAGCGCATCCGCGCCGTAAGCGGCTTTCACGGCCTCCTCGAGCAGGACGTGCTCGGGCTCCGCGAGCGTCGGATCGGCGTCGAGGATCGCCCGTGCTCGCATCCGGGCGCGCTCGAGCAGCTCGGCGTCCTCGGGCAGCCTCGCGACGCGGAACTGCGCGAGGCCGGACTGGCGCGTGCCGAGCATCTCGCCCTCGCCGCGCAGCTCGAGGTCGATCTCGGCGAGCTTGAAGCCGTCGCGGTGCTCGGCGAGCGCGCGCAGCCGCGCGGACTCCTTCGGCCCGAACAGCAGGCACAGCGAATCGTGCGGCCCGCGGCCGATCCGCCCGCGCAGCTGGTGCAGCTGGGAGATCCCGTAGCGCTCCGCGTTCTCGACGAGCATCACGGAGGCGTTGGGGACGTCGATGCCGACCTCGATCACCGTCGTGGCGACCAGCACGTCGGCCCCGCCCTCGGCGAAGGAGGCCATCGCCGCCGCCTTCTCGCGCGGCTTGAGCTGCCCGTGCAGCAGCACCACGCGGAAGTCGGCGAGCTCGCCGGCCCGCAGCCGCTCGTACTCCGCGGTGGCGGCGCGCGCCTGCAGCGCCTCGGACTCCTCCACCAGCGGGCAGACCACGAACGCCTGGCGCCCGGTGCGCAGCTCGTCGCGGATGCGGTCGTAGGCGCGCGAGCGCTCCCGCTCCGAGGAGGCCACGAACGTCTCGATCGGCCGCCGACCCGCCGGCAGCTCGCGCAGCACGGTCACGTCCAGGTCGCCGTAGGCCGTCAGCGCCAGCGTGCGCGGGATCGGCGTCGCCGTCATGTGCAGGACGTGCGGCGCGACCCCCTCCGGCGCCTTGCGGTCCAGCGCGCGGCGCTGGTTGACGCCGAAGCGGTGCTGCTCGTCGACCACGACCACGCCGAGGCGGTCGAACGCGACCGCCTCCTCGATCAGCGCGTGCGTGCCCACCAGCAGCTTGAGCTCCCCGGTGGCGAGCTTGCCGAGCAGGTCGGCCCGGCGCGCGCCCGGCGTGGAGCCCGTCAGCAGCGCGGCCTGCACGAGCGCCCCTGGCATCAGCGCCTGCAGGGTCGCGAAGTGCTGCTCGGCGAGCGTCTCGGTCGGCGCCATCAGCGCCGCCTGCATGCCCGACTCGACCGCGCGCAGCATCGCGTAGACCGCCACGACCGTCTTGCCCGAGCCGACCTCCCCCATCAGCAGCCGCTGCATCGGCCGCCCGGCCGCGAGGTCGTCGTCGATCGTCGCCATCGCGGAGCGCTGGTCGCCCGTCGGCGCGAACGGCAGCGAGTCCTCCAGCCACGAGTGCACGAGCTCGCCCGGCGGCTCCAGCGGCTCCGCCCGGGCGCCCTCCCGCCGCCGCGCGCGGCGGCGCAGCAGCGCGATCTGCACGAGCAGCAGCTCCTCGAACGCCAGCCGCCGGCGCCCGCCCTCGTGGTCGCCGAAGTGCGCCGCGTCGAGCGCCGCGGCGCGGTCGGGCAGCCGCTCGACCGACCGCAGCCGGGCCGGCAGCGGCTCCATCGACTCCTGCGCCGCGCCGCGCCACTGGCGCGCCAGCGCGAGGATCTGCGTCGTCGAGAGCCCGTCCGTCGCCGGGTAGGTCGCCATCTCGTCGGAGGCCGCGCCGACCTCCTCCCCCGTCTCCGCATGGAACTGCACGCGGAAGCGGTTGCGGGCCTGGTACTTGCCGCTCAGCAGCAGCCGCGTGCCGGGCGCGTACTTGCGCTGCAGCCACGGCTGGTTGAAGAACGTCGCCTCCATCGTGCCCGTGGCGTCGGCCACCACGGCGGTCACGAGCGGCTTCATCCCGCGCTTGCGCACCGGCCGGCTCGTGATCGAGCGGACCTGCACGATCACCGTCGCGACCTCGTCCATCGCCAGCTCGGCGATCGTGCGCGCGCTCTGGCGGTCGCGCGGGAGGTGCTCGAGCAGGGCGCCGACCGTGTCCAGGCCGAGCCGCTCGGCCGCGGCGGCGGCCTTGGCGGGCGTCACCTCCAGCGGCGTGGCGAGCCGCGACGGCCGCGGGTAGCGCGGCGGGCCCGCCGAGCGGAGGTCGGCCTCGTCGAGCGGGTCGGAGCTTGCGAACGCGGTCGGCGACACGGATCAAGCATGATCGTCGCCGGCGCGGACGAGCCCGGCCTCGTAGGCGACGATGACGGCCTGCGCACGGTCGCGCAGCCCGAGCTTGAGGAACACGCGGCCGACGTGGGTCTTGACGGTCGGCATGCTCACGACCAGCTCGGCGGCGATCTCGGTGTTGGAGAGCCCGCGCGCGATCAGCACGAGGACCTCGCGCTCGCGGGCGGTGAGCTCGTCGAGGCCGGGGGGAGCCGCGGCGCCCGGCCCGCCCGCGTAGCGCTCCACGAGCCGGCGGGTGATCGATGGCGCCAGCAACACGTCGCCGGCCGCGACCGCGCGGATCGCCTCGACGAGCCGGTCGGGCGGCGCGTCCTTGAGCAGGAAGCCGCTCGCTCCGGCGCGCAAGGCGTCGTAGACGTACTCGTCGAGGTCGAAGGTGGTGAGCATCAGCACCCGGCACGGGGAGCCGGCCAGCTCGCGCGTCGCGGCGATCCCGTCGAGCACCGGCATGCGGACGTCCATCAGGACCACGTCGGGCCGCAGCCGCCGCGCCTCGCGCACCGCCTCGCGGCCGTCGGAGGCCTCCCCGAGCACGTCGATCCCGTCGCGGCGCTCGAGGATCGTGCGCAGCCCCGCGCGCACCAGCTCCTGGTCGTCGGCCACGAGCACCGACGTCACGCCGCGCCCTCCAGCGGCAGCGTCGCGCGGACCACGAACTCGTTCCCGGCCGGCCCGGCGCTGAACACGCCGTGCGAGACCCGGACGCGCTCGCGCATGCCGGCCAGACCCTGTCCGGCACCGCCCGCGTGGGCCGGGAAGCCGGCCTCCGGCAGCGGGTTGCGGACCTCGACGGCGACCGCCGCGCGCTCACGGCGGATCGCGACCTCCGCCGGGGTGCGCGCGTGGCGGAGCACGTTCGTCAACGCCTCCTGCACGACGCGGTAGGCGGCCAGGTCGACCTCGGCGGGCAGGCCCGCGAGCTCGCCGTCGACCTTCGCGGACACCGGCACCCCGGCTCCTCGGGTCTCCTCGAACAGCGCCTCGAGCTGCTCGAGGCCCGGCTGGGGCGCGGTTGCGGCGGCCTCGCCGTCGTCGCGCAGGACCCCGAGCAGGCTGCGCAGCTCCCCGAGCGCGATCCGCGCGGAGCCGGCGATCGCCTCGAAGGCCGTCTCGGCGTGCCCCGGCTCGTCGGCGCCGGCCCGGCCCGCCTCGGCCTGCACCACGATCGTGCTCACGCGATGGGCGACGATGTCGTGCAGCTCGCGCGCGATGCGGCGCCGCTCCTCGGCGGCCGCCGCCTCCGCGCGCGCCTCGGCCCGCCCGAGGCGCATGCGCCGGACGAGCTGGCTGCGCCCGACGAGCCACGCCCCGGTGAAGATCATCGCCGGCGCGGTGAGGTCGGTCACGGTCGGGTCCGGCGTCCGCGCGGCGCCGAGCCCGACGGCGGCGAGCGCGACGCCGAGGCCGATCACGGCCCGCTCGCCGCGGGCGTGCGCCCCGCACGAGTACAGCGCCAGCACGCCCGCCGGCAGCAGGAACGCCATCGTCGGCATCCCGCCGGTGAGCGCGAGCGCGGCGACGCCGGCCATCGCACCCGCCAGCGAGGCGAGCGGCCGGCTGCGGCGCCACGCCAGCGCGGTCGCCATGAGCGCCGTCCAGAGCGCCACCTCCGGCCGCCGGCCGGCGGTCTCCGGGCTGAGCCAGCTCTCGGCCTGCGCGAGCACGAGCAGCGCGGCGGCGATCGTCACGTCGTGCGTCGCGAGGCGGCGGAGCGGCTGCACGGGGCGACCATACGCACGGATCAGGTGGATCGCGTCATACCGGGGGACGATCCGGGACCCGACCGTGGCCCGACGACGGCGGGCCGCGGCAGTGCGACCGTCTCGCCACACCCCGACCGGCCGAGGAGGTCGACGATGACGGACATGGAAACGATGGCCGCCGCCGTGCCGCTGCGTGGGAGCGCCGCGGGCCAGGAGCAGCCCACCCTGGTGCGCTGGGGCGCCCGCGCGGCGGTGGCGGCGCCGCTCGTCGGCGTGTTCTCGATCGCCGCCGCGATCCCGATCCTCACGGCCGACATGAGCGAGGCCGGCGGGTCTGCGCGCTGGCTGCTGGCCACGGGCGCCGCGCTGGCCGTGCTGATCCTGCTCGCGATCGCGCTGCTCGGGCTCTACCGCGCGCAGGAGACCGCCCTCTCGCGCTTCGGCCACGCGAGCGCGCTGCTCGCGCTCGCCGGGACGATGCTCGCGGCCGGTGGGGCGTGGGACACGCTCGTCACCGTCTCCTACCTCGCCGACGTGGCGCCCGCCGTGCTCGACCGCTCCACGGACGGCGCCCTGCTGGCGGGCTACATCGTCTCCTACCTCGCCTTCTCGATCGGATGGGCGTGCTTCGCCCTCGCCACGCTCCGCGCCGGCGTGCTCTCGCGCGGCCCGTCGATCGCGCTGCTGGTGGGCGCCGTGCTGGCGTTCGTGCCGGCGCCGACTGCGATGCGGACGCTGGTGCTGGCGGTGGCGGTCGCGCTGCTGGCTACTCGGCGGCGATGAGCCACCAGTAGGCGGGCTGGCCGCCGCGCTCGTACTCGAGCTCGATCCCGTCGGGTGCGAGGCCGGCGACCTGCTCGCCCCCGAGCGGCGCGCCCTCCCCCTCGATCAGGGTGACGAGCTCGGCCTCTTGGCCGAGCTCGGCGAGTACGGCCTCGAGCGTCTCGGCCACGTCGCCCCAGGCGAAGAGCTGCTCCTCGACGAAGCCGACGGCGTCGCCGGCGCGGAAGCGCGGCGTCGCCTCGGCCGCGTCGTCGCGCGCCGCGCCCGTGACCGAGCCCGTGCGCACGTGGGTCAGCGCCTCGCCCATCGCGGTCGCGTTGGCCTCGCAGGAGCGCCCGGGCTCGAGCGCTACGGCGGCGGCGAGGCCCGCCTGCATCGAGCGTGAGGGCACGACGCGGACGTCCTTCTCGGAGAGCCCGGCGGCTTCCTCGGCCGCCATCACGACGTTCGGGGAGTTCGGCAGCACGACGACCTCCTCGGCGGGCGCCTCGTGGATGCCCGCGAGCAGCTCGTAGGTCGACGGGTTCAGCGTGGGGCCGCCGTCGAGCGCGAACGCCCCCACGCTCTCGAACAGCTCGCGCATGCCCTCCCCGGCCACGACCGCGAGCGCCGCGCAGCGCTGGACGGGCTGCGCCAGCCGGCTCGTGCGCTGGGCGACCTGCTCGTGCATGTCGGCGACGTCGAGGTGGGAGACCGCGCCGGCCTGTGCGAACAGCGCCGTCGCCGCCTCCGGGTCGTCCGTGTGGACGTGGACCTTCAGCGTCGTGCGCTCGCCGACCACGAGCACGGAGTCGCCGAGCTCCTCGAGCGGCCGCAGCCAGTCCGTCGAGTCCAGGTTCTCGCCCTCGACGGCGAAGTTCGTGCAGAAGCGGAAGGTCGAGGACTCGTGCTGGGGATGGGTGACGCGCGCCGGGGCGTGGTGGTCGAGCGGCGGCGGCTCGGCGCCGCGCAGCGCCGCGATCACGCCGGCGAAGATGATCGTCAGGCCGTAGCCGCCGGCGTCGACGACGCCCGCGTCGCGCAGCACCTGCAGCAGGTCCGGGCCGCGCTTGACGCTGGCCTCACCCGAGGCGAGCGCGCCCTCCAGCACGGCCGCGATCATCTCGTTCTGCTGCTCCTGCGGGACCCGCTCGACCAGCCGCGGCTGCTCCATGTGCGCGATCTCACTGGCCACGCGGTGCGCCATCTCGCGCACCACGGTGAGGATCGTGCCCTCGGCCGGCTCGCGCACGGAGCCGTAGGCGCGGTCGGACGCGCGCGCCATCGCCGCGCCGATCAGCACCGGGTCGACGAGCTCGCCGGGGCGGGAGATCAGCTCCTCGGCGGCGCCGCGGATCAGCTGGGAGAGGATCACGCCCGAGTTGCCGCGCGCGCCCAGCAGGGCGGCGCGGGCCACGGAGTCCACGAGCTCGTCGCGGCCGATCTCGTCGATGTCGCCCTGCGCGGAGAGGCGGTCGAGCTCGTCGAGCACCGCGCGCAGCGTCAACGCCATGTTGTCGCCCGTGTCCCCGTCGGCGACGGGGAAGACGTTGAGGTCGTTGACCTCCTCGCGCCGGGCCTCGAGCTGCGCGAGCGCGCCCTCGACGACGGCGCGGAAGCGGATCAGGCTCGGATCGGCCACGGCGCAGGCGCCGCGGTCAAGCCTTGGTGATCTTGCCGGCCTTCAGGCAGCGCGTGCAGACGTACACACGCGCCGGGGCGCCGTTCGCCTCGCGGATGCGCACCTTCTGGAGGTTCGGGTCGAACCGCCGCTTGGTGGCGACCATGGAGTGCGAGCGGGACTGGCCGAAGGCGGGGCGCTTGCCGCAGGAATGACAGACTCGAGCCATAGCGGCCGGGAAGCATAGCGTCCGGGTGGCTTGGGTACGGTGTGAGCGTGCCGTCATCGAGCACAGCTCGCATCTCCCTGCCTGATCGCTACCGCGTCATCCGCCACATCGCCAACGGCGGGATGGCGAGCGTCTGGGAAGCCCAGGACGAGCTCCTGGCCCGGGCCGTCGCGGTCAAGCTGCTCGCCTCGCACCTGTCCGAGGACGATCGCGCACGCCAGCGCTTCCAGCGTGAGGCGCGCGCCGCCGCCGCGGTCTCCAACCACCCGAACGTCGTGACGATCTACGACGTCGGCGAGCACGACGGGCGCACGTTCATGGTCATGGAGCTGCTCAAGGGCGGCACGCTGGCCGACAAGCTGCGCGCGGGCGACCGGATCAGCCCGAAGACCGCGATGGCCTGGCTGCGCGACGCCGCCTCCGCGCTGGACGCCGCCCATGCCGCCGACGTCGTCCACCGCGACGTCAAGCCGGCCAACATGCTGCTCGACGACGCCGGCCGCCTGGCGATCGCCGACTTCGGGATCGCCCGCCTGGCGCTCGAGGACCAGCTGACGGCGACCGGCACCGTGCTCGGCACCGCCGCCTACATCTCCCCCGAGCAGGCCGTCGGGGACCCGGCCACGGCGGCCTCCGACCGCTACGCGCTCGCGGTCGTCGCCTACGAGCTGCTGACGGGCGCCCGCCCGTTCGAGGCCGACAACTTCGCCGCGCAGGCCCGCGCGCACGTCGAGGACGACCCCGAGCCCGCCTCCACGCGCAACCCCGACCTCTCGCCCGAGGTCGACGCGGTGCTCGCCCGCGGCCTCGACAAGGACCCCGACGCACGCTACGCCAGCGCCGGCGAGTTCGTCGACCACCTCGATAAGGCCGTCTCGAGCGCGCCCGCGCCGGCGCCCACCACGCGCAGCACGCGGCTGATGGGCGGCGGCCCGCCGCCGCGCACCGCCCCGCCGGTCGCCGCCGGCGACGGGCGCCCCGCGCCGCGCCGGCGCAACACCGGGGTGCTGCTGGCCGCGCTGGCCACGGCCGCGCTGATCGCCGTGATCGCCGTGCTGCTGCTCTCTGGCGGCGGCGGCGACGACAGCGGCGGCGAGTCGACGAACGCCGAGAGCACGCCGCAGAAGACGGAGACGCCGAAGGCCACGGAGGAGCCGAAGGACGAGGCCACGCCGGAGGCGACCGCCGAGGAGACGGCCACCCCGGAGGCCACGGACACGCCCGCGCCGTCGGGCGAGGTCGACCTCGGCAAGGCGCGCGACCTGCAGGTGCAGGGCTACAACGCCCGCCTGGCGGGCGACTACCCGAAGGCGCTGGACCTCTCGCAGCAGGCGCTCGACGCCTGCGGCAACTCCAACGAGCTCGACCCGTGCGGCTACGCGCTGTTCGAGAAGGGCGTCGCGCTCAACCGCAGCGGCAGCCCCGACGAGGCGATCCCCGTGCTCGAGGAGCGGCTCGACCGCTTCGGCGACAACGAGAACGGCGAGGTCGCGAAGGAGCTCAAGGCCGCGAAGAAGGCGGCGAAGGGCTGAGCTCCTTCGACGGCGTCGCCGCGGCGGTCGCCGGCGTGCCGTTCATGTCCCCCGAGCAGGGCCGGGTCGTCTACGACCACGTGCGCGCCACGCGGCCCGCGGAGGTGCTCGAGCTCGGCACGGCGCACGGCGTCGGCGCCGCCTACATGGCCGCCGCGCTGGCCGACAACGGCGCCGGGCGGCTGGTCACCGTCGACTTCGCGGGCTCCGCCTACGTCCCCTCCCCCGAGGACGTGCTCGCCCGCGCGGGGATCGCCGACCGGGTCGAGGTCGTGCGCGAGTTCTCCACCTACACGTGGTGGCTCAAGGAGCAGGTGCGGGCCCGCTCGGACGCTCACGGCAACTGCGAGCCGCGCTTCGACTTCGTCTACCTCGACGGCGCGAAGAACTGGACCGTCGACGGGCTCGCGGTCGTGCTGGTCGAGAAGCTCCTGCGCCCCGGCGGCTGGCTGCTGATGGACGACCTCGACTGGACCTACGCCCAGGATCCGGGCCGCGAGGCCACCGACGGGATCGTGCACCGCGAGCTCACCGAGCCCGAGCGCACCCAGCCGCACCTGCGCGCGGTCTTCGACCTGATCGTCGCCCAGCACCCGAGCTTCACCGAGCTGCGCGTGCAGGACGAGTGGTGGGGCTGGGCGCGCAAGGCGCCGGGCGAGCCGCGCCGCTACACGTTGGAGACCAGCCGCCCGCTCGGTGCGCTCGTCACGGGCACGCTGCGCCGCGCGCTGCGGCGCGCGCGCAACGCCCGCCGCGCTTAGCCTGCCGCGATCCCGGGGAGGCTGCCCGCGGGAGGTCATGCGATGACGGTCAGACTGGCTGTGGCAGTGACGGTGGCGGCGCTCGCGCTGGCGGGTTGCGGCGACGAAGGCGGTGGCGGCGGCGGGAGCCGCAGCTCCGAGCAGGGCGCCACCAAGGGCGCGAAGAAGGCGCCGACGCTCGACGCCGCGCAGGGCGCCAAGGGCACGGTCACGATGTGCGCCGGCAAGGACACCAGCGGCGCGCTCACCGAGGCGATCAAGCTCTTCAACGCCGAGCACGAGGCCGACGGCATCAAGGTCGTCAAGCGCGAGCTGGCCGCCGACGCGACCGAGGTCCGCAACCAGTTCATCCAGCGCGCGCAGGCCAAGTCCGACGAGTGCGACGTGCTGCAGTCCGACATCATCTGGACCGCGGAGTTCGCCCAGCAGGGGTGGATCCTGGACCTCAGCGACTACGCGACGCCGCGCAAGGACGAGTTCATCGAGTCCACGCTGTCCTCCTACGAGTACGACGGCAAGCTCTGGGGCCTGCCGCAGGTGACCGGCGCGGGCCTGCTGTACCGCCGCACCGACCAGGTGCCGGAGCCGCCCGCGACGTGGCAGGAGCTCTACGAGCAGGGCGCCGCCAACGACGGCTTCGCCTACCAGGGCGCCCCGTACGAGGGCCTGACGTGCAACTTCGTCGAGCTGTCCTCCGCCGCGGGCGGCAAGATCCTCTCCGAGGACGGCTCGAAGGCCGAGGTCGACTCGCCCGAGAACCTCGAGGCGCTGCAGCTGATGGTCGACGGCATGAAGTCCGGCGGCGCGGTCAAGGCGAGCCGGACCTACATGGAGGAGCCGGCCCGGATCGCGTTCGAGTCGGGCAAGGCGACGTTCATGCGCAACTGGAGCTACGCCTACGCGCTCGGCAAGAAGGCGCCGAAGGTCAAGGACAAGCTCGCGGTCTCGCCGCTGCCGCCGTTCGAGGGCGCCGGCGACGGCGGCGTGCTGGGCGGCAACGGGCCGGTCGTGAGCGCCTACACCGACGTCCCCGAGGCCTCGATCGTGTGGCTGGACTACTGGACCTCGGAGGAGACGCTCAAGCGCGACGCGGCCAAGTACGCGCTGCCGCCGACGATGCCGCAGCTCTACGACGACGAGTCGGTCGTCAAGACGCTCCCGTACGCCAAGGAGCTGCTGACGGCGGTCGAGAACGCGACGTCGCGGCCCGTCTCCCCCGTGTATCCGCAGATCTCGACCGCGATCTACAAGAACGTCAACGCGGCGATCGCGGGCCAGCAGAGCCCGGAGGACGCGCTGAAGAACGCCCAGGACGAGATCGAGAAGGCGCTCTCCAGCTTCTGATGGCGCCGGTCGAGCTGCTGATCGCCGGCGGCGGCTCGCGCGGCGCGACCTTCGCGGGCTGGGCCGCGCGCCACCCCGAGCGCGCGCGGGTGGTGGCCGTGGCCGAGCCGCGCGCGGACCGCCGCGACGCGCTCGCCGACGCCCACGGCGTCCATCCCGACCTGCGCTTCGCCGACTGGCGCGAGGCGCTGGCGAACGGGCGGGTCGCCGACGCCGCGGTGGTGGCGACGCTCGACCGCGAGCACACCGAGCCGGCGATCGCGCTCGCCGAGCAGGGCTACGCGCTGCTGATCGAGAAGCCGCTCGCGACCACGGAGGCCGAGTGCGTGGCGATCGCCGAGGCGACCGAGCGCGCCGGCGTGGTGGCGGCGGTCGCGCACGTCCTGCGCTACACGCCGTACACGCGGCTCGTGCGGCGGCTGCTCGACGAGGGCGCAGTCGGCGACGTGGTCAGCGTCGAGCACCTCGAGCCGGTCGGCTTCTTCCACCACGCCCACTCCTACGTGCGCGGCAACTGGCGCCGCGAGGACGAGGCCGGGCCGATGCTGCTGGCCAAGTGCTGCCACGACCTCGACTGGCTCTCGCACGTCGTAGGGGCGCGCTGCGAGCGCGTGTCGTCCTTCGGCAGCCTCGGCCGCCTGCGGCCCGAGCACCGCCCGGAGGGCGCTGCCGACCGCTGCCTGGACTGCGCGATCGAACCGGGCTGCCCCTACTCGGCCAAGAAGATCTACCTCGAGGCCGCCGAGCGGGGTGACACCGGCTGGCCCGTCGACGTCGTCGCCTGGCCGCCGACGCCCGAGCACGTGGAGGCGGCGCTGCGCGACGGGCCCTACGGCCGCTGCGTGTGGGCCTGCGACAACGACGTCGTCGACCACCAGGTCGTCTCGCTCGCCTACGAGGGCGGCGCCACGGCGAGCCTGACCATGACGGCCTTCACGCAGATGCGCGACCGAGAGACCCGCATCTTCGGCACCCGCGGCGAGCTGCGCGGCGACGGCTCGATGGCCGAGGTCTACGACTTCCTGACCCGCACCACCACGCGGCACGAGGTGCAGGAGCCGATCACCTCACACCACGGCGGCGGCGACGACGGCGTGATCGCCGACTTCGTGGCGGCCGTCGAGGCCGGCGACCCGGCGCTCGTGCCGACCACGCCGCGGCACACGCTCGAGTCCCACCGGATCGCCTTCGCCGCGGAGACCTCGCGCCGCGAGGGCCGCACCGTCCCGCTGCTTTAGGAGTCTGTCGCGAAGTGTCCACGGCCGCATCCGGGCGTGCCGGGGTTCTTGACAGGCTCCTAGACGGCGAGGTCGCGCCGGAGCGCGGCGAGCTGGAGCACGGCCTGGGCGGCGTGCTCGCCCTGGTCGCGCTTGCCGCCGCCGGTGCGTGCCAAGGCCTGGTCCATGTTCTCGACCGTCAAGACGCCGAACGAGCACGGTACGCGGGTGAGCAGCTGGACGTCCTGGATGCCGCGGGCGGCCTCGGCGCACACGTAGTCGTAGTGGTCGGTCTCGCCGCGGATGACGGCGCCGAGGCAGGCGACTCCCGAGTAGCGGCCCGTGGCGGCGAGGTAGGCGGCGGCGAGCGGCAGCTCGAACGCGCCGGGGACGTCGTAGACGTCGGCCGCCTCGCCCGTGGCCTCGACGAAGGCGCGCTGGGCGCCGGCGATCAGGCGGTCGGCCAGGTCCTCGTAGAAGCGCCCGATCGCGATCGCGAAATGCATTCCCCGCCCACCCGGCTCGCTCACGTCGTCTCATCTCGAGCGGCCGGCCGGGGTAAGCCGGCGACGTCGCGGTCCTGCTCGTGCTCGGCGTGGACCATCTGCTCGTCGAGCGGCAGCCCCTGGTGGTGCAGCGCATGGCCGAGGCGGTCGCGCTTGGCCTGCAGGTAGCGCTCGTTGTGCGGGTTGGCCGCGTGCACGATCGGGATCTGCTCGGTGACCGAGAGCCCGTAGCCCTCGAGGCCGCGGATCTTCTTCGGGTTGTTGGTGAGGATGCGGATCGAGCTGAGGCCGAGGTCGGCGAGGATCTGCGCGCCGATGCCGTAGTCGCGCAGGTCAACGGGCAGGCCCAGCTCGAGGTTGGCGTCGACGGTGTCCAGGCCCTTGTCCTGCAGGTTGTAGGCCTTGAGCTTGTTCAGCAGCCCGATCCCGCGGCCCTCCTGGGCGAGGTAGAGCAGCACGCCGGAGCCCTCGCGCTCGATCATCGCCAGCGCCGACTCGAGCTGCTCGCCGCAGTCGCAGCGCAGGGAGTGGAAGACGTCGCCGGTCAAGCACTCCGAGTGCACGCGCACGAGCACGTCCGGCACGCCGTCGACCTCGCCCTTGACCATCGCGACGTGGTGCTTGTCGTCGAGCAGCGAGCGGTAGCCGACGACGTCGAAGTCGCCGAACGCCGTCGGCAGCCGGGTGGAGACGACGCGCTCGATCAAGCGGTCGTGGCGGCGGCGGTAGGCGATCAGGTCGGCGACCGTGATCATCTTCAGGCCGTGGTGGGCGCAGTAGCGCTCGAGGTCGGGGACGCGCGCCATCGTGCCGTCGTCGTTCATGACCTCGCAGATCACGCCGGACGGGTTCAGGCCCGCCAGGCGGGCGAGGTCGACGGCCGCCTCGGTCTGGCCCGTGCGCTCCAGCACGCCGCCGGGCTTGGCCTTCAGCGGGAAGATGTGGCCGGGCTGGACGAGGTCGCGCGGCACGGAGGAGGGGTCGATCGCCACCTGCACGGTCCGGGCGCGATCGGCGGCCGAGATGCCGGTCGTGACGCCGTCGCGGGCCTCGATCGAGACCGTGAACGCGGTCTCGAACGGCGACTCGTTCTTGGCCGCCATCAGGTCCAGGCCGAGCTCTTCGCAGCGCTCGCCGGTCAGCGCGAGGCAGATCAGCCCGCGCCCCTCCTTGGCCATGAAGTTGATCGCCTCGGGCGTGCAGAACTGGGCGGCCATCGTGAGGTCGCCCTCGTTCTCGCGGTCCTCGTCGTCGCAGACCACGACCATCCGTCCCGCGCGGATGTCCTCGATCGCCTCCTCGACCGTGCTGAACGGCGGGCGGCTCACCGCATCACCAGCTTTTCGACGTACTTGGCCAAGACGTCCACCTCCAGGTTGACCGGCTGCCCCGGAGCGGCGGCGCCGAGATTGGTGCGCTCCAGAGTCTCGGGGATCAGCGCCACGGTGAACGTGTCGGCCGTCACAGACGCCACGGTCAGCGAGATGCCGTCGACCGCGATCGAGCCCTTCTCGACCACGTAGCGGAGCGTCTCGGTAGGGGCTGCGATCTCCACGACGCGGGAGAAGCCGTCCTCCTCGATGGCGCGGATCGTGCCGAGGCCGTCGACGTGGCCCTGCACGACGTGCCCGCCGAGCCGGTCCGACGCCCGCAGCGGCAGCTCCAGGTTCACCGGCGCCCCCTCGGCGACCTCGGCCAGCGAGGAGCGCCGCAGCGTCTCGTGCATCACGTCGGCGGTGAAGCGGCCCTCCGCGATCGCCGTGGCGGTCAGGCAGACGCCGTTGACGGCCACGGAGTCGCCCTCGGCGATCTCCGGCGCCAGCGCGGTCTCGACCGCCAGCCGCACGCCGCCGGCCGTCGAGTCGACCGCCGTCACCGTTCCCAGGTCGGCTACGAGTCCGGTGAACACGAGTGGTTCCTCCGATGGGCTCGCGCGCCGATGGACGGGATGCAGGCGGATGCCTGGCAAGGACGCAGGAGGAGAACAGTGGCGGAGCCACGGGCTCCTCCGAGGACGCCGCCAGGCGCCGGCTGCGCCCGTCCAGGGGTGTGCGAGTCCGTCGGAGGGAGCACTTACCACTCCCGCATGCGGGCGCAGATCAGGACGTCGTCGGCGACCCGGCGGCACTCGAGCGTCAGCGCGCGGGCGGCCTCGGCGATCCGCTCGACGCCCTCGCCCTCGAGCGGGTCGCGGGCGGCGGAGCCGCCGACCACGACCGGGGCGACGAACAGGCGGATCTCGTCGACCTCGCCCGCGTCGAGGAAGGCGCCCGCCAGGTGCGGGCCGCCCTCGAGCAGGATCGAGGTCACGCCGGCGGCGCCGAGCTGCACGAGCGCGTTCTTGACGCGCGCCGGCTCGTTCTCGCCCGTGGCGACGATCACGTCGGCGCCCGCGGCCTCCAGGCCGTCGGTGGCGCGGCGGGCGGCGGCGCGCGAGACCACGACGGTCAGCGGCAGCTCGGGGGCGCTCTGGAGCAGCGCGGAGTCCAGCGGCAGGCGCGCCTCGGAGTCGAACACGATCCGGCGCGGCTGGTGGTGGACGTTCTCGATCCGGGCCGTGAGCTGCGGGTCGTCGGCGAGCGCGGTGCCGATCCCGCAGGCGACCGCGTCGCACTCGGCGCGCCAGCGGTGGGCCACGCGGCGCGAGTCGTCGCCGGAGATCCACTTGGAGTCGCCGGTGCGGGTGGCGACCTTGCCGTCGAGCGTCATCGCGGACTTGAACAGGACCCACGGCAAGGCCGTGCGGGCGTGCTTGCGGAAGGGCTGGTTGAGCAGGCGGGAGCGCGCGGCCAGCTCGCCCTCCGCGACGACGATCTCGACGCCCTCGTCGCGCAGGATCCCGAGGCCGCGGCCCGAGGCCTTCTCCGTCGGGTCGTCGGAGGCCACGACCACGCGGGCGATGCCGGCCTCCAGCAGCGCGTCGGTGCACGGCGGCGTCTGCCCCTGGTGGCAGCAGGGCTCCAGCGAGACGTACATCGTCGCCCCGGTGGTGTCGGCCCCGCCGCAGGCGGCCAGCGCGGCCCGCTCGGCGTGCGGCTCGCCGTGGGCGGTGTGGAAGCCCTCGCCCAGCACCTCGTCGCCGCGCACCACGACGGCGCCGACCATCGGGTTCGGGGAGGTCCGCCCGCGCCCGCCCTCGGCGAGCTCGATGGCGCGAGCGAGGTGGACGTGGTCGGTCTGCAGGAGCTGGGTCACGATGCAGACCTGAGGATAGGTGACCTCGTTCCCGGGTTCCCTCAGCAACGGCCGCCGGACAGCTTGTAGATGCGCACCTCCGGGCCCATGCGGTCGTAGGAGAGCGGATAGGCGTTGAAGGAGAAGTCGTAGGAGAACGGCGGCCGGCCGCTCGCGCCCTCGTCGGGGCGGACCTCGTAGACGAGCTCGCCCTCGCGCTCGAGCGTCTCGTAGTAGCGGATGGCGTCCGGCACCTCGCGCGGCTCCGCGTAGGCGCGGCCGTACTGCGTGGAGCCCGTCACCACCCAGCAGAAGCCGCCGCGGGCGTAGGCGCTGACCAGCTCGGGCCGGGTGAAGCGCTCGTAGTCCTCGAAGCGGATCACGCCCCCGCCCGCGGACTTCGGCGCCCGCGTCGTCGGCCACTTGTTCCAGCGGGAGCCGTTGCCGGTGCCCTCGCGCACGCTCTCGGCGTCGGCCGCCCAGGCCGCCGGCACGAACGGCTCGACCACGATCTTGGAGCGGATCGGGACGTTGTCGACCATCCAGTCGCGCGCGAGCTGGCGCGTGTCGGGCCGGGCGAGCGCGAGGTCGTTGTGGACGGAGAACACGAGGCCCTGCACGCACAGCAGGGCGCCCAAGACGCCCGCGACCACGCTGGTTCCGCGGCGCAGGCGCGGCGCCAGCCGGACGGCCGCCGCCACGACCGCCCAGGCCGCGAGCAGGCACAGCAGCGGGTAGACGGGCAGCAGCCAGCGGGCGAAGAAGCGGTCCTGGGTGCCCATGAAGAGCAGGAACAGCACGGGCGCGGGGACGACCACGAGCGCGAGCCTCCGGTCGCGCCACGCCAGCCCGACGGCGCCGAGCAGCGCGAACAGGCAGGGCAGCCAGCCCAGCCCCCAGGTCGCGGTGCCGAGGTAGTAGACGATCCCGCTGTCGGTCGAGAGCCCGAGCTTGCCGCCGCCGTCGCCCGAGGCCTCCGACTGGTGGCTGAGCCCGTCGCGGAACGCGTCCCAGTCGAGCACGGCGAACGGGTTGGCGGCCACGAAGCCCACGAGCGCCAGCACGCCGGCCAGCAGCAGCCCGCGAACAGGTCCCGCCCGCCCGGGCACGGGCGTCGTGAGCGCGGCCGCGACGATGGGCCATATGAGGATCCCGGCGGTGTACTTCGTCGCGCAGGCCAGGCCCAGCGCCAGCCCGGCGACCGCGTAGGAGCCGTAGCCGTTGTGGCGGTAGATCGTGGCCACGCCCAGCAGCGCCAGGCAGGCGGGCGCGAGCGTCGGCGCGTCGTTGAGCGCGAGGTGCGAGTAGTGCACGGGCAGGAACGCGACGGCCAGCAGCGCGCCCGCGATCAGCCCCGCCGCCCCGCCCATCAGCCGCCGCCCGGCCCACGCCAGCAGCGCGACGGCGCCGGTCCCGAGGATCGCGGCCACGATCCGGGCGGCCTCGAAGACGCTCGCGCGGTCGGCGGCCATCGCCTCCCCCACGCCGTCGCGGCCGCCGAAGCGCAGGTCGAAGACGACGTGCAGCAGGTAGGTGTAGGCCGGAGGATTGACGAAGTAGTTCGGGTTGTAGGAGTGCCCGAACATCCCGACCGCCCGCGGTACGAAGTGGGCGTTCTCGTCGGCGTTGTAGACGAACGGGAGGCCGTGCCCGATCCCCCACAGGCGCAGCGCCAGGGCGCCGGCGACGATGCCGCCGGCGGCCAGCAGCCAGCGCCGCTCCGCCCGCCAGCCGCGGCTCGGCCCGCGGCGGACCGCCTCGATCAGCACGAGACGTACGCCGAGTAGTAGCGGGTCACCCGCACGCGCTCGAAGCCCGGCGGCGGCGACTGCACCAGCACGGAGTCGCTCGGGCTGGTCAGGGAGTGCTTGAACAGCGCGAAGCGGCCCGTGACGTAGATCCCGACGCCCTTGCGCGGCTGCGGCCGCAGCTTCGGGTCGGCGCGGGCGAGGACCTTCTCGTAGGGCAGGTCGGCGATCCAGCGCGTGTCGGGCACGAGCTTGTGGTTGGGCAGCGTCAGCGGCCCGCAGCGCAGGCCTGCGCGCACCTTCGGGTCGCGCAGGACCTCGACGAGCGAGTCGTGCGCGGCGCCGCGGAAGCTCAGCTCTGCGTCGAAGCGCCTGAGGTCGATGTGGATCGCCGTCCAGACCACGCCGAAGGCCACGACCAGCGCCGAGGCGACCGCCCAGCCCGTGCGCAGCCGCCCCTCGCGCAGCAGCGTGAAGCCACCGAAGCTGACCCCGGCGAAGACGAGCAGCGCGACGGCGGCGATCGCCAGGTAGCGCTCGATCGCCGAGGCGCCGGCGATCCCGATCAGCACGAACGTGGCGATCCCGGCGATCAGCAGGGCGAGCGGGGCCGCGGCGCGGCGCGGCACCGCCACGACCGCGACGACGAGGCCGAGCGCGGCCGCCACCAGCACGGGCAGCTTGACGAGGTTGGCGAAGAACTCAGGCATCGCCGACGGGAGCTGGGACAGCGGCAGGTTGCGGCCGAGCTCCTCCGCCGAGGAGCTCGTGTAGTGCAGCGAGAACAGCGGGTCGCCGGTGACCGCGAAGTCCGTCGCCGCCCACAGCACCGGCCCGGCGGCCGCCAGGACGGCGTAGAGCGCCCGCTCGCCCCAGCTCGCCGGCCAGGCCAGCCAGCACCAGTAGAAGGCGGCCAGCACCCACGCCTCGGGGCGCAGCAGGCCGGCGAGCGCGAGCAGGACGAGCACGGGCACGCCGCGGCGCGGGCGCCCGGCCTCCAGCGCGGCCGCCCACACCACCATCGCCATGTAGGGGATGTCGATGTAGCCGCGGGCGGTCAGGAACGCGTAGTCGAAGCGCGTCAGCAGCAGCGCGGCGGCGATCACGCCGATCAGCGGCGTGAAGGCGGTCTTCCCCAGCCGGTAGACACCGGCGATCAGCCACAGGTAGCTCGCGATGATCAGCGCGATCCAGACGCGGTCGCCGATGTGGCCGAGCAGGCTCAGCGCGGCGCCGGCGACGATCGCGAGCGGGTGCTCGGTCGGCACCCGGAAGCCCTCGAACGTCGGCGCCTGCAGGTCGAGCACCTCGCGGCCCCACAGCAGCGAGTAGTACGAGTCGTAATTCGGATAGGTGGGGTAGACGAGGAAGCCGGCCAGGCTGCCGATGCACAGCAGCGCGAAGGCGGCCTTCGCGAAGCGATCGGCACGTCCCATTGCCGGAGCGAGGGTATCTACGCAGTAGATTCCTATCGGCGCCCGTGAAGCTGATCATCCAGATCCCCTGCCTGAACGAGGAGGAGACCCTCCCCGTCACCCTGCACGACCTCCCGCGCGAGCTCGAGGGCTTCGACGCCGTCGAGTGGCTGATCATCGACGACGGCTCGACCGACCGGACGATCGAGGTCGCGCGCGCGCACGGCGTCGACCACATCGTGCGCCTGACCAACAACAAGGGGCTCGCCTCGGGCTTCCAGGCGGGCCTGGACGCGGCGCTCAAGCTCGGCGCCGACGTGATCGTCAACACGGACGCCGACAACCAGTACTACGGGCCCGACGTGGAGAAGCTGGTCGCGCCGATCCTCGCCGGCAACGCCGACATGGTGGTGGGCGACCGCGAGGTCAGGAACGATCGAGCACTTCTCGCCCGCCAAGAAGGCGCTGCAGCAGCTCGGCTCCTGGGTCGTGCGCCAGGCCTCGCAGACCAACGTGCCCGACACGACGTCCGGCTTCCGCGCCTACAACCGCGAGGCCGCGCTGGCGATGCAGGTCGTCTCGAAGTTCACCTACACGCTGGAGACGATCATCCAGGCGGGCAAGATGACGGTCGCGATCGACCACGTCCCGGTGCGCACCAACGCGAAGCTGCGCGAGTCGCGCCTGTTCCCGTCGATGTGGACCTACATCCGCCGCAACGGCGTCTCGATCTTCCGCATCTACGCGATGTACGAGCCGCTGCGGGTCTTCATGACCGCCGCGATCCTGATCGGGGTCGTCGCCGCGGTCGTCTGGGGCCGCTTCGCGTACTTCTGGATCAGGGCGACGGCAGCGGCCACGTGCAGTCGCTGATCCTCGGCGCGGTGCTGTTCAACGCGTCGATGGTGCTGGCGGCGCTCGGCGTGCTCGGCGACCTGCTCTCGAGCCAGCGGATCACGCTGCAGCGGATCTTCGAGCGCGTGCGGCGCGTGGAGCTCGAGCTCGAGGTGCCGCCCTCGCACTACGAGCCCGGCCAGCCGGCCGCCGACCACGCGCCGACCACGGGCGCGCGCGCCGGCCAGCAGGGCCGCGGGCGCACCGAGGAGCGCGAGGCGATCCGCTCGTGAGCCAGGCGATCACGCGCGACGCCGAGGGCACGGTCACCGGCAACACCTACGACAAGTACGGCTCCACCAACCCGGTCGTCAAGCGGCTGATGGCGGGCTTCGAGCGCACGCTCGACGAGCTGTTCGTGCAGGCCGCGCCGAAGTCGCTGCTCGACGTCGGCTGCGGCGAGGGCGTGCTCACGCACAAGTGGGCGGCGCGGATCGCGCCGGGGCGCGTCGTCGGGATCGACCTCGAGGACCCCGCGATCCAGGCCGAGTGGGAGAAGCGCCCGGCGCCGAACCTCGAGTACCGGATCATGAAGGCCGAGAAGCTGCCGTTCGGGGACGCGGAGTTCGACGTCGCGGCCGCGATCGAGGTGCTCGAGCACGTGCCCGACCCCGAGCACACGGTCGCCGAGATGGCCCGGGTCGCGAGCGGGCACCTGCTGGTCTCCGTGCCGCGCGAGCCGCTCTGGCGCGCGCTCAACATGGCCCGCGGCGCCTACCTGAAGGACCTCGGCAACACCCCCGGCCATCTGAACCACTGGTCCAAGCGCGCCTTCGTGGCGCTGCTCTCGAAGCACGGCGAGGTCGTCGAGGCGCGCTCGCCGTTCCCCTGGACCATGCTCTTAGTCCGGCGGTGAGCTCCGCCACCCGCTCCTACGGGCGCGGCGCACGCATCCTCTCGGCCGGGATCGCCACGACCGGCCTGGTCACGTTCGCGTACTTCTCGCTGGCCTCGCACGCGCTCAGCGAGGTCGACTACAAGGGCATCTCGCTGCTGTGGTCGGTGATGTTCCTGATCATCTCGATCATCTACCGGCCGGTGGAGCAGCTGCTCTCGCGCACGATCTCGGCGCGCCGCGCGCGCGGGCTGGAGGGCGGGCACCAACTGCGGACCGCGATCGGGATCCAGGCCGTCTTCGCGGCGCTGTTCCTGGCGATCGCGCTGGCCGAGCGCTCGCGCATCGAGGACGACGTCTTCGACGGCAGCGCGTCCCTGTACTGGGTGCTGGTCGTCGGCGTGCTGGCCTACGCGGTCAGCTACTTCGCGCGCGGCTGGCTGGCGGGGCATTCGCGCTTCGGCCTCTACGGCGGGCTCGTGCTGCTGGAGTCGGTCTCGCGCTGCCTGTTCGCGCTGGCGGTGGTGATCGGGGTGCTCGACGGCCAGGGCGCGGTGGCGCTGGGCATCGCGGCGGCGCCGCTCGTCTCGCTCGTGGTCGTGCCGTGGGCGCTGCGGGGCCGGGACCCGGCGCCCCCGTCCGATGCGGAGGCGGCCGGCGGCGAGCTCGGCTCCTCGACGCGGTTCGCGGCCGCTGTGCTGGCGATCATGGCCGCCGAGCAGGCGCTGCTCAACGGGCCGGTGGTGGCCGCCGACATCACGACCACGGACGCCGCGCTGGCGGGCTTCGTGTTCAACGTGCTGCTGATCACGCGCGCGCCGCTGCAGCTCTTCCAGGCGATCCAGACCTCGCTGCTCCCCCATCTCTCCGGGCTCGCGGTGACCGGCGGGCGCGAGGACTTCGCGCGCGCCCTGCGCGTCACGCTGCTGGCGATCTGGGGCTTCGCAGGGGCCGTCGTGCTCGGCCTGGCGCTGATCGGGCCGTGGGCGATGGGCCTGCTGTTCGGCGGCGACTTCGACTACGCGCGCGGCGGGCTCGTCCTGGTCGGGCTCGGGATGGGCTTCCACCTGACGGCGGGGACCTTGAACCAGGCCGCGCTGGCCCGCGACCGGGCGGGCCTGGCGGCGGCGGCCTGGCTCGGCGGCGCCGCGCTCTTCCTCGGCTGGCTGTTCGCGTCGCCGCTCGAGGACGAGCTGCTGGAGGTCGAGATCGGCTACTGCGCCACCACCGCCGTGCTGGCGCTGGCGCTGTGGCTGATCGAGCGCTCCGCCCCTCAGGCGGCGCCCGGCCGGACGAGCCCGGTCTCGTAGGCGAAGATCACCGCCTGAGCGGGAGCCGGCGGACCGCCCCGGGGGCAGGGCGTGCCGCCGGCGACCCGTGCCGCTACTCCTCCGCGGCGAACTGGCTGTTGCGGTACTCCTCAGTGGCGAGCCACTGCTCGCGGGCGGCCTTGCGGACGCTGGTGATCGCGCCCTCGACAACCGAGACCGGCAGCTTGAGCCGGCTGGCGACCTCGTCGGAGGTCATCATCAGCGGCTCCCCCCACAGGCGCGCCATGTGCAGGCGCCAGACGGCGAGCGTGGTGCCGCCCTCGCGCTCCGCGCGCTCCTTGATCAGGCGGTAGAGCTTGTCGACCGCGGGGTCCTCGGACAGCCGACCGCCGAGGGCGGCGAGCTCCGCCTCGTTCATGTGTACGACAGGCACGTTCGGCTCCTTTCTCAGACCCAGCATCCGCCGCACGACACGCCGGGCACGCACGGAATCCCGGCGCCCTGGCAGGCCGCGTAGCACGCGATGCAGCAGTCGACGTCATTCTCCCAGGTGGTCTTGGTGGTGCAGCCGTAACAGAGGTCGAAGCGCGCCTGGCAGCTTCGCGGCGGGGTCGGCGGGTCCGCCCCGGCGGGCACCGCCCCCATCAGCAGCGCGGCGGTGGCCACGGCGGCCCCCGCGAGGAAGCTCCGCCGCGACGCGCCGCCGGCGGCCTCTGTGTGATCCGGCTCCGCCGCCGCGACCCGCACCCCCGCGCGCAGCTCCGGCATCAGCGCCCAGGCCACGACCCCGGCCGCCACGGCGACCGCGAGCGGCCAGGCGACCACGATGTCCCCGACGGCGAGCGCCGTGGTCGCGATCGCCGCCAGGCCGGCCGTCCGCACGATGCCGGCCCGGTGGCTGTCGGTGCGAGGGCCGAAGCACGAGCACGGCGTCGCCTTGGCCATCGCCCGGTGAGCGGCGAGCGTCAGCGCCCACAGCAGCGCGGCGGCGGCGGCGAGCACCACCGCTCGCCCCGTCAGCAGCGCCGCCGCGCACAGCAGCTCGACCGCCGTCACCGCGCGCGCCGCGCGCCGGGAGTCGACCCCGGGCAGCCGCCACACGCCGGCGGGCGCGATCGCCACCAGCGTCGCCTCGAGCCCCTGCACGCGCCGCAGCTTCGCGACGCCCGCGAGCAGCAGCACCGCCCCCAGGCCGAGGCATACGCCATACGTCACGTCGATCATCTCGTCCTCCTCACGCCGTCACGGCGCGCAGCACCGCGCCCGTGGCCGCATCGATCGTCACCGTCGAGCGCCGCTCGACGCCGTGCGCGTCCGTGCCGAGGTCCAGCTCGACGAGCCACTGCGACCCGTCCCACACCCGCCGACGGGTGCTCACGACCGTGCCGCCGCCGGCGAACGTGATCGCCGTGCGTGCGGCCTGCTCCTCGGAGACCGTGAACGGCCGTCCCGGGTCCGAGGCCGCGGCGCGGGCGTAGTAGACGACCTCGCCGGTGCGGCGGTCGACCTCGATCTCCGCCGCCGCCGGGCCGTCGATCCCGCCGGACTGCGTGCGCCACTCGGCGCGCCACAGCGCGTCGCCGGCGAGGTGGCTCACCGTGCCGGCCTCGGCCACCCGGTAGTCGCCGCCGGCGAAGCCGGGGAGCTCCCGCTCGAGGAACGCCACCGCGCGGGCCTCCGCCTCTCCGGCGGTCAACGCGACCGCGCCGGCGGTCGTGGCCTCGGCGATGCGGCTCACGAGCTGGCCCGCGGCGTCGCGCCGGACGATCGTGCCCGTCCCGTCGCTGGTGTCCACGAAGCGCTTGCCCTCGATCGTGCGCTGCGAGGTGCCGGCGCCGGTCGGCTGGCCCGGGTTGACCGGTGCCGGGGCCTGGCCGTAGCCGGCGGGGGTGAAGCGGGCGTAGCGCGCGTTCGCGGTCTCGCCCGTGATCGCCCAGGTCTGGTAGCCCCAGTTGTTGCCCTCCGCCGCGAACAGGTCGGCGCGCGCCTGGTTGAGCGCGTCGGCCATCGTGTAGCCGGCGCGGGCGTAGGCGCCGAAGCGCGTGAAGAAGCGGGCGCCGGAGTTCACGACGCCGTCGGTCGACGGCATGTAGATGAGGTCGCCGAACCCGATGACCGAGTCCATGCCGAGCGTCTCGCCGAGCGAGAAGAAGTCCGAACCGTCGCCCGCGCGAACCGATGTGTGGCAGCCGCCGAGGATCATGATCCGCACGTCGTCGACCGCAGGGCGCGCGAACCACGCCCACTGGGCGTTGGTGTCCGGCGCGCTGAACTCCGGGTACAGGCCCCACATGATCTGGGCCCCGTAGTGGACCGTGTACGGCCCGTAGCCCGGCACCGGGTTGTCCAGGATCATCAGCTGCGCGTCGGCGTGGCCGAACATGCCGACGATCGCCGCGCTCTGCGTGGCGTTCCACGCGTCGAGCGCCTTCGTCCCGTAGTGGAACCGCGAGTCATAGCCGCTCCCCGCCGCCGCGGCCTGCACCTGCTGGGCCGCGATCGTGGTGCTCAGCGTGACGTTCTCGGCGCCGGTCTCAGGCGCGTACTGGCGGCCGTAGAACTCGGCGATCGGCGCCGCCGCTCGAGCGCCGGCCGGCCAGGCGTGCGCCGCCATGGCGACCAGCACGACGAGCAGCGCGCGCGGGCACGCGGCCGCCGACCACCCGCGCGAAGGCACGCGAACGGACATCTCCCTCTCCTCCCGCTGTGACGCCGCCGGAGCCGGCGGCCCGGCCTCCCGAGCCGGCGAGCGGAAGAGAACACGATCGAGGGCCCGAGCACAACCCCTCAGTCATCGCACAGACATACTGATGAAGATTCCTGACCGCCGGTCCGGCGGCCGCGAGGACGACGCCGGTCAGCTCGCCGGCGCCGCGTCGAGCGGGTCGACGAACGTGGGCCCGCTGAGCTCCTCAGGCTTCCACTGCGTCTTCGGCGCGATCGCGCGCGTCACGACACGCTCCTTGTGGCGGTCGATCGTCGTGAGCATCGAGCGCACGAGCTCCTCGCCGAGGTAGTGCGGCTTGAGCCCCAGGTCGCGCAGCTTCGTGTTGGCCGCGTTGTAGTAGTGCTCCTCGAGCTCCACGCGCGGGTTCGGGAAGTGGTCGATCGACACCTCGAGCCCGACGTCCTCCGCCGCGCGCTTGGCCAGCTCGGCCAGCTCCATGATCGTGAACTGCTCGGTGAACTGGTTGAAGACCCGGAACTCGCCCCGGCGCGCGGGGTTCGTCACGGCCAGCTCGACGCACTGCAGCGTGTCGCGGATGTTGAGGTAGCCGCGCGTCTGGCCGCCCTTGCCGTAGACGGTGAGCGGGTGGCCGATCACGGCCTGCACGCAGAAGCGGTTCAGCGCGGTGCCGAAGATCTCGTCGTAGTCGAAGCGCGTGCACAGGCGCTCGTCCAGCACGGACTCGTCGGTCTCGATCCCGTACACGACGCCCTGGTTGAGGTCGGTGGCGCGCAGGCCCCAGATCCGCGTGGCGAAGTGGATGTTGTGGGAGTCGTGGACCTTGGAGAGGTGGTAGATCGAGCCCGGCAGCTTGGGATACGGGAGCGTGTCCTTGCGGCCCTTGTGCTCGATCTCGATGAAGCCTTCCTCGATGTCGATGTTGGGCGTGCCGTACTCGCCCATCGTCCCGAGCTTCACCAGGTGGCAGTCCGGCACCCGGTCGCGCAGCGAGAACAGCAGGTTGAGCGTGCCGATCACGTTCGTCTGCTGCGTGTTGACCGCGTGGCGGCGCGAGATCATCGAGTACGGCGCGCTCGGCTGCTCGCCGTAGTGGACGACCGCGTCCGGCAGCACGTCGGCGACGACCTGGTCCAGGAACTCGCCGTCGTCGATGTTGCCGATCATCGCCTGGATGTTGCGGCCCGTCACCTCGCGCCAGGCCTCGATGCGCTCCCCGAGGGAGGCGATCGGCGTCAGCGAGTCCGTCGAGTGCTCGTGGTGCCAGCGACGGCGGGAGAAGTTGTCGACGATGAAGACCTCGTGGCCCCGCGCGGAGAACCGCATGGCGGTGGGCCATCCGAGGTAGCCGTCGCCACCGAGGATCAGGATGCGCATCGCGCCCACCTTATCGAGGCCGCAGCTAGCATCGAGGCGATGCCGCCGCGCCTGCGCACGCTGCCGGACCGGCACGGCGGCCGCGTCGTGCTCGGCCTGCTGATCGCGATCCTCGCGCTCGGGCTCGCCCTGCGCGTGCAGGCCGCGCTGACCCCGCCCGAGGACGTCGGCAACGACGCCGCCGCCTACATGGCGATCGCCAAGGGCCTCTACACCGAGGGCCACTACGGCGGGCCGACGCAGCAGGCGCCCAACGACTGGTCTCCCGGCGCGCCGCTGCTCTACGCCGGCGTCTACTTCCTCACGGGCGGCGTGCACGTGAAGGCCGCGTTGCTGCTGGTGGCGCTGCTGGGAACGGGCACGATCCTGTTCACCTACCTGCTCGGCCGCCGCCTGGGCGGCCCCGTCGCGGGCCTGCTCGGCGCGCTGCTGGCCGCGACCTACCCCGCGTTCGTGGAGAACAACGGGCGCCTGCTGGCCGAGCCCGTCGCGCTGTTCTGGCTGCCCGCGGCGATGCTCGCGTTCCTCTGGGCCTCCGACGGCGGGCGCGCGTGGCGCTGGCTGGCCCCCGGCGCGCTGCTCGGCCTGACGACGCTCACGCGGCCGGAGTACCTGCCGTTCGTCGCCCTGTTCGCGCTGCTCGCGCTCGCCCGCGTCTGGCTCGGCCACCGCCGCGGCCTGCTGGGAGGCGTGGCCGCCGCCGCCCTGCTGGTCGCCGCCTTCTGCGCCGTGCTCGCGCCCTGGACGGCCCGCAACGCGATCGTGCTCGACCGCTTCGTCCCCGTCACCACGGGCGGCGGCAAGGCGCTGTTCGTGGCCACCTACCTGCCCGGCGACGGCCGCCAGCAGCTCGTCAAGCGCCAGCTGATCGCGCGCTATTACGGAAAGAAGGACCTCCCGTACACGGAGGTGCTGCAGACCGAGATGGAGCCGCTGCTCAACCGGGTCGCCAGGAAGTACCCGCAGCTCGGGCGCGACGCCGCGCTGGCCCGCATCGGCCGCGAGAACTTCGTCGAGTACGCGAGCGAGCAGCCGTTCGACTACGCCTGGATGGTGATCCGCAAGATCCAGAACATGTGGGACCGCGGCTCCTCGGCCGCGATGTCGCCCAAGTTCTGGTTCGCCTACCACAAGGTGCTGGTGTTCTGGGCGCTCGCGGCGCTGATCGGGCTCGCATGGCGGCGCCGCTGGGAGGTCCTCCCGATCGGCCTCACGGTGCTCGGGATCACGCTGATCGGCGGGCTGCTGCTGGCCGTGCCGCGGCGCGCGCTGCCGCTGATGCCGTTCGTGCTCGCGCTCGCCGGCGTGACGCTCGCGTGGCTGGGCGCGGCGGCGCCCGCCTGGCGACGGGCTATCCTGCCGCGCGCCCGATGGAGCTCTCAGCCCTCCGAATCCTCGGCCTCGGCCTCGCGGCCTGCCTGATCGCCTTCGCCGTCTGGCGCCGCCAGACGCTGCGCAACGGCGACATCCTGCTGCTGTTCGCGGCCGCGGTCGCGCTGCTGCTCGTCTCCGCGACCGACGTCCTGGACGCCGTCCTGAGCTTCTTCTCCTTCGAGCGCGGCGGCGGCGGCCGGATCCTGGGCCTCGCCGTGTTCGCGATCGTCGTGCTGTTCATGCTCACGCTGCGCGGCCTGGTCCAGAACGGCCGCATCGAGCGCAAGCTGTCGGCCACGCTGGAGGGGATCGCCTGGGAGGAGTTCCGCGCCGACGGCCTGCCCGCCCGCTTCAAGGACAAGGTCGCGGTCGTCATCCCCGCCTACAACGAGGAGGACAACATCGGATCGGTCCTCCCGCGCATCCCCGCGTCGGTCTGCGGCGTGGAGACGGCGGTGCTGGTGGTCGACGACGGCTCGCGCGACCGCACGGGCGACGTCGCCCGCGAGCACGGCGCCGCGGTGGCCCGCCACGTCACCAACCTCGGCGGCGGCGCCGCCCTGCGCACGGGCTACCGGATGATGAGCGACTCAGAGGCGCGCGTCGTCGTCACGCTCGACGCGGACGGCCAGCACCTGCCCGAGGAGATGGCGCGGCTCGTGCAGCCCGTGCTCGACGGCGAGGTCGACGTCGCCCACGGCTCGCGCGTGCTCGGCGACGCCGAGGCCAACCACTTCGCCCGCGAGCTGGGGATCATCTTCTTCAACCGGCTCGTGTCCTTCATCACCCGCACGAAGGTCACCGACTGCTCCAACGGCTACCGCGCCGTGCGCGCCAGCGTGCTCCCCTCGCTCGTCCTGCGTCAGGAGCAGTTCCACACCTCCGAGTTCATGATCGAGGCGATCAAGCGCGGCGTGCCCGCCGTCGAGGTGCCCGTGACAGTCGTCTCGCGCCTGCACGGGCACTCGAAGAAGCCCGCCGTGATCCGCTACGGGATCGGCTTCACCAACGCGATCATGCGCACCTGGCTGCGCTAGGGGCGCAGCAGGGCCAGCACGCGCTCCGCGGCGTCCTCGAGCGGCTCCCCGAACGGCACCTCGAGGTCCGGTGACTCCGGCTCCTCGTAGGGCTGGCCGACGCCCGTGAAGTCGGGGATCTCCCCCGCCCGGGCCTTCGCGTAGAGGCCCTTGGTGTCGCGCCGCTCGCACTCCTCCAGCGGCGTGGAGACCCACACCTCCAAGAAGCGCAGCCCGCGGCCGTCGTGGGCCGCGCGCGCCGCGGCGCGGTCGGCCCGGAACGGGGAGACGAGCGAGACGAGCGCGGTCACGCCCGCGTCGGCCATCAGCGCGGCGACCTCGGCGGTGCGGCGGACGTTCTCGGTCCGGTCCTCGGGCGAGAAGCCGAGGTTGCCGTTGAGCCCGTGGCGCAGGTTGTCGCCGTCGAGCACGTAGGCGGGGTGGCCCTCGGCGAGCAGCTTGGCCTCGACGGCCGCGGCGACGGTCGACTTGCCCGAGGAGGGCAGGCCCGTGAACCAGACGGTCGCGCCCGGCCCGCCGAGCGCCTGCCAGCGCGCCTCGCGGGTGATCTCGCCGGGCTGCCAGACGACGTTGGCCGACCGGACCCCGTCAGCGTCCGTCATCGATCATCCCGGCGCCGACCGTCTCGTTCGTCGCCTCGTCGATGAGGATGAACGAGCCCGTGGTGCGGTTGTCGGAGTAGCGATCGAAGAACAGCTCGGCCGAGGTCCGCAGCGTCACGCGCCCGATCTCGTTGCGCGACAGGCTGTCGGCGTCGGGGCGCTCGGAGAGCTGCTCGACCTCGAGCGTGTGGTGGATCGTGTCGAGCACGGCCCGCACGGTGGCGGTCGTGTGCTTGAGCCCGTAGGGGCCGCGGCGGGAGGCCTCCTCTCCCACCCAGCAGATCGTCGCGTCGATCTCGCGGCCCGAGCGCGGCGCCTCGGCGGGGCGCGCGATCATCGAGCCGCGCGCGACGTCCAGCTGGTCCTCGAGCTGCACGGCGACCGACAGCGGCGCGCCCGCGGCGTCGACCGAGCCCGCCGGCGCGTCGATCGCCGACACGCGCGAGCTGGTGCCCGCCGGGAGCACGACGACCTCGTCGCCGACCCGCACGGTCCCGCCCGCGAGCTGGCCCGCGTAGCCGCGGTGCTCGGACTCCTGGTGGCGCACGACCCACTGGACCGGAAGTCGCAGCGGCCCGTCGGCGAGCCCGGCGGCGACGGGCGCCTCCTCGAGGTACTGCAGCAGCGTCGGGCCGCCGAACCAGGCCAGGTTCTCCGAGCGGTCGACGACGTTGTCGCCCTTGAGCGCGGAGATCGGGATGCACGCGAGCTCCTCGACGTCCAGGCGCCCGGCCCAGGCGCGGAACTCGCCGCAGATGCGCCGGAAGACGTCCTGGTCGTAGTCGACGAGGTCCATCTTGTTGACGGCCAGCACGATCCGCGGGATCCCCAGGAGCCCGGCGATCGCGGCGTGGCGGCGGCTCTGCGTCAGCAGCCCCTCGCGGGCGTCGACGAGCACGATCGCGAGGTCCGCCGTCGAGGCGCCCGTGACCATGTTGCGCGTGTACTGCGCATGCCCCGGCGTGTCGGCGATGATGAAGCGCCGCTTGGGCGTGGCGAAGTGCCGGTAGGCGACGTCGATCGTGATCCCCTGCTCGCGCTCGGCGCGCAGGCCGTCGGTGAGCAGCGCGAGGTCCACCTCGCCGTTCTTGGTGACGGCCTCCAGCGCGTCCGCGTGCAGCGACTTGGCGTCGTAGAGCAGCCGGCCGATCAGCGTGGACTTGCCGTCGTCGACGGAGCCGGCGGTGGCGAAGCGCAGCCCCTGCGGCTGCTCCGGCGCCGCGGGCGAGACCCGCGCGCGAAGATGCTCGGGAGCGGCCGACACCCTAGAAGTAGCCCTCCCGCTTGCGATCCTCCATCGCGGCCTCGCTCACCCTGTCGTCCGCGCGCGTCTCGCCGCGCTCGGTGATCCGGGTCGCCGCGATCTCGGCCACCACGTCCTCGAGCGTCGTCGCGGTCGAGCGCACGGCGCCGGTGCAGGTCATGTCGCCCACCGTGCGGTAGCGGACCGACTCGGTGAAGGGCTCCTCGCCCTCCATCCGCTCGATGAACTCGCTGACCGCGTAGAGCATCCCGTCGCGCTCGAACACCTCGCGCTCGTGTGCCGTGTACAGCGGCGGGATCTCCAGGCCCTCGGTGAGGATGTACTCCCACACGTCCAGCTCGGTCCAGTTGGAGATCGGGAACACGCGCACGTGCTCGCCGCGCCGCACGCGGCCGTTGTAGAGCGACCACAGCTCGGCGCGCTGGCGCCGCGGGTCCCACTGGCCGAAGTCGTCGCGGAAGGAGAAGATCCGCTCCTTCGCGCGGGCGCGCTCCTCGTCGCGGCGCGCGCCGCCGAAGGCCGCGTCGAAGCCGTGCTCGGCGATCGCGTCCAGCAGCGTGACGGTCTGCAGCCGGTTGCGCGAGGCGCGCGGGCCGGTCTCCTCGACCACGCGGCCCTTGTCGATCGAGTCCTGCACGGAGGCGACGATCAGCCGCTCGCCCAGCTCGGCGACGCGGCGATCGCGGAACTCGATCGCCTCGGGGAAGTTGTGGCCCGTGTCCACGTGCATGACCGGGAACGGGAACGGCGCGGGCCGGAAGGCCTTCTCGGCCAGGCGCAGCAGCACGATCGAGTCCTTGCCGCCCGAGAACAGCAGCACGGGGCTCTCGAGCTCGGCGGCGACCTCGCGCATGATGTGGATCGCCTCCGCCTCCAGGACCTGGAGGTGGGTCGGCGCGGCGGTGGGGGCGGTCATGTCGTCGAAGGGAGGTGGAGGCCGCACTCGATCCGGTCCGTCCCGGCCCAGCGGCCCTCGCGGCCGGCGCCGGGCACGGTGCAGTGCGTGCAGCCGATCGACGCGAAGCCGCGGTCGTGCAGCGGGTTGTAGGGCACGTCGTTGGCCGCGATGTAGCGCCAGACGTCCTTCTCGGTCCAGTCGGCCAGCGGTGCGGCCTTCCACTTGCCGTGGGCGGTGTCCCAGCCGAGCTTGGGGGTGCCGGCGCGGGCGGCCGTCTGGTCGCGGCGCAGGCCGGTGACCCAGGCGTCGACCCCGGACAGCACGGCCTCCAGCGGGCGGACCTTGCGCATCCCGCAGCACGCGTCGGGGTCGGTCGCCCACAGGCCGTCGACCCACTCGCCCGTGTGGCGCTCGATCGTGATCCCGTAGCGCTCCTCGACGCGCCGCCAGGTCTCGTAGGTCTCCTCGAACAGCACGCCGGTGTCGAGCACGAAGAAACGGGCCTTCGGCTCGATCTTGACGAGCATGTCGAGGATCACCGACGCCTCCTTCTGGAAGGAGCAGGCGACGGCCAGGCGCGGGTGGAACTCGCGCACCATGTGGGCGAGGACCTCCTGCGCGCCGAGCGACTCGAGATCTGGGGCTGCGGCCGGGGCGGACACCGGCCGGAGAGCTTAGAGCCCAGGTCCGTCGATGACCCGTGAGCGGCTCGGCGCCGTGGGCCGAGTCAGAGCCGATCGACCGCGGTTCCTCGTGGTGGGCCCACTTGGATCGCGGTCGATCGGCTCTGGCGAACGGCCACGGCGGCGAGACGCCGCGGGGATCGGCGGACCCGGGCTCCTGGCTACTCCGTCGTGACCGCCCGCAGCACGTCCACCTTGGCCGCCCGCCGGGCGGGCGGGATCGCGGCGACCACGCCCGCGATCGAGGCGACGATGACGACCGCGATCAGCGTCCCGACCGGGATCTCGAACACGAAGCCGTCCTCGGCCAGCGGCCGCGACACGATCGCCGCGAAGGCGATCCCGAGCACGATCCCCAGCACCGCGCCGATCGCGGCGGTGATCACGGACTCGGCGCGCACCATCCGCCGCACCTGGCGGCGCGACATGCCGACGGCGCGCAGCAGCCCGAGCTCGCGCGTGCGCTCGTGCACGGACAGGGCGAGCGTGTTGACGATGCCCAGCAGCGCGACGATCACCGACAGCGAGAGCAGGGCGTAGACGAGCCCGACGAGCGCGTCGACCTGCTTGTTCTGCTCGTCCTTGAAGCCCTCGATCGTCTGCGGCTTGGCGACCGGGAACCCGGCGAGCGCGGCCTCCTCGCCCGTTGGTGACCGTCTCGGGGTCGTCGCCGGCGACGAGCAGGAACGCGATGTCCTTGGCGTCCCAGTCGGCCTCCAGCGAGGCGTTGGAGACCAGGACGCCGCCGATCACGCCGGCGCCGGGCTCGTAGACGCCGCGCACGCGGTAGGTGACCTCGTTGCCGCGCGGGGCCGTCAGCTCGAGCGGGCTGTCGATGCGCAGGTCGTGCTTGTCGGCGAACTCCTTCGGGACAGCCACGCCGGTCGTGCCCAGGCCTGAGAGCACCTCGTCGGAGCCGTCCGACCACTTGAGCGTGATCACGTCGCCCGCGGTCGAGGGGTCGATGCCGGTCACGGTCGTGTTGCCGGTCTCGCCGACGACGCGGCCGGTCGCGAAGCGGATCCGCGAGACCGCGCTGACGCCGTCGACCTGCTCGACCTCCGGCGCGATGCCGGCCGGGAGCGGCGAGAAGCCGTCGTCGTGGGTGATGATGCTCACGGCCTTGACCTGCTCGTCGATGCCCTGGTCGATCGTCGCGCGCAGGCCGGCGGCGAAGATCGCCACGAGCACGACGAGCGCGACGCCGATCATCAGCGCCGACGCGGTGACCGCGGTGCGCTGGGGCTGGCGGCGGCTGTTCTCGCGGGCGAGCATGCCCGTCAGGCCCTGGAAGCGGGCCAGCGGGCGGCCGATCAGCCCGCTGAGCGGGCGCACCAGCGTCGGGGCGAGCAGCGCGAAGCCGAAGATCATCAGCAGCGTGCCGAAGCCGAGCACCGTCGCCGTCGCGCTGGCGGCGCCCGGGTCGCCGAGCAGCCCGTAGAGCAGCAGCGCGACGCCGATCGCCTCGACGGCGAACGCGGCCACGACCCGGCGCCGCCGTACCCGCCCGGCGCCGGGCAGGACGCTGTCGCGCATCGCCGCCACGGGCTCGATCCGCGTGGCGCGGCGGGCGGGCACGAAGCCCGAGACGACCGTGGCGACGACGCCGACGGCGAGGCCCGCGATCACCGTGCGCGGCCGCAGCACGGTGCTCGTGGAGCCGAGGTCGATGCCGAACGAGGCCAGCAGGGCCGCGAGACCCGGCGCCAGCGCCAGGCCGGCCGCGATGCCCAGCAGCGACGCCAGCACGCCGATCACGAACGTCTCGGCGAGCACGGAGCGCAGCACCTGCCCGCGCGAGGCGCCGAGCGTGCGCAGCAGCGCGAACTCCTTCGTGCGCTGCGCGACCGTGACGCTGAACGTGTTGAAGATCAGGAAGGAGCCGACGAGCAGCGCCACCCCGGCGAACACGAGCAGCGCCGTGCGGATGAAGCCGAGCGCGTCCGAGAGGTCCTGCGCCTGCTTCTCGGCCTGCTCCTTGCCGGTGCGCACGGCGAACTCCGGCCCCAGCTCGCGCGCGATCGCGGCCTTCAGCTCCTCCGGCGAGGTCCCGCCCGCCGCGGCGACGGAGATGTCGTCGTAGCCGTCGTGGCCCGTCACCTTCTGGCCCTCGGCCAGCGTGAAGACGACGAGCCGCGAGCCGGCGAGGTTCTCCGAGTCGCCGAGCGTGGCGACGCCCGAGACCTCGTAGGCCTTCGCGGGCGCGCGCCCGGCGACGGTCACGCTGTCGCCGACCTTGAAGCCGAACTCGTCGGCCGTGCCCTTGTCGATGACGATCTGGTCGTCGTTCGACGGCTTGGCGCCCTCCACGTAGGTGAGCGGGTCGAAGCGCTCGGGCCCGGCCGTGGCGGCGATCGTCGGCGGGCCGTTGGAGACGATCGGCTCCCCGTCGCGGTCGATCAGGTTCACGTCGCCCGAGACCGAGCCCGCGGCCGCCTCCACCCCGTCGACGGACTCCACGCGCTCGAGCGTGTCGGCCGGCATCGTCGGCGGCGCCGCGAAGTCGGCCTCGACGGCCAGCTTGGACTGCACGGAGACGTCCGTGCCCTTGGAGGTGCGCTCGAACAGGTCCTTGAACGACGCGTCGATCGTGTCGGTGAAGACGAACGTGCCGGCCACGAAGGCCACGCCGAGCACGACCGCGAAGCCGGTGAGGACCGTCCGCAGCTTGCGGGCCAGCAGGCCCTTGAAGGCCAGCTTGATCACGCGACGGCCTTCATGAGGTCGAGCACGCCCTCCGTGCTCTCGCCCGCGCCGTCGTGGACGACCTCGCCGTCGCGCAGCACGACGATCCGCCCGGCCACGGACGCCGCCTGGGCGTCGTGGGTGACCATCACGACGGTCTGGCCGAGGTCGGCGACCGCGCTGCTCAGCAGGCCGAGCACCTCCTCGGAGGCGTGCGTGTCCAGGTTGCCGGTCGGCTCGTCGGCGAACACGACCGCCGGGCGGTGCACGAGCGCGCGCGCCACGGCGACGCGCTGCTGCTGGCCGCCGGAGAGCTCGGCCGGGCGGTGGGTGAGCCGGTCGGCGAGACCC
Source organism: uncultured Solirubrobacteraceae bacterium (assembly GCA_963816955.1). Lineage (GTDB taxonomy): Bacteria > Actinomycetota > Thermoleophilia > Solirubrobacterales > Solirubrobacteraceae > DATFQI01. The sequence continues at coordinate 121,719 of CAWFME010000002.1, read as the reverse complement.
ACCTTGTCGATCAGCTGCTCGACCCAGGCCTGGTCGGGCTTGGCGCCCGCGAGGGTCAGCGGGAGCAGGATGTTCTCCTCGGCCGTGAGGACGGGCACGAGGTTGAAGGACTGGAAGACGAAGCCGAGGCGGTCGCGGCGCAGCTGGGTGAGCGCCTTGTCGCCCAGCCCGCCGATCTCGCGCCCGTCGACGGTCACGGAGCCGCTCGTGGGCGTGTCGAGGCCCGCCAGCAGGTGCATCAGCGTGGACTTGCCGGAGCCCGAGGGGCCCATGATGGCGGTGAACTGGCCGGCCGGGAACTCGAGGGTCACGCCTCGGAGCGCCTGCACGGCCGCCTCGCCTTCGCCGTAGACGCGGCGCAGGTCGGTGCAGGAGACGATCGCGGTCATGGCACGAATATGACCACGGGGATACGACGACCCGTTCGGGTGCCCACCACCTGGGGGTGGGGCTGCCCGCACCTTTTCCCTTACGGGATGGAGCCGGTCAGGAGCCCGTCAAGGACCCTAGGCGGCGCGGAGGTACGCGAGCACGGCGAGCACGCGGCGGTGGTCCTCCACCGTCGGCGGCAGGTCGAGCTTGGAGAAGATCGAGGTGACGTGCTTCTCGACCGCGCGCTCGGTGACGACGAGCGCCTCGGCGATCGCGTTGTTGGAGCGGCCCTCGGCCATCAGCCCGAGCACCTCGCGCTCGCGCGCGGTCAGGCTCTCCAGCGGGTCCTCGCGGCGGCGCCGGCCCAGCAGCAGCGCCACGACCTCGGGGTCGAGCGCCGAGCCGCCGTTGGCGACGCGGCGGACGGCGTCGGTGAAGGTGTCCACGTCGGAGACGCGGTCCTTGAGCAGGTAGCCCGTCCGCTCCGTGGACTCCGACAGCAGGTCCAGCGCGTAGGCCTCCTCGACGTACTGGGAGAGCACGAGCACGGCCGTATTGGGCTGCTCGGAGCGGATCCGGTGCGCCGCGCGCAGGCCCTCGTCGGTGTGGGTCGGCGGCATCCGCACGTCCACGACCGCGACGTCGGGCTTGTGCGCGCCGACCTTGCGCATCAGGTCCTCGGCGTCGCCGGCCTGGCCCACGACCTCGAAGCCCGACTCCTCGAGCAGGCGGCAGAGGCCCTCGCGCAGCAGCACGGAGTCATCGGCGACAACGACACGGAGGGAGCTCATGAGGGCAGGAGACTAGTGACCTGGGCGGCGCTACGGGAGGAGCTCTTGCACGCGGTCGCCCGAGAGCTCCGCTTTCGGGACGAAGCCGCGGGCGCCGGAGCGCGTTACGAGCGGCCCGAAGTCCGAGCCGTCGCGGCTGGAGACGAGGATCACGGTGGGCGCGTCGTCGCCGCCGGTCAGGCGCGCGGCGACGTCGAAGCCGTCGATGTCGGGCAGCTGCACGTCGAGCAGGACGACCTCGGGGCGGAGGCGGCCGGCCTCCGTGATCGCCTGGGCGCCGTCGGCGGCCTCGCCCACGACGTCGAACCCCTCGGCTTCGAGGAGCACGCGCGCGGACGCGCGGAACGACGGGTGGTCGTCGACGATGAGGACCCGGGGACCCACGTGGCGACAGTGTGATCGCGGCCGCAACCACCGACGGTACGGCTGGCCGTACCTGACGGTGTGGCAGGTTCCCCTAGCGTGACCCGGCCGCGGTGGCTTCCGCGATCTCGCGCACGGCCGCCGCCGGGTCGGCGGCGCCGAACACCGCGCTGCCGGCCACGAACAGCTTCGCCCCGGCGGCCGCGCAGGTCTTCGCCGTGTCGGCCGCGATCCCGCCGTCGACCTCGATCACGGTCTCCGGTCCCGCCATGGCGCGCAAGCGTTCGATCCGGCCGGGCGAGGCCTCCAGGAACCGCTGGCCGCCCCAGCCCGGGTTGACCGTCATGCAGAGCAGCAGGTCGGCCTCGGCGGCGACCGCGGCGGCCGCCTCGACCGGCGTGCCCGGGTTGAGCGCCAGGCCGGCCCGGCAGCCCGCTTCGCGGACGGCCGCCAGCGCGTAGTGCACGTGCGGCGTGGCCTCGACGTGAAGCGTGATGCCGTCCGCGCCCGCGTCCGCGAACGCCTGCACGTGGCGCTCGGGCCGCTCGATCATCAGGTGCACGTCCACGACCGCGCCCGCGCCGTGGACCTGCTCGGCGATCGCCTCCACGACGAGCGGGCCCATCGTGATCGGCGGCACGAAGTGGCCGTCCATCACGTCGACGTGGATCACGCTCGCGCCCGCCTCGAGCACCTCCCCGACCTGCTCGCCGAGGCGCGCGAAGTCCGCCGAGAGGATCGACGGCGCGACCCCCGACCAGCTCAAATGTCGGGGCCACTAGATCGGCACCAGCATCGACTCGCGGCAGTGGTTGCACGTGTAGAGGGCGGTGCTCGACATCCGCACGATCGTCGAGTGCTCGCCGCAGTTCGGGCACACCGAGGCCAGCTCGAAGCGGTGCAGGCAGTTCACGCAGCGGTAGCGCCCGGGCAGATTCGTGGGGCGCAGCCACGGCTCGCCGCAGTCCGGGCAGACGTCGCCGAGATCGACGGCGTCGTCGCTCACGAGGCCTCGGAGCGCCGCAGGCGGGCGACGAAGAACCCGTCGGTGCCGTCGCGGTGTGGGAGCGTCTGCAGGAACATCGGCCGCGTCCCATGCTGCCACAGGGACCACTCAGAGGTGTCCAGGGGGTCGGCCGTGAAGTCCTCGCGCTCGGCCAGGAAGCGCTCCACGACGCCCTCGTTCTCCGCCGGCGAGACCGTGCAGGTGGAGTAGACGAGCGTGCCGCCGGGGCGCAGCGCGCCGGCGCCCGCGCGCAGGATCACGCCCTGGACCTCGGCCAGCGACGCCGGGCTCCCCTCGTCCTTGCGCCAGCGCGCGTCGGGGCGTGAGGCGAGCGTGCCGAGATCCGAGCACGGCGGGTCGACGAGCACGCGGTCGTAGGCCGCCGCCTCCTGCGGCTCCGCGGCGTCGCCCGTGCGCACCTCGACGATGCCCGCCCCCATGCGCGCGGCCGTGCGCGCGAGCGCCTGCGCGCGGCCGGGATGGCGCTCGACCGCCACGACGGCGCCGCGGTCCTCCATCAGCGCGGCCAGGTGCGTGGTCTTGCCGCCCGGCGCGGCGCAGAGGTCGAGCACCCGCTCGCCCGGCTGGGGCGCCAGGATCGCGCGAGACGGCCATCGCGGCCCGCGACTGGGGCATGAACGCGCCCTGCTCCCACAGCGGCGAGCCGAACGCGTCGAAGGCGCCGTCGAGCACGAGCCCCTCGGGCAGGCCGTCCGCGGGCCGGCTGCCGACGGGCAGCTCGGAGGCGAGCGCGGCGGCCGTGGTGCGCAGCGCGTTGGCGCGCAGCGCCGCCTCCGCCGGGCGGTTGCCGGCCTCCATCAGCGCGCGGGCGGCGTCCGCGCCCAGCGCGTCGAACCACAGCTCCGCGACCCAGGGCGGATGGGAGTGCCGCAGCGCGGCCTCGGCGGGCGTCGCGTCCGACAGGGCCTCCACGAGCGCGCGGCCCTCGCTGCACGGCGCGGCGCAGGACGGCGTTGACCAGCCCCGCGCCGCGCGGCGCCTCGGCCTTGGCCAGCTCGACCGCCTCGCCAACGGCCGCGTGCGCGGCGATCCCGTCGAGGAACACGAGCTGGAAGGCCCCGAGCCGCAGCGCGGCCAGCAGCGGGGGCTGCAGGCGCTCGACCGGCCGCGAGGCCAGCGTCGCGATCACGTGGTCGAGCGTCGCGACGCGCTGGACGGTGCCGTAGGCCAGCTGCGTGGCCAGCGCGCGGTCGCGGGCGTCGAGGCCGGCGCGGGACAGCTCGCCGTGGAGCGCCCGGTCGGCCCACGCGCCGTGCTCGAAGACGCGTCGCACGACCGCGTAGGCGACCGCGCGCGCGGGGCTCACCATGGGGTCCCGACCGGCTTCCCGAACGCCGGCGATTGGGGTACGTTTGTGCCCGTTGGGCGATTCCGTGCAGGGCCCCCAGGAGGCCCTGTTTCCGGTGTCTTGCGCCGTTTCGGTGGGTCCGGAATCCAGACCTGTCGAACCTTCGTCCAAACACTGACAATTTCCCTAAAGGGGCTAATCATCTCTGGCGAAAGTGCCGAGTCATCCGGTGGAAGGGGACTCTGACATGACTGATCCGAACATCTCATCCAACTCCACCACCGGACGCGACCTCAAGTTCGCGGGCACGATCGCGGCGGGCCTCGTGGCCGGCGTCCTCGGCGTGGGCGCGATCGCCGTCCCCCTCGTGGGCTGGAACGACTGGCCCGAGGCGCTCTCGAGCTCCAGCGGCGAACCGATCCGGATCTCGACCGAGACCGACCGCAGCGCTCCGCGCCGCGGGTCCGACGCCAGCACGAACGTGAGCGCGGCGCCGCGGCAGACCGTCACCGTGACCGGCCCGACCGGCGCGCTCGCCCTTCTGCCCGCGACCACCGGCTCCGGCGGCAGCGCCGGCAGCACCGGCGGCAGCGGCTCGGCCGGCGCGGACGACGCCCCGGGCGCGCGGCGCTCCCGCAGCGGCCGCCAGGGCGCCGGCAGCGGCTCCGACGCCTCCGGCAAGTTCGACGGCGCCAACCGCTTCACCAAGGCCCCCGACACCGACGGCGACGGCATCCCCGACAGCGTCGAGCAGTCCCAGGGCCTCGACGTCACCGTCAACGACGCGGATGCGGACGCCGACGGCGACGGCATCCCCAACGGCGTCGAGTTCCGCCTGCGCTCCTCCGCCAACGCCAAGGACTCCAACGGCAACGGTGTGGACGACGGCGCGGAGGACTCCGACGGCGACGGCATCCCGAACGCGGTCGAGATCGCGCTCGGCGACGACCCCTTCAACGCCGACACCGACAACGACGGCGTCCGCGACGGCGACGCCGACTTCGACGGCGACGGCGCCTCCAACGCGGGCGAGATCGCCTCGGGCACCGACCCGGGCGTGAGCGACGCGCCGGCGCCGGTCGACCCCGTCACGCCGGTCACGCCCGAGCAGCCCGCCGAGCCGGCCGCGCCGAGCGAGCCCGCCGCCCCGGCCGAGGAGCCCGCCGCGCCCGCCGAGCAGCCCGCCGACCCGGTGACCCCGGTCGAGCCGGCCGACGAGGACAAGGGCAAGGACGACAAGGGCCCGGACCACAAGACCCCGGTCGCGGACCCGACCGACAACCACGCCACCGAGCCCGAGCACGTCGACGTCGAGGACTCCCCGAGCGACCAGGTGCCGACCGACCCGCCGGACACCGGCGCGCAGGCCCAGGCCCAGGCGAAGGCCGCCCCGGCCGAGCCCGGGGCGGGTGGGAACGGTGTCCCGGCGCCGGCCGTGGCTCCGGCCGCCGCCCCCACTCCCCCGCCCCCGCCGGCCCCGCCGGCGCAGGCCGCTCCGGCTCCGGCCCCGGCCGCCGCGACCCCGGCGCCCGCCGCTCCCGCCGCTCCGGCGCCCGCCCCCGCGGCCGCTCCGGGCGAGCAGCCCGCGGCCTGAGGCCCTAAGCGGGCAGGTACGGATCGAAGCGCTCGTCGCCCGTCTGGGCGGCGAGCCGCTGCGCCGTCTCGCGCAGCTCCATCCGCCGCCACAGGTCGCCGTCTGACCCGGCGGCCTCCGCGAGCAGCTCCAGGGCCGGCTCGACCGCGCGCCGGTCGCCGCGCAGCGCGAGTCCGTGGACGGCCTCCAGGCGCGTCTCCGGGTCCGGGTCCGCCAGGCGCGCCGCGAGCGCGTCGCGCAACTGCTCCGAGTCCTCGGAGGCGAGCATGCCGAGTGCGAACGTCGCCCAGTCGCGCACGTCGCGCTCGTCGTCGCGCGAGAGGCGGATCAGCGTGTCGACGGCGCGCTGGTGCGCGCGGCCGGCGAGCGCGATCGCCGACGCCTCGCGCACACGGGCGTCGGCGTGGCCGGCGAGCGCGACCAGCTCGTCCAGCCCGTAGACCTCGCCGAGGTGGCCGAAGGCGTGCGCGACCGCCTCCAGCACGCCGGGGTCCTGCTCGCGCGCGGTCATGCCCACGAGCGCCGCCGCCGACTCGTTCGGGAACGTCCGCACCGGCGTGCCGAGCTGGCCGAGCAGGAAGGCCGCGATCCCGCGCTCGCTCGGGTCGTCGTGCTCGGCCATCGCGCGCGCCCGGAACAGCACCTCCTCGTCGCCGCGGTAGGCGAGGGCGGACAGGTTCGGCGCCCACTCGGCGTCCGATGTCCACTCGACGCGGGCGTGCTCGAGCAGCTCTTCGAACGAGCGCCCGGGGAGCGACGGGTCCAGGAAGAACCCGGTGCGCACGGAGTCCGGCCGGCCGCGCAGCCAGGCGCCGGCCTCCATCTCGCGGCCGCCCGGCGGGCGGATCCGCACCAGCTCGAGCGCCCCGCCGTTGCAGTCCAGCAGCAGCCGGCCGTCGTCGGTGCGCACGCGCCCGCCGGCCGGGGCCAGCGTCTCGCCGTTCACGCGCGCCTCGAGGACGCCGATGAACTCGCCGTCCGGGAGCGGCAGCCGCGCGCCGACGTGCGGGCGCAGCGCGCGTACCTGGCGCTCGACCGCCTCCGGGGCCAGCGTGAAGTCCAGCGCGCGGTCGTGCGCCTCGATCTTGTGCGCGTAGGTGAGGCCGTCCTCGCCCTGCTCGCGGAAGGCGGGCCGCTCGTCGAGCGCGCGCACCAGCAGCTCGCCGCTGAGTCGCTCCAGCCGCGCTGACAGCGTCCCGTAGTCGTCGTCGGCGCCGATCGGCTCCTCGCCCTGGAGGCAGATCGGGCCCGCGTCGAGCGCCTCGACGAGGCGGATGATCGAGACGCCCGTGACCTCGTCGCCGGCCATGATCGCCCGCTCGATCGGGGCGGCGCCGCGCCAGCGCGGCAGCAGCGACGGGTGGACGTTGAGGATCTCGTAGGCGCTGAGCAGCGGCTCGCGGATCAGCGCGCCGTACGCGCACACGGCGAGCGCCTCCGGCTCGGCGGCGGCGATCCGCGCGAGCACGTCCTCGTCGTGCAGCCGCTCGGGCTGGATCAGCTCGAGCCCGAGCGCGCGCGCCGCCTCGGCGACGGGCGGCGGCTGCAGGCGGCGGCCGCGACCGCGCGGCGCGTCAGGACGGGTGACGACGAGCGCCGGCCGGTGCTCGCTCGCGGCGAGCCGCTCGAGCACCGTGGCGGCGAAGCTCGAGGTCCCGAGGTAGACGGTGCGCACGCCGCCCCCCGCGTCAGGCGCCGACGCCGAGCGGCGAGGTGCCGGCGCCCGCCTCGCGGAGCGCGCGCATGGCCTGCTTGCGCTGGTCGCGCGAGGTTCGGTCGAGGATCAGCACGCCGTCCAGGTGGTCGATCTCGTGCTGGAGCACGCGCGCCTCCAGACCGGAGGCCTCGATCAGGAGCTCCTCGCCGCGCTCGTCCTGGGCGCGCACGCGCACGTGGACGGGCCGCTCGACCTCGACGAGCACGCCGGGCAGCGACAGGCAGCCCTCCTCGAGCGGCTCGCGCTCGTCGCTGGCCCACTCGATCACGGGGTTGACCACGGCGGCCACCGGCGCGTCGGGGTCGACGCGGTAGACGAGCACGCGGTGCATGACGCCGACCTGCGGCGCGGCGAGCCCGATCCCGAGCGCCTCGTGCATGACCTGGCCCATCCGGCGGACCTCCTCGGAAAGGCGGTCGTCGAAGCGCTCGACGTCCAGCGCGCGACCGCGCAGGACGGGGTCGCCGTACTGGCGGATGAGCTTGAGCGCGGCGTCGCGGCGGGCGCGCGTCTCCGGGTCGATCCGCTCGCTGAGCGCATCGGCCTCCTCCTGCGTGCGGGGCGGCTGGATCTCCTCTTCGGCCATCGGCCGGGAAGTCTATTGAGGGTCCACGTCGACGCTGAAGCTGACGTCGCGGTGCGCGCGGTCGCGCGCGGCGGCCTCCACGGCGGCTCCCGTGGCGCGTACCGCTTCGGCACGCGCGGTGGTCTTCACGACGACCTGGAAGCGCTCGCGGCCGCGCAGCCGGAACAGCGGCGCGGGGCCGAGCACCTCGGTGCGCGGGACGCCGACGACCGCAGCGGCGACGGCGCCCGCGGCCGCGCGGGCGGGGACGCCGTCCTCGCCGGCGCAGACGACGCGGATCAGGTCCGCGAACGGCGGGTAGCCGAGCGCGCGGCGGCGCTCGAGCTCGCCGGCCAGGAAGCCGTCGGCGTCGTGGCGCGCCGCCGCGGCGATCGCGGGCGCGTCGGGGGCGCTCGTCTGCACGAGCACGCGGCCGCCGCGCTCGCCGCGGCCGGCGCGGCCCGCGAGCTGGGCGATCAGCGCGAACGTGCGCTCCTCCGCCCGGAAGTCCGGGAAGCGCAGGGTCGAGTCGGCGTCGAGCACGACGCCGAGCGTCACGTCGGGGAAGTCGTGGCCCTTGGCGACCATCTGCGTGCCGAGCAGCAGCCCGGCCGGGGCGGCGCGGAAGCGCGCCAGCAGCTCCGGCACGGCGTCCTTGGCGCCGGCCGTGTCCGCGTCGAGGCGGAAGACCGGCACGTCGAGGCCCTCGCGCAGCTCGTGCTCGATGCGCTCCGTGCCCGCGCCGTAACGGGCGACCGACAGCGAGCCGCAGGCGTCGCAGCGCTCCGGGACGCGCTCGCGGTGGCCGCAGTGGTGGCAGGCGATCGCGTGCTCGGCCCGGTGCAGCACGAGCGCGACGTCGCAGTTGGGGCACTCCCACGTCTTGCCGCAGGAGCGGCAGTTGAGGAAGTTCGACCACCCGCGCCGGTTGAGCAGCACGATCGACTTGCGCGCGCTCGCGAGCGCGCGCCGCGTCTCGGGGTGCAGCGGGTGGCGCGCCCCGCGCATGTCGAGCACCCGCACGGGCGGCATCGGCCGCGCGTCGACGCGGCTCGGGAGCCGCAGGTGCGGCATCGACCGCCAGGTCTCCGGACGCGGCGTGGCCGTCCCGACGAGCAGCCTCGCGCCGGCGCGGCGGGCGCGCTCGGCGGCGACGGTGCGGGCGTCGTAGCGCGGGTCGCCCTCGTGCTTGAAGGAGGCGTCGTGCTCCTCGTCGACGACGACCAGCCCGAGGTCGGCCACGGGCGCGAAGACGGCCGAGCGCGGGCCGACGGCGATCCGCGCCTCGCCCGTGCGCAGCCGCCGCCACTCGTCGTAGCGCTCCCCCTCGCCGAGCGCGGAGTGCAGCAGGGCGACGGTGTCGCCGAAGCGGGCCTGGAAGCGCCCGACGGTCTGCGGCGTCAGCGCGATCTCGGGCACCAGCACGATCACGCCCTCGCCGCGCTCCAGCGCCGCGGCCGCGGCGCGCAGGTAGACCTCGGTCTTGCCCGAGCCCGTCACGCCGTGCAGCAGGTGGGAAGTCCCCCGCGCGTCATCCACCGCTCGGATCGCCGCCTCCTGGTCGGGCGTGAGCTCGACGGGCGCGGACGGCTGCACGTCGGTGCGCGGCGAGCGGCGGCGCTGGCGGTCCTCGAGCGCGACCAGCCCGCGTCCCTCCAGGCGCCGCAGCGCCGGGAGCCGCCCCGTGGCCCGCATCGGCAGGGCGTCGAGCAGCGCGCGCTGGTTGTCCGTGAGGCGCTCGCCGTCCAGCGGCGCGTCCGTGCGGAAGGCCCACGGCTCCGTGCGCGGCTTGCCGCGCGGCGGGAGCACGAGCTGGAGCGAGCGGGCCGGGGTCGAGCAGTACTCCGTGGCCATCCACAGCGCGAGCGCCACGAGGTCCTCCGGGACGTCGTCCTCGCGCACGCCCGTCGGCGCGACCAGCCGCTCCGGCGCGAGCTCCGAGCGCTCGGCGAGCCCGACGACGACCCCGTCGAGCGCCTGGCGGCCGAACGGCACCCGCACGATCGACCCGACCCGCACCGGCTGCTCGGGCAGCGCGTAGTCGAACGGGCCGCTGAGGCGGCGCGTCGTCGTGAGGGGCTGCACCTGGGCGATCACGGGCCTGACGACGATAGGCACGGCGCCGGTCGCTCCGCCCCCGGCGCCCTTGCCGGCGGGCGCCAGGGGCGTTGTCGGCCGACGCAGCGTTGGCGAACGGCCTGGGCTTGTATGGAGGGGAGCGGTCGTTTCCGGTCGCACCCGCGCCGAGGAGACACTTCATCGGTCTCAGGCCGACTAATCGTCCCCTCGCACCGTGAGCGGTGGATAACTGTGCCTCAGGCTCATCAATCCACCGCTCGCGTCACCGAAAGCAAGCCCCTCCCCCGTACAAGCCCAGGCAGTCCGCAGCGCCTCGTCAGCGCCAACGCTCCTGGCGCCCGCCGGCAAGGCGCCCGCCCGAGCCTCTACGCTCGGCGGCGTGGAGGGCATCCGGCACGGCGACAACCTCGAGCTGCTCGGCGAGCTGGCGGACGGCTGCGTGCAGATGGTCTACGCCGACCCGCCGTTCAACACCGGCAAGACGCAGACCCGCCGCACGCTCGCCACGGTCGCCGCGGAGTCGGGCGACCGCACGGGCTTCGGCGGCCGGCGCTACGCCTCCACGCTGCTGGAGACCTCCTCCTACCGCGACGCGTTCGACGACTACCTGGGCTTCCTCGAGCCGCGCCTGCGCGAGCTGCGCCGCGTGCTCCACGACACCGGCACGCTGTACCTGCACCTCGACTACCGCGAGGCGCACGCGGTCAAGCTGCTGCTCGACGAGCTGTTCGGCCGCGAGTGCTTCCTCAACGAGCTGATCTGGGCCTACGACTACGGCGGCAAGCCCAAGCGCCGCTGGCCGCAGAAGCACGACACGATCCTCGTCTACGTCAAGGACCCGCAGGCCTACTTCTTCGACGGCGAGGCGGTCGAGCGCGAGCCGTACATGGCCCCCGGCCTCGTCCCGCCGGAGAAGGCCGCGCGCGGGAAGATGCCGGTCAGCGTCATCTGGCACACGATCGTCTCCCCCACGGGCCGCGAGAAGACCGGCTACCCGACGCAGAAGCCCGAGGGGCTCGTCCGGCGCTTCGTGCACGCCTCCTCGCGCCCCGGCGACCTCGTGCTCGACCCGTTCGCCGGCTCGGGCACGCTGGGCGCGGTCGCCGCCGCGACCGGCCGCCGCTACCTGCTGATGGACGCGAGCGCCGACGCGGTCCGGGTGATGCAGGCGCGGCTCGGTGGGTGAGCGCGTGGTGGCGCGCGGCCCCGGCCGCGTGAACCTGATCGGCGAGCACACGGACTACAACGACGGGCTGGCGCTGCCGTTCGCGATCGACCGCGGCGTCACGGTGACGGCGGAGCCGCTGCGCGGCGACCGGATCGAGGCCCGCGCCGCCGACCTGGACGAGGACGACGCGTTCGACCTCGGCGACAGCATCCCGGCGAGCGGCTGGCGGGCGTTCGTGCGCGGCACGGTCACCGAGCTGCGCGCCGCCGGCCACGCCGTGCGCCCGTCCCGGCTGACGATCGAGGGCGACCTCCCCCACGGCTCCGGCCTCTCCTCCTCCGCCGCGCTGGAGGCGGCGCTGTGCCTCGCGCTGCTCGAGGACCCCGACGTGGACCGCGTCGAGCTCGCCAAGCTCTGCTCGCGGGTCGAGAACGTGCACGTGGGCGCCCGCACCGGGCTGCTCGACCAGCTCGCCGTGCTGTGCGGCCGCGAGGGCGCGGCGCTGCGGATCGACTTCCGCGACTTGACGATCGACCCCGTGCCGCTGGAGCTCGGCGACTGGCGGCTCGTGACGCTGGACTCGGGCGCCGGCCACGAGCACGCGGGCGGCGGCTACAACGAGCGCCGGGCCGAGTGCGCCGCCGCCTGCGAGGCGCTCGGCATCGCCAGCCTCCGCGACGCCGCGTCGGGCGACGGCCTGCCCGCCCCGCTGGACCGCCGCGTCCGGCACGTCCTGACCGAGAACGGCCGCGTCGACGCGATGACGGAGGCCCTGGCCGCCGGCGAGCTCGAGCGCGCGGGGACGCTGCTGCGCGAGTCGCACGCGAGCCTGCGCGACGATTACGAGGCCTCGGTGCCGGAGGTCGAGCGCACGGTCGAGGCGCTCGAGCGCGCCGGCGCCGCCGGCGCGCGGATGGTCGGCGGCGGCTTCGGCGGCTCCGTGCTGGCGCTGTTCCCGCCCGGCGCGACGCCGCCGGACGGGTGCGTGTCAGTCGCCCCCGGGCCGCCCGCCCGCCGGCTCTGACCCGGTCTCCTCGAGCTGCTCGCCCAGCGGGCGCGTGAACGCCCACGCGAGGAAGAAGGCGCCGACGAGCAGCATCGCCAGCCCCGTCCACAGGTTCACGTTGAGGCCGGCCGCCTTCTCGACGTCGGCGTCGGATGCGCCGATGCCGAGCACGAACAGGATCAGGCCGTAGAGCACGAACAGCCCGCCGATGAAGCGGCGGACGTCGAACAGGTTGGCGGCACGCGCCGCGCGGTGGGCGTCGATGTCGGCCTGCTCGGCTTCGGCGATGTGCTTGTCGTCGGGCATCGGTGGTCTCCTAGGCGAAGAGGAAGCTGAGGATGGCGGTCAGTCCGAGCGCGCCGGCCGCGAGCGTGTAAGGCCGCCGGTACCAGACGTGTTCGGATGCGGTGTCGTCCTCGTCGACGGCGGCCATGCCGTAGACGAGGTTCTGCAGCTCCTCGATCGGCTTCGGCTTCGTGACGAACGTGACCGCGACGGAGACGATCGCGTCGAGCACGAACGCGGCGATCGCGCCCCAGAACGCCGCCGCCTGCGCGGAGCCGAGGTCGAACCAGCCCCAGTCGTTCCCGTAGTGCGCGATCGCCGCGCCGAGGGTGCCGGCCAGCAGGCCCCAGAAGCCCGCCCACGGCGTCATCCGCTTCCAGAACATGCCGATGATGAAGGTCGCGAACAGCGGCGCGTTGAAGAACGAGAACAACAGCTGGATGTAATCCATGATGTTGCTGTAACCCGAGGCGATCAGCGCCGTGGCGATGCCGATCAGGATGCCCACGACGGTCGCGATGCGGCCGAAGTTGAGGTAGTAGTCGTCGCTCTGGCCCGACTTGACGTAGGGCTCCCAGAGGTCGTACGTGACCACCGTGTTGAAAGCGGAGACGTTGGCCGCCACGCCGGCCATGAAGGCCGCGATCAGGCCCACCAGCGCCAGCCCGAGCATGCCGTTGGGCAGGTACTCGTTCATCAGCAGCGGGATCGCGTTGTTGTACTCCATGTTCGGGTCGTCGCCGCCGAGGCCCTTGATCGTCACGAGCGCGACGAGGCCGGGGATGATCGTGATCGCCGGGATGAAGATCTTCGGGTAGGCGCCGATCAGCGGCGTGCGCTGCGCGGCGTTGAGGCTCTTGGCCGACAGCGCGCGCTGGACCTCGGCGAAGTTCGTCGTCCAGTAGCCGAACGAGAGCACGAAGCCGAGGCCGAAGACGATCGGGATCCAGGACGCCTCGAGCGGGTTGTCGCCGCTGCCCGTGCCGTCCCAGGACTGCAGCAGGTCGTCGTTGCCGTTCATCTCGACGATGCGGTCCTTCAGGCCGTCCCAGCCGCCGACGTCCATCAGGCCGATCACCGTCAGCGGGATCAGCGCGGCGAGGATGATGAAGAACTGCAGGACCTCGTTGTAGATCGCCGAGGAGAGCCCGCCGAGGGTGATGTAGACGAGGACGATCGCGGCGCTGACGACGATGCCCAGCAGGATCGGCCAGCCGAGCAGCAGCTCCAGCACGAGCGCCAGCGCGAACAGGTTCACGCCCGCGATCAGAACCGTCGCGAGCGCGAAGCTCAGCGCGTTGAAGACGTGCGTCGGCCTGTTGAAGCGCAGGCGCAGGTACTCGGGCACGCTGCGGACCTTCGAGCCGTAGTAGAAGGGCATCATCACGATCCCCAGGAAGACCATCGCCGGGATCGCACCGATCCAGTAGTAGTGGACCGTGTAGACGCCGAACTGCGCGCCGTTGGCCGCCATGCCGAGGATCTCCAGGGCGCCGAGGTTGGCCGAGATGAAGGCCAGGCCCGTGATCCACGCGGGCAGCGAGCGGCCTGAGAGGAAGTAGTCGAGGCTCGTCTTGATGTAGCGCTTCGCCGCGAAGCCGATCCCGAGCACGGCGATGAAGTAGATCGCCAGGATGGCGTAATCCACGAAGTTGACGTCGAGCCGCAGCTCCTCCATCCCCTACCTCCTCCGCCGAAGTCTGCAGGGGCCGATACCCAGGCAAGGGCCGAATAAATCGACACCGCGAGCGCGGCCGCTGGAAGACTCGGTCCTGAATGCAGGGAAGCAGCGGAACGCGCGGCGGTCTCGTGCACCTGTTCGCCGGGGCGGCGCTCGGCGCGGCCATCGTCCTCGCGCTCTGGATGCTCTCCGGCGGCAAGCCGTTCGGAGAGGTCATCGGGACGGGCGATGTCAGTCCTCCGACACCCGCTGTGGCGCAGGAATCCCCCGTCCAGCAGCGCACGGACGCCCCCGCCGCGAGCCCGGCGCAGCTCGAGAAGGCGCCGCCGTCGCTCAGCCGCGGCTCGAACGAGCTGCGGTTCTCCAAGCCCGCCGCGAAGGCCCAGCGCGCGGTGAAGGCCAAGCGCAAGCCGCGCCGCGCCCGCGCGCGCCGCAAGCCGGTCGTGCGCGTGGTCGCCCCGCCCGCCGAGCCGGCGGAGGAGATGCCCGTCGCGGTGATCCCGTCGCCCGCGCCCTCAGCGGCGCCGGCGCCGCCCGCCCCCGCCCCGTCGGGCGGTGCGGGCAAGCCGGCGAAGCGGCGCGCCCCGGCGCTCTCGGTCGGGGCGGGCGAGGGCTAGGGCGCCTTCAGGCTGAGGCGGGAGCGCCGAGTCCGGCGGCCGCGGCGAGCGCCTCGGCCTTGTCGGTGCGCTCCCAGGTGAAGTCCTCGTCCTCGCGGCCGAAGTGGCCGTAGGCGGCGGTCTTCTGGTAGATCGGCCGGTGCAGGTCCAGCGCCTTGCGGAACGCGCCCGGGCGCAGGTCGAAGTGCTCGTCGACGAGCTCCGCGATCCGCGCGCGGCCGATCTTCTCGGTGCCGAACGTCTCGATCATCACCGACACGGGGTGCGCGACGCCGATCGCGTAGGCGACCTGGACCTCGACGCGGTCGGCGAGGCCGGCGGCGACGAGGTTCTTGGCCACCCAGCGCGCGGCGTAGGCGGCGCTGCGGTCGACCTTCGACGGGTCCTTGCCCGAGAAGGCGCCGCCGCCGTGGCGGGCCATGCCGCCGTAGGTGTCGACGATGATCTTGCGGCCGGTCAGGCCGGCGTCGCCGACGGGGCCGCCGATGACGAAGCGCCCGGTCGGGTTGACCAGCAGGTCGCGGCGCAGCTGCTCGGCGTCGTACATGTCGGCCGGCAGGACGGGCACGATCACGTGCTCCCAGAGGTCGTCCGGGATCAGCGACTCGGCGCCCTCGGCGTGCTGGGTGGAGATCAGCACGCGCTCGATCGCGACCGGCTTGCCGTCGCGGTAGCGGACGGAGACCTGGGTCTTGCCGTCGGGGCGCAGATAGTCCAGCGTCCCGTCCTTGCGGACCTCCGACAGGCGATGCGCGAGCCGGTGCGCGAGCGAGATCGGCAGCGGCATGAGCTCGTCGGTCTCGCGCGTGGCGTAGCCGAACATCATGCCCTGGTCGCCAGCGCCGGCGACGTCGAGCTCGTCCTCGTCGGTCGGGTCGACGCGCGTCTCGTAAGCGTGGTCGACGCCCTGCGCGATGTCGGGCGACTGCTTGTCGATCGCGTTGATGACCGCGCAGGAGTCGGCGGAGAAGCCGAGGTCGGCGTCGATGTAGCCGATCTTGCGGATCGTCTCGCGGGCGACCTCCTGGATGTCCACGAACGTCGTCGTCGAGATCTCGCCCGAGACGACGACCAGGCCCGTGTTGACGAGCGTCTCGCAGGCCACGCGGCCCATCGGGTCGTCACGGAGCACGGCGTCGAGGACGCCGTCGGAGATCTGGTCGGCGATCTTGTCCGGGTGGCCCTCCGTGACGGACTCGGATGTGAACAGGTACTCGTTGTCGGCGAAGTGGGTCATGGGATCTCGAGGAACAGCTCCGCGGTCGTGTCGGTCGGCTCGTCGTCGTCCTCTCTCACGACCGCTCCGGCTTTGCCCATCCGGCCGAGGTCGTCGCGCACCGCGGGGGTCGTGAGGGCCCGAAGGCCCGTCCGATCGCCCAGCGTGAGGAGCTGACGCGGGTCGACGAAGACTAGCGCCTCGACCCTCTGGCCCTCCTCGGGCACGAGTTCCTCCAGCGCGGGCGATGCGGTCGCGGGCGACCGCGCCGGGCGGAGCTGCTCGAGACCCGAGCCCGCCGTGGAGGCCACCACGGCGTCCTTCGAGATCGCGTAGGACGGCTCGAGCTCGGGAGTCACCTGCAGGGTGAAGGCGTCGGCCCCGCGCAGCTCGCGCTGCTCGAACGGGCCGCCGCCGAGCCGGTCCGTCACGGGCCCCTGCAGCCGTGCCAGCGACTCACGCGTGGACGCCGCGTCGCGCGTGCGCGCGGCGAGGGTGAAGACCGGCGCGGACTCGCCCGCCCGCACGGAGAGCACCGCCTCCTGCCCGACCGGGGCGAGCAGGTCCTCCAGCTCGATCCCGGCCGCCGTCGGCAACGCGGTCTCGAGGCCGGCCAGCAGCGCGGCGCCGCCCGCGCGCTCGGCGATCGACGCGATCGCGTCGACGCCCGGCAGCGCGACGAGGCCCGCTGCGTCGCCCGGGACGTGGTCGGCGAGGGTCGGTGCGAACGCCGAGGGCTCCCCGCCGCCGGGGGCGCGCATCACCCGGGCCGTGGCGCGCAGGCCCTGCTCCTCCGCCGCGACCTGGGCGTGGATGCCCTCCAGGCGCGGGCTGAGCACCATGCGGCCGGCGATGCCGGCCAGCCCGGAGGCCCCGTCGAGCAGGCGGCGCATGCCGGCGGTGGTCGAGAACAGCTCGAGGCTGGCGGCGCCGGCGCGGTGCTCGCCGGCGCGGCGGTAGACGCGCGTCTCGGCCAGCGAGGGCGGGCTGTCGTCACCGGCGCGGTCGATCGCGCCCGAGACGGCCTCGGCGGGGCCGATCACGAGGTGGTCGTCGGTGAAGGCGGCCGTCGCGCGCGGCGGCAGCGAGTACAGCGGCGTGCCGGCGTGGCGGCCGGCGGGCCGCGCGCCGAGCTTGGAGAGCGTGCGCATGGCCGCGGCGCGGTCGTCGACGGCGGCCAGCAGCAGCGGCTCGGGGCCGGCGCCGTCCTCGAGCAGCGCGAGCGCGACCTCGTCGCCGAGCCACGGGCGGACGTCGCGCGCGTAGTCCAGGCCGCCGGCCGACGGGGTCAGCGCCATCGCCAGCGCGGGGACCCGCTCGCGCAGCGCGGTGAAGCGCCCGGCGAGCTCGAGCAGGCGGGCGTCCTGCGTGCGGCTCTCGCTCGTCGAGAGGTGCGCGTAGAGCAGCGCGTCGGGCGGGACGAGCCGGGCCGTGGCGTCGGGCGGCGCGGCGTCGCCGCGGGTGACCACCACGACGGCGAGCGCGATCGCGAGCAACGCGATCGCTCCGAGGATCACCGTGCGCCGCTCGGGCCGGCGCGGCGTGCGGCTACGACTCGCCGCGTGAGCGCCGTTTGCGCTCGGCGAAGTCGATGATGAGGGGGATGCCGTCGAGGCCGTAGCGCTCGCGGAGTCGGTTCTCGACGAAGTAGGCGTAATCACGGGTGATGCGGGCGCGGCTGTTGACCTGGATGGAGAAGCGAGGTGGCTTTACCCCGATTTGGGCCATGTAGAGCATCTTCAGCCGGTGACCCTGCTTCGCGGGGGGCTGCCGGGCCTGCGAGACGTCGCCGAGGAAGCGGTTCATTTCGGGCGTGGGTATGCGATGCGAGGCGCGCGCGCTGAGCGAGAGCGCCTCCTGCAGGAGCCGGGGAACGTTGCGGCCGGTCACGGCGCTCGCGGTGAGCACCTTCGGCCGCAGCCGCAGCTTGCGGTTGACCCTGGCGCGCTCGCGGTCGAGCTCGGCGGCGCCGACGGCGCCCCCGGGCCCGGCCGCCTCGTCGACGTCGCCGCCGGTGAGGTCCCACTTGTTGAGTACGAGCGCGGTCGCGCAGCCGGCCTTCATCGCCAGCTCGGCGATCCGCAGGTCCTGTGCGGTGACCCCGTCGGTGGCGTCGCACACGACCAGCGCGACGTCGGCGCGATCTGCGGCCCGCTGCGAGCGCAGCGTCGTGTAGTACTCGACGGACTCCTGGACCTTGGCGCTGCGCCGGATGCCGGCCGTGTCGATCAGCAGCATGCGGCGGCCGTCGACCTCGATCGGCGTGTCGATCGCGTCGCGGGTCGTGCCCGCGACCTCGGAGACGATCACGCGCTCGCGGCCGAGGAAGGCGTTGACGAGGCTCGACTTGCCGACGTTCGGGCGCCCGATCACGGCCAGGCGGACGACGTCCTCGTCCTCGTCGGCGTCGTCGTCGCCCTCCGGCAGCAGCTCGACCAGGCGGTCGAGCAGATCGCCGGTCCCGAGGCCCTGGGCGGCCGAGACCGGCAGCGGGTCGCCGAGGCCGAGGCCGTGGAAGTCGTGGACCAGCCCGAGGTCGCCCGGCTGGTCGATCTTGTTCGCCGCCACGACGACGGGCAGCCCGCCGCGGCGCAGGATGTCCGCGATCTCCTCGTCGCCGGGGCGCATCCCGGCGCGGGCGTCGACCACCAGCAGCGCGACCTGGGCGTCGGCGAGCGCCTCGCGCGCCTGGTCCTGGATCGAGACGGACAGCGCGTCCTCCTCGCCGAGGTCGACGCCGCCCGTGTCGATCAGCGTGAAGTGGCGCCCGTTCCAGTCCGTGGTCAGCTCCTTGCGGTCGCGCGTGATGCCGGCGCGCTCGTGCACGACCGCCTCGCGCGACTGGGTGAGCCGGTTGACGAGCGACGACTTCCCGACGTTGGGGTAGCCGACGACGGCGACCTTCATCGAAGCTCCCGCGCCTCGGTGGCGAGCATCTCGATCTGCGCGACGACCTCGTCGAGCGTCAGCCCGGTCGTGTCCACGGGGACGGCGTCGGCGGCGGGCTCGAGCACGGTGCGCTCGGCGCTGGCGTCGCGGCGGTCGCGCTCGGCCTGGTCGCGCAGCACCTGCTCGGGGTCGGCGCCGGTCTGGGCGGCGCGTCGGCGGGCCCGCTCCGCCGGGTCGGCGGTGAGGAAGACCTTCACGGCCGCCTCGGGAGCCACGACGGTGCCGATGTCGCGGCCCTCCGCGACCCAGTCGCCGTCCTCGACGATCGCCTGCTGCTTGCGCACCAGCGCGGCGCGCACGCCGGGGTCGGCGGCCACGCGCGAGGCGCCGGCCGAGGCCTCGGGGGTGCGGATCGCGTCGGTGACGTCGCGGCCGTCGAGCAGCACGCGGTCGCCGACGCGGATGTCGGAGCGCTCGGCGATCTCCGCGGCCTCGTCCTCGTGCCCCGCGGCGGCGAGCGCCACGGCGCGGTACATCGCCCCAGTGTCGAGATACGTGAAGCCCAGCCGCTCCGCGACGGCGCGGGCGACGGTCGACTTTCCGGCCCCGGCGGGGCCGTCGATGGCGATCACCATGGGCGATGACGTTAGCCGGGCGCTTGCGCCGCCCCTCGCGGCCCGGTAGGAGTTGCGTGATGCGGTGGCTCGGCGCACTCGTGGTGGCGACGGTCCTGGCCCTGTGCCCAGCAGCGGAGGCGAAGGTCGCCTGCGGCGACGGGACGACGGTGTTCGTGGACGGGCGGCTGCGGATCTTCGGCGTCCACTACCGCACCGCCGACGAGTCGGGCTTCGAGGAGTACGCGTGCCTGGGCCGGCGGATGAAGCCGCTCTATGTCGGCGGCGTCGGGTCCGACAGCGGCGTGGGGTCGGCCGAGACGCCGGAGTACGCGCACGCCGGGCGCTTCCTCGCGTCCTATGACGTCAGCGACGGCGAGGGCGGGCCAGGCGCGGACGTCTCGGTGCAGGACCTGCGGAGCCGCCGCACCGTGTCGTTCATGAACCTCGCGTGCTGCGAGGGCGTGCCGCCGCTGCGGCTCGCTCCCGACGGCACGCTCGCGGTGCTCGCGCCCGGCGACGGCGTGCTCGTCAAGGCGCCCGGCCGGCGCGCGCGGGCGCTGTCCGGCGAGGACGCGCGCGACCTGGCGATGCACGGCGGCACCGTCTACTGGACCGAGGGCGGCCAGGCGCGCTCGGCGACGCTCGACGGCGTGCGCGGCGGCGAGGCGACCGCGCTCGAGCCGGTGCGGCTTCGCCGCCGCGGCGGGCCGTGCCGCGCCGCCCGCGGCCGGACGATCGTGGCCTCCGGCTCGATCCGGGTGTACGAGACCGGCGACGGGCGGCGCCTCTGCCGCGTCGACCGCGAGGGGCGGCTCCCGCTCGCGGGCTCCACGCCGCCGCGGATCGTCGGCGACCGCTGGCTGCTGGTATTCGGCGAGGGCACCGCCCGCGTCGTCGACTCCCGCACGGGCCGCACCGTGACCCGCGCGGAGTCCGTGTCGGCCGCGACGCTGCTGCGCGACGGCACGCTCGCCTGGATCGACTTCGACGGCGCGGTGCGCGTGCGCAGCCCGGGCGCGGACCCCGTCATCCTCGGGGAGTCAGGCGCGAGCGCACTCGCGGCCGCGCGGCGCGCGGCCTACTGGACCGAGGACGGGGCCCCGCAGGTCTACCGGCCGGCCGGTCAGGCCGGCTAGCCGGCGAGCGCGGCCAGGTCGGCCTCGAAGCCGGGGTAGCTCACCGCTGCGGCCTCCATCCCGTCGACCTCGACGCCCTCGCGCGAGGCGAGCCCCGCGACGGCGCCGAGCATCGCGAGCCGATGGTCGCCGTGGGAGGCGATCGTGCCGCCGCGCAGGCCGCCGGTGCCCTGGACGGCGAACCCGTCGGCGGTGGCCTCGATCTCCGCGCCGAGGCCGCGCAGCCCGTCGACCACCGTGGAGATGCGGTCGGTCTCCTTGACGCGCAGCTCCTGCGCCCCGCGCACGACGGTCTCGCCCTCCGCGAAGCAGCCGAGCAGCGCCACGAGCGGCAGCTCGTCGATCGCCAGCGGCACCTCGGCGGCGTCCACGGTGGTGCCGACGAGCTCGCCGTGGGCGACGTCGAGCTCGGTCACGGGCTCCTCGGGCGACAGCGGCGCGCCCGCCGGCTCGAGCTCGCCGACGAGCACCGCTCCCATGCGCTCGAGGATGCGCAGGAAGCCGACCCGGGTCCAGTTCGCGGCCATCCCCTCGATCACGATCCGCGAGCCGGGCACGAGCACGGCGGCGGCGACGTGGAAGGCGGCCGACGACGGGTCGCCCGGTACGTGCAGGTCGCGCAGCTCGAGCTCGTCCTGCGGGCAGACCGAGACGCGCGCGCCGTCGCGCTCGACGGTGACGCCGCAGCGCATCAGCAGCCGCTCCGTGTGGTCGCGGCTGGGCTCGGGCTCGATCACCGCGGTCTCCCCCGACGCGAGCAGCCCGGCCAGCAGCACGCACGACTTGATCTGCGCGGAGGCGACCGGCAGCGCGTACTCGATCCCCTCCAGCGGCCGCCCGGTGATCGTGAATGGCGCGAAGCGGTCCTCGCGCGCGTCGATCCTCGCGCCCATCCGGCGCAGCGGCTCCGCGATCCGGTCGACCGGGCGGCGGCGGATCGAGTCATCGCCGTCGAGCGTCCAGCTCCCGCCCGGCTGGCCGGCGAGCCAGCCCGGCAGCAGCCGCATCAGCGTCCCGGCGTTGCCGACGTCGATCGCGCCGGCGGTCGGGGTCGCGGCGCGCAGCCCGGTCCCGCGGATGGTCAGGACCCCGTTCCCACCCGCCGCGCGGTCCACGAGCGCGCCGAGCGCCTGCACCGCGGCCAGCGTCGAGTTCGTGTCGGCGGCGTCGAGGTAGCCCGTCACGCGCACGGGGTCGGAGGCCATCGCGGCCAGCAGCGCGGCGCGGTGGGAGAGCGACTTGTCGGCCGGGGCGGCGAGCGTGCCGCGCAGCGGGCCGGCCGGGTCGAACCGCCGCCTCATCGCGCGACCTCCGCGTGCAGCGCGCCGCCGCCGTCACGTCGCAGGCGGCGGACCGCGCGCCCGGCGCGGCCGTGCTCGAGCAGCCCGGGCCAGCCGTCGACGGGCTCCTCGCGCCACTCGGGCTCGCGCCAGCGGGCGGCGTCGACGGCCTCGAGCCAGCCGAGCCCGAGCTCCCACTCGGCGCGCGTGGCCTCCTCGTCGCCGAGCGCAGCGCGCAGCACCCCGAGGCGGGCGACGAGCTCGTCGACCGCGGCGAGGCAGGCCTCGCGGTTGGCGGCGAGGATCTCCGTCCACAGGTCCGGGTCGGCGCGGGCGACGCGCGTCATGTCGCGGAAGGCGGTGCCGGCCAGCGCGGCCTGCAGGCCGCCGTCGGCCGTGAGCCCCGCGAGCGCCTGCGCGGCCAGGTGCGGCACGTGGCTCGTGCGCGCGACCGCGGCGTCGTGCTCCTGCGGCGTGCACGGGACGAGCCGGCCGCCGAGCCCCTCGACGGCCTCCGACAGCGCGAGCAGCGGCTCGAGCGCCTCGCCGGCCGGGCACACCGCCCACGGCGCGCCCTGCAGCAGCACCGCGGTCGAGGCCGCCCAGCCCGCGGTCTCCGCGCCGGCCATCGGGTGGCCGCCGGCGAGCCGCTCGTGGCTCGGCAGAGAGCCCTTCACGGAGGCGGTGTCGGCGACCAGGACCTCGGGCAGCGCGTCGAGCACCTCGCCCACCACCCGCGCGGTGGCCGACGGCGGCACCGCCACGAGCACCAGCTCGCAGCCGGCCAGGCCGGCGATCTCGTCGGCGACCTGGAATCCGTCCGCGGCGGCCGCCGCCCGCACGGCGGGGTCGGCGTCGTAGCCCGCGCCGCCGAGCGCGCGCAGCAGCGACCCGCCGATCAGCCCGAGGCCGACGACGCCAGTCCTCACGCCTCTACCTGCTCCAGCATCCGCTCGTAGCCGCGCACGATCTCCTGCGGGAGCGCGGGCGCGGGCGCGTGGCCGCGGCGCGCGGGGTCCTCCGCGAACGAGCCGAGGAAGCGCACGTCGCCCGGGAAGCGCAGCAGGCCCAGGACGGCGTCGCGCACGTGAGCGTCGGCGACGTGGCCCTCGCACTCGATCAGGAAGCGGTACTCGCCGAGCAGCGCGCGCGTCGGGCGCGACTCGATCGTGGTCAGGTTGATCCCGCGCACGGAGAACTCCTGCAGCAGCCGCACCAGCGAGCCGGGCTCGTCGCGGCGCGGGGTGACGACGAAGAACGAGCGGTCGCGGCCGGTCGGCGCCGGGCAGCGCGAGCGCAGCACGACGAAGCGGGTCGTCGGGCCGGTCTCGTCCTCGAGCCCCTCGCGCTCGACGCGCAGGCCGTAGACCCGCGCGGCGGTGACGGGCGCCAGCGCGCCGGTCCCTGGTGGCGCGCCCGCGAGCTCGCGCGCCGCTGCGGCGGTGCTGGCCGCCTCGACCGCCTCCAACCTCCTCTCGCGCAGGAAGCGCGCGCACTGGGCGAGCGCGAACGGGTGGCTGGCGACTGCGCGCAGAGGGGCGTCGTCGCCGGGCGCGCGCAGCAGCGCGAAGGAGACGGGCAGCGCCCGCTCGCCCGCGAGCACGACCCCGGGGCTGCGCAGGATCTCGTCCAGGTTCTCGGCCACGGACCCCTCGAGCGAGTTCTCCAACGCGACGACGCCGCCGTCGACCGCGCCCGCGGCGACCGCGCGCACCACGTCGACCGCGGTCGCGGCCGGGCGCAGCTCGTCGCCCTCGCGCGCGAGGTCCAGCGCCGCCTGGTGCGTGAACGTGCCCTCGGGACCGAGGTATGCGAGCGCCGTCACCGGCGGAGCCGCCCGCCGCTCACGCGGGGGCCGACGAGAGCACCTTGCCCGCCACGGCGGCCGCCTGCTCCAGGCGCGCGACGTACTCGTCGAGCCCGTCGGTGTGGAGCTGCTGCGGGCCGTCGCAGATCGCCTCCTCGGGCGCCGGGTGCACCTCGACGATGATCCCGTCGGCGCCGGCCGCGGCGGCGGCCATCGAGAGCGCCGGGACGAGGCTGCGGCGGCCGGGCGCGTGGCTCGGGTCCACGATCACGGGCAGGTGGGTGAGCTCCTTGAGCACCGGGATGGCCGTGATGTCCAGCGTGAAGCGGTAGGCAGTCTCGAACGTGCGGATCCCGCGCTCGCACAGGATCACGTTGGGGTTGCCCTCCTTGAGGATGTACTCCGCCGCCATCAGCAGCTCCTCGAGCGTCGAGGACAGGCCGCGCTTGATCAGCGCGGGCTTGCCCGAGCGGCCGATCTCGCTCAGCAGCGGGTAGTTCTGCATGTTGCGCGCGCCGACCTGGATCACGTCGGCCACCTCGAGCACGGGCTCGAGGTCGCGCGCGTCCATCAGCTCGGTGACGATCGGCAGCCCGGTCTCCTCGCGCGCCTCGGCGAGCAGGCGCAGGCCCTCCTGGCCGAGGCCCTGGAACGAGTAGGGCGACGAGCGCGGCTTGTAGGCGCCGCCGCGGAACATCGAGCCGCCGACGTCGCGCACGACCCTGGCGGTCGTGAGCACCTGGTCGCGCGACTCGACGGTGCATGGGCCGGCGATCAGCGAGAAGTGGTCGCCGCCGATGCGGCGGCCGCCGATCTCCAGCACGGACGGCTCGCGCATCTGCGAGCTGGCGAGCTTGTAGGGCTTGAGGATCGGCACGACCTGCTCGACGCCCGGGGCGCCCTCCAGACCGAGGCGCGCGACGTGCTCGCGGTCGCCGACGGCGCCGATCACGGTCACCTCCTCGCCGCGCGAGGGGTGGGCACGAGCCCCGCAGGACTCGATGCGGTCGATGACGGCCTGGACCTGGTCCTCGGTCGCCCCCGCTTTCATCACGATCATCATCAGCCGGTCTCCTGGTGCAACAACTCTAGATAGGGATACGAGTGCGGCGGTGGGCGGTGATCACACTCGCCCCGGGGGTCGGCGCTCGGTCCCTGTCGGACCCTGGCTGGTCGGCACGCCGCGATGGCGCCGCCGGCCGAGAGCGCCTAGCTAAATCGCCAGGCGCGATAGGAGACGAAGCCGTAGCCGGCGAAGGCGCTGCGCGTGATGTTCGGCCGGGTGGTCATGGCTTCGAAGGGCTACTTGTACCAGACATCGGCATCTCGCCGTGTGATCTTCACCGCTCCCAATGGATGTCCTCGACGGCGACCGGCCGCAGGGCGTCCGCGAGCGCGAGCAGGTCGGCCTCGCCCGCCGGCGTATAGGCGCCGGCCACGATCAGCGTCCCGGCGCGGACATCCGCCATGCTCGGGACGCCGGTCTGCATCTCCATGACCGCGACGACCCGGCCCCGCGGCGTGCGGGCGCTGCGGCACGGCCCGTACCAGGCGTGGAACGGGGTGCCGGAGTGGAGCTCGCACCGCGGCGGCGTCAGGTCGTCGTCGCGGGCGGCCAACTGGCTGACCAGCAGGTCACCGCCCCCGCGCTCGTAGTGGAGGTTGAGCTCCCATTCGCCGTGCGGGAAGACGTCGGCGCGCGTCTGGTGCAGGCCGGGGGCGGTGAAGGCCGTGAACGTGACCGAGCGGGCGTCGGCCGCCTCGGTGCGCCGGTGCTTGACGGTGGCCCACACCGCCACGCCGCCGATCACGAGCGCCGGGGCGAGCACGACGGCGATCGCGGCGCGCGCGAGCCGCTGCAGGCGCGTGCGGCGCAGCGCCAGGTACAGCCCGCCGCCGACGGCCAGGATCGGCGGGCCGTAGACGATCGCGAGGAAGATCGGCGTCCAGTACCACTCTGTGAACACGGGTCCCGCGATCGGCACACGACCTGGATCGGTCATATCGTGCCCGGCCGTGAATGAGACCTACCGCCAGCGGGCGTTCGCCGTCCCGCGCGACGCCACCGAGCTGATCGTGATCCGCCACGGCGCCTCGGCCGCCCTCGAGCCGGGCGAGACCTTCGAGCTCGTCGAGGGCCACGGCGACCCGCCGCTGGCGCCCGATGGCCGCGAGCAGGCCCTGCAGGTCGCCGAGCGCCTGCACGGCGAGCCGCTGCGCGCGCTGTTCGTGACGCCGCTCCAGCGCACGGCCCAGACTGCGGAGCCGCTCGTGGCCTCCACGGGCCTTCGACCCCAGGTCATCGAGGACCTGCGCGAGGTCCACCTCGGCGAGTGGGAGGGCGGCGAGTACCGCCGGCGCATGCACGAGCGCGACCCGATCGCGATGCAGGCGCTGATGGAGGAGCGCTGGGACGTCATTCCGGGCGCCGAGACGATGGAGTCGCTCGGATCCCGGGTGGCCGCGGGCCTCGACACGATGCTCGCCGGGATCGGGCCGGGCGGCACCGGCGCGGCCGTCCTGCACGGCGGCGTGATCGGCGAGCTCTGCCGTCAGGTCACGCGCTCGCGGCCGTTCGCCTTCATCCACGCCGACAACTGCTCGATCACGCGGATCGTGCAGTTCTCGATCGGCCACCGCCTCCTCCGCTCCTTCAACGACACCGCCCACCTCGCCGGCGCCTGACCCGCGCCGCATCGACGGGTCGATAGTTCACGCATAGACAGACCAACTGCACGCTCGCGTCGGGAGCAGGCGCTGCGGGTGGCTGCTCACCCCCTACCCAGCCGCCGTTTGCGCGAGGACCCACTGGAACGTGGCGGCTCCGCCGCCACCCTCCCGCATCTCCACGAGCTCGTCATGGAGCAGCTCGAACCCGGCCTGCAGAAGCAGCCGCCCGTTCGTCGCCGCGTCGAAGGACGAGAAGTACATCGGCGCCCCGTACCAGTCGGGCTCCACGGAGCCCGGGTTGTCCGAGCAGGCGAGCGAGGCGAGGAACAGCCCACCCGGCCGGAGCCACTCGGCGATCCGCGCGTAGAGCGGGCCGTGGCGCTCGCGCGGCACGTGCGCGACGGAGTACAGCGCGACGACCGCGTCGAACGCCCCGGCCGGCAGCTCCAGCTCGGCGATGTCGGCGCGGAGGAACGTCGCGCCCGGCACGGCCTCGCGCGCGAGCTCGAGCTGGCGCTCGGAGACGTCGACGCCCGTGACCGCGAACCGCTGGGCGAGCAGCGCGGCGTTCGGGCGGCCCGCGCCGCAGCCGAGGTCGAGCACCTGCGCGCCGGCGGGCAGCCGCGCGGCGAGGCCGCCGAGGAAGCGCAGCCGCGGGTCGAGCTCGGTCGCCTCGACCGCGTCGAGGTAGCGCTCCGCGACCGCCGCGTATCCGAGCTCGACGAGGATCAGCGCGCGCGCTGACTCCGGGACGATCGCCTCCAGCAACTGAGCCTTCTCGGGCTTGTAGACGCGGTACAGCGCCCACCAGATCTCGGGCGCGCAGAGCCCGACGGGCGCCGACCCGTACATCCGCGAGCCGCCGGCCCGGAACGGCACGGCCGCGCCGCCGCCGGCGAAGCCGAGCCCGCCGAGGCCCTCCACCTCGACGCCGTCGACGTCGAGCGTCGCCTTCCACTCGCTGCTCAGCACGTCGCCGGGCTCGGTGGTCACCGAGACGAGCCAGCCCGCGCAGGCGGCCTCGAAGGCCGCGCGGTCCCCGGGGCGAAGCATGAGGTCCACGTCGCGCACCTCGACCTCGAGCTCGAGCGCGTCGAGCAGCGCGCTGCCGCCGAGCAGGAACGGCACGCCGGCCGCGCCGAGCCGCAGGGCGACCGCCTCGAGCGCCGCCTCCAGCGGCGCGCGCATCTACAGCAGCGTGCCGAGCGCCTCGACGAAGCGCTCGTTCTCCGCCTGCGTGCCGACTGTGACGCGCAGCGCGCCCGGGCGGCCGAGCGCGCCGCCGGCGCGCACGAGCACGCCGCGCTGGCCGAGGTCCTTGACGACCTCGGGCTCGTTCTCGCCGACGTCGAACCAGACGAAGTTCGCGTGCGACTCCGCGACGCTCAGCCCGAGCCCCTGGAGCTCGGCCACCAGCGACGTGCGCTCGGCGAGGTTGCGCTCGACGCGGCGCGTGACCTCGTCCTGGTGCTTGAGCGCCTCGATCGCCGCGGCCTGCGCGGCCGCGTTGCAGAAGAACGGCTGGCGGACCTGGTCGACCGCGGTGCGGAACGCCTCCGAGCCGCACAGCGCGTAGCCGACGCGCAGGCCGCAGAGCCCGTAGATCTTCGAGAACGTCCGCAGCAGCACGAGGTTCGGGTGCCTGGCCAGCAGCTCGACGGAGTCCTCGGGGTCCTGCAGGAGTGAGAACTCGACGTAGGCCTCGTCCAGGATCACCGCGATGTGGCGCGGGACGCGCTCGACGAACGCCTCGACCTGGGCGAGCGGCAGCGCGGTCGACGTCGGGTTGTTCGGGTTGCAGACGATCACGAGCCGGGTCGCGCCGGTGATCTCGGTCGCCATCGCGTCGAGGTCGTGGCGGTGCTGCTCGTCGAGCGGGACCTCGATGGCGCGCGCTCCCGAGGCGGCGGCCAGGTGCGGATAGACGGAGAACGACGGCCACGCGTAGACGATCTCGGCGCCCGGCTCGAGCAGCGCCTCGCCCGCGGCCAGCAGGATGTCGCAGGAGCCGTTGCCGATCGCGATCCGGTTGGCCGGCACGCCGTGGCGGTCGGAGAGCGCCCGGCGCAGCGCCGCGTTGGAGGGATCGGGGTAGCGGTTGGCGCCGGCGAGCGCGGCGGCCGCCGCCTCGACGACCGCGGGCACCGGCGGGTACGGCGACTCGTTGGAGGCGAGCAGCGACACCGGCCCCTCGAGCGCGTAGCCGTCCGCCGCGGGGTAGACCGGGATCCGCCGGATCCGCTCCGAGAACTCGATCGACATGCGTTCTGAGCCTACTCGGGCTTTCGGAGCAGGACGGCGTAGTCGTTGACGCTGAACACGAACTCGCCGCGCGACGCCCGCACGCGCAGGTCGTCGACCCAGGCCTCGAGCTGTGAGGCGAGGTCGTGGTGCTGGTCGCGCCGGACGGCGTCGGTGATCCCGCGGATGGCGGTGTCGGCGGGCTCGCCGGCCGCGAGGTCGGTGTCGAGCACGACCCAGGCCATCGTCTCCACGTGCTCCAGCGGCGCGCGCGCGGCGATCGAGGGCAGCTTGCGCCCGATCGTGCCGTCGGCCTTGTCCATCCACTCCTGCTGGGAGTCGGCGAACGCGTGCACGAGCCGGCGCGTGAGGTCCAGCTCGGAGGAGCTGAAGACGATCGTGTCGAGGTCGTTGTGGCCGAGCAGGAAGTGGCCGCCGGGCGCGAGCACGCGGGCGACCTCGCCGAGGAACGCGTCGACGGAGAGCAGTGCCTCGAGCGTGTTGTGGCAGACCGCGGCGCCGATGCTCGCGTCCTCGAACGGCAGCGGCTTGTTGAGGTCGGAAGCGACGATCGTCAATCTCTGATCGCCGAGGATCGAGGCGTCGAGCTCCGGCTCGCGCCGCTCGACGCCGATCAGCTCGACGTCCGGCCCGAGCGTCGCGCGCA
Source organism: uncultured Solirubrobacteraceae bacterium (assembly GCA_963816955.1). Taxonomy (GTDB): domain Bacteria; phylum Actinomycetota; class Thermoleophilia; order Solirubrobacterales; family Solirubrobacteraceae; genus DATFQI01. The sequence continues at coordinate 92,643 of CAWFME010000002.1, read as the reverse complement.
GCGCCGCCAGGGTGAGCCCGCCGCCGCAGCCGAGGTCCGCCACGCGCGGGAGCGCCGGCGCCGGCAGCGCGGCCGCGAGCCGCTGATGGCGCTCGCTCACTGCGCCCCCTCGAGGTCGAGCCGCAGCGCCCGCGCCTCGCCGAGGTACACGTGCTGGGGCTCGTGCCCCTCGTGGGCGTAGGCGTGGATCATCACGCGGATCACGCGCGGCAGGCTGCCGGGCACCGGGATCTCGCGGGCGCACAGCAGCGGCACCTTGCTCAGGCCCATGTTGCGCGCCGCGACGGCCGGGAACTCGGCGTCGAGGTCCTGGGTGAGCGTGAAGATGCAGCTCACCAGGTCCTCGGCCTCGAGGCCGTTGCGCTCGAGCAGCTCGCGCATGAGCTCCCCGGTGGCGTCGAGGATCGGGGCCGACTCGTTGAGCTCGACCGTGGTGGCGCCTCGGAGCGCGATCAGCCGCATAGCGCGCGGCATTCAATCAGCGCCTCTTGCGGCGCGGCTTGCCCGCCCCGCGCAGCCGGTCGATCTCCGACGCCGTCAAGCGGCGGTGCTCGCCCGGCCCAAGGCCCTTCAGGCCGAGCGGCCCGAAGGCGACGCGCTCCAGCGAGGCGACCGGATGCCCGACCGCCTCGCACATCCGCCGCACCTGGCGCTTGCGGCCCTCGTGGATCGTGATCTCCAGCAGGTCGGGCGCGAGCCGCTTGACCCGCGCGGGCAGCGTCATGCCGTCGTCGAGCTCGACGCCCTCGCGCAGCTTCTGCAGCGCGTCGCCGCGCACGGGCGCCCGGCGGACCTTGGCGCGGTAGACCCGCGGGACCTCGAAGGAGGGATGCGTGAGCTGGTGCGCCAGCGGGCCGTCGTCGGTGAGCAGGATCAGCCCGGTCGTCCCCGCGTCGAGCCGCCCGACCGGATACAGCCGCCGCCCGCTCGGGATCAGGTCCACGACGGTCTTGCGCCCGTGGGTGTCCTTGGCGGTCGAGACGACCCCCGCCGGCTTGTTGACGGCGTAGACGGCGCGCTCGCCCTTCCAGCTGCGCGCGGGCTTGCCGTCGACCTCGATCCCCTCGGAGCCGTCGACGTCGCGCGCCGGGTCGCGCACGACCGCTCCCGCGACCGTGACGCGGCCGTCGAAGACGATCTGCTCGGAGGCGCGCCGCGAGGCCACACCGGAATGGGCGAGGAACTTGGCGAGCCTCATCAGCCTGCCACGATAGGCGGGTGGACCTGGAACTGCTCGAAACCGCGCTGGAGGGCGAGCCCGCGTTCCGCTCGCGCCAGGTGTGGCGCTGGGCGGCGAACGGCGCGCGCGGCTACGACGAGATGACCGATCTGCCGGCCGCGCTGCGCGAGCGGCTGGCGGCCGAGGTGCCGTTCTCCTCGCTCGAGCTGGTGCGCGAGGCGCACAGCGTCGACGGCACGGTCAAGGCGCTCTTCCACACCCACGACGGCCGCGCGGTCGAGGCCGTGATGATGCGCTACCGCGACGGCCGCCGCTCGATCTGCGTCTCGTCGCAGTCCGGCTGCCCGCTGACGTGCACGTTCTGCGCGACCGGCGCGATGAAGTTCGGCCGCAACCTCAGCGCGAGCGAGATCCTCGACCAGGTCCTGCACTTCCGCCGCATCGAGCCCGTCGACCACCTCGTGTTCATGGGGATGGGCGAGCCGATGATGAACCTGGACAGCGTGCTGGGCGCCACCCGCCGGCTCCCCGACGTCGGCATCACCCACCGCCGGACGACGATCTCGACCGTCGGCTGGAAGCCCGGCATCGACAAGCTGGCGGAGAGCGACATGCCGATCCGGCTCGCGTTCTCCCTGCACGCGCCCGAGGACACCCTGCGCTCGCAGGTGATGCCCGTCAACGAGCGCTACCCGCTGGCCGACGTGCTGGCGGCCTGCGAGCGCTACTACGCGGTCCGCCGCCGCAAGGTGTTCATCGAGTACGTGATGCTCTCGGGCGTCAACGACAGCTACGCCCAGGCGGTCCAGCTCGCCCAGCTGCTCGACCCGAGGATCTTCAAGGTCAACCTGATCCCTTTCAACCCGACCGACGCGACCTACGAGGGCTCCTCGCGCGAGGCGATCGCCGCCTTCAAGGCCGTCCTCGAGGAACACGGGATGAACGCGACGGTCCGCCTCACCCGCGGCCGCGACATCGACGCCGCCTGCGGCCAGCTCGCCGCGAGGGCCTGACGGGTTGACCGGGCCCGAAGCCCGGGAGTAGCGTGCCCACGGGACGAGTGAGCCACGTTGGCACCTGAACGCACCGCCGTGCCGGACGCCGAAGAGGTGCCGCGGCTGCATGCGGCGGAACCGGGCGACGAGCGCGACGCGTGCGCCGAGGACGCCGGGCTCGCCTCCGCCGCGCGCTCATCGGCGCTGACCCCCGCCGCCGTCCTCGCCCTGCACCGCACCGCCGGCAACGCGGCGGTCGGCCGCCTGCTCGTGCAGCGCCAGCACGCCACGGCGGCGCCGCCGATGCTGACGAGCTACGCGAAGGCGACGGACATCCCGTCCTACATCCAGCTCGTCCGCGAGCTCGAGCACCAGTTCGCCGACAAGGGATCGCTCGAGATCCTGGCGATGCTCCGCCAGGCCTACTACGGCAAGCCGTGGAGCATCGACACCACGCCGCAGTGGAGCGACGTCATCCCGGTCGGGCCCAACCCGGGCAACCCCGCTTCGCGCATCGGCTCGGGCCCCGGGAGCCTGTTCGACGCGCTCAAGGACAGCCAGGAGGTCGGCGGGACCGACATGGGCCACATCTTCGCCGGGCTGCAGGCCTTCTTCCACAAGACGACCGACGTCGCGCTGTCGATGGAGATCCTCGGCCAGCACGTGATCGTGCGCACGGTGAACATGCCGAACACGGAGTTCGCGACCTGGGGCGGCGACGTCGGCGCGGCCGCGGCGCGGCCGGTCATCAACGACGAGCTCGGGCGGCCGGCGAAGAGCGACGCGGACTGCTTCCGGGACGAGGCGCCCGATCAGGACCTCGAGGGCAACCTCGACGCCTACGCGATGGTGGCGGGCGGCGGCGGCGCCAAGGGCCTGGAGTCGATGCTCCAGTCGCCTGGCACGACCGCGCCCGGCGTGCCGGTCTCCCAGGTCCTCTTCGAGTACTTCCTCGGCAACGGAAGGCTCGCCGGCGCCCGGACCACGAAGCACCGCGACTTCGTCACCGGGCTCGGCGGGGTGATCGCGGGCAACAAGATCGCCAACCGCGCCGCGCTGATCGCGGCGCTGACCCCGCGCGTCCTGGACTTCGCCGACATGTTCTTCTGGGGCAAGTACAAGGCGGCCAACGGCTCCGCGCAGACCGCCGCCTACATGGCGATCAACTCGGACGCGATCACCGTCAAGCTGCTGGCCAAGACGCTCGTGGCGCTCGGCCTGTTCATGGACTGGCTCGAGGCGCGGCTCTAGGTGGTGCGCTGCGCGCGCTCTTCGCCGGCGCGCAGCAGGCGGTCGCGCAGCGCCGCCTCGTCCTCGGGGCTTGGGTCCCAGGCGGACGGATCGGGCAGGTCGTCGACCGACGTGAGCCCGAAGAGCTTCAGGAACAGCGGCGTCGTGCGGTAGAGCACCGCGCCGAACTGGGAGCGGCCGGACTCCTCGATCAGCCCGCGCTCGGTCAGCGCGGCGGCGGCCGACTCGGAGGCGACGCCGCGGATGCGCGCCACCTCGGGCCGGGAGACCGGCTGCAGGTAGGCGACGATCGACAGCGTCTCGGCCTGCGCGGGCGTCAGCGACGGGGTGCGGGGGCGCGCGAGCAGGCGCCGGGCGGCCTCCTCGGCGTCGGGGTGCGAGGCGAGCGCGAAGCCGCCGCCGACCTCGCGCAGCACGACGCCGCGGCCGCCGAGCCCGTGGCGCAGCTCGCCGAGCGCCTCCGTCACGTCGTCCTCCGATGCCTGCAGCGCGTCGGCGAGCTCGTCCACCGGGACGGGCTCGGGCGCGAGGAACAGCAGCGCCTCGATCAGGCGGGCCAGCCCGGTCACGACGGCACCGTCCGCGAGACGGCGTCGCGCCGCGCCGCCGCGGCGGCGCGCAGGATCGGGTGGCGGGGGGCGGGGGGGCGGGAATCCGAGTCCGCCTCCGAGCGCACCGTGATCTCCCCGAACGGCTCGTCCTGGCGCCACTCGGCCTCGCCGCGCTTGTAGAGCTCCAGCAGGGCGAACACGGTCACCGCGACCGTCATCCGGTCGGCGTCGCGCACCGCGTCGTCGAACGAGAAGGCGCCGCGGCGCAGCAGCCCGCGCAGGACGGCCAGCCGGTCGGCCAGCGACACGCGCGGCGTCGCCATGTGCGCGAGGTCGATCGGCGGCGGCGTGCGCAGCAGTCCGCCGAGCGACGCGCCCAGCACCGCCGGGTCGTAGGACTGCCGCGCCTCGGCCAGCGGCGCGCGGCGCAGTGCCTCGGGCAGCGGCGCGGACCGGTAGAGGTGGCCCTGCTCGTCCTCGTGGCGGCCGGCGAGGTGCCCGCCCGCGCCGCGGAAGCGCGCGTACTGCAGCATCCGCTCCAGCAGCTCCTCGGCCGCCTCGGCGGGAGCGAGCTCGTCGAGCTCGGGCAGCTCCTCGCCCGGCAGCATCAGCCGCGACTTGAGCTCCAGCAGCGCCGCGATCAGGACCAGGAACTCCGTCGCGGACTCCAGGTCGAGCTGCTCGCTCGCCTCCAGGTGGTCCAGATAGGAGACCACGATGTCCGCGAGCTCGACCTCGAGCAGGTCCACGTCCTCGCGCAGGATCAGCGAGAGCAGCAGGTCGAACGGCCCCGCGAAGACGTCGAGGTCCAGCTCCAGCCGGTGCACCGCGGAGGCCATGTCGAAGACAGGCTAGGCCGCGGGCCCGACGGACCGGGACGGGATCCCCACCCGCCCGCCCCCGACCGGGCGGGCCGGACCCACTCCCATCGCGGCGCGCACGTCGGCCACGACCGGTCCGGCGATCGCCCGCGCGCGCTCGGCCCCCTCGGCCAGCATCTCCTCGAGCGCCGCCTCGTCGCCGCGCAGCTCCTCGTAGCGCTCGCGCACCGGCGCCAGCCACTCGGCGACCTCGTCGCCGACCGCCGTCTTGAGGTCGCCGTAGCCGCGGCCCTCGAAGTCGCGCTCGACGTCCTCGGGGGAGCTCCCGCGCGCGATCGCCAGGATCTCGATCAGGTTGCTGACGCCGGGCTTGTCCTTCTCGCGCACGATCTCGCGCCCCGAGTCGGTCTGCGCGCGCTTGAACTTCCTGCGGATCGCGTCGGGCTCGTCGAGCACGTAGACCGTGCCCTGCTCCGTGCCGCCCGTCGTGGACATCTTGCGCGTCGGGTCCTGGAGGTCCACGATGCGCGCGCCGACCTGCGGGATCCGCGCCTCGGGCACGACCAGCGTCTCGCCGTAGCGCTCGTTGAAGGTCCGCGCGGCGTCGCGCATGACCTCCAGGTGCTCGCGCTGGTCCTCCCCCACCGGCACCTCGTGGGCACGGTAGGCGAGCACGTCGGCGGCCATCAGCACCGGGTAGAAGAGCAGCCCGGAGCGGACCATCTCGCGCTGGCGCGTCGACTTGTCGCGGAACTGGTGCATGCGGTTGAGCGTGCCGAGCGGGATCACGCTCGACAGCAGCCAGCTCAGCTCCGTGTGCTCAGGGACGTCGCTCTGGCGGAAGAGGATCGAGCGCGCGGGGTCGAGGCCGGCGGCGATGAACAGCGCGAACAGGTCGTACGAGCGCGCGCGCAGCTCGGCCGGGTCGAACTCGACGGTGATCGAGTGCAGGTCGACGAGGCAGTAGATCGACGGGTCTCCGCGCTCCTGGCCGGCGAGATAGCCCAGGAACCCGCCGATGTAGTTGCCCAGGTGCTTGGTGCCCGTGGGCTGGATGCCGGAGAAGATGACCACGACGGCCGCAGGGTACCGCGAGGGCACCCTGCGGCCGCGTGGGGACTAGCGTCCGGCCGCGGCGGTCGCTCCCGTCGCGGGGTTGGTCGGGATCAGCGCCAGGATCGCGTTCAGCGCGGCGGCGAGGTTGTTGATCGCGCCGGCCAGAGCGGTCTGGTCGAGCAGCCCGGTGATCGCGCACAGCAGGTTGCCGAGCAGGTTGCCGGCACCCGGCACCGCGGTGATGTCGAGGTTCACGCGGTTGAGCTGGACCCGGAGGCCGAGCAGATTGAGGTCCAGCGGGCCGAGCGTGAGGTGCAGGATGTCGCAGGCGTCCTGCGCGGCCGTGGCCTCGCCGTCGCCGGTCACCTTCGCGAGCATCGCGACGTTGCTGCGTGACACCTTGCGGTTCTTGAGCTTGCCGGTGAGCGTGCCGACGGCGTACAGCTTCTCGCCACGCTTCTCGAAGCGCTTGATCGTGTACGTGCCCGCGAACTTCTTGCCGTTCTTGGCCTCGCCGGTCACGGCGACCTTCTTGGTCAGCGTCGGAACGGCCTCGTCCTGGGCCGAGGCGGTGCCGGCCGCGCCGAGTGATACGGCGCAGGCGGCCATCGCGGCGATCGCCGCGATGCGGAGTCGGGTCATTGGGTCCTCCAGTAGGTCGGTTGACGTCCGCCTCACACGCTCCCCGGTGACCTCGATTGACCTAAACATGGTCTAACGCGGGCGGCCAGAGCGCCAGGCCGTGACACTGGTGTGCGGTGCGCTGGCCAATCCCGCACCGCAGGCGGGCGTGGGGCCCCCCACGGTGCCGGTACCGCCGGGGACCAGCGAGTCAGGGACCGGACGCTCAGCCGAGGTCTTGCCGGATCACCGGCCGCTTGGCGGCGCCGGCCTCGTCGAGCCGGCGCACCGGGGTGGTGTACGGCGCGTTGCGCGCGATCTCCGGATCCTCGGCGCCCTCGCGCAGGATCTCGGCGATCGCGTCGGCGAAGCCGTCGAGCGTCTCGCGCGTCTCGGTCTCCGTCGGCTCGATCAGCAGCGCCTCGTCGACGAGCAGCGGGAAGTAGACCGTCGGCGGGTGGTAGCCGTGGTCGAGCAGCCGCTTGGCGAGGTCGGTCGTGCGCAGGCCGAGGTTCTTCTTCATCGGCGCGCCCGAGAGCACGAACTCGTGCATGCACAGCCGGTCGAAGGCGACGGGCAGGTGCTCGCCGATCCCGTCCTCCTTCAGCCGCGCCAGCAGGTAGTTCGCGTTGAGCACCGCGGTCTCCGACGCCTCCTGGAGGCCGTCGCCGCCCAGCGACATGATGTAGGCGTAGGAGCGCACGAAGACGCCGTAGTTGCCCTGGAACCCGCGCAGGCGGCCGATCGACTTCGGCCGGTCGAAGTCCAGGTCGTAGGACCCGTCGTCGCGCTGCACGACCTGCGGGCGGGGCAGGTACGGCTCGATCCGGTCGGAGACCGCGATCGGCCCCGCGCCCGGCCCGCCGCCGCCGTGCGGCTGCGTGAAGGTCTTGTGGAGGTTGTAGTGGACGATGTCGAAGCCCATGTCGCCCGGGCGAGTGCGGCCCATGACGGCGTTGAGGTTCGCCCCGTCGTAGTACAGCGTCGCCCCCACCTCGTGCACGAGCTTCGCGATCTCCTCGATGTTGCGGTCGAAGACCCCGAGCGTGTTCGGGTTGGTGAGCATCAGGCAGGCGACGTCCTCGTCGAGGTGCGCCTTCAGGTCCTCCACGTCGACCCCGCCGGCCTCGTCGGTGCCGATCTTCACGACCTCGTAGCCGCCCATCGTGACCGTCGCCGGGTTGGTGCCGTGCGCCGTGTCGGGCGCGAGGATCTTCGTCCGCTGGTCGCCGTTGGCCTCGTGGAAGGCGCGCGTGAGCAGCACGCCGGCGAGCTCGCCGTGCGAGCCGGCGCTGGGCTGCAGCGAGACGTGCGGCAGGCCGGCGATCTCGCCCAGCGCGCCTTGGAGCTCGTGCATCAGCTGCAGCGCGCCCTGGGCGCGCGCGGGCGCCTGGGCGGGGTGCAGCCGGGCGTTGCCGGGCAGCGCCGCGACGCGCTCGTGCAGCTTCGGGTTGTGCTTCATCGTGCACGAGCCGAGCGGATAGAAGCCCGTGTCGAGATCGAAGTTGCGCTTGGAGATGCGGTTGAAGTGGCGGTTGATCTCCGGCTCGGCGATCTCGGGCAGCCGCGGCGGGTCCTTGCGGCGGAAGCGCTCTGGCAGCGCGTCCGGGTCCTCGGGCACGTCCAGCGCGGGGGCGACGAAGGCGCGCCGGCCGGCCTGGGACTTCTCGAAGATCGTCTTCGCGCGGTCGCGCTGCTGCGGCGTCTCGGCGATCACGCGGTCACCTCCTCGGGCCGGCGGGCGCTGCGCGCGCCGGCGACCGCGCGGCCGAGCACCTCGGCGAGGCGGTCGATGTCCTCGCGCGTGCGCTGCTCGGTGATCGCCACCAGCAAGCCGTCCTCGTGCTCCTCGTAGTCGGCGCCGAGCGGGTAGCCGGGGTTGACGCCCTCCTCCGCGCAGCGCTCGATCACGTCGGCCGCGGACGCGTCGACCCGGATCGCGAACTCGCGGATCACGGGCTGCTCGTGCAGCAGCTCGACGCCCTCGACGTTCGCCAGCGCCTTGCGGGCGTACGCCGTGCGCTGGAGCATCAGCTCGCCGATCTCCACGATCCCCTGGCGGCCGAGCCAGCTCAGGTACACGATCGCGGCGAGCGCGTTGAGCGTCTGCGCCGTCGTGATGTTCGACGTCGCGCGCTCGCGGCGGATGTGCTGCTCGCGCGTCTGCAGCGTGAGCACGAAGCCGCGGCGGCCGTCGACGTCGGTCGTCTCCCCGGAGATCCGGCCCGGCATCCTTCTCAGAAATGCGGGCTGGGCGGCGAAGAAGCCGAACGACGGCCCGCCGTAGTCGAGCCGGTTGCCGAGCGGCTGGCCCTCCCCCACCGCGATGTCGACGCCGAAGTCGCCGGGCGGGCGCAGCACGCCGAGCGTCATCGGGTCGGTCGAGCAGACCGCGATCGCGCCCGCCTCCTTGACGCCCGGCACGAGCGCCTCGAGGTCCTCGACGGCGCCGAGGAAGTTCGGCTGGGCCAGGAACACGGCCGAGACGTCCTCGCCGAGCGCGTCGGCCAGCGCGTCCGCGTCCGTGACCCCGTCGCGCAGGGGGATCTCCTGGACCTCGATCCCCCAGCCGGCGCTCATCGTGCGCAGCGTCTCGCGGGCATGCGGGTGCACGCCGCGCGAGATCAGGAAGCGCGTGCGCTTGTGGTGCTGGTAGGCGAGGAAGCCCGCGGCGCCGAGCGCGCTCGGGCCCTCGTAGAGCGTGGCGTTGGAGACGGGCAGGCCGGTCAGCTCGCTGATCGCGGTCTGGTACTCGAACATCAGCTGCAGCGTGCCCTGGGAGACCTCGGGCTGGTAGGGCGTGTACGGCGTCAGGAACTCCGAGCGCGAGATGATCGAGTCCACCAGCGCCGGGACGTAGTGGTCGTACATCCCCGCCCCCAGGAACGACAGCTCGTCGTCCGTGGACACGTTGCGGGAGGCCAGCTCTCGCAGGTGCGCGTACACCTCCTGCTCCGGCCGGCCCGGCGGCAGGTCGAGCGCGCGGCCGAGCCGCACGCCCTCCGGGATCGTCTCGAACAGGTCGTCGATCGACCGCACGCCGATGCGCTCGAGCATCGCCGCACGGTCGGCGTCGGTGGCGGAGGTGTAGCGGCTCAAGACAGGGAGCCCTCGTAGGTCGCGGCGTCCATAAGGTCCTCGATCTCGGATACGTCCGAGAGCTTGATCTTGACCAACCAGCCGTCGCCGTAGGGGTCCTCGTTGACGTTCTCCGGCGAGTCGGACAGGCCCTCGTTGACCTCGACGATCTCGCCCGACAGCGGCGCGACCACGTCCGAGACGGCCTTGACCGACTCGATCTCGGCGTACGGCTGGTCCTTGGTCAGCGTGGAGCCGACCGCCGGCGGGTCGAAGAAGACGACCTCGCCGAGCTGCTCCTGGGCGTACCAGGTGATGCCCAGCGTGGCGGTCTCGCCGTCGATGCGGGCCCAGTCGTGCTCGGCGTGGTACTTCAGTTCGTCCGGGTAGCTCGCTGCGGCCACTGGGTCAGGTCTCCTTGGAATAGAGCGGCTTCTCCCGCACCTCGGCGGTGCGGACCTTGCCGCGGACGTCGATCTCGATCTCGGTGCCGGGCTGGGCGCGGTCGGCCGGCAGGTAGGCCATGCCGATCGCGTACCCGAGGCTCGGCGACAGCGTGCCCGAGGTCACCTCGCCCCCGCCGACGACCGGGTTGCCCTGGCGGGCGATCCCCTGCCCGGTGACCGCGAACGGCGCGAGCTTCTCGGCAGGGCCGGCCTCGCGGACGGCGCGGACCGCGTCGGCGCCGACGAAGCCGGTGTCCTCCTTGCAGCACCAGCCCAGGCCGGCCTCGATCGGGCCGCGGGTGGTCATCAGGTCGTTGCCATAGAGGTGGAAGCAGACCTCCAGGCGCAGGGTGTCGCGGGCGCCGAGCCCGGCGGGCCGCGCGCCGGCGTCGACGACCGCGTCCCAGACGGCGGTGGCGGCCGCGGCGGGGACGATCAGCTCCACCCCGTCCTCGCCCGTGTAGCCCGTGCCGCACACGAGCACGCCGTCCTGGCCCGCGACGGTCAGCGTGGCGGTCTTGAAGCGCTTGGGCAGCTCGCCGTCGGTGATGCCGGCGACGATGCCGCGCGCCTCCGGGCCCTGCACGGCGAGCATCGCCAGGTCGTGCAGGCGGTCCGCGAGCTCGACGTCGAAGCCCTCGGCGTGCTTGCGGAACCAGGCCAGGTCGGAGGCGTGGTTGGACGCGTTGGTGACGGTCAGGAAGCGATCGCCGAGCCGGTAGGAGAAGAGGTCGTCGAGCACGCCGCCGTCGTCCTGGCAGAGCACGGAGTACTGGGCGCCGCCATCGGCGAGCTTGGTGACGTCGTTGGAGAGCACGCGCTGCAGGAACGCCTCGGCGTCGGGCCCGCTCGTCTCGATCTCGCCCATGTGCGAGACGTCGAAGACGCCGGCATGCTCGCGCACCGCCTCGTGCTCGGCGCGGATGCCCTCGTACTGGACCGGCATCTCCCAGCCCGCGAACGGCACGAGGCGTGCGCCGGCCGCGACGTGGCGATCGTGCAGGGGCGTGTGCTGGAGGGCGTCGGAGGCCGCGGCCATCGGTGGCCGGACGCTAGCAGCGAGGAGCGGGGGGTCGGTGGATCCGACCCCTCACGCGACGCTGCGGAGGGTGGTCTCCGCGATCACGGCGCGGAAGGTCTCCACGACCGCGGGATCGAACTGCGTGCCGGCGCAGCGGCGCAGCTCGTCGAGCGCCTCGCCTGGGGTGCGGGCGGCCGAGTAGGGCCGTCCGGAGGTCATCGCGTCGAAGGCGTCGCAGACGGCGACGATCCTCGAGCCGAGCGGGATCGCGTCGGCCTGCAGCTGGTCGGGATAGCCCTGGCCGTCGAACCGCTCGTGGGTCGAGCGCACGAGCTCGGCGACACGGCTCAGCGACGGCGCGGAGCGCACGATGCGCTCGCCGATCAGCGGGTGCCGGCGCACGAAGGCCCACTCGTCCTCGGTCAGCGGGCCGGGCTTGGCGAGGATCCCGTCGGGGATCGCGACCTTGCCGGCGTCGTGGAGCTCGCCGGCGTGGCGGATCCGCTCGACCTCCTCGGCCGGCAGCCCGAGCCGCCGCGCGGTGCGCTCGGCGAGCTCGGCGACGCTCGAGAGGTGCCCGCCGAGGTCGGGGCTGCGCTCGGTCAGCGCGCGCAGCAGCACGTCCTTGCTCTGGCGCCCGGCCGACATCCGCCCGGCGTGCTTCTGGGCGTACATGCGCTGGTCGGCGATCCGCAGCGCCTCGGCGGGGTCCGACGCCTCCTCGGGGAGCAGGATCGAGCCGTAGGAGCAGCCGATGGTGAAGCCGTCGCCGCTCTCCGACAGCGCCGCGGCGGCGGAGCGCACGAGCTGCTCGGGGTCGTCGGCGCCGGGCTCGATCAGCACGCAGAACTCGTCGCCGCCCATGCGGAAGGCGCTGCCGCGCTGCGCGAGGCAGGCGGCGAGGTTGCGGCCGAGCCGGACGAGCAGCGTGTCGCCCGCGGGGTGGCCGAAGGTGTCGTTGTAGTGCTTGAAGCCGTCGAGGTCGAACAGCGCGAGCACGACGGGCTCGCCGTCGAGGTCGTCGATCGCCGAGGCCAGCGCCCGGCGGTTGCCGAGCCCGGTCAGCGCGTCGGTCTTGGCCTCGTCGCGGGAGGCGCGCAGCATCGCCACGTTCTCGCGGAAGGTCAGCGTCAGGCGGAACATCACGGCGAGCAGCGAGGCGGCCGCGAGCGCGATCGCGAGCGGGTTCAGGCTCCAGAAGGAGTCGTAGACGAGCAGCGCGAGGCTGACGAGCCCGAAGCACAGCGGCACGGCGATCAGCCGCAGGCTCTCCCCCTGAGGGGCGCGCACGCGCGCCGGCGGGCGCTGCCAGGCGGCCGCCGCGATCAGGAACAGCCCGGCCCACCAGCCCGTGTCGATCGGGCCCCCGGAGACGAACGAGCCTTCCGCGGTCTTGACGAGGTAGAGCGAGTCGGCCAGCCAGAAGGTCGAGACGCCGATCGCCAGCAGCATCCAGGTGCGGTCCAGGCGCCAGCCCGTGCCGGCGAGCGCGCCGACGATCAGGCTCAGCAGGACGAGGTCGCCGAGCGGGTAGGCGAGGTTGGTCGCCACGGCCGCGGCGTTGCCCTCGACGTTCTCGAGCACCGTGTCGAAGACGAGCGCGGCGCTCAGCGCGGCCACCGCGAGCGCGGCGACCACGCCGTCGACCCAGAGCGTGCGCGGGACGGCGCGCGCCCGGGCGCGCAGGAGCAGCACGATCCCGGCCAGCGCCAGGGGCGGCAGCATCAGGTAGCCGACGTCGGCGGGCGAGGGGATCGCGATCACCTCGGCGTCCCAGAGGACGACCGTGTAATAGACCTCGCCGAGCGACCAGGCGGTGACGCCGGCGCCGATCAGCAGCCACGCGAGCCGCTCGCGGCCGGCGGTCAGCGCCTTCGCGAGGATCAGCGCCGAGGAGGCCAGCAGCACCACGTCGTGGGCGAAGCGCGAAGCCAGGGGCCCGGCGTCGAGCCCCGGGAAGACCACCACGTGCAGCTCGTAGAGCACGAGCCACGCGGCGCAGGCCGCGAATACGGCGCGCGGCCAGGCCCGGCTGAGCGTGCCTCTGCGCTCCATGGTCTTCGTTATCGGCGCTTCGCGGCCGTTGCTGAACGGCCCCAGCGGATCAGCGCAGGAAGGGCGGGATGTCGAGGTCGTCGTCGGAGATCTCCAGCGACGAGCGCTGGCGATCGTCCATGCGGACGTCGCGGTCGCGGCGGCCGGCGCGCGCCTCCTCGCGGGCGCTGCGCGGCCGGGCCCGGCCGTGGTCGAAGCCCGTCGCGATCACCGTCACGCGGATGTCGTCGCCGAGCGCCGGGTCGATGACCGCACCGAAGATGATGTTCGACTGCGCGTCGGCGGCCGAGTGGATCAGCTCCGCGGCCTCGTTGACCTCGAACAGGCCGAGGTCGTTGCCGCCCGTGATGTTGAGCAGGATGCCGGTGGCGCCCTCGACGGACTCCTCCAGCAGCGGGCTCGAGATCGCGGCCTTGGCGGCCTCGGACGCGCGCGACTCGCCGCTCGCGGTGCCGATGCCCATCAGCGCCGAGCCGGCGTCCTGCATGATCGCGCGGACGTCGGCGAAGTCGAGGTTGATCAGGCCGGGGATCGTGATCAGGTCGGTGATGCCCTGGACGCCCTGGCGCAGGACGTTGTCGGCCTCGCGGAAGGCGTCGAGGATGCTCGTGCGCCGCTCGACGATGCTCAGGAGCTTCTCGTTCGGGATCACGATCAGCGTGTCGACCATCTCGCGCAGGCGGTCGATGCCCTCCTGCGCCTGCCGGGAGCGCTGGGAGCCCTCGAAGTCGAACGGGCGGGTGACCACGCCGACGGTGAGAGCTCCTATCTCGTTCTTGGCGATCTCCGCGATCACGGGCGCGGCGCCCGTGCCGGTGCCGCCACCCTCGCCGGCGGTGACGAAGACCATGTCCGCGCCCTTGAGCGCCTCCTTGATCTCGTCGCGCGACTCCGCGGCGGCGCCCTGGCCGATCTGCGGGTTCGCGCCCGCGCCGAGGCCCTTGGTGAGCTCGTGACCGATGTTGAGCTTGATGTCGGCGTCGGTCATCTGCAGCGCCTGCGCGTCGGTGTTGCACGCGATGAACTCGACGCCGCTCAGGCCGGCGTCGATCATGCGGTTGACCGCATTGGTGCCACCGCCGCCGACACCGACGACTTTGATCACTGCGAGATAGCTGCCAGCTTCCATGGGAAAGTAGTTCCGGACCTCAGGTTGGAGTCGAGCGTTTTAGCACGCCCCGCCACGGCGCGGAAACCCGCACGTTAGGCGCATTTCCTTCCCGATGTCAAAATCCTCGAACCTCGGCAAGAGACGTTGCAAGACGCCGAAGTCTCGACTTTGGGTTGAGAGATGCCTCATTCTCACCCTACGGTTGAGGGTTTGTCTCGGGGACGGGTTCAGGGACCGGCGTGCCGGTCGGGACGGGGGTCGGATCGGGCACGGGACCGAGCCCGCCGGCCGCCACCCGCTCCGGGATCCGGACGTCCAGGTAGGTCGCGCCCGCGGCGCTCGGATCGGCCAGCACGCGGGCCGCGGACAGCCACTTGCGGCGGGCGTCGGAGCCGTCGCCGAAGATCAGGTCAGGGCCGTCGACCAGCGCGAGCATCATCCCGCGCGGTCCGGTCCACAGCCGGTCGATCCGGCGGCGCAGGGCATCGGGCGCGGCGGCCGCGAGGGTGAGCGCGGTGCGGGTGTTGGCGTTGGCGATCCGGTCGCCGGCGGGCACGCCGTCGATCTTGATCACGGGCAGCTCGCCGTCCGCCACGACGCCGCGCAGCAGCAGCCCGTCGCCCGAGGCCGCGATCTCGCGGTCGCCGGCAACGAGCACCGCGACGGGTGTGTGCTCCACCACACGGATGCGCAGGGTGTGCGGGAAGTCGGCCTCGACCTCGAGGCCCGCGACGGACGAGTACTGGGCGACCGCGCGCTGCAGGGCGCGCTCGCGCACGTGCAGCGTGGTCATGTCGCGGGCGGCGGAGTCCAGCGCGGCGCGGACCCTCGGCTCCTCGCTCGACGTGGAGCCCGAGACCACGACGTCGCGCACGGCGACCAGCGAGGAGTCGCGCAGCCACGTCCAGCCGCCGTATCCGAGCGCGGCCAGCACGACGAGCGCGAGCAGGAGCCGCAGCGGGACGCGCGGGAGCCGCAGAACGCGCAGGCGGGCGCCGTGGCGCCGCGGCAGAGTCGGATCGAGAGCCACCGCCGCGACCTTCGACCCGCCACCCCCGAGTCCTGCCCGCACGACCTAAGGGGACAGGCCCCTTAGGTTGTCGCCAGACGGCGGCCGAGCGCGTCCACGTCGCCCGCGCCGAGCGTGAGCAGCACGTCGCCCTCGCGCAGTTCGGCGCGCAGGAAGGCCTCGGCCTCGTCGAAGCCGGGCAGCCACGCCACGGGGCGCCCGCCGGCGGCGTCGGCGGCCGCGGCGGCCACCAGCCGGCCCGTGACCCCCGGGAAGTCCTCCTGGCGCTCGCGCGCCGGATAGATGCCCAGCACGACGACGACGTCGGCCGCCGCGAGCGCCGCGCCGAACTCCCGCGCCTGGTGCCGCGTGCGCGAGAACAGGTGCGGCTGGAAGGCCGCGACGATCCGGCGCGCGCCGAGCGTGCGCGCCGCCTCGATCGTGGCCTGCACCTCGGTCGGGTGGTGCGCGTAGTCGTCGACCACGAGCGCGCCGGAGGCCGACGTCCCGAGGCGCTCGAAGCGCCGGCCCGCCCCGGCGAAGTCCGCCAGCGCCGCGGCCGCGGCCCCGAGGTCGGCGCCGGCGAGGCGGCAGGCGGTCAGCGCCGCCGCCGCGTTGCGGGCGTTGTGGGCGCCCGGCACCGGCAGCGTCACCTCCACGCCGTCGAGCGCGAAGCGCGAGCCGTTCTCCCCCAGCTCGGGCGCCGGGACGTCGAACGGCGTGACCGGGGTGTCCCCCGCCAGCGAGAGCAGCTCTGGGCGGTCCCAGACCACCGCCTGCTCGGCCAGCCCCAGGAAGGCGCGGAACGTCTCGTCGACGTCGCGGCGCGAGCTGTAGGTCGTGTGGTGGTCGAGCTCGGCGTTCGTGAGCACGGCGATCCGCGGCGCCAGCTTGAGCAGCGAGCGGTCGGATTCGTCGGCCTCGACCACGAGCCACTCCCCCGCCCCCCAGCCCGCGTTCGCCCCCGTCGAGCGGACCACGCCCCCGACGAGGTAGCTCGGGTCCAGCCCGCAGCCGCGCAGCGCGTGCACGACCATGCTCGACGTCGTCGTCTTGCCGTGGGTGCCGCTGACGGCGATCGTCGGCTTCAGCCGGGTCAGGTCGCCCAGCAGGTCGGCGCGGTGGAGCTCCCGCTGGCCGCGCTCGCGGGCGATCGCCCGCTCGGGGTTCTCGGCCGGGATCGCGCTGGAGACCACCACCTCGGCGTCCTCGGGCACGTTGGCGGCGTC
The DNA here is from genome assembly GCA_963816955.1 of uncultured Solirubrobacteraceae bacterium. Classification (GTDB taxonomy): domain Bacteria; phylum Actinomycetota; class Thermoleophilia; order Solirubrobacterales; family Solirubrobacteraceae; genus DATFQI01. The sequence continues at coordinate 76,219 of CAWFME010000002.1, read as the reverse complement.
GTGGCCGGCGACCGGCTCGACCCCGAGCGCCCGCAGCGGGCCGAGGTACGCGGAGCCGGAGGCGCGGTCGGAGCCCGTGACGGCCGCCCCGAGCGAGCGGGCGACGAGCGCCAGCCCGCTCATGCCGGCGCCGCCGATACCGACGAAGTGCAGCGCGCGTCCGCGCCAGGGCTCGTTCGTGCTCACGGGCGAGCAACCTATCGACGCGGTGGCCGAGCGGTTATGGTCGTCCCATGGCGATCAAGCTGCACCGCTGCTCCAACGAGTGGGTCAAGATCTCGGGCCACCCCTGCTGGAAGGTCCAGAAGGCGCTCGACGACGCCGGGATCTCGTACGAGGTCGTCAAGGGCCCGCTGCGCCCGTCCAAGCGCGACGAGACGGAGCAGCTCAGCGGGCAGCGCAAGTACCCGGTGATCGAGTTCGAGGACGGCTCGGTCTACCGCGAGGAGTCCAAGGACATGGCGGCCACGATCGCCGCCGGGCAGCTCGACGCCAAGCGCGGCCGCCCGACGGCGCCAGCCGCCGAGCCGCCCGCGCCACCTGCGGCCTAGACGCCCAGCGGGCGGGTTTCCGCGCTCCCGGCGGCGGGGACCACCTCGCCACCGTGACGGGGACGACCGACCGGATCGAGCGGGTCGCGCGCGAGGCCTTCGGCTTCGACGCGCTGCGGCCGGGCCAGCACGAGGCCATCGCCGCCGTGCTCGACGGCCGCGACACGGTCGCGGTGATGTCGACGGGCTCGGGCAAGTCGGCGATCTACCAGATCGCCGGGCTGCTGATGCCGGGGGCGACCGTGGTCGTCTCGCCGCTGATCGCGCTCCAGCGCGACCAGGTGCAGGACCTGCGCGAGCGCGCCGCCGGCGGCGCGGCGCAGCTGAACTCGCACGTCAGCGCCTCCGAGCGCGAGCGGGCGCTGGCCGAGCTGGCCGAGGACGCGCTCGAGTTCCTCTTCCTCGCGCCCGAGCAGCTCGCCAATCCCGAGGTGCTCGCTGAGCTCGCGGTCGCCGAGCCGTCCTTGCTGGTCGTCGACGAGGCCCACTGCATCTCCGAGTGGGGCCACGACTTCCGCCGCGACTACCTGCGGCTCGGCGCCGCCGCGGAGGCGCTCGGGCGCCCGACGATCATCGCCCTGACCGCCACGGCCGCGCCGCCGGTGCGCGACGAGATCGTCGAGCGGCTCGCGATGCGCGACCCCGCGATCGTCATCCGCGGCTTCGACCGCCCGAACATCCGGCTCGCCGTCGAGCGCTTCCACGGCGAGGGCGGCGAGGAGCGCAAGCTGCGCGCGCTGGCCGAGCGGATCGCGGCCTCCGAGCCGCCCGGGATCGTCTACGTCGCCACCCGCCGGCAGGCCGAGGCGCTCGCGGACACGCTGTGCGGCGACAGCCTGCGCGCGGCCTCCTACCACGCGGGCATGAAGCGCCGCGAGCGCAACGAGGTCCAGGAGCGCTTCATGGCCGGCGGCCTCGACGTCGTGTGCGCCACGACCGCGTTCGGCATGGGGATCGACAAGGCCGACGTCCGCTGGGTCTTCCACAGCGAGATCTCCGAGTCGCTCGACGCCTACTTCCAGGAGCTCGGCCGCGCGGGCCGCGACGGCGCGCCCGCCGAGGCGGTGCTCTTCTACCGCAGCGAGGACGTCGGGCTGCGCCGGTTCTTCTCGGGCACGGGGCACGTCGAGGTCGACGAGATCGCCCAGGTGCTGGCCGCCGTCGCCGAGCACGGCGGCCCGGTCGAGCCCGGCGAGCTCCAGGAGCAGACGGAGCTCTCGCAGACCAAGCTCACGACCGCCGTCTCCCGGCTCGAGGAGGCCGGCGCGGTCGAGGTGCTCCCGACGGGCGAGGTGGCCGCCGCCGGCGCGCAGCCGCGCGAGGCGATCGAGGCGGCCGCGGAGGCGGAGGAGAAGCGCCGCAGCTTCGAGCGCTCGCGGGTGGACATGATGCGCGGCTACGCCGAGACGGACGGCTGCCGGCGTGCGTTCCTGCTCGCCTACTTCGGCGAGCCGTTCGAGCCGCCCTGCGGCAGCTGCGACAACTGCCTGGAGGGCCGCACCGAGGACGCCGCCCCGGCCGACGTGCCGTTCGAGGTCGGCTCCCGGGTCGCCCACGCCCAGTGGGGCGAGGGCGTCGTGCAGCGCTACGACGACGAGGCGGTCGTCGTGCTGTTCGACGAGGTCGGCTACAAGGCGCTCGCGCTCGAGGTGGTCGAGGAGCGCGCGCTGCTCGAGCCGGCCTAGGCTCCGGGCCAGCGGCCGGCGCCGAGCTCGCGCGAGATCGCCCGCGCCGCCTCCGTCACGGCGGCGACGACGCCCTTGGCGGGCCCGCGCGGCAGCAGCTCGGCGGTCTCCCCTACCACCGCGATCGCGCCGACGGCGTGCCCCGCGTGGTCGGTGATCGGCGCACCGACGCTGGACTCGCCGAGCACCGCCTCGTCGCGCTCGCGCGCCACGCCCTGCTCGCGCACCGCATCCAGCTCGGCCAGCAGGGCCTTCGCGGCGAGCGTTCGGTTGGTGAGCTTGGGCAACGGCTCGGCGAGCAGCTCGGAGACGACGGGCTCGGGCGCGTAGGCCAGCATGGCCTTTCCGAGCGCGCTCGCGTGCGCCGGCAGCTGAGCGCCCACCTCGAGGACCTGGAACGCGGCGTCGGGCCGGAACACGTGGTGCACGACGGTCACCGAGGCGCCGTGCAGCACCCCGACGCGCACGGCGGAGCCCGTGCGCGTCGCGAGCCGCTCGGCGTGCACCAGCGAGCGCGCGCGCAGCTCGTTCAGATCGAGGTAGGAGTTGCCGAGGTGCAGCAGGCCGGCGCCGAGCTGGTACTTGTCGGAGTCACGGTCCTGCTCGACGAAGCCGTGCGCCGCGAGCGTCTGCAGCAGGCCGTGCACCGTTGGCCGCGAGAGGCCGAGCTGGTCGGCGAGCTGGCTCACGCCGAGACGCCGCGGGCCGCTGCCCAGCGCCTTCAGGATGCGTGCCGCGCGGTCGACCGACTGGATCGTCCCGCGCCGTCTCGATGTCTCGCTAGCGTTCGGCATTGTCGAATCGGCTTCGATAGTTTACGATGTCGCCAGGACGCCGAACCGGACAGGAGCGAGCGTGGTCGGGATCGTAGTCGTATCGCACAGCCGTGAGATCGCCTCCGGCACCGTGGCCCTGGCGGGCCAGATGGCTGGTCCTGACGTGCGCATCGTGGGTGCGGGCGGCACGCCCGACGGCGGGCTCGGCACCGACGCCGACCGCGTGCGCGCGGCGATCGAGTCCGCCGACGCGGGCGACGGCGTGATCGTGCTCGGCGACCTCGGCAGCGCCATCCTCACCGCCCGCGCGGTGCTCGCCGGCCAGGAGAACGGCCACGTCCGGCTCGTCGACGCGCCGCTCGTGGAGGGCGCGGTCGCCGCCGCCGTGACCGCATCCGCCGGACTGGCATTGGACGACGTCGAGCAGGCCGCGAAGGGAGCCGCAGGTGCCGCCAAGCTCTGAGACGACCGCGACGCTCCCGCCGGACGTGGACCTCCACGCCCGGCCCGCGGCGCAGTTCGTGCGCACGGCTCTCGGGTTCCGGTCGAAGATCGCCGTCGCCGTGGGCGAGCGCGAGGCCGACGCGAAGAGCCTCCTGTCCGTGCTCGCCCTCGGTGCGAAGGCGGGCACGACGCTACGGCTCCGGGCCGATGGCGACGATGGGCCGGTCGCGGTCGAGGCGCTCGGCCGCTGCGTGGCCGGCCTGACGGACTAGCGCCGCGACCTCGGCGGCGCTCGAAGCGCCCAGCGCGGCTGCAGCCAGGCGTTCGGCCGCGGCGACGTCGAGCGCCCGCACGGCCGCGCGCGTTGCGCCGACGCGTGCCGCACCCGTGCTGAGCTCGCGCACACCGAGCCCGACGAGCAGGGGCATCAGCAGCGGGTCGCCGGCCGCCTCGCCGCAGACCTCGACCATGCGGCCGGCGCCGCGCGCCGCCTCGCACGTCGCTGCGATCGCCGCGAGCACGCGCGGGTCGTGGGCCACGGCGGCGCCGGGCCGGAAGCGGTCGGCGCCGAGCACGTCGGCGGTCAGGTCGTTGGTCCCGATCGAGACGAAGTCGGCGGCGGCGGCGATCGCGTGGGCGGCGGCGACCGCCGCGCGCGTCTCGACCATCGCGCCGAGCTGAGCGCCGCCGGGCAGGAGCGGGCGGACCGCCGCGATCTGGTCGGGCGACTCGACGAGTGGAAGCAGCACGCGCAGGTCGGTCGCGGCGCCGGCGGCGGCGATCGCGCGCAGCTGCGCCTCGAGCTCGCCCGCGTGGCCGAGCAGCAGATCGAGACCGCGCTGGGCGGTGCCGCGCAGGAAGGGCGGTGTCTTGTCGGCCCCGAAGTCGAGCACGCGCACGGTCGCGGTCCGGCCGGCGAGCGGCGCCAGGACGGGCTCGAGCACCGCGCGGTGTGCGGCCTCGTCCGGCCACGCCGGCGCGTCGAGGAACGCGAGCTCCGTGCGGAGCAGGCCGATCCCCTCGGCGCCCGCGCGCAGCCCCGCGCGGGCCTCGGCGGCCGTGGCGGCGTTGACGAGCACGCGCACGCGCACCCCGTCGGCGCTCACGGCGGGTACGGCGGCGTCGGCTTCGGCGGCGGCGCGCTCGCTCGCGCGACGGGCCTGGGCGGCGCGGGCGGCCTCGATGCGCACCGCGGCGGGCGCGACCGCGAGCGTGCCGTCTGCGCCGTCGAGGACGAGCTCGATGCCGGCCCCGACCTCGAGCACATCCGGGCCCAGCCCGACCGCCATCGGCAGCCCGAGCCCGCGGGCGACGACCGCGGCATGGGCGGTCGGAGCACCGCCCGCGAGCGCGATGCCTGCGACCGAGCCGTCGAGCTCCGCCACGTCGGCCGGGCCGAGATCGTCCGCGACGAGGATCACGGCGCCGAGTGGCATCTCCGTTCCCTGTGCGGGAACGGAGATGCCACTCGGCAGCAGCTTGCGGGCGGCGCGCCGGCCGAGCGAGCGCACGTCGTCGGCACGTGCGGCGAGCGCCGCGTCGGGCAGCGCTGCGATCGCGTCGGCGTGCACGCCGCAGGCGGCGGCGAGCGCGGCGGCCGGCGCGCGGCCGTCGACGAGCACCGCGGCCTCGAGCGCGGCATCGAGCGCCGGGTCGGCGGCCATCAGGACGCCGGTCTCGACGATCTCCGCCTCGGCCTCACGGCCCTCCTCGCGCAGCCGTGCGGCCAGCGCGTCGAGCTCCGCCCCCGCGGCAGCCAGCGCGGCCCGAGCGGCCGCGAGCGCGGCCTGACGCTCGGCCTCGGCGACCGGCGGCGCGGCCGCCACCGCCGGGTCCAGCACCCGGGCGCGACCCGCAGCCTCGCCCGGCGAGGCCGGAAGTCCGCGCAGCAGCCGCTCGCCCATCAGCCCTGCGGGCCGAGCGCGCGTCCCAGCGCGGAGACGATCAGCGCCGAGGACGTCGCGCCCGGGTCCTGGTGGCCGACGGAGCGCTCGCCGAGGTAGGAGGCGCGGCCCTTGCGGGCCTGCATCGGCACCGTCAACCGGGCGCCCTCCTCGGCCGCCGCGGCGGCGGCGGCGATCGCCTCGCCGAGGTCCGCCCCGTTCTCGACGCCCGCGCGCAGCGCCGCCACGGCGGGCCCGAGCGCATCGACCATCGTCTTGTCGCCCGGCTCCGCCGCACCGAGCTCGACCACGCCCGCGAGCGCCGCGTCGAGCGCGGCCACGAGCGCCGGCCCGTCCAATGCCGGCGCATCGCCCACGGAGCGGCCGGCCCGGCGCAGGGCGGTCCCCCACAGGGGCCCGCTCGCGCCACCGACCTTCGAGACCAGCGTCTTGCCCGCGGTGATCAGCTGCTTGCCGGGCGGCTGAGAGCCGTCGACCGCCTCGACCACCGCGCGGAAGCCGCGCGTCATGTTGACGCCGTGATCGCCGTCGCCGATCGCGGAGTCGAGCTGGGTGAGGTGCGTCGCCTCGGCCTCGACGGCGGAGGCGACCTCCTGCATCCAGCTCGCGACGTCGACGGCGGTGGCCACGGTGGTCTCTGTGGTCACGGCTCACGCACCCCAGCGGAGCGCGGCCGTGTGGACGGGAGCATCCCACAGAGCCGTGAGCTCGTCGTCGAGCGCCAGCACCGTCAGCGACGCGCCGGCCATCTCGAGCGACGTGATGTACGGGCCGACCAGCCGCCGGGCGGGCTCCAGCCCGCGCTCGCGCAGCTCCCGCTCGATCTCGCCGTGCAGGACGTAGAGCTCCAGCGGCGGGGTGCCGCCCATCGAGTTGGTGAACACCAGCAGCCGCGTCCCCGGGTCCGGCGCGAGGTCGTCGATGACGGCCTGCACCATGATGGCCGCCACCTGGCGGGCCGTCCCGAGCGGCTCGCGCCGCCGGCCCGGCTCGCCGTGGATGCCGATGCCGACCTCCATCTCCCCCGCGGGGAGGTCGAAGATCGGCTGGCCCGAGGCCGGCGGGGTGCACGACGACAGCGCGACGCCGAACGAGCGCGCGCGCTCGTTGACCAGGCGCGCGAACCCCGCCACGGCGGCGAGGTCGTCCCCGCGCTCGGCGGCCGCGCCGGCGATCTTCTCCGCCAGCACGGTCGCCCCGACGCCGCGGCGGCCCGCGGTGTACAGCGAGTCCTGCACGGCGACGTCGTCGTCGAGCAGCACGTGCTCGACGGCGATGTCCTCGTCAGCGGCGTCCTCCGCCGCGAGCTTGAAGTTCATGACGTCGCCCGTGTAGTTCTTGACCAGGTGCACGACGCCCGCGCCGCCGTCGACCGCCTTGGTGGCGGCGAGCATCTGGTCGGGCACCGGCGAGGTGAAGACCTCTCCAGGGCAGGCCGCGTCGAGCATGCCGAGCCCGACGAAGCCGCCGTGCAGCGGCTCGTGGCCCGAGCCGCCGCCGGAGATCAGCGCGACCTTGCCGGCGCGCGGGGCGCCGGCGCGGACGACGATCTGCGCCTCGGGGTCGTAGCTCAGGATGTCGCCGTGCGCGGCCGCGAGACCGACGAGCGAGTCCTTGACGATCTGCTCGGGGTCGTTGAGCAGCTTGCGCATGGTGGTGGGGGTGACCGTGGCCATGTTCGATCCTCTCACTTCACCGCGGCGGTGACGCCGGGGTCGGGGGTCGTGACGGCTTCCTTGATCGGCCGCGTCACACGCCGCGGCTCGGCCAGGAAGTCGTAGGCGAAGGCCGCGACGCCGGCGCCGACGAGGCCGGGCAGGACGTAGACGGGGATCAGCTGCGCCCAGTTGGTCACGCCGCCGCCGAATGCCGAGACCAGCTCGGGGCCGAAGGCGCGCGCCGGGTTCAGGGAGGCGCCGGTCAGCGGCCCGATGACCATGATGATCGCGATCACGACACCGCCGATGACGATGCCCGCGAGCTCGTTCGGGGACTTCGAGTCGACGATCCCGAGGATCGCGAACATGAGCATGAACGTGCCGATGCCCTCGGCGAAGATCGCCTGCGCGTAGGTGGCGGTGTCCTCGTTGAAGCTGGTCTGCCCCATGCCGAGGTCGATCGCCGTCGAGGCGAAGATCGCCCAGATGCCGAGCGCACCGAGCACGGCGCCGGTGACCTGCGCGGCCCAGTAGGTCGGGACCTCGCGCCACGGGAAGCGCTTGGTGGCGGCGAGCGCGAACGTCACGGCCGGGTTGATGTGACAGCCCGAGACCTTGCCCAGCGCGTAGACGAGCGCCGTGATGATCAGGCCGAAGGCGAACGAGATGCCGAGCAGGTCCGCGCCGGTGATCGCCGGCGTGCTGTCCCCGGCCAGCACGAGCGTCGCGACGACGGAGCCCGGCCCGACCAGGACCAGAAGAGCGGTTCCCAGGACCTCCGCAAAGGCACGCTGGGCCATCGAGTACGTCTCCATCCCTCTTTCCCTCCTCAACGGATCGGGACTGTGATTCGACATTATCGAATCGAGTTTCCGGAACGTACTCCTCCGTCGGACGCACGTCAAGGGCGTTCGCGCGCTTACTGGCCCGAGCCGCTGAGGACCGTCACACTAAGTGGCAGGCCTGGCCATGATCGGTTGACCCCCTGACCAGGTCTAGGGGCGCGGCGCGGAAGCGCCGCGCCCCGCCCTTACCGCGGCGAGCACCTCACCGGCGATGTCGCGGGCGGCGTCCGGGCGCGCGAGTTGCGCGGAGGCGGCGCCGAGCCCCCGCAGCCGGTCCGGGTCCAGGGCGATCGCGTCGACCTCGCGGCGCAGGCGCTCCGGCGTGAGCTCCGCGTCGGGGACGACGACCGCCGCCCCGGCCTCGGCCATCCAGCGCGCGTTGGTGGTCTGGTGGTCGGCCGAGGCGTGCGGATACGGGACCAGCACCGCCGGGAGGCCGTACTGCGCGAGCTCGAAGATCGAGCCGCCCGAGCGCGCGACGGCGAGGTCCGAGGCCGCCAGCGCCGTGCCGAACGGGCTGATGTAGTCGAGCAGCAGGTAGCGCTCGTCGGGCGCCGTCAGGTCCGCGTAGTCGCGCCGGCCGGCGACGTGCAGGACGCGGTAGGGCGCCCCCGCGAAGGCCTCGACGGCCGCGAGGTTGATCGAGCGCGCGCCGAGCGAGCCGCCGAACACCAGCACCACCGTCTCCTCGGGGCCGATGCCGAGCTGCGCGCGGGCGCCGGCGCGGTCGGTGACGGTCGGTGGGACGGGGCGGCCGGTGACCCGGTAGCGCCCGCCGTCGCGGCCCTCGAGCGGGAAGGCGAGGCAGATGCGGCGCGCGCGGGAGGCGAGCGCGCGGTTGGTCAGGCCGAGGTGCGAGTCGGCCTCGGTCAGGACGAGCGGGATCCGCTTGAGGGTCGCGGCGAGGCCGACCGGGCCGGCCACGTAGCCCCCGCCGCCGACCACGGCGTCGGGCTGCCTGGCGCGCAGGATGCGGCGGGCGGCGCCGAGCGCGCCCGCGGCCTTCAGCAGCGCCCGTGCCGCCTTGAGCGGGTTGGAGCGGCTGATGCCCTCGACGGCGATGCGGTCCAACGGGTAGCCGGCGGCCGGGACGAGCTCGGCCTCGGCGCGCTCCCCGCCGACGAAGGTGACCTCGGCGCCCTCAGCCCGCAGCGCGTCCGCGACCGCGATCGCCGGAACCACGTGACCCGCCGTCCCGCCGGCCGCGATCACGATTCTCGGCGGCCTTGCGCCGCTGCCCGTCGTCACGGCGCGGCCGTACGGGGATGGCGCGCAGGTGCGCCGAGCCCCCGCCGGCGATGTTGAGCAGCAGGCCCATCGAGCACAGGAGCACGATCAGCGACGTCGAGCCCGAGGACACGAACGGCAGCGGCACCCCGGTCAGCGGGGCGAGGCCGAGCACGGCGTAGACGTTGAGCAGGGCTTGGCACAGGATCAGGGAGGTCAGGCCGCCGGCGAGCAGCTTGGCGTAGGCGCCCTTGGCGTTCTTCGCGGTCCGCAGCCCGGCGTACCCGATCATGCCGTAGAGGAACAGCAGGCCGCAGACTCCCGCCACGCCCAGCTCCTCCCCGATCACGGCGAGGATGAAGTCCGTGTGGGCCTCGGGCAGATAGAAGATCTTCTGCACGGACTGGCCGGGTCCGAGCCCGAAGAAGCCGCCCGAGCCGATCGCGATCTGCCCCTGGACGGACTGGAAGCCGATCGTCCCCGCGTGGTCCCACGGGTTCATGAAGCTCGTCAGGCGGTCGCGGCGGTAGGGCTCGAAGAGCGCGAACAGCAGCACGAGGACGGCGCCGGCGGCCGCCACGAGGCCGAGCTGGCGCATCGGCACGCCGGCCGCGACCAGCATCGCGGCCATCGTGAAGCAGATGACGAGGCTCGTGCCGAGGTCGGGCTGGGCCATGATCAGCAGCACGGCGGCGCCGCCGACGCCGAGGATCGGCCCGGCGATGAGCCGCAGGCTGCGGGAGACCTTCGGCCGGACGGACAGCACGGCGGCGGCGTGCAGGACGAGCGCGATCTTCATCAGCTCCGACGGCTGGAACTGCAGCGGCCCCACCCCCAGCCAGCGGCGCGCGCCGTTGATCTTCACTCCGAAGCCGGGGATCAGCACGAGCAGCAGCAGCACGAACGCGATGCCGACGAACCACGGCGTGTATCGCCGGACGTTCTCGAGCCCGTGGCGCGAGAGCAGGTGCATCGCCACCAGGCCGAGCGACCCGTAGGCCAGGTACTTGACGAGGTACATCGTCCCGTCGCCCTGGCCCTCGAGCAGCGTGCGCGCCGAGGAGGCCGAGTAGACCATGACCGCGCCGCCCGCCAGCAGGCAGAAGGTGGCGGTGAGCAGCAGTCGGTGTTCGAGCGGCTGCTCTCTCCGGCGTGGCATCAGGCCTGCTTTCGACGCCCGCCGTCGCACGCCTCCCGGCGCTGGGCCGGGATTTATGTCGTGCTCGTCAGGGCCCGGGCCAGCGCACGGAAGTGGTCGCCGCGCTGCTCGTAGCTCGTGTACTGGTCATACGACGGGCAGGCGGGCGAGAGCAGCACCACGTCGCCTGGCTCGGCGGCGGCGCCGGCGGCGTTGACGGCGTGGTCCAGCGTGTGGCAGTCGTGCAGCGGGACGCCGGCCGGCGCGAGCGCCTCGCGCAGCTCGGGCGCGGTCTCCCCGATCAGATATGCGGCGCGGCAACGCTCGGCCACGACGGGCGCGAGCTCCATGAAGCTCCCGCCCTTGCTGCGGCCGCCGAGGATCGCGTGGACGCCGCCCGGGAACGACGCGAGCCCGACGAGCGCCGACGCGACGTTGGTGGCCTTGGAGTCGTTGACATAGAGGACGCCGTCGACCGTCGCGACCTCCTCGAGCCTGTGCGCCAGGCCGCGGAACGAGCGCAGCCCCGCGGCGACCGCCTCGGGATCCAGGCCACGGGCGAGCGTGACCGCGGCGGCCGCCATCGCGTTCTGGACGTTATGGGCGCCGCGCAGGCCGAGCTCGGAGACCGCCATCAGCGCCTGCTCGTCCCACCACAGCTGGCCGGCGCGGTCGGCCAGCTCCGCGCCCGGGCCGGCGCCGAAGCACACGCGCCGCGCGCAGCCGCCGAGGTCCTCGATGCCGAGGCCCAGCGGCGCGACCGCGACGGCCTCGTTCGGCTGGCGGGCGAAGATGGCCAGCTTGGCTTCGCGGTAGGCATCGAAGCTGCCGTGGCGGTCGAGGTGGTCCTCGGCGAGGTTGAGCAGCACGGCCGCCTCGGGCGCGAACGCCACCGTGTCCTCGAGCTGGAACGACGACGCCTCCGCCACGACGACCGTGCCGGGCGCGAGCGTGCCGGGCAGGCTGGTCAGCGCCGTGCCGACGTTGCCGGCCACGTTGACCGGCACGCCGGCCTCGCGGTGCAGGTGCCCGATCAGCTCGACGGTGGTCGTCTTGCCGTTGGAGCCCGTGACCGCGACGAACTCGTGCTCGGGCAGCAGCCGCCACCCCGTCTCGTACTCGCCCAGCACCGCGATGTCGCGCTCCAGCGCCGCCGCGACGACCGGCGCCTCCTTCGGCACGCCCGGGCTCTTGATCAGGCTGCCGGCTCGGTCGAGAAGGTCGACGCCGTCGGTTTCGGCGTGCACCGCCACGCCCGCGGCTTCGAGGCGCGCTGCCGCCTCCTCGGCCACCGGCCCCGAGTCGACCCCGGTGACCTCCGCCCCGAGCTCGCGCAGCGCCAGCGCCGCGGCCACGCCCGAGCGGGCCAGGCCGACGACGAGGTACGGGCCGGGAGGCAGCGGCGGGCGCGGGATCACGGGGACCATTCAAGCGGCCCGGCGGTGCGTGTCGCGCCACGCCCGCCGTCGCAGCCGGCCGGGGCGTGCCGCCGGCGTGCAGCCCGGGTCACCGGACGACCCGCACCCGCAACCGCGGACTCCGGCGCCCGCGGGGCGAGTCGCCGAACGCGTAGTAGACGAACCGGAGCTCCTGCGAAGGCCCGATCCGGCTGAACGCGGTGAACCGACCGTCAGGACGGGTTCGCGCTCCCGTGACCGTGCGCCACGGCCGGCCGGGCTCACGGCGGATCGTGGCGAGCGTCGCCCGGCCGATGCCGCGGCCGTGCTCGTCGGTCAGCCGCCCGCGGATCCGCACCCGCTCTCCGTAGGGCACGACCGCGCTGCGGCGCCGCAGGATCGAGCCGGAGCGCGCCCGGCCGGGCTCCAGCCACGCCCGCAGGCGCGCGCGCTCGCTCGCACGGCGGCCGTTCGGCGCGTGGCCGCGGCCGGCGAGCGGGTTCGGCGGGAAGCTCACGCGCGCGCCCCCGCCCGGCGCACCGCCGCCGGGCTGCCCGCCACCGAGCGGGCCGCCACCGGAGCCGGTGCCCGGCCCGGGCCCGGGCCCGGGCGGGACGACGGGGATGTTCGCGACGCGCACGGTCCCGGCGTCGTAGGTCTGGATGTTCCCGGCCGCGTCGCTGACGACGAGCCGCAGCCGCCGCTCGCCGTCGGGGACGAGCCGGGTGTCCACGTCCAGCGTTCCGCGCAGGCTCTGCGAGCACGGCGGGAGGCGATCGTCCGTGCACGGCTCGGCGGGCTCGAGCGTCCCGACCGGTACGCCGCCGAGCGAGACCGAGACGCGCCGCACCCCGGAGTCGCCGTCGGCCGCCGAGATCGCGACCGGCACGACGCCCGACCGCTCGCCGCCGGCGACGAGCGCGCCGTCCGCGGTGGCCGACGGGTCGCCGGACTCCTCGAGTTCCAGTGTCAGCCCGCGGATGTCGAGCTGGGAGCCGGGCCAGGTGCACCATCCGGGTCCGTAGGCCGTCGCGCAGTAGATCCTGAACGACAGGCTGCGCGAGCCCGCGGGCAGCTCGAGGCGCATCGCGGCGCCGGGGGCGGTCCCCTGGCCGGCCGCCGCGTCGTAGAGCCGCACGCCGTTGACGGCGAGGATCAGGTACGCCGGGTTCGTGCCCGGCGACGACGGGTTGGAGTGCCAGTCGATCCAGGCGGCACGCGCTGACGTCCGCGGCATCGAGGCCGGCAGCGTGACGTGAGCGAACGTCGAGGCGCCCCCGGGCAAGCGCCAGCTGCCGATGCCGACCTGCACGATGCCACCTGCCGAGCCGCACCTGACCGTGAGCCAGCCGCGGTCGACCGACCACAGCGACGCCTGAAAGGCCCCGTCGGCCGCCGCGCGGCACTGCGAGACGCGGAACGACCCGGCCTCGGCCGGGGCCGCGGAAGCGAGCGCCACCAGCGCGGCGAGCATCGCCGCACGCGCAAGCGCACGGCGGCACCACCGCACGCCGGGCGCGCGGCGCCCAGGCGCGCGGGTCATGCCGTGACCTCGGGCCGGACGCGGGCGGACTGCGCGGCCCTGCCGTTCTCGAACTCCAGGCCCTCGGCCTCGAGCCGGCGGCGGACCCCGGCCGGGTCGCCGAGCGCGGTGCCGCCGACGGTCCCGTCGGACTTCAGGACGCGGTGCGCGCCGGGCATCTCCGTACGGGTGAAGCGCCCGTTCAGCGAGCGGGCATGGGTGTCCCCGCCGCCGGCCGCGCGGGCGACGTCGCCGTAGCTCATCCAGGCCCCCGGCGGGATCGAGGCGACGATCCCCGGCAGCAGGTCGGCATCCATCTCGAGCTCCTCTCGTCGTGTGTGGAGAGCGAGAGGGCCGCCGCCGCACGATTCGCCCCCGGCGCACGGAACCGGAACGAAGTCGGCGCAGAGCGGGCGCTAGCCGAGCGACTGCTGGTACAGCGTGAAACCGATCGCGCTGCAGACCGCGGCGACGATCCAGAAGCGCAGGATGATCTTCGTCTCCGACCAGGCCTGGAGCTCGAAGTGGTGGTGGATCGGCGCCATCAGGAACACGCGCTTGCGGAACGCCTGGAAGGAGAAGACCTGGATCAGCACCGACAGCGCCTCGATCACGAAGATGCCGCCGAGGATGATCAGCAGCACCTCGGTCTTGGTCATCACCGCCATCGCCGCGATCCCGCCTCCCAGGCCGAGGGACCCCGTGTCCCCCATGAAGATCGAGGCGGGGAACGAGTTGAACCAGAGGAAGCCGACGCACGCGCCGACGAGGCAGCCCGCCACCAGCGCCAGGTCGGTCTGGCGCGTCGTGAAGGTGATCGCGATGTACGCGAGCAGCACGATCGCCGCACAGCCCGCGGCCAGGCCGTCCAGGCCGTCGGTCAGGTTGACGGCAGACGTGGTCCCGGCGAGCACGAAGTAGATGAAGACCGGATAGAGGATCCCGACGTCGACCTGGGCGTCGATGACCCGCAGGTTGATCGTGTCCGGCAGGGTCGCCCACTCGGTGGCGGCCAGCCACAGCCCGATCGCGATCAGGACCGTCACCACGAGCTTCGTCCGCCCGCGCAGCCCCAGCGAGCGCCGCCGGGCGACCTTCACGTAGTCGTCGGCGAAGCCGAGCAGCGCGCACGCCGTGGCGACCCCGAACACGCCCACCGCCCGCGGATCGAAGTCCGTCAGCAGCAGGAACGGCACCGCGATCGCGGTGAAGATGATGATCCCGCCCATGGTCGGCGTCCCGGCCTTGGCGTGGTGCTCCTGCGGGCCCTCCTCGCGGATCTGCTGGCCGAACTCCCGCCGCCGCAGGAACGAGATGAACTTGGGCGAGAGGAAGATGCAGATCAGCAGGGAGGCCGTGCCGGCGATGAGGACCTCCCCCATCAGCCCTCCGCCTCTGACAGCGCCTCGGCGACGACCTCGAGCCCGACCCCGCGCGACCCCTTGACCAGCAGGACGTCGCCCGGCGCCAGCAGCTCCGCCGCCAGCGTCGCCGCCTCCGCCGCGGTGCCCACCGCGTGGCCCTCGCCGTCGAAGGCGTCGAGCATCTTCGCGGCGCGCGACCCGACGGTCACCAGCACGTCGACCCCCGCGGTGGCGGCGTAGGCGCCGACGTCGCGGTGATGGTCCTCCTCGGCCGGGCCGAGCTCGAGCATGTCGCCGAGCACCGCCAGGCGACGGCCGGCGGTCTCGTGGCTCGCGAGGTCGTCGAGTGCGGCGCGCATGGAGAGCGGGTTGGCGTTGTAGCAGTCGTTGATGACGGTGGCGCCCGTGCCGAGCAGCACCCGCTCGCCGCGCAGGCCGGAGAAGCGCACGTCCACCCGCCCGCCGGGCGTGACGCCGACGGCGCGCGCGGCGGCCACCGCGGCGAGCGTGTTCATGAGGTTGTGGGCCTGGTCGAACGGCAGCTCGAGCTCGATCCGCTCGCCGTCGGCCAGCACGACGTGGCTCGACGGCACGCCGTCGGGCACCGTGCCGCCGCGCAGCGAGCTGCCCTCGAACGTGACGTCGCCTCCCGGGCCGAACGTCGTGACCTTCAGCGCCTCGCGCAGCCACGGCTCCAGCAGCGGCTCGTCGCTCGGCACGACAGCCGTCGCGCCGTCGTAGAGCCCTTCGAGCAGCTCCGCCTTGGCCTTCGCGACACCCTCCAGCGACCCCATCTGCTCCAGGTGCACCGGGCCGATGTTGGTGATCACGCCGACGTCGGGCTCGGCGATCGCGGCCAGCTCGGCGATCTGCCCGAACCCGCGCATGCCCATCTCGAGCACCATCACCTGGGTTCCGAGCGGCGCCCCGAGGATCGCCAGCGGCAGGCCGATCTCCGTGTTGTAGTTGCGCGGGTTCGACGCCACGCTGCGGTGCGGGGCGATCAGCGCGGTGATCAGGTCCTTCGTGGAGGTCTTGCCGACCGAGCCCGTGACCGCGATGACGTGCGAGGCCAGGTCGCGCCGCCACGCGCGGGCCAGCGCACCGAGCGCCGCGGTCGGCGTCTGGCTGAGCAGCACCGCACCCTTCTCGACCACGACCGCCTCGGCCGCCCACTCCCCCGTCACCAGCACGCCCCAGGCGCCCGCGGCGAGCGCCATCGACGCGAACGAGCCGCCGTCGACGTTCTCCCCCGGGATGCCGACGAACAGATCGCCCGACCCGATGTCGCGGGAGTCGATCGTGACCCGCGACGGGCCGTCCGCCGCGCGGCCGTCGGGATGCGGGCGCAGCAACTGGGCCCCTGCCGCGCCCGCGACCCGGCTGTCGCTCCAGTGCTTCACGCGCCGGCCCCGACCGCGCGCAGCGCCTCGCGGGCTACCCCGACGTCGTCGAACGGCTCCTTGCGGCCGCCCGCGAACTCCTGGCCCTGCTCGTGGCCCTTGCCGGCGATCACGAGCACGTCGCCGGCCTGGGCGAGCTCGACCGCGCGGCGGATCGCCGCGCGCCGGTCGGCGTCGACCTCCACGCCGGCGCGGTCCTCGATCCCCTCGAGGATCTCGGCGATGATCGCGTCCGGGTCCTCCGAGCGCGGGTTGTCGGAGGTGACGATCGCGACGTCGGCCTCCCGCGCGGCGATCGCGCCCATCAGCGGGCGCTTGCCGCGGTCGCGGTCCCCGCCCGCGCCGAAGACCGCGATCACGCGGTTCTCGGCCAGCTCGCGGGCGGCCCGCAGCGCGTTCTCGAGCGAGTCCGGCGTGTGCGAGTAGTCCACGAGCACGGCGTAGGGTTGCCCCTCGTCGACCGGCTCGAAGCGCCCAGGGACGCGCCCGGCGCCGGCGACCGCGCCCGCGATCGTCGAGGCGGGCACGCCGAGCGCCCGCGCGGCGGCCCACGCCCCGAGCGCGTTGAGCACGTTGAAGCGCCCCGGGAGGCCGATCACGACGTCGAACTCGCCGTCCGGCGTGACGGCGGTGAAGCGGGAGCCCGTGAAGCTCTGCTTGACGCCGGCCGCGCGGTAGTCGGCGCCCTCGTCGTCGAGCCCGAACGTGATCGTGCCGGGGAACTCCTCGGCCAGCCGGCGCCCGTAGGCGTCGTCGGCGTTGGCGATCCGGGCGCGGGTCAGCGGTGAGGAGAACAGCAGCCGCTTGGCCTGGAAGTACGCCTCCATGTCGGGATGGAAGTCGAGGTGGTCCTGCGTGAGGTTCGTGAACACCGCCGCGGCGACGTGGATCCCGTCGGCCCGCCGCAGGTCGAGCGCGTGGGAGGAGATCTCCATCGCGCACGCCTCGTCGCCGCCGGCGAGCATGCTCGCGAACGTGCGCTGGAGGTCGATCGCCTCGGGCGTGGTGCGCACCACGGGGTGCTCGACGCCGCCGATCACCGACTTCACGGTGCCCAGCAGCCCGCAGCGCCGGCCCGAGGCCTCCATCAGCGAGCGCACGAGGAACGCCGTCGTCGTCTTGCCGTTGGTGCCCGTGATGCCCACCACGGGCAGCGAGGCCGTCGGATCGCCGTGGAAGCGCGCCGCGGCGACGGCCATGGCCGAGCGCACGTCCTCCACCTGGACCTCGGGGACCCCGAGGTCCAGCGGCCGCGCGACCACCAGCGCGGCCGCGCCGCGCTCGACGGCGTCCGGGGCGAAGTCGTGGCCGTCGCGCGTGAACCCGGGCACGCAGAAGAACAGGAAACCCGGCTCCACCGCGCGGTTGTCGTAGGCGAGCCCGGTGATCTGCACGTCGGCCGAGCCCTCGCCGAGCAGGTCGCGCAGGGTCATCCGCGGGGAGTCTACGAGCGCGGGCGGCGCCCGCAGCGCGTCGCCGCCTGCTGGTCAGATCGCGAGCGCCCGTGCAAGCACCGCCTCGGCGTCCACGCCCGCGGGCAGCGTGCCGTAGACCCGGCCGCGGCGCCTCGCCGAGCCGCCCCGCGCAGAACGCGTCGGCCACGGCCGGCGGCGCGGTGCGGACCAGCAGCGACGCCTGGAACGCCAGCGCGAGGTCCTCGACCGCGCGCCGCGCGAGCCACTGGGCGTCCTCGGACGCCAGCGACTGCAGCGTCACCGGGAGCGCGTCCAGGTGCGCGTCGAGCCGGGCGTCGGCGCCGCGCGCGAGCTCGCACTCGGCCAGGAACGCGGGCAGCCCGTCGGGCTCGCGCGCCATCGCGCGCAGGACGTCCAGCGACATCACGTTGCCCGAGCCCTCCCAGATCCCGTTGAGCGGCGAGTCGCGCAGCAGCCGCGGCATCGGGGACTCCTCGACGTAGCCGTTGCCGCCGAGGCACTCGAGCGACTCGGCCGCGTGCGGCGCGGCCCGCTTGCAGATCCAGTACTTCAGGACCGCGGTGGCGAAGCGGCGGAAGGTGCCGTCGCCCTCGTCGTAGGAGCGCGCGAGCCGCAGCGCGGTCGCCGTCGCGGCCTCGGACTCGAGCGCCAGGTCGGCGAGCACGTTGCGCATCAGCGGCTGCTCGATACAGCCGCGCGCCGAACGCGCTGCGGTGGCGCGCGTGCCAGACGGCCTCTGCGACCCCTCGACGAATACCGGCCGAGCTTCCGATCACGCAGTCCAGCCGCGTATGCGTGACCATCTCGATGATGGTCGCCACGCCGCGGCCCTCCGTGCCGAGCATGCGCGCGGCGGCGCCGTGGAACTCGACCTCGCTCGACGGCAGCGAGCGCGTGCCGAGCTTGTCCTTGAGGCGCTGGAACTCCATCCCCGGCCCGCGCTCCACCAGGAAGCAGGACAGGCCGGCGGGCGCCTGCGCCAGCACGAGGAACACCGCGCAGGGTGGATAGGAGCAGAACCACTTGTGGCCGTGCAGCTCCCACCAGCCGTCGCCGACGGACTCGGCGCGAGTGATGTTCGCGCGCACGTCCGAGCCGCCCTGCTTCTCGGTCATCGCCATCCCGCACAAAGCACCCTGCTCGTAGTCCGGGAGCGTCAGCCGCGGCTCCCACTCGGCCGCCAGCGCCGGGTCGACGCGCAGCGCGGGCACCGCGCTGTAGGTCATCGAGACCGGGCACATCACGCCCGCGTTGGCCTGCGTCCACAGCAGCTCGAGCGCCGCGCGGGCGACGTGCGCGCCGCGCCGCGGGTCGCGCCAGGGAAGCGCGTGGATCTCCCGCTCGACCGCCCCGCGCAGCAGCCAGTGCCAGCTCGGGTCCAGCTCCACCTCGTCGATCCGGTGGCCGAAGCGGTCGTGGGTGAGCAGCCGCGGCTCGTTGCGCTCCGCGCGGCGGCCGTGCTCCTGCGCCTCGGCGGAGCCCGCGACGAGGCCGCAGTCGCGCACGCGGTCGATCGCCCAGCCGCCGCCCTCGCGCTCGAGCGCCTCCTGCAGCGGCACGTCGGCGGCCAGCAGGTCGACGTCCTCGAACGGGACGGACTGGTTGAGGACGTCAGGAGTTCGATCCACCGATGACCCGTGGATGCCTCGGCGTCGCGGGCCGAGCCGGGGGCCGCCGGCCGCGAGGTCATGTGGTCGCCCACCTGGATCGCGGCCGGCGGTTCCCGGCGAACGGCCGCGGCGGCGTGGCGCCGCGGGGATCGGTGGATTCGGACTCAAACTGGTTCAGCAGCATGTGCGGCTCCCACGGCGGACAGGGTGAAGGCGGTCAGGGCGGCGGTCAGCTCGTCCGCGTCGGCGTCGCGGCGGGCGAGCGGCCCGACCAGCGCCTCCGCGAGCCCGCCGACGATCGCCGCCGCGGCGATCTCGGGGTGCGGGTGCGGAAGGTCGGCCAGCGCCCGGGCGAAGAGGTCGGCGTAGGCGCGCCGGAAGGTCAGCCGCTCGGCCTCCACGGCCGGGTCGACGGGCTCGGCGATCAGCGCGTAGGCGCGCACGGGCTCCGCCAGCGCGCGGTGCACGAAGGCCCCCACCCAGGCGGCGAGCCGGTCCTGCACCGGCATCGTGCGGTGCCCGAGCGCCACGAGCACGTCGACCTCGCGCTGGGAGGCGCGCCGGAACGCCTCGGCGAACAGGTCGCCCTTGGAGGGGAAGTGGCGGTACACGCTGCCGGTCGCGACGCCGGCGCGGCGCGCCACCGCGGCCATCGAGGCCGAGGCGTAGCCCCCCTCGGCGAGCTGGTCGAGCGCCGCGAAGACGATCCGCTCGCGGGCGGCCGCCGCGCGGGCGCGGGTCCGGTCGGTCGGTCTGTAGGCCATCTCACAAGAAGTGAACCACAGTTCAGTACGCTCTGGGATATGGAGCACCTCGACGTCGTGATCGTGGGCGCCGGCATCTCCGGCATCGGGATGGCCTGGCACGTGCAGGATCGCTGCCCCGGCAAGCGCTACGCGATCCTCGAGGCGCGCGAGGCCAGCGGCGGGACGTGGGACCTGTTCCGCTACCCCGGCGTGCGCTCGGACTCCGACATGCAGACCATGGGCTACCGCTTCAAGCCCTGGACGGGCTCCAAGGCGCTCGCCGACGGCAGCTCGATCCTCTCCTACCTGCGCGAGACCGCCACGGAGGCCGGCATCGACGCCCACATCCGCTACGGCCACAGGGTCGTGCGCGCCGAGTGGTCGACACCCGAGGCCCGCTGGACCGTCCACGCCGAGGGCCGCGAGCCGCTCAGCTGCCAGATGCTGCTGATCTGCAGCGGCTATTACCGCTACGACGAGGGCTTCACGCCGCCGTTCGAGGGGCGCGAGGACTTCGGCGGCGAGATCGTGCACCCGCAGTTCTGGCCGCAGGACCTCGACGTCGCCGGCAAGCGGATCGCGGTCATCGGCAGCGGCGCCACCGCGGTCACGCTCGTGCCGTCACTCGTGGGCGACGGCGCCGAGCACGTGACGATGCTGCAGCGCTCGCCCTCCTACGTCCTGTCGTTGCCGAACGAGGACCCGATCGCGAACGTGCTGAGGCGGCGGCTGGGAGAGCGGCGGGCCCACGCGATCGTGCGCTGGAAGAACGTCGTCCAGGCCACGCTGCTGTTCCAGCTCAGCCAGCGCTTCCCGCGTACGATGCGCAAGCTCTACCGCGCCGGCGCCCTGCGCGCGCTGCCCGCCGGCTACGCCGTCGACACGCACTTCAACCCGCGCTACAAGCCCTGGGACCAGCGCCTGTGCCTGGTCCCCGACGGCGACCTCTTCAAGACGCTCTCGGACGGCAGCGCGGAGGTCGTCACCGCCGAGATCGACCGCATCACCGAGCGCGGGATCCGCCTGCGCGACGGCGCCGAGCTCGAGGCCGACGTGATCGTCACGGCCACGGGCCTCAACCTGCTGCTGTTCGGCGGCATGGAGCTCGCGGTCGACGACGAGCCCGTCGACCTGCGCCGGACGATGGCCTACAAGGCGATGATGCTCAGCGGCCTGCCGAACCTCATCTTCACGGTCGGCTACACGAACATCTCCTGGACGCTGAAGGCCGACCTCGTGGCGGAGTACGCCTGCCGGCTGATCAACCACATGCACGCCAACGGCCTTCGCCGCGCCGTGCCGGTGCGTGACCCCTCCGTCGCCGAGCAGCCGTTCCTCGAGTTCACGCCCGGCTACGTGATGCGCTCGATCGACAGCCTGCCCAAGCAGGGCTCGCGCGAGCCGTGGCGGCTGAGCATGAGCTACATCTTCGACGTCGCCAAGATCCGCCACGGGCGGGTCGACGACGGCGTGCTGCAGTTCAGCTAGCTCAGTCGGGATCCGGCGGGATCTTGAGGTAGTTGAGCGCGAAGCTCGTGATGTCCCGGAACGCGGGGCCGGCCACGAGGCCGCCGTAGATCTCGCCCTGCGGCTCGTCGACCATCACCGCGACCAGCAGCTTCGGCTGCTTGGCGGGCGCGAAGCCGACGAACGAGGAGACGAACTTGCTCTCGGAGTAGCCGCCCGTGATGGGGTCCGGCTTCTCCGCCGTGCCGGTCTTGCCGGCCAGCACGTAGCCGGGGATCTCGGCGCCGGAGGCGGTGCCGCCCGGGCCGATGACGCCCTCGAGCATCCGCCGCAGCGAGGACGCGGTCGCCTCGGAGATCACGCGGTGGCCCTTCGGCTTCTGCGCCGCGCGCCCGCCGACGGACTCGATCATGTGCGCCGGCCGCAGCACGCCGCCGTTGGCGATCGCCGCGTACGCGGTCGCCATCTGCATCGGCGTGACCGCGATGCCCTGGCCGATCGGGATGTTGCCCATCGAGGAGCCGGAGTAGCGCTCGAGCGGGAGCACGATGCCCTGCTCCTCGCCGGGCAGGTCGATCCCCGTCCGCTGGCCGAAGCCGAAGCGGCGCACCCACTTGTCGAAGTGCTCCGCGCCGAGCCGCTGCCCGATCATGATCGCGCCCACGTTGGAGGACTGCTCGAGGATCTGCCGGGTGTTGAGCGTCACGTAGCCGCGCGGGTGCGACTCGCCGATCTCGCGGTCGGCGACCATGATCGTCGGCGGGAGGTTGAACTCCGTGTCGGGCGTGACCTTCTTCTCCTCCAGCGCGCCCGCGACCGTGAAGGCCTTGAAGGTGGAGCCGGGCTCGTAGGTGATGCCGATCGCCCGGTTCTGGCGCGCGTACTCGGGGGCGTCGCCGGGCTCGTTGGCGTTCACCTGCGGCCAGTTGGCGAGCGCGAGGATGCCGCCGTCGCGCGGGTCCATGACGATCGCGGTGGCGCCCTTGGGCTTCCACTCCTCGCCGACCTTGGCGAGCACCTCCTCGGCCTTGTCCTGGATGTTGGCGTCGAGCGTGAGGCGCAGGTCCAGGCCGGGCTCGGTGGCCTTGACCTCGGTGAGCTCGATCGCCTCGCCGAGCGCGTCCTTCTTGAGCCGGCGCTCGCCGTCGACGCCCTTGAGGATCTTGTCCTGCGAGTACTCGAGGCCGGAGAGGCCCTGGCTGTCGGTGCCGACCGTCCCGAGCAGCTGCGAGGCCATCCACTCGCGCGGATACACGCGGGTGAACTCCGGGATGAACTCCATGCCCTCGACGTGCAGCTCCTGCACCTTGCGGGCGCGCGCGGCGGGGACGTGGCGCGCGATGTAGACGAACCCGGTGTCGCGGCGGGCGAGCTGGCGCAGGATCTCGTCCTCGGGCTTGTCCAGCAGCCCCGCCAGCTGCGCGGCGAGCTTCGCGGCGTCCTTGACCAGGTACGGGGTGGCCGCGATCGTCATGGCGGGCTGGGAGACGGCCAGCTCGGTGCCGGTGCGGTCGGTGATCGCGCCGCGGCGGGCGGGGACGAGGACGTCGGACTCCTGCTGGGTGGCCGCGGCCTCCTTCAGCGTGCCCGCCTTGACGACGCCGAGCCAGGCGGAGCGCGCCGCCCCGACGATCAGCAGCGTCAGGAAGACCGCGAACAGCAGTCCGATCCGGCGCTCGATCAGCTTCATCTCAACCGGCCGGAGCCGTGGTGGCGCCCGTGCCGGTGGCGGCGGGCGGGAGCGGCTCGGGCGTGGCGGTCGGCGTCGGCGCAGGCGTGACGGTCGCAACCGGGGCCGGCGTGGCGGCCGGGTCCGGGGTGGCGGCGGCCAGCGGCACGACCGGCGTGACGGTGCCGAGGGCCAGGTCGGGCGGCGCCTTGCCGCCGTTGGCCATCACCTGCTCGGCCTCGTCGCTGGGCGACTGCATGCGCTTGACCGCGATGCCCGGGTCCGTGCCGGGGCGCGCGGTGAGGTAGGCGACGTCGCCGGCGGGCGGGGCGACCATGCCCTCGTCGGCGGCGGTGGTCTGGATCCGCTCGCCCGACGACAGCCGCGCGACCTCGGTCTCCAGGTCGGCGTTGGCGCGCTCGAGCGTCCCGGCCGTGGTCACGGCGCGCGAGATGCCGGAGTTGAGCTTCAGCAGCGACACCTGCATCGCGACGATGCCGCCGAGCATGATCCCGATCAGCCAGATCCACGCGCGGCCGCGCAGGAGCCGGTCGACGATCCGGTGCTCGGGGAGCGCGCGCAGGCGCTCGAACGCGCCGGTGGAGCCGCGCCGGAGCGGCCGCGCGACCGGAACGTTCGGGACGGGGCGGGCGACCGGGCCGGAGATGCGGCGCGCGTGCCGCGGCAGCGTGGCGCCGCGGTGCACGTGGGAGCGCCGGGCGGCGGTGCGGGTGGCCATCAGTGCTCCTCCTTGAGCTTGCGGGCGGCGCGCAGGCGCGCCGACTTCGCCCGCGGGTTCGCGGCGACCTCCCCCGCGCTGGGGGCGATCGAGCGGCGGAACACGAGCTCGGCCTCCGGCGTGCGGCCGCAGCCGCAGACGGGCAGGTCGGGCGGGCAGATGCAGCCGCGCGTGCGCTCGGCGAGGAAGCGCTTGACGCGCCGGTCCTCGAGCGAGTGGAAGGAGATGCCGGCCAGGCGGCCGTCGGGGTTCAGGATCTGCCAGGCCAGCGGCAGCGCGGCGTCGAGCTGGGCGAGCTCCTCGTTGACGGCGATCCGGATCGCCTGGAAGGTCCGCTTGGCGGGATGGCCGCCGGCGAAGCGCGCCGGGGTCGGGATGGCGTTCTTGATCGCCTCGACGAGCTCGAAGGTGGTCTCGAGCGGTTTTCCCGCCCGCCCGCGCTCGATCGCGGCGGCGATGCGCTCGGCGTAGCGCTCCTCGCCGTACTCGCGCAGCGCGCGGGCGAGGCGGCGGCGGTCCCAGGTGTTGACGATCTCGCGCGCGGTCAGCTCCTGGCCCGGGTCCATCCGCATGTCCAGCGGCGCGTCATAGGCGTAGGAGAAGCCGCGCTCGAGCGTGTCCACCTGCATCGAGGACATCCCGAGGTCGAGGTAGACGAGGTCGACCTTGGTGCCCTCCTCGGCGAGGATCCGCAGGCCGTGCTCGAAGTCGGCGCGGATGAAGCGGGTCGCGCAGGCGACCTCGGCCGCCAGCTCGGCGAAGGACTCCTCCGCGAGCGGGTCGCGGTCGATCGCGATCAGGGTGCCCGCAGGGCCGATCCGGTCGGCGACGAGGCGGGCGTGGCCCGCCGCGCCGAGGGTGCAGTCGACCGCGACCTGGCCCGGCTGGGGGTCCAGCGCCTCGATGAGCTCCCCGGCGAGGACGGGGACGTGCGTGCGGGGCATGTCAAGCAGGATGGCCAAGAGATGCGGTGAGGTCAGTACCGCGCGCCGAGAGGTCGCGGTGGTAGGCCTCCCAGGTGGAGGGGTCCCAGAGCTCCAAGCAGTCGCCGGCGCCGATGACGGCGACGTCCCGATCGATGCCCACCGCCGCCGCGAGCTTGGAGCCGAGCATCACGCGGCCCGCCGAGTCCAGCTCGACGGCATGGGCGTTGGAGCGGAAGAAGCGGTTGAGCTCCCGCGCCTGCGCGGAGAGCGGATTCATTCCCGCGAGGGCTGAGTCGACGAGCGCCGAATAGGTCTTCGCCGGATACAGCGAGAGGCACGTGTCCGCCCCCTCGACGAGGAACGCGCCCTCCGAGAAGGCGGCCCGGAGCTTCGACGGCACCGTGAGCCGGTGCTTGGCGTCGAGGGAGTGATCGAAGGTGCCGTGGAAGGCCAAAGCGCATGTCCAAGAGGGGGTCAGTCGATCCGAGGTGGCGGAGTGGGAGGAGCCCCGCCACCCCGGACCGGCTTCGCGAGGTGAACGTACCCCACTTCAACCCACTTTGCAACACAACTGTCGGCATTCGTCCCACTTTTCTTGAGCCAGGTGCGTCGTGCATATGAAAATCCCTGCAAATAGGCGGTGTCGTGGAGTGGGACGGACGAGCTCGAACGGGGTGCTTGCGGCGCACGACCGCTTGCATCGCTCCGTTTTGCAGGGGTTCTTGCGTTTCCGGGGACCTCGGCCGTACCCTTCGTCGATGCCTCGCGCCGTTCTCCTCGCTCTCATCTCCCTGTCCCTGCTGGCCGCCGGTTGCGGTGGCTCGAGCGCCTCGGGCGGTGACGACCCGGCGGGCGCCGTGCCGGCGAACGCCGCCGTCTATGCCGACGCGACGCTGCGCCCGGACGGCCAGCTGCGCGAGGACGCGCTGGCCGCGGCGGGCAAGATCCTGCGCACCGCCGACCCGCAGGCCGAGATCGACGAGCTGGTCGAGAAGGCGTTCGCCGAGTCCGAGGACCCGAAGCTGGACTACCGCAAGGACGTCGCCCCGTGGCTGGGCGAGAAGGTCGCGATCTGGGCGGCGCCCACAGGCGGGGACGACGAGTTCCGCGGGGCCGTCGTCGCGTCGGCGAAGGACGAGGAGGCTGCCCAGGCGGCGATCGACCGTGCCGTCGCGGACTCCGACAAGACGTTCAGCGCGCGGGACTACAAGGACGTCTCCTACAAGGCCTCGGACGACAGCGCCGCCGGCGTCGTGGAGGGCTTCGCCGTGTTCGGCACCGAGCCCGAGTTCAAGCGGACCGTGGACGCGGTCAAGGGCGACGGGCTGGACTCCGACGAGCGCTTCCAGAAGGCGATGGACCGGCTCGAGGACGACCGGCTCGGCTCCTTCTACCTCGACTTCAAGGCGCTGGTCGACCAGTCGGCGCGCAACGACCCCGAGGCGGCGGAGCAGCTCGAGCAGGCCAAGCGGCTGTTCCCGATCGACAGGATCGGCCCGGTCGCCGGCGCGTTCGTGGCCGACGGTGAGCGGCTGGCGGTCGACACGACCGCCGAGATCCCCGAGGACGCGCTGCCGGCCGGGCTGGCCGGCGGGACGACGCCGCTGCTCGGGGAGCTGCCCGGCGAGTCCTGGCTCGCCTTCGGCTCGCCGGACTTCGGCCCGAGCTTGAAGTCGATCTACCAGCGGGCCGCGGGTGCGTTCGGCGGCGCGGCGATCGAGAACCAGCTGCGGCAGGAGCTCGGCCTCGACCTCCAGGAGGACGTGTTCTCCTGGGTCGGCGACATCGCGGTCTTCGCGCGCGGGACCACGATGGACGCGCTCGACGGCGGCGTGGTCATCGAGGTCACGGACTCCGGCAAGGCCGAGGCGGCCTTCGGGAAGCTGGTCGGGCTGGCGCAGAGCCAGGCGGGCGTGAACGCCCGGCCCGTGAAGATCGACGGCGCCGAGACGGCCTTCGAGGCCGCCGCGCCCGGCACGCCCAAGCCCGTCGTGGCGGCGCGCAGCTCCGACCGGGTCGTGATCGCGCTGGGCCGCGAGGCGGCCGCGGCCGGGCTGGGCGGTGGCGGCGGCTCGAAGCTCGCCGACAGCCCGCAGTTCGCGGCGGCGAAGTCCGTCCTCGGCGACGACGTCGAGCCGAGCTTCCTGCTCGCGATGCCCGCGGTGCTCCAGCTCGTCCAGGCGACGGGCAACGCCGACGCGGAGTACGAGAAGGCCAAGCCGTACCTCGAGGCATTCGGCGTGCTCGCCGGGGGCGCCGGCCGGGACGGGGACGTCGCGCGGTCGCGGGTTGCGGCGCAGTTGAAGTAGCCGCGCCTCGTTTCGCCGGCTGGCGCCGTGGGCCGCGAGGCGCATGAACGGGGCTTGTACGGCAGGGGGTTCGGGGCCGTCCTGCATCGAGCGGTGGATGACTCGGGCTCAGACCGACGAATCCACCGCTCGCGTGTGAAGCGGGCGCACGGGCCGCTCCCTCACAGTCCCTACCCAGCGCCGTTGACGTTCGCCGGCGCCTACTAGGCCACCGGCCAGAGCCGGCAGCAACGCCGCGGCCACGAGCAGCATCACCGCCGGCACGAGCAACAGCGCCACCACGAGCTGGATCTTCGGGCCGGCGCGGGCGGCGGCTTCCGTGGCGCGCTGGGCGCCGCGGGCTCGGGCTTCCTGAGCCTGGGCGGCAAGCGTGGGAGCGAGTGGGACGCCGTGTCGCTCCGCCCGCCGCAGCGCCGCGGCGAGCGGAGCGATCCCGGCCGCGGGCGCGCGGGACTCGAGGTCGCGGATCGCGCCGGCGACGGGCACGCCGAGCGCCGCGCGCTGGGCGGCGCGGTGCAGCTCGGCCGCGAGCAGCCCCGGGTGGCGGCGACCGACCTCCGCGAGCGCTCGTCGCGGCGCGAGCCCCGCGGCCACCGCGACCCGCAGGAGGTCCAGGACGTCGGCCAGCTCGGCCTCGATCGCCTCCCCGCGGGCGCGCGCCCGGCGGCGCAGCCAGGCGTCCGGCAGGAGGAATGCCGCGGCGGGTGCCGCCACCACCAGCGCGACGCCGAGCCGCCCGGGAGCATGCGCCGCGAGCACGACGCCCGCCGCGAGGCCGGCCACTGCCGCCCCCGACTTGACCGCCATCACGTCCGCGACCGGCGTGTCGAGCCCCGCGGCCGCGATCCGGGCCGCCAGCGACCGGGGCGGCCGCACCCCCGCGCCGCGGCCGAGCCGCGCGAGCACCACGACCACGCGCGCGGAGCCGAGGGCAGCCGCCGCGCGCGGGCTGCGGCGCGCGGCCCGCAGCGCGAGCAGGTCCGCGCCGCCGTAGGTGGCGAGCAATGCGGCCGCCGCCGCGAGGAGCACGGTCACGGGCTGCTTCCCCGGTGGCGGGCGCATCTCATGCGAGGCGGCGGATCGCGAGCATCGCGAGCATCTGCAGGAAGGCCGCGGCCGCGACGAGTGCGGCCGGCGCGGGCTCTGCGAGCAGCGAGCCGATGAAGCCGGGGGCGGCGAGCTCGGCCAGCGCCGCTGCCGCGAGCGGGAGGCCGAGGACCGTCCGGGCGGTGAAGCGGGCCTGGGCGGTGGCGGCGCGGGCGTCGGCCTCCACGCGGGCGGCCGCCTCGAGCGAGCCCGCGAGCTCGCGCAGCAGGCCGGCGAGGTCGCCTCCCGCCTCGCGCTGGAGCAGGATCCCGGCGACGAGCGTGTCCCAGGCGGGACCGGACGCCCGGCGGCGCAGGCGCTCGAGCGCCGCGGCCGCGGGCTCGCCGAGCGCGAGCGCGTGGGCCGCGCGGCCGAGCTCGTGGCCAGCCGGACCGGGCACGCCTGCTGCCGCGGCTGCGATCGCGCCGCGCACGGAGTGGCCCGAGGCCAGCGCGTCGGCCAGGGCCCGCGCGGCTTCAGGCGCGCCGCGCCGGAGCGCGGCGGCGTAACGGCGCGAGCGCGCCCGGACCACCGCGACCGCCAGCGCCGGACCGGCCGTCGCGGCCAGCACCGCGAGCACGGCGCCGCCCAGCAGCCACCCGGCAGCGAGCAAGGCGGCCGCCGAGAGCAGCGCGAGCCGCCGCCGCTCTGGCGCGGTCGGCTCGCGCCCCTCCCGGCCGGCGCGGGCCACCGGCTCCACGATCCTCTCGACCGAAGCCGACACCCGCGTCCCCTCGACCGCCGCGAGCAGCTCCCATGCGCCGGCGGTCCCGGCCACAGCCGCGCCGAAGGCCAGCGCCGCCGCGGTCACGCGCGCCGCCCTCGGCGACGACGCCGCGCGTGGCGGTCGCACCGAGCGCGAGCACGGCGCCGCGTATGGCGGCTCATCCTGCTGCCCTCAGCCGGGCGGCGAGCGGGTCGGAGAGGGCGGCCCGCCAGCGGCCGCGGCCGTCCCGCCAGGCGTAGATCTCTCGCGCGGCTGCGCCTCCGGCAACCCGCACGACTTCGGCGACGGCGACGACGCGGCGGGCGCCGTCGCCCGCGCGGGCCTGGCAGAGCACGAGGTCGAAGGCGTCCGCGACCTGCTCGCGGATGGCCTGGTGCGGCAGGCCGAGGCCCGCCATCAGGGCGAGCGTCTCGATCCGGCGCAGCGCCTCTGCGGGCGAGCCCGCGTGGACGGTGGAGAGCGAGCCGTCATGGCCCGTCGAGAGCGCGGTCAGGAGGTCCAGGGCCTCTCCGCCGCGGACCTCGCCGACCACGATCCGGTCCGGGCGCATCCGCAGGGCGTTGCGCACCAGCCGGCGGATCGTCACCTCGCCGCGGCCCTCGACGTTCGGCGGGCGCGCCTCGAGCCGCACCACGTGCGGCTGGCGCAGGGAGAGCTCCGCGGCGTCCTCGATCGTGACCACGCGCTCGTCCGCGCCGATGAACGAGGAGAGCGCGTTGAGCGTCGTGGTCTTGCCGGAGCCGGTGCCGCCGCAGACCAGCACGGTCGCCCGGCAGCGCACGGTGCGCTCGAGGAAGTCCAGCAGCGGCCGGCTCATCGTGCCGTTGGCGACGAGATCCTCGGGCGTGAAGCCGCGGCGGCGGAAGCGGCGGATCGTCAGCGCCGGCCCGTCGAGCGCCAGCGGCGGGATGACGACGTTCACGCGCGAGCCGTCGGGCAGGCGGGCGTCGGCCAGCGGCTCCGCGTCGTCCACGCGGCGGCCCAGCGGCGCGAGGATCCGCTCGATCGCCTCGCGCAGGTCGCCCTCGCGGGCGAACGCGACGTCCGTGCGCTCGAGCCGGCCGCCCCGCTCGATCCACACCGGCCGGGTCCCCGAGACCATGATCTCCTCCACCTCGGGATCGGCCAGCAGCGGCTCCAGCGGCCCCAGCCCGAACGCGCGCTCGGCGATCCGCGCGGCGAGCCCTTCGCGCGCGGCCTCGTCGAGCACGCCCGCCTCGCGATCCACGAGCGCGCGGATCCGCTCAGGTGCCGGGCCGTCCTCCCCCACGGCGAGCAGCCGCTCGCGCAGGGTGCCCGCGAGCGTGTCGAGGTCGGCGTCCACGCGACGGGATAGCCGCGCCGCGCGAAAGTTCGCCCCCCGAGGGCCATGCCCTGCGAGGACGCCCCGGCGGTCAGGCCGGCAGCCGGACCTCGACGGCCAGGCCGCCGAGCTCCGAGTCGGCGAGCCGCAGGTCGCCTCCGTGCAGGCCGACCTGCTGGGCGACGATCGCGAGGCCCAGCCCGGTCCCGGGCGCGCTCACGCCGTGGCCGCGGGCGAACGGCTCGAGCACCCGCTCGCGCTCGCCCTCCGGGACGCCCGGCCCGTCGTCGGCGACCCGCAGCAGCCAGCGGCCGTCCTCGCGCCCGAGGTCGACGTCGACCCGCCCACCGCCGTGCAGCGCCGCGTTCTCGAGCAGGTTGTCGACGACGAGGCGCAGGCCGTTGGCCCACCCGTGTGCGGTGCCGCCGGCCTCGCCGTGCTCATGTAGCTCGAACGCGACCCCGGGATGCCGGCGCCGGGCGCCGTAGACGGCGGCGTCGACGAGGTCGCCGAGCTCGACGTCCTCGCGCGGGAGCGCCTCCGCGGCTTCACCGCGAGCGAGCGCCTGCAGCCCCTCGAGCAGGTGCACGATCCGGTCCTGCTCGGCGCTGCTCTCGCGCAGCAGGGCGGCGCGCTCTGCCTCGGGCAGATCCGGGTTGCGGGCGAGGGCGTCGAGGTTCGCGCGCAGGCCGGTCAGCGGGGTGCGCAGCTCGTGGCCGGCGTCGGCGGCGAAGCGCCGGGTGGCGGCCGTCGAGGCCTGCAGGCGGGCGAGCATCCCGTTCAGCGCTCCCGCCAGTGAGCGCACCTCGTCCGGGCCCTCGTCCGGCAGCGGCGTGGAGAGATCCTCCGCGCCGGTCACGCGCGCCGCGCCGGCCTGCAGCCGGGCGAGCGGGCGCACCGCCAGCGAGCTGAAGAGCCACGCGGCGAGCCCGGTCAGGGCCAGCGCCAGCAGGCCGATCAGCACGATCAGCCGCCGCGTGCTCGCCACGCGCTCGTCGACCGGGGCGAGCGTGGAGAGCGCCTGGAAGCGGGCGTCGGCGGCGCCGCCGAGCGCGATCGTCAGCGACCGCCAGGAGGTCCCGTCGATCTCGACGGTCGAGAAGCCCTCGTCCTTCGGCGGGGCCGGCGCCGTGTCGGGGACGTCGCCCTCGCGCGCGACGACCTCATCGCCGTATGCGACCTGCACGAAGGTCCCCGAGCCGCGCAGCAGGCGCTGGCCGCCGCGCGGGCCGCGGCCGAAGCGGTCGGGCCCCGGCCCCGGCCCGCCGCGCAGCACCTCCGCGGTCTGCTGGCGCAGCTCGCGGTCGATCGCCTGGCGGCCGTCGCGCGCGACGGCGGCGAGCAGCAGCGGCCCCGCGATCAGGCCGCCGATCAGCACGGCGAGCAGCGCCGCGAGCGTCAGCCGCGCGCGCAGGCTGCCCGGGAGCCTCATGGGCGCAGCGCCCAGCCGACCCCCCGCACCGTGTGCAGCGTCCTCGGCTCCCTCTCCGCCTCGAGCTTGCGGCGCACGTAGCCGACGAACACGTCGACCACGTTGGTCTCCACGTCGGACGCGTAGCCCCACACGAGCCCCAGCAGCTGCTCGCGCGAGAGCACCTGGCCCGGGTGGCGGGCGAACACCTCCAGCAGGTCGAACTCGCGGCGTGTGAGGCCGAGGTCGCGGCCGCCGCGCGTGGCGACGTGGCGGCGGGCGTCGATGACCACGTCGCCGACCACGAGCGGGCCGGCGCCCGGGTTGCCGCGGCGGCGCAGCAGCGCCTGCAGGCGCGCGGTCAGCTCCGCGATCGCGAACGGCTTGACGAGGTAGTCGTCGGCCCCTGCCTGGAGCCCGGCGACGCGGTCGTCGACCTCGTCGCGCGCGGACAGGATGCACACGGGCACGTCGATGCCCCCGGCGCGCAGGCGCCGGACGACGGAGACGCCGTCGAGGTCGGGCATCGTCACGTCGAGGACGATGACAGCCGGCGGCCGCTGCGCCACCGCCTCCAGCGCCTCGCGCCCGCCCGACGCCGTGGACACGGCGAAGCCCTCGAGGCGCAGCGCGCGCTCGAGGGCCGACCGGACGGACGCCTCGTCGTCGACGACGAGGACGTGGGGCTGGGCCGCCAGGCTAGGGCCCGTGGCGACGGCCCCCTCGCTCGGGAGCGAAGTCCTCGAGCGCGGCCTTCACCTTGGCCTCGTCGAGCTTGAGGCTCTTGGCCAGCGACGCGGCGAGCGCGTCCCGCTTCTTCTCGTGCTCGGCCTCGCGAGCTGCGCGCAGCTTCTCGAACGCGGCCTCGACCTTGGCCTGCGAGATCCCGAGCGCCTTGGCGAGCGCGGCGGCGCGGGCGCCCTCGCGCTCCTCGTGGTCCTTGCGGAAGTCGTCCCGCAGGCCGCGGAAGGCCTGCTCGAGCCTGGCCTCGGTGATGCCGAGGGCCTTGGCGAGCGCGGCGCCGCGGTCGCCGCGGCGACCGCTGTCACGGGCCGTCTCGAACGCGGCGCGGACCTTCGCGGCGCTGATGCCGAGCTCCTTGGCCAGCGCGGCGGGGAGTCCGGCATGGCGCTCGCGGCGGAGCCCGCGGTCGGGCCGCAGCGTCTCGAACGCATCGCGGAGCTTGGCCTCGGTGACGCCGAGCTCGTCCGCGAGCGTCTTCAGGTGGTCCTCGCGATCGCCGCGGGCGGCGCCGAGGTCGTCACGCGCGTCCTCGAAGGCCTGCTGCAGCGCCGAGGTCGACACGCCGAGCTTGCTCGCGAGACCGTCGAGCGCGGGGCCGAAGCCCGGGCCGCCGCGATGGCCGGGGCCGCCACGGCCGAAGCCGGCAGGCCGCGCGGTCGCGGGCGAGGACGACTTGGCGGAGGAGGACTGCGCGTCGGCGCTGCCGCTGCCGGTCTGGCTGCCGATCGCGTAGGCGGTGAACGAGAGCGCGACGGCGCCGCTGAGGATCAGTGCTGTGGACTTTGCCTTGAGCGTCATAGGAGCAACGATCGGCTCGCTGGTTGAGAACAGCCTAAGAGTCCGGCTCATCCGGCGACCGAGAGGGCGCCGAGCCGCCCGCGATCGCCGGGCGCGCGGGCGAGCAGCCGGACCTCGCGGGCGAACGAGCCCGCGGCCGCGAGGTAGACCGCCTGACGCACGCTCACCCGCAGGGTCGCGGCGATCGTGCGCGTGCGGCGCTCCCCGTCGGCGGCGGGAGCGGTGCGCGTCGCGAGCACCTCGACGTCCTGCAGCGCGAGCTCCGTCGCGCCCGCGCCCGTGCCGCGGTCCCGGGTGACGAGCACGTCCACGCGCGCACCGGCGGCGACCGTGCCGGGCGCCGCGGCCGCGACGACCTCGGCGGCGCGCTGGCCGCGCCCGAGACCGGCGCCCGGCGGCGGCGCGGACGGCTCGAGCAGCAGCGGGCCGACGGGCCCTCCCTCGACCACGGGCACCGCGAGCCGGCGGCCGACGAGCAGCTCGGGCGCCACGCCTGCCGCCCCGGCGGGCGCGAACCGCTCCGGTACCCGGCGCCGCGCGAGGTCGCGCGCGGCCAGGCGGTGCCCGGCCTCCAGCGGCGCGCGCGCCACCACGACCTCGACCAGCGGGGCGAGCTCGGCCCGCAGCGCCGCCTCGCGCCGCGCGACGTCCGACGCCGCCAGCGCGCCGAGGACCAGCGCGAGCCCGAGCAGCAGCGCGGCGCGCCGGCGGCGGCTCATCACGCGCGGCGCGCCGTGGCACGGCGGCGCAGGCGGCGCAGCGAGGCGCCCGGCCGCACCGGCAGGAGGCGACCGTGTGGAGCGGGCCGCGGCCGTGCGGCCGGCCGCCCCGAGCCGGCGAGCGGCAGCTCGAGCACGAGCCGCGCCCCGCGCGGCGACGGCGCGGTGACGAGCCGCCCGCCGTGGCGCCGCGCGATCAGCGAGGCGAGGGCGAGCCCGTGGCCGCGCCGCTCACGGCGCCCGCGCGCGGCCGCCACCAGCTCCGGGAGCGGCGCCGGCAGGCCCGGGCCGCAGTCGGTGACCTCGACCCGCGCGTGGGCCCCCGTCGCCCGGGCGCGCACGTGCACGCCTCCCCCGCCGTGCTCGAGCGCGTTGGCGACGAGGTTCGCGAGCGCCTGGGCGAGCCTGATCCGGTCCGCGCGCACGACCACCGGCCCCGCCGAGGCCTCGACGACCAGCCCGACGCCGCGGTGCGCGGCCAGCAGTTCCCAGGCGACGCCCGCGTCGGCGAGCAGCCCGCCCAGCTCGACCTCGTCCGCTGACTCCGACGCGCGCCGCCCGCACGCGGCCGCTGTCAGGTCCTCCGCCGCGCGCGCCGCGCGGCGCAGCTCGAGGTCGATCGCCGCCAGCCGCGCCCCGTCCCCGGCGGCGCCCAGCCCGTGCAGCCCGAGCAGGGCGGCCTGCAGCGGGTTGCGCAGCTCGTGGCTGGCCTGCGCGACGAGCGCGAGGCAGTGACGGCGCCACAGCAGGGCGACGGCGAGCAGGAGGGTGAAGGCGGCGAGCGCGGTCACGCCGCCGCCGCTCCGGCGGGCAGCGCGCCGGGCCGCCCGTCCACGAGGCGATAGCCGACGCCCCAGACGTTGACGACGTACTGGCCGCCCGCGGCTCCCAGCTTGGTCCGCAGCCGGCACGCATGCGAGTCCAGCGTCCGGGTGCGGCCCATCGAGCGGTAGCCCCAGACCTCGCGCAGCAGCTCCTCCTTGGTGAACACGCGGGTCGGCTGCGTGGCCAGCGCGAGCAGCAGCGCGAACTCCTTCTGCGACAGGACCGCCCGCTCCCCCGCGACGCGGACGTCACGGCTCACCGGGTCGATCACGAGCTCGCCCACGCGCACGATGCCCGACGTCACGCGCTCGCCCGTGCGGCGCAGCAGCGCCTCGATCCGCCGGCGCAGCTCCGGATAGCTGAACGGCTTCACGACATAGTCGTCCGCCCCGCGGTCGAACCCGCGCACGCGGTCCACCTCCGCGCCGCGCCCGGAGAGCACGAGCATCGGCAGCGCCGGGTCCAAGCGTGTGCCCGCCTGCCCCGCAGCCCGCACGCGCGCGACGAGCTCCAGGCCCGAGCCGTCGGGCAGCGTGACGTCCACGACCACCACGTCGGGCGGCGCGAGCTCGATCCGCCGCAGCCCCTCGGCGAGCGTCTCCGCCCCGACGACGGCGAACCCGTCCGCGATCAGGTTGTCGGCGAGGAACGCCCGGGCGAGCGGATCGTCCTCCACGAGCAGCACGGTCGGTTCCATGGCGCCCGTAGTCCGCCGCGAGAAAACCTCGCCCCCGCCGGCCGCATGATCACCGGCGGGGGCGAAGCTGAGCGGGCGGCCCTTCCCGGCCCGTGGGGGGATGCGGGCCGGGAAGGGGGCCGGGTGCGAGGGCTCTGGCAGGAACCCCTGAGGAGGGGACACCCGGGATTGCCGCTCCGCGAGGAAGGGTCGTCCGTGACCTCCGGTGGTGCCACCGGCGGCATCCGTACCCCGTCGGTGATCCGGCCTCGATGTCTCTCACCCCTAAGAGCCGTCACCCCGGGTTCCTGATACACGAGCGCCGAAGATAGGGAGCCCGGATAGGGAACTTGCCCGATGCGCGCCCGCGAGGCCGCCGGAAGGATCGGCCTATGCCCACGCCGTCCCCATCGGAGGCCGACATGCTCCACATGCAGCACGCCAGCGTCGTCGCCGTGCTCGCCCGCCAGAACGAGGCCATTCGCCTGAAGGCCCGGCGCGACGCGCTCGCCAAGGCGCGCCGCGAGAGCGCCGCCGTCACCACCGAGCCCGACGCCGCCATCGCCACGCCGCGCCGCACAGCACCCGCCCACCGCCCGCACCCCGCCTGACGTGTCCTCGCTCGCTCTCGCCCACCTCACCCGGGAGGCCGCCGCGGGCGGCGAGGACGCCTGGCGCGCCCTCGTCGGGCTGCTCGACCCGATGCTGCAGTCGATCGCCCGCGGCTACCGCCTCTCGCAGGCCGACGCCGAGGACGTCGTGCAGGTCACCTGGGGCCGCGCGCTGCTCAACCTCGACCGGCTCGACGACCCGGGCGCCGTCGCCGGCTGGCTCGCCGTGACCGCGCGCCGCGAGGCGATGCGCACGCTCCAGCGCGGCGTCCGCGAGCTGCCCGCCGCCGAGCCGCCCGAGCCCCCGAGCGCCGCCCCGGCCCCCGAGCAGGAGACGATCGAGCGCGAGCGCTGCGCGCAGCTGCGCGCCGCCATCGAGCGCCTCAGCGGCCGCCAGCGCGAGCTGCTGATGCTGCTCGTCGACCGCCCCGAGATGTCCTACGACGAGGTCTCGCGGGAGATCGGGATGCCGATCGGCTCGATCGGCCCGACCCGGGAGCGAGCGTTCGAGCGGTTGCGCTCGGACACCGCTCTGGCCTGCACAGTGGCGGCATGAGAGGGTGGCGTCTTGATCCTGCGCACGCACCAGGACGTACGGCTGCGGGTCTCCCGGCGGGGCCGCCTGGAGGGCGACGGCGGCGACTCGCTGGCACGCGCGCTGCGCGCTGCCGGGGTGACGCTCTCCCCGCTCTGCGCGCGCCCGCGCGGTGGTGCGCGGCAGGCCGTCGCGGACCTCGGCTGCTACTTCGTCGTCCACGCCGGCGGGCGCGCGCCCGACCCCGAGGTCGCCGACCTCCTGCGCGAGCACGACCTGGTCGAGTTCGCCTACGCCAAGCCGCCGGTCGCGCTGCCGTCCGGTCCGGCCGGTGACGATCTCCGGGGCGGCCAGGGGTACCTCGACGACGCGCCCGCCGGCATCGGCGCCCGCTCGGCGTGGGAGCGGCCGGGCGGCACGGGCGCGGGCGTGCGGCTGATCGACGTCGAGGGCGACTGGCGCTTCTCCCACCAGGATCTGGGCCGGCGCAGCGGGCTGGCCGGCGGGCGGCCGGAGGGCGACGTCACGCGCCGAAACCACGGCACCAACGTGCTCGGGATGCTGCTCGGCGTCCACGATGCCCGCGGCGTCGACGGGATCTGCCCGGACACCGCCGTACGAGCGGTCTCCTACCAGCCCGAGGACCGCTGGGGCAGCGCGCGGGCGATCGCCCACGCCGCGGGAGGCCTGCGTCCCGGCGACATCCTGCTCGTGGAGATGCAGCGGCCCGGCCCGCGGGCGAAGCTGGAGGGAGAGAGCCAGGACGGCTATATCCCGATGAGCTACTGGCCGGACGACCTGACCGCGATCCAGTACGCGGTCGGCCGCGGCGTGATCGTGGTGGAGGCGGCCGGCAACGGCGCGGAGAACCTCGACGACCCGGTCTACGGCGGGCCGGGACCCGGCTTCCGCCAGCAGCGCCCGAACCCGTTCGCGCGCGACGGGCTCGACTCGGGCTCGATCCTGGTCGGCGCCGGCGCGCCGCCCGGCGGCCGCCGCGGGCCCGACCGCTCGCGCCTGCGCTTCTCCAACTGGGGCGAGGCGCTCGACGCCCAGGGCTGGGGCCGCGATGTCGCGACGACGGGCGGGGTCGGCGGCGGCGCGGACGAGACGCGTCCCGGCGCCGACGAGGACGCCTGGTACACGGACGCCTTCGCGGGCACCTCGAGCGCGGCGCCGATGGTCGCGGGCGCGCTCGCCTGCGTCCAAGGCGTGCTGCGCGCCGCCGGCCGTGCACCGCTCACGCCCGAGCAGGCCCGCACCGCGCTGCGCGAGACCGGCACCCCGCAGCAGGCGGGCGAGGACGGGACCCTGCAGCGCATCGGCAACTTCCCCGACATCGGGCAGCTCATCGACTGGGCCACGGAGGCCGCCGAGCCCGCCCGGCCCACGACACCACGACCCAGGAGGACGGCGATGAAGGTCACGATCACGATCGAGGACGACGGCGGCATCGAGTGGGGCGGCACCGAGGGGCCGTACATCAAGGGCCCCTACATCAAGGGGCCGTACATCAAGGGGCCGACGCTGGTGATCCCGCGCGAGGACGGCTCGGAGACCAAGATCGACATCGCGGGGCTCGAGAAGGCCGCCGGGGAGGGCAAGCCGGAGGCGTAGGCGCCCGGCCGGGCGCGCGATCTCAGGAGGCGGCGCGCGCCCGGTGGGCGACCTCGGCGGCCTGCGTGCGGTTGGCCACGCGGAGCTTGCCGAGGATGTTGGAGACGTGCAGGCCCGCGGTCTTGGGGCTGATGAACAGCCGCTCGGCGATCTGCCGGTTCGTCAGCCCCTCGCCGACGAGCTCGAGCACCTCGGCCTCGCGCGCCGTGAGGCCGAGGGCGGCGAGCGGCGCCTCGCTCGGCTCGCTCGGCTCGCCCGCGCCGAGCGGCACGCGCGCGCGGCGTGCGAGCGCCTCGAGCTCGGCGCGCACCAACTCCGCGCCGAGCGCGCTCGCCTGCGCATGGGCCGACCGCAGGGCCTCCGCCCCGGCGCGCGCCCCCGCCCCGCGCAGCGCCGTCTCCGCCCGCCGCCAGCCGGCGTAGGCGGCCGGGTAGGGCGCGCCGACGGCCGCCCACGCGTCGGCCACGGCGCGCCAGGCGTCCTCGCTGTCGGCGCCGGTGGCGCGCGCGGCCTCGGCGCGGGCCGCTTGCGCGTGGGCGAGCGCGGACGGCGGGCTGCCCTCGCCG
The DNA here is from genome assembly GCA_963816955.1 of uncultured Solirubrobacteraceae bacterium. GTDB lineage: Bacteria > Actinomycetota > Thermoleophilia > Solirubrobacterales > Solirubrobacteraceae > DATFQI01. Next base: position 37,785 of record CAWFME010000002.1, on the reverse strand, counting down.
GCCACGAGCTCGTCGAGCTCGCCCACCAGCCGCTCCGCAGCCGCCGCCGCGCGCGAGCGCTCACCGGGACCCGCGGTCGCCGCGAGCGCCGCCTCGGCCTCCACCCGAGCGCCCATCGCGAACAGCGATGGCGCGTAGAGCAGCTCCCCCACGTCCCGAACGGCCTCCAGGCCCTGCTCGACCATCTCGCGGGCCGCCTTCGTGTGGCCCTGCCAGAGCTCGAGCTCGGCCAGGCCCGCGTAGACCGCCGGCAGACACTCGGCCGGCGCGCCCTCGCACAGCCGCTCGGCGTCGCGCAGCTCGCGTCCGGCGTCCTCGAGCCGCCCGCGCGCCAGGTGCAGCTGGCCGGCGACCTGCCCGCGCGCGATCGCGTTCCACGGCTCCAGGCCGTCCTCGGTGACCTCGGCGAGGCGCGCCTCGGCTGCGTCCCAGCGGCCGAGCACGAACTCGTCCGTAGCCGCGTTGAGCGCGAGGAAGCGCCCGAAGGAGGCCTGCATCCCGAGCCGCCGCGCGTGCCGCTCGCCGTCGCGGGTGACCGCGAGGGCGCCCTCGAAGTCGCCGACGAGCCGCAGTGCCTCGGCGAGGTAGAGGTGCGCGTAGAGCAGGTCCTCGGGCCGGCCGAGCCCCTCGAGCTCGCCGATCGCGGTGCGCAGATGCGTCGCGCCGTCCTCGGGGTCGCCGGCGTAGGCGATCACGAGGCCCAGCACCGTGCGGGCGTACGCGGCCTCGCCGGCCGCGCCGATCGCGAGCGCCTCTTCCGCACGCTCGCGCGCCTCCTCGTAGCGGTGCAGGCCCCAGAGCGCGTACGCCTCCTCCCCCAGCAGCCGCGCACGGCCGGCCCGGTCGTCGTCGGCCAGCAGCCGCAGCGCCTGCCGGTAGGCGGCCAGCCCGCTGTCGTCCTCGAACGCCCGCAGGCGGCCGAGCCGCTCGAAGAAGCGCGCGGCCTGCGGCGTCTCGCCGATCAGCGCGAGCGCCTGCTCGCACCATGCCACCGCCTGGGCGTGCTCGCCCGTGTGGCGGGCGAGGTCGGAGAGGTGCCCGAGCAGCTCGACGCGGTCGATCCCGACGCCCGGATCGTCCTCGGGCCACAGCTCGAGCGCCGCGCGCAGGTGCCGCAGCGCCTCGTCGAACGCCCGCGCGGCCTCGGCCTCCAGGCCGGCGGAGACCGAAGCCCGCAGCGCCCGCTCATGGTCGCCCGCGGCGCGCCAGTGCACCGCGAGCTCGGCCTGCGCGCCCGCCTCCCCGATCGCCTCGGCGACCGCGCCATGGACCGGCGCGCGCTCGCCGGGCAGCAGGTCCGCGTAGACCGCCTCGCGCACCACGTCGTGCCGGAACAGGAAGGCGTCGCGCTCGCGGTCGTGGACGAGCAGGTGGTGGTCGACCGCGTCGCGCAGCGCGGCCGACAGCTCGGGCTCGCCGGTATGGGAGGCGGCGCCGAGCAGCCCGGCGGGCGCCGGACGGCCGATCGCGGCCGCGTAGGGCAGCAGCCGCCGCGCCGGCTCCGGGACGCGCCGCAGGCGCACGCGCAGGGCGTCGGCCAGCCGGGCGGGCAGCTTCTCCCCGCCCGGGTCGCGGTGCGCCGACAGCAGCTCCTCCGCGAACAGCGGGTTGCCGCCGCAGCGCTCGTGCAGCTCGGCGGCCAGCGACGGGTCGGGCGCGGAGCCGAGGATGCCCTCGAGCTGGGCCGCGATGCCCTCGCGGCCGAGCGGCGCCAGCTCGACCAGCGTCACGCGCTCGTGGTACTGCAGGTCCGCGAGCATCTCGCGCACGGGGTCGGCGCTGCCGAGCTCGCCCGTGCGGAAGGAGATCGCCACGGCGAGCCGCTCGCGCCGGAGCCCGCGCACGAGGAAGCGCACGAACTCCCGCGTGGAGCGGTCGACCCAATGGACGTCCTCGAGCACGACCAGCACCGGCGCGGAGCGGCCGAGCGCGGCGAGCAGCAGCACGATCGCCTCGAACACCCGCGCCTGGGCGAAGCGATCCGGCGCCGACCCGCCGCCGACCGGCAGCCCGGCCGCGAGATGCGGGAACGCGCGCTCGAGCTCGGCGCGCACCTCTGGCGCGAGCTCGGCGATCGCGCCCTCGAGCTCCTCGGGCGGCGCGTCGCGCAGCAGCGCCGCCAGCGGCGCGAACGGCAGCTCCCCGCCGTCGAGCCGCAGGCACTCCCCGCGCAGCACCGCCATCCCCTGGGCGCGGGCCTGCAGCTCCGCCTCACGCAGCAGCCGGCTCTTGCCGATGCCCGCCTCACCCATGACCAGCGTGACCGTCGGATCGCCCTCTCCCGCGCGCTCGAGCGCGCGCTCGAGCGCCTCGAGCTCCGCGCGGCGCTCCACGAGTCGACGGCTGGAGATGCGCGCGGGCACGCGCGCATTATCCTCCGGCGATGGCGCGCATCGTCCGCCAGACCGGCACCAACGAGTGCCGCCGCTGCTCCACCTTCTGCGACCGGGTCATCGCGCCCGCCGACTGCGTTGCGCAAGCGTGCCCGTCTCTCTACTCCTACGACGAGCCGCTGAGCGGCCGCCGCTTCATGGGCTGCATGCACAAGGTCTTCGCGACGGAGATCGACGTCGAGCTGTTCCGGGCGGCCGAGCGCACGCGGGCGGGGTTCGGCACCGTGCGGCTGGCGGGGCATCCGACGGCGCACTGCCGGTTCGAGATCGAGCAGGCGCACGAGGGCGGCGGCGAGCGCTGCGTGAACCCGCGCTTCTACGACTGGCCCGACGCCGGCCGCGACGGCATCCGGGCCTTCGACCTGAGGGACCGCTGCGACTGAAAGTTTCGCTTCATGGGCCTGGACGGGAAGGACCCGGGCATAAGATGCAGACGCCCCGGCCGAGCCGGGGCTCCTTCTAACGACATGGACCAGATTCGACGCGGAAACTACGACTCCGGCCAGGACTACGTCCTCGAGTACGGAGAGCTGCGCTTCACGTTCAACGAGCGTGACTTCAGCGAACGCGTCGAGCAGTCGGCCCGCAAGCTCGGCTTCGTCGGCGGCCGCCTCGGCGGCAACGAGCTCGAGGATCTGGTGAACCTCTGCGTCAACGGCGAGGTCCACGATCCGGCGTCGGCGCTGGGCGAGCACGTCAACGACTGCTGGCCGGAGCTGGTCGGGCCCGCCGAGCGCTCGCTCGTGCACTGGCTGCGGCGGCTCGTGTTCCGCTCCGCATGGCTGGACCAGCGCGTCAAGGAGGGCGAGCTGGACGTCGTCTTCGACGAGATGACGCAGTCGTTCGGCTACGTGCAGCCCGAGCGCGATCGCGAGCCGATCGAGCTCTCCCCCGAGCCCAACTGGGGCCGGGTCGCCTACCAGCCGCGCTGACGTGCGGGCATATCGCAGTCTCCTGGCCGGCGCCGCCGCGCGCCGGCTCGCGCTGGCGTCCGTCCTCGGCTGGCTCGGGTTCGGGGCGCTGTCGCTGGCGATCGTGCTGTCCGTGCAGCACGCGACCGGCTCGCCGTCGGCGGCCGGCGTCGCGCTGGCCGGCTTCGCGCTGGGCTCGGGCGTGCTGGCGCCGGCGCGTGGGCGGCTGGTCGACTTCTTCGGGCCGCGGCGCGCGCTCGTGCCGTTCGCGCTGGCGAGCGGTGCCGCGCTACTCGGGCTCGCGCTGGCGGCGGAGGAGCGTGCGGCGGCGGCGGTGCTGGTGGCTCTGGCGACGGTCGCCGGGCTGACCGTGCCGCCGCTGATCGCCTCCGCGCGCGTGGTGTGGCCGCAGGTGGTCGCGCCCGGGCAGATGCCGGCCGCACACGGCGTGCAGGCGGTGCTCGGCGACCTGGGCGGGGTGGCCGGGCCGGCGCTGGCCGGCGCGCTGGCGGCCGTGGCCTCGCCCTCGGGCGCGCTGATCGCGTGCGCGCTGCTACCCGTGGCCGGCGCGCTGCTGCTCGTCGCGCTCCCGTGGCCGGAGCCGACCCCGCGCAAGCACCGCGGTGGCGCGCTGTCGAGCCCCGGGATGCGCACGCTGGTGCTCGCCGACATCGGGCTCTACGCGGCCTGGGGCGCGCTCGAGGTCGCGCTCCCGGCGCTGGCCGGCCGCGAGGGCGCCGCGGCGTCGGCGGCCATCCCGCTCACGGCCTTCGCAGCGGCGAGCGCCGTCGGCGCGCTGGTCTACGGCACGCGCCCCGCGGCCGCGGGCCGCCGCTACGTGCTCGGCGCGCTCGCGCTGACGGCCACCCTGGCGCCGCTCGCGGCGCTCGGCTCCGTGTGGGCCATCGCGGCGGTTCTCTTGGCCGCGGGAGCCGCGTTCGCAGCGGTCAACGTGGCGACGTTCGCGCTGCTCGACGAAGTCACGCCCGAGGGCACCGGCGCCGAGGCGCTGACCTGGCTCACGACCGCGGGAGCGGCCGGGATGGCCGCGGGGGCCGCGGCCGCGGGGGCGCTCGCGGGCTCGGGGTCTGCTGGCGGCTGCCTTGGCGCTACCGGCCGCGGGCGCGGCGGTTGCAGCCGTGGCCGTGGTGGCGCGCCGAGGGACGCTCAACGTCGCTGGGTAGGGAGGCGAGGGAGCCGGCCGCGCCGCGCCCCCGCGGGCGGCCGGGCCGCCGCTCACCCTCCCTGGCGGCTAGGCGCCCGCGGCCTCCGCGCGCGCCTTGGCGATCGCGGCGGCGCCGGCGTCCCCGACGAGCAGCTCCGGCCGCAGCGTGCCCGAGCGGGCGAGGTCGAGGGCCGGGAAGCGGCCGAGGGCCGTCAGGGTCTCGTCAAGGGCGACGACCGTGGTCTCGCCTCCGAGCGGGGCGCCGGCGGTCGCGATCACCGTCAGCGAGCCGCCGCCGGTGATGTTCCGTGCCGCGGCGAGGGCCCGGCGGGCCGCGCCGGCGCCGAGGTACTCGAGCGTGTCGGCGAGCACGACGGCGTCGCCGCCGCGGGCCGCGACGCGGCGGCCCTGCTCGATCGCCTGCTCGACGGCCTGGGCCTGCGCGTCCGGCGAGGCGGCGAAGGACACCGAGGCGACCGGCGCGACCGGACCCTCGGCCCACTCGGCGGCCTCCTCGGGGCGCACGCCGGCCAGCACGACGCTGACCTCGAGGCCGTCGCGGCCGGCCAGCGCGGCGGCGATGCGCTTGAGCGCCTCGGACTTGCCGGCGCGCGGGGTGCCGGCGATGACGACGCGCGAGCCCTTGCCGAACGGTGTCAGCCACTCGATCGCCTTGACGGTCGGGTCCTCCGAGCCGAGCTCGAACCGCTCGCTCGGGAAGGCGACGGGCAGGTCCTCGAAGCGGGTGCCCTCGGCGACCTCGTCGGCCGGGCGGCCGTTGATCGTGTCGACGCGGACGAGCGACGGGAAGCGCTCGGAGCGGCGCGGCGAGCGCACCGGGCCGGCCACGCGGTCGCCCGAGACCAGCTCGCAGCGCTTGACCTGCGCGGCGGAGATGTAGATGTCGTCGTCGGTGGGCTCCGGCGGGGCGAGCCGGACGAAGCCCGAGCCGTTGGCGAGCAGCTCGACGACGCCCTCGGCGACCTTGTCCTCGCCGCCGTCGTCGCCGTTGCGGTCGTCCCGGCCGCGGCCTCCGCGCGAGCGCCCGCGCGGCTTCGCGGGGGCGACCTCGTCGTCGGCCTCGGGAGCCTCGGGCTCGTCGCGATCGTCGTCGCCAGCGTCGTCGTCGGTGTCCCGCCCGCGGGAGCGCGAGCGCCCGCCGCGACGGCCGCGCCGCGAGCGGCCCTTGCCGTCGTCGGCCTCGGGAGCCTCGGACGCACCGGAGGACTCAACCTCGACCGCGTCCGAGTCCGGGTCGACCCCGCCCTGGCGGTCGAGGAGCGCGTCGACCAGGTCGGCCTTGCGCAGGCGGCGGAAGTTCTCGACGCCGAGCTCGGAGGCGAGCAGGTGGAGGTCGGCGAGGGGGCTCTTCTCGAGCCCGGGGCGGTCAAGCACGGAGGACATGTGTCTCCCTTTCGGTGTGTGTCGGTCGGTGGGCACCGGGCCGCGTTGTGCGCAGCGGCCGGCAACCGTTCGCCCTCCAGGCTAGCGAGCCAACGGGACGGGCCCTTCAGGTCGGGAAGCGATCCGGGGTCAGGCCCTCGGACGGCGCCAGCTCGCGCTCGCCGCGCAGGGCCGCCCGCACGGCCAGGAAGTCGGCGGCCGCCGCGACGTCGTGGACCCGCAGGACGTGCGCCCCGGCGTCCAGCCCGTGCGCGATCGCCGCCAGCGTGCCGGCGCCGCGGCCGCCCGGCGCGCGGCCGGTCAGCGCGCCCACGAAGTCCTTGCGCGACACCGCCAGCACGACCGGTCGGCCGAGGGCCAGCACGGCGTCCAGCCGGCGCAGCACGGCCACGGTCTGCGCCGGGGTCTTGGCGAAGTCCGGCCCCGGGTCGAGCAGGATCTGCTCCTCCCCCACCCCCGCGGCCAGCGCGACCTCCATCCGCTCGCGCAGGAAGGCCGTGACGTCGGCGACGACGTCCTCGTAGCGATCGGGGTCGAGCAGCGTGCCCTTCGGCTCCACGCGCGTGTGCATGATCACCAGCGCGGCGCCGGAGTCCGCACAGACGGCGGCCAGCTCCGGGTCGCGCAGGCCTGAGACGTCGTTGACGATCGCCGCCCCGGCCGCGACGGCGGCCGCGGCGACGGCGGGCTTGTACGTGTCCACGGACACGAGAGCGCCGTCGGCGACGAGCCCCTCGACGACCGGCACCACGCGCTCGATCTCCTCCTCCGCCGCCACGGCCGGGCGGTGGCCGCCGGCGGACTCGCCGCCCACGTCCAGGATGTCCGCCCCCGCCGCCAGCAGCGCCCGGCCGCGCGCGAGCCGCGCCCCGGCGTCGGGCAGCTCGCCCGCGTCCGAGAACGAATCGGGCGTCGCGTTGACGATCCCCATCAGCAGCGGCCGCTGCAGCGACAGGACCCGGCCCGCCGCCTGCAGCCGCAGGGTCACCGGGAGATCGTCACGCGGCGGCCGTCACGGCGCACCCGGAAGCTCTGCGTATGGCTCGTCACGGCCTGGCCGCGCCGGTCCGTCGAGGTCACCGTGAGGCGATGCCTGCCCTTCTTGAGCTTGCGCCGGTACGAGTAGCGGGTGCCGGTCGTCGTGCGGATCACCTTGCCGTCCAGGCGAACGGTGAAGGTCTGCGGGCCCCAGAGCTCGGAGCCGGGCAGCCATCTGATCAGCAGCCGCCGCGCGCGGTAGCGGGGGACCTTGCCGATCAGGCCCGACCGGCCCGGCGGCCGGTCCCAGACGGCGGCGGTGATGTGGGCCTGCGGCCCGGAGCCCTGCATCATCGCCACGACCGTGCCGCCCAAGCGGTCGGAGCTGATCGCGAGCTGGCCCGGCGGCACCGCGCCGTAGGCGGGGTTGGAGGCCACGAACTCGGGCTCGAAGGCCTTCTCGATCGGCTTGCGCCGCGCACGGACGTCGCCGCCGTCGCCGGCGCCGGTGCGCCAGGCGACGTAGACGTCGTCGCGCTCGGAGGCCGCGATCACGGGAGCCGGCGCAGCGTCGCTCGGCGTGGCGTCCATGCGCTGTGCCGGGTCGAAGGCGTCGAACTTGGACAGGTAGGCGCTGTACACGGCGTTGCCGTCGGCCGAGGCCACCGCGCCGCCGATGCCCTTGCCCGCGAAGTCGATCCGCGGCGCCGCGCTGGTCACGCCGGCGTCGATCGCGAACGGCTCCTCGAACAGCGATCCGCGCAGGCGGCGGGCGACGGTGCGCGAGCGCCCGCCGATGTCCTGCCGGAACGCGACCCAGGCGAACGAGCCGTCGTCCTCGATGTCGATGTCGGGCGAGTCGGCGCTGCCGGCGCCCTCGTTGCCGAAGGAGTCCAGGGTGAGATCCTGCGGCGCCGAGGAGGGCACGAGCCGCGTCAGGCGCCGCGCGACCACGTGGCTGCGCCCACTCGCGTCGGTCTCCGCCCAGGTGGCGACGGCGTTGCCCTCGGCGCTGACGCCGATCCGCGGACGGCCGGAGCCCTCGCCGGCCCGCCGCGCCGCGTCCAGGTCCAGCGGGCCGGGCACGGGCGTCCAGGCCGTGCCGTCCAGCCGCGCGGCGTCCACGTTGCCACCCGCCGACCAGACGGCGTAGCCGTCCTCGTTGATGCCCATGTCGATCGCCACGCCGCTCGCGCCGCCGCCGCCCAGCCGCGTGGGGGGCGCGGGCGCCTGGGCCTGCCGGGCGGCCGGGATCACGGTGCCGAACACCTCGCCGCCGGCGATCCAGGCGATGGCCAGCCGGCCGCCGTCGGTCGCGGTCACGGCCGCCTCGGACACCGCGGCGCCGCTCGAGAGCTTCTCCGGCGGCTGCCAGGCGCCCGCCTTCATGCGCGACAGGAAGGCCTGCGGGACGCCGGCGTCGCGCTTGATGTAGACGAGCCCGGCCGACCCGTCGCGCGCCACGTCGACGTCCCCGAGCGCGGTGATCTCGGCCGGGCCGTCGACGGCGTCGGCCGCGAACCAGGCGGCCTGCGCGGACGGCGCGAGCGCGAGGAGGGCGGCGAGGGCGAAGGTGGTGAGGGGTGCGGTGAGGCGGCTCATACGGAGGGGTGCAACCGGCGAGGGCGGTGAAAGTTACGGCGTGTCCAGGACGGCAGCCCGTGCCGCCGTTCCATCGATGACGCGCTAGGAGACGACGATGCCCTCGGCGGCGGCCTCCGCGGCGAAGGCTGCCGCCTCCGCCTCCACGCGGGCCTCGTCCCAGCCGCGCTCGCCGGCCATCGCGCCCGCCACGCGGCGCGCGGCCGCGCCGCCCTCCGCGCAGACCGAGCGCGCCGCGGTCAGCCCGAGCCGCGTGCGCCGCAGGAGCACGTCGCCGACCGTGCGCGCCTGCTCGCGGCGGGCGGCGTAGGCGGCCTCCGCGAGCAGGTCCACGCGCCCCGGGACGACCGCCTCGGCGAGCGAGGGGCTCTCGCCCGCGATCCGCAGCACCTCGTGCGCGGCGTAGCCATAGCGCCCGGCGAGCTGCTCGTAGGCATCCGCCGCCACGCCGGGCACGTGCGGCAGGTCGTCCGGGTCGACCGCCATCCCGAGCGGGACCTTGTCCGTGCGGCACGGGGCGTCGCGGCCCTCGCGCTCCACGATCCGGTCGACGGTCATCTTCGCCATCCGCCGCCAGGTGGTCAGCTTGCCGCCGGTGATCGTGACCATCCCGCTCGACGTCTCGTACAGCTCCGCCTTGCGCGAGATGTCGACGGACTTCTTGGGGTCGCCCGTGGAGATCAGCGGCCGCACGCCCGCGTAGGCGCCCGCCACGTCGTCCGGGCCGAGGTCGGTGGCGAAGAAGGCGTTGGTGGCCTCGAGCAGGTACTCGACGTCCTCCATCGCCGGCTGGATGTGCTCGAGCTCGCCCTCGTAGTCGTTGTCGGTGGTGCCGATCAGCGTCTGGCCGAGCCACGGCAGCACGAAGATCGTCCGGCCCCCGCCCGCGGGCGCGATCGCGCCGGCCACGAGCGGCAGCGTGGCGCCCTCGACGATGATGTGCGTGCCGCGGGAGGGCCGGATCACGGGCACCTCCGCCTCGTCGTGGAGCTCCTCGGGCCTCAGCCGATCCGCCCACACTCCCGTGGCGTTGACGACGTTGGCGGCGCGCACCTCGAGCTCGTCGCCCGTCTCGGCCTCGCGCACGCGCGCGCCGACCGCGCGGCCGCCCTCCTCGAGCAGCCCGAGCGCCTCCACCCCGTTGACCGCGACCGCCCCGAAGCGCTCAGCCTCCGCGAGCACGGTCAGCACGAGCCGGGCGTCGTCGGTCTGGCAGTCGTAGAAGAGGTAGCCGCCGCTCGGCTCCCGCCCCGCGAGCGCGGGCAGCAGCTCGGTGACCTCCTCGCCGGAGATCACGCGGTGGCGAGAGGGGCTCCAGTCCTCCACCCCGTCGCGGTTGCGGTCGCGCCGGCGCCCGAGCGAGGCGATCCGGTCGACCGCCATCACGTCGTACATGTTCAGGCCGATCCCGGTCAGCCGGTCGGGCCGGGCGCCGTCGAACGCGGGCACGATCAGCGGCAGCGGGCGCACCAGGTGCGGCGCCAGCGCGGCGTTGATCTGGCGCTCCAGGAGCGCCTCGCGCACGAGCCCGAGGTCGAAGTTCTGCAGGTAGCGCAGGCCGCCGTGGACGAGCTTGCTCGAGCGCGACGAGGTGCCGATCGCGAAGTCGCGCCCCTCCACGAGGGCGACGGACAGGCCGCGCGTGGCGGCGTCGAGCGCGACCCCGGCGCCCGTGATGCCGCCGCCGATCACGAGCACGTCGAACGGCTCCCCGTCCAGCGCCCTGATGGCGTCCGCCCGACTCAGCATCTCAAGCCAGGAACGTCCGGAAGTCCTCGAGCGGAGCGCGCTCGGGCGCGGGCTTGGAACCCCGGCCGCGGCCGAGGTGCAGCAGCCCCAGCACGCGCTCGCCGTCCGGGATCCCGCACGCGGCGCGGCCCTCCGGCGTGCGCAGGACGTCCGGGGTGCGCCAGTAGCCGTCCAGCCCGCGCGCGTGCGCGCCGAGCAGCACGATGAAGCTCGCGCACGCCGCGGCGGCGAAGTCCTCGTCGTCGGCGACCTCGTCGCCTGACTGCACGACGGAGGCGGCCACGAGCGTCGGCGCGCGGTCGAGCTTGGGGGCCGACTCCGGCCCGGCCGCCGTCTTCAGCGCCTCGAGCGCCGCCGGCCCCAGCACCCGGAACCGCCACGGGTTCGTGAGGTGGTGGTTCGGGGCCCAGCGCGCGAGCTCGAACAGCTCGTCGAGCGTGCCGTGGCCGACGGGACCGGGCTCGTAGGCCTTCTGCGTGCGCCGCGTGCGGATCAGCTCGTCGATCTCCACGCGAGATGAGGCTATCTTGCCGCCCGTGCCGAGCGGGAGCGTGAGCCGGCTGTTCCGCTGGCCGGTGAAGTCGATGGCCGGCGAGGAGCCGCGCGCGCTCAGCCTCGGGCCGCGCGGCGTCGGCGGCGACCGCACCCACGCGGTGCTGCACGAGCACAAGGGCGCGTGGCGGCCGCTGACCGCGCGCGAGGCGCCGCGGCTGCTGGCGTGGCAGGCGGGCTACCCCTTCAACCTCGACGCGGGCCTGGACCCGGCCAGCCCGCCGCACGCGATCGTCAGCGAGCCGGACGGCCACCGCTCGTGGCGCTGGGGCGACCCGCGGCTGCGCTCGGCGCTGGAGCGCGACCTCGGGCGCCCGCTGCGGTTCGAGCGGGACATCGCCGGCATCCCCGACGTGGCCGGCACGGTGCACGTGACCGTCGCCGCCACGCTGGCCGCGCTCGCCGAGGAGCTGGGCACGGAGGTCGATGCCCGCCGCTTCCGCCCCAACCTGCTGCTCGAGCTCGACGCCGAGCCGTGGGCCGAGGCCGACTGGGCCGGGGCGGAGATCGAGCTCGACGGCGGCGCGCGCCTGCGGGTCGACGGCGCGTGCGAGCGCTGCGCCATCCCGACGCGCGACCCGGACACCCGGGAGAAGTGGCCCGGACTGCTCAAGCACCTGACGGCCGAGCACGGCCAGGACTTCGGCCTGCTCGCCCGCGTCGTGGTCCCCGGCCGCGTCCACGCGGGCGAACAGGTGCGCATACGGACGTCCTGAATTCAGGAATCTCGCGGAACCGCCGATAAGGCTCTCGCCCGATCCCACTGGAGGAAGAAGTGCTGCGCATCGACGAGACGTCCAAGACGCTGGTGGCCCCCCAGGCCGGTGGCCTGGTCACCGAGGCCTCGCCCGACCGTGAGGAGCTGCTGGCCCTCGTCGGCGCCTCGTGGGAGGCCTTCGCCCAGGAACTGGGCCTTCCCTCGCTCCGGCTGCTCGCCACCGAGCCGCTCCCCGGCGTCGACATGCTCGCCTTCGACGAGCAGGCCGGCCGCGCCGTCGTGGTGCAGGTCACCGGCGAGACCGTCGAGTGGCAGCTCTACCGCGCGCTGCAGGCCGCGGCCGCCGTCGCCGCGCTCGACGCCGCCCAGCTCGCGGCCGTGCACGAGGTCCTCTCGGCCGCCGTGCCGGGCGACAGCCCGCAGCTCGTGATGGTCGCCGGCGCCTACGACCCGAGCGCGCTCGCGACCGCCGCCTGGCTGAGCCGCCGCCACGGCCTCGACATCTCCACCTACGCCGTCTCGGTGATGCGCTTCGGCAACGAGCGCCTGCTGTCCGTGCGCCGCGAGCCGCGCGACGGCCAGTCGCCCGACCCGGCCTCCGAGGTCCAGTGGATGCTGACCGGCTCCTCCGAGCCGGCCGAGACGCCCGCCGCCCCCGGCGTGCCGGCGGCCTCCAGCACGCCGCCCCCGAGCCTCTAGGGAGAGCTTCTCCCAGAGATCTGTCCGTCAGATCCGTTCCGCAGCTGCGCCCCGGCCTCGGCCGGGGCGCAGCCGGTTAAGCGGACTAGCGGTTCTGCGGGATCAGGCGCCCTGTGAGCTTCAGGCGCGCGACCTGCGGATCGTGGTCCGACGACTGGTCCGCGAACTCGGCGTTCATGTGAACCGAGTCGTACTCGGGTGACGGGTGCAGCAGCGTCGGGCTGACCAGGATCTGGTCGAGCACCTGCGAGTTGCCCTCGAAGTCGTACGAGTAGCGCTCGTTCTGCGGCAGCAGGTCGAACAGGGTGGTCAGCGCGCCGCCGGACTCGAGGATGTCAACCGTCTCCGAGAAGTCGAAGTCGTTGATGTCCCCGAGCACGATCACCCGTGCCTGGTCGTCCGCCGCGAGCAGGTCACGGACGAACTCGTTGACCAGCGTGGCCTGGCGATGCCGGCCGTCGGGGCCGTTCTCCGTGTGCCGCACCGGCGGCTGGAGGTGACCGAACAGCGGGTCGTCGCCGCCCTTGGAGGCGAAATGGTTCGCCACCGCGAACAGCGTCCGTCCGCGCCACCGGAACTCACCGGCGAGCGGCTTGCGGCTGGCCAGCCACGCGTCGTCGCCGGGCTGGATGCGGCCCGGGCTGAACGTCAGCTGCGGCCCCTGCTTTGCGTCGACGACGCCCGTCGCGTTCGTCGAGGTGCCACCCGGACGGTCGACGAACTGCAGCCCGCGGTCCGTCCTGAACAGGAAGCCGACGCGGATGTTCCCGCCGGGCGCGCCGCCGTCCTGATGGGCGACCGGGTCGATCTGGCGGTAGTCGTAGTCCGGGCCGCCCGCGGCGCTGATCGCACCGATCAGGTCCGCCCACGTCTGCGACGCGTCGACGACCGGGTTGCCGGTGCCGCCCGTCGTGCCGTTGTTGTCCTGTATCTCCTCGACGGCCACGATGTCCGGCGCCTTCATGCGGGTCACGAGCGTCTTCGCCAGCGCCTCGTACTTGGCGGTCTGCGCGGGGCTCGGGCTCGCGCCGAGCGGCGTGAGGTTCTCGACGTTGAACGAGCCGACCGACAGCTCGTCGTCGTCAGGCGTCTCGGTCACTTCCTTCTCCAGGCCGCCGGGGATGACCGTCGGCCGTGTCAGGACCTGGACCTTGAAGTTGCTGAACGAGTAGTCGACGACGCCCTGGACCGTGGTGAGGCGGTCGCGCACATTCGCCGCCGGCATGCTCTGCGCCTGCGCTCGGAGCACCTCGTCGTCGAGCTGGATCCGCTCCGGGTTGAAGTCGTCCGCCGTGGCCTGCAGACCGCCGCGCGCGGTGAACGGGCCGGCAAAGCGGCCGCCGTCGCCGACCACGGGAATCTCCCCGAAGCTGGCCGTCGGGCCGACCACGTACGGGTCGTCGACCTGCACCTTCATGCCCTCGACCGTCTCGTAGAAGTCGATGCCGTCCTCGTCGGGGTCGAACATCGGGTTCACGTCGACGTCGCCAAGCGAGTCGTTGTCGATCACCCGGTTCGGCGGCACGCGGCCTCCCTCGCCGAGCACGGTCGCCGGGATCGACGCACCGTCACCGCCGACAGTGACGGTCGGCGCGCTGATCTGGGTGAGGCCGAGCGCCGTGGCGGCGCCCCGGAACTCCGTGACGCGACCGCTCACCGTCACCGCCTTGCCGACGGCGATCGCGGCGTTCGGGACGCTCGACGTGAACACGAAGATGCCCTCGGAGGTCGCCGGGTCGGCGTCGGGCTCCGGGTCCTGGATGAAGAAGCCGTTGGCGCGCCGGGCGGTCACGACGCCCTCGACGCCGCCGACGAGCTTGGTCTCGTACGGGGAAACGTGCCCGGCGCCCTGGATGTCGGCGATTCGCAGGCCGGTCTCGACCGGCTCCTGCGGGCCGCCGCCGTTGTTCTGCGGGTCCGACGGCGAGATCACGGCGAAGTCGTTCGCATTGACGTCGGTGTCCTGCGTCTTGTTGATGCGCTCGTAGGAGCGGTTCTGGTTGGTGGTGCCCAGGTTCGCCAGCGGCGTGGCCTCGCGGTAGGCGGAGCCGGCCGACATGCCGACCGCGTCGGCCTCCGAGCCGCCGGGACGGAAGACGCTGATGCCGCCGTCGTCGGTGATGCCCGTGCCGTAGGTCTGGTCGCCGGTCACCGTGCCCGAGTAGCCGTTGCTGTTGCTGTTGGTCAGCAGGTAGACGCCGCCGGGCTGCAGCACCTTGCCGCTGGTGATCGTGGCGCGCACGCTGACCGTGCCGGCGCTGTTGGACCCGCGCACCTCCCAGCCGCCGATGCCCACCGGCGTCGACGCGGTGTTCCGCAGCTCGATGAACTCGTCATTGCCGCCTGACGGGCCGCGGACGCGGAACTCGGAGATGACGATGTCGGTGGATGCCGAGGCCGCCGAGGCCGGCGCGAGGACCGCGCCGGCGACGAGCGCGGTGGCGAGAAGTGAATGTCGCATTGAGCGGCAACGTACCGCGCGACGCGACGACCGCCGTGTCAGAGCTGTTGCACTTCTCCGAGAACCTCGGAAACTGAGGACTTGGCATCGCCGAAGAGCATCGAGGTCTTCGGGTCGTAGAACAGCGGGTTGTCAATGCCTGCGAAGCCCGAGTTCATCGAGCGCTTGAGCACGATCACGCTGCTCGACTTGTCCACGTCGAGGATCGGCATGCCGTAGATCGGCGAGTCAGCAACCGAACGTGCAGCGGGGTTCGTGACGTCGTTGGCGCCGATCACGAGCGCCACGTCGGTGCGCGCGAACTCGCCGTTGATGTCGTCCATCTCCTTGAGCTTGTCGTAAGGGACGTCGGCCTCGGCGAGCAGGACGTTCATGTGGCCGGGCATGCGGCCCGCCACGGGGTGGATCGCGTAGAGCACCTCCACCCCGCGCTTCTCGAGCTCCGCGGCGAGGTCCGCCACCGCCCGCTGCGCCTGCGCCACCGCCATGCCGTAGCCCGGGACGACCACGACGAGGCGCGCGTAGGAGAGCTGGATCGCGACGTCGGCGGCGCTCGTGGAGCGCACCGTCCCACCCGTGTCCCCCGCCGCGAGTGCGGGCCCGCCGGCACCGACGCCGGCAAAGAAGACGTTGCCGATCGAGCGATTCATCGCGTCGGCCATCTGCTTGGTGAGGATCGAGCCCGACGCGCCGACGAGCATGCCGGCCACGATCAGCGCGGTGTTGTCGAGCGCGATGCCCGCGGCGGCCGCCGACAACCCGGTGAAGGCGTTCAGGGTCGAGATCACGACGGGCATGTCGGCGCCGCCGATCGGCAGCACCGCCAGCACGCCCAGCAGCCCGGCCGCGAGCAGGATGCCCACGAACAGCAGCTGGGAGTCCGAGCCCGCGGCGATCACGACCGCGAGCGCGACCGCGGTCAGCAGCAGGAGCGCGTTGACCTCGCGCGGGACCTTGACCGAGCGCTTGAGCGTCTCCTGGAGCTTGAGGAAGGCGATGTTCGAGCCCCAGAAGGAGATCGAGCCGATGGTCGCGGCGAACAGGATCGGGATCAGCGCCTCGAGCTCGAGGTCGCCGCCGTGCTCGCGGAACTCGACGAACGCGATCAGCGCCACCGCGCCGCCGCCGACGCCGTTGAACAGCGCCACCATCTGCGGCATCGCGGTCATCTTCACGCTGCGCGCGCTCGGGATGCCGACCGCCGTGCCGATCGCGACGCCGACGACGATCAGCAGCCAGTCCCCCACGCCGGGCTTGAGCAGCGTCGCCACGACCGCGATCCCCATGCCGACCGCCGCGATCTGGTTGCCGCGCACCGCCGTGCGCGGGCCGCGCAGCCGCCGCAGGCCCTCGACGAACAGGACGAAGGCGACGATGTAGAGCAGGTTGACGAGGTCAGTTCTGCTCATCGACCGGGTCCGGTTTCTCGCTGACGCTCGCACCAGCATCGGCTGGCGCCGGCTTGTTCTTGAACATCCCGAGCATCCGATCGGTGACCAGGAAGCCGCCGATGACGTTGATCGTCCCGAAGGCGATCGCGATCACGAGCAGCACGTCCTCGAGGAGGCCGTCGGCCGGGCCGATCAGCAGCAGGCCGCCCAGCACGACGATGCCGTGGATCGCGTTCGTGCCGCTCATCAGCGGCGTGTGCAGCGTGTTCGGCACCTTCGAGATCACCTCGAAGCCGACGAAGGCGGCCAGCACGAGGATCGCCAGCTCAGTGAGCAGGTCCATCGGCCACCTCCTTGGCGCGCGCGTGGACGATCTCGCCGCCGCGCGTGATGCAGGCGCCGGCGATCACCTCGTCCTCGAAGTCCAGCTCCAGCGCGCCGTTCTCCCCCGACATCAGCTCGAGCAGGCTGAGCACGTTGCGCCCGTAGAGCTGCGAGGCGTGCTCGGCCATGCTCGACGGGAGGTTCAGCGGCGCGGCGATCGTGACGCCTCCTTCGGTCACGTAGGTCTCCCCCGGCTTGGCCAGCTCGCAGTTGCCGCCGGCCTCCGCTGCGAGGTCGACGATCACCGAGCCGGGCTTCATGCCGTGCACCGCCTCCGCGGGGATGAGCTTCGGCGCGGGGCGGCCCGGGACGAGGGCGGTCGTGACGATCACGTCCGACTTGCCCATCTGCACGGTCAGCGCCTTGCGCTGGATGTCCTGCTCCTCGGCGGTCAGCTCGCGGGCGTAGCCGCCCTCGGCCTCCGCGTCGCCGAGCCCCTCGACCTCGAAGAACTTCGCGCCGAGCGACTGGATCTGCTCCTTCACGGCGCTGCGGATGTCGAACGCGGTCACGACGGCGCCGAGCCGGCGGGCGGTCGCGATCGCCTGCAGGCCGGCCACGCCGGCGCCGAGCACGAGCACCTGGGCGGGCGGGATCGTGCCCGCCGCGGTCATCAGCATCGGGAAGAAGCGGCCCTGCTCGGACGCGGCGATCAGGACGGCGCGGTAGCCCGCGACGGTGGCCTGGCTGGAGAGCGCGTCCATCGACTGGGCGCGGCTGATGCGCGGGATCGCCTCCATCGCGAAGCTCGTCGCCCCGGTGGCGGCGATCGCCTTGATGCCCGGGCCGTTGGTCAGCGGGCCGAGGAAGCCGATCAGGACGGAGTCCTTGCCGAGCTTGCCCGTCTCGGCCTCCGTGGGCGCGACGACCTTGGCGACGACGTCGGCGCCCCACGGGTCGCCCAGCGTCGCCCCGGCCTCGGTGAACTGCTCGTCGGGGACGCCGGCGGCCTCGCCCGCCCCGGCCTCCACGACGACCTCGTGGTCCTTGCCCAGGCGGCGCACGACGTCGGGCGAGAGCGCCACGCGGCGCTCTCCGGGGGCCGTCTCCTTGGGGACTCCGACGCGCACGGGGCGGGAACCTATACGAGAAGGCAGGTCGGTTGCGTCGTGCAACTCCTCAGAGGAGCGCGGCGGCCGCGAGGCCGGCGACGTACCCGGCCCGATGCGCGCGATCCGGGCTCGCCACCGTGGCGGCCACGGCGAGCTGCGCCGCGGTCGGGGCCTTCCTCGCGGGCGTGGGGCGCGCGGTCCTGGCGGTCTTCGCCGTCCTGCGCGGCGCGGGCTTGCGCGCGGCCTTCGCGGCGGCGGGCGTGGCGGCGGCGGCAGGCGTGGCGGTCGCCGCGGGCGCCGCGGGAGCGGCCTGCGCGCGGCGGGCGACCGGCTTGAGCGGGAGCGACTTGCGGGCCAGCGCCATCACGGCCTGGGCGGTGACCCAGACCGGCGTCTGCCGGCTCGTGCGCGAGTAGCGGACCTCGCCCGACGGGGCCGTGAGCGAGCGCAGGTAGGCGAGCGGATCGCGGGAGCGCCGGACCTTCGCCGGGTCGCGCCCGGCGGCGAGCAGGCCCTGGATCGCCCAGGCCGTCGACTGCGCGTTGGAGGCGGCGCCGGGCACGAGCGGGAAGCCGCCGTCGGCGTTCTGGCGGCGCACGAGGAAGCGCGCGGCGCGCGCGACGGTCTTCGTGCGCTTGCGGCCCGCCGCCGCGAGGCCCTGGATCGCCGCGCCGGTGTCGTCGATCCCCGACGGGCCGCCGCGGCCGCCGAAGTTGAAGCCGCCGTCGTCGTTGGCCTGGGTCGCGATCCAGCGGCCCGCGCCGCGCAGCGCGCGCGGAGCGGCGCCGCTCGCCTTCAGCGCCATCGCCGCGAACGCCGTCGTGTTGACGCGGCCGGCGAAGCTCCCGTCGGCCTTGCGCTTGCGCAGCAGCTCCGCGACGAGGTCGCGCCCGCCGACGTCGCGCGCGGAGAGCCCGGCGGCGCGGTAGACGAGGATCGTGCGCGACAGCTCGCCGAGATCGTTGAGCTCCCGCGCGCGAGCGCGGGTGAAGTCGAGCGGGGTCGTGCCGCCGACGTCGCGCGGGTTGCGGCCCGCCGCGGCGACGCCGAGCGCGGTCCAGCCCGTGTGCAGCTGGGTCGAGGACTGCCCGGGCGCGCCGCCCCAGCCGCCGTCGTCGTTCTGGGCGGCGGTCAGGTAGCGCAGCGAGGCCTTGGCGGCGGCCGCGTCCGCGCTCTGGGCCCTGGCCGGGGCGGGCGCGCCCGCGAGCACGGCGGCCAGCAGCGCGGCCGCGACGATGCCGCCGCCGGCCACGGCGCGCCCGGCCTCGGGCGCGGGCACGGCGCGCCACGTGACCTCCATCCGCGCGCGGAAGCGCTGCAGCGCGCGGATCAGCGCCGGCCCGAAGGCGAGCGCGAAGACGACGTTGCCGAATGCGTGCGCGAGGTCGAACGGCAGCGAGGTCGCGAAGTACGCCCCGAGCTTGGCGAGGCTGTGATCGCCCGAGTAGGTGATCCACATGTGCAGGTTCATGACCGCGCCGAAGCCGAGGCCGGCCAGGCCGCAGGCGATCGCCAGCGGGACGCGGCCGGGGTTGCGGCTCGTGAAGCGCGCGAACACCGCGCCGAGCACGCCGACGGCGCCCCAGGCCGCCATCTGCCACGGCGTCCACGGGCCCTGGCCGAAGAACAGGTTCGAGGCGAGCGCCGCCACCGCGCCGACCATGAAGCCGGGCGCGCCGCCGAGCACGAGGCCGGCGATCAGGACGATGTCGGTCGTCGGCTTGACGTTGGGCAGCGGGGCGAACGCGACGCGGCCGAGCGCGGCCAGCGCGGCGAGCGTCGCCACCAGGGCGAGCACGCGCGTGCTCGGATGGGTGCGCTCGTACCAGGCGAAGCCCGTGACGAGCACCGCGCCGAGCAGCAGCGACGAGGCCAGGATCCAGGTCATGCGGTCACCTCCGACGTCTCGGTGATCAGCGCGGCGCCCTGCTCGGGGGTCAGGGCCCCCTGCCCGAGCACGCGGGCGGTCTGGGTCGCGAAGTACCAGCCGCCGCCGAGCACCTCGGCGGTCGGCGCGTCGGCGACGGGGCGGCCGTCGCCGAGCAGGACGGTGCGGGCCGCGAACGACGCCGCGAACTCGGCGTCGTGCGTGGCCACGATGACCGCGACGCCGCCCGCGGCGAGCTCGCGCAGGCGGCGGGCGAGCCGGTCCTTGTGGCCGCGGTCCATGCCGCGGGTCGGCTCGTCGAGGCAGACCGCGGCCGGCGCGCCCGCGGCGCGCAGGACGATCTCCAGAGCGAGCCGCTGGCGCTCGCCGCCCGAAAGGTCGCGCGGATGCCGGGACGCGAGGTGGCCGAGGCCGGCCGCCTCGAGCTCGGGCGCCGGCAGCTCGCGGTCGACGCGCTCCTCGAGCAGGTAGTCGCCGGGGTTCTGCAGCAGCAGCGCGACCCGCCCGGCCGCGGAGACCTTGCCGCGCGTCGGCTTCCACAGCCCGGCCGCGACGCGCAGCAGGCTCGACTTGCCCGCGCCGTTGCGGCCCATCAGCGCGATCGTGTCGCCCGCACCGACGCGAAGGTCGACCGAGCGCAGGATCGCCGCGTCGCGCTCGAGCCACACGCGCTCCAGCGCCACCGCGGCGGGCGGCCGCGCGCCGCGGCGCCGCCGTCCGCCGTCCGCCGTGTCGGGCGCCCCCACCGCGTCGCGCGGCGCGGCGTCGAGCGCGCGGCGGGCGGCCTTCACGGAGACGGGGCGCTCGGGGCGGCCGGCGAGCGCGAACAGGCGCGCGATCGGCGTCTCGGGGCTGCGGCGCAGGAAGTCCTCGGGGGTGCCGTCGAAGGCGAGCCGCCCGTCCTCGAGGGCGAGCACGCGGTCTGCGGCGGGCAGGCAGCGCTCGAGCCGGTGCTCTGCCAGCAGCACGGCGGTCCCCCACTCCTCGTTGACGCGCCGCAGCACGCCGAGCAGCTCGTCGCCGGCCACCGGGTCCAGCTGGGAGGTCGGCTCGTCGAGCAGCAGCAGCTGCGGGCGGCCCGCGAGCGCGGCGCCGAGCGCGACGCGCTGCAGCTCTCCGCCCGACAGCTCGTGCGTGGAGCGGTCGAGCAGCCCGGCGATCCCGAGCGCGAGCGCGGCCTCCTCGACCCCGCGCGCGACGGCGGCGGCGCCGAGCCCGCGGTTCTCGAGCGGGAACGCGAGCTCCGCCCGCACGGTGCCCATCAGCACCTGGGTCTCGGGGTCCTGCAGCAGCGTGCCCGCGACGGCCGCGAGCTCGCCGGGCCCGTGCTCGCGCGTGTCGAGCCCGGCGCAGCGCAGCCGGCCCGAGAACACGCCCCCGTGGAAGTGCGGCACGAGCCCGCAGGCGGCGCGCAGCAGCGTCGACTTGCCCGAGCCCGAGCCGCCGGCCACGACGACGAACTCGCCGGGCTCGACGGTCAGGGAGACGTCGCGCAGCGCGTCCGGCTCGTCCGGATAGGCGTAGGTGACGCCGATGAGCTCGAGCGCGCTCACCGCCCCACCCCGCGGCGGTCGGCGAACGGCAGCAGGACGCACGCGGCGAGCGCCGCAGCCAGCAGCAGCGGCTCGGCCTCGAGCGCCGGCCCGAGCCGCGGGAACGAGCGGAAGGAGCCCCAGCCCTCGAACGCGGCGGTCACGCCGAGGGCGGCGATCGCGAGCGCCGACGCGGCGAAGGCGAGGTCGTGGCGCGACCACGGGCGCCGCTCCCGCCTGGGCCGGCGGGCGAGCGCGAAGCCGCGCACCTCCAAGGTCGCGGCGACGTCGGTCGCGCGGTCCAGCGCGCCCGTGGTGACGGCGCGCAGCACGGAGAGGCGGCGGTCGCCGCCGGCGGCGACGGTCCGGCGCGCCTCGGCGAGCCGGTGCGCGTCGCGCGCCAGCACGGGCACGAGCCGCATCGCGACGGCCGCGGTCACGCCGGAGCGCATGGACACGCGGCGCACCGCCCGCAGCAGCTCGTCGGGATCCACCGCGGCGGCGAGCAGGCCGGCGCAGCCGATCACGATCAGGAAGCGCAGGCCGAGGATCGCGCTGTAGGCGACGGCCTCGAGCGTGATGTCCATCTGGCCGAGCGCCGGGAGGCGGAAGCCGCGCACGATCACCGTGACGCCGTCGCGGGTCACGAGCGCGTTGACGAGCGCGATCACGAGCGCGAACGGCACGCCCCACGCAAGCGCGAGGGCGACGCGGCGCCCGGCCCGCGCGGCGGCCGCCGCGGCGAGCACCGCCGCCAGCACGGCGCCGAGGACCACGGGCTGCTCCGTCGAGAGCGCGACGAGCCCGAGCGTCACGCACCAGGCGGCGCCGATCCACGCGCGCGCGGCGTGCAGCGGGCTCGGGCGCCGCTCGTAGATCACTGCGCCGGCTCCGTGTCGGTCACGGGCAGCGGCTCGCTGAGGCCCTTCTCGACGGCGATCGCGAAGCGGTCCTCGAGCTCCTCCTCGGTCAGCGCTGCGGCCGCGGCCGCGACGCCCGCGGCGTCGACGCCGGTCACGATCCAGGTCGGCTGCTGGGCCTCGATCCGCGTCGCCGCGAGCAGCCCGCCGCCCGGCGCGAGCGAGCGGTCGACGCCGCCCGCCTCGTCGAGCAGGTCGATCCGGTCGCCCGCCTTGGAGGGCCTGGCGAACACGCCGGACTCCACGGGACCGGACTCGAGCTTGCGGGCGGCCGTGTCGCGCCGGACCTCGCGCCACGGGCCGACGATCACGCGCAGCACCTCGCGCCCCGCGGACTGCTCGAGCACCGAGCGCGCGGTGTCGGTGACGCCGATGTCCTCGAGCCGGGTCTCCACCTCGTCGCACGGGGCGTCGTCATCACCCGTGAGACAGACGATCCGCACGGGGAGCTTGCGTCCGTCCACGCCCGAGACGAACGGCTCGGGGAAGGAGCCGACGACGGCCGGCACGCGCATCGTGGCGCCCCAGTCGTGGTGGTCCCACCAGATGCGGTCGCCGGGCTCCACCCGCCGCTCGCCCGCGCCGACGCTCGACTCGACCCCGTTGACGTAGAAGAACCAGTCCACGCGGCGGCCTCCCTGGCTGCCGCCGGCGACGCCGTCGATCTCCTGCACGAAGTTGCCGCCGTAGCGGGTCTCGACGTCGAAGTCGCGCTGCAGCAGCCGCATCACGGTGTCGCTCTCGCTCACGCCGGCCATCCGCTTGCGCCCGATCGGCTCCGCGCCGAAGTCGCGCGTGACGGTCAGCGAGCCCTCGCTCGCCGTCTCCTCGCCCGCGCCGAAGCCGCAGCCCGGCGCGACCACGGCGAGCACGGCGAGCACGGAGACGGCGGCGAGGGAGCGCCTCATCCGGCGCTGACCACCTTCGGGAAGGCCGGGACCATCCCGTCGAGCGAGGCGCCGAGGGTGAGCCGGCCGCTGCCGGGCACCGTGACCTGCGCCACGCCGGAGGCGTCGGTGGTTCCCGCCGCGGCGCCGAGCGTGACCGTGGCGCCGGGAACGGCGACGCCGCGCCCGTGGTCGTCGTAGCCGCGCACGGTCACCCGGACGGTCTCGCCGGGCGCCGCCGTCGTGCGGTCGGGGGTCGCCTCCAGCGTGCGCTGGCAGCCGCCGGTGCTGCGCTGCGTGCGGCAGTAGAACCACAGCAGGCGGTCCCCGCCCCGCAGCCGGCGGCCGGAGCGGTCGCCCGCGCCGGCCGAGGACACCTTGCGGCCGACCTTGTACACCCAGCCGTCGAGGCCGCGGTTGCCTTCGCCGGCGATCCGCGTCACGAACAGCGACGCGGCGTCGGCCGGGCGGCGCCCGCACGACCCGTAGTCGCGCAGGCGGATCGCCAGCGAGAGCGCGGCGAGCACGCCGAGCGGCGTGCGCCCAGAGACCGTGCAGCGGCGCGAGCCGACCTTCACCCGCCGCGTGTCGGCGAGCTTGACGGGCTTCGCGGCGCGCAGGACGCGCTCCTTGCCGGCGACCATCGTCGTGACGGAGGCGGCCTGGGCGGCCTGCGGCGCCCACAGAAGCGCCGCTACTGCGATGAGAAGCGTGCGCCTCATCACCGGACGAAGAACACCACGCGGTTGCGCCCGCGGGCGAGCCGGTCGCGGTTGCCGAGCTTGTCGACGGCGATCGCGTCGAGCACGTAGCGGCCCTTGCCGAGCCGCTTCGGGAGCAGGTAGCTCCAGCTCTCGCGGTCGCCGATCGAGAAGTTCACCCGGCGCCCGCAGCGCGACGGCCGGAAGCGCTCCTGGGTCGGCGAGTAGAGCTGGCAGCGGCCGCCGCTCGAACGCGTGAGGCTGAGCTTGACCGCCCGCAGGCCTGACGGATCGGGCGACGCCGTGCCGCGCAGCGTCCGCGGCGCGCGCTTGCGCTTGAACCGCTGGCCGCTGCGGATGCCGGCGATGCGCGCGGCCGGCGCCGCGGTGTCGCGCGCGACCGGCGCGGGAGGCGCGGCCGGCTGGCCGGGCACCGTGGTGCCGCACGCGCCGTCCGCGCCGTCGGTCACGCAGACGCGGACGCGGTTGGAGCGGATCGCGTCGTCCTTGGTCGCCTTGAGGTCGTTGTCGCCGCGCTGGGTGAGCGGCCCGACCGCGGCGGTCCCGTCGTCGCCGGTCGTGGCGTCGCCGACCTTCGCGCCAGGGACCGCCGTGCCGCTGCTGTCGGTGACCTTCACGGTGACCGACTCGCCCGGACGCGCTCGCGACGGTCCCGTCATCGCCAGCAGCTGCTCGCTGCCGTCGCCGTAGGCGAACAGGACCCGGTCTCCGCTCGCCACCGGATCGCCGCAGGAGCCGAACGACGCGAACGCCTCGTTCTTGTACTCGCCGAGGAACTCGTTGGTCGAGCTGTTGAACTGCACGTCCTCACCGGCGATGTCGGTGAACGAGGGGCTGCCGAACGAGGTCGACCAGCTGCCGTGTGCCACCAGGCCGTGGGCATCGATCGCCTGCGCCACGGCACCTCCGCGGGTCGCGGTCGGCGTCGGGCTCGGCCCCTGGTTCTCGGCGGCGGTGCCGTCGCACCGGTGCTGCACAGGGTCGCCGCTGAAGTGGAACGTGCGGGCGTCGACGCTCACCGGATCCTCGAACAGCGTCCGGGTCGGCCCCTCGATGCGCAGGGTCACGGTGACCGGCGCGGCCACCGCGGGCGCTGCAAGGACGAGCGTGAGAAAACCGGCCGCCAGGCCGGCTGAACGGAATCGGAGATGCAAGGAGCCACCCCTTTCCACGAGGGCTTCGGGCTTGTGGTCGGAGGGAGGTCTCCTGGCTTCCGGGCCTACCCTTCCGCGCCTTCCCGGTCCGATGACGGACCAGTGGCTCGCTCTACGCATGCGGCGGGCTTCCCCGGTGACAGTGGCGGGTCCGCGCCGGATTCTCACCGGCTTCCCTGTCCACCGACCCTGGTCCGGGTGATTCTATACCGGGAGTGACCGTCAACCTCACCCGCATCTACACCCGCCTCGGCGACGGCGGCGAGACCCACCTCGGCGACATGAGCCGGGTGCCCAAGACGCACCCGCGGATCGAGGCCTACGGCACGGTCGACGAGCTCAACGCCCAGCTCGGCGTCGCGCTCGCGGGCGGCGGGCTGTCCGACCGCTACGCCGGGTGGCTGCGGCGGATCCAGAACGACCTCTTCGACGTCGGCGCCGACATCTCGGTGCCCCACGGCGGCGACCGCTCGCGCCTGCGGGTCACGCCGGAGCAGACGGAGTGGCTCGAGAAGGCCTGCGACGAGGTCAACGACGACCTGCCGAAGCTGAAGTCGTTCGTCCTGCCCGGGGGCACGCCGGCCGCTGCGCAGCTGCACGTCTGCCGCACGGTCTGCCGGCGCGCGGAGCGCCGGACGATCGACGCCGGCGACGGCGTCAACGCCGAGTGCGTGCGCTACCTCAACCGGCTCTCCGACCTGCTGTTCATCCTCTCGCGCGGCGCGAACCTCGCCGTCTCGGGCGAGGAGCCGCTGTGGCAGCCGGGCGCCGGGCAGTCGTGAGCGACTCGGCGCTGTACCCGGCCGAGCACCGCGCGCTGCGGGAGCTCTACGCGATGGCGAGCCAGCTCGCCTCGCACTGGACGCGGCTGGGCGGGCGGCTCGGCGGCGCGCCCGGCGACGCGCTGGGCGACGGGGCGAGCGCCGCGCGCGAGCTGCTGCGCGAGCTCGCCTCCCGCACCGCCGCGCATGGCCTGCACGGCTTCCCCGCCGCCCAGGGCGTCGGCGGGCGTCTCGCGGGCGCGCGCAACGTGGCCGGCGACCTCGTGCTCGAGCGCAACCAGGCGCTGCGCGCGGCCGTCCTCGACGTGGCGCACGTCACGACGCTGCTCGCCTACCTCGCCGGGCTCGCCGACCGCCGCGGGGACGCGATGCTCGCCGCCTGGCACCGCCGCTGGGAGGTCCGCCTGCGCGAGGCCCAGGAGCGCGTGATGGCGACCGTCGTGGCCATGGCCGAGGACCCGGACGACGCGATCCTGCCCGCCTCGCCGACGGCGGCCGGCCGCGCCGGGCACGGGCTGGCCAACGCGCTCGGCACGCTCGGCGAGGCGATCGACGGCTCCGTCGTCGGCCGCGCCGCCCGCAAGGCCCGCTAGCTCCGGCGGAGGCGGAGCCGGACGTCCTCGAGCGGCGGCGGCGCTACGACCTCCTGCCAGCCGCGCGCGCCGAGCACGAAGATCCCCTCCGGCTCGCGCACCGCGATCAGCGGCCTCGGCGTGCCGACGGTGGTGGCCAGCGGCGCCTCGCTGAGCGGCCAGTCGCCGTAGCGCGCGAGCCGCCGGACGGCCTTGCGGATGTCGGCATGGCGCACCCCGCGCTCGATCAGCACGCGCACGATCGCGGCCTCCGCGATGTCCTCGACGGAGTACACGTGCGGGTCGCCCGCGTCCTGCGAGGCGCGGATGTAGCCCCAGCGGGCCCACTGGCCGATCGTGGTGCCCGACACGCCCGCGAGCTCACCGGCCTCGCCGGCGAGGAAGTGCCCGTGCGGTCGCGGGCCTCTCAGCGACGCCGTTGCATCCATTTCCGCACGTCGTCGATCGGCGCGAACCCGTACTGCTCGTAAAGCCCGTGCGCGTCGTCGGTCACGAGCGCGAGGCGCTTGAGGTCACGCACGTCAGGATGGGCGAGCACCGCATCCATCAGCGCTTTGCCGACCCCGCGGCCTCGTGCCTCGTGCACCACGAACACGTCGCCCAGGTAGCCGAACGCGACCCCGTCGGTCAGCACGCGCGCGTGCGCGATCTGCCGCCCGTCCTCGTAGACGCCGAAGACCAGGCCGGCGTCGAGGATGCGGTCGTTCTGCTCGCGCGTACGCCACCGCGCCCAGTAGCTGTGCTCGCTGAGGAAGCGGTGGACGAGCTCTCGGTCGATGCGGTCGCGGTCGGTGGAGATCTCCACCGACCGGAATCTAACTCCGGCGTCAGCGGCCGGGACAGATCGCGTCAGGGTCGCCCGGGTCGATCCAGGCGTCGACCTTGCGCCCCGGCTTGTAGTGCTTGGCCACCCGCGGGCCGAAGAGGTGCTCGTAGGAGACCCGGCGCACCGTGCCGCCGTCGTCGACGTCGAAGGCGATCTCGACCACGGGGACCGCGCCGATCTGCCGGCCGGTCTCGCGCTGGGAGACCACGGTCGCTGAGGTCTTGCGCCCCGTCTTGTGGATCTGCTTCAACCGCTCGGCGGCGGCCTTCATCTCGGCCACGCCCTCGGGGTCGGGCGTGAAGCCCTGCTCGACCATGTACCGCTCGCCCGCCTCGCGCGCCTGGCTCTCCTGCTCCGCCTCCGCCGCCTTGCGCTCCTGGTACGTGCGCTCCACCAGCTCCTGCTCGTCGTCCTTCAGGCGGCCGGCGAACGGGTTCATCACGCGCTCGAAGGCGTACTCCCAGAGGTTCTCGCGCCGGGCCAGCTCGCGCTCGACGCGGGCGTGGCGGCCCCACTCCTCGGTGTGGGCCTCGTGGGCGGCGTCCCAGTCGATCCAGAGGCTCTCAGGGTTGGAGGGGTCGACGGCGCACGGGAACGCGACGCCGTCCATCAGCCCGAACGTGGGCGTGAGCTTGACCTTGTACCAGCGCCTGCCGGCACCGAGCCCGGCTCCGCCGGCCACCCATGTCGGCGCCCTGCGCTCCTCGTCGAACTCGTAGGGCTCGCGGCCGGGCAGCTCGACGCGCCAGCGCGCGGAGAGCACGCATGACGTGTCGACGGTCGCCTGGCCGCCGTCGGGGCCGGAGCTCCCCGGATACCAGCAGCGGTGGGCGACCGCGCTGATGAGCCCGTCGTGCCAGCCGCGCGGCCGGCGCCGGAGGAACCCCGGTCCGAGCTGGATCCTCATGGCGTCGCCCGCCTCGCAGCCGGCCTAGACCGCGGCGGCTTGCCGCCGCTCGAACGCCTCGACGACGCCCTTCGCGTTGGCGCCGGCGCCGGCCTCGAGCTTGAACTCGCTGCCGCGGACGGTGACCTTCACAACCTTGCCCATCAGCAGGCGCTTGACCTCGATCGCGTCGACCGCATCGAGCGGCGCCTCGCCGGCGAGCTCCTTGATCTGGCCGCCCATGCCCATCCCGGGGGTCGCTCCGAGCGCGAACGACAGCAGCCGCCGGTCGGTGATCGCGAGCGCCATCGGGCTGGCGAGCTGGAAGCCGCCGGCCTCGGCGCCGGCGGTGGCCTTCGAGGCCTGGCTCGCACCGAGCCCGCGCACGCCCGCGTTCTGCTGCGTCCAGCCGCGCGGCCTGGCCACGAACGCGGCGAGGATCTCCTCGCCCTCCTGCAGGAACGGCCCCGCGCCTTCGCGGATCTTCTCCTCCGACTTCACCGGCAACCCCTTTCCGAGGTCTACGAGCCAATCGAACCGGCCAACACTACGCCCGCGGCCGCCTGGTGAGCAAGCGCCGTCAACGATCGCCCTGGACGTCGATCTCGACGTCCTCGATCCCCTCCTCCTCCAGCCGGTCCGCCAACGCCGCGGAGAACCGCAGGATCTCCTCCTGGGCGAGCCCGAGCACCCGCTCCCGGGTCTCCTCCGCGGCGCCCTCGACCTCGATGCTGATCGCGGTGGTGATCTTCATGCCGGGCTCCTTCGCCGTTTAACGACGAAACCCCGCTCCGGGCGGGGCTTCAGTGAGTACCGCTACGGGGATTCGAACCCCGGTTTCCGCCGTGAGAGGGCGGCGTCCTAGTCCCCTAGACGATAGCGGCAGGAACCGACTTCGCAGGGTAGCGAAGCGATGCGGCTGAGAGGACTCGAACCTCCACGAGCGTAAAGCTCACGGGCACCTGAAGCCCGCGCGTCTACCAAGTTCCGCCACAGCCGCAGACGCGTCGATGGTACCGCGTCGGCCTCAGCCCTTCCGCCCGACGTGCTGGAGCAGCCGGGCCACGTCCTCTCGACGGTTGAGGCGCACCCTGCGCCGCGTTTCGACGTGGTCGGAGACCGAGGTCGAGGCAAGTTTGCTCGAACAGGGCGACGATGTCCTCCGAGTAGTTGCAGAAGTCGTAGCTCAGGTACTCGTAGGGACCGGTCCGGTTGATGAACACGCAGCCGTCGATCGGATGCAGCCGCGCAGGAAGCCCACGGCGCGGCTCGACAAGCTCCTGCTGCCAGGGCTCGAGCCGATCGGCGCTCGTGCTTCTTGCCCGCGCCGTGCTGAGGGAACAGGCAGCTGAGATGCGACGAGTAGGCCCACACGACCGTCATTCGCCCTTCTTCCGCGACGTCCGGCCCACCCGGTTGGCCGGCAGAAGCGTGCGGATGAGCCCCTCCGAGTCGTCGATGATGGCCGGGTACTTCGCGTCGAGGAACACCCGAAGTCGTTGTGAGCGTGCGAGATCCGTGATGTGCCCGTCACCGAGGTAGAGGCCGAGGAGCTCGGCATAGGGCTCGGCTTCGAGGACGATCGGGCGTGATCGCCCACCGCAGAGCGGACAGAGCGCGAGCTTCGCCGAATACCGCGGCCTGCGCCAGTCGCGGATGGTCGTTCGGGGCACGTCGAGGCGGCGGGCGATCTCGCAGTCGTTGAGCCCCGCCGCGACCAGGTGGAGGGCTTCGTCGCGGGTCTCGAGTGGTCTCACGAACGTATGTTCGCACTCGTCTCGGATGGCCCCCCGTGCAAGAAATCCTGCAGGCGCAGGAGATTTCGGTGGTAGAACGACGGCCGCCGAATCGCCTCCGCCCCGTGCGGTGGCGAACGGGGGAACCGGAGCGGCCCGAGAGGCCGCAGGGGCGAATCGCCGCCGTCATGGTGGCGTAGCGCAGGCAGCGCGAGCCCGTCAGCTCACCTCGTAGGCGCCCGACGGACGCCGACATCGAAGGACACGAACGGACTTTGCGATCAACTGTTGGCTGCACCTCGCGCTCGCGCTGCTGCTGGCCATCGCCGGCGGCTTCGCCACGTCCGCGGTGGTGGCCGCCCGCACCGGCGCACGCCGCGGCGAAGCCGCTGAAGAAGGGCTCGAAGGGCCCGCGCGTGGCGCAAGGCCCAGCGCTGGCTGGGCGTTCGCGCCGACGGGATCTTCGGCAGCGGCACCAAGCGCGCCGTCAAGCGCTTCCAGCGCTCGCACGGCCTCACCGCCGACGGCGTCGTCGGGCCGGCGACGTGGGCCGCGCTGCGGCGCGCCGCGCACTCGCGCCGGACGACGTCGCAGCGCACGAGCTCGGGCGGCGCCACGAAGCGCGGCCGCGTGCGGCTGCTGCAGCGACGGCTCGGGATCACGGTCGACGGCATCTTCGGCCCCGGCACGCAGCGCGCCGTCAAGGCCTTCCAGCGCCGCCGCGGGCTCACGGCCGACGGGATCGTCGGCCCGGCCACCTGGGCCGCGCTCGGGCACGCCGCGCATCACCACGGTCCTCAAGCGCTCGCGCGGGCATCGCCGGCCGCGCCGGCGGCCTGCCGATCCGCGTGCGGCGCATCATCGCGGCGGGCAACCGCATCGCCGAGCAAGCCCTACAAGTACGGCGGCGGGCACGGGCAGTGGAACGACTCCGGCTACGACTGCTCGGGCTCGGTCTCCTACGCGCTGCACGGCGCCGGCTACCTCAGCTCCGCGCTGACGAGCGGCGGCTTCATGAGCTGGGGCTCACCCGGCCGCGGGCGCTGGGTGACGATCTACGCCTCCCCCGGCCACGTCTACATGGTCGTCGACGGCCGCCGCTTCGACACCACGGGCCGCAACGAGAACGGCACGCGCTGGCAGCCGTCCGACCGCTCGTCGGCGGGCTACGTCGTCCGTCACCCGCCGGGCCTGTAGGCCGCGCGCAGCACGAGCGCCAGCCCGCGCGGCGTGCCGCGCCAGTGGCGGGTGACCCGCTCGGGCCCCGCCGTGCGCATGATCCAGCGCAGCGTGAGCGCGACCAGGATCGCGTCGTCGAGCACCCCGACCACCGGCAGGAAGTCGGGCACGAGGTCGATCGGCGACACCAGGTACGCGATCGAGCCCGACCAGCGCGAGCTTGCAGCGCGCCGGCACCTCGCGGTCGCCGAGCAGCCCGCGGGCGAGCACCAGGCAGTCCGGGACGAGCCGCGCGAGCGCGCGCGCCTCGGGGCCGCGCCCGGCCAGCGCCAGCCCGAGCGACGAACAGCGCGTAGAGGCCGATCGCCACCAGCAAGCGGCCACGAGCAGCGCCGAGT
Organism: uncultured Solirubrobacteraceae bacterium; assembly: GCA_963816955.1. GTDB lineage: Bacteria > Actinomycetota > Thermoleophilia > Solirubrobacterales > Solirubrobacteraceae > DATFQI01. The sequence continues at coordinate 6,823 of CAWFME010000002.1, read as the reverse complement.
CCACGCCCCGACGGTAGCGCGCCCCGGGTAGGCTCCGGCCCGGATGACCGCCCTGGCCGACCTCGAGCTGCCGAGCTTCGACTACCTCGACCCGGAGCTGCGCGGCGAGCGCTTCCACGCCGCGATGGCCGAGCTCGCCGAGCAGGGCTGGCTGGCGACGATGCCGCTCGGCTGCGTCGCCGTCGACCGCGAGGCCGGCGAGTTCTTCCTGCGCAGCCGGAGCTTCACCTTCCCCGGCATGAAGATCGCCGAGATCTTCGGCATCGACGACGGCCCGCTGTTCGAGGAGATCCGCCGCAACATCCTGCACATCAACGGCGCCGACCACCGGCGCCTGCGCGGCCTCGTCAACCCCTTCTTCACCCCGCGCGCGGTCGAGCGCTGGCGCCCGGACATGCGCCGCTTCCTGCGAGCTGCTCTACGCCGACCTCGACGGCGCCACCAGCTGCGACGCCGTCGAGGCGTTCTGCAAGCCCTACCCCTCGCAGGTGATCGCGACGGTGATGGGCGCGCCGATCGAGGACGCGGGCCGGCTGTGGGACTGGTCGACGCTGGATCCAGCGCCAGTTCGGGATGAGCGTCGCCGACCGAGCGCCCGCAGATCGAGCAGGCCGTCGTCGAGTTCTACGCCTACGCCGGCGAGCTGCTCGGCCGCCGCCGCGCCGAGCCCGGCGACGACCTGATCTCCACGCTGATCGCCGCCGAGCAGGAGGGCGACCGGCTCTCGGACGTCGAGCCGCTCAACCTCGTGCTCAACGTGCTCGTCGGCGGCGTCGACACGACCCAGAGCCAGCTCGCGCACGCGCTGCGGCTGTTCGCCGAGCACCCGGACCAGTGGGCGCTGCTGGCCGAGAACCCGCTGCTCGCGCCCGCCGCGGTCGAGGAGGTCGTGCGCTTCGAGCCGATCACCCCGTTCACCGCCCGGATCGCGATGGAGGACGTCAGCTACCGCGACGTCGACTTCCCCGAGGGCACGGTCGTGCTCGTGAGCGCCTTCACCGGCAACCGCGAGGACACGGCCGCCGGCTTCGACATCACCGCCGACCGCACCGGCGCCAAGCCGCTGACCTTCGGCGCCGGCGTGCACTACTGCCTGGGCGCGAACCTCGCCCGCGCGGAGATGCAGGAGGCGCTCGCCTTCCTCGCCCCGCGGATGCCGGGCCTCGCAGCTCGACGGCGAGCCGGTGTACGGCTCGATCGACGGCATCTACGGCCTCGACGCGCTGCCCGATCCGCTGGGCCTGAGCGCGCTGCGGCGCAGCGCGATGATCGCGATGTCGTCGTGCGGCGAGCCCGCGCGGCGGCGCGAGCCGCCCGAGCAGGTGGTCGCAGAGCGCCTCGGCGTCGCCGTCGAAGCCCTCGGCGGCCGTGCGCAGGCGCTCCAGGCTCTCGTCGATCGGCTCGCGCCGGCGCTCGACCAGCCCGTCCGTGTAGAGCACGACGACGTCGCCCGGCCCCAAGCGCGGCCACGCCGTCCTCGACGTCCTCGCGCAGCGCCAGCAGCGGCGTCGACGCGCCGCCGCGCAGGAAGCGCGCGGAGCCGTCGGCGCCGAGCAGCAGCGGCGGCAGGTGCCCCGCGCTGCCGTAGATCGACTCCGCCCGAGGTCGGGCGCGACGTGCACCAGCACCACGGTCGCCATCTGGAACGAGCGCAGCGCGAGCCGGTTGAGCCGGACCAGCGTGTCCATCGGCCCGCCGCCCTCGATCGCGTACGCGCGCAGCCCCGCGCGCAGCTCGCCCATCAGCGTCGCGGCGCGCAGGCCCTTGCCGGCCACGTCGCCGATCACGACCGCCAGCTCGCCCGAGGGCAGCGGCAGTGCGTCGTACCAGTCGCCGCCGACCTCGACGCCCGCGCCCGGCAGGAAGCGCGCCGCCAGCTCGAGCCCGTCGATCGCGGGCAGCGTCGTGCGGCAGCAGGCTGCGCTGCAGCGTCTCGGCGATCCGGCGCTCGCGCTCGACGACCCGCGCGCGCCCGATCGCCAGCGCCGCGCGCTCGGCGGCCGGCACGAGCAGGCCGAGGTCGTCCTCGCCGAAGCGGTCCAGCTCGCCCGAGGAGACGTGCAGGACGCCGATGACCTCGGCCGTCGAGCGTCAGCGGCACGCCCGCCATCGAGCGCGAGCTCTCGCGCAGGTAGGCGCTGTGGACCTCGACCTCGGAGAGGTCGGGGATGACCCGCGGCCGGTTCTCGGCGCGCGATGCTGCCCGCCACGCCCGACGCCGATCGGGACGCGGATCTCGTCGAGCTCGACGCCATCGAGCCCGACCGCGGCGCGCGCGACGAGCACCTCGCCGTCGTCGTCGAGCAGCAGCAGCACCGCGCGCTCGGAGCCGACCGCCTCGGCGATGATCCGCAGCACCTCGCTGAGCAGGTCGTCGAGCCGCAGGTTGACCAGGCCGGCGGCCGAGATCGCCTCGAGGTTGCGGATGCGCTCGGCGGCGGTCGGAGCTCCTCGCGCTGGTGGACGAGCTCGCGATGGGCGACGACGAGCTCGTCGTTGAGCTCGAGCACCTTCTCGACGAGGCGCTCCTGCTCGCCGATCGCCGGCTCGGCGACCAGCAGGACCGCGTCGCCCGGCGCGCGCGCAGCCAGACGCGCCGGTCGGTCGCGATCTCGGCGCCGCCCGTGGCGAGCGCGAACGTCGCGCCGACTCCACTCGGGCCCGGCCGCGGCGAGCCGGCGCGCGAACGCGTCGCGCTGCGCGCGCCTGGATCAGCGCGTCGAAGGCGGTGCCCGCCAGCGCCGGCCCGGCGAGTCGCTCGAGCGCCGGGTTGGCCTCCAGCACCGTGCCGTCGGGCGCGAGCGCCGCGGCGATCATCGCGGCGCTCTCCCAGGTGTAGTCCTCGATCTGCTCGCCGGATCATGCCGATGCGGGGAAGCGCTCGCGCACGGCCGCGACCGCGGCCTCCGCGTCGCCCGCGTAGGCGTCGGCGCCCGTGCGCAGCGCCCGCTCGGCCGAGCCGCCGAACGCCTGCCCGCCGACGAGCACGAACGGCGCCGGGTCGAGCGCCGCGCAGTGCGGCGCACGACCTCGGCCACCCGCGGCACCCGCTCGGGCAGCGCCGCCGAGAGCGCGACGACCTGCGGCGCCGCTGCTCGCGACGCCAGCGCGGCGAGGTCGTCGCCGGGCGTGAGCTGGCCGAGGAACATGACGCGCCAGCCGTCGGCCTCCAGGAAGTCGGCCACCATGCGCCCGCCGACCGCGTGCAGCTCGTCGCTCACGCACGCCACGACCGCGGCGCCCGGGCGCACGCGGCGCGGCCCGTCGGCCAGGCTCTCGGCCAGCCGCGCCATCGCGGACTGCGTCGCGGCGGTCGCCAGGTGCTCCTGCGCGACGCTGATCTCGGCGTGCGACCACAGCCGGCCGATCTCGTAGAGCGTCGGGCTGCAGCACGTCGAGGTAGATCCGCCGCACGGGCATGCCGGCGGCGATCGCGTCGTCGAGCACGGCCCGCGCCGCGGCGAGGTCGGATGCGAGCAGCGCGCCGAGGTACCCCTCGCGCACCTGCTCCGGCGTGCCGCCGCGCGCGGGCGCTGGGTGTCGGCCCGCATCGCGAGCCACTCTACCCACGACCTCGAGCGCCTCAGACCCATTAGCGTTCGGCGCGCGATGTACGTCTCGATGTCCCGCCTGCGCGTGCCGGCCGAGCGCGCGGAGCAGCTCGTGACGCGCGTTCCGCGCCCGCGCCGGGCCTCGTCGACGGCGCCGACGGCTTCGTCGACCTGCAGGTCTGGCAGTCCGACCGCGACGAGGGCGAGCTGATCATGGTCAGCCGCTGGCGCGACCGCGACGCGTTCAAGGCCTACATGCGCTCGGCCGACCACCGCGTCTCGCACGAGCGGATCGACCCCGAGCTGCAGGCGGCGATCAAGCTCGAGCGCCTCGAGCACCTGCACACCTACGAGGTGGTGGCCGAGTGAGCGACCGCCGCACGGCGCCGCCCGGCGGCTGGCCGCCGCCCGACCAGGCGCGCCTCGGCGGCCGCGGACGTGGCGCTGGTGCCGCTCGCCGCACGCGGTCGCCGAGCGCTACTTCGAGCGCTATCCCGAGGACCTCGAGCGCTACGGCGACCTCGCGCGCGCGTGGGAGGTCCACGACACGCAGCACCTGCTCAACTGGGCGATCGGCGACGTCGAGGGCCACGTCGACCTCGAGCGCCAGGTCGCGCTGGCTGGCCGGCGTGCTGGAGGCGCGCGACTTCCCGCTCGAGCACCTCGCGGGCAACCTCGAGCTCGCCGCCGAGGTGGTCGAGGCACGAGCTCGAGGACGCCGCGGCGGTGGCGGGCGGCCTGCGCGACGCGGCCGCGCACGTGCGCGGCACGCGAGAGCTTCCTTCAGTAGCTCAGGTCGAACCAGACGTGCATGCTGGCGTGCGTGCACGCCCCACTCGTCCGCGATGCGGTCGACCAGGTGCAGCCCGTAGCCGCCCGGCGCCTGCCCCGCCCGTCTCCCGCAGCGCGGGCGTCTCGCCGCCGCCGGCGTCGGAGATCGTGAAGCGCCCGCGGCGCTCGCTCGCCGGCCTCCACGTGCAGCTGGACCGGTCCGCTGCCGTACTTGACGGCGTTCGTGATCAGCTCGGACACCAGCAGCGTCGCTTCCTCGGTCCGCTCCGCCCCGAGCAGCGGGCGCAGGCCGCGGATCATCGTCCGCGCGCGCGCCGGCGCCGCCCGGTCACGCTCGAGTTCGAGGGTCAGGGAGAGCATCGGCTCGCTCTTGTATACCCTGCCCGCCGCATGACTCGACCTCCGGAGTTCAGGATCCTGACCGAACGAGTCGGGCTCCCGGGTCGAGATCGCGATCCAGGGTGAGCTCGACATGGCCACCGCGCCGCAGCTGGAGGCCGAACTCGACGCGCGTCGGGACGCTCGACGGCATCGAGCTCGTGGTCGTCGACCTGCGCGAGTTGGCGTTCCTGGACTCGACCGGACTGGAGGCGATCGTCAAGTTCGAGGCGACGCGCGCGCGAGGCGGGCGTGGACGTCGTCGTCGTGCGCGGCCCGCGCGCCGTCGAGCGGCTGTTCGCAGTGATGCAGCTCGACCAGCAGGCTGCGGATCGTCGACGACCCGGCCGAGCTCTAGGCCAGGCGTGCGCTCGCGCGTCCTCGGGCCTGCCGCGGCCGTCCGCAGCGTCTCGAGCGCCTGGCGGATCAGGCGCGAGACGTGCATCTGGGAGAGCCCGACGCGCTCGCCGATCGCCGCCTGCGTGAGCTCCTCCTGGAAGCGCAGCCGCAGGATCGTGCGCGTCGCGCTCGTCGAGCACGTCCAGCGCGGACTCGAGCGTCGAGCGCCCGCTCGACGTCCTCGAGCCGCTGGTCCTCGACGCCGAGCACGTCGGCCAGCGAGGCGCCCTCCTCGTCGTCGGAGGAGACGGGCGCGTCGAGCGAGCTCATGCGGTTCGCGCCGGCGGCGTCGCGCGCCTCCAGCAGCTGCTCGACGCTGCAGTCGAGCTGGTCGGCGACCTCGGCCGCCGTCGGCGCGCGGCCGAGCTCGAGCTGGAGCGCGGACTCGGCCTTGCCGACCTTGATGGCGAGCTCCTGCAGGTCGCGCGGCACGCGCAGCGCCCACGTGTAGTCGCGGAAGTGGCGCCGCAGCTCGCCCGAGATCGTCGGGACGGCGTAGCTGGAGAAGCTCGCGCCGCGCTCGGGGTCGAAGCGGTCGATCGCCTTCACGAGCGCGAGCGAGGCGACCTGCTCGAGGTCCTCGATCGGCTCGCTGCCGCCGCGGTAGCGCGACGCCACGTGGCGGGCCAGGGGCAGGTAGCGCTCGACGAGCCACTCGCCGGTCCTCGGGATCTGCGCTCGGCGCTGTAGCGCCGCAAGCGCGCCTCGTCGGCCGCGCGGTCGTGCTGTTTCGGGCCGCGGGAGGCGGCCGCCTGTGCGGTCAGCGGGAGCCTCCTTCCCGATCGCCTGCGGCGCCTTGAACGTTAGCGAGGTCGCTACGAGCCCTTGCGGCGCTCCTTCACCTTCGCGGCCGCGTCCGCGAGCCGCTCGGCCTCGTCGGCGGCCGTCAGCGCGGACTCGCGCTCCTGGAGCGCCGACTTCTCGGCCTCCAGCGCCTCGAGCTCGTCGCGCTTGGCCTTGGCCTCGATCGCCTCCTCGCGCTGCGCGGCGGCGCGCTCGGCGGCCTCCTTGCGGCGCTTCTCCGCCTGGGCGGCGCGGCGCTGCTTGGCCTCGCGCTCCTCTGGCGGCCTGCTGCTTCTTCTCGCGCTCGCGCTCGGCCGCCTGCGCGCGACGGCGCTCGGCGTCCTGCTCGGTGCGCTCGGCGCGCTCCTCGGCGACCTCCGCCTGCGCGTCGGCGGCGCGGCGCATCGCCTCGGCGCGCTCGCGCTCGACGTCGGCGGGCGAGCGGCGCAGCAAGCCGGTGGCCATGTCCAGCGGGAGCTTGGCGAGCTTGAACGAGGTGCCGATCGCGATCCTCGGGATGTCGAGAAGGCCCATGTCAGCGCTCCTCTTCCTTCTCGATCGCTTCCGCGCGCGCCTCGGCCCGGTGGGCCTCGGCCTCCAGCGCGGCGGCGTCCTGGAGCTCGTCGGCCTCCTGGACGGCGGCGTGGCGTCTCCTGGGCGCGCGCGGCGCCCTCCTGCAGCTCGCGCTCGGTCTCGGCGCTGCGGTCGCGGCGCCGCTCCTCGGCGGCGGCCTCGGCCTCGGCGGCGGCGCGGTCACGGGCGGCCTGCTCCTCGCGCTGCTCGGCGCTCAGCTCGTTCTCGAGCTCCTTGCGCCGCTGCTCGTTGCGGGCCTTGTCCTCGGCCAGCTCGGCCTCCTGCTCGGCCTGGCGCGCCTCGGCGGCGCGCTCCTGCGCCTCGTCCTGCGCGGTCGCGGCCTCCTG
>CAWFME010000001.1:0-145558 GCA_963816955.1 uncultured Solirubrobacteraceae bacterium | reverse complement strand
TTCGGAGCAGGCGGAATGCCAGCCAGAAGAACAGGATAACCAGTGCTAGCGCAGCGATCGGCGCTGTCAGCGCCAGAACCGAGATCAGCGATGCGCTCCCGAGTTCGGCGGTTGCGACCGTCGAATTCCCAAGACCGCCGGTGAAGACGGTGGATTTTGCCCTGAGCATTGCGGTCAAACCCTGCGTGATGCCGGCAACGCCACCTCCCGCGATAATGGCCGCCGTCCATTTCACCATTGGCGGCAGGTCGGTCATGACCGCGGCGGACACGATCGTTCCTGCGACGACGGCACCGGGCGTCGCCACTGTATCGAGCAAATTGTCCACGCCGGGAATGTAGAACGCGGCGATCTCCACTATGGCTGCCGTGCCGAGCATGATGACGGCGGCTGGTGTGCCGAGCCATGCGAAGCCCTCGTCCAGGCTTGCATGTCCGGTGTAGGCCGCGCCGCTCAGAATTAGCAGTGGCAGGAACAGCCGAAAACCAGTCGCGGCGGCGAGCCCGATGCCAAGCGCAACCGACAGTCCAAGGTCCAAATTCGACATGTGCCGTAAACTCCGTCAGCCCCGGGCAGCATGAAAGGCAGCGTGAAGGATCATCGGCAGCGTCAACGGCGGCGATGTTCTCTTCATGCGATTCGCCTTCCATAAACGCCGTTATCGGGTCGTTCCCCGGTTCCCAAATCCTTATCAGCCCTTGTGGAACTCGGATTGGGCCGGGGAGGTTGTAATATAAGGTGATCAAACTTTGAGACGCAATCCAGCCTTGACCAACTACCTGAGGAGATACCTGCACTCTACTCGGGAGGATCGCCATGGCGACGAATTTGGTCTCTGTAGTGCTGCAATACCTCACGCCGGACATGATAGCGAAGATCACTTCTGCTTTGGGTCTTGATCGCAGTGTTGCGCAAAAAGCAATCGCGGGGGCGATCCCCGCGCTTCTTGCAAGCTTCGCTGACGTTGGCTCCACTCCCAATGGGGCACGCCAGCTCACCAACACGATGACACAGCAATCCGCGTCGCTTGAGAGCCTCGCAAATCTGATCGGCGGTTCGGGTCAGAACTCGCTGGCGGAAACGGGATCGAACATGCTCTCGGGCCTGTTCGGTGGCGGAACGCTGAACACAATGGCGCAGACGATAGGCAAGTTCGCGGGGATCGGTGAGGGCACCAGCAATTCGATGCTCGGCATGCTTGGCCCCGTTGTCCTTGGTGCGTTAGGTCAGCAGCAACGCAGCATGGGTCTCGACGCAAGCGGGCTGGTGTCCCTTCTCACTTCACAGAAGGATCAGATTGCCGCGGCAATACCGTCAGGTCTCGCCGGTCAGTTGAGTGCCGCCGGTCTCATTGACGGAGCGGCCGGGAGCTTGCGCAGCGGTGCGGCGGCGGCCAGCGCGGCTGGCGGCCGAATTGCAGAGGCGTCGGAGCGGACCATTTCCCAGGCTGGTCAGGCAGCCTCTGCGATGGCCAGCAGAACAGCGGTGCCGCAATGGCCCTATTGGTTGGTCGCCGCGGCGGTACTGGGTGGTCTCGCCTGGTTCGCTTTTGGCCGTTCAGGGGAGGAGACAGTCGCGCAGGTGCCGCCTCCCGCTACCACGCGGACCGCGACCGGCACCGTGGGCTTGGCGCCGACGGATTTGACGGTCGGAGGGGTTAATCTGGCGAACCAGCTCAACGCGTCGGTTGGGTCGATCAGGACCTTGCTTCCCGGCATCACCGATGCCGCATCGGCCCAGGCTGCCCTGCCCAAAATAAAGGAAGCAACGGCTCAATTGAATAAGGTTGGTTCCCGCGCAACCCAGCTTTCCCGGAAGGAAAGAGCACCCTCGTGAACCGATTGTGGCCGCGACCCCCACGATCAACCAGATGTGCGACAAAGTGCTGGCGACGCCCGGCGCCGTCTCTTTGCGTCTGCGGCACGACCTCGCCCGCGCAGGCGCCATAGGCCGTCCCCTGCGCGTTGCAGGTCTTCGTCCCGGCCGCGCAGATGCCCGACGCCGGCGGTCCCCGCAGGGCCGGAGTAGCAGCTCGTCGCTGGTGTTCGGCGCGCACACGCAGCCGGCGCCGCCCTCGTTCACCTGACCGTTGCAGTCGTCGTCGACCGGCGTGTTGCACGTCTCGGTCTGCGGGGGGACCTCCCCGCGCAGGCGCCATACGCCGTGCCCAGCGCGTTGCACGTCTTCGTGCCCGCGGCGCAGATGCCGACGCCCGCCGTGCCCGCGGGGCCCGAGTAGCAGCTCGTCGTGGTGTTCGGCGACGCAGACGCAGCCCTGCCGCCCTCGTTCACCTCACCATTGCAGTTGTCGTCGACCGAGCTCGTGCACGTCTCCGTCGCCGGGAGCACCTCGCCCGTGCAGGCGCGCCTGCCGCAACGATGATTGGATTCGCGGCATGTCGCTCCCCGCGCAGATCGCCACGACGCTCAAGACCAAGTCGCAGACCCTGGCCACGCTCACCAAGGCCGGGATCGTGCGCCCCGCCCGACCGGACAAGCTGGTGGCGCTGGGCGTCACGCTGGTCCGCTGGGGCCCCACGCCGGCCGCGGGCTACACCGTCTCCGCGACCCGCTACCCCGACGAGGTCGCGATCGTCGACGAAGCGGGGACGCTCACCTTCAAGCAGGTCCACGAGCGCAGCAACGCGCTCGCGCACGCGTTCGCCGGGGCCGGGATCGGACCGGGAGACGGCGTCGCGATCATGTGCCGCAACCACCGCGGCTTCATCGAGACGGTCGTCGCGTGCTCGAAGCTCGGCGCCCACGCCCTGTTCCTCAACACGGCGTTCTCGAAGCCGCAGCTGACCGACGTGCTCGAGCGCGAGGACCCAGCCGCGCTCGTCTACGACCAGGAGTTCGCGGACCTGCTCGGCGACGCCGACGTCGAGCTCAAGCGCTACATCGCCTGGCACGAGCCCGAGGAGGATTCCGACGACGAGCGGCTCGAGGACCTCGTCTCCGGTGACACCTCCGACCTGAAGCCGCCGAAGGAGCCCGGCAAGGCGACGATCCTGACCTCGGGCACCACGGGCACGCCCAAGGGGGCCAACCGCTCCCAGCCCAAGTCGATGGACCCGATCGCCGCGCTGCTGGACCGGATCCCGCTCAGGGCGCGCGAGACGACGGTGATCGCCGCGCCGCTGTTCCACTCCTGGGGCTACGCGCACTGGAGCCTGGGGATCTCGCTCGCCTCGACGATCGTGCTCAAGCGCAAGTTCGACCCCGAGGCGACGCTGTCGCTGACCGCGCAGCACCAGGCGACCGCGCTCGTGGTCGTGCCCGTGATGCTCCAGCGCATCCTCGAGCTCGACGACGAGGCGTTGCAGCGCTACGACCTGGGCGCGGTCAAGGCCGTGCCCGCGTCGGGCTCGGCGCTGCCCGGCTCGCTGTCGGACCGCTGGATGGACCTGTTCGGCGACAACCTCTACAACCTCTACGGCTCCACGGAGGTCGCGTGGGCGACGATCGCGACGCCGGAGGACCTGCGCGAGGCCCCTGGGACCGCGGGCAAGCCGCCGCGCGGCACCGTCGTGAAGATCTACGACGACGACGGCAAGCTGCTCCCGCAGGGGGAGACCGGGCGGATCTTCGTCGGCAACGAGATGCAGTTCGAGGGCTACACGGGCGGCGGCAACAAGGACGTCATCGAGGGCCTGATGTCCTCCGGCGACGTCGGCCACTTCGACGATGCCGGCCGCCTGTTCGTCGACGGCCGCGACGACGACATGATCGTCTCGGGCGGCGAGAACGTGTTCCCGCAGGAGGTCGAGGACCTGCTCTCGGGCCACGAGAGGATCGCCGAGGCGGCCGTCTTCGGCGTCGACGACGAGGAGTTCGGCCAGCGGCTGAAGGCCGTCGTCGTCACCAAGGGAGGCGACCTCTCCGAGGACGAGGTCAAGAAGTACGTCAAGTCCAACCTCGCCGGCTACAAGGTCCCGCGCGACGTGGAGTTCATCGACGAGCTGCCGCGCAACGCCACGGGCAAGGTGCTCAAGCGCGAGCTCAAGGACGACGGGGACAAGGACGAGGACTGACTCGGCCTACCATCTGAGGGCATGCCCCAGCGCACCGACCTCTTCGAGCTCGCGCCGCTGGGACTGTCCTCCGGGGAGGGCCGCCGGCTCGACCTGCACACGGGTATCGAGCCGTTCGACTACGGCGGGCAGTCCTACGTCGTGGAGCCTTCCTTCGTGCCCGTCCGGCTCGACGTCTCCCGCACCACCGGGAGCGGCTGGGCCCTGCGGCTGCGCTTCACCGCGTCGCTGACCGGGCCGTGCATGCGCTGCCTCGAGCCGGCGGCGCTCGATCAGGAGGTCGACGTCCGCGAGGTCAGCCAGCCCGGCAGCGGCGAGGAGCTCCAGTCGCCCTACGTCACCGAGGCCGAGGACGTGCTCGACGTCGCCGCCTGGGCGCGCGATGCGCTCGCGCTGGCGTTGCCGGCGCAGCTGACGTGCCGCCCCGACTGCGCCGGCCTGTGCCCGCAGTGCGGCGCGAACCTCAACGAGGACCCGGACCACCGGCACGAGTCCGCTCCGGACCAGCGCTGGTCGAAGCTGTCCGAGCTGAAGTTCGACTGACGCGGCGCCGACCGTCGGAACCCCGCTTCGCTACGCTGTTCGCCGCCCATGGCCGTCCCCAAGCAGAAGCAGTCGCACTCGCGCACGACGAAGCGCCGGTCGCAGCACAAGATCACCTCTCCGTCGGTCAACCTGTGCCCGCAGTGCCGCCAGCCGCGCCGCCCGCACCGCGTGTGCCCGCACTGCGGCTCCTACGGCGGTCGCGAGGTCGTGGACCTCTCCGGTCGCGACCACGATCACGACCACGACCACTAGGTCCTAGAGCCACATGGTCGAGCGGGTCACGGTCGCGGTGGACGCGAACGGGGCCGACCTCGGCCCCGCCGAGGTGGCGCGCGGCGCCGCGCTCGCCGCCGAGCGCGGGATCGACGTGATCCTGTTCGGCCCGGCCGCGGAGCTGGCCGGCGCCGGCGTCGAGGTCGTCGACGCGCCCGTCTCGATCGCCAAGACCGCCGACCCGGCGCGCGCGGTGCGCTCCACGCCCGAGGCCTCGATCGTGCAGGCCGTCGAGGCCGTGGCCGAGGGCCGCGCCCACGCGGTCGTCTCCGGCGGCTCGACGGGCAGCGCCCTGGCCGCCTCGCTGTTCCGCTTCAAGCGCGCCCGCGGTGTGCACCGCCCGGCGCTCGCGATCCTCGTGCCCGTGCCGGGCGCCCCGTTCCTGCTGCTCGACGCGGGCGCCAACGTCGCCGTGCGGCCCGAGCACCTCGTCCAGTTCGCGCACATGGGCGCGGCCTTCATGGAGGTCGTGATGGGCGTCGAGCGCCCGCGCGTGGCGCTGCTCTCCAACGGCGAGGAGCCCTCCAAGGGGCCCGAGGACGTCGTCGCCGCGCACGCCGCGCTGACCGAGAACCCGGGCGCGATCGACTTCGTGGGCAACGTCGAGGGCTTCGCGATCGGCAAGGACGTCTGCGACGTGCTCGTGGCCGACGGCTACGCGGGCAACGTCGCCCTGAAGGTGATGGAGGGAACCTCCGACGTGCTGCTGCGCTCCGTGCGCGACGCCGCGATGTCCTCGCTGCGCTCCAAGGTCGGCGGGCTGCTGCTCAAGCCGGCGCTGCGCGGCCTGCGCGACCAGATCGACCCGGAGGCGCACGGCGGCGCGGTGCTGCTCGGCCTGCGGCACCTCGGCGTGGTGCCGCACGGCTCGTTCGGGGCGCGCGGCTTCGCGAGCGCGATCGAGGTCGCCGCGCGCGGCGTGCGCGACGACGTGCTGGGGCGCACGCACGAGCGTCTGGCCGAGGCGGGCGCGCTGCGCAGCGTGCCGGAGCCGTCCGCGGCCGCCGCTACCTTGCCCGACCAGTCATGACCCGAGACGACGTCCTCGAGCTGATCCGCGCGCACCTGGCCGACGAGCTGGAGATCGATCCCGCACGCGTGACCGAGGCGACGCACTTCAAGCGCGACCTCGAGGCGGACTCGCTGGATCTCTACACGCTCGTGCAGGAGCTCGAGGACACCTACGGAGTGCGGATGTCGGACGAGCAGGCCGCGAAGGTGCAGACCGTCGGGCAGGCCGTGGACTTCGTGCTCGAGCACCTCCCATCCGCCCCCATCGGGGGACCGGATGTCCCACGTTCTTCTCAGACCGCGAGTCCGGACGACTCGCGGATCAACCCCATTTGAGTGCGCAAGCTCAACGACCTGCTGGAGCGGCTGCCGGACGATCTCGCCCGGCAGGCGGTCACGCACGCCTCATGGGTCGAGCGCCGCTCGGAGTCCTACGAGCGGCTGGCGTTCCTGGGCGACTCCGTGCTCGGCCTCGCCGTCACGACGCACCTGTGGCCGCGGCTGCAGGCCGACACGCACGGCGCCGGGCGGCTGACGAAGATCCGCGCGCAGGCGGTCTCGGGGCGCTCCTGCCGGTCGGTCGCGGAGCGGCTGGGGCTGCCGGAGCGCCTGCGGGCGGCCGCGCCGCAGGACGCGCGCGGGCCCGCGGCGGAGCAGCTCGCCCACACCGAGCGCGTGCTCGCGTCGGTGATCGAGGCCGTGATCGGGGCCTGTTACCTGGCCTTCGGCTACGAGGAGACCGCCGAGGCGGTGGTCGAGGCCTTCCAGCCGGAGATCGCGCTGGCGCTGGACTCGCCGGCGGACTTCAAGTCGGCCCTGCAGGAGCGCCTGGCGCGCCGCGGTGCGCTCGTGACCTACGAGGTGACGGCCGAGGACGGCCCGCCGCACGAGCGGGTCTTCGAGGTCGCGGCCATGGTGGGTGGCGAGGAGGTGGCGCGCGGCTCCGGCCGCTCGAAGAAGGACGCCGAGCAGGCCGCGGCCGAGGCTGCGCTGGACGTGATGGAGAGCTGACGTGCACCTGAGGTCGCTGACCCTGAAGGGCTTCAAGTCCTTTCCCGAGCGCACCCGCCTGGAGTTCTCTCCCGGCGTGTCGGTGATCGTCGGCCCCAACGGCTCGGGCAAGTCCAACGTGACCGACGCGGTGCTGTGGGCGCTCGGCGAGCAGTCGCCGCTGGCCGTCCGCGGCCAGTCGATGCAGGACGTGATCTTCGCCGGCGCGCACGGCGTCCAGGCGCGCTCGGAGGCCGAGGTCGAGGTCGTGCTCGACAACGCGGGCGGCGCCGTGGACCTGCCGGCGGGCGAGATCTCGATCGTGCGCAAGCTCAACCGCGCGGGGGAGGGCGAGTACCGCGTCAACGGCGCCCGCTGCCGGCTCACGGACGTCATCGAGATCCTGTCGGACACCGGTCTGGGCAAGGAGATGCACTCCGTCGTCTCCCAGGGCCGCGTGGAGGCGATCGTCACCTCCAAGCCCAAGGACCGGCGGATGCTGATCGAGGAGGCCGCCGGCCTCGGCAAGCACCGCAAGCGCCGCCGCCGCGCGCAGCTCAAGCTCGAGCGCACGCAGGACAACCTGGACCGTGCGCTGGACGTCGAGCGCGAGGCGCGTACCCGGCTGCGGCCCTTGAAGCGGCAGGCCGAGGCCGCCGAGCTGCACGAGCGGATCGCCCGCCAGATCGATGAGGCGTCGTGGACGCTGGCCGCCGACGCGGCGCGCTCCGCGGCTTCGGCGCTGGCCGCGGCCGAGGCCGAGGTGGCCGCCGCACGCCGGGCCGCCGCCGAGACCGAGGCCGAGCTGGGCGAGGTCGCCGAGGAGCGCCGGCAGGCCGAGGAGGCGCTGGCCGCCCGGAGCTCCTTGCGCGAGCGGGTGTCGAGCCGGTTCTACGCCGCGCGCTCGGCCGGCGAGCGGATCGGATTGCGGCTGGAGTCGGCGCGCTCCGCCGTCACGACGCTGGACGAGCGCACGGCTCGGCGCGAGGTGCGGCTGGAGGCCCTGCGGTCGGAGGCCACCGCCGACACCGGCGATGACGGCGCGGCCGAGCGGATCGCCGCGCTGGAGGCCGAGCTCGGGCGCCTCGCCGAGGACCGGCGGGCGCGCCTGGAGGCCGAGCTGGCCGAGCTCGAGCAGCGCCGCGAGGCCGCGGCCGTCGAGCTGGGGCGGCTGAGCGGGGAGGCCGAGGCCGCCGTGGCCCGCCGCCGCGAGGTCGACGCCGCGGGCGAGACCGCGCGCCGCGAGCGCCGCGAGCTGGACAAGGCCGCCGAGGCCGCGCGCCGCGAGGCCGCCCGCGTCGGCGCCGAGCTCGCGAAGGTCAACCAGTTCCTGCGCGCCCACGCCGGCGCCCCGGGCGGCGCGGTCGCGCTCGCCGACGGCCTGAGCGCCGAGCCGGGCTACGAGCTCGCCCTGACCGCCGCCCTCGGCCCGCGCCTGCGCGCCGCGGTCGCCGCCGACGTCGCCGAGGGCGAGCGCCTCCTGGACCGCGCGGGCCGCGACGGTGGGGCCGCGCTCGTCGCGACCACCGACGCCGCCGCGCGCGCCGCCGCCGGCGCGGCTCCGGCCGCCGGTGCGGAGCGGCTGCTCGACCGCGTCAAGCTCGACGACGGCCCGGCCCGCGAGCTCGCGGAGCGGCTGCTCGCCGACGTGTGGGTCGTGGATTCCGTCGACGGTCTCGCGGACGGGTTCTCGGGCGTGGCCGTGACGCGCACGGGCCGGGTGTGGTCGGCCGCGACGCGCGAGCTGCGCCAGGTTCCCGCCGGCGGCGAGGACCGCGTGCTGGCCGAGCGCAACCGCCGCGACGGGCTGATCGCCGAGGTCGAGAAGGCCGCGCAGGCCGAGCAGGCCGCGCTCGCGCAGGTCGACGCGGCCACCCGCGCGGTGGCCGGGGCCGACAAGGGCCGCGAGGAGGCCGAGCGGGCCGCCCGCGCTGCCGCCCGGGCGCGCGACGAGGCCGCGGAAGCGGAGCGCCACGCCCGCTGGCTGATCGACCAGCGCCGCAGGACGCCCGACGAGGGCCCCGACGCGGAGCGCCGCGCGCAGCTGCAGGCCTCGATCGCCACGGAGCGCCGCCTCGCCGAGCGCGCGGAGCGCGAGCGCGAGGAGCGCGCGCGCCGGATCGCGCTCGACGAGGCCCGCCTGGACCGTGACGCCGGGCTGCGGCCTGCCGCGGAGCGGCTCGCGAACGCGCTCGAGGACGCGCCGCGGCGCGATCGGCACGCAGACCGAGGCGCTCGCCGCCGAGCTGGAGGCCGACCGCGCGGCCGGCGAGAAGCTGGCCGGCGAGCTGCGCGCCTGCGCCGCCCGCGAGTCGCAGGTCCACGCCCGCCTGAAGGAGCGCGGGGAAGCCGTCACCCGCGGCGAGGTCCGGGCCCAGCAGGCGCGCGACGCCGCCGCCGACGCCCGCGCGGAGCTGGACCGGCTCGCGGAGCGCCTCGGCCTGGAGGCGGAGCCGTCCGCGGAGCCGCTCCCCGAGCCAGAGCGCGCGGAGCTGCAGGGGCGGATCGAGCGCCTGCAGCGGCGGCGCGAGCAGCTCGGCCCGGTCAACCCGCTCGCGCAGGACGAGTACAAGGAGGCGCTCGCCCACGTCGAGGAGCTCGAGGGCCAGCGCGAGGACCTCGAGAACGCGCTGCGCGAGCTCAGGGGCCTGATCCGCGACACGGACCGGCGCATCCAGCAGGCCTTCGAGGAGACCTTCACGGCCGCCGCCGAGAACTTCGAGGAGGTCGCCGCCCAGCTGTTCCCGGGCGGCCGCGGCCGGCTGCGGCTCGTGCGCGAGGACTCCGCCCCGCGGCCGGTGCTCGGCGGCGGCGACACCGACGAAGAGGCCCCGGACGCCGAGGACCGGATCGACGCCGTGGCGGAGGCCGAGGAGGACGGCGGCGCGGGTCCCGGCGACGACCTGGGCGTCGAGATCGAGATCACCCCGGCCGGCAAGGCGACCAAGCGCCTGTTGCTGCTCTCGGGCGGCGAGAAGTCGCTGACCGCGCTCGCCTTCCTGTTCGCGGTCTTCCTCGCCCGGCCGTGCCCCTTCTACATCCTCGACGAGGTCGAGGCGGCGCTGGACGACCACAACATCGACCGCTTCCTGAAGCTGCTCGGCCAGTTCTCCGACCGCGCGCAGTTCATCGTCGTCACCCACCAGAAGCGCACGATGGAGGCCGCCGACTGCCTCTACGGCGTCTCGATGGCGGGCAACGGCGTCTCGCGCGTGATCTCGCGCCGGCTCCCGCCACGCCAGGAGGAGCGCGCGGCGTGATCGCCGCCCCTGCGCGGACGGCCCGCGCGCGGGCCGTGTGACGCTCGCCAACGGGCCACCGGGGGCACGCTCTCTTGCAGGCGCCAAGGGCGTGAATGGTGGCGCCGCCGCGAAATGCGCGGTCTAGATGCCACTCGACGGCCGAGTGGCACCTGGGTTCCCTGTGCGGGAACGGAGATGCCACTCGCCCGGCCGGCGCCCCGCCCCCTTGTCTGCCCGCCGTTCAAGCGCTCCGCGTACGGCGTGGCCGACGGGCTAGCGGCGCCGCCAGGCCGGCGCGAGCGACACGGCCAGCGCCGCCAGCACGCACGCGAGCAGCAGGAACCCGCCGGCGTGGCGCCAGAACGGCGTGTCGCCCACGGCGGCGTCGAGCACCAGGGCGAGCGCGAGCGTGAGCAGGACGCCGAGCGGGAGCGTCCACGTCTCGCCGAGCACGAGCTTGCGCAGGGCGCGCATCAGGCCGGCAGCTCCCGGTGCCGCCCGGCCACGGCAGCGACCAGCAGCTGCGCGGCCGCCACGAACGCCAGCGCCAGGTACAGCAGCGCCACGTCGCCGCCGGGCCACTCGGCGCCGAGCCCCTCGCCGAGGAAGAACACCCCGAAGCTCGACAGCACGACGCCGACGGCGTACTTGAGGTGCGACTCGGGCAGCCGCGCCAGCGGCCGGTGCAGCACCGCGCCGAGCGCGACCACGAGCACCACGGCGACCGCCGCGCCCGCGACCGCCGGCGCCAACCCCTCCGGCCTCGCTCCGAGCGCCGCCACGATCAGCACGACCTCCAGACCCTCGAGCAGCACGCCCTTGCCGGCCACGATCCGCGCGGGCCAGTCGGGCCTGCCGGGCTCCGGCGGCGGAAGCGCCTCCATCGCCTCGCGCTCGTCGAGGTACTCCTGCAGCGACGACGACGGCGCCCGGGCCCCGGCGAGCCGCAGCACGCCCTTGCGCAGCCATTCGAGCCCGAACAGCAGCAGCGCGGTGCCGATCACGACCTGCAGCGGCTCCAGCGGCAGCCGAGCGAGCACCAGCGGCCCGACGACGACCACCGCGACCGCGAGCAGCGCCACCGCCCCGGCCGCGCCGATCACGGCGTCGCGGGGACGGCGGGTCGAGCCGACCGCCAGCACGATCGCCATCGCCTCCAGCAGCTCCAGGCCGACCGCCAGCGCGGCGCCGACGAGCGTGAGGACGAACGCGGTCATACCGGAGATGATGGCGACGGCGGCCAACGTCAACGGCGGCTGGGTAGGGAAGCGAGGGAGCCGCCCGCGGCCCGAACCCACCGCCGTACATGCCCGCCGTTCAGACGCCACGTGCCACCAGCCCGGCACAAGGCGCCAGCCAGCGGGCAGCGCTCTATCCTGCCGCGCCGTGCCCCGCGACTGGACCGACCTCTTCCTCACCGACGGCCCCGTCCCCGCGGGGGCGCAGGCCGAAGCGAGCCCGGAGGAGCGCCGCGGCTTCTTCCGGCGTCTGCGCGAGAACATGCGCAAGACGCGCGAGGCGCTCGCCGCGGAGGTCCAGGCGACCCTGTTCGAGGGCGATCTCGACGAGGAGACGTGGGAGCGGCTCGAGGAGGCGCTGATCTACGCCGACGTCGGCGCCCGCACGACCGCGCAGGTCGTCGAGCAGCTCGAGCGCGAGGCGGACGAGGGCGGCCTCGTCGGCGGCGAGCAGCTCACGGAGCGCCTGGCCGAGCTGCTCGCGCAGCTCGCGCGCACGGGCGACGAGACGATCGACATCCGGCCCGAACCGACCGTCATCCTCGTCGTCGGCGTCAACGGCACGGGCAAGACGACCACGATCGGCAAGCTCGCCTGGCACCTGAAGAACACGCTCGGCCAGACCGTCGTGATCGGCGCCGCCGACACGTTCCGCGCCGCCGCGGTCGAGCAGCTCGAGCGCTGGGGCGAGCGTGCGGGCGTGGACGTCGTCAAGGGCCCGGAGGGCTCGGACCCCGGCGCGGTCGCCTTCGACGCCGTGGCCCGCGGGCGCGAGCGCGGCGCCGACGTGGTCATCGTCGACACCGCCGGCCGTCTGCACACCCAGCGCGACCTGATGGCCGAGCTCGAGAAGGTCCGGCGCGTGATCGCCAAGCAGATGCCCGACGCGCCGCACGAGACGCTGATGACCGTCGACGCCACGACGGGCCAGAACGGCGTCCGCCAGGCGAAGCAGTTCGGCGAGGCCGTCGGCGTGACGGGGATCATCCTCACCAAGCTCGACGGCACCGCCAAGGGCGGGATCGCGCTCGCGATCGCCAACGAGCTCAACATCCCGGTCAAGCTGATCGGGATCGGCGAGCAGCTCGAGGACCTGCGGCCGTTCGACCCGGACGACTTCGCCCGGGCGCTGCTCACGGCCTGAGCGCGTGCGGATCGCGGTCATCGGCCCCGGAGCGATCGGCGCGACGTTCGCCGCCGCGCTGGAGCGCGCGGGCCACGAGCCCGTGCTCTGCGCGCGCTCGCCGCGCGAGGCGCCGGCCGTCGAGCGCGACGGGGAGCCGCCGCAGCTGCTGCGGGCGCCGGTGCTCGCCGACCCCGCGCTGGCCGGCGGGCGGGCCGAGTGGGTCCTGCTCGCCGTCAAGGCGCACCAGACGGCCGGCGCGGCGGCGTGGCTCGACACGCTCGCGGGGCCGGGATCGATCGTGGTGGTGCTGCAGAACGGCGTCGAGCACCGCGAGCTCGTCGAGCCGCTCGCGCACGGCGCCGCCGTGCTGCCCGCCGTCGTCTGGGTGCCGGCCGAGGTCGTCGCGCCCGGCCGCGTGCGCCAGCGCGGGCCCGTCCAGCTGACGGTGCCCGGCGGCGCCGAGGGTCGCAAGCTCGCCGAGCTGCTCGGCGCCGGCGTCACGCTCAGCGAGGACTTCGCCACGGTCGCGTGGCACAAGCTGGCCGTCAACGCCGTGGCCGGGCTGATGGTGCTGGCGCGCCGGCGGGCCGGGATGTTCGCTCGCGAGGACGTCGCCGAGCTGGCGCGCGCCTACGCCGAGGAGGTCTTCGCGGTCGCCCGCGCGGAGGGCGCGAACCCGCCGCCGGGCGCGGTCGAGGAGCTGCTCGCCTACTACCGCGGGCTGCCCGGCGACCTCGGCACCTCGATGCTCTTCGACGCCGAGGCCGGGCGCACCCTGGAGTGGGAGGCGCGCAACGGCGTCGTGCCCCGGCTGGCCGAAAGGCACGGGATCGCGACGCCCGTCAGCGACGTCGTGGTGCCGCTTTTAGCCGCCGCGTCCGAGCTGATGGGATAATCGATTCCATGGACCCCTGGGTGCTCTGGCTTATCGCGGCGGTGATCTTCGCCGTCGGGGAGATCGCGACGCTCGGATTCTTCCTGGCGCCGTTCGCGGGCGGCGCGCTGCTCGCGGCGCTCGTGGCGGCCGTGGGCGGGGGGACGCTGATCTCGCTGCTGGTGTTCCTGCTCGTCTCGGGCGTGCTGCTCGGCGCCCTGCGGCCGCTGGCCCGCTCGCACCGCAGGATGCCCGCCCAGCTGCGCACCGGCACCGCCGCGCTCGTCGGGCGCAGCGCGATGGTCGTGGAGCGCATCTCCAACGACGAGGAGACGGGCTGCGTGAAGCTCGAGGGCGAGACGTGGACCGCCCGCGCCTACGACGAGGACGATGTGATCGAGCCCGGCAAGCGCGTGCACGTGATCGAGATCCGGGGCGCCACGGCGCTCGTGACCGAGGAGTAGGAGGAAGCCGCCATGGAAGCGGGCGTCATCGCACTTATCGTCCTGGCCATATTCCTGTTCATCGTCGCGGCGGCGGGCGTGCGGATCGTGCCGCAGGCGCGCGCCGGCGTCGTCGAGCGGCTCGGCCGCTACGCGCGGACGCTGGACCCGGGGCTGACGCTGATCATCCCGTTCATCGACCGCGTCAAGCCGCTGATCGACCTGCGCGAGCAGGTCGTGACGTTCCCGCCCCAGCCCGTGATCACCGAGGACAACCTGGTCGTCGGCATCGACACGGTCATCTACTTCACGGTCACCGATCCGAAGGCCGCGACCTACGAGGTCGCCAACCCGCTGCAGGCGATCGAGCAGCTCACCGTCACCACGCTGCGCAACGTGATCGGCGGGCTCACGCTCGAGGAGACGCTGACCTCGCGCGACAACATCAACTCGCAGCTGCGCGTCGTGCTCGACGAGGCGACCGGCAGGTGGGGCATCCGCGTCAACCGCGTCGAGCTCAAGTCCGTCGAGCCGCCGCGCACGGTGCAGGAGGCGATGGAGAAGCAGATGCGCGCCGAGCGCGACCGGCGCGCGGCGATCCTCAACGCCGAGGGCGTCAAGCAGTCGCAGATCCTCACGGCGGAGGGCGAGAAGCAGTCCGCGGTGCTCAAGGCCGAGGGCGCCCGGACGGCCGCGATCCTGCGGGCCGAGGGCGAGTCGAAGGCGATCGAGACCGTCTTCCAGGCGATCCACGACGGCGCGCCGGACGAGCGCCTGCTCTCCTACCAGTACCTGCAGATGCTGCCCCAGCTCGCGAACGGCCCGGCGAACAAGATCTTCATCATCCCGTCGGAGTTCAACCAGGCGCTCGGCAACCTCGGCAACGCGCTGGGCGGCCTGGGCGGCGGGCAAGCGCCGAAGCCGAAGCCGAAGGAGCGCAACGAGGGCGCCGACGCGGCCGCCGACGCCGCCGCCGCGGACGCCCGGTCAGCGGCCGACGCGGCCCGCGCGGCCGAGCGCGAGGCGTCCGCGGCCACGACGGAGTCGCGGCTGCGGCCCGGCATGACGCCGGGAGCGATCGGCCCGGGCGAGCCGCCCGCGCCGGAGGCCCCGCCGATCCCGCCGCAGCCCTAGCCGCGGCCCCGGCGGTAGCGGACGAGCTCCTCGCGGTCGCCGCCGCCGGACACGCCGAGCGCCAGGACCGGCCCGATCCCGCGGGCGTAGAACTTGAACTCGAGCACCTTCGGCTCGAGCGGGTTCTCGTCGCGCGTCATCAGCACGCGGCGGAAGTGGCCGAACGGCACCTCGGCCTGCTCGCGGCGGCTGACGATGCGCGCGCGGTCCTCGGCGTGACCCGCGTAGTACTCCTGCCGGTAGCGCAGCCCGCGCCGCGGACGGGCGGGCATGATCACGCCCGCCTCGGCGCCGTCGACGCCGGCCTCGAAGGAGCCCGCGCGCGAGACGACCTTGCCGTCCTCGTACTCGGCCGTGTCCTCGCCGAGGTACCAGACGTTGCCGGCCCGGTCCTGGGCGTACCAGTCCTCGGTGACCTCGACCGGGTCGCCGCGTTCGGTGACGACGTCGGTCACCACGCGGGCGGTCACGCCGTTGGCGATCCGCCTCGTGCGGTCGGTGACCGTCACGACCACGCGCTGCCGCGTGCCGCTGCCGTCGGTCTCGCGGTAGACCCAGCGGGTGCCGGGGCGCATCGGCCAGTAGGCGTTCGTGATGCGCGTCGTGAAGTCGGCGGGGTCGAGCACGACGCGCTCGCCGCCGCGGGGGAGATCGGCCGGCGCGGCGGCCGCGACCTCCCCGCCGGGGCCGAGAGCGGCGGCGGCGAGCGCCGCCGCCGCGATCCGCCTAGCCATCGTTGCCGTCCTCGCGGTCGGTCTTGGAGCCGACCACCTTGAAGGAGCGGTCGAGCTGGACGTCGACCTGGCTGCCGTCGGGCTTGGTGACCTCGACCTCGTAGTAGCTCTCCTCGTCGCCGGCCTCGGTCTCGGTGACCTTGCCGCCGCCCGTCGCCTCGAGGGCCGCCTGGCTCGCGCGCTCGAGCGCACCGCCGGCGATCGCCCGGTCGGGAGCGCGGTCCTCGCGGTCGTCGCCGCCCGTGGCGCCCGCGATCGCCACGCCTCCGCCCGCAGCCGCGGCGATCACGCCGGCCACGATCAACACGCCCTTGAGTCTCGTGCTCATGCTGTGCCTCCTTCGGTAGGGATGGGAGCACCGTATGGGTGCGAGCTTGGAAGCCCCTGAGACGGCAATCGCAGGCGCACGGCCGAACCGGCGGCGAGCTCGGCGCTGCCACCGTGCGCCTCGGCGATGGCGCGCACGATCGCGAGGCCGAGCCCGGCGCCGCCGCGCGCGCGGGCCTCGTCGCCGCGGGCGAAGCGCTCGAACGCGCGGTCCGCGAGCTCGTGCCCCAGGCCAGGCCCCTGATCGGCGACCGCCAGCTCGACGGCAGCGCCGTCCTGGCGGGCGGACAGCGTGATCGTCCCGGCGCCGTGGCGCAGCGCGTTGTCGACGAGGTTGCCCAGCGCCTGCGAGAGCCGCAGCTCGTCGCCGTCGACGGCCAGCCCCGCGGGCGCATCGACGGAGATCTCGCGGCCGCGCTCGGCGGCGCGGGCGGCGAAGCGCGTGCGGACGTGCTCGAGCAGGCCGGCGGCGTCGATCCGGCGCGGGCGCACCGAGAGCGCGCCGTCGCCGCTGCGCGCCAGCACCAGCAGGTCCTCCGCGAGCTGGGCCAGCCGATCGCACTCCTCGACGGCGGCCACCAGCGGCTCGCGCAGCCCCGGGTCGGCGGGCGCCCGCCGCAGCGCGGACTCCAGCTCCGCCTTGATCACCGCGATCGGCGTGCGCAGCTCGTGGCTGGCGTCGGCCACGAAGCGCCGCTCGCGCGCGTAGGAGCCGCGCATGCGGCCGAGCATCGCGTTGAGCGTCTCCCCGAGCCGGCGGATCTCGTCCCGCGCGGCGGGCAGGGGGAGTGGCTGCGGGTCGCCCTCGAGCGAGAGGCCGTCGGCGCGGCGGCGCATCCGCTCCACCGGCCGCAGGCCGACCGCCGCCAGGCCGTAGCCGAGCAGCGCCACGAGGAGCGCCGCGGCCGGCGCGCCGATCGCGAACGCCCCGGCCAGCGCCGCGAGCGTCTCGTCGCGGTCCTCGAGCGACTGGCCGACCACGACCGCGCGGTCGGCGGCCTCGACCGCGAGCACCCGCGTCGTGCCGTCGACGCCGGCGATCTCGCGCTCGGCGCCGATCCGCTCGCCGGCGCGGACCCGCACGAGCTCGGCGCGCGTGATGGCCGGGACCTCGTCGCCGCTCGTGCCGGCGATCACGGCGCCGTCGAACGAGACGAGCTGCGCGAAGCCGTCCTCGGCGTCGCCCGCGGAGCCGGCGGCGGCCACGCCCGACTCCTCCACGGCGGCGGCACGCGCCGCCAGGGCCGAGTCGACGGACTCGTCGAGCTCGCCGGCCAGCCGCAGGTAGGCGAACAGCCCGACCCCGGCGAGCACGAGCATCATCGCCACCGCGAGCAGCACCGCCATGCGGACGCGGATCGGGACGCGGCTCAAGCGTCGCCCTCCTTGCGCAGCCGGTATCCGACGCCGCGCACCGTCTCGATCGAGCGCACCCCGATCTTCTGGCGCAGGTAGCGGACGTAGACCTCGACGACATTGGACTTCTGCTCGTAGCCCGCGTCCCACGCCGCCTCGAGCAGCTGGCCCTGCGTGAGCACCTGTCCCGGGCGGCGCATGAACGCCTCGAGCAGCGCGAACTCACGTGCGGACAGCTCGACCGGCTCGCCGCCGCGGCGGACCTCGCGGGTCGCGGGGTCGAGGCGCAGCGGCCCTGCCTCGAGCACCGTCGGGCGCTCGCTCTTGCCGCGGCGGACGAGCGCGCGCAGGCGCGCGGTCAGCTCGGCGAGCGAGAACGGCTTGGTCATGTAGTCGTCGGCGCCGCCGTCCAGCCCGCGCACGCGATCCTCGACCGCGTCGCGCGCCGTGAGCATCAGCACCGGGACCCAGTGCGCGCGCTCGCGCAGGCGGCGGCAGGTCTCCACGCCGTCCATCCCCGGCAGCATCACGTCGAGCACGACCGCCTCGTACTCGATCGCGCCCACGCGGGCGAGCGCCTCCGGCCCATCGGCGGCGAGGTCGACGATCAGGCCCTCGTAGCGCAGCCCGCGAGCGATCGCCGCGGCCATGCGCTCGTCGTCCTCGACCACCAGCACTCGCATCAGCTCCCATCATGAGGGCCTGCCTTAGAGATCGCTGAGAGCGCGCGGGCCCTACAGTCTCAAGGGCGATGTTCGACTCCCTCTCCGAGAAGCTCCAGGGCACGCTCGCCGGCGTGCGCCAGCGCGGCGCCCTGACCGAGGAGGACATCTCACGCGCGATGCGCGAGATCCGCCTCGCGCTGCTGGAGGCGGACGTCAACTTCAAGGTCGTCAAGCAGTTCACGGGCACGGTCAAGGAGCGGGCGCTCGGGATCGAGGTCCAGCGCCAGCTCAACCCGGGCCAGCAGGTCGTCAAGATCGTCAACGAGGAGCTGACCTCGCTGATGGGCGGCGCCTCGGCCGGGCTGAGCTTCTCTCCGCGACCTCCGACGGTCATATTGATGGCCGGCCTGCAGGGCTCGGGCAAGACGACCGCGACGGCGAAGCTCGCGAAGCTGCTCAAGGAGCAGAACGGCTCCTCCGTGGCCGTCGCGGCCTGCGACGTCTACCGCCCCGCCGCCGTCGAGCAGCTCGTCAAGGTCGGCGGTCAGGCGGGCGCGACGGTCTACGAGCAGGGCACCGACAAGGACCCGGTCGAGATCGCCGGCTGGGCGCTCGATCAGGCCAAGCGCGACGGCAAGGACGTGCTGATCGTCGACACCAGCGGCCGCCTGCACGTCGACCAGGCGCTGATGGAGGAGCTCGCGAACGTCAAGAAGCGCGTGCAGCCGCACGTCGTGCTGCTCGTCGTCGACGCCATGACCGGCCAGGACGCCGTCAACGTCGCCGAGCAGTTCGCCGAGGTCGCCCAGTTCGACGGCGTGATCCTCTCCAAGCTCGACGGCGACGCCCGCGGCGGCGCCGCGCTGTCGGTGAAGGCGGTCACGGGCAAGCCGATCATGTACGCCTCCACAGGCGAGAAGCTCGGGGACTTCGAGAAGTTCCACCCCGACCGGATGGCCCAGCGGATTCTCGGCATGGGCGACGTCCTGTCCTTCATCGAGAAGGCCGAGCAGACCGTCGACGAGGACGAGGCGAAGGCGCTCGAGAAGAAGCTGCGCAAGAACCAGTTCACGCTCGAGGACTTCCTGGACCAGCTCAAGCGGATTCGCAAGATGGGCCCGCTCACCTCGCTGCTGGGGATGATCCCGGGCCTGGCCGGCCACCAGCTCTCCAAGCTGCAGGTCGACGAGCGCGAGCTCGACCGCGTCGAGGCGATCATCCTCTCGATGACGCCCGAGGAGCGCCGCCGGCCCGAGCTGATCAAGGGCTCGCGCCGCCTGCGCATCGCCAAGGGCTCCGGCGTCACCGTCCAGCAGGTCAACCAGCTGGTCAAGCAGTTCGGCGAGATGCGCAAGATGATGAAGGGCCTCAGCTCGGGCAAGATGCCCGACCTCGGCCAGCTCATGCGGCAGCGATAATCGGCTCCGCTATTCTCCTCGGCCGCTATGTCCGTCTCCATGCGTCTCACCCGCGTCGGCGGGAAGAAGGACCCCGTCTGGCGGGTCGTCGTCGCCGATCGCCGCTCCCCGCGCGACGGCCGCGTCATCGAGACGATCGGCCGCTACAACGCCCAGACCGACCCGTCGACGGTCGTGCTCGACGAGGAGCGCGTGAAGCTGTGGCTCTCCCGTGGCGCGCAGCCGTCGGACACGGTCCGCAAGCTGCTCAAGATCCAGGGCATCGACTTCCCGCGGTAGATGCGCGAGCTGCTCGTGTACCTGGCGCGGGCGCTGGTCGACCAGCCCGACCGCGTCGAGGTGGAGCAGTTCGAGGAGGACGACGGCACGCTCGTGCTCGAGCTCTCGGTGGCCGACGATGACTACGGCCAGGTCATCGGGCGCGGGGGACGCACCGCGCAAGCGCTCCGCACCGTGGTCAAGGCTGCGGCGGTCAAGGACAACCGCCGCGTCCTCGTCGACATCGTCGACTGAGACGCTGCTGGCCGGCTACGTCGGCCGGCCGCACGGGCTCGACGGCTCCTTCCACGTCGTCCGCGGCGACCCGGAGCTGCTCGCCGGCCGCGAGGAGCTGCTGCTGGGCGGGCGGCGCGTCACGCTGACGCGCCACGACGGCACGCCCGCGAAGCCGATCCTGCGCATCGATGGCTGCGGCACGCGTGAGGAGGCCGAGGCGCTGCGGGGCTCGGAGCTGCGCGTGACGGTCGCCGAGGCGCCGCCGCTGGCCGACGGCGAGTTCTGGGCGCACGACATCGAAGGCTGCCGCGTGTTCGACGGGGAGGTCGAGGTCGGGGTGGTCTCCAAGATGATCGCGCTGCCCTCCTGCGAGGTGCTGGAGGTCGGCGATCGCCTGATCCCGCTCGTGCGCGACGCGATCCGCTCGATCGACCTCGAGGACCGGCGCATCGATGTCGACCTGGGGTTCGTCGATGGACGCTGACGTCTTCACGCTGTTCCCGCAGTGGTTCGACTGGTACCGCTCGCAGCGGCACGTGACCAACGCGCTGGCGCTGGGGCACGCGCTCGAGTGCGTCGACCCGCGGGCGACGACCGACCTCAGCGGCGGCGCGGTCGACGACACGCCGTTCGGCGGCGGCGCCGGGATGGTGCTGCGGGTCGACGTGATGGAGCGGGCGCTACGGGCGCGCTACGACGTCGACCCCGTGGAGCTGCGCTCCGCGCGCCGCGTGATCGCCCTCACCCCGGCCGGGCGGCTGCTCGACGACGCGCTCGCCTCCGAGCTGGCCGCCGAGCCGGCTCTGACGCTGCTGTGCGGCCGCTACGAGGGCTTCGACCAGCGGATCATCGACCACTTCTGCACCGACGAGGTCTCGATCGGGCGCTACGTGCTCGCGGGCGGCGAGCTGGCGGCGATGGTCGTGCTCGACACGGTCCTGCGCAAGCTCCCCGGGGCGCTCGGGCACGAGGAGTCGGCGCTCGAGGAGTCCTTCAGCGCCGCCCTCGAGGGTGCTCCCGAGTACCCGCACTACACGCGCCCGGCGGACTGGCGCGGCTGGGCCGTGCCCGAGGTCCTGCTCTCGGGCCATCATGAGAAGATCCGTCAGTGGCGGCTGGAACAGAGCCGCCGACGGGCCTAGCCTGTTCGCTACCATCCATGCCCGTTCCGCGGCGCCCCTCCTGGCTCGCGGCTCTTTTTTCGCCATGAGCACCGTCATCGACAGCCTCGAGCGCGCACAGCTGCGCCGCGTCCCCCGCTTTGCGGCTGGGGACCGCGTCAAGGTCCACTTCCAGGTCATCGAGGGCACGCGTCGCCGTACGCAGGTCTTCGAGGGCGTCGTCATCAAGCGCCAGGGCGAGGGCGTGCGCGAGACCTTCACGGTCCGCAAGCAGTCCTTCGGCGTCGGCGTGGAGCGCACGTTCCCCGTGCACTCCCCGAAGATCGAGCGCATCGAGGTCGCCGCCCGCGGCGACGTGCGCCGGGCCAAGCTCTACTACCTGCGCGGCCGTGTCGGCAAGCGCGCCCGCGTCCGCGAGCGCCGCTACATCGGCCCGGAGGAGGTCGTCGAGGCCGGCCTGCTGCACGATCCCGCGGCCGAGGCCGCGGCGGCGCAGGACTCCGAGGTGCCCGGCGACGCCGTCGACGCGCAGGCGCTGGAGGAGGCCGATCTCGACGCTCCCGTCGATGAGACGGCCGCCGAGGACTCGGCCGACGCGCCCGACGAGGCTCCGGCCGAGGACGCCGAAGCCGCCGAAGACCGCGGCTGAGTCCGCGAGAGGCGCGGGCGCCCGGTGGCCACCAAGCCCAAGAGCTCAGCCGGCGGCTCGCTCCTCGAGCTCGTCCTGATCGTCGTCGTCGCCCTCGGGCTGGCGCTCGGCATCCAGGCGTTCCTCGTCAAGCCCTACCGGATCCCGTCGGAGTCGATGGTCCCGACGCTCGAGGTCGGCCAGCGCGTGCTGGTCAACCGGATCGGCGCGCGCTTCTCCGACCCGAAGGTGGGCGACGTCGTCGTCTTCCACCCGCCGGCCGGCGCGGAGCAGTCCAACGAGTGCGGGGGCGGCCCTCCGCCGCCCAGCCAGGCGTGCGCGACGCCCACCAGCCAGCGCGCCGACGTCAACTTCATCAAGCGCGTCGTGGCGGGTCCGGGTGACCGGATCGCGATCCGCGACGGCCACGTGGTCCTGAACGGCAAGCGCCAGAAGGAGACCTTCACGGAGCCATGCGGTGGGGGTGAGGCCTGCGATCTCCCGCGCGAGATCAAGATTCCGGCCGACCACTACTTCATGATGGGCGACAACCGTGGCAGCTCCGACGACAGCCGGTTCTGGGGACCCGTACCCAGAAAGTGGATCATCGGCGAAGCCTTCTCCACCTACTGGCCTCCCAAGCGGATCGGGCTCCTCTAGGGCGATGCGGCGGGCCCGTCGAAGGCGACGGTCCAGCGGCAGCAGGCTGTTCCGGTACGACCGCGGCCTCGGCACGCGCTTCGTGGCCGGCGCCGACGAGGCCGGGCGCGGGTGCCTGGCCGGGCCGTTGGTCGCGGCGGCGGTGCTGTTCGACTACGAGACGCTGACGCTGACGGACCTGCGCTCGCTGTCGGCTCTGAACGACTCCAAGCAGCACACGATGGAGATGCGCGAGACGCTGTACCCGCGCGTGCTGCGGGCGGCCACCGCGGTCGCCGTGACGTCGCGCTGCGTGCGCGGGATCGACGAGCGGGGGCTGCACAAGACCAACCTCGCGGCGTTGAGCGACATGCTGCGGCGGGTGGGGGTGGACGGCTGCCTGTGCCTGTCGGACGGCTTCCCGGTGCCCGACACGGGGTTCGACCAGCGGCCGGTCGTGGGCGGCGACGCCACGAGCGCCGCGATCGCGGCGGCGTCGGTGATCGCCAAGGTCACGCGCGACCGCTTCATGGTCCGCATGGAGGAGCGCTATCCGGGCTGGGAGTTCGCCACGCACGTCGGCTACTCGACGCCGGAGCACCGGGCGGCGATCGAGCGCCAGGGCGTCTCGCCGCTGCACCGGATGTCGTTCCAGTCGATGGCCTACCAGCAGCTCGCCCTGTAGGGGCTCCTGAGGTGTCCGGGAGCTGGGAGCCGTTCGGGTCGACGCGGCTCGACCCGAATGTCGCCGCGCCGGTGGCGCCCGCCGCGCCCGAGGCCGCGCCGGCGCCGCCGTCGCGCAAGGAGCCCGCGCGCGGCCTCGCGGTCATCACCTGCATGGACGCGCGGATCGACCCGCTCGGGGTGCTCGGCCTCTCGCTGGGCGACGCGAACGTCATCCGCAACGCGGGCGCGACGGTCAGCGACGACGTGCTGCGATCGCTGCACGCCGCCGAGTCCCTCCTCGGCGTCCGCCGCGCCGTGCTCATGGGCCACACGGACTGCGCCGGCCACGGCTCCGACGCCGCCGCCTCCGCCGCGATGGCCGACGGCGCGCGCCGCATCCGCAACGTGATGCCGGACGGCTTTGCGGTCGACGCCTTCATGTACGACGTCGTCACGGGCTCGCTGACCCCGGTCTAGCCGCGCGCTCTCCGCTCCACTAGGCTCGACCCATGGACGCGATCGTCGTCGGCACCGACGGCTCGGAGGGGGCCGAGGCCGCCATCCGCAAGGTTCTCGAGCTCGCCGGCGGCTCCGGTGCCACGGTGCACCTCGTAGCCGCCTATCCCGGCCGCACCACGCTCGAGCGCCTCGGCATGACCGCCCGCACCGACACGGTCGACATGCGCGGGGTGGCGATGGACGTGCTCGCCCGCGACGAGCGCCGCTTCGCGGAGGCGGGGTTCACGGTCGAGAAGCACGCGCGCGAGGGCGACCCGGCGCACGTGATCGCCGACGTGGCCGACGAGCAGAACGCCGGCATGGTCGTGGTCGGCGCGCGCGGCAACCCCGGGGGCGGCACCCGCTTCACGCTCGGCAGCGTGGCGGGCAAGCTCGCCCACCACCCGCCGCGCAGCCTGTTGATCGTCCGCGAGGACTGAATCGTCGCGATCACGGCACGCTTTCGTCACCGAAGCGTGCTGACTCGTTCTGGCTCCGGACCTAGCGTCCGCGGGCATGCAGAGCCACCGCCAGCACCTCGGCCGATTGGGGGAGCAGCTCGCCGCGGAGCACTTCGCGCGGCTTGGCTTCTCCGTCCTGGCCCAGAACCACAAGACGCGCTTCGGCGAGCTCGACCTCGTGCTCTCGGACGGGCACACGCTCGTGTTCTGCGAGGTCAAGACGCGGCGGCTCGGCTCGGGTGAGCCGTTCGACAGCCTGCACGGGGCCAAGCAGTCGCAGGTCCGGAAGATCGCGGCGCACTGGCTGAGCGAGCCGTCGGACCGCCCGTGGCACGAGGAGCTGCGCTTCGACGCGATCGGCGTGCTCGTGGACCGCGACGACGGGCTGGTGCGGCTCGATCACGTCGAGAGCGCGTTCTGAGCCGTGATCGCGCGCGTGAGCACGTTCGCGGTCGACGGCGTGGCCAGCCGCCGCGTGTGGGTCGAGGCCGACATCCGCGCGAAGGGGCTGCCGGCGTTCACGGTCGTCGGCCTGGCCGACAAGGCCGTGCGCGAGGCGCGCGAGCGGGTGCGCGCGGCGCTGGTGAACTCGGGCTTCGTCTTCCCGGGCGGGCGCATCACGGTCAACCTGGCGCCGGCCGACCTGCGCAAGATCGGGCCGGGCTTCGATCTGCCGCTCGCCGTCGCGCTGCTCGTGGCGGGAGAGGAGCTGGGCGCGGACGACCTCGAGGGCTGCGCGGTGATCGGCGAGCTCGCGCTCAACGGCGAGTTGCGCGCGGTCCGCGGCACGCTGGCGATCGCCGAGGGCGCCCGCCGTCACGGCCTGCGCCGCCTGCTCGTCCCGAGCGGCGTGGCGGCCGAAGCGGCGCTCGTGCACGAGCTCGAGGTGCTCGCCGCCGCGACCCTCGAGGAGGCGATCGCATTTCTGCGGGGCGAGGCGCAGGCGCCCGTGCCGGCCGACCTCGCGCCCGCGGAGCCGCACGTGCCGCCGCCGCTGGACCTCGCGGACGTGCGCGGGCACAACGGGCTCATCCCGGCGCTCGAGGTCGCCGCCGCGGGCGGCCACAACCTCTACCTGCACGGCCCGCCCGGGACCGGCAAGACGATGCTCGCGCGTCGCCTGCCGTCGATCCTGCCGCCGATGACGGCGGCCGAGGCGATCGAGGTGACGCGGATCCAGTCGGTCGGCGGGGCTCACCACGGTGGCGGGCTGGTCACGAGGCGGCCGTTCCGCGCCCCGCACCACACGATCTCGGCGTCGGGCCTGGTCGGCGGCGGCTCCCAGCCGGCGCCGGGCGAGGCGACCCTCGCCCATCGCGGCGTGCTGTTCCTCGACGAGCTCTCGGAGTTCGCGCGCCCGTCGCTGGAGGCGCTGCGCCAGCCGCTCGAGGACGGCCACGTCACGATCGTGCGCGGCCAGAAGGTGATGGCGTTCCCGACCCGCTTCATGCTCGTGGCCGCCTCCAACCCGTGCCCGTGCGGCCTCGGCGGCGACGACTGCACCTGCAGCACCGCCGACCTCGCGCGCCACCACCGCCGCCTGTCCGGGCCGCTGCTGGACCGCATCGACGTGCTCGTCGCCGTCGGCCGCCCCGCCTCGGGCGCGCTGCGCGACGAGCAGGCCCCGTCGTCCTCGGCGGTCCGCGAGCGCGTCGTCGCCGCCCGCGAGCGCCAGGCGGCCCGCCTCGGCCATCACGGCCTCACCTGCAACGCCCAGATGCCCGCGCGGCTGCTGCGCGAGCAGGCTGACGCGACCCCGAGCGCCCTCCGCCTGCTCTACGAGCTTCACGACCGCCACCGGCTCTCGGCACGCGGCAACGGCCGGGTCCTGCGTGTCGCCCGCACCCTCGCCGACCTCGACGACAGCCCCCACGTCGGCCCGGAGCACATCACCCTCGCCGCAGCCCTCCGCCTCGAGACTGCCGCCTTGGCCGCGGCCGCATGACCACGCCGGGCGACGACGCGGACGCTTGCGATGCGTGCCTTCGCCGCACGGCGCTGGTGGCGGCGCTCGCGGGGCGGCTCGACGTGGAGTGGCGCCGCCGTGACGCCGCCGCGCGGGTGCTCGCGCTCCCCGACGCGGACCTGCTCGAGGTCGGTGCGCCGGCCGCGCGGGCGGCCTACGAGCGCTTCGACGCGGCGGTGCCGCGGGCCGTGGCGGCGCGGGCTGGGGTCTCGCTCGTGTGCGGGTGCTCGACGGCCTACCCGGCGCGGCTTCGCGCTCTGCCCGACCCGCCGGCGGTGCTCCACGTCCTCGGGGACCCCGCGGCGCTGGACGTCCAGGACGCCGTCGCGATCGTCGGTGCACGGCGCGCCACGAGTTACGGGCTCGACGTCTCGCGCACGCTCGGGCGCGGGCTCTCACGGGCCGGCGTGCCCGTGGTCTCAGGGCTGGCGCTCGGGATCGACGCCGCCGCGCACGAGGGCGCGCTGGACGGGGCCGGGCGGCCGGTCGCGGTCCTGGCCGCGGCGCCGGACGTTCCGTATCCGCAGCGCAATCGTCTGCTCCACGCGGCGGTCGCGGAGCGCGGCGCGGTCGTCTCGGAGCTGCCGCCGGGCTCGAGCGCGTTCCGCTGGTGCTTCGTGGCCCGCAACCGGCTCGTCGCCGCGCTCGCGCAGGTGGTCGTGATCGTCGAGGCGACGGAGCGGTCGGGCTCGCTGACGACCGCGGACTTCGCCGCCGACCTCGGCTGTACCGTCGCTGCCGTACCCGGGCGCGTGTCCAACCGGACCGCCGCCGGCACGAACGGCCTGATCCAGTCCGGAGCGGCGCTCGTCCGCGACGCCGGCGACGTCCTCGACCTGCTCGCCGAGGCGACCGGCCAGACCCGCCGGGTCCCCGCCCGCCCGCCAGCGCCGCGGCTCGACCCGGCGCTCCAGGCCCTGCTGGCCGCGGTCGAGGAGGGGAGGGGCGCGCTCGGCGAGCTCGCATCAGGCCCGGAGGAGGCCCGGGCCGTGCTCGCCGGCCTCGGCGAGCTCGAGTTCCGGGGCCTGATCCGGCGGACCTTCGGGGGCCGGTACGAGGCGGCGGCGCCGTGACGGCGCCGCCGGCGGACGTCAACTGCGCTGGGTAGGGGTGGTGAGGTGCCGCCCGCACGAACGTCGATCGCCGGAGCGCCGACCCGCTCCCGATCGACGTAGGGGGTCGTATAGCCGGGCGGCCGTACCCTGAACACCTATGCCCGATCCCCACGTACCCGCCGTTCTCTCGATCGCCGGCTCGGACTCCGGCGGCGGCGCCGGGATCCAGGCCGACCTGAAGGCGTTCGCGCGCTGCGGGGTCCACGGGATGACCGCGATCACCGCGATCACCGCGCAGAGCACCGTCGGGGTGGAGGCGATACACCAGGTGCCGCCGGAGCTGATCGTGGCGCAGGTCCGGGCGGTGGCCGACGACATCGGCGTCGACGCCGTCAAGATCGGGATGCTCGGCACGGCTGAGACGGTGTGCGCCGTCCGGGACGCGCTCGTGTACGTCGGCGACGCCCCGATCGTGATCGACCCCGTCATGGTCGCCGAGTCGGGCGCCGTGCTGCTCGACGACGCCGCGCGCCAGGCGATCGTGGACGAGCTGCTGCCGCTCGCCACCGTCATCACGCCGAACCTGCCTGAGGCGCGGGTGCTGGCGAACGAGGGCGACGCGGACGCGGTGGACCTCGCGCGCGCGCTGCTCGCGCTCGGCCCGGCCGCGGTGGTGGTCACGGGCGGCCACCGGGAGGAGGCGACGGACGTGTTCTTCGACGGCGACGCCGTCCACCTGATCCCCGGCGAACGCCACGCGGACGGCGCGGCGCACGGCTCGGGCTGCACGCACTCGTCCGCGCTCGCCGCCCAGCTGGCGCTCGGCGCGACGCCGCTCGAGGCGGCGCGAGCGGCCCGCGCGATCGCCGGCGAGGCGGTCAGGAACGGCCTGCGCCAGATCGGCGGCGGCGCCGGGCCCGTCGACGTATTCGACCTGACCGGAGCCGCCCGGCAGCGCGCGATTGGCGCGCAGGACCGTCCGCCGGCCGCCCGCCGCGTGACATAATCGCCACATGAAGTTCCTGCGCATGCGCCCGGGGCACGGCGAGCAGCTGATCGCCGAGGGCGACGTCGAGGTGGCCGAGGACGAGGAGCGCCTCGTCGCGGAGTTCCGCCGCCAGCTCGAGCAGGGCATGTGGGCGGCCGTCCCCGTCGAGACCGAGACGGGCCGGCGCGAGGCCGAGATGGTCCACGCCTTCGAGGACGTCCCGCGCACCACCGATCGCGTCATCTTCTTCCCGCGCGCCGCGGGCGGCGCGCGCTAGAGCGCCGGACGACGCTGTGACCGTAGCCCTGGCAGCCACCGCGATCGTCGTCCTCGTGCTGCTCTGGGAGGTCCTGCACCCCTGGCTCGCCCGCAAGGTCGAGATCTTCCGCGCGAACCGCACCCGCCGCGCCGAGGGCGAGGGCCTGCCGGGCTACGACCCCGGCCGCGAGCGCCGCGCCGAGCAGCGCGCCCGCGAGCTGCTCAAGTCGTGCGTGAACGACGAGGAGTGGGAGATGTACCGCGACCTCGGCTTCATCCGCGTCTGGGGCGGGGAGTCCGGGGCCACGGGGGAGGCGGTGCTCTCGCGCGACCTGCGCGGCGCGCCCTACGCGTACCTGATCTACCCGCACCGCCCGATCGTCGCCTACCTGCCGCAGACCGGCCGGCTGCTGAACGAGTACTGCGTCGAGTTCCCGGACGAGACCCGGCCCTACGGCTCGAGCCGGTTGCCGGACTCCGACGACGTGCTGGCCAAGTGGATGGCGCTCAAGGGCGACGAGCGGCGCCTCATCACCGAGGCGAACATGCACCTCCCGGGCCGCCAGATCGACCCGAAGATGCTCCAGCGCGACATCTGGCGCCTCGGCCGCTGGGAGCGCGAGCGCCTCGAGCGCGCCGCGAAGCGCCACCCCGTGGGGCCCGCCGACTGACGGACCGTCGCTAGGGTCCCGTGCCATGAGCGCGACGTCCCTCGACTCCAAGCTGGACCCCAAGCACAACTCCCGCGCGTTCCTGCAGGGCCCGCACCGCGCGGCCGCCCGCGCCCAGCTCAAGGGCATCGGCTACGACGACGAGGCGCTCGCGAAGCCGATCATCGGCGTCGCCTCGACCTGGATCGAGACGATGCCGTGCACCTACCACCTGCGCGCGCTCTCGCACCGGGTCAAGGAGGGCATCCGCGCCGCCGGCGGCACGCCGATGGAGTTCAACACCGTCGCGATCTCCGACGGCATCACGATGGGCACGCCCGGCATGCGCACGAGCCTCGTGTCGCGCGAGGTGATCGCCGACTCGATCGAGCTCGTCGCCAAGGGCCACTACTTCGACGGCATCGTCGCGCTGTCGGGCTGCGACAAGACGATCCCCGGCACCGTGATGGCGCTCGCGCGGCTCGACCTGCCCTCCGTGATGCTCTACGGCGGCTCGATCTCCCCGGGCCGCCACGACGGCAAGGAGATCACGATCATGGAGGTCTTCGAGGCGATCGGCGCCCACGCGGCCGGCAAGATCACCGACGAGGAGCTCAAGGCGATCGAGGACGCCGCCTCGCCCGGCTTCGGCGCGTGCGGCGGCCAGTTCACCGCCAACACGATGGCGATGGCGTTCGAGATGCTCGGCATCTCGCCGATGCGCGAGTCCGGCGTCCCGGCGCAGTACGACGCCAAGGAGGATGTCGCCTACCGCACCGGCCAGCTCGTGATGGACGTGCTTTCCCGCGGCCAGCGCCCGCGCGACATCATCACCAAGGAGTCGCTCGAGAACGCCATCGCCGCGGTCGCGATGAGCGGCGGCTCCACCAACGGCGTACTGCACCTGCTCGCGGTCGCCAACGAGGCCGGCATCGAGCTCGACATCGACGACTTCGACCGCATCTCCTCCAAGACGCCGCTGACCTGCGACCTCAGCCCGGGCGGCCGCTACCTGGCCACCCACCTGCACGAGGCGGGCGGGGTGCCCGTCGTCGCCAGCCGCCTGCTCGAGGCCGGGCTCCTGCACGAGAGCGCGCAGACCGTGACGGGCAAGACGATCGGCGAGCTCGCCCGCGGCGCCGAGGAGACGGAGGGCCAGCAGGTCGTGCGCCCGCTCTCGGACCCGCTGAAGCCGACGGGCGGCCTCGCCATCCTGCGCGGCAACCTCGCCCCGGAGGGTTGCGTGGTCAAGCTCGCCGGCCACGAGCGCGTGCACCACAGCGGCCCCGCGCGCGTCTTCGACGGCGAGGAGGGCGCGATGCTCGCCGTCACCACCGGCCAGATCCAGGAGGGCGACGTGATCGTCATCCGCAACGAGGGCCCCGCCGGCGGCCCCGGCATGCGCGAGATGCTCGCCGTCACCGGCGCGCTGGTCGGCGCCGGCCTCGGCGACAGCGTCGCACTCATGACCGACGGGCGCTTCTCGGGCGCCACCCACGGCTTCATGGTCGGCCACGTCGCCCCCGAGGCCGCCCGCGGCGGCCCGATCGCGGCCGTCGAGGAGGGCGACACCGTCACGATCGACGTCGCCAACCGCCGGCTCGACGTGGACCTGACCGACGAGCAGATCGTCGAGCGGGTCGCCGCCTACGAGGCGCCCGACAACGGCGAGTCGGGCACGGGCGTCCTGGCCAAGTACGCCAAGCTGGTCTCCAGCGCCGCCGAGGGCGCCATCACGCGCTGAGGCGGCGTTCCGGCGCGGGAGGCGCGGGCGACGGCTGCGGCGCGTCGGCGAGGGCGAGCGTCCAATCGACCGGCTCCTTGCCGTCCAGCTGATGGAGCCGTTCGTAGAGCGACGGCGCCATGGGGACGAACAGGTCCACCAGCTCGGGATCGAAGTGCGTCCCGCGATCGCCGACGAGGATCTCCACCGCCTCGTCGAGGCTCATGGCGCCCTTGTAAACCCGCTTGGACACGAGCGCATCGAAGACGTCGCAGACGGCGCAGATGCGGCCCGCCAGCGGGATCTGCTCGCCCGCGAGCCCGCGCGGATAGCCGCCGCCGTCCCAGCGCTCGTGATGGCTGAGCGCGATCACCTCCGCGTCCTGCATCAGCCGCGACGGCGAGCCCGCGAGCATCGCCGCGCCGGCCTCGGCGTGGCGCTCCATGATGCCGCGCTCCTCGGGCGTGAAGCGTCCCGGCTTGTGGAGGATGGCGTCAGGGATGGCGATCTTCCCGACGTCGTGCAGGATGGCCGCGTGTCCCATCCGCTCGGCGTCCTCGGGCGAGAGTCCAGCGGCGAGCGCGAGCCGGCGGAACATCACCGCGATGCGCTCCACGTGCCTGCCGGTCTCCGTGTCGCGGTGCTCGCCGGCGAGCGCGAGCCGCCGGACGACCTCGAGCTCCGAGTGCCGCAGCTCCGCGGTGCGCTCGCGTACACGCTCCTCCAGGACGTCGTTGGCGAGCAGGACGCGCCGCCGGTGCGCGTTCGCCTCCGCGTAGCCGGCCACCATCGTCATGACGCTCGAGAGCACGAGCGTGCCCGCCGCCCACGTCACGTCGACGACGACGCCGGCACCGAAGGCCAGCTGCGCGCCCACGGCGAGCACGGCGAGCGCGACGACAGCACCGGCCGCCACGGCGAGGACGCGGACGCGGACGGCGGCCAGCGGAACCGACACGGCGAAGAGTGCGATCAGCAGGAGCTGCATCCAATCCGGCGCGTCGCGCAGCGGCAGCCCGCGCAGGACCGTGCCGATCGCGTTGGCCTGGATCTCCGGGCCCGCCATCGGGCGCCCGCCGGCCATCGGCGTCGGGTGCAGGTCGTGCAACGTGGGGACCGTGGCCCCGACGACGACCACCCGCCCGCGGACGAGGTCCCGGTCGAACCGTCCTTGCAGGAGGTCCGAGAAGCTCAGCGTGGGAACGGTCCCGGGAGGGCCCGCGAAGTCGATCCGCGCGCCGGCGGCGGGGAAGCTCCCGCTTGGGACGGCCGGAGCGCCGGAGCGCTCCGCGACGACGACGGCGAGCGAGCGCCGGCCGGAGACGGAGTACGGGACGCGGTCGACCACGCCGGCGCCGCCGGTCTCGACGTTGGCGACCCCGACGACCGCGTTCGCCGCCGCCACGTTTTCGTCGCCGCCGAAGACGTTGCTGCGCCCGCGGTCATCGACCTCGGAGGTGGCGAGGACGACGTTGCGTGCGCGCCGCACCGACTCGAACAGCGCCGCGTCCTCCCTGGGTCGGGTCGCCTCGGTGAACTGGACGTCGTAGACGATGACGCGCGCCCCCGCGCGCCGGAGCCGGTCGATCGCCCTCGCATGCATGGATCGGGGATACGGCCAGGAGACGCGCTCGAAGTGGGCGAAGGTCCGGGCGTCGATGGCGACGACCGTCACGGGCGCGGCCGCAGGCGCCTCGCGCAGCGCGAACCGCGCGCCGACGACGTCCTGCTCGACGCTCGGCAGCCACCCGGCCAGGTGGCCCGCGACGCCGATGCCGCCAGCGACGAGCGCGACGGCGAGCGCCGCGGCCGGCCGGAGATTGCGCAGGCGCATCAGCGGTGGCGCGCCAGGTACGACCGGCCCGCGCGGACCAGGACGGTCTTGCCGCGGCGGCGGTCGCGGACGGCGACCGCGCCTTCGACCACCTTGGTCAGGGTCCCGTCGCAGCGGTCGAGCGTCAGCCAGCGGGTGCCGCGCACCGTCGCGACCGAGTCGCGGCCGTGCGTCCGGAAGCGACCGCCATTGTCGCTGCCCCACAGCTTGCGGACCGAGCGTCGCGACGCCTTGCGCTTCCTCGCCGAGCGAGCGGTCACCGCCCCGCCGGCGGCGGACGCCCTGGCGGTGCGCCGGCAGCCCGCGAAGCTCGAGCCCTTCAGGATCAGGTCGGTGCGGCCGCCGGCGTTGCGCGGCTGCTGGACGGCGAACTTGCCGCCGTTGAACGTGCCGGTCTGGGTGCGGCCGCTCAGGTCGAGGGCCGTGGTGAGCGTGATCGCGCCCTTCGTCGCGTCGACGATCGAGCCGACGGGGATCGAGCTGCCGTCGACGCCGAGGCGGAACGTGGTCCCGTCGGGCTTGCGGACGGTCACGGTGCCGCGCGCGGGCAGCACGGTCACGGCTGAGCCGAGCTGCGGCGCGGGCACCGCCGGCGCGACCGGGCCGGGGTCGGACGTCGGCCCGGGAAGCGGGACCGGCGTGGCCGCGGGCGTGGCGGTGGGCGTGGCGGTCGGGGTTGCCGTGGGCGTGGCCGTGG
Organism: uncultured Solirubrobacteraceae bacterium; assembly: GCA_963816955.1. Taxonomy (GTDB): domain Bacteria; phylum Actinomycetota; class Thermoleophilia; order Solirubrobacterales; family Solirubrobacteraceae; genus DATFQI01. Next base: position 112,469 of record CAWFME010000001.1, on the reverse strand, counting down.
GCGTTGCGGTCGGGGTGGCCGTCGGCGTGGCCGTGGGCGTTGCGGTCGGGGTGGCCGTCGGCGTAGCGGTGGGCGTTGCGGTCGGCGTGGCCGTGGGGGTCGGCGTCGGCACCGGCGCCGCGGCGGTCGTGAACGTCGAGTCCGCTCCCGTGGTCGTGCCCGAGTCGTTCGTGGAGACCAGCCGGTAGTGGTACGTCGTCTCCGGCGCGAGGCCGATCAGCGACTCCGCGACGTCCACGGGGTCGCCGCCGTTGCCCGCGGCGCGGAGCGGCGTCACGTTGCCGTAGGCGGTCGTGGTGCCCCACTCGAAGCGGTATTGGGTCACCTGGGCGTTGGGGCGCACGCGGCCGCCGAGGGTGGCACCCGAGTGGTCGACGGCGGAGGCTGTCAGCGACTCGGTCGCCGGGGCGATGAACACGCGGGCGAGCTTGTCCTCGGCCGTCTCGGTCACCCAGATGTTGCCGTCCGGGCCGGTGGTGATGCCGCGCGGGTGCGTGTTCGTGGTGGGAAGCGGCTGCAGCGTGATCGCGCCGCCCGTGGTGATCCGGCCGATGCCGCCGGGATCGGCCTCCGTGGTGAACCACAGCGCCCCGTCGCCGCCGGCGGCGATGCCCCAGGGCTTGCGGTTGGTGACCGGCAGCGGGAACTGGGTGATCACGCCCTGCGGCGTGATGCGCCCGATGAAGCCCGGGTCGCCCGTCTCGGTGAACCAGAGGTTGCCGTCGGGGCCCGCGACGAGGTTCTCGGGCTCGCCGCCGGTCAGGCCGGTGAAGACCGTGACGAATCCGGCCGGAGTGATCCGGCCGATCCCGCCGGCGCCGCCCACGAGCGTGAACCACATGTTCCCGTCGGGGCCGCGGGTGATGCCATGGGGCGTGGTCCCGCCTGCGAAGATGGGGAACTCCGTGATCGTCCCGTCGGAGGCGATCCTGCCGATCCGGTTGTCCGTTGCCTCGGTGAACCACATCTTGCCGTCGGGTCCTTCTGCGATGTCCCACGGCGTGCTGCCCGTCGTGAGCCCCGCGGTGTACTCCGTGACCACGCCGGCGGGCGTGACGCGGCCGATCGCGTGATCCAGCGTGAACCACAGATCGCCGCCGGAGGCGACGGCCAGCCCCTGCGGGTGCTTGCCGGTCGTGACGGCGGGATACTCGGTGACGGCGCCCCCGGGGACGTGGCGCGCGACCCGGCCCGGATTCCCGTTCTCGGTGAACCACAGTGCGCCGTCCGTGCCCGTGACGATCTCCCACGGGTCGGACCCGCTGCTGATCGTGACGGCCGGCTCGCTGATCACAGCGGCGTTGGCAGGAGTGGCAGCGCAGCCCAGCGCGAGCGCGGCGGAGAAGATCCAGGTGAGGGTCCGATGTGTGGGCACCCCCCTGCTTATCGACCACGGAGCCGCGCCATTGATCGGCCGCCGGTCGGACATTGGGCCAGCCGGCGCCCGCGACGGCCGGATGTTCGATGCCGCGTGTGGCTAGGCGCTGACGCCCTCGACGCCGGCCTCGGGCGCGCGCTCGCCCGCCACGAAGTCCGCCAGCAGCCGGTTGAAGCGCGACGGCCGCTCGACCATCGCCAGGTGCCCGGTGTCCTCGAACATCTCGCGCCGGGCGTTGTCGCCGATCAGCCGCACGTACTCGCGCGCGTCGCCGCGCGGCACGAGCATGTCGTTGCGGCCCCAGACGACCAGCGTCGGCACCTCGATCCGCGCGAGCTGGTCGCGGAACCCGTAGGAGAGCAGCGCCTCCATCGCGGGCACGAAGCCGCGCGTGCCGGCGCCGCGCGTGAGCTCGAAGGTCAGGGCGGGGGAGAGCCGCTCGGGATAGCGGGCTATCAGCTGCAGCCCGAGCCGCCGCGCGCGCGGACGCGTCACCACCGAGTGCCCGCGGGCGCCGACCCACGTCGCGCCCGCGGCCCAGACGCGCGCGCCGACGAGCAGCGGCGCCCGCCGGTACTCCTCGATCGAGAGCCCGGCCGCGCTCACGAGCACGAGCTTCTCGACCCGCGTGGAGAACGACAGCGCCAGCTCCGCGGCCACGAAGCCGCCCATCGAGTTGCCCACCAGCACGGCGGACTCGACGCCGCGCTCGTGGAGGAGCCCGTCGAGGACCCGCGCGTAGCCCTGGATCGAGACCTTCTCGCGCGGCATCGGCGACTCGCCGAAACCCGGCAGGTCGGGCGCGATCACGCGGTGCGAGCCCATGAAGGCCGGGATGTTGAGCAGCCAGTTCTGCCACGTCCCGGACAGCCCGTGGACGAAGACCAACACGGGCTTGGACTCACCACCCGTGTCCACGACGTTGACCTCGCGGCCCTCGATCACGAGCCGCGACGTCATCGCCGGCCAGTCGACGGACATCCACGTCGAGTCGTCACCGTCGGCGTACGTCTCGTCCGCACCGGGTCGCAGCAGCCCGTTCTCGATCGCCCCGCGCAACTGCTGACGCCTCGTCGGCACGGCGCGGACTACCGTATCAACGCGCCTGTGCGGATCGCGATCGACATCGACTCCACGCTCCACCACTACTGGGACCAGTTCGAGGCCGCCGCCAAGCGCCGCTTCGGCGTCGAGCTCCCCTACGCCGACCAGCTCTGGCACATCGACCGGCTGCGCCCCGAGCAGGTCCGCGCCTGCGTGGAGGAGACGCACACCGACGAGCAGATCCTGGCCGCCGAGCCCTACCCGCACGCCGTCGAGACCGTGCGCGCCTGGAAGGAGGCGGGGCACTTCATCCACATCACCTCGCACCGCCGCGTCGGCGCGCACGACGCGACCACCCGCTGGTTGGACCGGATCGGGCTGCCCTACGACGAGCTCCACTGCTCCGACGACAAGGTCGCCCACTGCCGCGCGATCGGGATCGAGCTGCTGATCGACGACTCGCCGGTCAACCTCGAGGCTGCCATAGACGCGGGCCTGCGGGTGGCCACGATCGAGCACCCGTGGAACCGCGACATCTGCGAGGAGGAGGACGTCGTCTGCGCGCCCGACTGGCCCGGCCTCGCCCGCGCGCTCGAGCCGCTCCTGGAAGGGGCGGCGCGATGAGCGCCCGCAAGGAGCTCCCGGCGCCCAGCGACGAGCTGCGCTCCTATCTGCCCGCGATCGAGCCCGACCGCCAGGTCACCGACTGGGGGCGCTCGGAGCGGATCGAGGGCCTGATGGACCGCACGATCTACGACTGGCTCTACCACTACTGGTTCCGCTGCGAGGTCGAGGGGATCGAGAACGTGCCGGCCACCGGCGGCGCGCTGCTGGTCTCCAACCACTCGGGCGCGCTCCCGCCCGACGCGGCGATGATCACCAAGGCGATCAAGGAGGAGCACCCCCGCCCGCGCCCGCTGCACCTCACGGTCGAGCACTTCTTCAAGGGGTATCCGGGCTTCAGCATGCTCGTGAGCAAGATCGGCGGCGTGCCCGCGCACCCGGCCAACGTCCACCGCCTGCTGGCCGACGAGGAGCAGCTCGTGCTCGTCTTCCCCGAGGGCCGCAAGGGCACGGAGAAGCTCTACAAGGACCGCTACAAGCTGCGCCGCTTCGGCCGCGGCGGCTTCGTCGAGGCGGCGATGCGCGCGCGGACCCCGATCGTGCCCGTGGCCGTCGTGGGGGCGGAGGAGTCGATGCCGATCTTCGCCCACATGAGCGCGCTGCAGCGCCTCACGGGCCTGCTGTACTTCCCGATCACGCCGACCTTCCCGCACCTCGGCCTGGCCGGCTTCCTCGGCTACCTGCCCGCCAAGTTCAAGCTCCGCTTCCTCGAGCCGATCCCGACCGACCAGTGGGGGGAGGAGCCCTGGCAGGACCGCGGGCTCATCCAGACGGTCGCCGACGAGATCCGCGGCCGCATCCAGGAGGAGCTGATCGACATGCTCGCCCACCGCCGCTCGGTCTGGTTCGGATGAGCAGGGTCCTCGTCACCGGCGTGTCCTCGTTCTGGGGCGGCAAGCTCGCCCAGGCGCTGGAGCGCGACGAGAGCGTCGAGACGATCATCGGCGTCAGCCCCGAGGACCCGACGCTCGAGCTCGAGCGCACGGAGTTCGTCCGCGTCGGCACCCAGCACGCGCTGCTGCGCCGGATCGTGCAGGCGGCGGAGATCGACACGGTGATCGACTCGCGGCTCGTCGTGGACTCGATCCAAGCCTCCCCGCGCGACGCGCACGAGATCAACGTGATCGGGACGATGAACATCCTCGCGGCCTGTGGCGGGTACGGCGGACAATCTTCGCCGGTGCGCAAGGTCGTCTTCAAGTCCTCCGCGCACTACTACGGCTGCGAGCGCGACGACCCGGCGTTCTTCACGGAGGCGATGCAGCGCCCTCACCCGCCGCGGACCCGCCTGGAGTCCGACATCGTCGAGGCCGAGAACGCCGTGCAGGGCTTCGCCGGCCGCAACAAGGACGTCACGGTCACGGTGCTGCGCTTCGCCAACGGGATCGGGCCCGACCTGCGGACCTCCCACCTCAACCTGCTCGCGCTGCCCGCCATCCCGTGCATCCTGGGCTTCGACCCGCGCTACCAGTTCGTGCACGAGGACGACATCGTCGGCGTGCTCGAGCACGCGGCGAGCCACGACCTGCCGGGCACCTACAACGTCGCCGGCGACGGCGTGCTGGTGCTGTCGGAGGTCGCGAGCCTGCTCGGGCGCCCGCTGGCGCCGATCCTGCCGCCATGGGGCACGGGCCTCGCCACGAGCGCGCTGCGCGCCGCCGGCCTGCGCATCCCGGAGGAGATGGCCCAGCAGCTGCGCTACGGCCGCGGGCTCGACAACCGCAAGCTCAAGGCCGCGGGCTACACGCCGCGCTACACGACCCGTGAGGCGGTCGCGAAGTTCGCCGAGGACCTGCGGGTGCGGGCCCTGCGGCAGGACGGCAACGCGCCGTACCGGTACGAGCGCGAGGTCGAGGAGTTCCTGCGTTACAGCCCCAGCGTCCGGCGCCGCGGAGAGCGGCCGCAGGGCGGCAAGTCAGCAGGCTGACCTGCGAGATCGGTTGCAGGGATTCCTGGGGACAGGAATCCGTGCGTACAGTAAGACGCCGCTCCCCATGCATCGCTCCCTCGCCCTGATCGCCATCCTCGTCGTCGCGCTGCTCGCCGGAGCGGGCGGCGTCTACGCGTACGACCAGGGCAAGGAAGGGCAGATCGCCGAGGGCATCAAGGTCAACGGCGTCGACGTCGGCGGCCTGAGCGCCTCCAAGGCGCGGACCAAGCTGCGCGCGGCGCTGCTGGACCCGCTCAACCGCCCGGTCACGGCCCGCTACGAAGGCAAGCGCTACAAGCTCACCCCGGCGCAGGCGCAGATCGGCGTCGACATCGACGGCTCGGTGCAGCGCGCGCTGGTGCGCTCGCGCGACGGCGACATCCTCAGCCGCACCTGGCGCGAGGTCCGCGGCAGGCCGATCCTCACCGACCTCGACGCGAAGGTGTCCTACTCCAAGCCCGCGATCCGCCGCCTGGTGGCGCGCGTGCAGCGCGATCTGGCGATCGAGCCCGTCGACGCGTCCGTCGATCTCGAGCACGGCAGCGTCGCGCCCAGGCCCTCCAAGGACGGCCGCGAGGTGCGCGCCGCCCGTCTGCGGCGCGACCTCGAGCGCGAGCTGCTGGACTCCGGCAGCCGCCGCGTCGTGCGCGTGCGCACGAACGTCGTCGAGCCCGAGGTGAGCACGGACGAGCTGGCGAAGAAGTATCCGGCCGTGCTGGTCGTCAACCGCGGCGCGTTCAGGCTGACGCTCTACAAGAACCTCAAGCTCGCCAAGTCCTACGGCATCGCCGTCGGCCAGGTCGGTCTGGACACGCCAGCGGGGCTCTACTCGATCCAGAACAAGGCCGTGGACCCCGCCTGGACGATGCCCAACTCCGACTGGGTCGCCGCGAAGGACCGCGGCAAGGTGGTGCCCGGCGGCACGCCCGAGAACCCGCTCAAGGCGCGCTGGCTGGGCGTCTACGACGGGGTGGGAGTGCACGGCACCGACGCGGAGTCCTCGATCGGCACGCGAGCTTCGCACGGCTGCATCCGCATGCGCATCCCGGACGTGATCGACCTCTACGACCAGGTCCCGGTCGGCGCGCCGATCTACATCGCCTGAGCGCGCGCGCTGCGCGCGCTAGCGCGAGGTGGGGGCAGAGATCTCACCCACGGGGACCTCCTCCCAGCCCCCCGCCAGCAGGGAGGCATGGTGGCCGCCGTGGCGAAGTACCAGCGTGCCGATGTACACGCCCCTCTCCTGCTTGCGCATGACGGCGTACCACATCGTGGACGCGTCGCCGGTGCCCTGGATGCGGTGCCACGGGAGCTTGGGCAGCTCGTCGGACGCGACGACGCCGGCCTCGACGAGCTGGCGCTGGGTGGCGACCTGACCCGTGGACGTGTCGATGAAGAACGAGGCCATCGGCATCGATGCTAGCCCCGGCCGCTTCCGGCGGGCCTCCGCGCGGGCGTTCTCGCGCGTGCTCGTCGAGTACGGCGAGCTGCGCGCCGATCCCCGCGCCGTGATCGAGGACCACGAGGTCGCCCGGCTGCTGGACCAGATCCCCGCCACGACGCCGCTGGAGCTGCGCGACCGCGCCATGTTCGAGCTCGCCTGCAGCCGCGGGCTGCGGGCCGAGGAGCTCGTCAAGCTCGACCTCGGCAGCGTCGACCTCGACAGCCGCGAGCCGGCCACGCGCGCCGTGGCCCGCTACCTGGAGCACGGCCGCGAGGCGCTGGCCCGCGACGCGGGCGTGCGCGCGCTGTTCGTTTCCAAGACCGGACGGCGGCTGTCGAGCTCCGACATCCGCCGCCGCCTGCGGGTCTGGGCGCGCCATGCCGCGATGGCGAACCGAGGTTCGATTCTGACCACCCCGGTCTACACTCGGGTAGAGTCAGCGCGCCTACGGGCCGCGTATGAGCGCAGCCACCCGAGGGCCTAGGCGGAGACTGACACTGGAGACCAACGTCAAAGCGATCGAGCTCCGGGAGCTCTGGCGCCGCTACAAGGGGAGCGGTTCCGATCGGGCGCGCGAGCAGCTCGTGGTCGCCTACTCACCGCTGGTCAAGTACGTCGCCGGCCGGATGTCCTCCGGCCTGCCCGCGCACGTCGAGGAATCCGATCTCATCTCCTACGGTCTGATCGGGCTCATCAACGCGATCGAGCGCTTCGATCCCGAGCGCGAGATCAAGTTCGAGACGTACGCGATCACGCGCATCAAGGGCGCGATCATCGACGAGCTGCGCTCGCTGGACTGGGTGCCGCGCTCCGTGCGCGCCCGCGCCCGCGAGATCGAGCGCGTGCACGGCAAGCTCGAGCACCGCCTGCACCGGACGCCGACCGACGAGGAGATGGCCCGCGAGCTCAACCTCTCGGTCGAGGAGTTCCAGGAGTCGCTGGTCAAGATCTCCAACTCGACCGTGGTCGCGCTCGACGAGCTGTGGGCGGTCTCGGACTCCTCCGGCGACCAGGTCTCGCTGCTGGACACCCTGCACGACCCGGACGCGCCGGACCCCCAGCAGATCCTCGACGCCTCCGAGCTCAAGGACCGCCTGGCCGACGCGATCTCGGCGCTGCCCGAGCGCGAGAAGCTCGTGATCGCGCTCTACTACTACGAGAACCTGACCCTGCGCGAGATCGGCGAGGTCCTCGGCGTGACCGAGTCGCGCATCTCCCAGCTGCACACGAAGGCCGTGCTGCGGCTCAAGAGCCGCCTCCAGGGCGACAACCTCCGGTAACTTCCCCGCTTCCATCTCCCCCTTGAGGGAGGGGGAGGCTGAGGAGAGCGAGGTGCCGGGCATGTCCCATCCTGCAGACAGGATCCGCAACGTGGCGTTGGTGGGCCACCGGGGGAGCGGGAAGACGTCGCTGCACGAGGCCCTGATGTTCGAGGCCGGCGCGACCACCCGTCTCGGCTCGGTGGCTGACGGTACGACGGTCTCGGACTCCGACGAGGACGAGAAGTCGCGCGGGATGTCGATCTCGGCGTCGCTGGCCTCCTTCGACTGGCGCGACGTGAAGGTCAACCTGATCGACACGCCCGGCGAGCCGTCCTTCATCGCCGATGCCCTCGGCGCGCTGCGCGTGTGCGAGTCGGCCGTGTTCGTCGTCAACGCGGTCATGGGCGTCGAGGTCGGCACGCAGCGCCTGTGGCAGCGCGCCGAGGAGCTCGGCGTGGCGCGGCTGGTCTACGTGAACATGCTCGACCGCGAGCGGGCGGACTTCTTCCGCGCCCTCGAGAGCCTGAAGGCCGCGTTCGGGCCGCACGTCGTGGCGACCGAGATCCCGATCGGCTCCGAGCACGACGTCCGCGGGCTGATCGACCTCGTCGACATGAAGGCCTACGCCTACGACGGCTCCGGCAAGGACAACTGCAAGGAGATCCCGATCCCGGACGATCTCGCCGACCTCGCGCAGGAGTACCGCGAGAAGCTCATGGACGAGGTCGCCGAGAACTCCGAGACGCTGATGGAGCGCTACCTCGAGGGCGAGGAGATCTCCCACGACGAGATCGTCGGCGCGCTCGAGGACGGCACCGACCACGGCCACATCTTCCCGGTGACGTGCGGCGTGGCGACCGCGCACCTGGGCGCCGACCGCCTGCTGGAGGCGATCGTCGACGACCTCCCGTCGCCCGTGCAGCACGGCGGCCTGGAGCTCGCGGACATGACGCTCGAGCCGAGCGAGGACGGCGAGATGTTCGCCTACGTGTTCAAGACGCGCGCCGATCCGTTCGCGGGCCGCATCAACCTGTTCCGCGTCTACCAGGGCGTCATGACCCACGACACCCACGTGCTCAACACCCGCACCCACCACAAGGAGCGGATCGGCCAGCTGCTCGTCCCGCAGGGCAAGGACGTCACGCACGCCGACTCGTTCGGGCCGGGCGACATCGGCGCGGTGGCCAAGCTCAAGGAGACGCGGGCCGGGGACTGGCTCGCCGAGCGCGACCAGCCGATCTCGATGCCCTCGATCAAGCTGCCCGCGCCGGTGATGGCGTTCGCGATGGAGCCGGTCGGCGACGAGGACAAGGCCTACACCGCCCTGCGGCGCCTCCAGGAGGAGGACCCGACGATCGACCTGCACCGCGACCCGCAGACGGGCGAGCAGATCGTGGCGGGTTTGTCGCAGATCCACGTCGAGGTGATCGTGGACCGCATGAAGTCGCGCTTCGGCGCCGAGGTCAACCTCAAGCCGCCGCGCGTGCCCTACCAGGAGACGATCCGCGGCTCCGCCAAGGCCCACGGCCGCCACAAGAAGCAGACGGGCGGGCGCGGCCAGTTCGGCGACTGCCACATCGAGATCGAGCCGCTGCCCGACGGCGACGGCTTCGAGTTCGTCAACGCGATCAAGGGCGGCGTGATCCCGACCGGGTTCATCCCGGCGGTCGAGAAGGGCGTGCTGGAGGCGATGCAGTCGGGCGCGATCGCCGGCTATCCCATCAAGGGCGTGCGCGTGCGGCTCTTCGACGGCAGCTACCACACGGTCGACTCGTCGGAGATGGCGTTCAAGATGGCCGGCTCGATCGCCATGAAGGACGCCCTCTCGCGGGCCCAGCCGGTGCTGCTGGAGCCGATCATGCTCGTCACGGCCTCCGTGCCCGACGAGTCGGTCGGCGACGTCATGGGCGACCTGTCCTCGCGCCGCGGCCGCCCGCTCGGCACCGAGGCCGTGGGCGGCATGACCGAGGTCAAGGCCGAGGTCCCGATGGCGGAGATGCTCAGCTACGCGCCCGACCTGCGCTCGATCACGGGCGGCCAGGGCGAGTACGGGCTCGAGTTCCTGCGCTACGAGGAGGTGCCCGCGCACCTCGCCCAGAAGGTCATCGCGAAGGCGGCGGAGGAGGAAGAAGCTCTAACGCACTGATTGCGGGTTTCGCCCGCAAATGCCGGGCGCGGTGTCGCAGCGCGGCACCGCGCTTGCGCCCGGCATTCGCGTGCGACGTTACGTTCTAGACTCGCCGGTCCGGTGCCGAGGACCACGGACATCAAGACCAACCAGGAGGACGTGGCCTGCGACATCTGCGGGCGCACGCTCCTGCGCGGCGAGCACGCCGAGGGCTACCTCGTGGCGGGCCAGCGGCGGCAGGTCTGCGAGCTGTGCACGGCCCGCGCCCAGCACGAGGGCTGGATTCCGCGAGTCCGGCGGCGACGACCTCGCCCTGCGCCATCCGCGCGGGGAGGGTCGCGGCCGCTCGTTCCTGGACCGCCTGCGCTCGCGCCGCGAGCGCGCGCGCGAGGTCAACGACGAGATCGAGGCCGACGAGATCACGCCCGCACCGGCGCCGTCGCGCCACCGCGAGCGCGAGCGGGAGCGCGACCGCGACCGCGACCGCGACCGCGAGGAGCCGCCCGAGCCCGCCGTCGAGGCGCCGCGCCGCCCGCGCCACGTGCGCGCGGTGCCCACGAACGCCGACCTGAAGATGGAGCGCGCGCTCGAGGTCTTCAACGCCTCGGACCACACGCGCACGGTCGGCGGCGTCGCCCGCTCCCTCGGCGCCCCGCAGGTGTGCGTGCGCCCGCTCCCGGACCGCCCCAGCGTGGTCGCGATCACGGTCATGTGGGAGCTGTCCTGGTACCGCTACGAGATCGACCTCTCCGACGAGGCCGGCGGCGTCCGGCGCGACGCGCAGGGCGACGAGCTGTCCGAGCTCTCCGCCGACGAGACGGTCGCGAACGCCGCCGCCGACGACCGTGGCGGTCTCCACCTCAGCTAGCGGGTCAAGGGAACTCGACGGATGGACGAATGCCGTCCGGCGGGTCCAGTGGCTAGCATCCTCCCCGTGATCTACTGCGTCGTTCCGGAACCCCTGGCGGATGAGCTCTACGAGAAGCTCGCCTCCTACTACGAGGACGACCCGAACGTGACGGTCATCGTCGACCGCCGCAAGCAGGAGCGCCGGGAGGCCGGCGGCGGCGGCGGGATGCGCGAGGTGCGCGACCGGCGGCGCCCGCGCGTGACCGGCGACTTCGCACCGCTCGCCTCCGACGCATAGCCTCTTCGGGGTGAAGGTCGTCGTCCACGTGGACGGCGGTGCCCGCGGCAACCCAGGTCCGGCCGCGGCGGCCGCCATCGTCACCTCGCCCGAGGGCGAGGAGCTCGACGAGGCCGCCGAGCTGATCGGCACGGCGACCAACAACGTCGCCGAGTACCGGGCGCTGCTGCTCGGGCTGCAGCGCGCGCGGGCGCTCGGGGCGGACGAGGTGGACGTCGTCAACGACTCCGAGCTGATCGCCAAGCAGGTCAACGGCACCTACAAGGTCAAGCACCCTGACATGAAGCCGCTGCACGCGCAGGCCCGGCAGGCGCTGGACGCCTTCAGCCGGTGGTCGATCCGCTCGGTGCCGCGCGCCGAGAACGCCGGCGCCGACAAGCTCGTCAACCAGGCGCTCGACGCGGACCCCGACGGCGCCGGGCCCGCTCCTGAGCCGGCCCACCCCGCAGCCGAGCCCGCGCGGCCGCGCAGCGGCGGCACGGACTACGCGACCTACCTGCTGATCGACGACCTGCTGGGCCTCCAGCGCCCGCTCACCCCGGACGCCCACGACGAGCTGCTGTTCATCGTCGTCCACCAGTCGTACGAGCTGTGGTTCAAGCTGATCCTGCACGAGCTGCAGCGCGCCCGCGACGAGCTGCTGGCCGGCCGCCCGCATGTCGCGCACCCGCGTCTGGAGCGCACGGTGGAGATCGAGCGGCTGCTGCTCAAGCACCTCGACGTGCTCGAGACGATGAGTCCCGACGGCTTCCTCGAGTTCCGCGACCCGCTCGCGCCCGCCTCGGGCTTCCAGTCCGTGCAGTTCCGCAAGATCGAGTGGATCTCCGGGCTGCGCGACAAGTTCCCCTCCGACGCCGAGCCGCCCTCCGGCCCGGACTTGTACGAGGCGTTCCGCGCGTGCGCGGGGCTGCCCGACGACCGCGAGGAGCGCCTGGAGGCGCTCGCGCAGCTCTACCGCGACCACGAGCAGGACCCGCAGCGCGCCTGGCTGCACCGCGTCGCGGAGCGGCTCGTCGACCACGACGAGGGGATCGCCCTCTGGCGCCAGCACCACGTGCTGATGGCCGCGCGCGAGATCGGCAGCCGCCCCGGCACGGGCGGCTCGCCCGGCGTCCCGTACCTGAAGACGACGCTCGACCGCCGCTGCTTCCCGGAGCTGTGGGACGTGCGCGTCCGGCTCTGAGCGCGCCCAGCCGCGTCCCGGCGTTGCTGAGGGCGGGCCGCGCTCGTGTCCTTCCGGAGCAGCGCGCGCAAGCTTGCGCTCGAGCGCTCCGGAAGGACCCGCCGCGACCCGCCCACGGACCCTTGGGCAGCCACCCCGGCGTACACCACCCACGTTGAGTAGCCCCGGCGGGCCCGGCTCAACGATCGCTGCTCGCGCACGGCAGGACCACCCGGCCATCGGTCAGACCCGCACCCACGCCCACCGGCCGCGCCCCGGCGACCGACGACCATCGCGCGTAGCCGGCCTCGTCCCGCCGCGGACGCTACTCGGCGAGCAGCGCGTCCATCTGGCCGATCGCCTGCTGCATGCCCTCGGCGGCGCCCATGTCGAGCAGCTGCTGCATCTCCTCCTTGCTGGCGTTGACCGAGATGAGCTCCATGCGCGTGCGCCCGTCCTTCTCAGTGAGGCGCATGTGCATCTGCCCGGTGGGCATGTCGGGATTGATGTTGCCTTCGGCGTCCGCGAAGGAGTCCTCGACGTCCAGCGACCGCGGCGGGTCGACCGCGACGACGCGCCAGACGCCGTAGAAGCGCTCGCCCTCCGGACTGGTCATGAAGTAGGTGACGGTGCCGCCGGGCTCGAGCTCGTGGCGCTCGAAGGTCGAAGGCGCCCCCGGCGGCCCCCACCAGCGCTCGAGCTTGCGCGGGTCGGCCCACAGCTCCCACACGCGTTCGAGCGGCGCATCGAACTCGGCGGTGATGGTCAGGGTGCGGGCGTCGAGGTCCTTGTCGACGTTGGTGACGGTCACTGCGGGTTCCCTTCTTCGGAGAGGACTTCGGACATGCGGGCCACGCGGCCGCGCCACAGGTCTTCGAGCTCGTCGAGCGCGCGCCGTGCCCGGGAGACCGCGGCGGCGTCGGTGCGCACGAGCGTCTCCCGCCCGCGGCGCTCCTTGGCCACCAGGCCGGCGCGCTCGAGCACGGCTACGTGCTTCTGGACCGCGGCGAAGCTGATCGGATAGGCCTCGGCTAGCCGCGACACCGACGGGGCATCGATCGCGCAGCGGCGCAGAATGTCGCGCCGCGTCGGATCGGCGAGGCCGCTGAAGAGCTGATCGACGGTACCTACAACCATTTGGTTGTAGGTTAGCGCAGACGCTCACGGCCTGCGGTCCGCCCACCTTGCCGGGGCCCGTGAAGTGCTCGCCGGTCCCGAAAGGCGTCGGACGACGCCGTCCTGCTTCCCCCTCGCGACACTCTGCCCGCCTGCCGGCGATCGGAGCGACGACCCGCAGGTCACCCGCCAGGCTTTCTGGGCTGTCCCAGAACACCTCGAATTCGCCGCGCGGGGAGTATGCGCCGGGCGACGGTCCTGCTCGAGCCGCGCTTCGCGCGAGAGGGACGCTGTGCGGAGCCGCTCTTGCTTTCGAGTGCGCCGGTAGCGTGACGGCGATGGCGAACCTGCTTTCCGTCGATGACATCCGCGCTGCCGCGCGGACGATCACCGGCCATGTCGAGCGGACGCCGACGGTGGCAAGTCCTGGGATGAGCGCGCTGCTCGGCGTTCCGGTCACGCTCAAGCTCGAGCTGCTCCAGCGATCCGGGTCGTTCAAGCCTCGGGGTGTCGCGACGAAGCTGCTCGGGCTGAGCCCCGGGGAGCGCGACGCAGGGGTCGTTGCGGTGAGCGGCGGCAACCACGGCATCGCCGTCGCGGAGGTCGCCGGCGGAATGGACGTCCGCGCGACGGTCGTGATGGCGAAGACCGCTCCGCCGCGGTCGATCGAGCGCATTCGCGCTGCGGGCGCCGAGCTGCGGCTGACCGAGGACATGGCTTCCGCGTTCGCGCTGCTCGACGAGTTGGTGGCGGACGGCATGACGCTGGTGCACCCGTTCGACGACCCGACGGTGGTCGCCGGCCAGGGGACGGTGGGCCTCGAGCTCGCCGAGGACGCGCCGCCGCTGACCGACGTCCTGGTGAGCATCGGCGGCGGCGCGCTGATCTCCGGCGTGGCCGTCGCGATCAAGGCGCTGCTGCCGGGCGTGCGGATCTGGGGCGTGGAGACGGAGGGCGCCGACGCCATGGCCCGCGCGCTCGCCGCGGGCGAGCCGGTGGACATCGCGCCGTCCTCGATCGCGAGCACCCTCAGCGCGCCGCACGTGTCACAGCTCACGCTCGACCACGTCCACGCGCTGGTCGAGGAGGTCTTCGTGGTGCCCGACGCCGAGGCCGCACGCGGAATGGTGGCCTTCGCCGAGGAGGCCAAGCTGTGGGTCGAGCCGGCGACCGGCTGCCTCGTCCCAGCCGCGCTGCAGGTCATCGAGCGCGCCCACGACGACGTCTCACTGGGCTTCGTCGTGTGCGGTGGCAACGTCACCCAGCGCGATGTCCGTGGCTGGTTCGACCGCCTGCTCTGACGCGGCCGGGGTCGTAGGTTTGACGACACCGCCACAAGGGAGGATGAAATGTCGGCTACCAACCGAACCGACCTGGCACGTGACGTATTCAACGCATTCGCCGCCGGCGACCGCGAGAGGATCGAGTCACTGCTCGCCCCCAGCTTGAGCTTCCACTCCCCGCCGGACCCCTACCTCGATCGGGCCGGCTACTTCGAAAGATGCTGGCCGGGCTCCGGAAGCGAGAGCACGTTCGACTTCGCCCGGATCATCGAGGCGGGCGACGAGGTCGTCGTCACGTACGACGCAACGCGCAAGGATGGTTCCCGCTTCCGGAACACGGAAGTGCTCACCTTCGACGGCGGCCAGGTTGCCGAGATCGAGGTCTACTTCGGTTGGAACCTCGCGTAGCGGCCGCGGCGAGTGGGCGCTGGACGTCGCCCTCGCGCATGTCGAGGTGGCCGCGGGTGACCGGGTCAAGACCGTCGAGTGCCGCGGGTGGTGTACGCCGGGGTGGCTGCCCAAGGGCCCGACCGCACCACAGGCCGGCGCCACTGCCGCGTCCTTCGGATCGACATGCGAACATACGTTCGCATATGACGAGCCACGGAAGTCCCTATGCCCGGTTCCAGCGTGCCCTGCGGATCGGGCGCCTGTCGATGGTGCGCGCGGCGGCCGCGGAGCTGCCGCGGATCGACCTCGACGACGCGCTGGCGATCTGCCTGCTGATCGAGCGCCAGGACGGCGAGCGCTACGAGCGCGCCGTCGTGCGCTGGCTGGCGCGGCTGGCGATGGAGGTGCCCGCCGTGGGCATCGACGACCTGCGCGAGGGACTCGTGGCCTTCGAGGCGCTGCCGTACAACCCGGTGGCCGCCGCGGACACGCTGGCGGCGCTGTGCGAGCGCCACGGGCTGCGGCGCGCGGCAGAGCGATTGCGGCGCTCCCGCTAGGGTTTCCGCCCTTGGGACAGCGCGATCTCGCCGTCGATCTGGGGACGGCCAACACGCTCGTCTTCGAACGCGGGCGCGGCATCATCGTGTCGGAACCCTCGGTGGTCGCCGTCGACTCCGAGCACGGCGACGTCTACGCGGTGGGCGCCGAGGCGCACCGCATGATCGGGCGCACGCCGGCCAACATCTCGGCCACGCGCCCGCTGCGCCACGGCGTGATCGCCGACTTCGAGGTCACCGAGCAGATGCTGCGCTACTTCCTGCGCAAGGCGCACCGCAGCCGCTGGGCGCGCCAGCGCGTGGTGATGTGCGTCCCGTCGGGCGTGACCGACGTCGAGACGCGCGCGGTCGAGGAGGCCTGCCTGTCGGCCGGCGCGCGCGAGGTGGCGCTGATCGAGGAGCCGATCGCGGCCGCGATCGGCGCGGGGCTGGACATCGCGCAGCCGACCGGCCACATGGTCGTCGACATCGGCGGCGGCACGAGCGAGGTCGCCGTGCTCTCGATGGGGGAGATCGTCGTGGAGTCCTCGCTGCGGCTCGGCGGCTACGACCTCGACGAGGCGATCATGGCCTACGTCCGGCGCGAGCACAATCTCGCGATCGGCCAGCCGACCGCGGAGGAGGTCAAGCTCGCGATCGGCGCCGCGGGGCCGGTCGAGCCGCAGCTCACGGCCGAGCTGCGCGGCCGCGAGCTCGTGACGGGCCTGCCCAAGACCGTGACGATGACGACCGAGGAGGCGCGCGCGGCGCTCGCCGAGCCGGTCGAGGCGATCGTCGAGGCGGTGCGCGACACGCTCGACCGCACGCCGCCCGAGCTGTCCTCGGACATCCTCAGCACCGGCATCCTGCTCGCGGGCGGCGGCGCGCTGCTGCACGGCCTCGAGCAGCGCCTGCACGCCGAGACGCAGATGCCGACCTTCGTCGCCGACTCCGCGCTGACGTGCGTCGCCGAGGGAGCCGGCCAGGCGCTCGAGGAGTTCGAGGTGATCGCCCGCCGCCACGCGATGCGCCGCGGCGCGCGCCGGGCGCGCTCGCGCCGCGGCACGCGGACGCGCACCTAGCCCGCGGCCGCTAACCGCGGCGGCGCAGGATGATCAGGAGCAGGATCGCCAGGGCCGCGGCGCCGGCGATCACCGCGGCGGGCGGCTTGCCGCCGTCATCCATGGCCTCGGTGTAGGGCGGGGGAGGCGACGGCGTCTCCGGCTTCAGCGGCGGCGGCGCGACGGGCTCGGGACGCGGCGGGACGGGCGGGCCCTCGTTTTCGGGCTCGGACGTCTCGCCCTCGGGCGGGAGGGCTGCGATCGGCTCCGCGGTCTCGGGCGGCGTGGCCGTCGCGGGCTCCGTGGCCGGCTCGGTCACGGCGACCGGGGCCGCGGGCGTGGGCTCGGGCTCGGGCTCGGGCTCGGGCGTCGGGCTCGGGCGTGGGTTCCGGCTCGGGAGTGGGCTCCGGCTCGGACGTGGGCTCCGGCGTCCGCTCCGGCTCGGTCGCGTCATCCGCCTCCGGGTCCGGCAGCAGCGAGTCCGAGGCGTCCTCGGACGCCGCGACCTCGTAGTGGTCGTAGAGCTGGCGCTCCTGCTCCTGGGTGAGCTCCTTCGAGAGCTCGAAGTCGGGCGCGCCGGAGACCGCCCTGGCGCTGTGGGTCACGCGGATCGTGTCGCCGTCGACCGATCCGTTGGCCAGCGGCACGAACCGGGAGCCGTCGTCGAGCTCGACCAGCACCCACTCCGGGCGATCGGTGGCGTCGTCGAGGTAGATCTCGACGACCTTGCCCAGGCGACCGCCGGGGCCGTGGACGTCTCGGCCGGGCCAGTCCGCGTAGTCGCCGAACGATGCAGGGTCGGGAAGCTCGGTCATGGCTGGTGGTCTCCCCGCTCGGCCCGCCGTCAAACGCCTTGGCCGCGCGCGCTGTCCGCGACGCGCCGCAGGGTGGCCGACAGCTTGCCAGGATCGCCCTCGAGCTGCTGCGCGAAGTGCTCGGCGATCCCGCGCCGGTAGACGGGCCACATCCGTCGCAGCAGATCCCGCCCCTCGTCGGTGAGCACGACCTGCTGGGCGCGCCGGTCGTCGGGGTCCGGCTCGCGCGCCACCACGCCGGCCGCCACCGCGCGGTCGACGAAGCGGCTCATGGCCGTGGGGGAGAGCACCACCTCGCGGGCGAGCTCGTTGACGCGCAGCCGCTGCCCGGGGCTGCGCCGCAGCGCCCACAGCAGGTCGTACCAGCCCAGGTCGGGCAGCCCCTCGGCCACCAGGTCGCGCGAGATCCGCCGCGTCGCCAGCGCGTGCGCGGTCAGGAAGGCGCGCCAGGCGTCCAACGCGGCGTCGTCGAGGTCGTCGTCGCTCATCGCCGCCAGCATAGTGCTCTTGCATCAGGTGCACATGCATGCAATATTAGGTGCAGATGCACCAATCACGAGCGGAGGACAGCATGGACTTCACGGGCAAGGTCGTCGTCATCACCGGCGGTGGCGGCGGCATCGGCAAGGCCGCGGCGCGGCGCTTCCTGGACGCGGGCGCGCAAGTCGTGCTCAGCGGGACGCGGGCCGCGGTGCTCGAGGCGGCGCGCGACGAGCTCGACCCCTCGGGCGAGCGCGTCGAGATCGCCGCCGGTCAGATCACCCGCCGCGACCAGGCGCAGGCGCTGATCGCGCGGGCCGTCGAGCGCTTCGGCGGCGTCGACGTGCTGGTCAACTCGACCGGGATCTTCCGGATCGTGCCGTTCCTCGACCAGACCGAGGAGCACCTCGAGGAGGCGCTCGGCTCGATCCTCTACCCGACCTACTGGGTCTCGCAGGCCGCCGCGCAGGCGATGGCCGAGCGCGGCGGCGGCGCGATCGTCAGCGTCGGCTCGATGTGGGCGCTGGACGCGATCGCGACCACCCCGACGAGCGCGTACTCGGCCGCACAGGCCGGCCGGCACGCGCTGACCAAGAACCTCGCGCTCGAGCTCGCGCCGGAGAACATCCGCGTCAACACCGTCGCGCTGGCGTTCGTCGAGACGCCGGCCTACGAGCGGTTCCTCTCACACGAGGAGGCGCAGGAGGTGCTCGACGCCGTCGACGGCTTCCACCCGCTCGGCCGGCGCGGCCAGCCGTCCGACGTGATCGAGGCGATCGCGTTCCTCGCCGGCGACGGCGCGCGCTGGATCACCGGGACGACCCTGCCGGTCGACGGCGGCGTGCTCGCCGGCCGCAGCCCGGCGCTGCAGGCGGAGGCCGCCGCGGCATAAAGCCTGGATCCGGGCTTCCCCCCGATGGGTACCCTGCCGTGCGCATGGACCTGACGTTCTCCGAGAAGGAGACCGCGTTCCGCGACGAGCTGCGCGGCTGGCTCGCGGAGAACCCGCCGCCCCCGGAGCCCACCGAGGGCGGCGAGGACGCGAACTACGCGTGGCGGCGCGACTGGCAGCGGACGCTGTACGACGCGGGCTGGGCCGCTCCCGGCTGGCCCGCGGAGTACGGCGGCCGCGGCGCCTCGCTCACCGAGTCCGCGATCTACTTCGAGGAGATCGGCCGGGCCCGGGTGCCGCTGCCGGCCAACGTGCTCGGTCTGCTGCTCGGCGGCCCGACGCTGATGGTGTGGGGCACCGACGAGCAGAAGGACCGCTTCCTGGCGCCGATCCTGTCCGCCGAGGAGATCTGGTGCCAGGGGTTCTCCGAGCCCGACGCCGGCTCCGACCTGGCGGCGCTCAAGACCCGGGCCGTCAAGGACGGGGACGGCTGGGTCGTGACGGGCCAGAAGGTGTGGACGAGCGGCGCGCAGTACTCCAAGTGGTGCATGCTCGTCGCCCGCACCGACGGCGAGGCCGCCAAGCACAAGGGCCTGACCTACTTCCTGATGGACATGGAGCAGGAGGCCGTCCAGGTCCGCCCGCTGCGCCAGATCACCGGCGAGGCGGAGTTCAACGAGCTCTTCATCGAGGAGGCCCGGATCGCCGACGAGTGCGTGATCGGCGGGGTCGGCAACGGCTGGAAGGTGGCGCTGACGACGCTGATGAACGAGCGCGCGGGGCTCGGCTTCGCGCTGCAGGTGCGGCTGCGCCAGCAGCTCGACGACCTCTTCGAGGCCGCCGCGGCGCGCGGCCTGCTCGAGGACCCGCTCGTCGCCGACGAGCTTGCGGGCCTGCACGTCCGGACGGAGCAGATCCGGCTGCTGGCCTGGAAGGGCCTCACCGACATCGAGCGCTACGGCCAGCCCGGCCCGGAGGGCTCGCTGGTCAAGTGGCTGTGGTCGGACACCAACCAGAAGCTCACCCAGGCCGCCGCGGACATCGTCGGCCCGGAGGCGCTCACCGCCGGCACGCGCTGGAGCTACGAGCTGCTGCGCGCTCGCGGGAACTCGATCGAGGGCGGCACGACCGAGGTGCTCAAGAACATCGTCGCCGAGCGCGTGCTCGGCCTGCCGCGGCTGAAGGCGGCGGCGTAGTGGACTTCGGGCTCACCGACGACCAGCGCGACATCCAGCGCACCGCCCGCGAGCTGCTCGGCGCGCGCGCCGGGGCGGAGCGGGTGCGCGAGCACGCGGAGGCCGGGCGCACCGACGAGGCGTTGTGGAAGGAGCTGGCGGAGCTCGGCTGGCCGGGCATCGCAGTCGCGGAGGAGCACGGCGGCCAGGGGCTCGGCGCCGTCGAGCTCGCGATCCTCTGCGAGGAGCTCGGCCGCACCGTGGCGCCCGTCCCGTTCCTGCCCACCGTGCTCGCGGCGACGCTGATCGAGCACGCCGGCTCCGCCGAGCAGCGCGAGCGCTGGCTGCCCGGGCTGGCGAGCGGCGAGCTGACGGGCGCGGCCGGCGACACGCCGGAGCTCGTCCACGGCGGCGCGGGCGCCGACGTGATCGTGCTCGTCTCGGGCGGCGAGGCGCGGCTCGTCGAGGGCGCCGAGGCCGAGCCCGCCGCCTCGATCGACCCGACCCGGCCCGCGGCATCTCTACCCATCGACGCAGGGGACCCGCTGGGCGGCGACGTCGCCGCGGCCGCCGACCGCGCGCTCGTGGCCGTGGCGGCCGAGCTCGTCGGCGTCTGCGACCGCGCGCTCGAGATGACGGTCGCCTACGTGAAGGAGCGCAAGCAGTTCGGCACGGCCGTCGGCGCCTACCAGGCCGTCTCGCACCGCTGCGCGCAGATGCTGCTCGACACGGAGGGCGCGCGGGCGGCCGTATCGTTCGCCGCCTGGGCTGCCGACGCCGATCCGGAGCGCCTCCCCGAGGCCGCCGCGATGGCCAAGGCCGCGGCCTCCGACGCCGGCCGCGAGGTCACCGCGGCCGCGATCCAGCTCCACGGCGGCATCGGCTTCACCTGGGAGGCCGACGTGCACTGGCTGTTCAAGCGCGCCCAGCTCGACGCGGCGCTGCTCGGCGCGGGCTCGACGCACCGCGCCCGGCTGGCGCGGATCGCCGCCGCGCGCGCGGCGGCGCCCGCCTAGTGGCAGGCGTTCGCGCCCTCGTCGCGGAACGACCCGCCGTCGCGCATGAACTCCCACACGTAGGCGCCGGGGCGCAGGGTCAGCTTCAGCACGCCGAACGAGGTGTTCTCGCGGATCTCGCTGTTGGGCTGCGGGAACAGGTCGGGCTCCTTGTTCTTGCCGCCGGTGCCGACCACGAACTGACGCAGGCCGCGGGCGCCGTCGCGGTTGGCGGCCGGGTCCATCGGCGCGAAGCGCTCGTAGCCGTGGTCGTGGCCGGTGAGCAGGACGTCGACGCCGTTGTCGTAGAGCGCGTTGATGAGCGGCTGGATGCGGTCGTTGCGCCCCTCCAGCCCTGAGCTGAACCACGGGTGGTGCCAGGCCGCCAGCGTGCAGCGGGCGGGGTGGGCGGCGAGGTCCGCGCGCAGCCACTGCTCCTGGGCCGAGCCGGCGTCGCAGTCGTTCCTGTTGGGGTTGTCGGCGGCGGCGTGCGCGCACTGCGAGTTGAGCGTCACCACGTGCCAGGGGCCGAGGTCGTAGGAGTAGTAGCCCGTGTCGCGCGGGCCGGCCGGGCCGTCGGCCACGCCCGGTCCGTTGAAGTAGTCGAAGTAGCCGGCCGCGCCGGGCGTGCGGTACTCGTGGTTGCCGACCACGGGGCGCATCTGGGCCTTCAGCCGCCCCCACGTGGGGTCGAAGGAGCGCTGGAACTTGTCCAGGGTGCCGTCCTCGTACTGGAGGTCGCCGAGCGGCAGCACCGCCGCCAGGTCGAGCTTCATCAGCAGGTCGGAGGTCTGGAGCATGTGGCAGGCGTCGCTGGTGCCCAGGCCCGTCCCGAAGCGCGTGAGGTCGGGGTCGCAGGCGATGTCACCGGCGGCGCCGATCACCGGGTCGCGGCCGCGGGCCTGCCAGTCGATCGCGCGCGGGTCGGCGGCGCGCGAGGCGACCTGCCGCAGCCTGCGGCCGTTCGTGCGCACCGTGTACAGGCCGCGGCGCCCGTTGCGGCCCATCGCGAACGCGAGCGAGCGCCCGTCGGGCGCGAAGGCGGGGGTGGAGACGCTCGCGCGCAGCTTCTTCAGCCGCCGTGCATGGCTGCCGTCGGCGCGCATGACCCACAGCTCGCGCAGCCGCGCGCTGACGCCGCTTGCCCTTGCGGGGGGCCCGCGCGGCCAGCCGCGTGAACGCGATCCGGCGCCCGTCGGGCGCCCACACCGGGTCGCGGTCGTCGGGGGAGCCGCCGGTCAGGGGCCGCGCGCGCCGCTTGGGCGCCTTCACGTAGAGGTCGCCGTCGCGCACGAACACGAGCACGCCCTTCGGGCCCCAGGCGGGCGCCCAGTCGTCGGAGCGGCCCGTCGTGAGCTGCCGCGCGCGGTTGCCGTCGGCGCCGACCGTGTAGAGGTCGCGGTCGCCCGTGAAGCCGCGCGCGTAGGCGATCGCGTCGCCCTCGGGCGACCACGTCGGGTCGCGCGCCGGCTCGGGGCCGACGGTGACCTGCCGCACGCTCGTGCCGTCCTCGAACATCACCCAGATCTCGCTGCGGCTGCCGAACGCGATCCGGCGCCCGAGCGGCGAGAACGCCGGGTCGGCGGGCTTGCCGGGCGCGGCCAGCCGGCTGGCCTCCCCGCCGCGCGTGGCGAGCACGATCGCGCCGGACGCGCTGGCGCGGCCCTCGTAGGCCAGCACGCCGTTGGTGCCGCGGAACGCGGCGCCTGCGGGCGCCGCGAGGGCGAGCGCGAGCAGCAGGGCGATGGGCAGCGGGAGGGAGCGCACGGCAGGGAGAAACACCCCCGCCGGCCGTTCGGAGCGGGGCGTGCCGCCATCTTGGCGGATCGCCCCGATGGAGCGAGGCGGGCCCTAGCGCGCTGTCACGCCGAGCCGCCGAGCGCCGCTCTGGATCGGCGGCGCCGGACGCCGGTCGTGAGCAGCGCCGCCGCCGCGCCGGCGAGGAGCGCGATGCCGAGCGCGGTCCACGGGAAGCCGTCGCCGCCGGCTGCGGCCGGCGCGCTCGCGGCGCCGCTGATCGTGACCGCCGGGTAGTCGTGGACCCGCGAGAAGCCGTCGTCGACGGTGTAGGTCCAGCGCCCTGCGTCCGGGAAGACCGCGCGCGCCTCGTAGACGCCGGGGCGCCCCGTCGGCTTCGCCGCCACGTACTCGGTCTTGCCCGTCGCGCCGTTCGTGAGCGTGATCGAGGGCTCCACGCCGTCGAGCGGCGTCTTGCCGTGCTGGAGGATCGTCATCTCGACGTCCCACGGAGCCCCGGGCCCGAGGCCGTCGGGCGTCGAGCTCAGCGACACCGTCGCCCAGCCGCCGGCCGTCGCGGCCGCGGGCAGCCCCAGCAGCCCTGCTGCCGCCACCAGGGCGGCGATCCACCATGTGCGCATGACCTCGCTCCTTCTCGCGGGCGTACGACCTGCATACGCCCGCCGGGGCGGCGAGGTTCCCTGAATCCTCAGACGCCGGCGGCGACCTCGGGCGGGTAGATCTCGCGCACGTAGTCGCGGATCATGCGCCCTGCGCCGAAGTTCGGCCCGATCGTGCGCAGCGCGGCGCGCACCATCTCCAGCCACGCCTTCGGCAGGCCGTCCCCGCCGCGCTCGTAGAACGCGGGCACCGCGTGCTCGAGCAGCAGCGTGTAGAGCTCGTGGGCGTGGCGCCAGTCCTGCGCGCCGTGGTCGTCGTCGACCTCGCCGCCGATCGCCCAGCCGTTGGAGCCGTCGTAGGCCTCCGGCCACCAGCCGTCGAGCACCGACAGCTGCAGGCCGCCGTTGACCGCGGACTTGATGCCCGACGTGCCCGAGGCCTCCAGCGGCGGCCGCGGCACGTTGACCCAGATGTCGCAGCCGCGCGTCATCGCGGCGCCGAGCGCGACGTCGTAGTCATCGAGGTAGACGACGCGGCGGCCGACCTGCGGGTGCGACTTCATCTCGAACAGGCGCTGCACGAGCCGCTTGCCGTCGTCGTCGCGCGGGTGGGCCTTGCCGGCGAGGATGAACTGGACCGGCCGGTCGCCGTCGCCGAGCAGCGCGAGCGCCCGGTCGACGTCGCGCAGCAGCAGGTCCAGCCGCTTGTAGGTCGCCACCCGGCGCGCGAAGCCGATCGTCAGCACGTCGGGGTCGAGCGAGTCGACCGCGGCGCGCACGTACTCCGGGGTATCGCCGCGCTGGAGGCGCTCGGTGACGCTGCGCGCCTTCACGAGCTCGATCAGCTCGCGGCGCTGCTCGCTGCGGGCGGCCCACAGGTCCGCGCCGGGGATCTCGGCCACGCCGTCCCAGGTCGACGGCTCGACAGCGCGGTCGATCCAGCCGTCGCCGAGGTGGCGGTCCAGCAGCTCGCGCAGCGGCGTGCCGAGCCAGGTCGGGATGTGGACGCCGTTGGTCACGTGCGCGATCGGCACGTCCTCGACGGCGCGGTCGGGCCACAACCCCTGCCACATGCCGCGGGCGACCTCGCCGTGGCGCGCGCTGACGCCGTTGGCGATCCGCGAGGAGCGCAGCGCGAACTGCGTGACGCCGAACGGCTCGTGCTCGTCGCCGGGGTTGGTGCGGCCGCGCCGCACGAGCTCGGCGGCGTCGACGCCCATCTCGGCGGCGATCCCGCCGAGACGCTCTACGACCTGCCCGGCGGGGTAGGTGTCGTTGCCGGCGGGCACCGGCGTGTGCGTGGTGAAGACGGTGCGGCGGCGCACGACCTCGAACGCCTCGTCGGTCGTGCCGCCGTCTGCCTCGCGCGCGGTGCGCGCGAGCTCGAGCGTCGCGAACGCGGCGTGGCCCTCGTTGAGGTGCACGACGCCGGGCTCGATCCCGAGCGCGTGCAGCGCCCGCACGCCGCCGATGCCCAGCAGCAGGTACTGGCTGAGCCGCACGTCGCCGTCGCCCACGTACAGGCGCGAGGTGATCCAGCGGTCGGCGACGTCGTTCTCCGGCCGGTCGGCGTCGAGCAGCAGCAGCGGGACGCGGCCGACGTCGACGCGCCAGATCTGCGCCACCAGCTCGCGCTCGGCTCCAAGCGGCACCGTGACGGTGACGGGCTCCCCGTCCTCACCGGTCACGAGCGCGCCCGGGACCCGGTCGGGGTCCGTGTCGACCCAGTACTCGTGCTGCCAGCCCGAGGCGTCGATGCGCTGGCGGAAGTAGCCGTGGCGGTACATCAGGCCGACCGCGACCAGCGGCAGCGCGCGGTCGGACGCCTCCTTGAGGATGTCGCCGGCGAGCACGCCGAGGCCGCCGGAGTACACCGGCAGCGACCCGTGGACGGCGTACTCCGCGCAGAAGAACGCGGCGGGGGACTCGTGCGAGACGGTCGCGCCCTCGAGCGTGTCCTCGGCCAGCGCCTCCTCGAGCGCCTCCTGCAGCGCGGCGAGGCGCCCGATGAAGGCGGCGTCCCCGGCCGCCTCGGCGAGCCGCGAGGGGTGCGTCTCCTGCAGCATCCGCACCGGGTTCCCGGCGCAGGCCAGCCAGCGCTTGGGGTCGATCTCCGCGAAGAGCTCGGGGCCGCCGGGCGTCCACGACCAGCGGTAGTTGTAGGCGATCTCCGCGAGCGGAGCCAGCGGCTCCGGGAGGCGGGACTGGAGGGCGGCAGCCGCCGCGGCGAGGTCTGTGGTACCGGCGTTCACGGGGGACTGTGTTACCAGACGCGCGCGCGTGCCTACTGCAGCGCTTGCGCGGCGGTGGCGGCGGGCGCCTCGAGCGCCCGCGGCACCAGCAGGCAGGTGATCGACCCGATCGCGAGCCGCTCGGCCACGCCGGGCCGCAGGTCGCCGGCGCCCGTCGAGGGCTCCCGGGCCGGCACGGGCAGGCCGAACAGCCGGTGGCCGAACTCGGCCGCGTGCAGGCGCAGCGCGCGGCCCGCCTGGGGGCGCGACAGGCGCCAGCCGGCGGCGACCATCGTCGCGCCGTGCCACAGCTCCCAGCGCCAGCGCCCGAACGGAAGCCGGCCGGGCGGGAGCGCGTAGAGCGCGTAGGCGAACTGGAGGCCTTCGAAGGTCGGCATCGTGGCCCTCCCACGGTACCGCCAGGGCCGGGTGCGGACGGCCGCACCAGCGGCCTACGGTCCCCGGCTCCGCAGACGCGGGCCTGCCCCCTGGGAGCGCGGGGCCGCCGAGGAGGAGGCTGTGCCCATGCTCACCACCGTCCCCAGCGTCCCGGCCCGAGAGCTGCACCGCAGCCAGCGCGCGCTCGTGGCCGCCAGCCTGCTCGCGTGTCCGCCCGCAGCCGGCGCCCGCAGGCGCTGACTCACCGTCGGTTCACGCTTGACTTGCCTCCACGCTCCCGACCCGATTATGGTCGCTCCAACGCCTACGTCGACGGTGACGGGCACGGAGAAGGGAGCACCACGTGACAGGACGTTGCAGAGCCGGGGTCGGAGCCCTGGTGGTCGTACTGGCACTGCCGGGAGTCGCGCAGGCCAGGACCAAGTCGGTGAACATGGGGATCCCGCCGAAGTCGGCCAAGGCGTTCATGCCGCTGGGCGTGGACGTCAACGACTACTTCCCGCACGGGATCACGATCAACAAGGGCGACAAGGTCCGGTTCCTGCCGGTCGGCTTCCACTCGTTCGACCTGCCGGCGCGCGGCGCCGATCCGCTCCCGCTGATCTCACCGACGGGCCAGAAGGTCGCCGGGGTCAACGACGCGGCGGGCCAGCCGTTCTGGTTCAACGGCCAGGACCAGGTGGGCTTCACCGCGGCGCTCGCCCGGGGCACGTTCGGCAAGAAGCTCTCCTACAACGGCTCCAAGCGCGTGATGAGCGGCCTGCCGCTCGGCGAGAAGCTCAAGCCGGTCACGGTGACGTTCAAGAAGATCGGGACGTTCACGTACTACTGCAACATCCACGCGGGCATGACGGGCAAGGTCACCGTCAAGGCGAAGGGCCGCTCGGTGCCCTCGGCGAAGGCCGACCGAAGGGCCGTCAAGCGCCAGGTCGCCGCGAGCGTGAAGACCTCCAAGCAGCTGCCCAAGGCGACACCGCCGGCCAACACGATCAATGTCGGCGTGGCGGGCAAGGGCGGCGAGGAGTTCTTCGGCTTCGTCCCCGACAAGGTGACGGTCCCGACCGGCACGACGCTGGCCTTCCGGATGTCGCCGGGCTCCTACGACGTCCACACGGCGACGACCGGCCCGGGCAACCCGGAGACCGAGCCGAACTCCTACCTCGGGCAGATCGCGGCGAGCTTCCAGTCGCCGATCTTCGACCCGCGGGCCGTGTATCCGAGCGAGCCGCCGCCCGCGGTCGGCACGCTCACGCCGCTGCTGCACGGCAACGGGTTCTGGAACTCGGCCGTGATGGACACCGCGGCGGGCACTCCGCTGCCGTCGAGCAACTCGGTGACGTTCGGCGCGCCGGGGTCGTACGACTTCTACTGCATGATCCACCCGTTCATGAAGGCGACGGTGACGGTCCAGTAGCAGCGGTGAGGTTCCGTGCCGCGGCGGCGGCCCTGATCGCGACCGGGGCGGTGGGTCTCTCCACCGCCCCGGCCGGGGCCGCCGTCCGGCATTACTGGGTGGCGGCGACGCCCGTGAGCTGGAACATCGTGCCCAACGGGCGCGACGCGATCATGGGCGTGCGCTACGACCCGTCCGAGACCGTCTTCGGAACGGTCGTCTACCGCCGCTACAGCCGCAACTGGAAGCGCCCGATGCGGAACCTGCCGCCCGGCTCCGGCGACGACGACGGGATGCCGGGCCCGCTGATCCGCGCCCGCGTCGGCGACCGCATCCGGGTGCACTTCAAGAACCTCGACACCCGCTTCGGCCGCTCCCACTCCATGCACTTCCACGGCGTCCGCTACAAGCCGAGCTCCGACGGCGCCTTCGTGCCCGGGTTCTCCGGCGGCGACGGCGACGTCAAGCCGGGGAAGACCTGGACCTACCGGCTGACCGCGCTGCGCAGCTCGGTCGGCGCCTGGCCCTACCACGACCACTCGCCGTCGATGCACGAGTCGATCGAGGGCGGCTTGTGGGGGATGCTCTCGATCCGCGGCCGCCGCGAGCGCCTGCCGGACCGCGAGTTCGTCGTCGTGTTCGCGCCGATGGGCCGCTTCCAGGGCATCGACGGGCGCGCGTTCGTCGGCAACACCCCCGTCTTCACCGCCTTCCCCGGCGAGCGCATCCAGTGGGACGTGATGGCGATGGGCTCCGAGCACCACACCTTCCACGTCCACGGCCACCGCTGGCTCGAGCACGGCGTCCCGGTCGACACGAAGACCGTCGGCCCGGCGGAGAGCTTCCGCATCCGCTGGCGCGAGCGCGACCCGGGGACCTGGCTCTACCACTGCCACGTCGAGACCCACATGGAGCAGGGCATGATCGGCCTCTACCGGGTGCGGCGGCGATGACGCGCGCGCTGCTCGCCGCCCTCGCCGCGCTGGCGCTCGCCCCCGCCGCCGCGCAGGCGCAGGGCCACCACGGCGGCCCGCGGCCGGGCTCGGCCGAGGTCACGATCGGCTACGCGGCCTTCGACCCGCCGCTCGTGGACGTCCTGCGCGGCGACGGCGTGCGCTGGGACAACGCCAGCGCGCGCCGCCACGACGTCGCGGGCGTCGACGGCAGCTTCATCTCCGGCCTGCTCGGCGCGGGCGCGGCGTTCGACCGCACGCTTCGGCGCCGCGGGCGACGTCGCCTACTACTGCTCGCATCCACCCGTTCATGCGCGGCACCGTCGCGGTGCACGACCTCATGCTCCACGCACCGGCCGAGCCCGCGGTGCCGGGCAAGCCGTTCCCGCTGCACGGGCGGACGGCGCTGCCAGCGGGCACGCCGATCACGATCGAGGCCGACGAGGGCACGGGCTTCGCGCCGGTCGGCGCCGCGACCGCGGGCGATGACGGCGGCTTCACCGCCGAGCTGCGCCCGCGCGCCTCCGGGCAGCTGCGCGCCGTCGCCGCCGGCAGCCAGGCGAGCCCGCCGGTGCCGCTGCTCGTGCTCGACCGCAAGGTGACCGCCACGGGGCGCTCGGGCCACGGGCGCAGCGTCGTGCGCGTGCGCGTGACCCCGCCCGGCCACGGCGGGATGGTGGTGCTGCAGCTGCGGCTGCGCGAGCGCTTCGGCTGGTGGCCCGTCCGCCACGCCGAGCTCGACGACCGAGGCCGCGCGCGCTTCAAGCTCCCCACGCGCGCGCCGCGTGCGCGCCCGCGTGGTGCTCACGCTGGCCGACGGCGCGACGCCGCTGGCGCTCAGCGCGCCGCTGCGACTCGGCCCCGGATGAGCGCCATGGCGGCGTTGTGGCCCGGGATGCCGCTGACGCCGCCGCCGCGCTTGGCCCCCGCGCCGCACAGCAGCACGCGCGGATGGGCGGTCTCCACGCCCCAGCCGCCGGGCTCGTCGCCGTCCTCGGCGTAGGGCCACGCGAGGTCCCGGTGGAAGATGTTGCCGGCGGGCAGGCCGAGCTCGGCCTCGAGCTCCGGCGGCGTGCGCGCCTCCAGGCACGGCTCCCCGTCGGGCCCGCGCCACAGGCAGTCCTCGACGGGCTCGGCCAGCACCGCGTCGAGCGAGCGCAAGGTCGCGTCCACCGCGCGCGCCTTCGCGCCCGGGTCGGCGAACAGCCGCGCGGGCATGTGCAGGCCGAAGCACGTCAGCGTCTGGGCGCCGGCCGCGCGCAGCTCGGGCCCGAGGATCGTCGGGTCCGTCAGTGAGTGGCAGTAGATCTCGCACGGCGGCAGGGCGGGGATCTCGCCGCGCGCCGCCTGCTCGTAGGCAGCCTGCAGCTGGGTCGCCGACTCGTTGACGTGGAAGGTGCCGGCGAACGCCTCGCGCGGGTCGACCGCGCCGTCGCGCAGCCGCGGCAGCCGTGAGAGGAGCATGTTGAGCTTGAGCTGGGCGCCCTCCGGGGGCGGCTCCGGCGCCGGCTCGCCGAGCAGCCGCGCGAGCTCGGCCGGCGCGACGGCTGCGAGCACGTGCCCGGCGGCTGCCGAGCCGCCCTCCCAGCGCACCTCGCCCTCGGGGTCGATCGCCGTCACCTCGACGCCGCAGCGGATCTCCGCCCCGGCCTTGCGTGCGGCGCGGGCGAGCGCGTCGGTGAGCGCGCCCATGCCGCCGACGGGGACGTCCCAGTAGCCCTCGCCGTTGCCGATCACGTGGTAGAGGAAGCAGCGGTTCTGCCGTAGCGAGGGCTCGTGGGCGGCCGCGAAGGTGCCGATCAGCCCGTCCGTGAGCACGATCCCGCGCTCCACGTCGTCCTCGAACGCGGCTTCGACCGCCTCGCCCAGCGGGCGCTCGAACAGCGCCTCCCAGGCGGCGTCCTCGGCCAGCTCGGCGCGCAGCTCGTCGCGGCCGGGGAGCGGCCGCGTGAGCGTCGGGAACACGCGCCGGCCGACGCGCGCGGTCATCGCGTAGAACTCGCGCCAGGCGTCGTGGGGCGCCGCGTCGGTGCGCACGAGCAGTCCGCCGCCGTCGGGCCGCGGCGTGTAGGAGGAGATCGCGCGCCGGCGCAGCTCGACCCCGAGGCCGAGATTGCGCGCGATCGCGCGCGGCAGCAGCGAGACGAGGTAGGAGTAGCGCGACAGGCGCGCGTCCACGCCGGGCCACGGGCGCTCGGACACGGCCGCGCCGCCGCTGTGCTCGCGGCGCTCGAGCACGAGCACGGAGCGCCCGGAACGGGCCAGGTAGGCGGCGGCGACGAGCCCGTTGTGGCCGCCGCCGACGATCACGGCATCGTGGCGCGTCATGGGGGGCGGGCCACGATACTCGGCGGCCGCCGTGGGTATGCCTTCAGGCATGGCCACACAGGACGCATCCCACCTCTACGGCGAAGAGCACGTGCGCAGCTACCGCGAGACCGGCGGCGAGGTCGGTCACGACTGGAAGAAGGGCACCTCGATACTCCTGCTCACCACGAAGGGCCGCAAGAGCGGCGAGGAGCGCACTACGCCGCTGATCTACGGCACCTCCGGCGACGACTACGTGATCGTCGCCTCCAAGGGCGGCTCCGACGAGCCCCCGGGCTGGTACGCCAACCTCCAGGAGGACCCGGACGTCGAGGTCCAGGTGCTCGACGACGTCTTCCCGGCGCGCGCCCGCACGGCCACACCCGAGGAGAAGTCGGCGCTGTGGGAGCAGATGGTCGGCCACTGGCCCGACTACGACGGCTACCAGGAGAAGACCGACCGCGAGATCCCGGTCGTGCTGCTCCAGCGCCGCTGAAGTCACTATCGTCTCGGGCCAATGCTGACCTTCGCCGACATCGCGCTCGAGACGACGATCGTCTACGTCCTCATCTGGGGCATCCTGTTCCCGGTCTTCGTGCAGGGCCTGATCGCCTACGCGGTCGTGATCGGCCGCGGCGAGAAGCAGGACAACGACGAGCACCGGCGCTTTCCGCGGCTCTAGCGCGGGACGATCACGGTGATGCCCTCGGCCGGCCGGTCCATGGCCGCGAGGGCGCTGCCGGCGTCCTCGAGGCCGATCCGGCGGCCGATCAGCCGCGCGGGGTCGACCGCGCCCGAGGCCACGAGCCGCAGCAGCGCCGGGTAGTCGCGGACGGGCATCCCGTGCACGCCCGCGATCTCGAGCTCGCGCGAGATCAGCTCGGCCATCGGGATCGCAGGCTCACGCTCGGCGCCGGCGAGCAGCCCGACCTGGACGTGACGGCCGCGGCGGCGCAGCGAGCGCACGGAGGCGGCGGCCGTGGCCGCGCTGCCGATCGCGTCGATCGAGACGTGGGCGCCGCCGCCCGTGAGCTCGCGGATCGCCTCCACCGCCCCGGAGGCCTCGATCGTGTGCGCCGCGCCGAGGTCTCTGGCGCGTTGGAGTGGCTCGGGCGCGACGTCGACGGCGAGGACCCGGGCGCCCAGGGCGGCGCCGAGCATCACGGCCGAGAGGCCGACGCCGCCGCAGCCGTGGACCGCCAGCCAGTCGCCGGGGCGCACGCCGCCGCGCTCGCCGACGGCCGCGAAGGCCGTCATGAAGCGGCAGCCGAGCGCCGCGGCGGCCTCGAAGGCCAGCTCGTCCGGCAACGGCACGCAGTTGAGGTCGGCGACCGGCACGAGCACGCGCTCGGCGAACGAGCCCCAGCCCGTGAAGCCCGGCTGGTAGTCGCGCTCGCAGATCTGGGTGTGGCCGAGCCGGCACGGCTCGCAGGCGCCGCAGCCGCAGCAGAACGGCGCGGTCACCCGGTCGCCGGGCGCGATCCCGCGAACCTCCGGGCCGACGTCTGCGACGACGCCGGCGAACTCGTGGCCGGGCACGTGGGGGAGGCGGATCGAGGCGTCGTGGCCCATCCAGCCGTGCCAGTCGCTGCGGCACAGGCCGGTCGCGCGCACCTCCACGAGCGCCCCGTCCGGGGGCAGCTCGGGCTCGGGCATGAGCTCGAGCTCCAGCGGCGCCCGGAACGCGTGCAGGACTGCGGCGCGCATGGCCGCACTTCTATCGCATCGGGTCACCACATTTGCCCCGACGGCGACGTCGGCGGTTGAGCGCGGGGCCCCGGCCCTCCGGCTCGCGCCGCGCAGCGGCCGCCGGCTCCTCGTCGCCGCCGGACGCCCCTGCCGCATGCGCTTCCGTGAGCCGGCTAGCGCTTGTCGCCCTTCAGCGAGCTGTGCCGCTGGCCGCCCGGCGCCGAGTGCGCCACCTTGTCCGCCCAGTCGCGCTTCGGCGCATGGTGCTCGGCGAGCCGCTCGGGCGAGTCGCCCTTGAGCGCCTTCTTCGCGCGCCGCACCTCGCGCTTGCGAGCCAGCCAGCCCTGATCCTCAGCCACGCGGATCTCCTCGCGGGTCGACTCCCTCGACTCTACGCCTCCGGTCAGATTCCGACCAGATCGTTGGTCGGAGCCGCGGACGGCTCCGTAGCCGGGCGACATGGACGACTCGAATCAAGCCGCCCGCCTGCGCGGGCGAAGGATCCTCATCACCGGCGCGAGCTCGGGCGTCGGCCTCGCCGCCGCCTCCCTGTTCGCCCGCGAAGGCGCCGAGCTCGTGCTCGTGTCCCGCCGCGCCGACCTCGCCGCGCAGCACCTGGAGCAGCACGGCTTCCGCGCTGTTCCCGTCTGCGCGGACCTCGCCGACCGCGAGGCTGCGGAGGAGGCGGTCCGCGCCGCGGTGGAGGAGCTCGGAGGCCTCGACATCGTGGTCTCGAACGCCGCCGCGGCGGTCTTCGGCCACGTGCTCGAGGTCGATCCGGACGACTTCGACCGGACGGTAGCCGTGACGTTCACCGGCGCCGTGAACGTGATCCGTGCCGCCCTCCCGCACCTGCGCGAGTCGCGCGGGGTGGTCGTGGCGACCGGCTCGCTGATGTCGCGGGCGCCGCTGCCCACCTGGGGCGCGTATACGGCGGCCAAGCATGCGCTGCGCGGGTTCCTCACCACGCTGCAGGTCGAGGAGATGGAGCAGGGCAGCGGCGTGCGCTGCGCGATGGTCCATCCGGGCCCGATCGACACCCCGCTGTTCGCACACGCGACGAGCGGCACCGGGCGCACGCCGCGCGTGCCACCGGACGCCTACCGCCCCGAGGTCATCGCCCAGGCGCTCGTCGAGGCCGCGATCGCCCCGCGCGCGGAGGTGGTGCTCGGCGGCGAGACCAAGCTCATGGACCTCCTCAACAGCTACGCCCGGCCCGTCTCGAACCGGATCCTCGTGCTCGTCGACCGCTGGTACCGCTCGGGCGACCAGCCGGCCCCGGACCCCGGGTCGCTCTGGCGCCCGTCGGAGCGGGCCCACGCGGACGGCGAGATCCCGGCCCGCGACAGCCTGATGGCGCCCCTGCAGCTCGGACGCAGGCTGATCCCCGACGCGCGCACCCCGTTCCGGCTGGCCCGGCACCTGACGGCCGCCGGCGTCCGCGCGGTGCAGCTGGCCCCGGTCCTCACCGAGCCGCGCCCGGAGCGGCGGCGCAGTGTGGAGGACGAGGCACGCCCCGCGCGCACGGACGGCTCGGCGGTGAGCGTCTAGTCCCCGCGTCGCACCGCGCAGCACCTCCGTCTCGCGCTGCGTCAGCTCGTCGCGCCCGGGCACGTCGGCGGGCGCCGGCGTGCGCGCGAACTCCTCCACGAGCCGGCGCGTTATCGGTGGTGACAGCAGCGAGTCGCCTGAGGCGACCACGCGGACCGCGCGCACGAGCTCGTCCGCGGGGCGGTCTTGAGCAGGAACCCCGACGCTCCCGCGCGGAGCGCGGCGAACACGACGCTGTCGACCTCGAAGGTCGTGAGGATCCGGCGACGTCCTACAGCAGCTTGCCGTTCCGTCGTATGCGCAGACGGCATCCTCTTCTGGCCCTTCTACGAGGGCAACGTGAGGCTCGGGGTCGTCAGCGACTGGAAGTTCTTCCTCGACAACGAGGAGACGCTCAGCCTGTGGGCACGTCGGTTCGGCGAATCCGCAGTCCCCGCCCTCGCTGAGGAACTTCGCCGCCTGCCGTGGAACACAGGACGCGACTCGTCGGTCTCCGAGTGGCTGCGCATCTAGGTAAGGCAGATTGGTCCGCCCGGCTGGTCCGCCCGATCGGCGAGACGCACGCGCAGCGAGCCTCAGAAACGAAGAAACCCTGCGAATAGCAGGGCTTCTCTGAGGAGCGGCTGAAGGGACTCGAACCCTCGACCTTCTGCATGGCAAGCAGACGCTCTAGCCAACTGAGCTACAGCCGCGCGCGGCGCGCAGTATAGCTCTCGGGATGCGGCCGATCGAGGAGCACGCGGTGCTCGTGGCGTGACCGGCCGCTACTTCTGGCGGCGGCGCGAGGAGCAGCCCAACCCTCAGGCCGAGGACGCCGGGGCCCGCGCGCGCCTCGTCGCGGTCGCGCGCGCCGCGACCGGTGGATAACTGTGCCTGAGGCACATCAAGCCACCGCTCGGTGGCTTCAGGGGGTGGAGCGGCCGGGGCCGGTGCGGCGCTCGTCGCTGATGTAGACCGCCCAGGCGTAGTACGCGTAGAAGCGGCGCTCGTCCGCGCGGATGCGGCGCGCGTAGGCGGCGATCGCGCGCACGTAGTGCGCGGAGGGGTTGTAGTGGTACAGCGCCCGCAGCTCGTCGCCCGGCGCGCCGTTGGCGTGCAGGTAGTTCGCGGCGCCGAGGATCGCGTCGCGCGGGTCGGAGATGTCGCCGCCGAGGCCGTAGGCCGCCCAGGTGGCGGGCATGAACTGCATAGGCCCGCGGGCGCCCGAGATCGAGCGGTTGCGGAGCCGGCCGAAGCCCGACTCGACGAAGTTGACCGCGGCCAGCAGCGGCGGGCCGACCCGGAACCGCCGCCACGCGCGGCGGTAGTGGGAGCGCAGGACGTCGGCCGGCGCGGCGCGGCCGATCGCGATCTTCGGGGGCGGCCCGTTGCGGACCGAGACGATCCGGCTCAGCTCGTGGCGGGCGAGCACGTTGTCGCGCGCCTCGGCGCGTAGGGCGCGCGGGAGCGCTGCGATGACCCTGCGGGCGAGCGCCGGCCGGCGGCCGAGCTGCCGGTAGATCCGCTGCTCGCGCACCGCGTGCACGGCGACCGGCTCGGGCGGCCCGCCGCGGCCCGGGTCGCCGGAGGAGCGCCAGTCGTCGACCGCCGCGTAGAGCGCGTCGCGCTCGCGCGTGAGCTCCCCGGCGAGCGCTCGAGCGTCGGAAGGCAGCGCGTCGTCAGGTCCCGGCGTTGCCGTCGGGGCCGGCGTGGGCGTCGAAGCCTGGCGCGGCTCGGAACGCTGCTCGTCGCCGCCGCAGCCGGCGAGGAGCGCGAGCAGGACCAGTGGGAGGGCGCGCCGCATCCCAGCCGAGGCTAGCGCCGGCGACGAGCCGCGCGCGCCGGACGATCCGGCGCGCGCGCACCGTGTCCCGTCAGGCGGTGGTCGCGGTCTCCCGCGTCGGCGTCGGCGTGCCGTTGCTCGCCGCCCGCGAGCCGGTCGCCTCGGACTCGCGCCGGCGCTCGCGGTCGCGGTCCAGCCGCTGCAGGCCGATCGTCAGCGCGGCCGTGATGCCGATCACGATCAGGAGCACGATCAGGTACGCGATCGTGGTCAGGTAGCCGGGCACGTCCTGCTTCTGCTCGCGCTGGAGGTTCTTCTTGTCCAGCACGAAGTCGCGGGTCATCTGCGCCTCGGCCGGGACCTCCTTGGCCGGGATCGCCTTGTCCTCGGGCAGGAAGACCGGCAGGCCGGCGACCACGTCGCCCTTGTGCAGGCGCAGCGTGGCCTTCCAGTTGCCGTAGACCGGGATCGGCTCCGTGGTCCGGTAGACGCCGGGAGACACCTCGCGCATCTGCGAGACGATCGAGCCCTTGCCCTGCCACGAGGTCGCGTTGAACCATTCGGCGTTCTCGGCGGCGTCGGGCGGGCTTAGCCGCACCTCGGCGTCCACGCGCCGCTCGGGCGGGCCGGAGACCTCCGTCAGCTTCACCTGGGCGCTGATGTTCGAGGGCTCGGAGATCGGCAGCGGGAACCCGATCGCGACGACCAGGCCGACGCCCGCGAGGGCGACCGCCCAGCGCGGCGACGGAGCGAGGTCCTCGACGGGCGGCGCCAGTGCGCGGCCGATCGCGCCGCCGAGCACGCCGCCGCAGACGGCGGCCAGCAGGCCGAAGATCACGGCCTCGGGCAGCAGCGCCGACGGCCAGGACATCGTCATCCACACGTGCGACCAGCCCCACTCGGCCGCCAGGCCGAACGTGCCGATCAGCGCGCCGGAGACCGCGCCGAACAGCACCGGCCGCCGGATCGTCAGCAGCAGCGCCACGCCCTCGACGCACAGCGCCTCGACCAGGTAGAGCGGGAAGTGCGGCGTCGTCTGCTCCCACACGCCGCCGACGAGCACGGTCAGCAGGCCGCGGATCAGGATGAAGCCGAAGACCGCCATCAGCGCGCCGCCGCGGCCGATCCAGATCCGCGCGGTGACCAGCGCGATCGAGGCGGCCAGCATCAGCAGCACCGGGTGGTAGAGCAGCCGGAACTGCGGCACGGAGAAGTCGAACTCGGCCTGCACCGTGGAGAGGCCGACGAGGAACGCGCCGGCGAGCAGCGCGCGGCGCAGCATCGGGGCGCTCTTGTTCGGCTCGCGGCCGCTCTTGGTGGCCGCGCGGGCGCCTTCCGCGATCAGGATCGCGGCGGCGAGCGTCGCCAGCGAGGCGCCGCCGATCAGCATCAGGTGGGTCGGGCCCCAGAGCGTCACGTCCTGGCCGAACAGCCGGTGCCAGACGTCGTCGAGCGGGAAGCCGGAGAGCGCGAAGGCCGCGCACGCGGTCATCAGCACGGCGCCGAGCGGCGCGTACCAGTCGCCCATGATCCGGATCGACGTCGAGCTCGGCTTCTTGCCGGCCTCGGGCAGCGCCATCCCCAGCAGGCCGGCGACGAAGACGCCGAACAGGCCGAAGAGGATCAGGTAGTGCGCCGGGTTGGCGAGCGGCCCGGGGTCGCGGCCGTTGTCGATGTGCAGGGAGATGTCCCAGTACATGCCGATCACGGCGACGAGCAGCGCGCCGCCGACGAAGACGTTCGGCAGCGAGGCCCAGCCGGGCACGCCGGTCATGCGCTCGGCGTAGCCCGCGGCCTTGCCGACGAACTTCACGCGGCCCGAGCGGTGCCCGAGCACGCAGACGAGGGCGATCACGGTGACGACCGCCGCCATCCCGGTGGCGAGGACGACCTCGCCGATTGCGGCGCCGCCGGCGGGGTCGGCCTTCTCGCCGCCCTGGGCCAAGGCCGTCGCGGGGACGGCCAGCACGGAGATGGCCGTCAGCAGCAGAGATGTCAGTCGAACCGGCACGTTGAAGTTCCCTCCCGGAAGTTACCGCCAGTAAGTTACGGTGGGTAATATATCCGCGATGCCTCCTACCCGAACCGTGAGGTCGCACACACGCGGTACCCGCAAGGTGCCTCGACATGTCCGCGAACTGCAGATGCTCGAGGCGGCGGAGCGGGCGTTCGCGGAGCGCGGGTTCCACGCGGCGTCGGTGGACGCGATCGCCGAGGCCTCGGGCATCACGAAGCCGATGGTCTACGCGTACTTCGGCTCCAAGGAGGGGCTCTACCGCGCCTGCATGGAGCGCGCCCGCGCGCGGCTGCTCACAGCCCTCCGCGACGGGGTCGACACGGCCGCCGCGCCCGACCAGCAGCTCTGGCACGGCCTGCTCGCGGTCTTCACGTTCGTCGAACGGGAGCGCAACTCGTGGGCGATCCTGCTCGGCGAGGTCACCCAGGGCACCGGCCCGTTCGCGCAGGAGGGCACCGCCGTCCGGCGCGAGCTGTCCTCCCTGATCGCCGAGCTGCTGCGCCGCGCGGCCGCCGCCGAGGGCCTCGACACCTCCACGCTCGCGGTCGGCGACCAGCTCGCGCGGGCGCTGATGGGCGCCGGCGAGTCGCTCGCCGTGTGGTGGAGCGAGCATCCGGAGGAGCCCGCCGAGCGCGTCGCGCTCGTGCTCATGAACTTCGCCTGGAACGGCCTCGGCGGCCTCGTCGAGGGCAGGACCTGGACTCCGAGCTAGTCCAGCCGCAGCACCTTCGCGCCCTGCACCCAGTGCACCTTGGTGTCGCCGAAGCGCTCGACGATCGAGCCCGGCAGCGGGTGGACGTGACCGTGCAGGACGTGCTTGGGCCGGTGGCGCTGGACCCAGTCGCGCAGCCCCTCGAAGCCCACGTGGGCGGGGTCCTCGGGGTCGTCGTTGATGCCGGCCGGCGGGCAGTGGGCGATCAGCACGTCGGCCGCCGGCAGCTTGCGCGCGAGCTTGCTCGCCTGCCGCTGCGTGTACTGGTGCGGCCCGCCGCGGCCGTACTTCACGCAGCCCTCGAAGCCGGCCACGGAGAGCCCGTGCAGCG
This sequence comes from uncultured Solirubrobacteraceae bacterium, assembly GCA_963816955.1. Classification (GTDB taxonomy): domain Bacteria; phylum Actinomycetota; class Thermoleophilia; order Solirubrobacterales; family Solirubrobacteraceae; genus DATFQI01. The sequence continues at coordinate 73,905 of CAWFME010000001.1, read as the reverse complement.
ACGTGCGCCGCCCGTGGAGGTCCTCGACCTCGAGCTCCTGCAGCAGGTCGGAGGGGTCGTGGTTGCCGTGCACGCCGATGCGCGGGACGCGCGACATCCGCAGCGACTCGATCCACGCGCGGTCGAGGTCGCCGAGCAGGACCACCGCGTCGACGTGCATCTTCCTGGCCATCAGCGCCGGGTCCAGCGGCGGCGGCTGGTCGGCGAGCGCGAGCACGCGCATCAGGCCGCGAGCTCCCCGACCGCCTCCGCGAAGACCTCCGTGTGACGGTCGACGTCGGCCTCGCTCGTCGCCGGCGACATCAGCGCCATGTTGTGGAACGGGGTGATCATCACCCCGCGGTTGAGCGCGTGCAGGTGCAGGTAGCGCTCGAGCTCGTGGTCGGCGGCGGCGTAGGCCTCGGTCCCGTTGCGCGGAGGCGGTGCGGTGAAGCCGTACTCGGCCCGGCAGCCGAGCCGCGTCACGTGCCAGGGCAGCCCGTGCCGGCCGATCGTCTCCTCGACGCCGGCGGCGAAGCGCTCGGCCAGCGGGACGGTGTGGGCGAACGCCGCGTCGGCGAGGACGTGCTCGAGCGTCGCCCGCATCGCGGCCGCCGACAGCGCGTTGCCCGCCAGCGTGCCGCCGACGCCGCCCGTGTCCTCGTAGTCTGCGTCGGGGTCGGCGAGCAGCGAGCCCGCGATCGAGGACGACAGCCCGAGCGCCCCCGAGGGGATGCCGCTGCCGATCGCCTTGCCGATCGTCAGCAGGTCGGGCTCCAGCCCCCAGGCGGCCGTGCAGCCGCCCGGCCCGGCCGAGAACGTGTGCGTCTCGTCGATGATCAGCAGCGTCCCGGCCGCGCGCGTGAGCTCGCGCAGGCGCTCGTGGTAGCCCGGCTCCGGGTGGATGATCCCCATGTTGGTCATCACGGGCTCGGCCAGCACGCACGCCACGAGCCCGTCGGCCAGCGCGGCCTCGAGCCCGGCCACGTCGTTGAACTCGACCGCGCGCGTCGTCAGCGCCGGGTCGACCGGCGGGCCGACGTTGCCCTCGCGCGCATGGGTCGCGCCGTCGTCGCCCTGCACCGCGAACGCCTCGTCGACGGAGCCGTGGTAGCAGTAGCTGAACACGAGCACGAACGGGCGCCCCGTGATCTGCCGCGCGAGCCGCAGCGCGGTCCGGTTGGCGTCCGTGGCGGTCAGCGTGAACAGCCAGCGCGCGAGGCCGAAGCGCCGCGTGAGCTCCTCGCCGACCGCGATCGCGTCCTCCGTCGGGAGCATCGTCGTGATCCCGCGCACGAGCTGCTCGCGGACCGCCTCGACCACCGCCGGCGGCCCGTGCCCGGGCATCGCGCCCGTGTCGCCCAGGCACAGGTCGACGTACTCGTGGCCGTCGACGTCGACGATCCGCGCGCCGGACGCCTCGCGGGCGAACACGGGGAAGCCGCCCGCCCAGCGCATCATCCAGGGCATCGGCACGCCGCCCAGCAGCGTTCCGCCGGCGCGCTCATAGAGGGCGCGCGACCGCGGCCGCGCGACGGCGAACGCCTCGGCCTCCCGCGCCAGCAGGGCGGACAGGCGTCCGCGATCGAAGGGCATCGGCGGATCGTGGCAGACTTGGCCCATGGCAGAGGAGCCCCGCGAAACCGAGAAACGGCCGCGCGTGCGGCCCCGCTTCTGGGTGATCGTGCTCGTGCTGCTCGCGCTGAACTACCTCAGCGTCGCGCTGTTCGCGCCCGGCAAGGAGCGCTCGGTCCGGGTCCCCTACAGCCCGGAGTTCCTCACCCAGGTGCAGGACGGCAACGTCGCGAAGATCTCCTCGACCGGCGAGACGGTCTCCGGCGAGCTCAAGAAGGAGATCACCTACCCGGCGGACGACAAGGACGCCGAGCCGGCCAAGAACTTCGACACGGAGATCCCGACGTTCGCCAACACGGACGAGCTGGACGCGCTGCTGCGCGAGAAGAACGTCGAGATCTCCGCCGAGCCGATCAACGCCGGCCGCGGCACGCTGATGAACATCATCCTCGGCTTCGGGCCGGTCATCCTGCTCGTCGCGCTGTTCATCTGGCTCGCGCGGCGCTCGGGCGGGGCGGCGAGCGCGCTCGGCAACTTCGGGCGCTCGCGCGCCCGGCGCGTGGAGGGCGGCACCACCAATGTCACCTTCGCCGACGTGGCGGGCATCGACGAGGCCAAGAGCGAGCTGACGGAGGTCGTCGACTACCTCAAGAACCCGGGTCGCTACAGCCGCCTCGGCGGCAAGATCCCGCGCGGCGTGCTGCTCTCCGGCCGTCCGGGCACCGGCAAGACGCTGCTCGCCCGCGCGGTCGCGGGGGAGGCGGGCGCGCCGTTCTTCTCCGTCTCGGCGTCGGAGTTCGTGGAGGCGATCGTCGGGATCGGCGCCTCGCGCGTGCGCGATCTCTTCAAGCAGGCCAAGGAGGCCTCGCCCGCGATCATCTTCATCGACGAGCTCGACGCGATCGGCCGCTCGCGCACCGCCGGCTCTTCGCCGTTCTCGGGCGGCAACGACGAGCGCGAGCAGACGCTCAACCAGATCCTCACGGAGATGGACGGCTTCGAGTCCGGCGAGGCCGTGATCGTGCTCGGGGCGACCAACCGGCCGGAGATCCTCGACCAGGCGCTGCTGCGCCCCGGCCGCTTCGACCGCCGCGTCACGGTGCCGCCGCCCGACAAGGACGGGCGGCGGAAGATCCTCGAGGTGCACACGCGCGGGATGCCGCTCGACGAGAACGTCGACCTCGACGGGCTCGCGGCCAGCACGCCCGGCATGGTCGGCGCCGACCTCGCCAACCTCGCCAACGAGGCGGCGCTGCTGGCCGCCCGGCGCGACCACGAGAAGGTCGAGCTGGCGGACTTCACCGACGCGCTGGAGAAGATCATCCTCGGCGCGCCCCGCTCCGTCGTGCTCTCCGAGGACGACCGCCGCCGCACCGCCTACCACGAGTCCGGCCACGCGCTCGTGGGGATGCTCACGCCCGGCGCGGACCCGGTCCGCAAGGTCTCGATCATCCCGCGCGGGATGGCGCTCGGCGTGACGCTCTCGGCGCCCGACGTCGAGAAGTCCAACTACGAGGAGTCCTATCTGCTGAGCAGGATCCAGGTCGCGCTCGGCGGCCGCGTGGCGGAGGAGGTCGTCTTCGGGACGATCACCGCGGGCGCGGAGTCCGACATCCAGCAGCTGACCGCGATCGCGCGCCAGATGGTCGGGCGCTGGGGCATGAGCGAGTCGATCGGCCCGATCGCCGTGCTCCCCTCCGATGGCCAGGGCCCGCTGCTGCCAGGGGCCTCGGAGGTCTCGCAGGCCACGCAGGAGATCGTCGACCGGGAGGTGCGGCGGATCGTCGACGCCGCCCATGCCGAGGTCACGCGGCTGCTCACCGAGCACCGCTCAAAGCTCGACTCGCTGACCGAGGCGCTGCTGGCGGCCGAGACGCTCGACGAGGCCGACGCCTACGTCGCCGCGGGCGTGCAGCGGGAGGGGCGCGCCGGCGGCGCGGGTCCGGCCGCGATCGCCGCGTCCTCTACCCCGTGAGCGCGCGGCCGCGCTGGACGGCCGTCTCGCCGCGCTCGAGCCGCCCGGCGGCCTCGGGGCGCAGCTCGCCGTCGGCGGTGAGGTAGTCGCGCCAGGAGCGGGTGGGGTCGTAGCCGAGCAGCTCGCGGGCCTTGCGGATCGAGATCCCGGACGCGTCCTCGCGGTCGAGCTCGCGCAGCTCGATCGCGTCGCCGTGGTGGTGGCGGACGAGCTCCGCCAGCGGGCGGTCGACGTGGTTGTCGGGCGAGGCGATGTAGACGACCTCGTGGCCTGGGGTCTCGCGCTCGGCTGCCAGCCGCAGCGCGTCGGCGAGGTCGTAGACGTCGATGTAGGCCCACAGGCTCGCCGACGGGGAGCCCTCGGGGTCGCGCAGCGCGGGGGCGAGGTTGCGCGCGTAGTTGCCCTCCCACTGCACCCAGCTCGGGCGGATCGAGACGCCCGTGAGGTCCGAGCGCCGGACGGCCGCGTCCATCAGCTGCTCGCCGAAGTGCTTGGCGATCGCGTACGGGTCCTGCGGGCGGATCGGGTGCTGCTCGTCGACCGGCGCGTAGTCGGGCAGGAACCCGCGCTCGGGGAAGAAGAAGCCCGGGACGGTCTCGCTGGAGACGTTGACCACGCGCGGCACGCCGAAGCGCACGGCGGCCTCGATCACGTTGAACGTCGCCATCAGGTTGTTGCGGAAGACGACGTGGGGCGGGTTGCGCGTCGGCTCGGGGATCGCGGCGGAGTGGATGACGGCGTCGTGGCCGCGGACGGCGGCGAACGCGTCGCCGGCGTCGCTCAGGTCGGCCTGGAAGTAGGCCGGCGCGCCCGGCTCGGGCGCCTCGAAGACCGGGGCGCCGACGTCCAGCGCCGTCACGTCGTGGCCGGCGTCGATCAGGTTGACGATCGCGGCGGAGCCGACCTTGCCGCGCGCGCCGGTGACGAGTATCCGCATGCTGTGGCAGTTGCCCGCTGCCGTCGGCCCGGACTCAGGAACTTCTATGGCGGCGCTTAGGGAGCGCTTGGACTCGACCGGGAGACTTTCCGCCATGACCTCCCTCCTCGCGCATCCCACCGACGCCCCGACGCTCGTCGCCGACCACCTCCCGCACACCAGCGATCGCGACCGCCGTCGCGCCTTCACCGTTCCTCGCCTCTCGCCCGGCCGCTACCTCGCCGTTGAAGACGGCGACGAGCTCGTCGTCATCGACATCGGAGACGCGCCCCTGCGGCTCGGCCGCTCCCCGGCCGCCGACGTGATGGTCGAGCACCTGTCGGTCTCCCGTCGCCACGCCGTCGTCGCCGCGCGCGGCGACGTGGTGGTCGTGCTCGACGACCGCAGCCTCAACGGCGTGCTCGTCAACGGCGAGCGCGTAGGCGAGGCCGTCCTCGCCCACGGCGACGAGATCCGCCTCGGCGAGGTCGCGATCCGCTACCTCGAGATCACCTGACGGGCGGGTGGGGCGGTGTCCGTGCCCTTGCCATGGCAGAATCGCGCGCCATGGCAAGGGACCCGAGGATCGAGCGCGGCATGCTCGCGCAACTGACCCAGCGGCGGCAGCGGCTGGAGGGCGGCGAGGCGTCGCTGGGGTGGAAGCTCGGCATGGGCGTCCCGGCGGCCATGCAGAAGCTCGGCACCGACGCGCCGCTGGTCGGCTACCTGCTCGCGGGCGCGCGGGTGGACGACGGCGGCACCGTCTCGCTCGACGGCTGGGGCAACGCGAAGCTCGAGCCGGAGATCGCCGCCCACCTGGGCGCCGACCTCGCCGCGGGCGCCTCGCGCGAGCAAGCCGCGGCGGCGATCGCGGGCTTCGGCGTCGCGATCGAGCTCGTCGACCTCGACCCTGACGCCGACGACCCCGAGGCGATCCTCGCGGCCGACATCTTCCAGCGCCACGTGCTGCTCGGGCCGCTCGTCGAGGGCGCCCTTCCGGACGGCGTCGCCGCGCGCGTGCTGCGCAACGGCGACGAGGCGGCGGCGACCGCCGACGCGACGGAGGCGACCGGCGACCCGGTCGGCCTCGTGCGCCACGTGGCGGACATCGTCGGCGGGGCCGGCGAGGCCCTGCGCGCGGGCGAGGTCGTGATCTGCGGCTCCGTGGTGCCGGCGCTGGGCGTCGCGACCGGAGACACGGTCGAGGTTCGGCTCGACCCGCTCGGGTCGCTGACCGTTTCCTTCGGCTGAGCGGGGCCGTGCTAGATTGCCGCCGCTCGTGGAGCCGCGAGTGATCTCAGAGGCGCCGGTGCTCGACGCGCTGCGTGGCGGGCAGTGGAACGAGGAGGAGCGGGCCTACGTCGAGGAGCACTACCGCCGTTTCGCCTACGTCCTGAATCTGCTGTCGGAGCAGTTCGAGCGCGCCGGGGCGAGCGCCGAGCGGCCGGCCACGTTCATGGACGTCGGCCCGCACATGGTCACGGGGCTCGTCGACCGTCTCTTCGGGGACCGCGTCCTGATCGACACGATGGGCTGGGAGAACCCCCGGCTCTACGACCCGGCGCACGTCCGCCGGCACATCCAGTTCGACCTCAACGACGCCTACGACCCGGCCGGCTGGCCCGCGCCCGACGAGCACGACGTGGTGCTGATGGCCGAGGTCATCGAGCACCTCTACACGGCCCCGGAGCAGGTGCTGGCCTGCCTGCGCACCTTCCTCCGCCCGGGCGGAACGCTGATCATCGGCACGCCGAACGCGGTCTCGCTCCAGCACCGCGTCCACCTGCTCGCCGGCCGGCACCCCTACGAGCGCATCCGCCTCGACCGCACGAATCCCGGGCACTTCCGGGAGTACACGGCAAAGGAGCTGGCCGAAGTGGGGCGCGCCGCCGGGTTCAAGGTGGTCGGGTGCTCTTTTCACCACTTCACGTCGCGCTCACCGCTCGTGCGCGCCGTGGGGCGCGCGGTGCCGTCGCTCCGGCCGATGATGACGGTCGTGCTGGAGCGAGCCTGAGGCACGATCGGCTGCCCGGACGTCCATTGACTCGGGGTGCGGACCCTCCGTAGGTTCGGCCCCGTGGACGGCGGCCTGAGGGACCGAGAACGGGAGGACCGCGAGCCCGAGCCGCTCCAGGCGCCGCCGGCGCCCGTTGACGACCGCGTCGCGCTCGCCTCCAAGCTCGGCAACCAGGCCTTCGGCCAGCTCGCGCGGGCCACGCTTGCGCGCGACACGGCGACGGCTGCACCCCCGTCGCCGGGCTGGGTCTACGACGGCTACGTCGCGACGACGGCGTACCAGTCGCACAGCTTCCTGCACAGGATCCGCGTCCAGGCCTACGAGCTCAAAGAGGCCGGCCACGAGGAGTTCAAGCTCCTCATGGAGGAGGCGGACACGTGGAACGGCTACCTCGGGTCCGACCCGGCCCGCCTGCTCACGGCCGACGACGTCCGCCAGCTCACGGACTTCGGGCGCGAGTTCAAGCAGGCGTACGACCCGGCGATCCGCTCGATCGCCGAGGCGCTGGTCAAGCAGCTCACGTCTTTCATCTCGGTCGAGCCGATCGACGAGAAGACGCTCTTCGACCTCAGGGAGTCGGTCCACCACCAGTTCGTCCGGGGCGCGAAGCCCGACGTGATCTCCCAGACGTCCGAGCTGCTCGGCAAGGCCGAGGAGATGGTCGGCGAGGTCAAGAAGTGGACGGGCCACGCGGCCCAGGCCAAGGACGTCATCGCCCAGGCCAAGAAGCTCGAGGACATCGACAAGGCCGTCAAGGGCGTCAAGGACAAGGTGGGGGAGGCCAAGAAGGTCGTCGACCTGGCCAAGAACATCGGCAAGATGACCGGCGCCCTCGGCGAGACGCCGGCCGGCGTCGACGACATCGGGGCGCTCGAGGGCGCGCTCGAAGTCATGGACTTCGCGATCTCCAAGATCGAGGTGCCCGGCTTCAAGCAGCTCTGGGAGGGCTACATCTTCAAGGCGGCGAAGATCTGCGTCCAGCAGCTGCGCGCGCTCAAGGAGATCATCTACAAGGGCGACCGCGAAGGCGGGATCGCCCTGTTCTTCGACCAGCACCGCAACGACGACAAGGCGCCGAACATCAAGAAGGCCTTCTACCACGGCGTCGACGAGGGTCAGCACTTCCCCGGCAGCCAGGCGATGCTCGACTTCATGTGGCAGCTCATGCGCCAGCCCGACTCGATCACCAAGGTCCCCGACGGGATCGAGGACTTCTTCGTCAAGTGGCGCAAGCAGATGAACGCCGGCATGGGCTCCGAGCTCGAGTCCGACGACGACATCTCGAACCTCTGGAACGTGTTCAGCCGCGAGCGGGCGCCGAACATCCTCCCGTGGCTCAAGTCGAACCGCGAGGACGTCTGGATCAAGCTCTACGGAGGCATGCCCGCCCCGAATCCCTGAGCCGGGCGGTCCGGTTCTCGACAGACCGCAATCCGGACGGAGCCCCAGGCGTTTGTGGGCTCGATCACGTGGGGCAGCCTCGGCCTTCCGACCGAGGGAGGAACCGATGGCCGAGGCCACTCAGTACGAGCAGGAGCTGGCGAGCTATCTGCAGGAGCGCATCAAGCCGAACCTCAACAAGGGCGCCATCCCGCTGTTGGCACGGTCGATCGCCAAGGAGCTCGCGAGCCGCCAGCCGCCCAGCGGCGCGGGCGATGAGCCAGAGGAACAGGACGAGCCCGCCGCCGAGAACGACGTCGAGCCGACCGACGTGGCCGAGGACGAGCCGAGCGATGAGGCCGACGACGAGGACGATCTCGACGACGAGCCCCGCGACGAGGCCGAGGACGAACTCGAAGACGACGACGAGGAGGACGAAGACGTGAGCCAGGAGACCGAGCAGAAGCCCGATTTCGAGGCCGACATGCGCGAGCTGCAGGCGGAGCTCGGCGACGAGTGGGTCCTGACCTTCTCGGTCAAGGGCGAAGACGCCTGGCTGACCGCCGAGAAGGAGGACGGCAGCCAGCACGTCGAGGCTCAGACCGCCGACCTGCTCCTCGAGGCGGTCGAGCTGCTCGAGGAGGGCGGCGGCCGGTCAGGCTGACCGGCCGCGGCCGAAGGCCGCCTCGAGTGCCCTGCTCCGGGAGACTGACGCGATGCGGAAACTGACCTTCGGCATGAACCTGAGTCTGGACGGCTACATCGCCGCGCCCGGCGACGACCTCGGCTGGAGCGTGCCGAGCGACGAGCTGTTCCAGTGGTGGTCCGACCGGGTGGGGGCGACAGGCCTGGCGCTGTACGGGCGCAGGCTGTGGGAGACGATGAGCTCCCACTGGCCGACCGCCGACCAGCAGCCTGGCGCCACTCCGGCGGAGATCGAGTTCGCCCGCCGCTGGCGGGACATGCCGAAGGTGGTGTTCTCCTCGACGACCAGCACGGTCGACTGGAACACGCGCCTGGTCACCGGCGACGCGGTCACCGAGATCACCAGGCTCAAGGCCGACGACGGCGGCCCCATGGACATCGCCGGTGCCACACTCGCCGCGGCGGCCATGCGGGCCGGGCTGATCGACGAGTACGCGACCGTCACCCATCCGGTCCTGCTGGGCGGCGGCACGCCGTTCTTCACGGCTCTGGACAACTGGGTGAACCTGAGCCTGGTGGAGACCCGGACGTTTCCCGACGGCGTGCTCCTGACCAGGTACGAGACCAGGCGCTGAGCGCGCAGATTCCGCTAGAGGCGCCGACCGGAATCGAACCGGTGTAAACGGCTTTGCAGGCCGCTGCGTAGCCACTCCGCCACGGCGCCGGGGGCGGACCCCATCCTAGTCACCGCTTGACGCGCTTGAACTTCAGGACCGTCGAGTAGCGGTAGGCGATCCCGCCATCGGCCGAGCTGCCCTCGAAGCGCAGGGTGAACGCCTTCCTGCGGAACAGCGACGCCTTGACGCGCTTGAGGTTCGTGGTGTCGGGGTCGGGCTCGCCGTCCAGCGACGTGCTGCAGCCCGTCCCGAAGTAGGGGTTGCCGAGCGTCGCGGTCATGCCCGTGAAGGCGAAGGTGGGGCGGCCCTGGGGGTCCTTGGTGAGGGCGAGGATCAGCGGCATCGGCGCCACGGCCGAGTACTCCTCGCTGCCGGTCGGGGCGCTCAGGCTGCAGGAGTCGATGTCGCTGGAGGCCTGGGCCTCGAAGACGCCCTTCACGTTGACCATGCCCGCGCCGAAGAGCAGGCCGCCGCCGCGGCTCACCGAGAAGCGGTTGTTGGCCTCCTTCGTGCGCGGCGCGAGGCTCCAGCGCGCGCTCGAGGTGCCCTGGTAGGGAAGATCGGTCTTGGCGGCGTTCGAGGAGTGGGTGGCCGAGACGACCTTGTAGGTCGCGGCGGTGGCCGTCTGGGGGATCAGCAGCGCGCCGCCGACGGCCGCGGCGGCGAGGATCAGTCTCCGGTGAGGCATGGCGCGACCTTAGGGGGCCGCGCCATGCCGTGCACGGTGCTTAACCGGTTTCCGGTGCTCAGGCGTCCCAATCCGGCCCGAAATCCGGGTCGATCTGGCGATCGTCCTTCGGGAGCGCGTCGATCCGCGCGCGTTCGTCGTCTGACAGTGCGAAGTCGAAGACCTCGAAGTTCTCGACGCGGCGCTCGTGCGAGGACGCCTTCGGGATGGGGGAGACGCCCGGCTGGTCGAGCAGCCAGCGCAGCGCGACCTGGCCGGCCGTCTTGCCGTGCGCCTCGCCGATCTCGGCCAGCGTCTCGTCGTCCGGCACGCGGCCGTGGGCCAGCGGCGAGTACGCGGTCACTAGCACGTCGCGCTCGCGCGCGAGCTCCAGCAGGCGCTCCTGGCCCAGGAACGGGTGGTACTCGACCTGGTCGCAGAACACGGGCGCGTGCTCGAGCGCCTCGGCCAGCAGGCCAGCGGGGAAGTTCGACACCCCGAGCCGGCGGATCTTCTGCGCCTCGCGCAGCTCGACCAGCGCGGCCAGCGTGCGCTCGAGCGGCACGGACTCATCGGGCCAGTGCAGCAGCAGCAGGTCCACGTAGTCCGTCTGCAGCGAGCGCAACGAGTCCTCCGCCGCGGCCTTCAGCGCGTCGGGCTCGAAGTCGCCCGGGAAGACCTTCGTCGTGAGGAAGATCTCTGCGCGGTCCACGCCGCTCTGCGCGATGCCCGCGCCGACCTCGGCCTCGTTGCCATAGGCCCGCGCGGTGTCGATCTGCCGGTAGCCGATCTCCAGCGCGTCACGGACGGCCTCCGTCGCGTCGGAGCCCTCGATCTGCCACGTCCCGAAGCCCAGGTGCGGCACGCTCACGCCCTGGACCTCGATCGTCTCGGTCGTCTGATTCGGTGCGGTCATGCACCTTCGCCTACCCGCGCCGCACGGCGTGCATCCAGGCCTGGCGCGTTGCTAGTCTTGACCGCCTCCCGGGCGATTAGCTCAGCTGGGAGAGCGCCGCCTCGACAAGGCGGAGGTCACTGGTTCGAGCCCAGTATCGCCCACTTCTTCAGCGCTTCGGCACCGGGGGCATATTGGGGTCGGCGGCGTGCTGGGTGCCCGTCAAGAGCTGGGCCAGGTACATCCTGGCCCCTTCGGGCGTGGCGAACGTCGCGCGGAGGCCCTTTGTCGGGCCGCGGCGGACCCAGAACGCGTAGGTGGCGTCCCCGGTGGGGCTCGGGGTGACGAGGACCGTCGTCTGCCCGAGCGATCCGTCCGGCAGCAGGTAGTTGATCTCCGAGCGGTAGGGCTTCCCGGCGGCCTTGGCCGTCCGCGCGAATATGTAGAGGTCCTCCATGCTGGGGATCCGCACCGCGTCCGGCCCGTACCCGGACGTGACGACGTCTCTCACCGCCGCGTCCGGGGAGGCGGGGTCGTAGGCGTTGTGGAAGTGGCGCTCGCTGCTGAGGTCCTTCTGATCGACGCCGAGCTGCTTGGCGACCTTCCACTTCTCCACGCCCTCGCCGGCCCCGCCCTGGACGACGAAGACGCGGCCGTCAGCGTGGGTCATGATCTCGACCTCGCGCGAGGGGTCGGCGGTGACCCACTGCATGTACAGCCGGCGTGCGGCCCTCATGTCCGCGGCGGTCTCCACGTGCCCGTGCGGCACGGCGCCCGGCGCCGTGGGGCCTCCTCCTCCTCCGCCACCGCCGCCGCCGGACGCGCGTCCGCTCGTCCCCGTCCACCGTCGCCGCGAGCTCCGGGCTCCGCCTCGGGCAGGTCGACCATCCCGTAATCGTCGGCCTGTGCCGCCGGGTCCTGGGAGGCGCCCGTGTCGAGCTCGAGCGGCGGGCCCTCGATGACGTCGAGGTCGAGCATCCCGAAGTCGTCGATGCCCGGCTGGGCACGCCCCTCCTGCGAGGCGCCGGGTTCCGTCTCGAGCGGCAGCGCGGGGATCACCTCGAGCGTGCGCTCGTTGAACTGCATCTGCGCGCTGCGCGCCTCCGCGGTCGCCTTGTCGGCGCCGGCGGCCTTCTCGCCCACGATCGAGAACGCGTCGGAGACGAGCTCCATGACGAGCTTGCCGACGGCGGCGCGCTGCGCGGCCGGCTGCAGCGTGTCGTCCATCAGGATCTGGCTGATCTCGCCGAGCTTGGCGCCGATCTCGCCGCCCTTGAAGACCAGCGCGAGCTTCTCCATGGCGACCTGGACCATCTTGGCCGTGTCGCCCGTGGCACCGAGCGCGCCGCCGATGGCGCCCACCACGGCGCCGGCGAGCTTGAAGCACTCGATCTTGAACTCGTCGTCGCCGAGCAGGTGGTCGCGCGTCAGCTGGCGCTTCTCCTGCATGCGCAGCAGGTAGTCGCCCATGCTCGTGAGCGCGTCGTCGACGCCCTTGAACTTGCTCACGAGGTCCAGCGCCTTCAGGCCCTGGGGGAGCATGCCCGCGCCGGCGGAGCCCGCGCCCGAGCCGCCGTGCAGCATCACGAGGTTCCAGATCACGCTGCCGCCGGCCGTGCCGATCGAGGCCGCGTTCTGGCCCAGGAAGAGCTCCTCGCCCTGCGTGAACTCTCCTTCGAAGATGGCGTCGCCGGAGATGTCCAGCTGCTTGCCGATCCAGTCGGCCATCTTGTCCGGGTCCTTGATCTCCTGCCCGAACGGCAGCAGGTACATGTTGGCCTGCTTCACGGCGGCCCAGACCGCGACGTCGCCCACCCCGGCGAGGCCGGTGCTGAGCCCCTTCATCATCCCGAACAGGCCGATCAGCTCCTGGCGGCCGACCGTCGCCCACACGTTCTCGGACGGCTCGCTCTCCGGCCCCGCGCCCGCGTACTTGTTCGAGCGCACGAGCAGGCCCCGGAACTCCGTCAGCCGGCCGTCCTCGAGCTCGTGGAAGAGCGTGTCGAAGACGTTGACCGACGTGTCGAAGAGGAACGCCGAGCGCGCGGTCGAGCGCGTCACCACGCGGACCTTGAGCTTGAAGATGAACCGGTCGAGCGCGCCCGCGCTGTGCTCGCCGCGGATGATCGCGTCCGTGTCGACGTCGGCCCACTTGCGCACGAGGTCGACGATCGACTGCTCCTCGCTCGCCGTGAGGATCTGCTCCTGGAGCTTGGACGCGATGAGGTTGACGTCGGCGTCCATCTGCGCCTCGGTCTCCGGCACGGGCGCGGTGGCGGTCGCCGCCGCGCCCTCGGGCTCGCGCGCGAGCATGGCGCCGACCGCCTGATTGCCGGCGGAGCGCTGCAGCGAGAGGACCAGCTCCGCGGGCGCGGCGTGCGGCGCGGCCGGAGCCGGCTCCGGCAGTGCCTCCGGAGCGGCGATCTCGCGCCGCTGCGCTCGCCGATCCGCCATGCCCTCTTCTACCGCATCTCAGGGCTGCACGGCGCGTGAGATGCTGCCGCGATGCGCTGGGCCTCGCGCAACCGCTTCGCGCCGGTCGCGTCGTTGCTCGTAGCGGTCGCGACCGCGGGGCTGTGGATCGCCCTGCAGGCCGGCGGGGCGCTGTCCGTGCTCGAGCTCGACACCGTCGACGCGCGCTTCGGCGCGCGGCCGGACCGCCCGCCGCGCGATGTGGCGTTCGTCGCGGTCGACGACGTCACGTTCGACGACCTCAACCAGCGCTGGCCGTTCCGGCGGTCGCTGCACGCGCGGGTGATCGACCGTCTCGACCGCGCCGGCGCGCGGGCGATCGCCTACGACGTCCAGTTCACCGAGCCGACGCGCAGGAAGGAGGACAACGCCCTGATCGAGGCGGTCGACCGCGCGCCGCGGATCGTGCTCGCCACCACGGAGGTCGACGCCAAGGGGCGCAGCCGCGTGCTCGGCGGCGAGGAGCTGCTCGCGGAGATCGGCGCGCGGTCGGGGAACGCGATCCTCAACCAGGACGAGGGCGGCGTGCAGCGCTCCTTCCCGTACTCGTTCGACGGCCTCAGGGGCTTCGCGGTGGTCGCCGCGGAGCTCGCGACGGGGCGGCCGGTCGGGCGGGCCCCGTTCGCCGACGGCGACGCGCTGATCGACTACCTCGGCCCGCCGGGCACCGTCCCCACGTACTCGTTCTCGCGCGTGCTGGACGACCGGGTCCCGGCCGACGCGTTCCGCGGGCGGGTCGTGGTGGTCGGCGCCTCGGCGCCGCGGCTGCAGGACGTGCATCCCGTCCCGACGAGCAGCGACGACGTCATGGCCGGGGAGAGGTCCAGGCCAACGCGATCTCGACGGCCCTGCGCGGGTTCCCGCTCACCCGCTCGGGCGGCCTGCTCGACGCGCTGATCATCGCGCTGCTCGCGAGCCTCGCCCCGCTGCTCGGCCTGCGCCGGGGCGTCAAGCTGATGCTGCCGGTCATCGTGCTCGTGGCCGTGGCGTACGTGGGGGTCGCCGTGCTGGCCTTCCGGTCGGGGCTCATCCTGCCCGTGGTCCACCCGGTCGGCGCGGTGATCACGGCCGTCTTCGGCACGCTCGGGGTCGCCCTGATGCTCGGCACGCTGGAGCGCCAGCGGGTGCGCGACGCGTTCGCGCGCTTCGTGCCCGAGCCCGTCGTGAGCGAGGTGCTCTCGAAGGCCGGCCAGGACCTGCGGCTCGGCGGGGTGAGGCGCGAGGCCACCGTGCTGTTCGCCGACCTGCGCGGCTTCACCGCGTTCGCGGAGACGCTGGCGCCCGACCGCGTGATCGGCGTCCTCAACACGTACCTCGAGTCGATGAGCGACGCCATCCTCGACCACGGCGGCACGCTCGTCGCCTACATGGGCGACGGCATCATGGCCGTCTTCGGCGCGCCGCTGGAGCAGCAGGACCATGCCGACCGGGCGCTGGCGGCGGCGCGGGAGATGGCCGGGGAGCGCCTCGCGCGCTTCAACGCCTGGCTGGCCGAGGCGGGGCACGGCGACGCCTTCTCGATGGGCATCGGGCTCAACTCCGGCGAGGTGATGTCCGGCAACGTGGGGTCCTCGCGCCGGCTCGAGTACACGGCGATCGGCGACACCACGAACACCGCGGCGCGCCTCGAGGGCATGACGAAGGGCACGCCGCACCAGCTCTTCCTCTCGGAGGCGACCCGTTCCAGCCTCACCCGCGAGCCGGACGACCTCGCCGAGGTGGGCGAGCTCGACGTCCGCGGCCGCGCGCAGCAGCTGCGCGTGTGGACGGTCGCGAGCCTCGACAAGCCCGCAGAGGAGCGCGGGGAGGAGCGGCGTCAGCGGGCGCGGTAGCTGCGCCCGGCCTTGACGGTCACGGTCTTCTTGCGCTTGAAGTCGCGCACGCGGACCTTGCCGCGGGCGACGCGGGTCAGCGTGCCCTTGCAGTCGTCCTGGACGAGCCACCTTGTGCCGGAGACGGTCGCGGCGCTGCGGCGGCCCGAGGTGCGGAAGGAGCCCCGGCCATCGCCCCACAGCCGCCGCTTCTTGCGCCTGGCGGAGCTGCTGGCCTTCTTCTTGGCGGCCTTGGGGCAGCGGGCGAGCTTCTCGGTCAGCTTCAGGTTGGTGACCGGCTTGGCGCCCTTGGTCTGGGTGACCTTGAACAGCCCGTCGAAGAACAGCGCGTTCTGGATCTTGCCGCCGGCCCCGGTGGAGAACAGGCGGACGGTGCCGCGGCGCGTGTCGACGACCGACCCCGTGGGGATCTGCTCGCCCTCCGCGAGGCGGCGCGCGCGCCCGCCAGGCCGGCGCACGGTGACCACGCCCTTGACCGGCTCGACGTTGACGAACTTGGCGGTCACGGGCGGGGGCAGGAGGTTCGGTCCGCCCCCTGCGGTCGTGATCGTGAACGTGCTCGGGCCGCTGGAGCCGATGTTGCCGGCCCCGTCGGCCTGCCGCGCGCGGGCCGTGTACGTGCCGGGCGACAGCGCCGGGCCCTCCGTCGCCCAGGTCGCGCCCGAGCGCGTCGCCGTCAGGGTCTGGACCGGCGACCCGGAGATCCCGCCGCCGCCGAACACCTCGACGGTCACGCTCGCCGAGTCGCCCGCGGCGTCGCCCGCGGCGCCGCTGTAGGCAGGCGTCGCGTCGGTCGACGAGCTCCCGTTCGCCGGCGAGGCGAGCCCGACGGCCGGTGGCGTCACGTCGGCGCTGGCGCCGGTGGCGCAGGCGTCTCCCGGCGCGTCGCTCAGCCGCAGCGCGTCCAGGAGCACCGCCGAGTCCAGACTCGGGTCGCCCTGATCGAAGATCGAGAGGTAGACGGAGTGGCGGCCGGGGGAGATCGGCGTCGAGGCCCGCAGCCGCGGCGTGGCGCCGTCATAGGTGGTCCCCGCCGCCTCGGCCTCGGAGAACTGGGCCGTGTTGACGCTGACGAGGTTGCCGGTGGAGTCGAACGCGAAGTTGTGCGGCGCGGTGACCGCGGCGTTCGGATCGACCGAGAAGTCGGACACGTCGAGCTCGGCGACGAAGGCGTCGTTGACCGTCCCGCCCACGAACTCCGGGTACTCCTCGGAGAGGAAGCGGAACTCGGTGCGCAGACAGTTCAGCCCGGCCGGGACGTCGAGGTCGACCCTGAGTGTCACGAGGTCGAAGATCTGGGTGCCGTGGCCTCCCGACCCGCCGCCGTTGTTCTGCTCGGTGCTGCCGCTGTCGTTCGGGGCGTCGGCGGACAGGGTGTTGCCCGTGCTGAAGATCGAGAAGCTGGCCCGCTCGCCGGGAAGCCGGCGAGCGGGGAGTCCGCGACGGCGACCGGGTTCGTGTCCGGGCCCTCGATCGGGGCGGGCGGGATGGTGACGAACTCCGCGCCGGCGAGCGGGAGCCCCTCCGCGAGCGCCCCCGCGACCGTGGCGGGGTTCCGGTCGGGCGTGATGGCCGCCGCGGCGGGCGCGGCCATGACGGCGGAGAGGACCACCGCGGAGAGGGTTGTCATCAGCGGCCTCATCGCGCCCGGCCAGCCTATTCCCGGGCTCGGAGCGGTTGCAAGGTGTGGCAGGCTGCCCCGCCATGAGCGACGGCACACCGATCCACGTCGACGACGTCCCCGAGCAGCGGTGGGAGGTCGGCGAGCTCGACGCCCGCCGCAAGCGGCTCGGCGCCGCCGCGAACGCGCTGCGGATGGGCGTGGCGATCATCGAGATCGCGCCCGGCGCGCGCAGCACCCCCGCGCACGCGCACATCGACGAGGACGAGGTGTTCCTGGTTCTGCGGGGCTCCGGGGTCTCCTGGCAGTCCGCGGGCTCCAAGGACGTGCGCGCCTACGCGATCGGCGAGGACGACGTGCTGCTGCACCCCGCGCAGGGCGACGCGCACACGCTGATCGCGGGCGACGACGGCCTGACCGTGCTCGTGGCCGCCGAGGGCTCGCGCACCCACCTGACGTGGCTCCCGCGCGCGAAGCAGTTCTGGGTCGGCCCGCGCTGGTCGCCCGCCGACCTGCCGCCGCCGTTCGCGGCCGACGCCCAGCTCGGCCCGCTGGAGGTCCCAGAGCTGACCTCGGAGCGGCCGCCGACGATCCGCAACCTCGCGGACCTGCCGCTGCACGAGGGCCGCGAGGGCATGACCGCCTACGCGACCCGCGACGCGCGCGACCTCGGCTCCGAGCGGCTCGTGCTCGCGCACGACGCGATGCCGCCGGACACCCACAACACCGACCTGCACTTCCACTCCACGCGCGAGGAGTGCTGGTACGTGCGCGGCGGCGGCGGCGTCGCCCGGATCGGCGAGGAGGCCCACGAGCTGCGTGCCGGCTCGTTCTGGCTGCGCCGGCCCAACGGCGGCGTCGGGCACCGGATCGAGGTCGGGCCCGACGGCATGGACCTGATCACGATGGGCGACCTCGTGCCCGCCGACGTCGTCGCCTACCCGGAGCGGCGCATGGTCCGCGTCGCCCGCGGCGTCGAGCTCCCCTACGACCCGAAGGACTGAACCCGCGCCGCCGCGGGGAAGGGATGGTCTGCGCCGGGGCGAAGCACCAACCGTCCCGGGCTCATCGACCTACGGAGGCCCAATGAACACTCGCACGATCGCGCTCATCGCGCTCATCATCGCTGTCATCGTCCTGCTCCTGCTCCTGCTGTAGAGCTCACGCGGCGGCGGCCAGCGGGGCGGCGAGATCGCCCCGCGGCTGCACCGCCACGCCGCCGAGCCCCAGCCAGCCGGCCATCGACTCCAGCTCGGCGGCGAGCTCGGACGCCGTCTCCGGCGGCGCGTGCGGCTCCGCGTGGGAGGCCTGCACGCGCAGCACCCCGGCCGCGCGGTCGGCCTTGAGGTCCACGCGCGCGACCAGCCGGTCGCCGAGCAGGAACGGCAGCACGTAGTAGCCGTGGACCCGCTTGGGCTTCGGGACGTAGATCTCGATCCGGTAGCGGAACCCGAACACGCGCTCCACCCGCGGCCGCTCCCAGATCAGCGAGTCGAACGGCCCGACCAGCGCGCGGGCGTGGACCGAGCGCGGCAGCCGCGCCTCCGGGTGCGCGTAGCCGGGCACGCTCCAGCCCTCGACCTCGACGGGCCACAGCTCGCCCGCCTCGACGAGCTCGGCCACGCGCGAGCGCGCCTCCGCCACCGGCAGACGGAAGTAGTCGCGCAGGTCGCGCTCGGCCGCGACGCCGAGGGCGCGCGAGGCGATCCGCACCAGCTCGCGCTGGGCGTCCTCGAGCGACGGCGTCGGCGTCTCGACGACCTCGCGGGGGAGGACCCGCTCGGGCAGGTCGTACAGGCGCTCGAAGCCGCGCCGCCGCGCCGAGGTGATCTGCCCGCTCCAGAACAGCCACTCGAACGCGCGCTTGACGTCCGACCAGTCCCACCACGGGCCCGTGCGCGCGGGCCGCTCCTCCTCGACGACCTCGCTGGCGGCGATCGGGCCGCGGTCGCGGACGTCGGCGAGCACGCGCTCGACCAGCTCCGGGCGCTCGCGCTGGATGCGGCGCATCCCGCCCCAGGCGTCGTCGCCCGCGCGCTCCATCCGCCAGCGCAGCAGCGGCTGGGTGGCGACGGGGAGCAGCGACGCCTCGTGGCCCCAGTACTCGAACAGCCGGCGCGGCGCACGGTGCGCGGCGCGGTCGAGCAGCTCGGTGTCGTAGGGCCCGAGCCGGCTGAACAGCGGCAGGTAGTGCGCGCGCTGGAGCACGTTGACGGAGTCGATCTGGATCAGCCCGACGCGGTCGAGCACCCGACGCAGCGCCCAGCCGTCGGGCGCGCGGCCCTCGCTGCGGTCGGCGAAGCCCTGCGCGGCGAGCGCCATCCGGCGTGCCTGCGCGGCGGACAGGCGGTCGATCGGCTTGCGGCGGGCTGACGGCACCGCGGCATCCTCGCACCGGGAAGCGGGTACACGCACGGGCGAGGGGCGCCGCGGGGGCGCCCGCTCGGGTACAGGGGAGAGGCGCATATGACCGCACCAGCCGCCGACGCCGCGCGCGACCGCCCGCGTCGGAAGTTCTACACCCAGCTGTGGTTCTGGGTGATCGTCGGAATCGTGGCCGGCACCGTCTTCGGGCTCGTGGTCCCGGACACCGCGGTGAAGGCGAAGTGGCTGGCCGAGGCGTTCATCCAGCTCATCCAGACGATCACGGGACCCGTGATCTTCGTGACGGTCGTGATCGGCATCGCGTCGCTCGGCAACGTGGCGCGCGCCGGCGGCCTCGCCGCCCGCGCGCTCGGCTACTTCCTGACGATGACCGTCGTCGCGCTCGCGCTCGGCCTGATCGTGGGCAACCTGGTCAAGCCCGGCTCGGGCTTCGAGGGCAGCCCCAGCGAGGAGGGCCAGGCGAGCGCGAAGGAGTCGATCGGCGAGGCCGGGGGCGACCAGGGGCTCGTGCCCTTCATCACGGACAACGTGCTCCCGGACAGCCTCGCCGGCCCGTTCGTGGAGAACGAGATCCTGCGCGTGCTCGTGCTCGCGATCCTCACCGCGATCGCGGTGTCGTTCCTGGCCGAGGACCTGCGCAAGCGCGTCGTCGGCGGCTTCGAGCTGGCCGGCCGGGTCATCTTCGGCGTGATCCGGCTGATCATGTGGTTCGCCCCGCTCGGCGCGTTCGGCGGCATGGCCTTCACGGTCGGGCAGTTCGGCTCAACGTCGCTGTCCAGCCTCGGCCTGCTGATGGTCACGTTCTGGGGGACGTGCGCGATCTTCGTGTTCGTCATCCTCGGCGCGGTCGCGCGGCTCGCGGGCTTCAACATCCTGCGCTTCATCCGCCTGATCCGCGACGAGCTGCTGATCATCGTCGGCACCTCGTCCTCGGAGACCGTGCTGCCCCGCCTGCTGGCCAAGCTCCAAGCGGCCGGCGCGTCGCGCCAGACGGTCGGCCTGGTCATCCCGACGGGCTACTCGTTCAACCTCGACGGCACCTGCATCTACCTGACGATGGCGGCGCTGTTCATCGTGCAGGCGGCCGGACAGGATCTCGCCATCGGCGAGCAGATCGCCCTGATGGCGCTGATGATCCTCACCTCCAAGGGCGCGGCCGGGATCACCGGTGCCGGGCTCGTCACGCTGGTCGCCTCGCTGCAGGCGTTCGGCGGGGAGTTCTTCACCGAGGAGTCGATCGCCGTCGGCATCGCGCTCGTGGTCGGCATCGACCGCGTCATGAGCGAGGGCCGCGCGCTGACGAACTGCATCGGCAACGGCGTGGCGACGATGGTGATCGCCAAGTGGCAGGGGGAGCGCGACGACGAGCGCTTCCAGGCGGTGCTGCGCGATCCGGAGATCGTGGACATCGACGTCGAGCGCGCGCTGCGCGGCGAGGACATCGATCACGACGGGCGGCCGGACGACTTCCAGGGCCCGGGCCGCTTCGAGCGGCGCCCGGACGGCGCGGCGGTGCTGACGCGCTAGTCGTCCCGGTGGACCGAGTCCATCGAGAACGCGGGCAGGCAGACGGCGACGTACTCGGCCCCCTCCGGATCGGGGGTCGAGTACCGCACCCACTCGCCGCCGCGGACGAGGATCGCCTGGCCGGCGCGGACGTCGAGCTCGCCGTCCTCGTGCTCGACGTGCAGGGCGCCCCTGAGCACGACGGTGTACTCGTCGAAGTCGGGCCGCTGGCCGGGCTCGACCCAGCCTGAGGGCGAGCGCATGTGGGCGACGCTGACGCGCTCCTCGCCCGAGTTCACGCGCCCGGCGTACTCGTCGATCAGCTTCGGCTTGGTGCCCGCGGCCTCGACGCGGCTCGGGCTCTCGATCAGCTGCGGCATGGCGGCGAGGCTACTGCCACTTGCCCACGCCGGACGGCTGCCAGGCGGCGAAGCGCTCCAGCAGCGCCTCGGCGGTCGGCTCGGCGTGCATCGCCGCCCGGTGCTCGCGGCGCAGGAAGCCCTCGTGGACCGCGTGGTCGAGCAGCGCGGCCAGGCCGTCGTAGTAGCCGTTGACGTTCAGGACGCCCATCGGCTTGGCGTGCAGGCCGAGCTGGCTCCAGGTGTAGATCTCGATCAGCTCCTCGAGCGTGCCGGCGCCGCCGGGCAGCGCCACGAAGCCGTCGGAGAGCTCGGCCATCAGCGCCTTGCGCTCGTGCATCGAGGCGACGACGTGCAGCTCGGTGAGCCCCGTGTGGCCGACCTCGCGGTCGATCAGCCCCTGCGGCATCACGCCGATCACCTCGCCGCCGGCCTCGAGCGTGGTGTCGGCTAGGACCCCCATCAGCCCGACGCGCGCGCCGCCGTAGACGACGCCGACGCCGCGCCCGGTGAGCACGCGCGCGAGGTCGGCGGCGGCCTCGGCATAGACCGGGTCCGCGCCGGGATTGGAGCCCGCATACACGCAGATGCGCATGAGCGGGCAGGCTATCCGGCATGGAGACGACCAAGCTCGGACCCCTGAACGTCAGCCGGCTCTGCCTGGGCACGATGCTGATGGGCGGCAAGACCCCACCGGACGAGTCCCACCGCATGCTCGACCGCTACCTCGAGGCGGGCGGCAACTTCCTCGACACCGCGGACGTCTATGGCGACGGCGAGTCCGAGCGCACGCTGGCGCCGTGGCTCGCGAGCCACCGCGACGAGGTCGTCGTGGCCACCAAGGTGCGCATGAAGGTCTCCGACCCGCCCGGCGAGGGGCTGGACCCCGACCGCATCCGCGCGGCCTGCGACGCGAGCCTCCAACGGCTCGGCATCGACGTGATCGACCTCTACCAGGTGCACGCGCCCGACCCGTCGGTCCCGCTCGAGGACACGCTGGAGGCGCTCGACGGGCTCGTCCGCGCCGGCAAGGTGCGGGCGATCGGCGCCTCCAACTACCCCGCGTGGCTGCTCGCCTGGGCCGTGGGCCTGCAGGACCGCAACGGGTGGGCGCCGTTCGTGTCGCTGCAGCCGCAGTACTCGCTCGTGGAGCGCTCGATCGAGGTCGAGATCCTGCCCTTCTGCCGCGCGGCGGGGATCGGCGTGATCCCGTGGGGGCCGCTCGGCGCCGGCTTCCTGACCGGCAAGTACTCGCGCGACACCGACCCGCCCGAGGGCTCGCGCATGGCCGACGCCGGCGACGACATCGAGGAGGCGCGCCACCGGCGCGCGATCGAGCGCAACTTCCGCGTCGTCGACGAGGCCGAGGCGATCGCGTCAGAGCGCGGCGCGACGATCTCCCAGGTCGCGCTCGCGTGGCTGCTCGGCGAGCCGGGCGTGGTCGCGCCGATCGTCGGCCCGCGCACGTTCGAGCAGCTCGAGGACCTGCTCGGGGCGGCCGGCCTGCGCCTGTCCGGCTCCGAGCGCGAGCGGCTCGCCGCGCACGCGCCGCCGCCGGTCATGTACCCGCAGCGGATGCTGCACGAGCAGGTCGGTCTCGGCGAGCTCGCGCAGCTGAAGCGCTGACTCAGGCCGAGCGGGCGCTCGGCGTCTCCTCGCGCTCGCCGCGCCAGGTGCGCGTGTCTGGCGCGAGGGCGGCGAGCAGGCGCTCGAGGTCGCTCTCGTCGTTCCAGGCGCCGACCGAGGCGCGGAGCAGCGGGCGACCGGGCAGGTTGCGGACGACGATCCCCGCGTCGCGCAGGCGGTCGCGCGTGCCCTCCGGGTCGGTGTCCTCCCAGGCCACGAGCGTGGTGTCGCCGCGCGGGGCGACCGTGTGGCCGGTCTCCTCGAGGCGGCGGGCCAGGTCGGCGGCCTGTTCGCGCCCGCGCGCGAGAACGGCGTCGAAGCCGTGGCGCTCGAGCACCTCGAGCGCGCCGAGCGTGAGCGCGGCGGCCTCGCGCGAGAGCGACGGCGTGTCGTAGCGGCGCGCGTCGGGCTTGTAGGGCGACTCGAGCTGGCGCGTGGTGTCCTCGAAGGAGACGTAGCTGGGCGCGATCGGGCGGATCCGCTCGCGCCGGCGGGGGGAGACGTAGAGCATCCCCGTGCCGTCGGCCCCGCACAGCCACTTCTGGCCCGCGGCGGCGTAGGCGGCGCAGTTGAGCGCATTGACGTCGACGGGCACGGCGCCCGAGCCCTGCGCGCCGTCGAGGATCACCGGGACGTCGAGCTCCGCGAGCTCCGCGGGGGCGACCTCGCCCGAGACCCAGCCGACGTGCGAGCAGACCACCAGCGTCGTCGTCGCGGTCACGGCGCTCGCGAGCTCCCCGAACGGGACGAGCCGGATCGTCGCGCCGCGCTCGCGCGCGGCCTTCAACGGCCCGAGCACGCCGGGGTGCTCCTCGTCGGAGGAGACGATCTCGTCGCCGGGCCCGAGGTCCATCCCCGCCATCACCGCGCCGATCCCCTCGCTCGTCGACGTCGTCAGCGCGACGTCCTCGACCGCGGCCCCCAGCACGCGCGCATAGCCGGCGCGCAGGGCGGCCTGGAGCTCGAAGCGCCGCTCGAAGTGCGCCGTCGTCCGGCCCTCGGTGAGCTCGGCCTCCAGCTCGGCCTGCGCGAACTTCACCGCGGCCGCGGCCAGCGGCCCGTCCGTCCCGGCGTTCAGATAGGCGACCCGCTGCAGGACGGGAAACTCGGCGCGAAGGGCGGCGGGGTCCATCCCCGCCACCCTACTCCGCGTCGTTCTACTGGCCGCAGACAGGCCAGGGCGAGGAGCCGGACTGCGCGTAGAGCATCGCGGCGCGTCGGTCCTGCTCGGCCGGGCTCGCGGCGGCGGGGTTGCCGGTGCCGCCGACCGAGGCCCAAGTCTCCTGTGTGAACTGGTACGCGCCGTAGAACCCGTTGCCGGTGTTCGTCGAGTAGTCGCCGCCCGACTCGCAGGCCGCGATGGCCTGGAGGTGCGCGGGAGCGGCGGTGCCGGCGCCCGTCGTGGGCGTGCCGGCGGCCGGTGCGGTCGCTGCGGCGCTCTCGGCGCGGCGCAGCTCGCGGCGGCTCTGCTCGAGCTCCGCTCGCAGCTCTCGAGGCGACCCGCCGCGCAGGCGGCGCTTCTCGGCGCGCGAGGAGAAGTCCGCGCCCTTCACGCGCGCGGTCTTGCGCTCCGTGCGGATGATCCGCGGGGTCAGGCGCTCCACGAGCACCTCGCGGCGCTCCGCGCGCATCTGGGCGGTCATCGACAGGTGGCCCGCGAACGGCGCGGCGAGCGCGCTCTCGGCGGGGCTGGGCGGATCGTCGGTGGTCTCCGCCAGTGCAACTCCGGCCGGCAGAGCCAGCGCCGTGCCGGCAAGCGCCAGCGCGGTCGTGGTCGTCGGTCTCATGATCACGTCCTTGGACGGCGCACGCATAGAAGGAGGCGCGCCGCGTCGTTTTCGGTTCAGTGACTGGTTGCGTGTGCAACCGTCGTGGGTTCGAACCGTAGCAATGCCCGCCGAACGCCTGTTCGTAAACGCCCGGATACAACCGCCGCACTAGCATCCCCGCGCATGCAAGTCGTGCTCCCCGACGGGACCTCCAAGGAGCTGCCGGACGGCGCCAGTGGCGCGGATCTGGCGGCCTCCATCGGTGCCGGCCTCGCCCGCGCCGCCCTCGCCGTGAAGGTCGACGGCGAGGTGAGGGACCTCACACGACCGCTGCAAGACGGCGACCAGGTCGCGATCGTCACCAGCCGCGACCCTGAGTCGCTGGAGCTGATCCGCCACGACACCGCGCACGTGCTGGCCGCGGCGATCCTCGACCTCTACCCGGGGACCAAGATCTCGATCGGCCCGCCGATCGACGACGGCTTCTACTACGACTTCGAGTTCCCCGAGGGCGTCACCGTCTCCGACCACGACTTCGAGCGCATCGAGGCCAAGATGCGCGAGCACGTCAAGGCCGACGAGCGGTTCGAGCGCGAGGACGTCACGGCGGAGGCGGCGCTCGAGCGCTTCAGGGCGAGCAGCAGGACTACAAGGTCGAGCTGATCGAGGACCTGGTCCGCGAAGGAGGCGTCGACACCGTGTCGCTCTACACCAACGGCCCGTTCACGGACCTCTGCCGCGGCCCGCACGCGCCCTCGACCAAGCGCATCAAGACCTTCAAGCTGCTCTCCGTGGCCGGCGCCTACTGGCGCGGGGACTCCGACCGCACGATGCTCACCCGCATCTACGGCACGGCCTTCCACTCCAAGGAGGACCTCGAGGACTACCTGCACCGGCTCGAGGAGGCCCGCGCCCGCGACCACCGCAAGCTCGGCAAGGAGCTGGACCTCTTCCTGTTCTCCGAGCTGAGCCCGGGCTCGCCGTTCTGGCAGCCCAACGGCATGGTCATCTGGAACGAGCTGACCGCGCTCTGGCGCAGGGAGAACGGCGCCCGCGGCTACCGCGAGGTCAAGACGCCGATCCTCTACGACGTCGACCTCTTCAAGGCCTCCGGGCACTGGGACGTGTACCGCGAGAACATGTACTTCACCGAGGTCGAGGGCCGCACGATGGGCCTGAAGCCGATGAACTGCCCGGCCCACATCCAGCTCTTCAACGACGAGCGCCACTCCTACCGGGACCTGCCGATCCGCTACTCCGAGGCCGGCCTCGTGCACCGCCACGAGCCGAGCGGCACCCTGCACGGGCTGCTGCGCGTCCGCCACATCACACAGGACGACGCCCACATCTTCTGCACGGAGGAGCAGATCCCGGAGGAGGTCAACCGCTGCCTCGACTTCGGCTACGCGATCTACGACACCTTCGGCTTCGAGCCGCGCCTGGAGCTCTCCACCCGCCCCGAGAAGCGCATCGGCACCGAGGAGATGTGGGACCGCGCCGAGAAGGCGCTGAAGGACTCGCTGGAGCTGCGCGGCGTCGAGTACGACCTCAACGAGGGCGACGGCGCCTTCTACGGCCCCAAGATCGACCTCCACATGACCGACACGATCGGCCGCTCCTGGCAGCTCGGCACCGTCCAGCTCGACTACGTGATGCCCGAGCGCTTCGACCTCACCTACACCGGCGCCGACAATGCCGACCACCGGCCGGTGATGATCCACCGCGCGCTGATGGGCTCCTTCGAGCGCTTCATCGGCATCCTGATCGAGCACTACGCGGGCGAGTTCCCGCTCTGGCTGGCGCCCGTCCAGGCGCGCGTGCTGCCGCTCGCCGACCGCCACGCGGACTACGCGCGCGAGGTGGCGGAGGCGCTGGGCGCGGCGGGGCTGCGGGCGGAGCTCGACGACCGCACGGAGTCCGTCGGGCGCAAGATCCGTGAGGCCGAGCTGCGCAAGGTCCCGTACATGCTCGTGGTCGGCGATCGTGAGGCGGAGCAGCGCGCCGTGGCCCTGCGCCGCCACAAGGAGGGCGACCTCGGGTCGATGCCGCTCGACGAGGCCGTGTCCCGCCTCGTCGCCGAGGCCGCCGAGCGAACCCCGGGCTGAACGCTTGCGGCGCGGCGAGCCGGCGCAGTAGCTTCGCGCCATGCGCCTCGCTCTCGCCCTTGCCGTCCTGCTCGCGCTGCCCGCGTCAGCGTCGGCGTCGAAGGTGTCCGTGGTGATGGCCGACGGTTGCCAGGGCGACGTGGCGTGCTCGAAGTACGGCGGCGCGCCGCCCGTCCCGATCACGACGTTCGAGGGCGCGCCGGGCGAGGCCAACCGCGTGACCGTTGCCCGCGACGGGGACGAGTTCGTCGTCCGCGACGACGGCGCCGTCCTGACCGCCGACGCGCCCTGCCGCAACACGGACGCCCGCGGCGCCCGCTGCCCCGTGACCGAGGGCTTCCAGGGATTGCACGGCTTCGCGGCCGCGCTCGGGGACGGCGACGACGTGCTGGGCATCCTTGGCGACCTCCAGGTGGACACCTCGCTCTCCGGAGGTGACGGCGGCGATGCGATCGAGGGTGGCGCGGAGCCCGACGAGATCGACGGCGGGCCCGGCGCCGACCGCCTGCTCGCCGGCGGCGGGGAGGACGTCCTCTCCTTCGCGACCCGCGCAGCGCCGGTGACGGTCGACCTCGCCACGGGCGCCGCCGGCGAGGCGGGGGAGGGCGACGAGGTGTCCGGCTTCGAGGTCTCGGTCGGCGGCGCCGGGGCCGATGTCCTGCGCGGCGCGAGCGGAGCCGAGACCCTCGACGGCGGCGACGGCGCCGACGTCCTGCGCGGTCGCGGCGGCGACGACGCGATCTTCGGCGGCACGGGCGCGGACCGCCTCGCCGGCCAGGCCGGCGACGACCGCCTCTTCGGCGACCCGGGCCAGGGCGACGGCGTCTACACCCCGATCATCCGCCTGCTCCCGGACCGCCTCGACGGCGGCGCCGGCGACGACGCCCTCTACGACACGGGCGGCCGCAACGTCTATCTCGGCGGCCCGGGCGCCGACCTGCTCGAGGGTGGCGAGGACGCCGACCGGATGTCCGGCGGCGCGGGCCCCGACCGCGTGTTCGCGCGCGGCGGTGGCCGCGACCGGGTCCGCTGCGGGACGGGGCGCGACCGGGCGCGGACGGACCGGCGGGACACGCGCCGCAGCTGCGAGCGCCGCTGAGGCGCCGGCCAGCGACGACAGCGGCTGGGTGGGGAGGCCGGCGCAGCCTTGACACGACCGCTGCGCCGCTATACTTCACAGCCTTGATTACGCGTTCCCACACCGCGCCGCGCTCTTCTTGACGCGCCGCAGACACCTCTAGTGCCGGTCCCGAGAAGGTTCGACCGGCAGCCGCCGGAGCGCGACCCCACCCGGATCAACGAGCGCATTCGCGTGCCCGAGGTCCGGCTCATCGACGAGACGGGTCAGCAGGTCGGCATCATGAAGACCCAGGACGCCCTGCGCCAGGCGCAGGAGCGCGATCTCGACCTCGTCGAGGTCGCCCCCGAGGCCAAGCCCCCGGTCTGCCGCATCCTGGACTACTCGAAGTACAAGTACGAGCAGAACCAGAAGCAGAAGGCCGCGCGCAAGCACCAGACGCAGATCAACGTGCGGGAGATCAAGTTCCGCCCGAAGATCGCGCAGCACGACTACGACACCAAGAAGGGCCACGTCGAGCGCTTCCTCAAGGCGCGCGACAAGGTCAAGGTGACGATCATGTTCCGCGGCCGCGAGATGGCCCACCCCGAGCGCGGGGAGATGATCCTCAACCGGCTCGCGGAGGACCTCGGCGAGCTGGCCACGATCGAGCAGCGGCCCCAGCAGGACGGCCGCAACATGACGATGATGCTCGCGCCCACGCGCACGGCCGCCGACGACGCCGCAGAGGCCGCCGCCGAGGACCAGAAGGAAGAGAAGCGCGCGAAGCCGCAGCAGAAGCCGGCGGGCTCGGCCGAGCCCGCCGCGATCGACCCGAACCAGATCTAGCGCCCGGCGCGCGCCGCGGCTACGTCACGCGGGCGCCCAGCGCCTCGAAGGCGGCCGCCTCCCACGGCGAGCGGCCGTTCTTGGCCGCGTACTCGGCGAGCTCGCCCGTCATGCGCGGCGCGTGCGCGTGCCGGGGCGCCGCCGACGCGAGCGCGCGGCCGCCGGTGCGGTCGCCGCGGAACGGGCCGGTGATCGCGAGCGTGTGGCCGGGGTCGTAGAGGTTCACGAAGAACGTCTTGCCGTCGGGCGCGAACGTCGGCCCGGCCAGCTCGGTCGCGTCGCCCTCCTCGGCGCCGACGAGCCGGTTCTCCGCGAACACGTACGTGTGGCCGCCCGGCTTCACGCCCATCACGCGCTGCGAGCCCGGGCCGTCCTCGACGAACCAGAGGTCGCCCCACGGCGTGATCGTCAAGTTGTCCGGCGACTCCATCTGGGCCGGTGAGGAGCCCTCGAGGAACAGCTCGAGCCGGTTCGTGCGCGGCAGGTAGCGGAAGATCTGGCCCAGCCGCGCCTCGCCGCCCGCGGTGTCGTCGAACCAGAACGCGCCGCCGGAGAAGAACGAGCCCTCGAGCCGGTTGAAGCGCGCGCATCCCTTCTTCAGCGCGTCCTCGTGCGCCTGCTGCGGCCGCACGTCCTTCCAGACGACCGCGAACCGGTCGCCCGTCTTGCCGAGGTCCATGTTGTACGAGGGGCGCTTGTCGATCGCCAGAGCCTGCAGCCGCCCGCCCGCCTGCAATGCGCCCGGGCGCGGCCGCGGGTCCTCGGGCAAATAGCGGTAGAGGAAGCTCGTGCGCGACCCCTCGGGCGTCTCCGTGGCGGGATCGTCCGGGATCGGCAGGCGCGCGTCGTCCTCGGTCAGGTAGACGATGCCGGTGCTCGGGTCCACGTCGCAGGCCTCGTGCGAGAAGTACCCCATGTCGCGGATCGGCGTGCGCGAGAGCTTGTTCTCGGGATGGGCCGGGTCGACCTCGAAGCAGTAGCCGTGATCCGTCGTGCGGTCCTCCTCGCAGGTGATCCAGGTGCCCCAGGGCGTGGCGCCGCCGGCGCAGTTGGTCAGCGTGCCCGACGAGGTCACGAACGAGCGCTTGAGCCGGCCGTCGCGGCCGACTACCAGCCCCGTGGTGCCCGCCACGCCGTCGCTGCGGTAGGGGTTGGAGCCGATCACGGGCGTCTTGGTCGCGGCGTCGGCCGGGCGCAGCTCATGGTTGCGGACGAGGATCGTCGAGCCGTCAGGGCCCGGGAAGGCGGCCATGCCGTCGAAGTGGTCCGGGACCGGCCGGCCGTTGGTGAGCCGGTCGTCATGGGTCTGCAGCACCCGGTAGTGGAAGCCCTCGGGCAGGTCCAGCAGCCCGCCCGGATCTGGCACGAGCGGCCCGTAGCCGCTCCCGGCGCCGAACGCGACGCGCGGCCCGGTGGCGATCGCCAGTGCTCCGGCGCCGAGCGCGCCGCGACGGATGAACGTCCTGCGTGTGTGCACGGAACCCTCCCGCTCGTGTGCTTCCCCGCGCCTACCCGGATGAAGCAGCTGTGAGCCGTAGCATCGGATCGTGCGGCCGTGAGCCTTAGCATCGGGGCGTGCCGCTCTCCCGCCGCTCGCTGCTGTCGCTGCGCTTCCCCGAGCGCGACCGGCCGCCGCGCGAGCAGCGCCCGTTCCCGCTGGCGGGCGGCGCGCCAGCGCTGATGGCGGTGTTGGAGCCGCTGCGCGCGCTGCTGCGCGAGGCCGCGGGGGAGGGAGCCGTGGACCTCTCCGTCGGCGAGCACACGCAGCTCGACGCGCTGCCCTACGGCGACCAGAGCGTGCAGGCGATCGTCTCCGTCCTCGGCGTGGCGCTGACGCCGCGGCCGAAGCGGGCCGGCCGCGAGCTGCACCGCGTCCTCGCGCCGGGCGGGCTGCTGGCGCTCGCCGCGCCGCTGCCGCGCTCGCTCGTCGCGCGCACGCTGCTCGCGGCCGCCTACGACGGCCCGTCGCCGCTGCTGTGGGGCGACGAGGGAACCGTGCGCGGCCGCCTGCGGGGCGCCGAGGTGGAGTCGCGCGCGCACGCGATCCGGCTCGGGTTCGAGTCCCTCGACGCCGTGTGGGAGGCCGTCGCGGCGCCGTTCGGGGTGCCCGCGAGCGCGCGCGGGCGCTACGAGGAGATGCTCGCGACCCACTCGCCCGGCCCCGGCGCGCTCTCGATGCAGGACCACTGGCAGATCGTCCTGGCGCGCCGGGCCGCGTAGAGCCCGCTTCCAACGGCCCCCGCGGCGATGCATCCACGGGTCACCGTCGGAAACGGGCTCGAGCGGACCTCCTATACTGGCCGCCCGGCATGCCGAAGATGAAGACCCATTCCGGCGCGAAGAAGCGCTTCAAGAAGACGGCCGGCGGCAAGATCCGCGCCCGTCACGCCTTCTCGAGCCACATCCTCGAGAAGAAGTCGCCGAAGCGCAAGCGTGATTTCGGCCGCCCGATGACGCTCAAGGACCCGGACGCCAAGCGCGCCACGAAGCTGCTGGGGGGCTACGACGGATGACCCGCGTCAAGCGCTCCGTCCACGCCCGCAAGAAGCGCCGCGCGACGCTCGAGCGCGCGAAGGGCTTCCGCGGGGAGGCGCACTCCTCCTACAAGCGCGCCAAGGAAGCCGTCATGAAGGCGGACTCCTACGCGTACCGGGACCGCCGCAACCGCAAGCGCGACTTCCGCCGCCTCTGGATCACCCGCATCAACGCCGCCGCGCGCCAGAACGGGATGTCCTACGGCACGTTCATGCACGGCCTCAAGCTGGCCGGCATCGAGCTGGACCGCAAGGTCCTCGCCGACATCGCCGTGCGCGACCCCGAGACCTTCCGCCGATTTGCCGAGAGCGCCCGCGAGGCGTTGCCGGCCTAGTCGGCAGCGACGAGACCCACCTCACGGGCGCCCCTCCTGACCGGAGCGGCGCCCTTTCTTTAACCCCGTGGCCATCACCAGCCCCCACAACGAACAGCTCAAGGAGGTCCGCAAGCTCGCCGGCCGCAAGTGGCGGGACAAGTTGCGGCAGTTCGTGGCCGAGGGGGAGGACCTGATCGAGGCGGCCGCCCGCGCAGGCTGGCGGCCCGAGGCGCTCTACGCCGCCGAGGGCAGCGGCCTGGAGGGCATCCCGGTCGCGCCGCACGTGCTCGCGACCGTCTCCCAGCTCGGCTCGGGCACGCGCGCGCTCGGCGTCTATGGCCAGCGCTGGGCCGAGGCGCCCACGGGCCCGCTGTGCCTGGCCCTGTGGGGCGTCAACGACCCCGGCAACGTCGGCACCGCGCTGCGCTCGGCGCTCGCGTTCGGCGCCGGCAGCGTCGCGCTGGGCCCGGGCAGCGCCGATCCGTACGGCCACAAGGCCGTCCGCGCCTCGATGGGCGCCCTGTTCGAGGTGCCCGTCGCCCGCGTGCGCGACGTGGCGGAGCTGCCCGGGCGCAAGGTCGCGCTGGTCGCCCGTGGCGGCGCGCCGCTGGAGGAGCTCGAGCCTGGCGGCGACGTGACGCTCGTCGTCGGTGCCGAGCGCGAGGGACTGCCGGACCGGGTCGTGGCGGCCTGCGACGAGGTGGCCCACATCCCGATCCGGTCGGAGTCGCTCAACGCCGGGATGGCGGCGACCATCGCCCTCTACGAGCTCGACCGTAGGATCTGCCGCCATGCTTGACCGGATCGCCGAGCTGCGCCAGCAGGGCGAGGCCGCCGTGGCCGGCGTCACCGGCACGGCTGCGCTCGAGGACGTGCGCGTGCGCTTCCTCGGCCGCAAGGCCGAGCTGCCCAACCTGCTGCGCGGCGTCGCGCAGCTCCCACCGGAGGAGCGCGGGGCCGTCGGCCGCGCGGCCAACGAGGCCCGGCGCGCGCTCGACGCCGCGATCGAGGCGCGCAAGGCGGCCCTGGAGGGCGCCGAGCTCGAGCAGCGCCTGGCCGCCGACGTCCTGGACGTCACGCTGCCCGGCAGCCCGGTCGCGCCCGTCGGCCGCCACCACCTGATCACCGCCACCCGGCGCGAGATCGAGGACGTCTTCCTGGGCCTCGGCTTCCGCGTCGTGGAGGGCCCGGAGACCGAGCTCGTCTACTACAACTTCGACGCGCTCAACCACGCGCCGCAGCACCCGGCGCGGCTGGAGAGCGACACCTTCTACGTCTCCGACGACGTCGTACTGCGCACGCACACCTCGCCGATGCAGGTGCGCTCGATGGAGCTCGGCCCGCCGCCGCTCTACATCATCGTCCCCGGCCGCACCTACCGGCGCGACAACGACGCCACGCACACGCCGCAGTTCCACCAGGTCGAGGGGCTCGCCGTCGACGAGGACATCACGCTCGCCGACCTGCAGGGCACGCTGCTGGCGTTCGCCCGCGCGATCTTCGGCGACGACCGCGACGTCCGCCTGCGCCCGCACTTCTTCCCGTTCACCGAGCCCAGCATCGAGTGCGACGTGAGCTGCTTCAACTGCAAGGGCGGTGTGCTGCGCGACGGCTCGCGCTGCCCGCTGTGCAAGGGCACGGCCTGGATCGAGATCCTCGGCGCCGGCATGGTCGACCCGAACGTGTTCGGCTACGTGCGCGAGCACGGCTACGACCCGGAGCGCATGCAGGGCTTCGCGTTCGGCATGGGCATCGAGCGGATCGCGTTCCTCAAGCACGGCGTGCCCGACCTGCGGATCCTCTACGAGAACGACCTGCGCTTCCTGGAGCAGTTCGGATGAGGCTGCCGCTGCTCTGGCTCCACGACTACGTCGACCCGGGCCTGTCCGCGGACGAGCTCGCGACCCGGCTCGCCATGACCGGCACCGAGGTCGACCGCGTGCACCGCCACGGCGTCGGCGCCCTCGAGTTCTTCCGGATCGGCAAGGTCGTCACGGCCGAGCGCCACCCCGACGCCGACCGGCTGACGGTCTGCACCGTCGACGTCGGCGAGGGCGCTCCGCATCAGATCGTCTGCGGCGCGCCGAACGTGGCCGCCGGCCAGACCGTCGCGGTCGCGTCGCCGGGCGCGATCATGCCCGACGGCACGAAGCTCAAGAAGGCCAAGCTGCGCGGCCAGACGTCCAACGGGATGATCCTGGCCGAGGACGAGGTCGCGATCGGCACGGAGCACGACGGGATCATGGTGCTGCCGGAGGACCTGGCCGCCGGCTCGCCGCTGGCCGAGGCGCTCCCGATCGCCACCGACGTGCTCGAGCTCGAGGTCACGCCCAACCGGCCCGACTGCCTGAGCGTGTACGGCGTCGCCCGCGAGGTGCACGCGATCACGGATGCGCCGCTGGCGCCGCCGCCGTGGGCCGACGACCCGGGCACGCCCGGCGAGGTGCCCGGCGCCGAGGTCGTCGTCGAGGACCCCGACCTGTGCCCGCGCTTCACCGCGCGGCTGTTCGAGGACGTCACGATCGGCCCGTCGCCGGCGTGGCTGAAGGCGCGCCTGATGGCGGCCGGGCAGCGCCCGATCAACAACGTCGTCGACATCACCAACTACGCGATGCTGCTGACGGGCCAGCCGCTGCACGCGTTCGACTTCGACCTCGTGGCCGGCGGCAAGCTGACCGTCCGGCGTGCCGCCGAGGGCGAGACCATGACCACGCTTGACGACATCGAGCGCCGGCTCGACCCGAGCATCCTGCTGATCGCCGACGAGGACGGCCCGACCTCGCTAGCCGGCGTGATGGGCGGCGAGCGCTCCGAGGTGCGCGCGACCACCACCCGCGTCCTGATGGAGGCCGCGAACTGGCACGGCCCGAGCCTCCAGCGCACGTCGACGAAGCTCGCGCTGCGCTCGGAGGCCTCCGGCCGCTTCGAGAAGGGCCTGGCGCCCGAGCAGGCGATGGACGGCCAGATCGTCGCCACCAAGCTGATGCTCGAGCTGACGGGCGCGCGGCTGGTCGATGGCACGATCGACGTCGGGGGAGAGGGCCCGCCGCCCGCGACGATCCGGCTGCGCGACGAGAAGGTCGAGCGGCTGCTCGGCACGCCGGTCCCGCGCGAGGAGTGCGCCCGCATACTGCGCGCGCTCGAGTTCGGCGTCGAGGAGGCCGGCGACGGGCTGGACGTCACCGTGCCCGCCTTCCGGCGCAACGACGTCACGCGCGAGGCCGACCTCGTCGAGGAGGTCGCCCGCCTCTGGGGGCTCGAGAAGCTCCCGGCCACGCTGCCCTCGCGCCGCGGCGCCAGCGGCCGGCTGGAGCCCGCCCAGAAGGTGCGCCGCCGCGTCGAGGACGCGCTGGTCGGCGCCGGGCTGTCGGAGGCCGTCGGCTGGAGCTTCGCCGCGCCCGACCTGCCCGCGCGGCTGCGGCTCGGCGGCGAGGACCTGCGCGGGCGCCCGGTGCCGCTGCGCAACCCGATGTCCGAGGAGCAGTCGACGCTGCGCACCACGCTGCTCGGCTCGCTGCTGGACGGCGTGCGCCGCAACCGCTCGCGCGGCATGGGCGACGTGCGCCTGTTCGAGGTCGGCGCGATCTACCTCGCCTCACCGCGCGCCGACGAGCCGCGCGCCACGGAGCCGCTGCCCGACGAGCGCACGATGCTCGCCGCGCTGCTCACGGGCGCGCTGCGGCCCGGCTCGTGGCGCGAGCCCGCGCCGCCGCGCGCGGACTTCTTCGCCGCCAAGGGCGTGCTCGAGGCGATGCTGCGCGCGATCCGAGCGGACTTCTCCGTCGAGCCCGTGCGCGAGCCGTTCCTGCACCCGGGCCGCGCCGCGCGCGTGCTGGTCGGCGGCGAGCCCGCGGGCTGGCTCGGCGAGCTGCACCCGGCGGTCGCCGCGGGCTGGGACGTCGAGCAGGCCGCGGGCTTCGAGCTCGAGCTGGCCGTGCTCGCCCGCCACGCGGCGCTCGACCCGCACTACCGCGACCTGACCTCGTTCCCGTCCGTGCGCCAGGACCGCGCCTGGTGGTTCCCCGCCACGGTCGCCGCGGCCGACGTGGTGGCGGTCGTGCGCGACGCGGGCGGCGCGCTGCTGGCCGGCGCCGAGGTGTTCGACGTCTACGCGACAGGCGAGCGCACGTCGCTGGCGATCCGGATGGAGTTCCGGGCGCCCGACCGGACGCTCACCGACGAGGAGGTCGCGCAGCGGCGCGCGAAGATCGACGCCGCCGTGGCCGAGCGCCTCGGGGGCGAGCCGCGTGGCTAGCGTCGCGGTCCTCGGCGCGGCGGGCTACGCGGGCGCGGTGGCGGCGGCGCTGCTGCACCGGCACCCCGAGTTCGAGCTCGCGCACGTGACCGCGCGCAGCGACGCAGGTGCGCGGCTGGACGAGGTGCACCCGCGCACGCGGGTGCCGCTCACCCTCGAGGAGCCCACGAGCGAGCTCGACGTCGACGCCGCCGTCGTCGCCTACCCGCACGGGGCCGCCGCCCCGGTCGTGGCGGAGCTGCTGGAGCGCGGGATCCGGGTCGTGGACCTCAGCGCCGACTTCCGGCTGCGCGACCTCGCCGCGTACGAGCAGTGGTACGGCGACCACCCGGCGCCCGAGCTGCTCGACGAGGCGGTGTACGGGTTGCCGGAGCGCTACCGCGAGGAGATCCGCAACGCGCGGCTCGTCGCCAACCCTGGCTGCTACCCGACCGCGGCGATCCTCGCCCTCGCGCCGCTCGCCGGGAAGCTGGACGACGTGGTCATCGACGCCAAGTCCGGGGTCTCGGGCGCCGGCCGCGAGCCCTCCCACACCAAGCATTTCGTCAGCGTCGACGAGACCGTGACGCCGTACAAGGTCGGCGCGCACCGGCACTCGCCCGAGATCGCGCAGGAGCTCGGCGTGCCCGTGACGTTCACGCCGCATCTCGTGCCGCTCTCGCACGGCGAGCTCGTTTCCTGCTACGTCCGCACGGACGGCGACGTCGACGCGCAGGCGCTCTACCGCGACGCCTACGAGGACGAGCCGTGGGTCGAGGTCGTGGAGGGCCCGCCCGGCATGACCGAGGTGCGCGAGACGAACTTCTGCCGCATCTCGCTGCACGAGGACCCGCTGCGGCTGATCGTGTTCGCGACGATCGACAACCTCTACAAGGGCACGTCCTCGCAGGCCGTGCAGAACCTCAACCTCATGTTCGGCCTCGACGAGTCCATGGGGCTGCCGGCATGAGCTTCGCCTCGCGCTGGGTCGAGCCGCCCGCCCACGTCACCGAGGCGGAGCCGGGCCTGCCGCAGGGCTTCCGGGCGGCGGGCGTGGCGTGCGGCCTGAAGCCCAGCGGGGGCCTCGACCTCGCCTTGCTGGTCTCCGACGAGCCCGGCACGACGAGCGCCGCTCGCTTCACGCGCTCCGGGGTGCTCGCCGCACCCGTGCTGCTCACGCAGGAGCGCTGCCGGCTCGACGCGATCCGCGCGGTCGTCGCCAACGCCGGCAACGCGAACGCCGCCACCGGCCGCCGCGGGCTCGAGGACGCCGCGCGCATGCAGGGCGCGGCCTCGATGGCCAGCCGCGTGGCGGAGGACCAGGTCGCGGTCGCCTCCACCGGCGTGATCGGCGTCCCGCTCGACGTCGACAAGGTGATCAAGGGCATCCTCGCGGCACGCGCCGACCTGGCGCCCTACGGCGACGACACGTTCGGCGAGGCGATCCGGACCACGGACAAGTTCGCCAAGTCGGCGTCGCTCGACGTCGCGCTGCCCTCCGGGACCGTGCGGCTGGCCGCGCAGGCCAAGGGCGCGGGAATGATCTCGCCCGCGTTCGCGACGATGCTCTGCTTCGTCCAGACCGACGCCGCGCTGACGCCCGAGACGGCCGACCTGCTGCTCGGCGTCTGCGTCAAGCGCTCCTTCGACCGCATCTCCGTCGACGGCCAGCTCTCCACCAACGACACCGCGATCCTGATGGCGAGCGGAGCCTCCGGCGTGCGGGTCGGGCCCGAGTCCGAGGACGAGGTGCGCTTCGGCGAGGCGCTGGACTACCTGCTGCGGCGGCTCGCGCTGCTGATGGTGCGCGACGGGGAGGGCGCCAAGCGCGTCGGCCGCGTGGTCGTCCACGGCGGCCACGAGCCCCACGTGGTCGCGGCCGCCCGTGCCGTCGCCGACTCGCCGCTGGTCAAGGCGGCGCTGCACGGCGGCGACCCCAACTGGGGCCGGATCGCGCAGGCGGTCGGCCAGGCCGTGCACGACACGGCGCCGCTGCCGGTCGACGTCTGGATCGAGGACACCCAGGTCTGCGCCGCCGGCGCGGCGGTGCCCTACGACGAGCGCGCGCTGGCCGCGGCCGTCGCGCGGGAGGAGGTCGAGTACACCGTCGGCCTCCCTGGCGAGGGCGCCGAGGCCGAGGTGTTCTTCTCCGACCTCTCGCACGAGTACGTGACCATCAACGCGGAGTACACGACGTGAGGGACATCGGCACCCTGCTCGAGGCGCTCCCGTACATCCGGGAGTTCCACGGCAAGACGGTCGTCATCAAGTACGGCGGGGCGGCGATGAGCGACCCGGAGCTGCGCGAGGACTTCGCGCGCGACGTCGTGCTGCTCAAGTACGTCGGCCTGAACCCGATCGTCGTGCACGGCGGCGGGCCCGACATCACCTCCTACATGCAGCGGCTCGACATGCCGGTCGAGTTCGTCGGCGGGCTGCGCGTGAGCGACGAGGGCACCGTGGAGATCGCCAAGATGGTGCTCGTCGGCAAGGTCAACAAGGACATCGTCATGCGGCTCAACCGCCACGGCCAGCCGGCGGTCGGGCTCTCGGGCGACGACGGGCAGCTGTTCCGCGTCGCGACGATGGAGGGGCCCGGCGGCGAGGACATCGGCTTCGTGGGCCGGGTCGAGCGCGTCGACGCGAGCGTCATCCACCACATCGCCGAGGACTACATCCCCGTGATCGCGTCGGTCGGCGCCGACCGCCAGGGCCGCTCGCACAACGTCAACGCCGACGAGGCCGCCGGCGCCGTGGCGCGCGCGACCGGCGCCTACAAGGTCATCTTCCTCACGGACGTCGAGGGCTGGCTGCGCGACCCCGCCGATCCAACGTCGATCGTCTCCGAGTGCGGCGCCGACGAGGTCGAGGCCGCGCTGCCGGTCACCTCGGGCGGGATGCGGCCGAAGCTGCAGGCCTGCATCGACGCGATCCACGGCGGCGTCTCCTTCGCGCACATCATCGACGGCCGCCAGCCGCACTCGCTGCTGCTCGAGCTGTTCACGGACGCCGGCGTGGGCACGAAGGTGCGGCCGGCGTCGTGAGCGCGCTCGCCCCGACCTACGCCCGCTACCCGGTCGAGTTCGCGTCGGGCTCGGGCTGCGTGCTGACCGACGCCGACGGGGTCGAGTACCTCGACTTCCTGGCCGGGATCGCCGTCTGCTCGCTCGGGCACTGCCATCCGGCCGTGGTCGCCGCCGTGCAGGAGCAGGCGGGGCGGCTGATGCACGTCTCGAACCTGTTCACCAACGCGCCGATGGTGCGGCTCGCCGAGCGGCTGGTCGAGCGCTCGTTCGGGGAGAGCGTCTACTTCGCCAACTCGGGCGCCGAGGCGAACGAGGCGGCGCTGAAGCTGGTGCGCAAGGCGCGCCCGAAGGGCGACGTCGTCAGCGTGCACGGCGCCTTCCACGGGCGCACCTACGGCGCGCTGTCGGCCACCCCGCAGGAGTCCAAGCAGGCGCCGTTCGCGCCGCTCGTGCCCGGGTTCCGCGCCGTCGAGCCGACCGCCGAGGCGATCGCGGAGACCGTCGACGCGGACACCGCCGCGGTGCTGCTGGAGCCCGTGCAGGGCGAGTCGGGCGTGCACCCGCTGGCGCCCGAGGTGCTGGCCGCCGCCCGCGAGGCCTGCGACCGGGTCGGGGCCGCGCTCGTGTTCGACGAGGTCCAGTGCGGCGTCGGGCGCACCGGCTCGCTGTGGGCTCACGAGCAGGCCGGCGTGGTGCCCGACGCGATGACGCTCGCCAAGGGCCTGGGCGGCGGGATGCCGATCGGCGCGCTCGTGATCGGCGAGCGGCTCTCGGGCGTCTTCGCCCCCGGCGATCACGGCTCCACCTTCGCCGGCGGCCCGGTGTCCGCGGCCGCGGCCAACGCCGTGCTCGACGTCGTCGACGACCCGGACTTCCTCGCCGGCGTGCTCGAGCGCGGCGAGCGGCTCGCGGAGGGCCTGAAGGAGCTCCCCGGCGTCACCGACGTGCGAGCCCGCGGCCTGATGGTCGCCGCCGACATATCGGCCGACGCGCCCGATACCGCCCGCCGCGCCCTGCTCGAGCAGCGCCTGGTCATCAACGCCACCGGCCCGCGCACGCTGCGGCTCGTGCCGCCGCTGACCGTCACCGAGGCCGAGATCGACACCGCGCTCGAGCGCCTCTACGCGCTGCTCTGACGTACTCCCCCGGGAGTAGGGCCTCGCGCCGAAGTGACTCCCGCAGGCCGATGTGTGGCGGCCGTCCGCGGCCGACGATGACGGCATGCTCACCTCACGCTTCGCGGCCCACCCGCGCCGCACCCTGATCGCGGTCCTGCTGTTCGTCGTGCTCGCCGGCGTGGTCGGCGGACCTGTTGCCGGCGCGCTCGAGAGCAGCGGCGGCTTCGTCGCGCCCGGCGCCGACTCCGAGGTCGCCATCGAGCGCATCGAGGCCGCCACCGGCGAGGAGCCGGGCGCCGGGATCGTGCTGCTCGTCGACGATCCTTCGCCGCGGCGGCTGGCCGCCGTCGAGCGCGAGCTGGCGAACGTGCCGGGGATCGCCTCCACGGACGTCGCCGGCCGCGACCTCGTCACGGGCACGCTGCGCGCCGCCGCCGAAGAGGAGGACGTCGCGCAGACGGCGCTCGACGCGTTCGCCCGCACCGACGGCGTGACCGTCGGCGGCGGCGCGGTCGCCGGGCTGCAGATCGGCGAGACCGTCGGGGCCGACCTCGGCCGCGCGGAGCTGATCGCGTTCCCGCTGTTGCTGCTGCTCTCGCTGCTGTTCTTCCGCGGCCGCGCGACGCTGATGCCGCTCGCCGTCGGCGTCACGACCGTGCTCGGGACGTTCCTCGTGCTCTCGCTGGTCAACCGCGCCTACGGGCTGAGCGTGTTCGCGCTCAACCTCGTGATCGGGCTCGGGCTCGGCCTGGCGATCGACTACACGCTCTTCCTCGTCAGCCGCTACCGCGAGGAGCTCGCCGCGCGCGGCGCGACCCCCGGCGCGATCGCGGCCACGATGGCGACGGCGGGCCGGACCGTGGCGTTCTCCGCCGCGACGGTGTCCGCGGCGCTGATCACGCTCGTCGTGTTCCCGCAGGGGTTCCTGAAGTCGATGGGGATCGCGGGCGCGATCGTGGCGGTCGTCGCGGCGCTCGCCGCGCTCGTGATCGCGCCGGCGCTGTTCGCGCTCTGGGGCGACAAGCTGGCCCGGCCGCGCGACGGCTCGGACGGCTCCCGCTGGCACCGGCTCGCCCACGCCGTCATGCGCCGCGCGCGGATCGTCGCGCCGCTGACCGCGCTCGCGATGCTCGCGCTGTCGCTGCCCGCGCTGACGACGAACTGGTCGGCGGTCGACTCGTCCGTGATCCCGGAGGGGATGAGCGCGCGGACCGTCGCCGACGCCGTCAACCGCGGCGAGGCCGCGAAGTCGCCGATGGCGATCGCCGTCTCCGCGCCCGCGGGCGCGCGCTCCGAGGTGCAGGCGTTCGCCGATCGCGTCAAGCGGGTCGGGGGCGTCGAGCGCGTGGCGCCGGTCCGCGACCTCGGCTCGGGCACCTGGCAGGTGAGCGCGATCGCGAGCGGGGACCCGGCGGGCCCGGTCGCGCAGGACGCGGTCGAGGCGATCCGCGCGATCCCGGCGCCGTTCGACGTGCGGGTCGGCGGCGGCGCCGCCGAGTTCGTCGACCAGCAGGCCGCGATCGGCTCGCGCCTGCTGCCCGCGGTCGCGCTGCTCGTCGGCCTCACGCTGCTCGTGCTGTGGCTGATGACCGGCTCGGTCGTGCTGCCGATCAAGGCCGTCGTGATGAACGCGCTGACGGTCGGCACGGCGCTCACGCCGCTCGTGCTGATCTACCAGGGCGGGCACCTGACCGGGCTGCTGGGCTACACGCCCAACGGCGGCGTGGAGCCGAGCGACTTCCTCGTCACCGCCGCGATCGTGTTCGCGCTCTCGACCGACTACGGCGTGTTCCTGCTCGGGCGCATCAAGGAGGCGCGCGACGCCGGCCTGCCGGACTCCGAGGCGGTCGCGACGGGGCTGGCGCGCACGGGCCGCGTCGTCACGGCGGCGGCGATCCTCATGGCGGTCGCGATCGGCGCCTTCTCCACCAGCTCGATCTCGTTCATCCAGCAGATCGGGGTCGCCACGGCGACCGGCGTGCTCGTCGACGCGTTCGTGGTGCGCACGCTGCTCGTGCCGTCGCTGATGACGCTGCTCGGCCGGGCGAACTGGTGGTCGCCCGCGCCGCTGCGCCGCCTGCACGGTCGCGTCGGGATCCAGGAGCCCCCGCAGCTGGCCGTACGATGAGCGGCGCCTTGCTCGACCGCCTCGCTCGCAGCTCGACGCTCAGGACCTGGCTCCCGGTGGCGGCGCTGCCGCCGGTGCTGCTGGCCGAGGCGCTGCTGACCCCCGACCATGGCCCGGACGTGACCGCGTTCGGGCCGGTCGCCGCCGTCGTCGGCTGCCTGCCGCTCGTGCTGCGAGGCCGGCTCGGCTTCCTGGCGCTCGGCCCGCTGCTGACCGCAGGGATCGTGCTGATCCTGTTCGCGCTGGAGCCGGGCAACACCGTGGTCCTGATCCCGATGGTGGCGCTGTATGACCTCGCCACGCGCAGCGACCGCCGCCACAACGTCTGGGTCGGGCTCGCCGTCGTGCCGTGCGTGATCGTCAGCGTCCTTCCCTTCGCCGACGACGGCGGCGAGCTGTTCAGCGTCGTGGTGCGCAACGTGGCGCTGTGCGGGCTCGCGCTGGCGATCGGCGACATGGTCCGCTCCCGGCGCGAGGCGATCGAGGAGGAGGCGCAGCGGCGCACGGGTGAGGAGCGGCTGCGGATCGCCCGCGAGGTCCACGACGTCGTCGCGCACGCGATGGTCGCCATCAACGTGCAGGCGGGCGTGGCGGCGCACCGGCTCGATCAGGATCCGGAGCAGGCGCGCAGCGCGCTGCGGGCGATCAAGCAGACCAGCGGCGAGGCGCTGAGCGACCTGCGGGCCACGCTCGGCGTGCTGCGCGGCGACGATCGCGACGCGCCCGTGCGCCCCGCCGCCGGCCTCGGCGACCTCGACGAGCTGGCCGCGGCGCTGCGCGGGGCGGGCGTGCAGGTCGAGCTGGAGGTGGGCGAGGTCGGCGAGCTGCCGGCCGCCGTGCACGCCGCGGGCTACCGGATCGTGCAGGAGGCGCTGACCAACGCGCTGCGCCATGCGGGCGCGGCGCACGTGCGCGTCCGGGTGGCGCGCGACGCCGGCGCGATCCGGCTCGAGGTCGCCGACGACGGCGCCGCTGTGAACGGCGCGGCTGACGGTGCGGGCACCGGCCTGCGCGGCATGCGCGAGCGCGCCGCGGCGCTCGGCGGCTCGCTCGAGGCCGGGCCCGGCGAGGGCGGCGGCTGGCGCGTGGCGGCGACGCTGCCCGCGGGCGAGGAGCCGCGCGCGTGATCACGGTCGAGCTCGCCGACGACCAGGCGCTCGTGCGCGCGGGCTTCCGCGCGCTGCTCGACGGCGAGCAGGACATGGCCGTCGTCGCCGAGGCCGCCGACGGCGAAGAGGCGGTCGCGCTCGCGCGCGCGCACCGGCCCGACGTCGTGCTGATGGACGTACGGATGCCGCGCACGGACGGCCTGCGGGCGACGGCGCGCGTGACGGCCGACCCGACGCTCTCGCGCACGCGCGTGATCGTGCTCACCACGTTCGAGCTCGACGAGTACGTCTTCGGCGCCCTGCGCGCGGGCGCGTCCGGCTTCCTGCTCAAGGACGTCGAGCCCGCCGAGCTGCTCGAGGCGGTCCGCATCGTCGCCGCCGGCGAGGCGCTGCTCGCGCCTCGCCACACCCGCCGGCTGATCGAGGCCTTCGTCGCCCAGGCCGGCCCGGCGCCCGCCGGCGACGACGACGGCGAGCTGGCCGAGCTGACCGCCCGCGAGCGCGAGGTCCTCACGCTCGTCGGCCAGGGCCTCTCCAACGCCGAGATCGCCGATCGCCTCGTGCTCTCGCCGCTGACGGCCAAGACCCACGTCGCCCGCCTGTTCACCAAGCTCGCGGCCCGCGACCGCGCGCAGCTCGTGGTCATCGCGTACGAATCCGGACTGGTCCGTCCGGGACGCCGCTGAACGACCGCGCTCTCTGCCATCCTCTTCTCATGGGCCGCTCGGGAGGCGGCCAGGACGTACACATTGGGAGGGGATCCATGCGAAAGACCAGCATCCTGCTGGTGACCGCCGCAAGCCTGCTGGCCATGGCCGGCACCGCGGCGGCACATCCGCAG
Organism: uncultured Solirubrobacteraceae bacterium; assembly: GCA_963816955.1. Taxonomy (GTDB): domain Bacteria; phylum Actinomycetota; class Thermoleophilia; order Solirubrobacterales; family Solirubrobacteraceae; genus DATFQI01. The sequence goes on along the minus strand of CAWFME010000001.1, from coordinate 30,291 downwards.
CCCGGCGGCATGAGCTTCGGGCTCTACTCGGGCTGGTTCAGCGCGGAGGACCAGAAGCTCCGCGACCTGGCCGCGGCAGCGCAGACGACCCAGGCCGCCCAGGGCGCGGCGGGCGCCGACTGCGTCAACGGCATGGCCGGCGAGTTCCCGTGCAAGAACGTGAACCTGCTCGGCAACCTCTCGCTGGCCGAGATCGGCGGCGGCGAGATCGGCAACGACATCTGGGGCTGGACCGACCGCGAGACCGGCCGCGAGTACGCGATCATGGGCAAGACCAACGGCACCGCGTTCGTCGACGTCACCGACGGCACGAATCCGCGCTTCCTCGGCATGCTGCCGACGAGGACCGACGGTAGCCGCAGGTTCTGGCGCGACATCAAGGTCTACCGCGACCACGCGTTCATCGTCTCCGAGCACATCGGGCACGGCATGCAGGTCTTCGACCTCACGCGCCTGCGCTCGGCGGGCGCCCAGCCGCAGACGTTCACCGCCGATGCGATCTACGAGGTCGGCGGCAGCAACAACACCCACAACCTCGACATCAACGAGCGGACGGGCTATGCCTATCTCGTCGGCACGAGCACGTGTGCGGGCGGCCTGCACATGGTGCATATCAAGAACCCGGCGAAGCCGAAGTTCGCGGGCTGCTTCTCGGCCGACGGCTACACGCACGACACCGAGTGCGAGAGGTACAGCGGCCCCGACAAGCGCTTCCGGAACCGCGAGATCTGCTTCGCGTCCAACGAGGACACGGTCACGATCGTCGACGTGACGGACAAGGACGCGCCGCGGATGCTGTCGCGCACGGGCTACCCGTCGGCGGCCTACACCCACCAGGGCTGGCTCACCGAGGACGGCAAGTGGTTCGTGTTCAACGACGAGCTCGACGAGCTCAGGGGCTCGGCGCCCGAGGGCAAGCAGACGACCTACGTGATGAACGTGGAGAGCCTGACGAACCCCGGTGTGGTCCGGGCGAGCCCGAACAACACCACCTCGACGGACCACAACCTCTACATCCGCGACGGCCACGTGTTCGAGTCCAACTACACGTCCGGCCTGCGGATCTTCGACGAGGACTCGGTGCCCAGCGCCGACCTCGAGGAGGTCGCGTTCTTCGACCTGTACCCGGAGAACGACGCCCCGGGCTTCGAGGGCGGCACGTGGAGCAACTACGGCGAGTACCGCGACGGCAAGATCGCCGTCTCGAGCATCGACCGGGGCATCTTCGTCCTGGAGTTCGGCGGCTGACCCGGCTCGCGGGAGGGGCGGCGCCCCGCCCCTCCCGCGCCAGGGGTCATGCCCTTCAGGTTCGGTCGGCGAGGAAGGCGGCGGCGAGCCGCTTCGGCGCCCGCGCGAGCCAGCCCTCCGCGAGCAGCTCCTCGAGCTCGGGCACGCTGATCGCCCCGAGGCGGGCGAGGACCGCCGGGTAACCGTCGAAGTGCGGTGTCGTGAAGTAGACGTCCGGCGCGTCGGCCAGCAGCGCCTCCTTGGCGACGAGGTGCTCGACGTGGGCGCCGAGGATCGGACCGTCTGGGGCCGCGTCGCCGAGCGCCTTCAGATCGACCTTGCGCAGCGGCCGCTCCCACGCGAACGCCTTGCCCTTCACGGACCAGGCGCGGTTGCCGTAGCTGGTGCCGGCCTCCGCCTCGGGCAGCGCGAGCGCGATCCGGTCGACGTCGTCCCAGTCCGCCATGCGTCGCGGAGCTAGTTCAGCGCCCGCTCGCCCGTCAACGCCTCGCCGAGGATCAGCGTGTGGATCTCGCTGGTGCCCTCGTAGGTGAGCACGGACTCGAGGTTGTTGGCGTGGCGCATCACCGGATACTCGGAGGTGATCCCGGACGCGCCGAGGATCGTCCGCGCCTCGCGCGCGACCTCGAGCGCCTCGCGCACGTTGTTGAGCTTGCCGACCGAGATCTGGCGCGGGTCGAGCTCGCCCGCGTCCTTGAGCTGGCCCAGCCGCCAGGCCAGCAGCTGCGCCTTCTGGAGCTCGAGCATCATGTCGACGAGCTTGCGCTGCGTGAGCTGGAAGCCGGCGATCGGCCGCCCGTACTGCACGCGCGTCTTGGCGTACTCGAGCGCCGACTCGTAGCACGCGCGCCCGGCGCCGACGGAGCCCCAGCAGATGCCGAAGCGCGCCTCGGTCAGGCAGGACAGCGGGCCGCGCATGCCGGTCACCTCGGGCAGCACCGCGTCACCCGGCAGCCGCACGTCCTCGAGCGCGAGCTCGGACGTGATCGAGGCCCGCAGCGAGTGCTTGCGGTGGATGTCGGAGGCGCTGAAGCCCTGCGTATCGGTCGGCACCACGAAGCCGCGGACGCCGTCGTCGGTCTTGGCCCATACGACCGCGACGTCGGCGATGCCGCCGTTGGTGATCCACATCTTGGTCCCGTTGAGGACCCAGTCGTCGCCGTCGCGCTTGGCGGTCGTGCGCATGCCCGCGGGGTCGGAGCCGAAGTCGGGCTCGGTCAGCCCGAAGCAGCCGATCGCGTCGCCCGCGGCCATCCGCGGCAGCCACTCCTCCTTCTGGGCCTCCGAGCCGAACTTCCAGATCGGGAACATCGCCAGCGAGCCCTGCACGGAGACCAGCGAGCGGATGCCCGAGTCGCCGTACTCCAGCTCGCGGCAGGCCACGCCGTAGGCGGTCGAGGACGCGCCGGCGCAGCCGTAGCCCTCGAGGTGCATGCCGAGCAGGTTGAGGTCGCCGAGCTCCTTGGCCAGCTCCCGCGAGGGCAGCGTGCCCTCCTCGAACCAGCCCGCGACATCGGGGAGCACGCGGTCGCCCACCCAGCCGCGCACGGAGTCGCGCAGCATGCGCTCCTCGTCGCCGAGCAGGTGGTCGAGGCCGAGCACGTCGTGCGGGTCGAGCTTGGGTCGGGATGTGGTCGAGGAGGCCATGCCGCTCACGGTACCGTGCGCCGCATGAACGCCGCAGAAGCCGTCGGGCGCACCCTCGCCGCGCTCGGCGTGCGCGACGCGTTCGGCGTGCTCGGCAGCGGCAACTTCGTCGCCACGCAGGCGCTGCACGCGGCCGGCGCGGCGTTCCACCACGCCCGCCACGAGGGCGGCGCGATCATGATGGCCGACGGCTACGCGCGCGTGAGCGGGCGGGTCGGCGTCTGCAGCGTCCACCAGGGGCCGGGCTTCACCAACGCGCTGACCGGGCTGACCGAGGCGGCCAAGAGCCGCACGCCGCTGCTCGTGCTCGCCGGCGAGGCGCCGCGCGCGGCGATCCGCTCGAACTTCGCGGTCGACCAGCCGGGGCTCGCCGCCACGCTCGGCGCGGTGCCCGAGCGCATCCACTCGGGCGCGACCGCCGCCGCCGACACCGCCAGGGCGCTGCGCCGCGCGCGCGTCGAGCGCCGCCCCGTGGTGCTCAACATGCCGCTCGACGTCCAGGCCGAGCCGGCGCCCGACGGCGCCGCGCCGGGCCTGCTGCGGGAGCCCGGGCGGCCCGCGCCGGCGCCGGAGGTCGTCGCCGAGGTCGAGGAGCTGATCGCCGCCGCCCGCCGGCCCGTGATCGTCGCCGGACGCGGCGCGGTGCTGGCCGGCGCGCGCGAGCCGCTCGAGCGGCTCGGCGAGGCGATCGGCGCCGTGCTGGCCACCTCCGCCATGGGCCACGGGCTGTTCGAGGGCTCGGCCTGGGCGGTCGGGATCTCGGGCGGCTTCGCCTCGCCGGTCGCGGCGCGGCTGATGGGGGAGGCCGACCTGATCCTCGCCTTCGGCGCCAACCTGACCCGCTGGACCACGAGCGACGGCAAGCTGATCGCCCGCGGCACGAAGGTCGTGCAGGTCGACCTCGACGAGGAGTCGCTCGGCGCCCACCGGCCGGTGCACGTCGCGGTGGTCGGCGACGCCGCCGCGACCGCGGAGGCGCTGCTCGCCGCCGGCGTCGTCAACGAGGGGTTCCGCGCCACGCCGGGCCTCGAGCGCGAGATCGCCGAGGGCTCGTGGCGCGACGCCTCGTTCGAGGACGAAGGCGACGAGACCCACCTCGACCCGCGCGCGCTGTCGATCGCGCTCGACGCGCTGCTGCCCGCCGAGCGCACCGTCGCCGTCGACTCCGGGCACTTCATGGGCTTCCCGCCGATGTACCTGCGCGTGCCCGACCCGCAGGGATTCGTGTTCACGCAGGCCTTCCAGTCGATCGGGCTCGGCCTGGCGAGCGGGATCGGCGCGGCGATCGCCCGCCCGGACCGGCTGACGGTCGCCTGCCTGGGCGACGGCGGCGCGCTGATGGCGCTGCCGGAGCTGGAGACGCTCGCCCGGTTGCGGCTGCCGCTGCTGGTCGTGATCTACGACGACGCCGCCTACGGGGCCGAGGTCCATCACTTCGGGCCGCAGGGACTCCCGCTCGAGCTCGTGCGATTCCCGGACACCGACTTCGCCGCGCTGGCGCGCGCGGCCGGCGCGCAGGGGCTCACCGCCCGCACGCTCGGCGACCTCGACGGCGTCGCGCGCTGGCTCGAGCGGCGCGACGGCCCGCTCGTGGTCGATGCGAAGATCACGCCCGACTTTTGCGCGGAATGGCTCGAGGAGGCCTTCAAGTGACCCAAGCCCAGTCCCTCGCCGAGCTGCTCGCCGGCGTCGAGGTGATCGACCTCACCCAGCCGCTCAGCGAGCGGACGCCGGTGCTGAAGCTGCCCGAGCCGTTCGCCGACACGCCCGGGCTCACGCGCCACGAGATCAGCGCGTACGACGACCGCGGGCCCGCCTGGGCGTGGTACTGGCTGGAGATCGGCGAGCACGTGGGCACGCACTTCGACGCGCCGATCCACTGGATCACCGGCCGCGACGGCGAGGACGTCGCGTCCGTGCCGCCCGAGCGGCTCGTCGGGCCGGCCGTCGTGATCGACAAGTCCGCCGAGGCGGCCGAGGACCCCGACTACGTCCTCACCGTCGACGAGCTGCGCGCGTTCGAGGCCGAGCACGGCCCGCTGCCCGAGGGCGGCTGGCTGCTGCTGCGCACGGGCTGGGACGCCCGCGCCCACGACGAGGCCGCGTTCCTCAACGCGAACGAGACCGGCCCGCACACGCCGGGCTTCGACGCCGAGTGCGCCCGGGCGCTCGCGGACAGCGGCCTGGCCGGCGTGGGGGTGGAGACGGTCGGGACCGACGCGGGCGCCGCGCACTCGTTCGAGCCGCCGTTCCCGGTCCACAACTTCGTGCTCGGCGCCGGCAAGTACGGCATCACCCAGCTCGCGAACCTGGCGCGGCTGCCGGCGACCGGCGCGGTCATCGTGGTGGCGCCGCTGAAGCTCGTCGGCGGCACCGGCAGCCCGGCCCGCGTGCTCGCGCTCGTGCCGCGTCGCTCTGCAGGCGGATCCGGATAGTGGTTGACTGAGGACGCGATGACCGACGTCCGCACCGAGCTCTCGCGTCTGCAGGCGCCCGGAGGGGGCGGCTACTACCGCAGCCGCATCCCGTGCGCGGAGGACTCGGAGATCGCGCGCGCGATCAACGCCTTCACGGAGTCCACGCCGCGCGAGCAGGCGGCCTTCCGCGCCGGCATCGACCGCACCCGCTCCGGGCTGCTGCAGGTCTGGAGCGAGCGGATCGCGGCGCTCGCGGTGCGGCTGGACAGCCCGCGGCCGCTCGTGCTCGGGCTCGTCGGGCTCAGCCTCGCGCAGGCCGACGACGACCACGAGGCGCTGCTGGTCGCCCCGCTGCACCGGCGCAGCGCCGAGAAGCTCGGGGTCGACGCCGGGCGGATCTTCGACGAGGCGGCGGGCCGGACCGATCTGGCGGGCGCGCGCTGGCTCGCCGAGCAGCGCGACTCCGAGGAGCAGCCCGAGGACGCGGGCTACGTCGAGGACGACGACGGCGAGGGCTTCCGCTACGAGCGCGACGGCGGCGGCCTCGGCCTCCGCTAGCCGCAGCGGCTAGCGCTTCCGCTTCTTCGCGCACGTGGTGTACGTGCGCTTGGAGACCGCCTTGCGGCCCGTGCTCGTCACGGCCGTGATCTTCACGGTCACCTTGCCCGCCGGCAGCCCCTTGAGGTTGACGGTGGCCTTGACCTTCTTGGCCTTGAGGCCCTTCAGGCGCACCTTGGCGCGGCCGTTGACCGAGATCGCGATCGACTTGAACGTCATGCCTCTCGGGCGCCGCACGTGGATCGCGAACTTGCGGCGGCTGATGCACTTCCTCGTCGCCGCGGGCAGCGCGAACAGCTGCGCGCCGAGCAGCTCGCCGGTCGGGTCGGCGGTGGCCGGGTCGGCGGTGGCCGGGTCGGCCGGGGGCGGCGTTACCCCGGGCGGAGCGGGGCCGGGCGCGGGCGCGGACCCGCCGCCGCTGGGCGCCGCCGTCGACACCGGCGCCGGCGTCGCGGTCGGGCTCGGCGTCGTCGTCGGTTCCGGGGTGGGCGATTCGATGCCCGCGGCGGTCCAGCGGAAGCCGGTCGTCAGCGCCGCGCCCTGGTAGGCGTTGTCCGCGTTGCCGGCCGGCGGCAGCGTGGCCACGAACAGGTAGGTCCGGTGCGCCCCGGGCGCGAGCGTGCCCACGTCGGTGAGCGCCATCTGCTTGAGCGTGCCCGCGTAGACCGTCACGGGTGCGCTCACCGTCGTCACGTCGATCACGAGCAGCGCGAGCCGGTTCGAGAGCTTGCCGCCGCCGTTGCCCGGCGAGTCGGCCGGCGCCTCGGGCGCGAGCGAGAGCGCCGCGCTGACCGTGCCCGTGTTGGTGATCGTCACGGAGCCGCTGGCCTCCTCGCCGGGGCGCATCGCCTCCGCCCGGAAGACCGCCGCGCCCTCCTTGGAGTTCGAGAGCGACAGCGCCCCGGATGCGCTCGCCAGTCGCAGCTGCGGGGCGCCCTCGCCGGCCGGCGCGAACGCCAGCCCGAGCGCGAGCAGCGCGAGCAGGGCGTTCAACACGAGCGCCATCGAGCCGCGCGAGAGCTGGGGGAGACGGCCGGCCATCAGAAGTCGTTGTCGTTCGCGCCCGACTCGGTCACCGTCGTCGGCCAGACGGAGATGCCCGTCGCCTGGCTCGTCGCCTGGGAGCCCGGGTGCCAGACCATGTCGTTCCTTCCCTTCGCGCTGGACGAGACGGTGCCCGAGACCAGCGAGCCGATCGTGACCGTGAATGTCGAGCCCGAGCGGGAGATCGTGGCGTTGAACACCGCCGGACCGCTGACATAGTCGAGGGAGATCGACAGCACCGTCCCGGAGGCCAGCAGCCCGAGCGGCGTGGTGTTCGCCGCGTTGTAGAACTCCATCGAGTCCGTGGTGCCGTTGTTGTTGACCCGCACGCGGATCGCCGCCGGCGCGGCGCCGTTCCAGCCCGCGAGGATCGACGACGGGGTGATCGCCGCGCTGTAGCTGAAGACCACGGTGTCGCCGGCGTCGAGCCGGTCGTTGACGTTGCCGTTGGTGCCCTGGATGTCGCTGCCGGTCGGCCCGGTGTTGTTGACGTAAGCGCTGCCGAGCGCCGACGTGCCCTGGAAGCCCTGCGTGTCCTGGGCGATCGCCCGGATGTCGTAGGCGCCGTCGGTCCGGCCCGCCGAGTTCCAGCTGCAGGTGTAGGGCGCGGTGGCGTCGACGCAGATCGTCGTCCAGCTGCCGGCGCCGGCGAGGCTGTACTGGATCGACACGCCGGCGGCGGCGATGCCCATGGCGTCGGTCGCGGTGGCGCTGATCGTCGTCGTGCCGCGGAACATCCCGGGACTCGTGACGGTCAGGGCCGGATCGTTGTTGTCGACGATGCGCGCCGTGATCGTCGCCGAGTTGCGCACGTTGCCGGCGGCGTCCACCGCCACAGAGCGCACGTCGTAGCTGCCGTCGGCGACCGCGGTCGTGTCCCATGAGCACGAGAACGGCGACGGCGGCGTGACGTCGGTGCAGGCCGTGCTCCAGGTGCTGCCGGCGCTCGGCTTGTACTCGAAGCGCATCGAGGCCATCGCGGAGTTCGCGTCCGCGCCCGTGCCGCTGAGGGTGACGGCGCCGCGCAGCGGGCTGCCGGGATTGCTGATCGTGGCCGTCACCGGTGCCGTGTTGTCGACCTGTCGCGCCGATACGACCGCGGACGTCGTCGGCTTGCCCACGCCGTCGGTGGCGGTCGCGCGCAGGTCGTAGATGCCGGTGGCCGGGGTGGCCCAGCTGCAGGAGAACGGCGCGGTCGACGACGAGCAGGCGGCGGTCCAGGCCCCGGCCGGGCTCGTCCGGTACTGGTAGGCGACGGACGCCACGCCCGAGCCGGCGCCGTCACCGGTCGTCGAGCTCAGCGTGACCGTGCCGCCGATCGGGCTGCCCGGGTTCGTGAGCGTGATCGTGGGGGCGGTGTTGTCGACGATCCGGTTGGTCGTCGTCGCCGTGGACGTGTTGCCGGCCGCGTCGGTGGCGGTGGCGCGGACGTCCCAGGCGCCGTCGGCGAGCGCCGTCGTGTCCCAGGAGCAGGTGTAAGGCGCGCTGCCCTTGGTGCAGATCGGGGTCCAGGACCCGCCGGAGGACGGGCGGGCGTCGAGCGCGACGGAGATCACGCCGCTGCCGCCGTCGGTCGCGGTGGCGGTGACGGTCGGGGTGCCGGTGAGCGGGGTCGCGGCGCTCACGCCGGTCGCCGGGGCGGTGTTGTCGACGCGGCGCGAGCCGACGCTGCTGGTGCGCGAGTAGCCCGAGGCGTCGAGCGCGACGGCGCGCAGGTCGTAGAGGCCGTCGGTGACCCCGGTGCTGTCCCACGAGCAGGAGTAGGGCGGCGCGGAGGGCGCGCAGATCGTCGTCCAGGTGCCGGCCCCGGCGGGCGAGCGCTGGAGCGTGACGGAGACGAGCGCGCGGTCGGAGCTGGCGGTCGCCGAGAGCGGGACGGAGGCGCGCAGCGGCGTGCCGGGGTCGGTGAGCGAGACGGCGACGCCGTTGAAGGCGGGCGAGGTCGCGAACGTGGTCGCGGCCTGGTTGGAGCCGGCGACGAAGGTGGCCTGGGAACGGCCGACGCCGCCCGAGAATGCGGCGGCGGCGAGCAGCACGGCGAGGGTGAGGACCCGCTTCATCGCGGCACCGCCGCGGCCTCGAGGCCCGCCTCTCGCCAGAGGCCGGCGATGCTCATGAGCGCGATCAGCGCCGCGGGCACGCCGACGATCAGGATCCGCAGGTCGCGCCGCCCGAGCGCGGCGAGCGCGAAGCCGGCGTAGGGCACGCCGGCCCGGACGCGGGCCTGATCGCCCTGCGGGAGGTGGAACGTCCACGGGTCGGCGGTCTCGTTGGCGTCGCCCTTGGTGCGGAACGTCCGGCGGCCGACCTGGTCGGTCGTGATCTCGGCGATCCGGTGCGTGACGAGGCCGTCGGGGCCGGCGCCGGCCGGCGGGCGGTAGGTGATGACGTCGCCCTCGCGCAGGTCGGAGACCGGCACGACCTCGTCCAGGACGAGCGAGCCGCGGTCGTAGGTGCCGGTCATCGAGCCGCTGACGATCACGTAGCGCTGCCAGCCGAGCGCGGCGGGCAGCACGAGGACGGCGCCGAAGAGCAGGCCCGCCGCGAGCACGAGCGCCGAGAACGCTCGTGCGATGCGGCGGGCCATGAGGAGTCCTGTCCGGGACCGCTTAGGAAGCGGTCCAGGAGAAGGGCACGACCGAGGTCACGCCCTGGTAGTTGTTGTCCGCCGAGGTGTTGACGGTGACGCTGAACTCGTAGCGGTGCTTCTCGGCGCCGGCGAAGGTGCCGAGCGCGACGTCGCTGCTCATGGCGGCGACGGTGCCCGTGTACTTGACGTCATCGCCGGGGTCGCAGGTCGGCGTGCCGGAGGCGAAGCTGCCGCAGTCCTTGACGACGAGGTCGAGCTTGGTCGAGAGCTTGTACGTCGCGTCGCTGTCGACGACCGTGCCGCGCTTGAGCTTGAAGACGCCGGACAGCGAGCCGGTGTTCTTGATGTCGACCTCGCCGGTACGGGCCGGGTCGCCGGGGCGCATGTCGGCGGTGCTGGTGAAGATCGCGGCGGCGTCCTTGGAGTTCTCGATCGTCAGCGTGCCGGTGGCGAACGTGGTGTCCGCGTTGGCCGAGGTGGCGGTGAAGTTGGCGCCGGAGGCAGCGGTGATGCCGACGGCCACCAACACCGTCGCGAGCGCCGCGAGCGTGCGCCGCGGGCGGGAGACGAGGACGGACAGACGTGACATGGGGATGACGCTCCTGGGGAAAGGGTTGCGGGCGACCTCGCGGCGTCCGCGCAGTCGTGTGACGAGCTCTCGGTTGAGGTCGCCGCCGGCAACCGGGCCATCTCGCACGATGCGAGACCCCTGGCTTTGCGTCCCCGCCTCGCGACGGGTTTGCCCTGGTCAGCACTCCCTTCATCGGCAGGAGACGTGAATGGGTTGAACACCCTATGGACGGACGTCCGATGCTCGAACCTCACGACGGCCACGAGCGGCGTCGTTCTACGCTGTCGCGGCCATGAGCGACGAGCCGCGCGATCCCTCCGCCCACACAGAAGTCCACCGTGTCGCCGATCCCGACTCCACGCGGGTCGCCGGATACCTCGCACAGCGCGGCGAGGTGGGGCGCGTGCTCCTGCTCTACAGCGGCGGGCTGGACACGAGCGTGATGCTCAAGTGGATCCAGGACGAGTACGAGGCGGAGGTCGTCGCCCTCACCGTCAACCTCGGGCAGCCGGGCGAGGATTACGAGGTCGTGCGCGGCAAGGCGCTCCAGCTCGGCGCGCTCGACTGCCACGTCGTCGACGCGCGCGAGGAGTTCGCGAGCGAGTACGTGCTCCCGGCGATCAAGGCCAACGCCGACTACGGCGACGGCTACCCGCTCTTCACGGCGCTCGGCCGCCCGCTGATCGCCAAGCTCGCGGTCGAGTACGCGCGCAAGACCGGCTGCGACACGATCGCCCACGGCTGCACGGGCAAGGGCAACGATCAGGTCCGCATCGAGGGCACGGTGGCGACGCTCGCGCCCGAGCTGAAGGTGATCGCGCCCGTCCGCTCGTGGGCGATGGGCCGCGACGAGGAGATCGCGTACGCGCGCAAGCACGGGATCCCGGTCAAGGGCGGAACGGAGAGCGCGCCGTACTCGATCGACGACAACCTCTGGGGGCGCTCCTCGGAGGGCAAGTGGATCGAGGACCTCTCGCACGCGCCCGACGACGACGTCTTCCAGCTCGTCACCCGGCCCGAGCTGGCGCCCGACGAGGGCCAGACCGTCGAGATCGCCTTCGAGGCGGGCGTCCCGATCGCGCTCGACGGCGAGCGGCTCGGGCTCGTCGAGTTGATCGAGCGCACGGCCGAGATCGGGATGCGCCACGGGGTCGGGATCGTCGATCACATCGAGGACCGCATCGTCGGCCTGAAGGTGCGTGACATCTACGAGGTGCCCGCGGCCGCGATCCTGCTCAAGGCGCACCGCGAGCTCGAGCGCCTGACCGGCACGATCCACCAGAACCAGTTCAAGCCGGGCCTGGACCAGAAGTGGGCCTACCTCGTCTACGCGGGGCTGTGGTGGGAGCCGCTGCGGACCGACCTGGAGGCCTACATCGAGCACGTCAACCGGCGGGTCACGGGCACGATCGGGCTGAAGCTCTTCAAGGGCAACGTGCGCGTGGTCACGCGCGCGAGCCCGAACGCGGTCTACGACGCGCAGCTCGCGACGTTCGCGGAGTCCGGCGGCCTGTTCTCCCAGAACGCCTCGCCCGGCTTCATCGAGCTGTGGACGCTGCAGTCGCGGATGGCGCACCGCGTGGGATCCGGCGACGAGGGGTAGGCTCGGGCCATGTTCTACAAGCTGCTGGGCATGGTGGTCTGGAACGGCGCGAAGTTCTTCCTGCGCCGGAAGTACGGGCCGACCTACGCCCCGAAGCCGCTGCTGGCCGGCGGCATCCTCGCCATCGTCGCCGCGGTCGCCGTGATCGCCGCGCGGCGCGACGGCTCCTCCTAGCGGAGCCCCCTTTCGCGGAGGTTGCGGGCTTCGCGGCTCGGCAGCCGCCGCGCGGTCTGGGACGATTGGCCCGTCATGCCCGAGTCGTCCGCCATCCCGCAACTCGCGGGCCTCGAGATCGAGGCCGTCGAGTGGCTGCCCTCGGGCGCCGACAGCGGGCTCGTGCGCGTGCGCGGCCGCTGGCGGTCGCTCGCCGCCGCCCAGCCCGGGCTGCCCGAGCTGCTGCTGCGCGCCGACGGGGCCGACCATCGCTTCGAGTCGCTGCCCGACGCGCGCTTCGCCCGCGACCCGGCATCGTGGCGCGGGTCCTACCTGGTGCCGGGCGCGCTGGTGGAGCGCCGCCCGGAGGCCCTGTGGGTCGAGTGGCCCGGCGGCGTGCGCTGCGGCTTGCCCGCGCTGGCCCGCGGGCTCGCCTCGCCGCCGCCCGCGCTCGTCGAGCCCGCCGTCGAGGAGCCGGGCGGGCAGGTCATCGACCGAGCGGTGCTCGCCGAGCGCCGCGCCCGCCGCGCCGAGGCCGCCGAGCGCGAGCAGGCGCGAGTCGCCGCGGAGGCCCTGAAAGCCGTCGAGGCCCTCGAGCTCCAATCCGCCGAGCTGGAGCGCCGCCTCGCGGAAGCCGTGGCCGAGCGAGACGCGCTCGCGGAAGCCCCGGCGCCCAGCCCCGGCGGCACGGCCGGCCCGGCGCCCGTGCCCGGCGGGGCTCGCGCTGCGTCGGCCCGCGCCGCGGCGGCGCCCACGCCGGAGGAGCTCGTCCGTCTTGCAGAGCGGCGCCAGGCCGCGCTGGCGAGTGCGCTGGACTCGCTGGCGCGGCTGCGCGCCCAGTCGCGCGAGTGGCGGCTCGCCCTGCGCACGGGCGAGGTCGCCCGCTCGGGCGACGCGGTGCGGCTCGCGGTGCTCGAGGCGGAGCGCTCGCTCGGCGACGCGGACCCGCGCGGCGCCCTGAAGGCGCGCACGCGCGAGCTCGCGGAGGAGCGCGCGCGGGTGACGTCGCTCGAGGAGGTCCGCGCGGAGCTGGAGGCGGGCCTCGCGGAGGCGCGCACCGAGGCCGCCGAGGCGCGGGCGGAGCTCGAGCGGGCGCGCGAGGCCGCCGACGCCCGGCTGGCGGCCGCGATCGCCGCCGCCGAGGCGACCCGCGAGCAGCTCGAGCGGCGCCACCGCGGGGAGCACGCCGTCCACGAGGAGGTCCGTGCCGAGCTGCGCGGTCGCCTGGAGGCCTCCGAGTCCCGCGCGAACGCGCTCGAGGCGGCCCAGGCCGAGCTCGCCGCCGACCGCGAGTCGGCGACAGCCCGCGCGGAGTCGCTCGGCGCCCGCATCGCCGAGCTCGAGACGGCGCTCGCGGTCGCGGAGACGGGGCTGGCCACCGCCGAGGCGAGCGCCGCCAACGCCGAGGCCCGCTTGCGCGTGGAGTCCGTCGCCCGCGCCGCACTGGAGACCGAGCTCGACCGCGCCCGCGAGGGCGGCGACGCCGCGGCGCTCGCCGCCGAGCTGGAGGCGGAGCGCGCGGCCCGCGCCGCGGAGCGCGACGCCCGCACGGTCGCCGACGACCCGTCACCCCTCGCCGAGGAGCTCGCGGCCGAGCTCGAGGCCGAGCGCGCCGCCCGCGCCGCCGCCGAGGCGGACCTCGCCACCGCGCGAAGCGAGTTCGAGGTCGCGCTCGCGGCCGAGCGCGAGGCCCGCGCCGGCGCCGAGGCCGCGCTCGCCGAGGCGTTCGAGGCCGCGGCCCAGCAGGGCCGGACGCTCCAGGACCGGATCGCGGAGCTCGAGCGCGGGGCCGCGGGCCTCGCCGACGAGGTGCGGCTCGCCAACGCCGCCCGCGAGCAGGCCGAAGCCGCCGCGTCGGCCATTGCGCCGCCGCCAGAGCAGAGCGGCCGGATCCTCGCGGACCTCGACGCGGCCGCGGCCGCCCTGCGCAGCGCTGCGCCGGCCACCGAGCCTGAGGCGCCCGCGCCGGAGCCGGCCGAGACCGCCGCGCTGGTCGAGCCCGCGCCGGAGCCGGCCGAGGCCGAGGTGGAGCCGCCGGCGCCGCGGCTGCGGCCGACGATCGTGTCGGCTTCGGGGCCGCCTCCTCGGGTGGACGCGGTCGGGCGCTCGGCGCGCGACTATCCGCGGTTGCGGGGCGCGATCGTGAAGCTCGCCCACGACGATGCCGCCGCCGCCGGCGCGCTGCTGGCGGCGCTGCTGCCCGCGCAGGCCGCCGCGCTGGCCACGCCGCTCGACTACGACCTCACGATCGCCGAGGCGGGCACGTTCGCGGTGAAGATCGGCGGCTCGGGCAGGCATTCGCGCGTGCACGCGCGCCCGGAACCGCGCGGGCGCCCGCACGCGGACTTCCACCTGTCCGCCGACGCGCTGACGCTCGCGGAGCTGCTCGCCGGCATCGATCACCGGATCGGCCGCTGGCGCGGCCCCGCGCGCTTCACCGGCAGCCGCCGCAAGCTCGACGTGCTGCGCGCGCTACCGGCGACCTCGATCAGCCTCGCCGCGGCCGCCCGCGCGGGCGCGGACCTCGAGCCCGCGCTCGTCTACCGGACGCTCTCCTACGCCGTGCACCCCTCGTGGACGAAGGGCGAGCGCTTCACGCTCGCCCAGGAGATCACGGGCGACAGGTCCGAGACCTGGTACCTGAGCGCCCGCGACGGCGCCGGCATGACCGTCTCGGCCAGCCCGCCCGAGGAGGGCGTGGAGGCGACCGTTGCGATGTCGCGTCGCACCTTCGCCCTGATGCTGCGCGAGGAGCCGGTGCCCAGCGGCGAGCGCCCGGTCGTCCGCGGCGACCATCGCGTGGTCGCGCTCGTGAAGACCTGGATGGATCGGGCGCAGCACGGCAATTGACCCCCGCCTCGCCGGGGGAAGGGATAATCGACGGCACGTCAGCGTTCGATTCATTCCTGGGGAGGAACCTGTGAGCGAGAACCTCGCGAGCTTCGTGACCGAGTCCGCCGAGAAGTTCGGCGACCGGCCGGCGCTCAAGCTCGACGACACCGTCGTCAACTACGCCCTGCTCAACGAGGGGTCCGCGAGGATCGCGAAGCTGCTCAAGGACAAGGGGCTCGAGCGGGGCGACCGCGTCGGGATCATGCTCCCGAACGTCCCGTACTTCGCGATCGTCTACTACGGCGTCCTGCGGGCCGGCGGCGTCGTCGTCCCGATGAACGTGCTGCTCAAGGGCCGCGAGGTCGCCTTCTACCTCGAGGACTCGGGCGCCGAGCTGCTGTTCGCCTGGCACGACTTCGCCGAGGCAGCCGGGACGGGCGCCGAGAAGGCCGGCTCTGAGCTGATCTCCGTCAAGCCCGGCGAGTTCGAGGAGCTGCTGGGCTCCACGGAGGCCGACCACGACGTCGCCGACGTCGACGCCGACGACACCGCCGTGATCCTCTACACGAGCGGCACCACCGGCACCCCCAAGGGCGCCGAGCTCACCCACGGCAACCTCAAGAGGAACGCCGAGGTCACCGGCGACTCGCTGGCCGAGTCCTCGGAGGAGGACGTCATCTTCGGCGCGCTGCCGCTGTTCCACTCCTTCGGGCAGACCGTGGGCATGAACACCGCCATCCGCGCGGGCGCGTGCCTGACGCTGCTGCCGCGCTTCGATCCCGAGAAGGCCGTGGAGATGTTCGAGCGCGACGGCGTCACGGTCTTCCTCGGCGTCCCGACGATGTACGTCGCGATGCTCAACATGCCCGAGGACAAGCGCGGCGACGCCTCCGGGCTGCGGCTCTGCTGCTCCGGCGGCTCGGCGATGCCGGTCGAGGTCATGAAGGGCTTCGAGGAGGCCTTCGGCTGCAAGATCCTCGAGGGCTACGGCCTCAGCGAGACCTCGCCCGTCGCGTCCTTCAACCACCCGGACAAGGAGCGCAAGCCGGGTTCCATCGGCACCCCGATCGAGGGCGTCGAGATGAAGCTCGTCGACGACGAGGGCAAGGACGTCGAGGGCACCGGTGACGACGCGGTCGGCGAGATCGCCATCAAGGGCCACAACGTCATGAAGGGCTACTGGAACCGCGAGGACGCGACCAAGGAGGTCCTCGACGACGACGGCTGGTTCCGCACGGGCGACATGGGCAAGGTCGACGAGGACGGCTACTTCTTCATCGTCGACCGCAAGAAGGAGATGATCATCCGCGGCGGCTACAACGTCTACCCGCGCGAGATCGAGGAGGTGCTCTACGAGCACCCCGCCGTCGCCGAGGCCGCCGTCGTCGGCGTCCCCGACGACAAGATGGGCGAGGAGGTCGGCGCCGCCGTCGTGCTCAAGGAGGGCAAGGAGGTCGACGCCGACGAGCTGCGCGAGTTCGTCAAGGAGCACGTGGCCAACTACAAGTACCCGCGCAAGATCTGGTTCCCGGACGAGCTGCCGAAGGGCCCGACGGGCAAGATCCTCAAGCGCGAGGTCGAGGTCCCCGAGGAGGCCAAGACCGCCTGATCTCATCCGCGAGATCCTCCGATCGGAGGATGGCCGCCGCCGCCGTGCCGGGGCACGATTCCCGGCACGGATGGTCCGGCTCTACCGGCGACGGAGCGCAGGATGGGAGTACTGGGAGTGCTGGCCCGAGCCCACGGGTGGACTCTTCGTGCACCGCGGGGTCGCCGGCGAGCGCGGGATCGCCGAGCGCGTCCCGCCCTGCTCCGTCGGCGCGCAGGAGCGACTCACCGCCCTGGTCGAGCGCGAGCGGCGCCGCGGCTTCCGTGAGCCCGACCCGCACCAGATGGGGCTCGTGCTCGTCCACTGGCCCGGCCCGCCGCCCGCTCTGCGGCGCGCGGAGGTCTGGATGCACGACGTCCTGAGCTGGACGGGCCTCGGTGCCTACGTCGGCTTCGAGGACACCGCCGGCCTGACGATCATGGGCGAGGCCGTCGACCCCGAGCGGGCGGTCGACGTCCTCTGGGCGGACCTCGGCCGCTCGGGGCTCCCGGCGGACGCGGTGATCGCCGTCAGCGCCGACGAGGACGTCATCCACTGGCCCCCCGCGCGGCGCGGAGAGCCCTTCGACGGGCCGTAGAGTCCATGACGCAGTCCGGCCCGAAATCTCCTTCGATCGGACGATAGGCAGGAGCCGCCGAGAGGAGCAGAGTCCCCGCCCTCGATCGCCACGACCGGCGCGAGGGGACAACGGAGAGGCGTCCGGGCGACGGTGTGCCCGGGCCGGCCAGGGGAGACGGGCATGGGCGAGAACGGCGGGCGGCCGTCGCGCTTCGGCGCGCATCGGAGCAAGGCGACGGCGAGGCTCACGCGAACCGTCTCGATCATCGTCCCGGCCCTGCTGGCGGCCTGGCTCGTGCTCGGCCCAGCGTCGGGCGCCCAGCAGCGCGACCCCCGCGCTACGCGAGACTACGACCCCTCGAACTTCCCGGGCGCGCAGCAGCGGATCGAGGCCGAGGCGAAGCGACGAGCATCCGCCGAGGCCGAGCGCGAGCGGCGCGAATCGCGCACGGCGCACGGCGGGCTCGGTCGCGAGAAGGCACGCGAGCTCCTCTGGCGGACCTTTCCGGGCACGGTCGAGCGCCCGATCTTCGATGTGAGCCCGGACGGCCTCGGCGGCCGCGTGGAGCGCCGCCTGGACGAGCAGACGGCCGTGATCGCCGAGCCGGACGGGACCCGCAAGCTCGTCCAGTCCACCCTGCCGATGACGGTCCCCGACGGGCCGGACGAGGGTGCGCCCATCGACATGTCGCTGCGTCCGGCGGACGGCGCCATCGAGCCGGTGCAGCCGCTGGCTCCCACGAGGATCGGCGCCCGCGCCGAGGACGGCACGCGCTTCCCGGCCAAGGGCCTTGCCGTGCGGCTCGCCGGTGCCGAGGGTCCGGCGACCGTGGTCGACGACCGCGTCTTCTACTCGACGTCCGCGCCCGACACGGACTACCTCGTCATGCCGGTGCCGGACGGGATCGAGACCTTCGTGCAGCTCCGCTCGGCCGACAGCCCCGAGCAGCTGAACTTCGCCCTGGACCTTCCGGCCGGCGCGCGCGTGCGGCCGATGAGGTCCGACAACCCGATTCCCAACGACCCGCCCGAATCCTTCGAGATCGTCAAGGGCGACGAGCGGCTGGCGATCATCTATGCGCCGAACAGCCTCGATGCCGACGGCATGCGGGTGCCGACGAGCGCCCGCATGGTCGGCGACACCCTGCGGCTGAAGGTCGACCACCGGGCGGGCGACTTCAAGTACCCGCTGCTCGTGGATCCGTGGTTCGGCGTCGGCGCATGGTACGAGGCCTACACCCCGCAGCGCTGGACCGATCTGGGCTGGCACTTCCGCACGAGCATCCAGAGCCCGACGACCTGGCATCAGATCGGGGTCGCGATCAACGACCCGGCGTACGCCTCCGGCGTCTACCTCTCGCTCCCGACCAACAACACCTACCAGGGCAACGAGTGGGGCGAGCTCGCGCTGCAGGCGCCCGCCGGCACGTACATCGGCGAGGCGCAGTTCGGCAACATCGCCCACTTCCCCTACGGCAGCATCGGCTACCACGGCTTCCAGGACCCGAACAAGGTCTGGCAGACGGGCGTCAACTACACGTGGGGCAGCGGCTGGGGGGAGAACCCGTCCTGGAGCGGGCACACCTACAGCGGGACGATCGACCACTTCTGCTTCTACGAGCCGCGCTGCGCGAAGGCATCGCCCACCGACCACAACTGGATGGTGTTCGGCATCTGGGTCCAGGGGCAGGGGCTGAGCACCGGCGGCAACAAGGCGATGCGCACGATGGGCTGGGCGAACACCTACCTCGGCGACCGCTACGCGCCCACGTTCGTCAGCCCGCCCGGCAACGGCACCTGGTTCAACGACGGCAACGCCGTGCAGACGCTGAACGTCGACGTCAACGACTACGGGCTCGGCACGCGCACGGTAGAGCTGGCCGGCGCGGCGAGCGGCAACGGCACGATCGGCGCGCCCTGCGACCACGGCGCCCCGTACAAGCCGTGGTGCGTCAACCGCGACTCCAAGACGGGGACGTTCGGCTACCGCCTCAACGAAGGCACGTCCACCATCACGCTGAGGGCACGCGATCTCGTCGACAACCTGGCGACCCACAGCTTCGCCCGCCAGGTCGACCGGACCGCGCCGACGCACTCGCTGCCGGGGCCGGTCAAGCCGAACGCGACGCTCAAGCCAGGCACGCACTCGCTCGTCGTCAACGCCAACGACGTCGGCGCCGGCGGCGCCCAGAACTCGGGCGTGAAGGTGTTCCGCGCGTGGGTCAACGGCACGCTGCAGACCCAGACGGCCACGTGCTCGAGCGGCGCGTGCTCGAAGACCTTCCCGCTCAACCTCAGCTCCGACGGCGCGCAGACGATCGCCGTCGAGGTCGAGGACGGCGTCGGCCTGAAGTCGCCCAAGCAGACCTTCACGGTCACGGTCGACGGCACGGGCCCCGAGTTCCTGAGCACGGCCGGGTTCTTCAAGCACCACGTGATGTCCTGGGGCCGCCACGACGTGCACGTCGAGACGAAGGACTTCGCCGGCTCGGTGCCCGGCGTCAATCAGGTCAAGGGCAGCTCGTTCGAAGGCGATCTGCCCGAGGGCGCCTACCTCAAGCAGGCCACCGGATCCTCCTCGACCGAGGTGGCGGCGTTCCACGGGTCGGCGGTCGCCAAGCTCGTCGCCGCGGGCGGCAGCAGCTACGCCGAGATCGGCAACGACACGGCCAAGATCCCCGTCACGCCGAGCGAGCGCGTGACGATCTCGGCATACGTGCGCGCGTCGCAGCCCGGACGCTCCGCGCAGATCTCCGCGCGCTTCTCCCAGAACGCGGGCGACGTGCCCGGCGCGACCGCGACGCCGCCCCCGTCGGCGATCACCTCGACGGGCTGGACGCGGGTCAGCGGCACCGTGCAGGTGCCCAACTGGGCGAACTACGTGAGCTGGAGCGTCCGCGTGCTGGAGCTCACGAGCGGCGAGACCGCCTACGTGGACGCGGTCGAGCTCGAGGACTTCCCGTCCCTGACCGCCTACGCGCCGCACGCGGACGAGACACCAGGCACCAACGGCGCGGGCACCAACACGATCGCCGACGCGTCGTTCGAGAGCGGGACGCTCGGCGGCGCCTACGTCTTCATGTCCAATGGCGCGGTCGAGACGCAGGCGGGCGCGCCGCACGGCAGCCGCGTCGCGCGCCTGAGCGCAGGAACGTCCAGCACGATCGCCGAGATCGGCAACGACTCGGCCCGGCTTCCGGTGACGTCGGGCCAGAAGGTCGCCGTCTCCGCCTACGGTCGCGCCACCGTGGCCGGCCGGAGGTTCCGCGCCGCGATCCGCTTCTGGGACTCCTCGAACGCGCTCGTCAAGAGCATCCCGACCGCGACCCAGACGTCGACGACCGCGTGGCGGCGCAGCGCCGGCACTGCCGTCGTTCCGGCGACCGCGGTGAGCGCGAGCTGGGAGGTCCGCTTCGAGAACCTGGCGCAGGGCGAGACGGTCTACGTCGACGCGGTGCAGCTCGAGCGCGGCGGCTTCGTGACGCCGTTCGGGCTGCGCCCGAGCGAGACCCCCGCCTCGCAGCGCTCCGGCGTGGACAAGGTCGAGCTGCTGATCGACGGCGCCGTGCGCGGCACCGAGACGGGCACGTGCCCCGAGCCGAGCTGCTCGCTGCGCAGCTCGGACATCAGCTACACGATGAGCGACGCGACCATCCCCGAGGGCCTGCACACGGCCCAGGTGCGAGCGACCGACAAGGCCGGGAACCCGCCGACGCTCGGCCGCCCGTGGGATCTCGTCGTCGACCGCAGCAACCCGCAGGTGCTCAGCACCACCGGCCCGCTCAAGCAAGGAGCGTTCTTCGGGGCGGGCAAGCACAAGGTCCTGATCGAGGCCACCGACTTCGGCCAGCCCGGGACGCCGCGCAACCTCGTGCCCGGCTCCTCGTTCGAGCGCGGCACGCCGCACGGCTTCTGGACGTGGAAGAGCAACGGCTCCGTCGTCGACGGCCCCCTCACGGCCGCGCACGGGAGCCGCTACTTCCAGGTCACCCAGTACGGCTCCGGCCCGCTCGTCCACAACGACTTCAACAAGCTCTGGGTCGAACCCGGCGACAAGATCGCGATCTCGGCGTACGTGCGATCGGAGGCGGCGTCGGGCCGCACGGCGGCCGTGAACGCGCGCATGTTCGCGGAGACCGGCGCGATCAGCTGGGCGCCCAAGACCGCGGTGCCGATCTCCAACACGGGCTGGACCCGCGTCCAGAACGTCGTCACGGTCCCGGCGAACGTCTTCGAGCTGGCCTGGGAGGTCGACTTCATCGGCGGCTCGGCCGGCGACGTCTTCATGGTCGACGGCATCCAGCTCGAGCGCGCGGCGGCCGTCAGCGCGTTCGAGCCCAGCCCGTCCGAGAGGGCGGCGGCCGACCAGCGCGCCGGCATCTACAAGCTCAAGCTCGAGCGGGCCCCGAAGGGCGGCGCCTACGACACGCGGTCGTTCGTCGAGAAGCCCTGCTACGACGACTCCTGCTCGCGCTCCGATTGGCTGGGGCTCAACTCGGCCTACGAGGCCGAGGGCCGCCTGCAGCTTCGCGCCAAGGCCGAGGACATGACCGGGGCGGGCGCCTACTCCCCGGCGTGGGAGATCGTGCTCGACACCTCCGCTCCGACCGTGTCGACCTCGGCCTCGATGAGCCGCAGCACGTCGGGCGTGCAGACCTACGACCTCGCGATCGACGCCGCCGACGGCTCGACGGCCAGCCCGTCACAGGAGCGCTCGGGCGTGACCGGCATCGAGGTCCAGGTCCGCGACGAGGCCAACCCCGCGGCAGGCTTCGTCACCCAGCCCCCGGACACGACGCAGACGTGCCCGCAGGGCAGCTGCGCGCTGAGCCGTACCTTCTCGATGGTCCGCCCGGGCGGCAAGTACACGGTGCGCGTGATCGCGACCGACCAGGTCGGCAACAAGCGCATCCGCGACCGGATCGCCACGTTCGACGACCACCCGCCCGACATCGCCCTGTCCGGGACGCTGAAGGACTCCGAGAACGGCACGCTGGTGGCCGGTGCGTACGACCTGCGCGTCAACGCCACCGACGACGATCGCACGGCAACGGTGCGGGACAGCTTCGACGACGGCACCCTCGGGGACACGTGGCGCCACAGCTACGGTACGAACTGGGAGGCGGAAGGACGTGCCCGGTCCCAGTGCACCTCCGGCTACTCCGGCCTGCTGTCGGGCAACAGGGTCGATCTCGCCGACAGCGCGCTGACGGTCGAGGTCACGAAGCTCCCGGCGGTCGGCAACGGCACCGTGGAGACGTACGTCGACGTCGTCAGGGACGGGAAGTCGCTCACCTTCATGAGCACCGGCACCCGGCTGCGCATGTTCGAACAGGCCGGCGGCGTCCGCGACGAGACCTCGGTCACGCTCGACCCGGTCAACCACAGGTGGTGGCGGCTCAAGGACGAGGAGGGCGACATCCTCTGGCAGACGTCGCCGGACGGGACGACGTGGACCACGCTGCGGCGCAAGACCACCTCGTTCGAGCGCGGCGGCGTGTTCGTGGAGATGGGCTGTGGCTACTACGGGAGCGAGTCCAATCCCGGCTACGCCGAGTTCGACAACGTCTCCGCCGGCGAGCCGGTCCCTGGATCCGGTGTGAAGTCGATCGAGGTGCTGCTGCGCCGCGACGACGTGCCGGGCGTCTTCGAGCGCAAGGACTACAAGGAGCAGGCATGCCCGGAGGGCGACTGCTCGATGGAGCGCACATGGATCTTCCGGCCGGAGGCATACCCACAGGGGAGCTACACCGTGCGGGTCGAGGCCAAGGACCAGCTCGGCAACACCTCGCAGAAGGACCTCAAGGTCAATGTCGGCGCCCAGTCGACCAACACCCGGCACTCGATCGGGCTCGAGGACTTCTGGGACTACGAGACCGTCGAGACGGGCGCCGGCACGGCCGCGCACGTCGATCGCGCCACGGGCAACCTCGTCTGGCACTCGGTGCCGCTCGTGAACCCGGGGCGCGGCCTGTCGACGGTGATGAACGTCACCTACAACTCGCAGGTCGACCCGGCCGACGCCTCCAAGCAGGGTACGGCGCTCGAGTACGACGAGGCGGGTCGCGGATTCTCGGTCGGCGTCTCCGGAGTCACCCGGCTCAACGAGCCGCTCGACGTCTCCAAGGCCGCGCTCGGCGCGCTCGGCGGCGACGTCGTGCTGACCGACGCCGACGGCACCCGCCACGTGTTCAAGGCCGCCAGCGACAGCCTGCTGGACCTCGACCTGACGGCCGACTACTGGATCCCGCCGGCCGGCGTGCAGCTGCACCTGCGTCGCTGGTCGCCCGCCTCGCTGCCGGGTGAGCAGGGCCTGGCCGATCGCCGCAGGGCGTGGGCCGCGACGCGGCCCGACGGCGTGACGTTCTTCTTCGACGCAAACGGCTACCAGTCCTCGATCGAGGATCGCAACGGCAACGTGCTGCGGTTCGACTACGTCTACGCGTCCGCGACGAGCACGGCGTGCTCGATCGCGAACTCGACCGTCGGCGTGCCGGACGTCGGCGACGTCGACCAGGAGATCTGCATCTACAAGCTCCAGCAGGTCGTGGACTCGGCGGGAGTGAAGGACGGCGCCGCCAACCGTGCCGTGTCGTTCGCCTACGACCCGCGGCCGGGCGCTCCGGCCGAACAGCCGCCGTCGGGCAACCTCAAGCAGGTCACCGACCACGCCGGCCGCCGTACGACCTTCACCTACAGCGGTCAGTACCTGACGAGCCTGACGCAGGCCGTTGGGACGCCGGTGCAGCGGAGCTTCCTGTTCGGCTACGAGGCCCCGGACGCCCAGAACCCGAACGCGCGACGCTGGCTCGAGGGCGTCACCGACCCCCGCCAGGCCGGCGCGCCGAACCCGCGGCGGACGCTGTTCAACTACCAGCTTCCGCCCACGGGCGTCGAGACGGCGTTCGGCCGCCGGGCCGTGACCGTCTACACGCGCGGTGGCCCGAACCGGACGCTCACCTACAGCCGTGATCTCGCCGGCCGCCCCGACTGGCCCAACGCTACCCGCGTCACCAACGGCCGCGGCCAGGCGACGATGCACTACTCCGACGTCGCGGGCCGCCCGCGCGAGTCCGTCGATCCGCTCGGCACCGCCCAGCGGCTCGACTTCGACGAGGACAACAACGTCAAGACACTCGTCGCGGCCTCCGGCAGCGCCGACGCCGCGACCACGCAGATGACCTACAACCACCTCGGGCAGCTGACCGCGCAGGTCGATCCCGAGAGCCGCCGGACCGAGCTGACCTACCGCGAGGGCAACGGCACGCTCGAGAGCCCGCGCGGGACCGACGCGCCGCACGAGTTCGTCGGCGACCTCGTCGCCACCACGACGCCACGCGGCTTCGGGGCGGGCGCGAACCGCGACGACTACACGTGGCGCTACACGGTCGACGACGAGGGCAACGTGCGCGAGCGCTTCCGGCCCGGCGTCGCTACCCCGGCGCGCAACGAGTACGGCACCCACGGCCTCGTCACCGCCGAGGTGACCGAGGTCGGCGACCGCACGGAGTATCCGCAGGCCGACTACGACCCGAACGGACTGCCCAGGACCCAGATCGGGCCGTTCCGGCCCGGCAGCGCCGAGCCCACGGACGGGACCTGGAAGTACACCTACGACAGCGTCGGCAACCTGCTGACCGCCGTCGATCCGCGCGGCAACGCCTCAGGCGCGCCGGCCGGCTCTTACCGGACGACGCTCACCTACGACGCGCTCGACCGCGTCGAGTCGCGCACCCGCACGTTCGACTCCACCGTCGGCGGGACGATCCGCTCGACGACGGAGTCCTTCAAGCGCGACCTCAACGACAACCTCACGCGCTACACCGACGCGCTCGGGCGCTCCTGGGACACGACGTACACCGAGATG
Source organism: uncultured Solirubrobacteraceae bacterium (assembly GCA_963816955.1). Lineage (GTDB taxonomy): Bacteria > Actinomycetota > Thermoleophilia > Solirubrobacterales > Solirubrobacteraceae > DATFQI01. The sequence continues at coordinate 5,594 of CAWFME010000001.1, read as the reverse complement.
GACCGGCCGCTGCTCTCCAGCAGCCCGTCGGTGGCGCACTCCGACGGGACGACCGGCGTGGAGTCGACGCGGATGTCCTACGACGCCGACGAGAACGTCACCAAGGTCGAGGCGCCCGAGGGCGTCCGCACGACCGGGATCGCCGACGACTTCTCGACCCTGTACGAGTACGACGCGATCAGCCGCCCGCTCGTCGAGCGCCGGCGCGAGCGCACGAGCTCGACCGCGACGCCGAAGGACCTGATCACCTCCTACGCCTACGACCGGCGCGACAACGTCGTCGGCATCGTGGACCCGCGCCGCAACGTCAGCGGCGATCCGGTCGCGAACGCCGCAGGCACGGCCAAGCGCCGCTTCACCTACGGCTACGACCGCTCAGACCTGCGGACGTCGGCCACCGAGGACCCGGGCGGCCTGGCGCTACGCACCGACTACGGCTACGACCTCAACCAGAACCTGATCTCGGAGACGGACCCGCGCGGGACCGCGACCGGCACCGCCGGCGACTTCACCGAGCGCTGGGGGTTCAACGCCTACGACGAGCTCACCACGTACATCGACCCGGCGAACTACCGGACGGTCTACGCGCGCCAGGACGACGGCCGCGTCTCCGTGATCACGGCGCCCAAAGGCGTCGAGACGACGCACACGTTCGCCGACTACCGCACGGAGTTCGAGTACTACCCGACCGGAGCCCTGAAGTCCCGCTCGCTCCCGCGCGACGAGGCCCAGTACCCGAGCAACAACAGCACGCTGATGCGCCGGATCCTCTGGCGGCGCGACGCCGTCGGCGACCCGACGTGCATCACGGACGCACGCGGCGGGCTGACGACCCCCGACGCCGGCTGCTCCAACCGCTACTCGTTCCGCAACACCTTCCTCGACACGGGCGAGCTGTCCAGCACGGAGCGTCCGTCCTGGTGGTCCGTCGGCTCGGGCGGCCTCGAGGAGCGCGACCCGCTCGAGATGGGCGACCGCGGCGGCAAGCCGAGGCTTCCGAGCTCGGGCAACGGCGAGGGCGACTTCGGCGCCGTCGACCGGCTCGAGATGCCGGACCTGCTCCCGCAGGCCGGCCTGACCCACTTCGGCTATGACGACACGCGCGCGCTGACGACGATCGAGCAGCGCCCGCCCGTGGTCGAGGGCAGCGACCGGATCACCCGGCTCACGCGCGACGCGGTCGACCGCATCACGTCGATCGACCGCCCCTTCAGCGGCGCGAACCGCATCGTCGAGTCCTCGGCGTACGACTACAACGGCAACCTGCGCAGGGCGACGGACGCCCGGCGCTTCGACACGCTGCTGACCTACGACCAGTTCGATCGCAGGACGAAGGTGGACGCCCCAGGCGACGGGGTGACGACCACGATCGAGACGACCCGGTTCACCTTCGACGAGAACGACAATCTCACGGAGACGCGCACGCCGCTGGACACCGTGTGGAAGTCGGGTTACGACGCGCTCGACCGCCGGACGTCGAGCATCGATCCGAAGACCCGCACGACGATGTATGGCTACGACGCCGCCGGCAACCGGACGCTCGTCAGGACGCACCTCCAGCGCGAGTACAAGACGGAGTACGACGCGCGCAACCTGGTCACGGGCGAGATCGACCCGCTCCAGGCCCGCACCGAATACGGCTACGACGCGAACGGCAACCGCACGGTCGTCGACGCGCCGCCGTCGACGACCGGCACGGGGCCGCGCCAGGTCACGACGACCCGCTACGAGGGGCGCGACCTGCCGTGGACGGAGACCACCGGGAGCGAGGCCGGCCAGACGAAGCGGGTGCGCGCGTGGGAGTACGACCCGGCCGGGAACCTGCGCCGCGAGATCGCGCCGGCGGGCGTCAACGCTTCGAACGACCTCCCACGGGAGACCGACAAGGCCCCCTACACCACCGATCCGGCGGACTCCGCCGACAAGTCGCGCGACTCCGTGCGGCTGGCCACCAAGTACGCCACGCTGCGCGAGTACACGAGCGACAACCTGCTCACGGCCGTCCACGCGGCCTGGGGCGATGCGGACACCGATCCCGACGGCGGGCCCACGACGGGCGACGATCAGCGCCGCTACCGGCAGGACTTCATTCGCAACAACCGCGGCTGGGTGGCCTCCATGGACCACAGCTACGAATGGACGAAGGCCTCGCCGCAGACCGCCCGCACGTCCTACACGTACTTCGACACGGGCTGGATCGCCACGGCCACCGAGCCCGTCCATACCCGCGCCGGCACGACGGAGCGCGTCGGCGGCGACAAGGCCACTTACACCTACTACGAGACCGGCGACCAGCGCCGCTGGGTGACCGGCAAGGAGGGCGTGGACCGCCGCGAGGTCCAGCGCACGATCGGCAACAACGGCACGCTGCTCGAGCGGCTGGCGATCAAGACGGGCGATCCCTCGCCGCGGAAGTACACCTACCGCTCCGACCGCAACCACAACCTGATCTCGTTCAAGGACGAGGCCACGTCAGGTGACCAGGCCGGCCGCACGACGTTCGTCACCAACGACGAGCTCGACCGCGCGGTCAAGATCAACGAGGCCTGGAGCGCCGGCAAGGACACGACGTTCCACTACGACCAGGACGGCCGGCTCTCCGAGCGCCGCACCGACGGCCGCGTGGGCGCGACGATCGACGAATACACGGGCGGCACCCGAAGCCGCTTCACCTACGACAACGCAAACCGTGAGATCCGCACGATCGTCACGCGCAGCGGCGAATCCGACCGCACCGTGCTCAGCGGCTGGTTCCCGTCGGGCCAGCGTGCCTCGCGGGTGCGCTGCAACGTCGTCGCCGAGGCGCCCGCCGCATGCCCCGCGGGCTCCGTCCGCGCCACGGACACCTACGAGTACGCCGACGACGGCCGCCTGACCAAGAAGACCCGTACGCCGCGGACCGGCAACGCGGACACCGACACGTTCGCCTACGACACCAACGGCAACCGCACCAAGGACGAGCGCGGAACCCACACGTTCAACGCCCGCGACCAGCTGACCTCATGGGTCAAGGGCACCAAGCGCACCCGCTACAAGGTCGACGGCGACGGCGCGACGCTCGAGCTGCGCGAGTTCAAGATCGTCGCCGAACGCACCCGACGAAGAAGGCAAGTCGGTCGTCTACAGCTACACGGGCGACCAGCTCGACAAGGCGACGGTCAAGACCAGCCCGACCGCTCCGGAGACCGTGGCCAACTACTGCCACTCGCCCTTCGGCAACGTCGAGCGGATCACGGCGAATCAGTGCAGCGCCACACCGTCGACGTTCGACGCCGAGTTCACCTACGACGAGTTCGACCGGCTCACGTCGACCCGCGAGCCGGTTGGTCCGACGACGAACTTCGCCTACGACGGGCTCGATCGCCGCGACTCCAAGTCCGCCAGCGGCGCCAGAGACGGACTTCGGCTACGTCGGTCTCTCCGAGGCGCGTCTCGCGCGAGAGCCATGCGTCCGAACGGCATGACGCGCAGCTACGACTACGACGCGGAGCTGAACCGGATCGGCTTCTCGTCGAAGGCCAGCTGCCAGCGCGACACCCAGCTTACCGCGGCTACCGCAGGACGCCAACGGCTCCGTCACCGGCCTCGAGGGCGACGACGGCTCGGTCGCGAGCGGCGAGAAGTACGCCTACGACCCGTACGGCGAGCTCCAGCTCCCGGACGGCGAGCAGGCGTCGACCTGCGGGCAACGCCGCCTGCACGGAAGAGGAGAAGGCCTCGGGGCTCACCGACGTCGGCTGCGGCCAGCCGTTCCGCTTCGAGGGCTTCTACTACGACAGCGGCGTGAAGACGTACGACATGCAGGCCCGCGCGTACCGGCCCGACATCGGCCGCTTCCTGTCGACGGATCGCTACGAGTCATCGTCCGGCGACTTCAACCTCCAGGCCGACCCGCTGACGCAGAACCGCTGGGCGTTCGCCGGCGGCAACCCCGTCAACAACATCGAGTTCGACGGCCACCGGATCGACTGGAGCCCGGGTACCAAGCCCGTCACCTCGCGAAAGCGCCCGCAAGCCCAGGGCGGCGAAGCGGCCAAGCGCTACAACGAGGCCAAGGGCGTCGCCGAGTTCAGCGGCCTCGATGCGATCGAGGCGGACGCGAACCTTGCCGGCCTTCCCAACCGCGCGTCGAAGAACGCAGTCGCCCTCGCGATCGAGACGTGTCGAGGCGATTCCGGTCTTGCCGTCTGCAACGCACCGGTGGGCGACGCGAGCACGGCGGTCCACACGCTCCTCGATATGGGGGGATTGGCGCCCGCTGGCGGAGCGGCAGCAGACGCCCTGAACTCGATCCTCTACGCAGCGGAGGGCAACTGGGAAGAGGCGGCTTGGTCGGGTGCCGGGCTCGTGCCGATCGCCGGCGACAGCGCCACAGCTGCTCGTCTCGCGAAGAAGGCTCGCAAGCTGGCCGCGCGAGGCGACGAGTTCGGAGACCTGGGCCGATCGCTCCGTGGCTGCTTCTACTCCTTCCCTGCCGGCACCCACGTCCTGATGGCCGACGGTACGACGAAGCCGATCGAGGACGTCGAGGTCGGGGATCGCGTGCTCGGCACAGCCGTGGAGTCATCTCGGACGGGACCGTTCTCGGTCACGCGCACCACGTCGAACACAGATCGCAAGGATCTCGTCGCGCTCACGATCGGTGGCCGGACGATGGTGGCGACCGCAGCGCATCCGTACTGGGTGCCGTCACGGGGCGGCTGGGTCACGGCGGGAGACCTCCGCCGCGGCGACGTGCTGCATCGCGCCGACGGCTCGTCCATCCGGGTCGAGGGGGTCCGACACTTCACCCTCGAGCGCGAGACCGTGTACGACTTCACGGTCGCGGGAGCCCATAGCTTCTACGCCGGGGCCGTGCCGGTGCTCGTCCACAATCAGGGCAGTGGGTCCTGTAGCACCGCGGGCGGGTCGAGTTCCTGCGCGGGAGCGCGGGCAACGCGGGCAACGTGCCCGGGTCCGTCTCGGCAAGGCTGAGAGGGCAGACCTTCAGTGACAGGAACGACTTCAGACAGAAGTTCTGGACGGCGGTCGCGGAGGATCCGACGCTCGCCACGCAGTTCAGAGCATCGAACGTCGGCCGCATGCGGAAGGGGCTGGCACCTCGGGTTGCCTCGACGCAGAGGCTCGGCGCCCGGAAGTCCTACGAGTTGCACCACAAGACCCCGGTGAGCCGAGGCGGGGATCCCTACGATCCTGACAACATCCTGGTCGTGACCCCTCGCTTCCACAAGGAGGCTCTCGAACCTCAGTACCACTACGGCGCCGGGCGCGAAGCACGATGACGCGCGAAGAGCTCATCGATCTGGTCCGTCGAATACAGGCGGCCGAGGGCGAGTCGGAGGAGGAGGCCGATCGTTTGGTCGAGCTCTTCGAAGCGAACGTCCCGCACCCGGGTGCCGCGGATCTCATCTTCTATTGGGATGACCACTTCGACCACGACCCTCGTGCTGAAGAGGTCGTGGACCGCGCGCTCAGCTACCGACCGATCGAGCTCTGACGCCATCTTCAGACAGCACTTCGCTGTGCGAGCGAGCGTACGCACGGATCCGCGGAGGTTGCGACGTAGTCAGCCAGGCCGTCCGACCTGCCACCTA